>NZ_JADNRA010000032.1 GCF_015709525.1 Methylocystis sp. L43 | reverse complement strand
CGTCAGCAGGAGGTTGTTCGGCGGAACGAATGCGATGACGCCGCCACAGCCGACAGTCTCACGCGCCATCTCGCCTGGCTCGACAAGGAGATCGAAGCGCTCGAGGACGGCATTCGCGCCGCCATTGCCGCCGACGAGTCCTTGCGCAAAGCCGAGCGGCGTCTGCGAAGCGTGCCCGGCATTGGTCCCGTCGCCGCCGTCACCTTGTTGGCGCTGATGCCAGAACTTGGGCGCCGCTCGCCAAAAGCCATTGCGGCGCTCGCAGGGCTTGCGCCCTTCAACAACGATAGTGGAAAGCGTCGTGGTCAGCGCATGATCAAAGGCGGGCGGACGCGTGTGCGCAAAGCCCTCTACATGGCGGCGCTGGCCGCCGCCAATTCGAAGACGCGTTTGGGCGATTTTGCCCGCAAACTACGCGCCGCCGGAAAACCGCCAAAACTGGTTCTCATTGCGCTCGCACGAAAAATCCTCGTTATTCTCAATGCCATCTGCCGCGAAAATGCGTCCTTCGCATGCTAACCAATACACAGTTGCCCGATCGCGCGCGATGCGCGGCGCGCGATGCGCGGGTCGGGAATGACATTCGGCGAGATCTTCATGGCCACTCTTGTTCTACAGACGATCGGCTCTGTCGCCGGCGGCGCGGTTGGCGGACCTGTTGGTTCCTCTATCGGCCGCGTGCTCGGCGGCTTTGGCGGCTCCTTCGTCGACGCAGCGCTGCAACCGCATGCATCGCCGCGCTATTCCATCGGCCCGCGGCTGAAATCGATGGACGGGATCACCTCAACGGAAGGCGCCGGCGTGCCGCGAATCTACGGCCGCGCGCGCATCGGCGGACAGATGATCTGGGCGACGCGCTTTCTCGAACGCGTCAACGTCTCTTTCGAACAGACGCAGCATCAGGGCAAAGGCGGCGGCGGCGGCTCTCAGAACATCCATTTCACCTATTCCTATTCGGCGAGTTTTGCGATCGGCCTGTGCGAAGGGCCTGTCGCCTTCGTGCGACGCATCTGGGCCGACGGCTCAGAGATCGACATGACGACGCTGCCGATCCGCATCCATTTCGGGAACGAGAATCAGGAGCCAGATCCGCTGATCGTCGCCAAGGAAGGGGCGGAGAACGCGCCCGCTTATCGCGGCCTCGCCTATATCGTTTTCGAGGATCTGGCGCTCGCGGCCTTCGGCAATCGCATTCCGCAATTCACCTTCGAAGTCGTGAAGCCCGTCGACGGACTCGGCGCGATGATCCGAGCCGTCGACCTCATTCCCGGCGCGACGGAGGCCGGCTATCACCCTGCCCTCAAGCTCAACTTCTACTCGCCCGGCGCCACGGCGGCGGAAAATCGCCATCAGCTCACCGCAGCGACGGATTGGACCGCGTCGCTCGACGCGCTGCAGGCGCTTTGCCCCAATCTCGAAAGCGTCGCGCTGGTCGTCGCCTGGTTCGGCGACGATCTTCGCGCCGAACATTGCACGATCGCGCCGCGCGTCGACGCCACATTCAAGACCATCGGTCAATTCAACTTCATTCTCGGCGGCTTCTGGCCGCCCGACTGGTCGGTCGCCGGGCTCACGCGCTCCACCGCGCGGCTCGTGTCGCAAATCGAGGGACGCGCGGCCTATGGCGGAACGCCCAGCGACGCTTCGGTCGTCGCCGCGATCGCCGACCTCACGGCGCGCGGCCTCGCGGTGACTTTCTATCCCTTCGTGATGATGGACGTGCCGCCGGGCAATGCGCTGTCCAATCCTTACACGGGCGCCGTCGAACAGCCGGCGTTTCCCTGGCGTGGGCGCATCACCTGCGATCCTTCGCCGGGGCGGCCCGGTTCGCCTGACGCGACCGCGACGGCGGCGGCGCAGCTCGATGCTTTCTTTACGCGCTATCGCGCCTTCATTCTGCATTACGCCGATCTTTGCGTCGCGGCCGACGGCGTCGACGCCTTCCTCATCGGCTCCGAGTTGATCGGCCTGACGCGCGTGCGCTCGGCGCCAGGCGCATATCCCGCCGTCGCGGCGTTGACGACTCTCGCCGCGGACGTGAAAGCGATCCTTGGCCCGCAAACGAAAATTTCTTACGCCGCCGACTGGACCGAATATGGCGCGCATGTTCCTGCAAGCGGCGAAGCGCGCTTCCCGCTTGATCCGCTGTGGGCGTCAAGCGCCGTCGATTTCGTCGGCGTCGACGTCTATTGGCCGCTCTCCGACTGGCGGGACGGCGACGCCCATCTCGACGCGCAGGAAGCGGCGAGCATTTATGATCTCGACTATCTCAAGTCTCGCGTCGCCTCGGGCGAGGCCTATGATTGGCATTACGCCGACGCAAATGCGCGTCTCGCGCAGGAGCGTACGCCGATCAGCGACGGGCTCGGCAAGCCTTGGATCTTCCGCCAGAAGGATTTTCTGTCGTGGTGGTCGCAACCGCATTACGAGCGCGCCGCCGGCGCTGAGCTGACGGAGCCGACGGCATGGGTTCCGCAGTCGAAGCCGATCTGGATCGTCGAGACGGGATGTCCGGCGGTCGATCGCGGCGCCAATGCGCCGAATGTTTTTCCGGACCCGCGCTCGAGCGATGGCGGTCTGCCCTATTTTTCGCGCGACGGCCGCGACGATCTCATGCAGGCGCGATTCATCGAAGCAATGATCGCGCATTTCGATCCGGCGGCGCCCGGCGGCGCCGCGCGCAACCCGACGTCCAGCGTCTACGCCGGGCCGATGGTCGATCCGGCGCGCCTGCACATATGGTGCTGGGATGCGCGCCCCTTTCCGGCCTTTCCGACGCAGACCGACGCATGGAGCGACGCCGCCAATTGGGAAACGGGCCATTGGTTGAACGGGCGACTCGAAGGCGCGCCGCTCGACCGGCTCCTGCCGGCGCTCGCCGGCGCCGTCTCTGCGCCGGAAGTTGTCGCGCAGCGGCCAAACGTCAGCGGCTTTCTCGACGGCTATGTGCTGGAGCGGCCGATGTCGCCGCGCGAGGCGATCGATCCGCTTGCCGCACTTTATGGATTCGACGTCGTGGCGAGCGCGGGCGCCTTGCGCTTCGTCGATCGGCGCGGGAAGCCGGCGTGCGAAATTGACGAAGACGATCTCGTCGCCGGCAAAACCGCGTCGCTCGTGACGCTGGCGCGGGCGCAGGAAAGCGAACTGCCGCAGGAGATCGCGCTTTCCTTCTGCGATTCCGAAAACGACTTTCAGATGGCGCGAGTCTTGTCCCGCAAACTCGAGGGCCGCTCGGCGCGCCAGAGTGAAGCGCAAGCCGCGGTGATGACGAATCGCGCCAATGCGCAGTCGCTTGCGGAGAGCTGGCTGCAAGACGTGTGGATCGGACGCGAAACCGCGAGTTTGCGCTGCGGCCTGGCCTTCTCGCCTTGCAGCCCGGCGATCTGGTGCGGCTCGGCGCAGCCGGCGGCGGCCGGCTGTTTCAAATTCAGCGCATCACGGACGGCGCCGCGCGACAGGTGAGTGCGCGCGCGGCGGACGCTTCCGTCTATGACACGGCCGCGCCGCTGCTTGGACGCGCGAATGTCGTCTCACCCAAGATCGTCGGACCGCCGAGAGTCGAAATTCTCGACCTTGCGCTCTGGCGCGACGAAGAAGCGCTCTCCTATGTCGCGGCCTTCGCCGATCCCTGGCCCGGTCCGCTCGCAATCTGGAAGATGACGTTTCAGGGCGGCTATGAGCAGGCCGGCGTCATCGACAAGCGCGCGATGATCGGCGAGACGCTCGACGTCCTGCCCGCCGGTCCTGTCGGACGTTTCGACAATGGAAGCAGCCTCACTGTCAGGATCGGCGCCGGGCAACTTTCGTCCGTCGGAGATCTCGCCGCGCTCGCCGGACGTTCGGCGATGGCGATTCGCGTCGACGGCGACTGGGAGATTTTCGCTTTCGCGCATGCCGAGCTGATTGGCGAAAAGACATATCGACTGTCACGCCTCATTCGCGGCCTCGGCGGCGAAGAACATCTCGCCAAGCGCGATGCGCCAGCCGGCGCGACCGTCGTGCTGCTCAATGACGCCCTCGCGCCGCTCGCGCGCAAGGTCGCCGAAATTGGCGCGCCGATGACCTATCGCATCGGCCCGGCGGATCGCGACTATGCGGAGCCGATCTTTGTTCAGCCGACGGTCGCCGCGACAAACAAGGCGTTGCGCCCCTACGCGCCGACGAAAGCGCGCGCGCGGCGCACGTCGGCCGGCGTCGTCATTGAATTCGTGCGGCGTGGACGCCTCGACTCTGACGCCTGGGAGGCGCTCGACATTCCGCTCGGCGAGGCGAGCGAATCCTATGAAGCCGATATCTCGCTGCCGGCCAGCGGAACGCGCACGCTCACCACCGCCGCAACAGCGATCCTTTATTCCGCCGCCGCAGAACTGGCCGATTTCGGCGCGCCACAAAGCGAACTGACGCTCTCGCTTTATCAGATGAGCGCGACGGTCGGACGAGGATTCCCGCTGACGACGACGCTTCCCATCCAATAGGTAAAACGATGACGCAAACCACGCATCTTGCGCTGCCTTTCATCGAGGCGTCGCAAGCGCAGAAGCACGTCACGCATAATGAAGCTCTGGCGCTGATCGACGCGCTGACGCAGCTTTCGGTCTCTGCGCGAGACGTGACGTCGCCCCCCGCAACGCCGGTGGAAGGCGATCGTGTGCTCATCGGCGCGGGTGCGACGGGCGCCTTCGCCGGCAAGAGTGACCAGATCGCGACATTCCTCGCGGGCGGCTGGACCTTCCTTTCCCCGCAAGCCGGTTGGCGCGCTTATGTCGAAGCGGAATCGCTTCTGCTGCTCTATGACGGCGCGGGATGGATTGATTGCGGCCTGTCCTTGCGCCAGCTGCAAAACCTTGCGCTGCTCGGGATCGGCGCGACCGCCGACGGCGCCAATCCGCTGCTCGCCAAACTCAATGCGACGCTCTTCACCGCAACGAGCGTCGGCGAAGGCGGCTCCGGCGATCTACGCTTCGCGCTCAACAAGGAGAGCGCGGCGAAAACCGTCTCGCAGCTGTATGAATCAAATTATTCGGCGCGCGCCGAAACCGGTCTGACCGGCGACGACAACTTCCACGTCAAAGTCTCGCCTGACGGCGCGGCGTGGCGTGAGTCGATCGTCGTCGACCACACGACCGGAGAAGTCGCTTTTCCGAGCGGCGGGCCGACGAAGATCCGCGTCTTCTCGTCGAGCGGCTCCTATACGCCGACGCCCGGGCTGCGTTTTGCCGAAGTGCTGCTTTTTGGCGCGGGCGGCGGCGGCGGCTCCGGGGCGCGAACGGCCGCCGGCGCCGCGGCTTCGGGCGGCGCCGGCGGCGCCGGCGGCGGGCTGGCGCGCGGACGATTCACCGCAGCGCAGATCGGCGCCTCGAAAGCCGTCGCAATCGGCGCCGGCGGAGTCGGCGGCGCGGCGCAGACGACAAACTCCACGAACGGAAACGCCGGTTCTCTCGGCGGCGTCACCGCGTTCGGAACGTTGCTCTTCGCAGGCGCCGGGGGCGGCGGCGCGGGCGGGCAGATCGGCGGCGCCTCGGGTGGCGGCGGCGCTGGCAGTCAGTGCTCGTCGGGCCTCTCCGGTTCCGGCGGAACTGGCGGGGTTGGCTCCTTTGGCGTGGGCACGGGCGGCGCAGGCGCCGTTGGCGGCGCGGGTTCGCATTTTTTTGGCGGCAGCGGCGGCGGCGGATGCAACGCCGCCGGTTCGACGGCGGGCGCCGGGGGCTCGTGCCTCTACAACGGGCCCTCCGGCGGCGGCGCCGGCGGCGGGATCACCGCCGCCAACGCCGCAGGAAATGGCGGCGCGGGCGGCATCGTCTATGTCAACGGATTGCCCATCGCCGGCGCAGCGGGAATCGCCGGCGGCGTCGTGAATGGCGGCGCAGGCGGCTCCTGGGTCGCAAGCGCCGGCCCGTTTGAACAGGGCGGCGGCGGTGGGGGCGGCGGCGCTTCGAGCCTCACCGCGCCTGGCGCAGGCGGCGTCGGCGGTCTTGCTGGCGGAGGCGGCGGAGGCGGCGGCGCCGTCCAGAACGGCGCGAATTCCGGCGCCGGCGGCAATGGCGGGGACGGCTACGCCATCATCTTTGAATTCTTCTGATTGAAGCGCGCCACCCGCGCCGCGCTGGCGCGTCTGAAGACTGACGAAGCGAGCCCCTGGTTCCTTCTCGCTCATCTTGAGCGAGAAGCGCTCCGCGACCGCCCAAACCTCGCGCGCAAAAGAAGGCGCCTTTCACAAACCTTTTCGACGAACATGAAGGAGTCGGCTCATGGCCTTCGCCGTGAAGAATCACGTCCTGCATTGCGACGGCAAGCCCGTCGCCCAAAAGCCAACGCCCAATGTCGGCGGCGCTTTGAAGGCTTCGCTGCTGATCATGCATTACACCGCCTCGCAGTCGGCGAAAGGCGCAATCTCCTGGCTGTGCAATCCCAATGCAAAAGCCTCCGCGCATCTCGTCATAGATCTCGACGGCGCAGTGACGCAGCTCGCGCCGTTCAATCGCGTCGCGTGGCACGCAGGCAAAAGCGTCTGGAAGCGGCGCGCAAACTGCAATGGATTTTCGATCGGCATAGAGCTCACGAACGCCGGGCCGTTGACGAAGCTCGCCAATGGCAAATTCGCCGACGCTTACGGGAGAAGCGTGCCGGCGAGCCAGGTGGCGATGCTCGCGCACAAGTTGGATAAGACCGGGGAAAAACCCTGGATGACCTATCCCGCCGTTCAGATCTCAGTCGCCGCCGATGTCGCCAAGGCGCTCTGTCAAACCTACGGCATCAGCGACATCGCCGGCCATGACGACATTGCGCCGACGCGCAAGCGCGATCCGGGTCCCGCCTTCGCCATGGAATCATTCATCTCGCGAGTCCTCGGCCGCAAGTGAAACCGCGCCGGCGGCGTCCGGCATCATGAAAGGAACTGAAAAATGCAAGGCTATCGCACCTATGTCGCCGCCGCACTCGTCGCGCTGTTCGGCGCGCTCGCCTCGACCGACTGGATCGCCTTCCTCAATGATCCGAAGGCCGGCGCCATCGCCATTGGTTCAGCGGCGTTGATGGCGATCATGCGCAGCATCACCTCGACGCCGCCGGGAACCGCCTGACATGTCGAAGCTGATCGCGCTCTCTCTCGTCGTCGTCGCTGGCGTGGTGGCCTACGCGCTTGGACGCGCGACGCTGGCGCGTCTCGTCGCCGGCGGCGTCGAGCGGGAGAAGGCGCGCCGCGCTGAAGCCGATTCGCGCGCGGCCAAGCGTCAGGCCGAAATCATGATGGAGCGCCGGAGCGTCGAAAATGTTTCGCAAGATCTCGATCATGGTCGCTTTTAGCCTCGCTCTTGCGGCATGCCGGTCGACGGGCGGCGGCTGTCCGCCGCTCGTCGCCTATTCTCTCGAAGAACAGAAGATTGCGGCGAAGCAGTTGCGCGCCTTGCCCCAAAACGCGCCTCTCGCCGCCATGATCGTCGACTACAAGAAAATGCGGGACGCCTGCCGCGCCTCGGAGCGCTGAGGCGCGCGGCCGCATTTCTTGACTATTCATTGCGCATTCAGGGCATTCGGCCGACTATGCGCTGGGGAGAGGCGCATGCGGTCTGCCGGACGTTGTTGGAGACGGGCGCTCACCGTCGCCGCTCTCGCGGCGACGGGCGCTTGCCTGCGCGCGCCCGCGACCCGCGCCGAAGACGCTCCGGCGCGGCTGCAATGCTTCACCATGGCGCAGGCGCGCAGTAAAATGGAAGCGCAGAAGCTCGCCGATCCTTTCCGATGCATGCGGGATGTCGCCCTGCGGCTGCAGGCCGAACCGCTTGGCGCGCGGCTGTGCCAATTGGGCGAAGGACTTATCTATGAGATCAGCCTGCTGCGCCGGGACGGGCACATCGTCAAAATTCTTGTCGACGCGTTCAGCGGGCGGCCTCATTCTAGCTCTATAGGCGTGGACTCTACGGAGAATTGAGTCTCGCACGCGGGAGGACGCATTGCGGTTGCTGGTCGTTGAAGACGACAAGGATTTAAACCGCCAGATCGTTCGTGCGCTCGAGCAGTCGGGCTATGCGGTGGACCGCGCCTTCGATGGCGAGGAAGGTTGTCATCTCGGCGAAACGGAGCCCTACGACGCCGTCGTCCTCGACATCGGTCTGCCGAAGAAGGACGGCGTGACCATTCTCGAAGAATGGCGCGCGGCGGGACGCGACATGCCGGTGCTGATCCTTACCGCGCGCGACCGCTGGAGCGACAAGGTGCAAGGCTTCGATGCCGGCGCCGATGATTATGTTTCGAAGCCCTTCCACATGGAGGAAGTGCTGGCGCGCATCCGCGCGCTGCTGCGCCGCGCGACGGGCCATGCGACGAATGAAATCGTCTGCGGCGCGGTGCGCCTCGACACCAAGGCCGGCCGCGTCGTCGTGGACGGCGCGCCGGTGAAGCTCACTTCGCACGAATACCGGCTGCTCGCCTATCTGATGCATCACAGCGGACGCGTCGTGTCCCGCAGCGAAATTATCGAGCATTTATACGATCAGGACTTTGATCGCGACTCGAATACGATCGAAGTCTTCGTCGGCAGGTTGCGCAAAAAGCTTGGCGTCGATCTCATCCAGACCGTGCGCGGTCTGGGCTACATGGCGGCCGCGCCGGCAAAGGACGCCGGCTATAAGCGCTAGGCGCATGCCCCTTTCCTTCGTCTCCATTCGCTCCATCGCCGCGCGTCTGTTCCTGACTGCGGCGGCGATGAGTTCGGTCGTGCTGATCGTCGCCAGCATTCTTCTTACCGCCTACTACCGAAGCGAAGCGGAAGAGGTTTTCGAACGTCGCCTCGACGTTTACCTGCGCGCCATCGTCGCGGACGTGTCCGAGTCGGGACAGGAGGGACGCACCGGACCGGGCCAGCTTGGCGATCCGCAGTTCGAATTGCCGGGCTCGGGCTGGTATTGGCAGATCACGCGTCTCGACGACAAGTCGCATGACATCAAGGCGTCGCGCTCGCTCTTCGCCAACACGCTGCCCAAGCTCTCGGACCTTGGCGTCGCAGCGGAGGTCGGCGGCTTTCGCCGCGGCTACGGGCCGGGCCCGGACGGGCGCAGGCTGCGCATCGTCGAGCGCGTCATCGACGTCGGCGACGTCGGCATCTATCTCGTGCAGGTCGCAGGCAGCGGCGAAGAGATGGAAGAGCAAATCGCCCGTTTTCGATTCGCGCTGGTCGTCGCTTTCGCGGCGCTCGCGATTGCGCTCGCCATCGGCGCCGCCTTCCAGGTCCGCTTCGGCTTGCGGCCGTTGAGGCAATTGCAGCGCGAACTGGCGACGATCCGCGGCGGCGAACGGGAGCGGATCATGGACGCTTACCCGAGCGAAGTCGCGCCGCTCGCCGAAGAGCTCAATCTGCTGATCAGCGCCAATCGCGACATTCTCGAACGCGCGCGCACGCAGGTCGGCAATCTCGCCCATGCGCTGAAAACGCCGCTCTCCGTCATCGTCAATGAAGCCGATTCCGCGCCAGGGCAACTCGCCGGGAAAGTTCAAGAACAGGCGCAGATCATGCGCGATCAGATCTCCTTCTATCTCGACCGGGCGCGGGCTGCGGCGCGCGGCGGCGCGCTCGGCGCCGCGACGCAGATTGCGCCGTCGATCGAGGCCTTGCTGCGCGCCTTTAGTAAAATCTATGGCGATAAGGGCGTGATCTTTTCTGGCGGCGCCGATCCGCGTCTGCGCTTTCTTGGCGAGCGCCAGGACCTCGAAGAAATGATCGGCAATCTGCTCGACAACGCCGGCAAGTGGGCGAAGAGCCAAGTGACGATCGACGTTTCCGCCGAAACGGATGGCGCGGCGCGGCCGACGCTGCGCATTGCGATCAGCGACGACGGGCCGGGACTTGCCCCGCATCTGCGCGCGGCGGCGACGCAGCGGGGCCGGCGTCTCGACGAAACCAAGCCCGGATCAGGTCTCGGCCTGTCAATCGTCGTCGATCTCGCCGCCGCCTATGGCGGTTCGCTGCAACTCGACGACAGCCCCAGCGGCGGTTTGCACGCGGAGCTTCGACTGCCGGGATTTTGAGATACGCCGCGCCGGGCGTGAACAAAGCTCGGGACGGGATCAGCGATCGTACGCCTGCCCCGATATCCTGCCGCGCGTCACTCTTCTTCGAGATCGAAATCGAGAATGGCGACTTGCAGCGTGAAGCTCGACAGCTTCGGATCGTCAGCGGAGATGACGCCGAGAAATTCGCCGTCAGCATTGAGTTCGACGGAATCGGTCTTGCGCCCTCGCGCCACGATCGACAGGCGATCGTTTTCGAACAGCTTGCGCAAATAGGACTGCAGCACTTCGCGTCCGACGGGAATTTTCATCTCGAAGGCGAAGGAACGATCGCCGTCTTCGTCGTCGACCGAGATCGAAGCGATCCTTCGCTCGCCAAGATGCACGGCCGCGTCGTCCGGATTCTTCGGATCCGCCGTGACGCGAACGCCGTCGTTGCCGAGCGAACGGCGCAGGAACGCCTGCAATTTTCGCAACTCGGTTTTATCCAAACGCCCGCCCCCGTTCAGCGATCAGCTCTCTCCTCTGCCACGACGCCTTTCGCCGAGCAAGAGCGCATGAAAAACGCCCGGCGGAGAGCCGCCGGGCGACGTCAAAAAGCGCGAAGGGCGTTATTCGCCTGCGGCTTTCAGCCTCTTGTTGCATTCGCTCCAATATTTTGGCCAGGTGATTTTTGAACCGGCCTTTTTGAGCTCAGCCTTTTTCGCCTTCCATTCCGCGGCGCATTTCTTCTGGCGCTCGCGCGTCGCGGTTTTCGAGTCCGTCGCGGGTTTGGGGCTCGGGGTCGCTTCGGTCGCCGCGGGCGGAGTCGGCTCGACGGGCTTGGCTTCGGTCGCTGGCGGCGGCGTAGGCGTCGACTCCACGGCGGCCGGCGGCGGCGTAGGCTTCGTCTCTGCGGCGGCCGGCGGCGGCGTCTCGGGCTTCGCCTCGGCAGGCTTGGTCTGCTCGGCTAGCCGCCCGCGACAGGCCTTCAAAAATTCCTGCCAGCTCTGTCCGCCGAGTTCGTTGGCGGCCTTAGCCGCCTGATATTGCGAACCGCATTCCTTCAATACATTGGCTTGCGCATACGCGTCCCCTGAGCTCGCGGCGAGGGCGACGGCGACGGCCAGAGCGCCGCCGGCCGCAGCGTAAGAAACAGCGATACGGATCCCCATATAAATCTCCATTGATGGACGGCGCCAACCGAGCCGCAACAACTGCGACGGCGCATAGAAGCATGACGCGCGCCATCTGCGCCCGCGGGGCCGACGATAGTCCCAACTTGGTTGTGAACGCAATCCGAACGCGCGATAAAGCCCGAGCGCGCGGCGTTTTTTCGTCCGCTTTTTAAAGGTGCGTCTTGGCAAGCGTTCGGCAACAGCCGGCAAGTTGGCGCGAACTCGCGGTCGTGCCCCATCTCGACGGGCTGAAACGCTGTCCGTGGCCCGGCGTCGATCCGCTTTATCTGGACTATCACGACAATGAGTGGGGGCGTCCCGAGCGTGACGGCCGGGCGCTCTTCGAAAAGCTGACGCTCGACGGCTTTCAGGCTGGCCTCTCGTGGATCACCATTCTGCGCAAGCGTGAGGCGTTTCGCGCGGCCTTCGACGGCTTCGAGCCGGCAATGATCGCGAGATTTGATCAGAAGCGGGTCGCGGCGCTGATGGGCAATGATGCAATCGTGCGCAATCGCGCAAAAATCGAAGGCGCCGTGCTCTCGGCGCAGGCGTGGCTGGAAATCGAGGCGACGACCGGCTTTTCGGATTATCTGTGGGGTTTCGTGGACGGACGACCGATCGTCAACCACTGGAAGCGCATGAGCGAGGTGCCGACGCAGACCCCACTTTCCGAACGCCTCTCCAAAGATCTCAAGGCGCGGGGCTTCAAATTCTGCGGACCGACGATCGTCTACGCCTTCATGCAGGCGGTCGGCATGGTGGACGATCATCTGACGGGCTGCCATCGCCACGCAGGGGGCGAGGGCGGCTGACGCGATGCGCTCCCCTCCAGCAAAAAATCGCGGGCGGCCGACGCCCGGCGAAGCGCCCCGCGCCTGGCAGCGCATGTTGTCCGGACGCCGCCTCGATCTGCTCGACCCTTCGCCGCTCGATGTGGAGATCGAAGATATCGCGCATGGACTCGCGCGCGTCGCGCGATGGAACGGTCAGACAATCGGCGCGCATATTTTCTCGGTCGCGCAACACAGCATGCTTGTGGAAAAGGTCGCAAGCGCGCTCGACCCGGCGATCGGCCGAACGGAGCGGCTTTACATGCTGCTGCATGACGCGCCCGAATATGTGATCGGCGATATGATCTCCCCATTCAAGGCGGTGATCGGCGACGCATACAAAAGTGTCGAGCACCGCATATTGGGCGCAATTCTCCTGCGTTTCTCTCTGCCGCCGACGCCCTCTCCCGCACTGCGGCGCCTGTGCAAAGAGGCCGATCGCGCCGCCGCTTTTTTTGAGGCGGTGCAGCTTGCGGGCTTTACACGGGGCGAAGCCGAGCGCATCTTCGGCCGCCCGGCGATCCCGCCGCAGCCCTTCATTGACGAACTCGCCCCGGCTCCCATTGAGGAGGCGCAGGCGTGTTTTCTCGCTCGGTTTCGGGCGGTCGACGAAAGTTGAAGAAGAACGTCGGGGAGAGAAATGCCGAATGGGCGCCTGTACGTCTGTTCCCTGACTAAGGTGGTCGACACGGTGCGCCAAAGCGGCGCGCGCTCGCTTGTCACCATCCTTACTGCCGGGGCGTCGCTTGTTCGGCCTTGCGAAATCTCCCGCGAGCGCCATTTGCGCATTGCTGTCTCCGACATCGACGCGCCGCGGGGGGGACACATCCTCCCGGGCGAGGAACATATCAATCGGCTGCTCGCTTTCCTTGAGGAATGGGACCGCTCCGCGCCGCTCGTCATACATTGCTACGCTGGGGTGAGCCGATCGCCCGCGGCGGCCTTTGTCGCGGCCTGCGCTTTAGCGCCGCGTCGCAGCGAAATGGAGATCGCGCGCGAACTGCGCCGCGTCTCGCCGACCGCGACGCCAAACAGACGGATGGTCGCGCTCGCCGACGAAAGGCTCGGGCGGAACGGGCGGATGTCCGCCGCGATCGCCGCGATCGGACGCGGGACCGACTGCTATGAGGGAGCGCCCTTCGCCCTGGAATTCGCCGACGCCTAACCGGGCCGCCGAAGAGCTCGCGCCCCTTTCCCCGCCCGTCGAAATCGGCCTCACCGCCGCAATCGTCGCCGTTCGAGACGACGAGCCCTTGATCCTGACGACGCGCGCCGACGGGCCGGCCAGCATAGCCGCTCTTCCCTCCGGACCTTTCGATCCGATCCGCCATCGCACCTTCGAGATCGGCCTGCGCGAATGGGTCGCCGAGCAGACCGGCGCGCCGCTGGGCTATGTCGAGCAGCTCTATACATTCGGCGATCGCGGTCGCCACGCCCGCGCCGGCGACCGCGATCCGCACGTCGTCTCGGTCGGCTATCTGGCGTTGACGCGCATCCGCGACGACGCCAATCGGCGCGCAAGCGTCTGGCGGAGCTGGCATGATTTCTTTCCCTGGGAGGATTGGCGCAAAGGTCCGCCCGTGGTCCTCGAGGAAACGATCGCGCCCGGGTTGGCGGACTGGGTGGCCGAGGCGCCGGACGCCGTCTCCTCCTCGGGCGTCTCGCGCCGGGTGCGGGTCAATCTTCTCTTTGGCCTTCTCTTTGGCGGCAAGGGACGCGCGTTCAATGAGGAGAACGTCCTTGAGCGCTACGAGCTTCTTTATGAGGCCGGGCTTCTCGAGGAGGCGCTGCGCGATGGTCGTGAATCGGCGGAGAAACGGGCGCCGTTGACGCCGCTCGGGACCCCGATGCGCCATGACCATCGCCGCATTCTCGCCACAGCCATGGGCAGACTGCGCGCCAAAATGAAATATCGTCCGGTGATCTTCGAGTTGATGGCGTCGGAGTTCACGCTGACTGAGCTGCAGCGGACAGTAGAAGCCATCGCTGGCCGACATCTGCACAAGCAGAACTTCCGCCGTCTGGTGGAATCAACGGCCATTGTCGAGCCGACAGGGGAAATGTCCTTAAAGACAGGCGGACGCCCCGCGGCTCTATTCCATTTTCGCCGCAATGTTCTGCAAGAAAGGCCCGCGCCAGGGCTTCGCGTCGGCATCCGAGGCTGATGTCGCTGCTTTAAGGCGATGTTCACCGCGACATGGTGAATGTTTGCTGAAGCGAAGCCCGCAATGCGTAGAGTAGAGGTGCGTCTTGGGCTATTTGTCGCCGCCCCCCATGCCGGCGCCGGTCGTCGTCTACAAGGACGTCGGCGGTTTGGTCAGCGATTATGAAGCGCTCACCGAACGATATCGCCGCGAGAATCGCGAGGTCAGGCTGCATGAATGCCGCTCGGCCTGCACGCTGGCGCTGAGCCTGCCCAACGTCTGCGTCTATCCGGACGCAAAGGTCAAATTTCATCAAGCCTACAACGCCATCAACCGGGAAGTTGACCTCGGCGTCTCTTCGCAGCTGTTCGCCTCCTACCCGACCGCCGTGCAGGCGCGTCTTGGCCATTTGACCCGAGAATATCGCGTATTGACCGGGACGGAGCTGATCGCTCTTGGCATGCGCAATTGCGAGGGCGGCCCGACTATGATCGCAAGCCGCAAGCAGCGCGCGCCTTCGACCAGCGTCGCCAGCGCGCGGCCCGATGGGCAGTCCGGCGCGAGTCTCGCCTCCTTTGGCGACATCGCGCAGAAGGTGCAGTCCGCAGTCGCCACCGCCCTTGCGAGCACAAGCGGCCGGACCGATCCGATCCATGTCGCCGTCGCCGACCGGCAACAGCTGACGGGGTTGGCGCGCGGCGGCGAAGAAGCGAACGCGCTTCCTGAGCCCGCGCCGCTGCCGCCGCGGCGGCCGCCGTCAGAGGCCTTTGCGGGGTTCCAGGATACGGCGTCGCTATCTCCCGCCTATCTGCGCCTCATCAGCGGCGCGCAGCCCATCCTCGGGCCGCAGCTCGTGCGCACAGTGGCGTCGAACTGAAGCGGCGACGTCGCAGACCGCCGCGCGACGCAGCTGTGAGGAGCGTTCAGAACTTCACGCCGTTTGGACCACGTCCAACAAGCTCGCGCTTTTGATCTGCCGCTGCGCGATATTCCACGCCGTAAGCTTCAGCATTCCTTCGCGATAACGGCGTTTGGGCGCCTCGGCTGGGTGACCGACAGGACTCCAGGAAGCCGCTTGAAATCAGACGGCGGCGAACCGGACGTTCGTCGACGTCACGAGCCTGGCCAGATCAGAAGAACGTCAAAGGACAATTGGTCGCCGAACCCAACCACCGTAAAAAATATTATCACCGTTATCTTGGCCCTCGCCAACAGACGTTGGCTCGGACGCCGGATCATAAGCCTTGATGACCAGACTTTACGCCTTGGCGAGAAGTCACGAGTTGCTGGCGCGGAAAAGTTACGGCGCCGTCAGAATGGAAGAAGTGGTGCGCCAGGCGCTCGCGCCCTATTTCTCCAAGAGCAGCCCGCGGCTGACGTTTCAGGCCACCAATCCACGCTGCCGCCCAAGGTTGCGATGAGCTTTGGCATGATCCTGGATGAACTCGCGACCAATGCGGTCAAGTTTGGCGCGCTGTCGAACAGTTCGGGTCATGTCTTCGACTGGTCTTCGATGGAGGGGCCGGATGAGAGAGCGTCCACGCTGACCCTGAGGTGGCGTAAGGACGGAGGGCCTCGCGTGGCGGATCCAAAGAAAAGGGGTATTGGTCTGACGCTCATTGACTGCGAAGTGAGTTATGGGCTCTCTGGCAGCGCCGCCTATGATTTTGGCGAGACCGGATTTTTCGGGAACGTTCATAAGACCCTTGAAACAGAGGCCGGAATAGCTGGGAGACCATGGCGAGTTCAACGATAGCGGGAAAGCGCGTCCTCATCGTCGAGGACGAATCGATCATCGCGATGATGCTTGAATGCGAATTGAACGACAGCGGTTGTGAAGTCATCGGCCCCACGCCTTCCGTTGAAGCCGCATTGCGGCTTATCGACAAGGAGCGTCTGGACTGCGCCCTGCTCGATTACCGACTTGTCGACGAGACCTCCGGAAGAATTGCTTCCGTGCTGGCTGAGCGAAACATCCCGTTTTTGCTGATGACGGGACATTGCGCGGGCGACCTGCCGGCTGAGTTGCGCGACAAGACTCTCCTGCAGAAGCCGGTGACGGGCAAAGCTCTTCGCGCCGCTCTCGAAGCCATTTTGAATATTGCAGCGTAAAACGACGCCGCGCCGTTTTGATCCGGCGAAGCTTGAGCAATTTTTCGCCACGATGTTACCATAGCGTCCGAATTGGTGGGGAATCAGGGCGGTAGCGACCGCCGAGGGGCAAAGCGCGTCTAACTGCGCATTCCGCATGTGATTTTCGCCGTCGCCTCGCGCCGCCCGGCGCAAAGGGCGCCTTTCGGCCGAAAGGTCAGAAGGCTTGTTAGTATCTGGGGCGACGTCGGTCGAGGCGCGCTTCAAGCGAGACGGGAAGCAGCTATTGACGACGCCTCGCTCCAGCGCGCGCCTGATTTTCTCTCCGCTTTCGACGGTTCTTGGCCTCGTGGTCTTTAGTCTGGCGACGCTCGCGCCGAAGATGACCGAAACCGCGGTCGCCAATGGCGACACAAGGACGATTCATCTCTACCACGCCCATACGCATGAATCGATTTCGGCGACGTATCTCGTCAACGGGCAATATGACGCCCAAGTCCTTCAGCAGTTGAACTGGTTCCTGCGCGACTGGCGACGCGACGAGCCGACCAACATGGACCCGCGCCTCTTCGACGTCGTGTGGGAGGCCTATCGCCACGCGGGCGCCGGCGATCAGGTCGTGCATGTCGTCTCCGCCTATCGCTCTCCCGAGACCAACGCCATGTTGCGCGCCCGTTCGCGCGCCGTCGCCAAATATTCCCAGCACATGCTCGGCAAGGCGATGGACACCACCATGCCGGGAATGCCGATGTCGCAAATTCGCGAAATCGGCATGCGCATGCAGCGCGGCGGCGTGGGCTATTATCCCACGGCGGGCACGCCTTTCGTCCATCTCGACGTCGGCAATGTGCGCGCCTGGCCGCGCATGAACTACGACGAGCTCGTGCGGCTCTTCCCTGACGGCAAGACCGTGCATTTGCCGAGCAACGGCCAGCCGCTGGCGCGCTATGAAGAGGCGCGCGCCGAGATCGAAGCGCGCGGCGACGGCGCTTATGTCGTCGCGCCTCGCCGCACGTTTGGCGGCTTCTTCGCGATGCTGTTTGGCGGCGGCGGGGGCGGCGAAGAGGACGACGCGGAGGTCACGGCGCCGGCGCCGAACACCCGCAAGCAGTGGGCTTCCCTCGCGCCGCGGCGGGCGCGCGGGACAAGCGGCGAGATGGAAGAGCAAAGCGCGCCTTCCGCCACGACGGACGCCTACCGCTACGGCGCGAAAGAGCTTTCGCGGGCGGAGTCCGATTTGCCGCGTGGCGAGACCACCCTGTCCGCGCCGGGCGTGGAATCGCCCGAGCAAGAGCCGCCCGCCGCGAAGCTTCCAACAGTTCGAGCGCCGCTGCCGCCGCAGCGTCCGTCTTCGCTCGCCGCACGCTTCGACGCGCGGACGGCGTATGACAGGTCTGCCGAGCTGCAAAGCGCGGTCGAATTTCAGGACGCCGACCGCGCTGATCGCCGTTCGGGCAGAATGCCCGCAACTGATGCGCCGCCCCGTCCAAAGCTCGTGTCTGCGCCCCTGCCCCCAACCCGGCCCGGGATCCCCCACGCAAAGGCGACGAGCGCGATCGCGCGGCTGGTCGACCCGCCCAAAAATGAGACGAGAAAGTCCAGAGCGGCGGCCCGGCATGAGTCGCTCGCCTATGCGCCTGAGCCGCCGCAGGGCGCTGAGCCGTCGGACGCCGCCGGAGCGGAAAAAAATGCCGTCCCCGACGAAGCGACCGCTCGCGGCGCAACCCCTCTCCTAGGCTCTTCGACCGGCCTTCGAGCGGCCGCCCGCTCCCGCGGACGCAGTCACTCGACCAAGGACGTCTCCGCCGAACAGGACGCGGAAACCCGCACCCGCTGAAACGGGCGCACCGGAGCGTTTTTTCGAAGCTTTGTAGCTGCTGGAGCAACGGACAAGACCCGCGTCGCGCCAGACGTATAGATCAGGCCTCGACCTTAAAAACTCAGGGTAAAAGAGCAACGGCGTTTATCGCCGCGAAGCCGATAAGGATTGCCGCGCGCGCTGCAAAGTAAAGCGTGCCCGCGATGGCGAGTATTTTGATAAAGCCATAAGCGTCAGGGTCAAACATGGCTTCGAATCCACTCCAGCAAGCCTGAACCTCTCGGCGAGATTCAGTCTTCAGACAGTCTAACCCCCAACTTGCAAGGAATGTTCCTACGGTCGCGCCCAAGCGCCAGAGCCCCGGCGCCGCCGGTCGACGCTTGCGTCGCAAGAAAAGTCGCCCCCCGGATCGCCGGGCGCGGCAGCGAGGCGTCAGGCGAAAGCCGGGTCGAGCGCTTTGGCGGCTTCCAGCAGCGTCCGAACCGAGGCGACGGATTTTTCGAACATCGCCCGCTCCGCCGCGTCGAGCTGAATCTCCATCACCCTCTCGACGCCATTCGCGCCGATGATCACGGGAACGCCGACATAGAGTCCGTTCACGCCATATTGGCCGGTGAGATAAGCGGCGCAGGGCATCACCCGCCGCTTGTCCTTGAGATAGCTCTCGGCCATGGCGATCGCCGCGGTCGCCGGCGCATAATATGCGGAGCCGGTCTTGAGAAGGCCGACGATCTCGCCGCCGCCCTTGCGCGTGCGCTCGACGATCGCGTCGATGCGCGCCTGCGTGGTCCATCCCATGGCCACGAGATCCGGCAAAGGCACGCCGGCCACCGTCGAATAGCGCACCGACGGCACCATGTCGTCGCCATGGCCGCCCAGAACGAAGGCGCTCACGTCTTCGACCGAAACATTGAGCTCCTCGGCCAGGAAATAGCGAAAGCGCGAAGAATCGAGCATGCCCGCCATGCCGACGATGCGCTGCGTCGGCAGGCCCGACGCCTTCTGCAGCGCCCACACCATGACGTCGAGCGGATTGGTGATGCAGATGACAAAGGCGTTCGGCGCATAGCGCTTGATGCCCGCGCCGACCTTGGCGATGACGCCGAGATTGACCGACAGAAGATCGTCGCGGCTCATGCCCGGCTGGCGCGGCACGCCCGCCGTAACGATGACGACGTCCGCCCCCTCGATCGCCGAATAGTCGGAGCCGCCGGTGAGCCTGGCGTCGAACCCCGCGACGGGAGACGATTGGGCGATGTCAAGCGCCTTGCCTTGCGGCACGCCGTCGACGATGTCGAAAAGAACGATGTCGCCTAATTCCTTGAGGCCGGCGAGATGAGCAAGCGTTCCGCCGATATTGCCGGCGCCAATCAAAGCGATTTTTCTTCGCGACATAATCAAACTCGTTCTTTGCTTCTGAGAAACAGCTACCGCGCTTTTGCGGCGGTGGGAAGACTTCTTGGCGCTTGTCGTAAGCAGAGCCTTACACGGAGGCGCGAAGTCTCCGCGACCCAACAGCGCGCCCGGCGATTTCCAGGCGCGCCGAATGTCGCAGGGATTGCGGGCCGTCGCCGCGCTCCTTACCTGCGAAGCTCGAGGGGAGCGCGCGCGAGCCGCTTGGCGGAAGGCCGACACATGAAAAGCGAGTTTTTGCTGAAACGCCTGTTCGCCGCCACGATCGCGGCTGGCGCTTGTTTCTTTGGCCCGGCCGCGGCGCAGGCGGCGGATCCGGACGAATCCGAGCTGTTGGCGCATTTCGAGCAGGTCGACGTCTGGCATGCTCCGGTCGACTATAGCGTCCGCTACAACAATCAGGACGTGATCGTCACCCGCGAGATGGTGGCCCAGCCTGCCGCTCAGGGGGAGCTCTGCTATATCCGCTTCGATCTCATTAAGGGCGAGGGCGATTACGGCTACGGCTTCAAGCCGGGCGCGCCGCGTGACGCGCATTGGGGCTTCAATGTGCTGAAGAGAGGCACGATCGTCGACCAGTTGGCCTCGCAGCTCAAGATGAACGTCATTTATTTTTACGCGCAAGGGCCGAAGAGCGAGGCGGCCAAGGCCGTTTGCGCCCGCAAACAGGCCGCGCCCACGCCCGCCGCGGGGAACGCCCACACGGGCCCGTGGGCTGATCTGGTGACAAAAGCACGGTTGATCCACGGATGGCCGGCGGCGCGCTCGCCCTAATTCCACGCAGGAAAATGCGGGCGAAACCGCGGGCGACCGCGCGTAACGCTGGACAGCGGCGAGCGGGTTTGATATTCGCACCCTTCGTTCGAAACAGCGTCGCGCTCGCGGCGCTCGCCGGACGGGCGCATAGCTCAGTTGGTAGAGCAGCTGACTCTTAATCAGCGGGTCCAAGGTTCGAGCCCTTGTGCGCCCACCAATAAAATCAAATGTTTATTAGAAAATCGAAACTCTTCATTTTTTCGGCGGACCCACAGCGGACCTAGAGAGGCGCAGGTCGCCTTATCTGGCGCCCCGACAAGGCCAAGTTAGTCTCAGCAATTCAGCGTGGCGTTGAAGATAACGCCACCCTCGACGCCTATGGGTCGCTCATGGCGGCGGCTGGAGGCGACCGATGTCGAAGCGCCGCTCGCGTGCTTCGCAGACCCATGCTGATGCCGTGCAGGAGCTCGGACTGTGACGGAATTGCTCGATCAGGCCGCCCAGCTTCTCCGCGAGGTGGATTTAACGTCCAGCCGAGACCTTCACCACTTGGTTTTTTCTGCAGGGCGAAGACTTCCGCCGCATTGTCGCCGAGTGGGTCACGTTTTGCGCGAGGGGAAAGTAGGCCAGACCATAGGTTCGTATGTCCGAATTCCCTTCCCGATTCGGCAGAGGGGCAAGGCGCAACTGGCTCAGCCATTCGAAAGCCAAAGATTAGGGCGCTGCGCCGTCACCAGCGGCCCTGCCGCCGCAGGCTTTCGGAGAGGTCTCCCGCATAGTTGTGCTGACCGAGATGCATCAGCTTGCAGTCGAGGTCGACCCACACCTTCCCGCCCATGTCGCGCCACAGACGGCAAAAGGCGAAATCTTCCGACAGATAACGGCCGGAGTCGGGATCGATCATGCAATCATAAAATCGCCAATGCAGATGCGCTTGTGGATTGTTGGGCGGACCATCCGGCGTGTAGCGCAGATCCGGATAGCGTTCCATCATGTCGTAGAACACATGCCGCTTGACGCACATGAAGCCGGTCGGCGCCTCCGCCACCTCGACGAAGCCGTCGCGATCGGCGAACTCGCTTATCCGCTTCGAGCCATGCCCGATCGGATTGAACGGGTAGTCGGTGTAGCGCTTCTCGAACTCTTCGCGCGTCGTGCCGGCGGGCAGACCTTCTTCCGGCCAGTTGAAACTTTTCATCGGATAGACGCCTGCCGCAATGTCGCGGTCCGCAAGCAGCAAGCGGCAAACGGACTGCGGCGTGAACGCGATATCCGAATCGATCCAGAACAGATGCGTGAACGACTCGTCGGATAAAAATTTCATCACCATCTTATTGCGGCCGCGCGTGATGAGGCTTTCCGCATGCATGTGCAAAATGCATTTGAGGTCGAAGCGCGCGCAATGCCAAGTCAGATTGAATATGCTTGTGACGTAATTCATGCTCACCGCCGAAATATAGCAAGGCGTCGCAAACATCACATTCATGGACTGCAATGCTGAATCTGGAAGCATGCTCTTCTCTATCGTCTCGCTTCGACGCGCGCTATTCCGGGATCGTCATTTCTTCGGCGCTTGCCGGTTTTGAGGCAGTTGCGCCGTGGCGGACGATGGACCGAGCCCCGCCGAAATTCCAAACAATCGCCACTGCCCGTTCACCGGCGCGAAGCTCAGGTCAAAGTTGAGTTGCTGCTGGGCGGCGGGGAAGAAACCAACCAAGCGCAACATGCCGTTGGGGTCGATCTGAGGCGGCGTGGTCAGCTGCGGGTCAACCGCCGCGACGGCGGACAAATCGAGCTTGTCGCGCCGCTGGCCCGCGAAAATATCTGAAAGGCGTGCGGCCGTGTTGGTTTGAAATTGAGGCGAACCGAGATCGCGCAGAACGGTGTACACGCCCGTCTTGTTGGCGTGATCCAAAGCGAGCAAGCTCGAACGCACCAGGATCAGCACTCCGGGGCGTTCGATGCTGGCGGGCTTCCCGGCCTGTTCGGCGCGCGCGCAATTCGTAAGAGCGGCGCTCGCCAAGCAGACGCCCGCCACGTAGAGGCTCAAGGCGATCGTAGCAAATCGGCGCTTCCGTGCATCGTCGATGGCTGGACGGAAAGACCGGAAAATACGCCGACGTCGCAGGTCGATGATTGTGAACAAGAGTGCTCTCCTTGCTGCCGGCGATCGGCATTCCCGAGCGCGGGCTGGCGCTGCGCGAGAGATACACCCCCGCGCAAACAGGCGGCAGGCGGCAGGCGCGCGCCAGATTTCCGAAACCCCTCCCTGACGCCTCGCGCTTGCGAACAGTGACGCGATCACCACTCGTAGAGGCCGCCGACGCCGCCGCCGACGCCGCCATAGCGCAGACCGATGGCAAGGCTCCCGTTGATGACGACATTCGGATTCAGGCGAACTTGCGCCATTGCGCCGAAGGCGTTCTCTCCGCGGAAATTACCCCATTTCGCCGAGACGCCGAATCTGGCGTCGCGCGAAATCGTCGGCGCGGTGTTGGCGATCGCGACCGCCGAACCTTCATAGCCGCGCCGAACCGACCTCTGTAAATTGCCGACGCTCTGCCAAATGCCCGCGACGTTCATGCCGAGACTGTTCACCGCGCCAGAAAGGCCGGCGATAGAGCCTGGGCCGTAATCGCTTGTCGCGAGATTGCCGTTTCCGTCGGAAGTCACGAAATTCGTGGCGCCGTTCTGCGCGGCGCGGCTCGCGGCGGAGGTAATTCCCGGCGCCGCATAGGTCGTTGTCACGCCGCCAAACATCATCTGATTGGCGGCGGTGTTGGTCGCCCCAGCGCCGATTGCGGTGGCGTTGGCATAGCCTGCGGTATTCGCGCCAGCGCCCACGGCCGTTGAGTTGTTCGCGGTCGCGCTGGCGTTTTGTCCGAGCGCCGTCGCGCCTTCGCCGACGGCTTTGGCGTTTTGGCCGAAGGCGGACGCCGTCGCCCCCGTCGCGACCGAACCCTGGCCGACGGCGGTGGCGTATTCGCCGTAGGCCGCGCTCTGCTGGCCGATGGCGGTGGCGTTCTCGCCGCTCGCCGTGCTGAATTGTCCGCTCGCCGTGGCGTTGCCGCCCAAAGCGCGCGCAAACTGCCCCGTCGCGGTGGCGCGTTTGCCTTCGGCCTGGCTGTTCGCGCCGGTCGCGGTGGCCTCTTCGCCGATGGCGTTGGCGTTCCACCCCATCGCGGTCGCCTTCTCGCCCGTGGCGTTGGCTTTTCTGCCGGTCGCCGTGGATTTGTCGCCGATCGCCTGGCTGCCCTGTCCGGTCGCTGTGGCCTCTTCGCCGCTGGCCATGCTTTCGGCGCCGGTCGCGGTTGCGAACGTCCCTGTGGCGTTGCTGGCGCGGCCGGTCGCGGTGGCGCTCTCGCCGAAGGCGAGGCTGCCCGCGCCGGTTGCAGTGGCGAATTGGCCGGCGGCGTTGCTATTCGCGCCCGTCGCGGTGGCGCTTGCGCCATTAGCGATGCTGTTCGCGCCCGCGGCAGTCGCGAATTGGCCGGTTGCGTTGCTGTTGGAGCCGGCGGCGGTGGCGTTCTCGCCGGCGGCCTTGCTGTTTGCGCCCGTGGCGGTGGCGTTCTCGCCAGTGGCGAAGCTCGCCCAGCCTGACGCCGTCGCGGCGTTGCCCGTCGCCTGGCTGAAAACGCCGGTGGCTGTGGCGTAGTCGCCGGTCGCCACGGCGACCGCGCCTGTTGCGGTGGCGCTCTTGCCGTTGGCGACGCTGCCGGCGCCAGTCGCAGTCGATGCGTCGCCCTTGGCCAGAGCGAGATGTCCGGTTGCGGTCGCGTTGTTGCCCTGCGCGACGCTGTCGACGCCGGTGGCGGTCGCCTTCGTTCCATCCGCCAAGCTGTTTTGACCGGTCGCCGTGGCGTTCGCGCCATTGGCCGTCGCCTTTTGGCCGGTCGCCGTCGCATGAAGGCCATTGGCGAAACTGTTCTCGCCGGTCGCCGTCGCGTTCGCGCCTTGCGCGATGCTTTCGGCGCCCGTCGCCGTGGCGAAAGCGCCTTCCGCCTTGCTGCCCGCGCCGGTCGCCGTCGACTTCAAGCCGTTGGCGTTGGCGGCGCCTCCGGTCGCCGAGGCGAATTCGCCATTGGCGACGCTCCCCTGGCCTGTCGCGGTGGCGTTCGTTCCGTTGGCGACGCTGTTCTGACCTGTCGAGGTGGCGTTGAGGCCGTTGGCGAAGCTGAACTGCCCCGTCGTCGTGGCGTTGGCGCCATTGGCCAAGCTGCCCTGGCCCGAAGCGGTGGCGTTGGCGCCGACGGCGAAAGCGTTCTGTCCCGTCGATGTGGCGTTGATGCCGTTCGCGGAGCTGCCTGCGCCTGTCGCAGTGGCGGACTCGCCCTTCGCAATGCTCGCTTGCCCGGTCGCGGTGGCGTTGGAGCCATTCGCAACGCTCGCCTGTCCTGTCGCAGTCGCGTTAGCGCCGTTCGCATCGCTGGCTTGGCCGGAAGCGGTAGCGTTAACTCCCTTGGCGTTGCTGGCCTGCCCGGCCGCGGTCGCGTTCGCCCCATCAGCGACAGCGTTCATGCCGGTCGCGGTGGCGAAGGCGCCGTTGGCAAAAGCGTTCTGTCCCGTCGCCGTGGCGTTCGCCCCATTGGCGACGCTCAACTGTCCCGTTGCGGTGGCGTTGGCGCCATCAGCGATAGCGTTCTGCCCGGTCGCGGTCGCCTGAGCCCCGTTGGCGTTGCTGTTCTGGCCCGTCGCGGTGGCGAACTGACCATTCGCGACGCTCGCCTGACCCATCGCCGTTGCGGCCGCGCCATTGGCGGAGCTGTTTTGCCCCGTCGCGGTGGCGTTCGCCCCATTGGCGGCGCTCAACTGTCCCGTCGCGGTGGCGTTGGCGCCATTCGCAGTGCTGGCTTGGCCCGAGGCGGTAGCGTTCGCTCCCTTGGCGTTGCTGTTTTGCCCGGAGGCGGTGGCGTTGGCGCCATCAGCGATGGCGTTCTGCCCGGTCGCGGTCGCCTGAGCCCCATTGGCGTTGCTGTTCTGGCCGGTCGCGGTGGCGAACTCGCCGTTTGCGACGCTATTCTGGCCGGTCGCCGTTGCGGCCGCGCCGTTGGCGGAGCTGTTTTGTCCCGTAGCGGTGGCGTTGGCTCCAGTAGCGTTGGCGTTCTGCCCCGTCGCGGTGGCGTTCGCCCCGTTGGCGAGGCTGCTCACGCCCGTCGCGGTGGCGTTGGCGCCGGTGGCATTGGCGTTCTGCCCGGTCGCCGTGGCGTTGTCGCCGTCGGCAAGGCTGTTCGCGCCTATCGCCGTGGCTTTAGCGCCGATCGCGACGCCGGCGGGAACGCCGCCGGCGTTACAAGCCCCGGCTGCGAGATGGCCGAACGAATCGGTCGTGACACACTGTACCGCCCCGATTTGCGCCGCCGTGCTCGCGAGGGAGGTGATTCCCGGCGCGACATATGTGGTTAAAGACGTGCCGAACGTCATTTGATTGGCGGCGGTGCTTGTCGCGCCTGCGCCGATCGCCGTCGACCCCAGGAATCCCGCAGTGTTAGCGCCCGCGCCGACCGCCGTGCTGTTGTCGGCGGTCGCTTGCGCGTTTTGGCCGAGCGCCGTCGCGCCGACGCCTGTCGCGTTGGCGCTTTGGCCGAAGGCGGAGGCTGTCGAGCCATTAGCGACCGAGCCCTGGCCAACCGCCGTCGCATTCACGCCGTTGGCCTTGCTCGCCTGTCCCGTCGCCGTAGCGTTGGCACCGTTGGCGGTGGCGTTCTGTCCCGTCGCGGTGGCGTTGGCGCCAGAGGCGGTGCTGAACTGACCCGTCGCGGTCGCATTGGCGCCGTCGGCGACGGAATTCTGACCGGTCGCGGTAGCGTTCACGCCGTTGGCGAAACTGGTCTCGCCTGTGGCCGTGGCCTTATCGCCGTTGGCCCTGCTGAACTGCCCGGTCGCCGTCGCAGCGGAGCCGTTGGCGTTGCTCAACTGCCCCGTCGCGGTGGCGAACGCGCCGTTGGCGAAGCTGTTCTGTCCGGTCGCCGTGGCGTTGGCGCCATTGGCGTTGGCGTTCTCGCCAGTCGCGGTGGCGTTGGCGCCGATCGCGTTGGCGTTTGCGCCCGTTGTGGTGGCGTTGGCGCCATCCGCGACGCTGGATTGCCCGGTTGCGGTGGCGTCGTCGCCATTGGCGAAGGCGAAGGCGCCGGTCACGGTCGCGCCGAAGCCGTTGGCGAAGCTGCCCCGCCCTGTCGCGGTGGCCTGTTGGCCTATCGCGCGACTGCTCACGCCAGTGGCCGTGGCGAAGGCGCCCTCGGCCTTGCTCCCAACGCCCGTCGCGGTGGCGAACTGGCCATTGGCGTTCGCGAAGGCGCCGGTCGCGGTGGCGAATTCGCCGTTGGCGATTCCAGCCTGACCAGTCGCCGTCGCGTTGGCGCCATTGGCGAAGCTGTTCTGTCCCGTCGCGGTGGCGTTCGTTCCATTGGCGCGACTGCCTTGTCCCGTCGCCGTAGCGTTGGCGCCATTGGCGAAGCTGTCCTGCCCCGTCGCGGTGGCGCTGGCGCCGGTGGCTTGCGCCAGCTGGCCGGTCGCGGTGGCGTTGGCGCCGTTGGCGCGGCTCAACTCGCCGGTCGAAGTCGCGTTGGCCCCGTCAGCGAGACTGCCCGCGCCCGTCGCGGTGGCTTGAGCGCCGTTGGCGATGCTGAATTGGCCCGTCGCGGTGGCGGTCCCGCCATTGGCGTAACTCGCTTGGCC
The DNA here is from genome assembly GCF_015709525.1 of Methylocystis sp. L43. Lineage (GTDB taxonomy): Bacteria > Pseudomonadota > Alphaproteobacteria > Rhizobiales > Beijerinckiaceae > Methylocystis. The sequence continues at coordinate 207,175 of NZ_JADNRA010000032.1, read as the reverse complement.
GGTTGCGGTCGCAAGGGTGCCGTTGGCGAAGCTGTTCTGTCCGGTCGCCGTGGCGAACTGGCCGTTGGCGACACTGGCCTGGCCGGTCGCGGTGGCGTTGGCGCCGTTGGCGTTGGCGTTCATGCCGGTCGCCGTTGCATTGGCGCCATTGGCATTTGAGGTGGCGCCGGTTGCGGTCGCATTGTTCCCGGTCGCGTTTGCGCCAGAGCCGGAGGCGGTGGCGAGAATGCCATTGGCGAGACTGTTCACGCCCATCGCCGTGGCGGCGTCGCCATTGGCGTTCGAATTGGCGCCCGTCGCGGTGGCCTCAGAACCGTTGGCGAGGCTGTTCTGCCCGGTTGCAGTAGCTTGTGCGCCGTTAGCCCGGGCAAGCATCCCCGTCGCCGTCGCGGCGACACCATTGGCCGTGGCGAGTCTGCCGGTCGCGGTCGCGTTAACGCCATTAGCGAAGCTGTTCTGTCCCGTCGCGGTGGCGCTGGCGCCATTAGCGGTGGCGGTCGCGCCCGTCGCGGTGGCGTTCGCGCCACTCGCCGAGCTGCCTCGGCCGGTCGCGGTGGCGTTGGCGCCATTGGCCGTGCTGCTCGCGCCCGTCGCCGTGGCGTTGCCGCCATTGGCGATGCTGAAGGCGCCCAGCGCGGTGGCGTTGGTGCCAGTCGCGTTGCTGCTCTGGCCCATGGCGGTCGCGTTCTGACCGTTGGCGAGGCTGAGCTGGCCCGTGGCGGTGGCGTTGAGGCCGTTCGCAAAAGCGCTCTCGCCGGTCGCCGTGGCGCTGCCGCCATTGGCGAAGGCGCCGCGTCCTGTCGCCGTGGCTGAGCCGCCGTCGGCCGAGCTGCCCTGGCCCGTCGCCGTGGCGGCCGCGCCGTTGGCGAAGCTCCCGACGCCCGTCGCCGTGGCGAGCGTGCCATTGGCGCGGCTGCTGACGCCGGTCGCCGTGGCGGCGTCGCCACTGGCGTTGGATTTAGCGCCCGTCGCGGTCGCCTCGAAGCCGTTGGCGAAGCTGTTCTGTCCCGTCGCCGTGGCGAACTCGCCTTTGGCGACACTGGCCTGCCCGGTCGCGGTGGCGCTGGCGCCGAAAGCGTTGGCGTTCTGGCCCGTCGCCGTGGCGAAGTCGCCATTGGCGTCGGAACTGGCGCCGGTCGCGGTGGCTTTGGCGCCGTTGGCGCGACTGGCCTGTCCCGTCGCCGTGGCGGAGGCGCCATTGGCGAAGCTTCCAGATCCCGTCGCGGTGGCGCCGGCGCCGTTGGCGAGGCTGAAGGCGCCGATCGCCGTAGCTTGAGCGCCAGTGGCGTTGGCGAGGACCCCCGTCGCCGTGGCCGCGCCACCGTTCGCGAAGCTCGCCTGCCCCGTCGCCGTCGCGTCGGACCCGTTGGCGTTGGCGTTCTGGCCAATTGCGGTGGCGTTGGCGCCGTTGGCCCGGCTTGCTTGTCCGGTCGCAGTGGCGTTGGCGCCATTGGCGCGGGCGTCATCGCCCGTGGCGGTGGCGCTGGCTCCGTTGGCGACCGCGGCCTGCCCCGTCGCCGTCGCACCAAGGCCGTTGGCGAATGAATTGGAGCCCGTCGCGGTGGCGTTATTGCCCTGGGCCGAGGCGTCCTGACCCGTCGCAGTCGCGCCAACGCCATTGGCGAAACTATTCTGTCCCGTCGCGGTGGCGTCGGCGCCGTTGGCGCGGCTGCCCTGCCCCGTTGCGGTGGCCTGAAGGCCATTGGCTAAGCTGTTCTGCCCCGTCGCAGTGGCGCTCGCTCCAAAGGCGTTGCTCGCCTGGCCCGTCGCCGTGGCGTTGGCTCCAATGGCGTTGGCGTTCTGTCCCGTCGCGGTGGCGTTGGCGCCGCTGGCGACGCTGCCTCGGCCCGTGGCCGTGGCGGACCCGCCGTTGGCGCTGGCGAAGGCGCCCGTCGCCGTGGCGAAAGCGCCATTGGCGAAGCTGTTCTGTCCTGTCGCCGTTGCATTCGCGCCAGTGGCGTTGGCGCTGTAGCCTGTCGCCGTTGCGGCGGCGCCGTTGGCGTTGGCGCTCTGCCCGGTAGCGGTGGCGAACTGGCCGTTCGCGAAGCTGTTCTGTCCCGTCGCGGTCGCGTTGGCGCCGTTGGCCACGCTTCCCGCTCCCAGCGCTGTCGCGTTAACGCCGTTGGCGTTGGCTAGCTGGCCGCAGGCGGTCGCGGTGGCATTGCCATTATCGGTCGCGCCGGCGTTGCCGCCCGCCGGATTGGTGACGCTGTCGCAGGTAAAGGCTTGAGAGGGCGTCGGCGCGACCAGCCCTGTCGCCAGCACGAAGCCGCCTGCTAAGGCGCCGGACAAGACGCTCGATAAAGCGCTGGACGCGAAGAGCGTATGACGAGATGATCGGGATGTATTGGAAGCAGGACGAATACTATGTCGCGCGCGAATAATCTCTTTATTAGACATGCGATTCATCCTGCACTGCTGCTTTCGAAAGCGTATGGGCAGTCGCCGAAAGTTACTGTGCGTTAACTTTTCGGATCATGTATTTTAATCATCAGATTCTGATTTTGACTACTGACGTGAGAACTTTTCCTAACTCTCTCGTGTCGATTTTGCTTTTGTGGCAGAGGCGCCACAATTGGTCGGACGGGCCGGCTCGCCCTCTGCGGCGCGCCCCTGTCACGTGCTGGATCGGCGGGCTGAGGCGGCCGCATTCCACGCCGCCACTTGCCGCCACTTGCCGCCCCTTGCCGCACGAGGCGATTCCTCTGGCCGATGCGCGCTTCGTCCTGGAAGCAGATTTTCGAGTTCGCGGCGGCAGATCGAGCAATGCCTTCAAGTCGCGCCCGGCGACAGGCGCGGCTTCGGCCATCCATTCAACAATTCACGAGGCTTCCAGGCCGGCGGCGCGCCGACAACCGCAAAGGCTCTGACCCCTCGGAAAGAACCGAAAAAACGCAAACTTTCTCGCGATCTCGCTCGCCGTTAATTTGGCTCTTTCGCGAGCTTACATTTCAAGGGGCTTAGGGAGGGCAACGCCAAAACAGCAAGTTTGGAGATTTGCCATGAGGACGACCTTTGCACGAACATGCGCGCTCGCGCTTATTTCTTCTGTGACGATCTCGGCTGCGCTTGCGGCGCCGGTTGGCGCCGTTATCTCGGCGTGCGATCGGATGCATGGCGCAGGGCAAACCTGCAATTACGGCATCAAAGGCAATTCTTTGGTCGGATGCACAAATGACGTCGTCTTCGAATGCCCCGCCGACGGGAGCCGCCAATGCACCGGCTCGAAAAACACGAGCGGGAAATGCAACGAAGACGGAACGGCCGCACGCGTCTCTACGCTGAAGGGCAATGAGCTATTAGATTCACTTCATGCGAAAGATCTTCACCAAGCCAAGTAGGGATTCTCTCGACCAAGGAGCCCCTCAATAAAGGACTCCCTCAACAATAGAAAAACGCTCCGCGCGCGCATCCGGGCTCGGGGCGTTCTCTCCTATCCTGAGACTCAAAATTTATAGCGCTCGGGGCTCACCCGGGGGCATGCAGCGCAAGCGCAGCGGATGGCGCTCGCCGTAGATCTGCGACCAAAATTTAAATCGCGTCAGGCGCGCCTTGCGGCAATGGCCAAGGAATTTCGGCACTTGCGTCGAGCGCGCGTCGAAGATCGGTCCAGAATTGCGCGGACCAATTTGCGCGTGCGATAACGGCGGCGATCGGCGCCCCCCCGCTCGGATTGAAAGAAGCTCATGGATCATTCGCGCAATCCCGGATCCCCGCTCCCTCTGAGGCTGGCCAGAGTATTACTCGGGCTGCTGAACGTCGCCCTGCTCATCGCGCTTGCGCTCGTCCTGCTCCCGCTCGTCACGCCTTATTTCAAGCATGCGGGTTCATACCGCTGGATTGAATATGTGGAAGTCTTCGACGCGCGGATGATCCGGCGGGTCAAGTCGGTAATCCCGACGAACTTCAAGGGCTACGAACTGGCGCGCTGGTTTATCGTCGGCGGACTTCTCTTCGGGCGCATGTGGGTCGACAGCTTGCGGCGCAAGATTACGACCACGATCTACCGTGCGACGGTGCAGCGTGACTTCGAGGCGCTGCAGTCCGCCGCGCCGGCCGACGCGCGGGTGCTTGCGCCGGTCAAGGAAAAAATGAAGACGATGGATGCGCGCAACCCGAAGAGCCGCGCGGAGTTGCTCAAGGTCATGGGCGACGCCAAACGTCAGTTGGAGTCGATGGGCCGTGACCTCGCCTTCCTATCCATCGACGTCGTCGATTCGACCAAGATGAAGCTCGGCGAGGACAAGACATTCATCGAGCATGATTTTCGTGAATACAAGGATCTCGTCGACAGCAAGCTCCGCAGCAACGGCTCGCTGAAGGCGGCGTGGACGCCCGACGGCGTCATGGCCTGCTTTCCCTCGATCGACGCAGCGCTGAAAGCCGCCAAGGAAGTGATCGCCGGTCTCGACGCGTTCAACGCGAATGTGAAGATGATCAAGTCGAATTTCACCGTTCGGTGCGGCATCAACGCCGGGCACGTTTATTACGACGAGCACACGCCGATGGAGGAGATGAGCGATCGCGTCATCGATATCGCCGGCCATATGCAGAAATATGCTCAGCCCGGGACGATCGCCTGCGCGAAGCAGATCATCGAGCCGGTGCAACAGCGCGGAGGCTTCAACGACGCCGGCAAGGTGGTGGACGGTTACGAGGTCTACCAATGGACCCCGGCAAGCCGTCTGCAGGACGAGCGCGCGGTTTCCTAACGCAGCCTCAAAACGTGCGATGGGGGTTTGGCGCGCTCAACGATCGCTTGATGCGACGTACGCGAGCAGCGAAATGGAGCCGCGCCCGTCACGCCCCTGCGCCAAAGAGCCAGTCGTCCGCGCGCTCGGGCCTATTAAGCTTAGCCGTGGAATCCTCATCGCCGATTGGCAAAGTTGAGTAAGTTGCGGTCTCGGAGCGTTGCGTTTGCGCGTGGGGGGCCATCCGTGGCTTGGCTTAAATGAAATGGGCCTTTTTGCTGAGATCTATCGCCTTGGTGTCGATCTCATTGGCCGACGCCGCCGCCGAGGATGCGTTGAAGCGCCCGGAGGCGACCAGGAACGCCCCCATCTCCGCGTTGTCGGCGAAGCCGACGATGATCAATCCAGGTCAGTCGGCGACTCTGGCGTTTTCCGCAACGAACGCCGACGTCTGCACGGGTTCGAGCCGCCCGCGCGATCCGAACTTTGTGGTCCGTGAATTGTCGGGCGCTGTCGTCGTGCGCCCCGCCCGCACGACGACCTACACGATAAAGTGCAAGAAAGGCGCGGCGTCCACGTCGCATCGCGCTGTCGTGACGGTGACGCCGGAACGCATCATCCTCTCGGAGATTTTCGACAGCGCTGTTCCTCACGCGCCTGAAACCCGGACTCAAGATGGCGAGCTTCTCGCTCACAATTGGAAGTCCGTTTATCACGGCTATGGTTCGAACTCGGTCGCTCGCCTGTTCGATGGCCAGGCGCTGGCGATACGCCCGAAGGAGTCAAACGCCGCGAATGAAACGCATGCTGGGCTGATCAGCGGGCCACATCCGTCCTGGCCCGTCGACGTCAAAGGCAATTTGACCATAGAGGCGTCGCTTCACACAGAGGCGCAGTTGCGACGGCAGAACGCGCCAAATCCATGGGAAGTGGGCTGGCTGTTGTGGGACTACGTCGACAAAACGCATTTCTATTACTTCATCCCGAAGCCGAACGGCTGGGAGCTGGGCAAAGCGGACCCCGCTTATCCCGGCGATCAGCGCTTCTTGGCGTCGGGAAATCGCCCGCTTTATCCCATCGGAAATCGATATGTCGTCAAAATTGTTCAGGCCGTCACCTCGACGTCGACGACGATTTCGGTATTCGTCGACGGCGTTCTCTTGACCACCTTCACTGACCGAGAGCGACCCTATTCGAATGGGCTCGTCGGATTCTATTCCGAGGATGCGGCAGCGTATTTCCATTCGATCGTGGTGACGATTCCTCGCGCGTTAGCGGCCTTGAAATAGGAACGATCGGCCGCAAGGCAGGAGTCCGGGCGAGGGCCACGTCGCGCTATGCCGCGTCAGAGGCGGACTCCGGACATGCATGGGGTCAAAAGGAAATGCCGATTGTCGCGTTGAGACCGCCTTGACGGCGACTCTCCCCGAAGGGGAACAAATAGCCAATCTGTGCAGTCAAGATGCCGTCAAAGGCGCGATAGAAGTCGCCGCCCAGCCATGTGCGCGCGACCAGCGCCGGACCTGCCCCAAAGGCGAATCGACGGGTGTCCGCGCTGTCATATGTCCCCATGCCCATTGCAGCCGCCCCGAGCACGACGCGGGAGTCAGCGTTCCAGTAGGAATAGCCGAGCAAACCCACCGCGTTCTGCAGATACCGACGCTCGCCGGCCCTGTAAGTGCCAAAGGTCGCAAAGCTCGTCAGCGGCTGCCATGCCGTCTCATGGGGATAGCTCATGTCTGTCGGTTCGATCGCGCCCGCCGCTCCCGCGCTTGGGGCGCTCGAATAGGCGAAGCCGCCGTAGCCATAGCCCCATGACAAGGCGAGCTGATTGAACGGCGCGTTTCGCGTGAAATAGTGCTGCCACTCAGCGCTCACCGAGAAATTAACGCCGTCGAACGGACGCAAGCGCAAACCGAGCCGCGAATAGCTCTCGGTGAAGCGCGTCTGGTCCTGGGACCAAAAGCCGCCGATCAAACCCTCGAGACCAAATATGTTCGGCAGAAAGCGCCCATCGAACCGGATGACCGTTTCAAAGCTCGGCTGAAGCTGATGCCCGCCCCAGCGTTTTCGACGATCGGCGATGCCGTTGAACACCACAAGGGTGCGAACGCTCGCATCCGACTCGACGATCTGCGTTCTGATCACCTCTCGATCGCGGGGCGGCCGGGCGCTGAGTGAGGGATCGCTCGACCAGCGGTCGAGCGCTTCCCGAAAGAACTGCGACTCTTTTGAGCGATCGACATAGACGCTCGCATAGCCCGCATTCAGCAACACTTCGCCGCTGCGCTCGACCGCGAGGCTATTCTCAAAGGCCGCGACGGCGGCGGCATATTCCTTTTGACGCGCATAAAACTGGCCAAGCGTCGACCATCCGGCGGCGTAGTCAGGATGCGTGTGCGCGAAGTTGACGAGCTCGTCGCGCGCGCGCGTCAGATCTCCCTGTGTTTCATACGCAGACGACCTGGCGGCAGCGACTTCGAGTTCGACCGCCACCCTTTGCGCTGCAGGCAAATCTCCCCGATCAAGCGCTTTTACAAAGTCCGCAAGCGCGCCAGCGCCGTCTCCGAGCGTCTTACGAAGATAGGCCCTTTGCGCATAGGCTTGGCCCGTGGCCTTGCCTCGTGCGATGAGCGCGTTCGACGCCCGCAGCGCCTCGTCCGTGTGGCCAAGCCCTGCGAGCGCGGCGATCGTCACGCGAAAAACCGCCTCGTCGGCACGAGGGAAAGCCTCCGCCGCCCGGCCATAACGCAAGGCGCTCACCCAATCGCGAGCGGCCAGAGCCTTGAAAGCCTTTTCGGCGACGAGCGTGTAGCGCGCCTCATCAAGCGCCCGCGCGACATTGAGCTTCTGATCGGCCGGAAGTCCATATTTCAAGGCCTGCTCGAAGTCTGCGACGGCGCCGCTCACATCCTTGGCCTGTCGACGCATGAAGCCGCGCTGCGCGAGAACCCCGGGACTTTGCGGGACCGACGCCAGGTAGCGGTTCGCTTCCGCAAGCGCCTCGGCTTTGCGCCCCTGGCGAAGGAGCGCCGTCAAGAGGAGGAGAACAGGCTCCTCCGCCTTGGGATCGAGACTATGCGCCTCTCTTGCCGCGCGCACCGCCTCGTCCAGCTGTCCCACTTTCAACGCGTCATAGCCGCTGTTGAGCGCTTGCTGCAGGGGCGTCGCCTGCGGCGCGGCGACCAGCGAACCGCCCCGTTCATTTGCGCGCTCCGCCTCGGCAAGCGCCAGTTTCAGCCTCTTGACTTGCGCGGGCTCGAGCGCGGGCTGAGCGAGCGCAGCCCGGAAGTCCGCAATCGCGCCGGGCAGGTCTCCCGTTGCGCGCCGGCTGTATCCGCGCTGCGCGAGCAATGTCGAACTCGGCGTATTATCCTTGATGAACGCATCCGCTTCTTTGACCGCCGCTTCAGCCTGCCGGGATTTGGTCAACGCCGTCATGAGCGCAAATAGCGGCGCTTCGGCGTTCGGATATTTGGCGCGAAGGGCGCGCGCCGCCTTCACCGCACGAGCGTAATCGCGTTTCGCGATCGCTGCGTACACCTCTGCGAGTTCGGCTTGCACGATGCTGTCGCGCTCAGCCTTGGCGGCTTCTGCGAGCGCGTTGCGCAATGGTGCTGTTTCGCTTGGCTCAATGTCCGGCGCGGCGAGCGCCGCTTCGAAATCCGCCTCCGCGCCTTTCACGTCCTGCATGGCGCGTCGCAAATATCCGCGCTGGGCGAGAAGACGCCCGCTCGGCTTGTTCTGCGAGATATAGCGATTCAGCTCGTCGAGAGCCGCCTGAGCCCTGCCCTGTCGGCTAAAGGCTTCGGCGATAAGCCGGACGGGCGCTTCGGCCTTTTTATCCATTTCGCGCGCCGCTCGCGCCTTCTCTATGGCTTCATTCAGCCGAGACTCGTTGAAGTCCTTATATGCGGCGCTCATTGCAAGATCGAAGAGCGCGGCGTCGACGGCCGCGGCCTGCTCTTGATTCAGCGCGCCGCTCCGGAGCGCGCTGCGGAAATCCGCCTCGGCGCCGGCGACGTCCATGAGCCGTTTGCGCAGATGGCCGCGCTGAGCGATCAACGCCATCGAATGCTTATGGCTGGCGACAAAGTCGTTGATAACGTCAACCGCCTCGCCCATTCGCCCCAATTTGTTCAGAATGTCAGCGAGCAGTCGAACGGGCATCTCATAATCGGGCGCGAGGCTCCGTGCGCGCTGCGCGTATTTGAGGGCGCCCTCGTAATCGCCCTTGGCCACACGCGCGAACGCCAGGGCAAGCTCTTGGTAGCCGGGTTCGCCTGGCCGCATCTCTTCGCGAACGCCGTCGTTGACTCCAGCGCGAGCAGCGATTGGCGTCGTGGGCGCGAGCGCCAGCGTCAAAAAGAGGATTGTTGCGCAAGGCCTTCGAAAAACGCGCCCCACGATTGCGCTCCATCTGCGTTGCAGAATCGGAATTCCCACAACAAGTTATTCAAACGCATCACGCGAATCAGGCACCAAACATATTGTTTTTATTAACCTAAATTGGTAGCAAAGCAAAATCTTGGCGAAACGTGTCTCAGAATGCGACGGCGCGATCTCGTTTTGGGTCGCCCCCGGCGTTCATCTGCTTCCTAAGCTAAAACGCCGCCGCATGCTGGTCACGGTGAAACCAAGCGAAAATCTATACTTATGCGCTTGCGCTTCCGTTGCGCTCAGATTGGATGAGCTTGGCAAGCTAAATGCAGGGAAAACACAATGCAACTTATGGTAATCATCCTCGTATTGTTTACATTTATTTCTATCGCCGGCTTCATTGGAGCGCTCTTTTTCGGCACAACGGGGGCAGTAGCACTGATGGTGCTGGGTTTGTCCGTCTCATTTATCGGGATCGCCTTCTTTATAGGGCGCTGAGATGTCGAATTGTTCATCTGAAGATGTCGAATTGTTCATTCGACAAATCCCTGCTCTTCAAGTATACAGCTTCTACACTGAATAACGAGCAGGGCTGAGATGAACGAGTTGACGAACATCAAAAAAGCCGAACTTCGACTAAGTAAATCAAAACTTTGCTGTTTATGCATCGTTGGGACGCGACCCGAAGCCATCAAAATGGGCCCTGTCATCGCCGAACTCAATCGGTCGGATTGGGCCTTTCCCTATGTGGTGACGACCGGTCAGCACGCCGATGTCGTCGAAGGCGCGCTAAAGGATTTTGGCGTGGTTCCTTCGCGCCGGCTGGACCTCGAACGTCGTAACGGCTCGCTGAATGAACTGTTCGGCAAGGTGATCGCCGAGATGGATCGCGTGATCGACGAAGTTCGACCTGACTGCGTCATCGCCCAGGGCGACACGACGTCGGTTGCGGTCGTGTCGCTCGCCGCGTTTCACATGAACGTGCCTTTCATGCACATTGAGGCGGGGCTCCGCACGGGAAAACTCAACGATCCCTATCCGGAAGAACTCAACAGGCGAATCGCTGGACTGACGGCGGCCATGCATTTCGCTCCGACCTCGGCGTCGCTCAACAATCTCCTGCGTGAAGGCGTCGTTCCTGGCGACTGTCTCGTCACGGGCAATACGGGCATCGACGCCTTGCTGCAGACCGCAGCCCACCGATTGCCTGCGCCGAAGGGGTTTCCGGATTTGCCGCGAGTCATTCTCGCAACGGCGCACCGGCGGGAGAGCTTCGGGGCGCCCATTGAAAACGCGCTACGGGGCATAAGGGCGGCGGTCGACCAGCATGACGACCTTGGGCTGTTCTTCGTCACCCACCCCAATCCGCACGCTCATGAGCCGGCGCAACGGATTCTTGGCGGCCATCCGCGTATCGTGGTATCGGATGCGATCGGCTATGCGGATATGGTTGAGGCGCTGAAGCGATGCTGGCTCGTCGTCACCGACAGCGGCGGCCTCCAGGAGGAAGCGCCCGCTCTGGGAAAGCCTGTCCTCGTGCTGAGGAACACCACCGAACGGCCAGAGGCGGTTCGCGCCGGTGCGGTTCGCGTGATCGGCACAGACGCCGCGGCGGTGTCGGGCGCGATCTCGCAGCTGTGCGACGATCCGGCGCTATACGCCCGCATGGCCGTCCCGGTTTTCCCTTATGGCGATGGGCATGCGGCACAGCGGATCGTCGCCGCGATGCGTGCGCGACTGGTGCGCGCGATTCCGGCGTTGTCGGCGGCTTAGGCCGCTTCAGCGCTTCGTCTTGCCGCTCTCTAAGCGGCAAGGCGCATAAACAAGAATGTCCGACGCGCGCTCAATCCGCCGAACACGCGAGGCTGAAGGGCTTAAGGACGACTGATGTTTGACTTGACGGACGCCACGGTCGCCTATGTCGACGCGCTGGTGGGGCTGTTCTTTGTATTTGGCGTCGCCATTATTCTTTATAGCCTCGATGATGTCCTCGTAGACATCATTTATTGGGCTATGAGAATTTCAGGAACGATTCGCGCCGAACAGTCTCAGCTTTCTGAGCAAGAGCTGCTTGAACGTCCGCAACGCCCTCTCGCGGTCATGGTGCCGGCCTGGCGCGAAGAGGACGTCATTTACGACATGTTGAAGACCAACGCCGTCCATTCGGCGACAACGGTTTTCTTCGTTGGCGCCTATCCGAACGATGCGGCGACTCAGCGCGAAGTGCTCAGGGCCGCTGCGGAACTCCCGGCGAATGTCCGTCTCGTGATCGGTCCGCATGACGGGCCGACGACGAAAGCCGATTGTCTCAACGCGCTCATCGCGGAAATCGGCAAGTATGAGAAAGACTCAAATATAGAGTTTCAAGGATTTGTGCTCCACGACAGCGAGGATGTCATCCATCCGCTGGAATTTCCGCTGTTCAGCGCGCTCATCGCCACCTTCGATTTCATCCAGATCCCCGTATATTCCTTTCGGCGCACGCTCCTTCAAATGACCGCGGGCACCTACATGGATGAGTTCGCGGAGTTTCATAATAAGGATCTGTTTGTCCGGCAGCGTCTAACGGGCGTCATTCCGTGCGCCGGCGTGGCCGCCTGTTTCAGCAGGAGAGCGATCGAAGCGCTGAAATCCTGGCGACAGGGCGAGGTGTTCGACCCGGTTGCTTTAACTGAGGACTACGACGTCGCCTTCGCGATGAAGAGCCTTGGCCTGAAATCCGCGTTCATTCTCAATGAGGCTCCCTATACGCTGGATATTCCGCGCGGGACCGATCAGGTGCAGCGGATCGCAACGCCGCTCGCGATTGCGGCGAGAGAACATTTTCCGAGCGACTACCGAGCCGCCTATCGCCAACGCGCACGCTGGCTCCTGGGAATCGGCTTCCAGGGGGCCTCGAAGCTTGGCTGGGGCAACACGCTTACCGAGAGGTTGTTTTTTCTACGCGACCGCAAGGGCATCCTGTCCGGCATCATCGCCGTCGTCGCATATTTCCTGGCCTTCGACGCAGTTGCGATCCTTCTTCTTGGAACAGTGAGCGAAGAATGGCGCATCGCCGGCTATGCAATGCTCGACCCTACCCTGCGCGTAGTGTTCTTCGTCAACATCCTGTTGCTCATCAACCGGCTCATCCAGCGAATGATCTTTACGACGTCGATCTATGGGTTCGGCCAAGGTCTGATGGCGGCGCCAAGGGTCGTTTTCTCGAACTTCATTAATTTCTCCGCAGCGTTGCGCGCGCTCTATATTTTCGTTTGGCGCCATAAAGTGCGCGGGCAACCGTTGAGTTGGGATAAGACGGCCCACACCATTCCCGCTCAGAACATGGAAGCGGTTCGAACGTAAGAAGCGTCTGGAGCGCAGGGCGTTCAATCAGTGCCGTGATCGCCGGCGCCTCTTAACCCGAGCGACTCATGACCCGGCGGGCGCGCCCGCCGCGCTTCCGCTCAAGGCATTCCACAAAGACTTTGCGCTGTCATCATGGCGCGAGCAGCGCGCGGCGCGTCCTCGGGAGAGACGTACGCCGTCCTGAGCACGCGGGCCAATGCAGCGGGAGGTTGACAGACCCCCACTCGTGTAAATCTGATCGCGTCGTCTGTCTGCCAGGTCGTGGAACAGGTCATGGAAAATGACAGTAACGGTTACGCTTCCAAGAAAGACCCTGCCTGGACTATCTTTGGACTTCTCGTCGCAGCGATCGTTGGCGCGGCCCTCTCCCTTGAGAAACAGGTGATAGCTCAAGCATGGGTCGAGCACACGCTTTCAGCGCGCACAGCGCTTCTGCAAGCTCTCTCCACCCTTCAGGATGCGGAAACCGGCCAGCGGGGGTTCTTGCTGACGGGCAACGAAGCGTTTTTGGAGCGGTTCCGTAACGCCGACCAAACGATCGGCGAGCGCTGGGCGACGTTGGAAGGGGCTGTATCAGACAACGAAAAGCAGAAGCAACGACTGGACCGCTTGCGTTCGGTCGCGGCGGAAAGACTGGCTTCATTACAAAAAAGCATTCAGGAACGCCGGATCACGCCGGATATGTCTTTGTCCGATAGCGTTAACGCCGGCAAACAGCTCATGGACGAGGCGCGCAGCATTATTGCCGAAATGCTCGCCGAAGAAGCGCGCCTCTTGACGAAAAGAAACGCCGAAATGCGCTGGACGGTGACGTTGACGCAGTTCGGCGTTACAGGCGCTCTCCTGTTAGCGGCTCTCCTGGGTTGGGCGACCCTCAAGGACCGACAGCGGCAGGTTGGCGAACTCCAAACAGCCAATATTGCGCTTCAAAACGCGCTCACCCTCGCAGCCGAGCAAAGCGAACGGCGGGAGCGCGTGGAAAGCCAACTCAGACAGTCTCAAAAAATGCAAGCCGTCGGTCAACTTACAGGCGGACTGGCGCATGACTTCAACAATATGCTTGCGGTCATCGTCGGATGCCTCAACCTCCTGAAGCGCAAGATGGCGCGCGGCGAGATCGACCAGGACAGCTTGATCGACAAGGCCATGGAATGCGTCGATCGCGCGGCAGCTTTAACCCATCGCCTGCTCGCCTTTTCGCGTCAGCAGCCGCTCGCGCCTCAGGCCGTGGACGCCAATAAGTTGGTGGGCGGCATGGCGGAGATGATCCGGCGCACCCTTGGCGAATCCATCAACGTCGAGACGGTTCTGGCGAGCGGGGTCTGGCGGGTCCACGTCGACCCCAACCAACTCGAGAGCGCGCTATTGAACTTAGCCGTCAACGCCCGCGACGCGATGAACGACGAAGGCAAGGTGACGATCGAGACCTCGAACGCCTATATCGACGACCACTACGCGCGGGAACACGCCGAAGTGAAGGAGGGTCAATACGTATTGGTCGCCGTCAGCGATACTGGAGCCGGCATGCCGCCGGAGGTTATCGCCAAGGCGTTTGAGCCGTTCTTCACAACCAAGGGCCCTGGCAAAGGAACGGGACTCGGCCTCAGTCAAGTATTCGGCTTCGTCAAGCAGTCGGGCGGGCACATCAAAATCTATTCGGAGCCTGGCCAGGGCACGACGGTGAAGATTTATCTGCCGCGCTTCGTCATCGAGCGAGAAGCCGTGGCTCCAACTCACCAGACGAGCGATATCGGGCCGGCTTTGAGGGCACGCCGGAGATGCTCATCCTCGTGGTCGAAGACGAGGACCGGATGCGGAGCGTCGCCGTCGCGATGTTGGACGACTTGGGATATAGCGCGCTCGCTGCGGGGAACGGCGCCGAGGCGCTTGCGCTTATCGACGCCAATCCTCAGATCGCGCTGCTATTCACCGATATCGTTATGCCAGACATGAACGGTAGCGCCCTTGCAGAACAGGCGCTGCGCCGTCGTCCCGATCTGAAGGTGGTGTTTACAACGGGGTTTTCGCGAAACGCGGTGATTCATAACGGCGTGCTCGATCGCGGCGTTAATTTCCTGCCAAAGCCATTCTCGATCGAGCAATTGGCGCAGAAGATCGGCGCGGTTTTGGGAGTTATGGAGACGACCTGAAGGCGCGCGCCGACAGCCAATGATTGTTGTGCGCGACGTCGGCCGGCCCCCTGTGGCGGTCGTCAATGACAGCTCGGCTTAGTCGCCCTGCAGGCGTCGCCGTCGCCGGCGGAGAAAAATTAACGCCAGCGACGCGTCCGTTGGGGTTACGAAGAGCGCGGATGGCGGCGTTGCGCTCAATGACCTACGCGTAATCCGGCGGAGGCGCGAAACCGCCGAACTCCCGCTCGAGGAGTTCGGCGAAGGCGATCGTCGTGCGATCTTCGAGGTAAGGTCCTATGATCTGCACGCCAATCGGCAAGCCGGTCTCTGTTCGATCGATCGGCGCCACCGTCGCCGGAAGACCGGAGATCGTGGCAAGCCCCGCCCACAGGATTTGGGCGTCGAGGTAGGCGTAGGATCGGCCGTCGATCTGGATGCGTCGCGACTCGATCGGCGAATGATCGTGCGGAAAAGCGGGCGTCGGCGTCGCCGGGCAGAGCACGACGTCCCAGTCACGAAAGAGCTCTCGCCACCGCTCCTGAAGCTCGCTCCGCGCCCCGTCCGCCGCCAGCCAATCCCGATGGCTGATGACCGCGCCGCGCGTACGTTCGGCCGCGAGGCTCCGGTTCCGGGGCGACAGCGCTGCGGCCGCGCTGCGCAGCCTGGCATAGACGCTGGGTCGCAAATCCGCGCCCCAAAATGCGGACAACAGCCGAACATAAAGACGCGCCGATTCGGCAAGGTCGGGCAGCAAAGGACTCGCGTGCGCGAGTTTGGCCCCCGCACGGACGAGCCGCTCCGACAATCGACCGAGCGCCGCCCTCACCACGCTGGCGGTACGGCCAAGCGGATGCGTGTCGATGACGAGAACGCGGAAGTTCTTGAGGCTATCGTGCCGGGCCGAGGGCAAAGCCAGCCGGTAGCCGGCGCCGGCGCGTTCCTCGTCCGGTCCTGCGATCACATCGAGCGCAAGCGCGAGGTCCGCAGCGCTTCTCGCCATAGGACCGATGACCCCGAGATCGCAATCGCGCGGCAAGGGCGGCGCGCCCGGCGGGGTCAGTCCGCGATTAGGCACAAGGCCTGATGTCGGCTTGTGAGCATAGACGCCGCAATAATGCGCTGGCGCGCGCAACGAACCGCCACGGTCCGAGCCGATCGACAGCGGCCCGAAACCGCAAGCAAGCGCCGCCGCCGAGCCGCCCGAGGATCCCCCTGGCGTGAGCCGAAGATTCCAAGGGTTGTTGGTTGTGCCGTAGATGTCGTTGTAGGTCTGCCAATCGCTCAGCATCAGCGGAACATTGGTCTTTCCAAGGATCACGGCGCCCGCTTTCCTCAAACGCGCCACGACCAAGGCGTCTTCTTGCGGCATGAAGCGCGTGAACTGCGGGTCGCCCCAGGTCGTCGGCAGTCCGGCGATATCGAAGGATTCCTTCACCGTCATCGGGACGCCAAGCAATGCGCCCCTTTCTCCGCGAGACAGTGCGATATCCGCCGCCTTGGCCGCCTCGCGAGCGCGTTCGAAGTCTCGCACGACGACGGCATTGACGCGGCGGTCTCCCGTTTCGATGCGCGCAATCGCGCAATCCGTGAGCTCCAGCGCGGAAATTTTTCGCGCCCGCAAGGCGGCCACGAGATCTTTGATCGTGCAGTAATCCCACTCCGATGCGGGAAGGGAATGGGTCTTCTGAGCCAACGCCCCGCGCGACCATGGCGCGGTCGCGACCGCCAGAGCGGATGTCCCGGCTCCGATCAATACATCGCGTCGTGCTGCGCCAGTCATGGGACGATCCCTGATCGCAGATCTGTCAGTCGCGCTGGCGATGCGCCGTCAATCGGTGACGGGCGTTGAATCGCTTTGAACGCCGCGTCCGATCGCGATCTGGCCGACCGATCCTTCGACGTGAAACGCGAGGCCCGTCATTTTTGCAAAGAGGTCGATGTCTCCGACCCCGATCGCGCAGGCGCCGATCTCCATCTCGGCGGCCATCAGATAGAGCGTCTGCATCAGCACGCCGACGTGTTTCAGAACGAGCGCATAGGCGAAACCGCTGTATTTCCAGGACACGCGGCTAAACCGCGCCGACATTGTAATGAGGATTTGCGGGACCGCCGGCGCGCCCATGGCGAATTGCGCGTCCTCCAGCATCGCCGTAAGCCAATGCGCGTTGGTCTCGATCAAAACAAGAGCGCGGCGGCTGGCGTCGTAATGATAGAAGCCGCGTGCCAGACCCTCACATCTGTCGACGGCGAGATAGAGCTCCAATTCATAGCTCGCGCCGCCCGACGGATAGGGGCGAGGGGCGACCTCCAACGATTCATCCTCGTCTTCGTCAGTCTTTCGCTCTCGCGATATGATTCGTGCGGCGCCGTCGAGGAGCCGCGCCACCTCCGCCAGCGTGATCGGGCGCTGCTCATCGAAAATGCGAGTCGAGCGTCGGCGCCGCAACAGTGCCGCAAAGGCCGAAGGCGGCGCCGCATCAAGCGTCTTCAAGTCGATCGCCGGCCCTGGCCAGCTCGGCCGTATCGCGGGCGGCAGCGCTGCGAGATGCGCGTGGGCATAGATTCCGCCGGAGGGATTGGCGTGACGCCCGTTCGTGCTGCGGGCGTGAAACAGCAGATCGTGGAAATCCCATAAGATGAGATCGTCGTCGCCTTCGGCCGCGCGAAGCGCTGTGTCGCCGTCAGGGTCGGGCGTGAACAGGATCTCGCCGTCAAGGAGCAGCGCCAGCAGCTCAACGCCCGGAAAGTTAGGCGAATTGCGGAGCTCTCTCACCGTACGCGCCTCCGACAGATGCGCGATCATTGCTGCAACGCTAGGATCGCACAATCGGAAGAGCGCGCATGCGCGCGGAGACTCGAGCACCATGTCGGCGCCGCGCCGCCGAATATAGGCGAAGCGCGACAGCGCCACCGCGCGATCCTCGTCCACCGCGACCAGCCGTGGCGCATAGTCGCGCATCTGCGGCTCGATGACGATGAGGTCGGGACCGCTCGGCGCGCGGGCCAGGCGATATTCCAAGAGTCCGTAAAGCGCCAGCCTGCGGACGAGTTCGCGGATCTCCCCGTCCCGCTCCCCATCGAATGCTACGCCCGTTTCGAACTCGGCGGCGCGCCCTGCGACATCGGCGCCGAAAGTTCCGAACTCCACGGTCCGACCGTCGAAAACGGCGGAGAGGCCGCCCGTGGCGTTGGGCTCGAGCGTCACGCCAGGATTGAGTCGTGCGAAGAGCCTTGCCGGCGGCGCGGGCGGTTGGGACGTATCGCTAAACAAATTAGGTGCGGGGGAACAAGGGATTGACATCGGCTTCGCGCACCGGCCGCTTGCGCAGACCTAGCGCGATGGGCACGTCGTAGAGACGTCCGGGGCCGAAGCGGCGATAGAAATGCCGCAGTCCCGGAACGATCACCCGGACCACCGGCACGTCAATGTCGGGGCGCGTCTGATCGAGGACGAGGAAATCGTGCCCAGCCCGCGCGGCGAGCTTGACGCAGGCCAGCACCTGGTCGCGGCCGTCGAGTTGGGCGAAATTCTTGAACCGCGACCGCCCGAAGGACGCCTTGCCCTGCGGCCGCATATAGGCGTGCTTGCGCAGCGGCAGTGGGTCGCCTCCATAATCGTCATCGGGCCCGAGCTCGGGACGGCCGCCGAGGCTCTCGATGGCAAGAAACTGGTTGAGCTCGGTCATGGCGCGCAGCGTCGCGATCCTTGGATCGAAATGCGCGCCCGCTGCGACTTCGATATATTCCCGTCCGTCCTCGATCCAATGGGCCACGGCGACGACGACGGGAATGCCAAGATCGCTCGTTATGTCCAGCGCCCAGACGTCGCGGCCCATCCTCGCGAAGACGGCGCGGAGGTCGCGCACATAGCTGTCGCCGAGCTTGTCGAGATCAATCTCCGGACGACGCAGACGGTTGTACCACCAGATCGCATATGCGTCCCGCTCGACGAGTTCGAGGAAACCCTGAATAATGGCTTCCTCGATCGTATTGCCCGCCGCGCAACCGTTCGAATCCGCGCTGATCTGATTCGCGCAGCCGGACTCGTGGAAGAAATACAGAAGGCCGGTGGGAACGTATTTAAAACATTCGTCGCGCAGCGACCACACTGGCGACCATTCCGCCTCCGCGGCGGCATCGAAGCGCTTTGCGCCCTCGCCGCAGCCGCCGCTTTTCGCGCCCTGCTCATATTGCGCGTCGCTATAGAGCAGGATGTCATCGGGCAGGATCGCCTCGCCGGCCGGGAAATCCGTAAATCGTCGGACGGTCCTGATCTCGTCGCCCTGGAAAATCCCGCAGTAGCGCTCGATCGCCTCCATCAGCGCGCTGGCTTCGCCCTGTTCGGCGACGCTGCCCTTGCCATAGCTGTCTCCGCTCAGTCCGGCCTGGAGGGCGTCGACAGTTTCGGGGCGCGGCGAAAAATTATGTCTGGCGATGAAGCTCGCGTCGAGCGGCTGTTGGCTCTTGATCCGATCGAGATGCGATACGACGCCGGTCAGCGGGCTCACATGCTTGCGATTGCGGGCAAGAGTGTCGCCCGGCGCGACCGATCTGTAGCCCCCGCTCGTCACGACGCTCGCGCTGCCGGCATGCAGCGGGATGGGCGTGGGCGCTCGCGCGGGATCGCGCAGCTCGGGCTCGCCGCAGCTTGGGCATTGCGGCCGAGCCGGCACATAATGACGGGCCACCGTCGAGCCCATCAGGTCCAGGCTCACGATGTGCTCGTGCAGATCGGTGCGGAAGCCGCTGGCGATCGCCTTGGCGATCTCTGCGGCGGCGATGCCGGCGCCGCTCAGGCCGAGCGGATTGGCGCCAAGCGGCGAGACAGCGACGCAGCGCGCCTCCTTGCGGCCGAGGAAAGCCTTGACCTGTCGATTCCAGTTCATGCGATCGGCGAGGCATCTCCAGCAGGCGCTCTTGCCCGGGCTGAAGATCGGGCCGACCAGCGGGAAAACGCCGGAAGGCTGCACCAACAGCCAATCCTGCTTCGCTTCGAGCCGCCGGCGGTTGAACTCCGCGAGTTGACCTTCAAGATAATCGCCGACCAAGGCGATGGTCAGATCGCCTCCGCGCTTCACGACCTTGACGCCGAAAACGTCCAGCGCCTTCTCCAGCTCCCGCGCGCCGCCGATCCCGATGGCTTCGATCTGAACGGAGACCTTCTGCAGATTTTTGGCGGCGACCTCGGGCTGCAGGCCGAGACTCGCCCAGTAGGCCGCCGCAACGTCATCGGATGCGCCCGCCGGGACGACGAATCGGCGATCAAGCAGTCGCTTGAACGCCTCGTCTATTGAGTCGAGGGGAAACTCTGCGGAGAGCGCCCGGCGTATGGCGTCGGAGTCCTCTCCCGCGCCGATCCGCTCCGCCAGCGCGCAATAAAGCGCGCCTCGAAGGAAAAACTTTCTGTCCTCCGAATAAAGGCAGACAGCGTCAGGCGGCAGGACATAGACAGAAAAATTTGGCGCAAATCGAAGGGCGTCGCCTAACCGCTCTTGTGAAACCGGCTTCGGCGCAAGCGGTTTAGATACGTCAATTGTCATTTGGCTGTCGCGCGCCCCCGTCTCGTCGCGCCCAGGAGCGACGAGATTTGTTCGATTCAGGAATCCGAGAGACGACGTAGACCCACAGACCTGCGCGGAACACTATGTAAATGTTCCGCACGACCTGACTGCACGCCTCGCCTCGGCCCACGTCCTCGGGCCGAAGCGCCGATGGCCTATCGGAACCGACTCAGCCGTCAAATGTGCAGTAGTGCGTCACCCGCAACCACGGCAGCCGCAGCCGCGACAGCCACAGCCCCGACATCCGCGGCAGCCACAGCCCCTGCAGCCGCAGCCGCGGCATCCGACCCACCACGCGACCTGCTCGGTCTTGACAGCCGGGACTTCTTCGCGATCGAACAGGCGGAACGAATTCAGCCCCACGTCGAACACTTCCTGTTCGCGGAGGTCGATCGTGCGCGTCCGGCTGGTCGTGGGAGCCGTCGAAGCATCAGCAGGAGAACTGTCGACGCAGGCGGCGCCCGCAAGCGACAAAGATACACCCATCACCCCGAGGGCTTTCTTGCCTCGACGTTTGTTCTGTGGATTGTCCGATGAGCGCGCCATAGACTCCTCCCAAAAAATCTCAAAAACCGCACGGATGCAGACAATAGCGCCCATCGCGCGCTGGTCAATACTCATCCGATAAAAGGCGAGTCGAATGTCTTGATGATCACCGATGGGATAAACCGCGACGCTATTGGCGGCCTATGCGCCTTGGCGTAATGAACTAGTGGTCGCGCTTGCCCGACGTTTGCTGGGTTGAACGCTTGGCGAGGCGCGAACAGCCGGAGCCGTCATATGCAACGCGTAACGATAACGATCGACGAAGAGCTGATGAGCGCGCTCGATCAGTATATGGAGGCAGGCGGTCATCGAAATCGCTCCGAGGCCGTTCGCGATCTCGTCCGCGCAGGGCTGCTGAAAACGCCCGAAGCCGATGACAGCGCCCGCCCCTGCATGGCCGCGCTCGTTTACGTCTATGATCACGAGACGCGACAGCTGTCGAAAAAACTGATGCATGACCATCACTCTCATGCCGACATGTCGATCGCGACGCTGCACGTGCACATCGATGAAGCGACCTGTCTCGAAGTGTCGCTGCTCAAGGGCCAGAAGTCCGATGTCGAGCACTTCGCCGGCCATGTGATAGGCGAGCGCGGCGTTCGATACGGGCAGCTCGTCGTCTTGCCGGCGGATCTCGAGCAGGGCGAAACGCCCCACGTCGATCGTCACACGACCGGCCGCCACCCGCACCATTCCAGCTAGAGCGCGTCGTCTGTGGCAAATCGGCAACGCTTTCGGCAAATTGCATTGAGCCAATTGACCCAACGCATCGCGTAAGACAATTTTCAAAAAAAATCACAATAACGCGCATGTTGGTGACGTCGAATGAACCGCAGAAACGCCGCTTCCGTATCCGCCGTCGCCGTCGCGATATCGCTCCTGGGCGCGGAGGCGCAGGCGCAGTTCACCGCGCTGCCAACGATCAATGTCGGCGGTCATCGCCCGGCGGCCAGCACCGCTGCGAGGCCATCGCGACCAAGTGGGCAGGCGAGCCGCGGCCCAGTTCGTCCCACGCCAGCCATTCAGGATCCCACGGTGTCGGTCGGGCAAGAGCCGCCGCCGCTCACGTCGTCCAGCGACAAGTTCTACACCGGCGAGGAAGTGACGGCCTATCCCTATTCGCGTCCCAGCGAGTCGCTTGAAATCGTGCCAGGCTTGATCGTCTCGCAGCACTCAGGCGAGGGCAAAGCCAACCAATATTTCCTGCGCGGCTTCAACCTCGATCACGGAACCGATCTTGCGCTCTATCTCGACGGCATGCCGCTGAACATGCGCACGCACGGCCACGGGCAGGGCTACGCCGACACGAATTTTCTCATGCCCGAGCTGTTATCGTCGATTCTGGTGCACAAGGGGCCCTACGCGGCAGAAGACGGAGACTTCTCTTCGGCCGGCTCGATCTACATCCAATACATCGATAAAATCGACAAAGGCTATTTCTCCGGAACAGGCGGCAGCTTCGGCTATGGCCGCGGATTCGCCATCCAGCCTTACAAGGACATCTATGGCGGCGACGCTTATGGCGCCGTTGAAATGAATGTCTACAACGGTCCCTGGGAGCGCGGCGACGAAGTAAAGAAGATCAACGGCGTCTTGCGCTGGACGCGCGGCACGCAGAGCGACGGCATGTCGTTGACCGCGATGGCCTACGCCAACCGCTGGTATTCAACCGATCAGATTCCCATGCGCGCCGTCAACTCCGGCCTGCTGTCGCTATGGGGCACGCTCGACCCGACCGATGGCGGCAACACGACTCGTTTTTCGCTCTCTGGACGATGGAGCCAGACAGAAGGCAATCACTATTCGCGCGTCGAAGCCTACGCGATCCGCTCGACTTTGGAGCTCTACAACAACTTCACGTACTACCTCGCGCATCCTGACGTCGGAGATCAGTTCCGCCAGTTCGACCGCCGCACGATCGTCGGCGTCAACGCTCAGCATGGGATCGCCTGGAACTCTTTCGGTCTTCCCGTCCAGACCCGCTTCGGGCTTCAGGGTCGCTATGACGACATTCGTCTGGGCCTGCAGGAAAGCTTCCGCCGCAACATCTACGATTCGATCCGAAACGATTATGTCGGAGAAGGCAGCATCGGCATCTGGACCGATACGACGGTGAGTTGGACGCCGTGGCTGCGAACGGTGGCGGGCGCGCGCGTCGACCTTTATTCAGCCGCCACCAACTCGATTCAGACCCTGGCGGACGCCCCGAAAGTCTTCAATAGCGCCGGGCTGCCGGTCTTTCTGTGGACCGGTCCCTTCAACAATGGCCAGAAGGACGCGTCTATCTTCAGTCCTAAGGCCTCGATCATTCTCGGTCCCTGGTATGCGACCGAGATGTTCCTGAATTTCGGCGAAGGGTTCCATTCCACCGACGCACGCGGCACGGTGCAGAGCTTCGCGAGCGCGGAAATTGGCGGCATCGAGGGGCTCGACCTCGATAGCTTCTCCGTCGTCGGGCGCATTCCGCTGCTCGTGAAGTCGCGCGGCGCGGAAATCGGCTGGCGCACCAAATTCATCGAGGGACTCGACTCAAGCGTGAGCCTGTTCTGGCTCAATCTCGACTCCGAAAACCAATATGTCGGCGACGCCGGCACGACGGAATTTGGCCGCCCGAGTCGCCGCTACGGCATCGAAATCGCCAATCACTATCATCCGGTGTCCTGGATCAGCTTCGACGGCAATGTGGCCATTGTGAATACGCGCTTCCGCGGCGTCGATCAGAATGCGTGGCTCAGCTATGCCGAACTGACGACGGCGGAGACGCTGCCTTACGGAACCTTCCTTGGCAACGCCCCCGGCAACTATCTCTTCAACGCCCCCGCGATCGTCGCAATGGGCGGGCTTGAAATCGGCGAGGCCACCGGCTGGTTCGCCGGCATGAAATATCGTTATTTCGGCGCGCGCCCGCTAACGCCGGATGGCTATTTCACCTCGCCCGCCACTGGCACCCTCAACGCGCGGCTCGGCTATCGCTGGGCGGACGGCTGGCGCATCCAGTTCGACGCCTTTAACATTTTCAATTCGCGCTCCGACCAGATCACTTACGGCTATGGGTCGCTGCTGCCGAGCGATCCTCTCTACCAGCAGTGCGTCAACGGCCTCGCTCCCGGCGCGGTTTGCGGCGTCGGCGTCATGGACCGCCACTTCAAGCCGGTCGAGCCGCCGGCGGTGCGCCTGACGTTCGGCGGTCCGATCAGTTTTGACTCGCTGCCAGACTTCACAGCGCCGCTGCGGGTCGTGTCGGAATAGCCGCGCTCAACCCGCCTTGCGCTGCTTCACATAGCTGCGCAGGACGGCGTTGATGCGCCGCTGATAGCCCGGGCCTTGCGACTTGAAATAATCGATCAGGTCCTGATCAAGGCGGATCGAAATCGCTTGCTTTCTCGGTGGCGTGACGATCTCCGCCTTGCTCCAGTCGACGGTCTCGAACTCCGCCCAATCGGGATCGGCTGCGACGGCGGCGTCAATTTCCGCTTCAGTCATTTTCTGTCTCAACGTTATGCTCCCTATTTGCCGTGAGTCGGGCGGGCGACCAAACGATCCTGGTGAATTCGCGCCCTGCCGCAAAGGAGTGCTAGGGAGAGCCGATGCGCTTTTCCCCTTCCTTCCTCGATGAGATACGGGCGCGCCTGCCCGTCTCCGAGGTCGTGCGCCAGAAGGTGAAGCTTCGGAAGGAAGGCAGGGAGTGGCGGGGCTTGTCGCCCTTCAACGCCGAAAAGACTCCCTCCTTTTACGTCAACGACCAGAAGATGCGCTGGTTCGACTTCTCCGCCGGGAAGAACGGCAACATCTTCGATTTTCTCATGGAGACGGAGGGGCTCTCCTTCCCCGAGGCGGTGGAGAGGCTGGCGGCCCTCGCCGGCCTGCCCCTGCCCGTCGAGACCAAAGAGCAGCAGGAACAGGATCGACGGCGCGCGACGCTGGGCGAGGCGCTGGAGGCGGCGGCGGTCTTTTTCGAAAAGCAGCTCGCCGGCGCCGCGGGTCGCGAAGCGCGCGCCTATCTCGACCGCAGGCAGATTTCCTTGGCCGCGCGCGAAAAATTCCGTCTGGGTTTTGCGCCGCCCGAGCGCCATGCGCTGCGCGATCACCTCGCCGCCAAGGGCGCAAGCGTCGAAACCATGATCGAAGCGGGCCTGCTCGTCCACGGCGAGGAGATCGCCGTTCCTTACGATCGGTTCCGCAATCGGGTGATGTTTCCGATCTGCGACCGCGCCGGACGGGTCATCGCCTTTGGCGGCCGCGCGCTGGAGGCGGAGGCTCAGGCCAAATATCTCAACTCCCCCGAGACGCCGCTCTTTCACAAGGGCGCGACGCTTTACAATCTGCACAACGCCCGCAAGACGGCGCATGAAACCGGCGCGGTGATCGCCGTCGAGGGCTATGTCGACGTCATCGCGCTGGCCGCTGCGGGCTTCCCCAACGCCGTCGCCCCGCTCGGCACGGCGTTGACTCCCGAACAATGCGCCCTGCTCTGGCGCCTGGCCGAGGAGCCGATCCTCTGCTTCGACGGCGACAAGGCGGGATTGAAAGCGGCCTTTCGGGCCGTGGATACGGCGCTGCCGCTGATTGGCCCCGGGCGCTCGCTGCGATTCGTCCTTCTGCCGGACGGCCAGGACCCTGACGAACTGCTGCGCTCAAGCGGGGCCGAGGCGCTTGCGGAAGCTTTGAACCACCCGCTGCCGCTCGTCGATCTCCTGTGGATGCGCGAGACCGACGCGACGACGCTCGACACGCCCGAGCGCCGCGCCGCCCTCGAGCGGCGGCTGCGCGAGATTGTCGGTCAGATCGGCGATGACGACCTGCGACGTCATTACCTCCAGGAGCTGGCGCAGCGGCTGGATCGCCTCTTTAGTCGCGACCGGCGCGCCCAGTTTCGACGACCAGACGTCGCGCGGCGTGGCGCGAGCGGTCGCCGGCGCGCTTCCGACGAGGGCCCTTTGACCATTGGTCCAGGCTTGGCGAATTCGCCGCTGTTTCGCGGCGTCAAGTCGGCGATTGCGCCGCGTGAGGCGCTTATCCTGTTGATCCTGATCAACCATCCGGATCTGATCGACTCCCGTGCGGAGGATCTGGCCACGCTTGATCTTGAGTCCGCCGACGCGCGCGACTTGCGCGACGCGCTCCTGCGATTTGCGGAGAGCAGCGCGGGCGATAAACTTGAGCTTCACCCGTTCTTAGCGTCGCTTGGACTCGCGCGGACGGTCGCCCGGCTGGAGGCGATGGCCGCCCATTCGACGCTCTGGAGCGTGCGCCCCGAGGCTGCGGCGGCGGACGCCGGCGAGAGCCTGCGACAGGCTTTCGCCTTGCATCGCAGATCATTGGCGTTAAATAGAGAGTTGCGCGCGGTGCAAGCGCTGCTCGCCGACAACCCCAGCGAGCGGGATCATGCGCGGCTGAAGGATATTCAGACCCAGTTGTCGGCGCTCGAGGGCGCAGAAGCAGCGGTGGAAGGGTATGGGTCGCTTTCCGGCCGGCCATCGCGCAATTTGTGAATTCGCATGGGTTGGCGCCGTGGCGAAGAGGGGATGGAAGACGCGCCGCTAGGGGGCGGTGCGAAGGTATTTTCGCGGTCGGCAGGGCTTTTTTCGTCCGCTTGCCGCGCTTTGGCGTAGAGAGGGCCGGCCTCTCTGGCTATTTTTGGAAAACTTGCGCCTTGCCTGGTTCGGGGAGCCGATCCGGGGCGAGGCGTTTGGAGCTTGTGGATGGCGAAGAAAGACGAAAATAAGGTCGAGAACGAAACCGTAGCGGCGACGGAGGCTTCCGACGGACCGCTTCTCGATCTCAACGACGCCGCCGTCAAGCGGATGATCAAGCTCGCGAAAAAACGCGGCTTTGTCACCTATGCCGAGCTGAACGCGGTGCTGCCGTCCGAGGAAGTGTCGTCGGATCAGATCGAGGACGTCTACGCGATGCTCTCAGAGATGGGCATCACTGTCTCTGAAGGCGACGATCCGGACGACGTCGAGGCCGAAGAACAAAGCCCCGAGGAAGAAGAACCGGAAGGCGGGGAACTCGTCGAGACCCCGCGTGCGACCGCGGTGGCGACGCGCACGTCGGAGCCCGCCGATCGCACCGACGACCCCGTGCGCATGTATCTGCGCGAGATGGGCTCGGTCGAACTTCTGTCGCGAGAAGGCGAAATCGCGATCGCCAAGCGCATCGAGGCCGGACGCGAGGCGATGATCGCCGGGCTCTGCGAGAGCCCGCTGACCTTTCAGGCGATCATCATCTGGCGCGAGGAATTGGAAGCCGGCAAGGTCCTGCTGCGCGACATCATCGATCTTGAGGCGACCTACGCCGGGCCCGAGGGCAAGGCGACGAAAACCGCTGAGCCGGCGCCCGCCGCCGACCTGGTGGCGCCGGCGACCGCGCCGCGGACCCCGCCCGCCGGGCTGCAGGAGGACGTCCCGCCCGCCGAAGAATCTTTCGAGGAAGAAGACGACATGGAAAACTCCGTGTCGCTCTCGGCGATGGAATTGGAACTGAAGCCGAAGGTCCTCGAAACCTTCGCGCGCATCGCCGACGCGTATAAGAAGCTGCGCCGGCTCCAGGACCAGAACGTCGAGAACAAGCTCAAGAACGAGACCCTGACGCCCGCGCAGGAACGCAAATATAAGACGCTCAAGAAGGAAGTCGTCGCCGACGTCAAATCGCTGTCGCTGAACCAGAACCGCATCGAAGCGCTGGTCGAGCAGCTCTACGACATCAACAAGCGACTCATCGGCTATGAGACGAAGCTCCTGCGGCTCGCCGACAGCCACGGCGTGATGCGCGAAGACTTCATTGACAAGTTCCACGGCTCGGAGCTCGACCCGAAGTGGGTCATGCGCGTCGCCAAGCTCGGCTCCAAGGGCTGGAGGGAGTTCGTCGCCGCGGACAAGGATCGCATCAAGGATCTGCGCGGCGACATTCATGCGCTTGCGACCGAGACGGGACTCGAGATCTCCGAGTTCCGCAAGATCGTGCATATGGTGCAGAAGGGCGAGCGCGAAGCCCGGCAGGCGAAAAAGGAAATGGTCGAGGCGAATCTGCGTCTCGTCATCTCGATCGCCAAGAAATACACCAATCGCGGCCTGCAATTCCTCGACCTCATCCAGGAAGGCAACATCGGTCTGATGAAGGCCGTCGACAAATTCGAATATCGCCGCGGCTATAAATTCTCGACCTATGCGACATGGTGGATTCGTCAGGCGATCACCCGCTCGATCGCCGACCAGGCGCGCACGATCCGCATTCCCGTGCATATGATCGAGACGATCAACAAGATCGTGCGCACCTCGCGCCAGATGCTGCATGAGATCGGACGCGAGCCGACTCCCGAAGAGCTTTCCGAGAAGCTCGCCATGCCGCTCGAGAAAGTGCGCAAGGTTTTGAAAATCGCCAAGGAGCCGATCTCGCTCGAAACGCCGATCGGCGACGAGGAGGATTCGCATCTTGGGGATTTCATCGAGGACAAGAACGCCGTGCTGCCGATCGAGGCGGCGATCCAGTCGAATCTGCGCGAGACGACGACGCGCGTTCTCTCCTCGCTGACGCCGCGCGAGGAACGCGTGCTGCGCATGCGCTTTGGCATCGGCATGAACACCGACCACACGCTCGAAGAAGTCGGCCAGCAGTTCTCGGTGACGCGCGAGCGCATCCGTCAGATCGAGGCAAAGGCGCTGCGGAAGCTGAAGCATCCGTCAAGGAGCCGGAAGCTCCGAAGCTTTTTGGATAACTGACGTCCCCCAGCGCTGGACGTGCTATGGCGCCCATATGAACCCGCATCTGCGACCCGCGTCACTCCCACTCTCGACCCAGGCCGCCGAGGGCATGCCTCGGCGCTGCTGGACGGTCGCCGAGGTCGAGGAGATGGTCCGCGTCGGCATCATCGACGAAGACGAACGGTTCGAACTCATCGGCGGGGAGGTCGTGCCCATGTCGCCCAAGGGGGCTCGGCATGAGTGGATTAAGATTGAGCTGAATCGATTCTTGCAACGTGTTGCGCCAGCCCATCTGACCATCGCGCCGGAAACCACGCTTCGGCTCGACGCACGCACGTTTGTCGAGCCAGATTTCTGTGTCTTTCGTCGCGATCTCGATCTTCAGGCGCTCGACGGATCTTCTGTGCTGCTGGCGATCGAAGTCGCGGATTCGAGCCTCAATTACGACAAGGGCCGTAAGATCGGCATTTATGCGGCTCATGGCGTTCGCGAGGTGTGGGTCGTCGACGCCATTCGCGCGACAATCTGGATTCATCGCCGGTTGGGCGCCAGCGGCTACGCGGAGATCGCGGAGCTTCCGTCAAGCGAGCTTGCGACGCCGATGCTTGCGCCCGAACTTGCTGTGCGCCTGTCGGACCTCGGCATAGGGCCGGCTGCGGAGCAGGCCTAACTTTCTTCCTGCTCAATCCGAGAATTCCTCTTCGTATCCGGCATCGTCGCGTAGACGATGAGCGAAATGAAGATTGCGGCGCTCGCATAGTAGAAGAACCAGCTCTCATGCCCCTGCGCCTTGAACCAGAGCGCCACATATTCCGCCGAACCGCCAAAGAGCGACACCGTCGCCGCATACGGCAGCGCGACGCCGGTGACGCGGATCGCCGCTGGAAAGAGTTCGGCCTTCACGACGGCGTTGATGGACGTATAGAGCGCGACGATCAGCCAGGCGCAGCAGATGAGCGCAAAGGCGATCCATGCGTCTCGCGCATTCTGAATCGCAGTCAGCAGCGGAACCGTGAAGATCGTTCCCAGCACGCCGAAGGCGATGAGCATCGGCCGGCGGCCGACGCGATCCGACAAGGCGCCGTAGATCGGTTGCAGGCATAGCGCGAAGAGAAGCGAGCCGGCCGCAATCCACGTCGTCTCCGCATCGCTCAATCCGGCGGAGAGCTTCAAAAATTTCTGCATGTAGGTCGTGTAGACATAGAAGGCGATGGTGCCGCCGAGCGTCAGTCCAACGACTGTCGCCGTCTCCCGCTTATGCGCGAGCAGCGCGCTGAGCGATCCGCGCCGCCGCTCGGCGCGCGACGCCTTGAAGGCGGGCGTCTCGGCAAGGTCGCGGCGCATATAGAGCGCCACGATGGCGAGCAGCGCGCCGAAGGCGAAGGGGATGCGCCAACCCCAGTCGCGCAGCGCCTGAGCGTCGAGCGCAACATTCTGCAAGATGAGCAGCACGCAAAGCGCCAGCAATTGGCCGGCGATCATCGTCACATATTGAAAGCTCGAATAGAAACCGCGGCGCTCGGGATGCGCCATCTCGGCAAGATAGGTCGCGCTCGACCCATATTCGCCGCCAAGACTGACGCCCTGAACGAGGCGCGCGAAGAGCAGCGTCGCCGGCGCGCCGACGCCGATCGTCGCATAGGTCGGCGCGAGCGCGATGAGGAGCGAACCCAGACACATCAGCAGCACCGAGAGCATCAGCGCGGCGCGCCGGCCGCGCCCGTCCCCGATCCGTCCGAAGACATAGGCGCCGATCGGCCGCATCAAGAAACCAAGCGCAAAGACGCCGGAGGCCGACATCATCTGCGCGAGGGGGTCTTCGCCAGGAAAGAACGAGTCGACGAAGTAAAGCGAAAAGGCCGAATAGACGTAAAAGTCGTACCATTCGACGAGATTGCCGACCGAGCCGATCAAAATCGCGCGCAGTCGCGCGGCTTCGGTCTTGATGTCGATCGCCGCCGCGTCTTCCTTCATATGTCCTTCAGACCAGCTGGCTGGCGACGTTCACCATGAGCGCGAGGATGGTGGTGTTGTAAAAAAACGCGACGATGCCATGCGTCGCCACCAGCAGTCTCATCGGCGACGAGCAGGTTTCTATGTCGGCCGTCTGAAAGGCGACGCCGATGACGTAGGAAAAATACAGGAAGTCGATGTATTGCGGCATCCGGGTGTTAGGAAAATGCAGTCCGCCGCGCGCCGTCGGCGGCTCGTCCGGATCATGCTCTTCCTCGAAGTAGAATTCATGCGCATAGTGAAAGGCGAAGGTCAGGTGCAGGAACAGCCAGGAATTGAGCACCGTGATGATGGTGAGCGCGATGGCTGCGCCCTTCTCCCAGCCTTCCATTGACTTCACCGAACCAAGCTCGACGACGACGGCTCCGAAAGAGGCGGTGGCGATCGCCGTCGTGAGCAACAGCATGACGAAGCGGCCCTCGTCGAGAATCTGGGCGCGCTCGCGAATGGTGTCGTGCGTGGCGCCCGCGATGAGCATGTAGACGAGAGCGAAATAGCACAGCGCGACGGCGTTCCATGCGACGAGCGCGCGGGCGACCGGCTGCATCGCCTGCGGCAGAAGCAATCCGACAATGACGCCGAGCGCGAGACTGAGAAAGAGCTGCGGGCGCGCGCGAACAATACGAAATGGCGCCAGGATCGCCGAGGCGCGCCGACGGGTCGTGGACAGTCCTAGTCGGGGCATCGGCGCGATTCCTCAGTTGCGCCGCGCGGCGACGAAACGGGCGGCCTCCGCCAGAATGTCGGTTCCCTCCCCCAGTCCTGTCTCGCGCAGCGCCGCCGTCGCTTCCGCGACCAGCGCGTCCCGTCTCGCGCGCGCGGCGTCGAGACCGAGAAGACCGACGAGAGTCGCCTTGCCGCGTTCGGCGTCTTTGCCGGCGCGCTTGCCGAGCGCGGCGCTGTCGCCCTCTGCGTCGAGAATGTCGTCGGCGATCTGAAAAGCCGCGCCCAGCGCTTCGCCATAGCGCGTCAGCGCACGCGCCTGCGACACAGACGCGCCGCCGAGGATGCCTCCGGCGTCGACGGCGAAGCGTAACAGAGCGCCCGTCTTCATCGCCTGCATCTGCAAGGTTTCTTCGAGCGTGAGCGGCGTCGCCGCGGTTTCAGCGGCAAGGTCGAGCGCCTGTCCGCCGACCATGCCGCCAAGCCCCGCCGCGCGGGCCAAGGCGAGCACCAGCGCCGCGCGCACGCCAGCGTCTTGATGCGTCTTCGGATCGGCGACGACGTCGAACGCGTAGGTCAACAGCCCGTCGCCCGCCAGGATCGCCGTCGCCTCGTCGAAGGCCTTATGAGTCGTCGGCCGGCCGCGGCGCAGATCGTCATCGTCCATCGCCGGCAAGTCGTCATGGACGAGCGAATAGCAATGAATCATTTCAAGCGCGCAGGCGGTGCGCAGCGCCGATTCGCCGACGACGCCAAAGAGTCGCGCGGATTCGATGACGAGAAACGGCCGCAGCCGCTTGCCGCCGCCAAGCGAGGAATAACGCATCGCTTCGAGAAGGCGCGGGGGACGGGCGATCTCGCCGGGAAGCGGCGCAGGCGCGAGCAGCGCGTCGAGCGCGGATTCGGTGGCGTCGGCGGCGGCGTCGAGACGGCGGCGAAATTCCTCCGCGCATGCGGCTGCATCCATGAGAGCGATGTCCTTCAAAGCAAATGACAGTGGCTGCTAGCAAATTTACGGCCCCGCCCCAAGCGCCGCGCGCGTCCCTTTATGGCGAAAACGCGTCGCGTTTCGGGCTTTTCCTAAGCGGCGAACGCCTGAAACTCGCACGATGTTGTATTTTTGCGACAGTCATCGCAGACCGCTTTTATTAAACTCCACGCGACGCCAATGCGGCTTGCGGCATACCCAAGCGGTCGCCGGCCGCGGCGTCGTTAAAGACTCGCGCGGCGCGCATTGAACGGACTGGTCCGGCGCCGCTTCGCCTGGATGCGGACGATCCAGCCTCACCCTAGGAGAAACGCATGAAGAAAGTTCTGCTGCTGACGACCGCCCTGGCGGCGGCCGCGCCGCTTGCGGCGTGCAACACTCCCGGTGAACGCGCAGCAGGCGGCGCCGTGATCGGCGGCCTAGGCGGCGCGGGCATTGGCGCGCTGGCGTCCGGCGGACGCGCGGGCGGCACGCTTGCCGGCGCGGCGATCGGCGCGGCCAGCGGCGCCGTCGTCGGCGCGGCGACCGCTCCGCCGCCACGCTGTGCGCGCTGGGGCTGGGACTATTACGGCAACCGCGTCTGCGTCGCTTTCTATAACTACTAAAGGCGTGCTAAATTTTTTAAACCGCAGGCCGCGTCGCCTGCGGTTTTTCTTTTCTTTTCCGCCCACGCGATCGCGACGCTCTGGGCGCAGCGCTTCTTGATCTTGGACTTGAGACCGCTAATTTGAGGCGAGCGGCGCTGCCTGGAGAGAGTTCATGCCGGAAGGTTTAACGAGACTGATGATTCTAGGGGCGATCGGTTTCTTTCTCGGCGCTGCGATCGTCAGCTATTACTCCGGCTGAAGACGTTCGGTCGCCGCAAGTCGCGAGTTCAGGGCCGGTTTGTCGCCCCGGCGACGCGCTTGCTGAATCGACTCTGGCCTGTCTCGAAGTCGCTCCAAGCTCAACGGGCCCGCTCGCCCGAGCAGTCTGGCGTGCGTCGGAGCGCCGTGCTTGTCCCATGCCTAAGCCGCGCAGGCGAGCTTGCGCGCTCATTGTTCATTAACCATGTTGATCTAAGTGATGCGTGCGGATGAGGCGCAATCAGGAGACGTAGCGATGGCGATGAGCAACAGGACCAAGATTGGTGTCGTTCTGGCGGTTGGGGTTCTCGCCGGCCTCTCGTCGGGGTTGCTGTCCCTGCTGCTATTGGCGGTGGCGGGCTTCCTGATCGCCTGGGGCCAGAACCCCAAAGCCGTTGAGGACTTTTTCGAAAGCCTTCCCTTTAGAGACTACAGCTCAAAAGCCTTCTCCCGCTTGAACTCGATCCTCTCGTAAGATCTCCCGGCGCGCCTCGCGTCGCCGTCCCCCTCGACGACATCGAAAAAGCCCGCAAAAGGGGCCGGCGCGCCTTCACAGCCCGGCCCCTGATCGCTCCGAAACGCAGAACGTTTTCGCAACGATCAGATCATCGCGCGTCTCATGGAAATGAACAGTGCGCCCGCGCACAGCTTCTTCCCGATGGTTAACATGCCTTTACGGTCACGCATCGCCTCGCCCCTGCCGACGCCGGCGCGATCGCTCCTTGTTATCGTGCTGCGACTGCGGAGTGAGCGCCGTTCCTCCGGAAGATCCAGTTCCACCCACCCGATGGACCCGCGCTGTTAAAGTCGTGCTCGCTAGGGATCGACGCAACGCGGAAGCTAAGGCCGCGTTGCGCGAAGCGGAGGCTCGTTTGGATGAAATGTTGATCTTGACCGCTTTGCGAATTAGTTGGGGTTGCCTCGAATCTCCTCGGGCGGCTGCCAAGCCCCGTTGGAGTCATCTTGGCGAGCCACGTTATTTTTTTCATTTTTCTGCCGAAGCTCGCTGACAGCGTTAATGGCGACGGTCCACTCCTCCTCCGACCACTTCGCAGCTGCTGCGACATTTCTCGCCATGCCGCCGGCATACCCATAAATGTTCTGCGGCATGTTCCGGACTTCGGCCAACATCCCTTCAGCGTTTAAGGCGCCATCCGAGTAATTTGTACCCAATTGCGCGGTCGATCTGCGGCCGAACTCCGACGTGAGGATGGAAAGTCCAACGAGAACCCCAACTAGCGCCGCAACACCTACGGCAGCTCGTTTACGTGCATCCATGTCGATGTTCTCAATCATGGCTTTAGCCCTCATGGTTGGTGATCACGCACAACCATAACGGCGGCACAAAGTTCCAACTGGCTCTTCCTCTCCCCGCCTTGCCGCCATGCTCCCGCGTCGCCCATGGCGGCGTCGGAAACAGTTCCAAGTTCTCCCAGACCGTGCCTTCCGAGAGCTTGGTCGGCTTTTTCATTGCCCGAACGGCGCTGTGGCCTTTGGTTGTTGTCATTCCGCTCAAATTTTCCTTCCGAGATCGTCGTCAGTCTGTCGTCGTCCAGGTCGTGTTCGATAAATTCCGGCCCTTCAGCCGCGAGCGCGGCGAATTCCTGCGCCATCCGAGTTCGCGTCCGCCGAAACTCTGCGCGCAGCAGATGCGTCGCGTCTCGCGCAGGGATCTGCCACTTCGCGGCGAGCGCGGCGGCGAACTCGGGAATCGCGCCATCAAAGGCGTCCACGATGCGGCGGGGAATTCTCGCCATTTCCTCGCGCGCAGCGACGGCGGTGATATAGATGCCACGTGAGAGGCGGTCCTGCTCTTCGCCGCGCGAGGTGGCGAACTGCGCCTGGCGAAGTAGACGCGCTACCCAGTTTTCACCCAACTTGCGCGGGTTTTCGCGTTCCGTTCCGTCTCGGACGTTCTGAAACGCCGCGAGCGTGTCTTTCGCAAAGTGTTGGATTTCCTTAGGGAAAGCTGGTGCTGCAAGAGAGGATTGAACTCTCGACCTCTCCCTTACCAAGGGAGTGCTCTACCACTGAGCTACTGCAGCGCTTGATCGCCCGAAACGACTGAAATCGCGTCCGACGCGTTCGGCGCCTGTGTGCCACAGGGAGGCGCAAGTCGCAAGCGCGCGCGCGTCCAGCCCAGGGCTTCGAGCTCGAGTGGATTTCAGCTCACTCTCAGCCGTCATGCCCGGCCTTGTGCCGGGCATCCACGCCGGTCAACCGCGAAACGCATCGCGCGGAGACGGTAATTTCGGCTCATATCCTCACATTTGCCTCGTGTCGTCGCGTGGATGGCCGCGACAAGCGCGGCCATGACGCGGTGAGATGACCCCCTCGAAACCTGGATTCGGAGCTCTGGCGTCCCGTCTCATGCGGCGGCTGAACGCAAATCTTCGCCGGACGACCCCGCCAAAACAGGTTGTGCTGTTTAAAATTACAACCTAGGATAGAAATATCGATCGATCATGTCGGCCCTTCACATCGAAGACGGTCCGGCGGGTCGACGTCGCAATGCGCCGCGACGGAGGATCAATTGATTGAGAATTATCTTTCTGACGAACATTGGCAGGCCGTCGCGCCCGTCCTTCCCGGAAAACAGGGCGACCCAGGCTGTCGAGCCCGCGACAATCGGCTTTTTCTCGAAGCGGTGTTCTGGATCGTTCGCACCGGCGCGCCCTGGCGCAGCCTGCCGCCGCGGTTCGGCAAATGGTACACGGCCTATACGCGCTACCATCGCTGGGACAGGAAGGGCGTCTGGCCGCGCGTCGTGGCCGCGCTCAACGCATGCGATTTTCAATATGACGAAGACGGGCTGCGCTTCGCGCCGTGCGAAGAAATTGGCTTGCCCGAGCGCGGGCGAAGCGACGCCGACGCGCGCCAGAGCGCGGCGGTCGATCAATTGGTCGGAGTCTGAGACGAGCTACTGCGATTGTGATTGCGACTGGCTGAAGGCCGCCGCGCGCGCGACGCGCACTTTGACGTCCAGCGTTTCGCCGCCGCCGCCGGAGTGCGCGCCGCGAATCGGGGCCGCGCCCAGATAGTCGAGCGCTACGGCGACGCGCACATGATTTTCCTGCGGCGCGACGCCATGCGTGGGATCGAAGGCCACCCAACCGAGATCCTCGACATAGGCCTCGGCCCATGCGTGGCCGGCGACCTGATCCTCGTCATCGCTGCCGAGGAAATAGCCGCTCACATAGCGCGCCGGCGCGCCGATCCCGCGCGCGCAGGCGATGAAGAGATGCGAAAAATCCTGACAGACGCCCTTGCGATGCTCGAAACATTCCGCCGCTGTCGTCGCCGAATGCGTGGCGGCGGCGTCGAATGTGAGTGATTCGTGAATCGCGCCAAGCAGCGCATGGAGCTTCGAGAGCGTTCCGCTTTCCTTTGACGTCGTTTCGCGCGCGAAATCGCAGATCGCTGCGCTCGGCGTCGTCAGCGGCGTGTCGCGCATGAACAGGACCGGCGGAAAGCGCTCGACCGCGCCCGATACGACTCCGGCCATGTCGAAGGTCGTCACTTCCCCTTCCACCACGGTGGAAATCGACTCAAGCGGCCCGTCCACGGAGAAGCGGTGGAGCGTATTGCCGAAGGCGTCTTCCGACTGCACCAGTCGGCAATCGCGATCGACATCGATGCGCCAGTCGACGACATGCTGCCCATCGTGATTGCGCGGCGTCAGGCGAAGATGCTGCACCGCCGTTCGCGGCGGCTCGGCATAGCGATAGGTCGTTTCATGCCTTATGCGGATGCGCATCTGATTTCGCTCAGAAGAGATATTGCTCGGAGATGAGCGCGGCCAGTCGGTTGTTTTCCGAGATGAAGGACTGCACGAATTCATGCAGCCCGCCCTGAAAGACGCTCTCCATATTCAGTTTTTCGAGCTTGCCGTAGACGCCGCGGGCGTGACGCTGCGATGAGCCCTGGCGCCCGTGGGCGCGGGCAAGATTGTCGAGATTGCGCACGATCGACTCATAGCAGGAAATCAGCGAACGCGGCATCTCCGGTCGCAGGATCAACAGATCGGCGACAAGCCAAGGCTTCATGCTCGTGCGATAGACCCAATGATAGGCGGTATGCGCCGACACGGCGCGCAGAATGGCCGACCATTGGAAATAGTCGAGCGAACCGCCGACGATCTCCTTCTCGGGCAACAGCACATGATATTTGACGTCGAGCAGACGCGCCGTGTTGTCGGCGCGCTCGATGAAAAGCCCGACGCGCGAGAACCAATAGGCGTCGTTGCGCAGCATGGTGCGATAGGCGCCGCCGTCATAGGTCAGCGACGTCTGCTTGATGACCTCAAGAAAGCGCGCCAGTTCCTGCGCGCAAGGGACGACGCCGCGCGACTCCAGCGCGCGCATTTCCAGATAGGCGTCGTTGATCGACTCCCACATTTCGATGGTCAACGCCGTGCGCACGGCGCGGGCGTTGGCGCGCGCCTGCTCCAGGCAATTGCGGATCGATCCCGGATTCTCCGGCGCGAAGGTGAGAAACTCGATGACGTTGGCTTCATCGACGGGGCGTCCGGAGGCATCGAACGATAGCGCCGCGCCCGACGACAGCAGCACGCTTTCCCACTCGGTTTCGTCGCCGCCATAGGCCTTGGGCAGCGCGGCGAGGCGCCGCGACGCCTGGATGGCGCGCGCCAGGAAGTCGGCGCGCTCCATGTAGCGGGCGAGCCAGTACAGATTGTCGGCGGTGCGGGAAAGCATCAGCACGTCCGTTTATGAGTCGCTTTGGAGATCATCGATGTTCATCGCGGCGTTTGCGAGCGTCTTCTCACGCTTGCCCCATCGCCTCTTCGGCGCTCCACGCGTCGTCGATCACCCAGGTGTCCTTGGTGCCGCCGCCCTGGCTTGAATTCACAACGAGCGATTTCTCCGTCATCGCGACCCGGGTCAAACCGCCCGGGACGACGCGGGCGCCATTGGCGCCCTGCAGCACGAAGGGCCGCAGATCGACGTGGCGCGGCGCGACGCCCGAGGCCATGGCGATGGGGCATGTCGAGAGCGCCAGCGTCGGCTGAGCAATGAAATTCTGCGGATGCGCCTTAAGCTTTGCGCGAAACTCCTCGATCTGCGCCCTCGTCGCATGCGGTCCCACGAGCATGCCGTAGCCGCCGGAGCCGTTCACTTCCTTGACGACGAGTTCATCGAGATGGTCGAGCACGTAAGCGAGCGCCTCCTGTTCACGGCAGCGGAAGGTCGGAACATTCTGCAAGAGCGGCGCCTCGCCTAGATAAAACTTAATAATGTCAGGCATGTAGGTGTACATCGCCTTGTCGTCGGCGGCGCCGGCGCCGACTGCATTCGCCAGCGTCACATTGCCTGCTTGATAGGCGCCCATCAGCCCGGCGACGCCGAGCGCCGAATCCGGCCGGAAGCACAGCGGGTCGAGGAAGTCGTCGTCGATGCGCCGATAAATAACGTCGACGCGGCGCGGGCCCTCGGTCGTGCGCATATAGACGACGTCGTCGCGAACGAAGAGATCGCGGCCCTCGACAAGCTCGACGCCGAGCTTGTCGGCGAGAAACGAGTGTTCGTAGAAGGCTGAATTGTACTGGCCGGGCGTCATCAGGACGACCGTCGGATCGCCGTTGGCGCGCGGCGGGGCGACCGAGCGCAAAGTCCCGAGCAGTTCGTCGGGATAGTTTTCGATCGGCGCGACGCGATGCAGCGCGAAGAGCTCCGGAAAAAGCCGCATCATCACTTCGCGGTTCTCGAGCATATAGGAGACCCCAGACGGCGTCCGAGCATTGTCCTCGAGAACGAAGAAGCCCTGATCGTCGGTGCGCACGATGTCGACGCCAGCGATATGCACGTAAATATCGAAGGGCACGCGGCGGCCCGCCATATCGGGGCAATAGGCCGGGTTGCGATAGACAAGATCGGCGGGAACGATTCCAGCCCTCAAGATCTCGCCGGCGCCGTAGATGTCGGCAAGAAACGCGTTGAGCGCGGTGACGCGCTGGATCAGACCTTTTTCGAGGGTCGCCCATTCGCTGCGGGCGAGTATGCGCGGCAGAATATCGAAGGGAATGAGGCGCTCGGTCGCCTCCTGGGCGCCATAGACCGCGAAGGTGATGCCGATGCGACGAAAAAGCAGCTCCGCCTGCTCGCGTCGCGAGGCCAGGAGTTCGGGCGGGGTTTCCGCGAGCCATTGCGAAAGCTTGCGATAAGGGGCGCGGGTGCGGCCGTCCGCTCCAGCCAGTTCATCGAACTGCGTTATGCGTGAGTCCATTGCAAGAACTCCCTCTTGGCGGCCCGCTTTGTTTTGCGCGGCTGGCAGCCGTTTTTTACAGTTCAAAGCAAGGACTGCGCCAATAGTCGCCGCGAAAATCTGTCACAGAGTTTTACTATTTGGCCAAAGGATGATTCGCGCGGCGCTTGGTTCTGGCGCAGCCTTATCGCTATCCAACGGAGACGTCGCCGGCAAGGTTCTTAACAGCGCATGCGCAGGCCTCGATCCAGCCCGAAATCGAGCGTCGCCGTTCCTCGACATGGAGCGCCGACGAGCGCCGCCGCGCGCCCGTCTTTTGTCGTCGCTCTTAGTTTTGCATTTTGCGCGTTGAATGGGAACGCGGCGCGCTGCGAAGACCGGCCGCCGGTCTTCAGCTGGGTCGGCATGTATATGGGCGCGAGCCTCGGCGGCGCCGTTCCTCTGCACGCAGGCGAGCGGCTGCAGGCGACGAGCGGCTTCGGCGCGCCCGTCTTCGATCTTTATCCGAGTGGCGTGACGCGCCCAGGCGTCACCGTCGGCGTGCAGGTCGGATATAATTGGCAGCGTGGCCCCTTCGTCTGGGGTTTCGAAACCGATCTCAGCCTTCTTGACGGCAGGCGCGGCCCGCATGGGCTTTTCCCCGCCTCGCCGACCTATGTTCCCGGCCTTCCGGCGTACGCGCTCTCCGCCAATTCGAGCGCGAATTTCTTCGCGAGCATTCGCGGGCGCGTCGGCTACGCATGGGACCGCTCGCTCTTCTATCTGACGGGCGGCGTCGCGGCGGGCGGGGCGCGCGGCCCAGCGACGCTGACGCTCGGCCCCGGTGGTCCCGACGCCATTTTCTCTGCGCCATGGTCGCAATCCTCTCGGATGAAATATGCGATCGGCGCCGGCTTCGAATACGCCTTCGCCGACAATTGGTCGGCGCGCGCCGAATATCTCTTCCTCAATCAGTCGCTGAACACACAGGTCTTCGACAATGGCGCCGGCTATGCCTATGCGTCGCGCATGCGCAATGAGAACCATCTGCTGCGATTCGGTCTGAACTATCATTTCGGCGCGAAGAGTGAGATTTCTGGCGAGTTGCACTACGGCCAGCACGCGCATGACGGCCCGAATTCGGGCAATGGCGGGAACGCCGGCGATCCGGACGCCCCTGAACGCTACAGCGTGCATGCGCAGACGACGAATGTCGTCCAGGCCTATCCGCGGTTTCGCGCGCTCTATGACGGACCCAACAGCTTTCCTTCCGGCGGCAAGGCCCATGTCGGCTCGACCACCAATCTTTTCCTTGGCCTGCGCCTGTGGGACGGCGGCGCCGTCTACCTCAACCCCGAGATTGACGCCGGCTATGGGCTCGCCAATTCGGTCGGCGCGGCGTCTTACGTCAACGCCGCGGTCGCAAAGGTCGGCCGCGCGGCCCCCTATATGCGCTTCCAGCGTTACTTCCTGCGCCAGATCATCGGATTGAATGGCGGCGAGCGGCAGAGAGACCCAGATATCGGCGCCCGGAGCGAAGTGCTGGAATCGACGCAAAACCAGATCTCGGGCAAGGTCGACAAGAATCGCATCGTCATCACGCTGGGAAAATTCGCCGTCGGCGACGTTTTCGACGACAACGTCTACGCGCATGATCCCACGACCGGCTTTCTCAACTTCGCGTTCAACACGATGGGCGCCTTCGACTACGCGGCCGACGCCTGGGGTTACACCTATGGCCTCGCGGCAGAGTGGAAGCAGGACTGGTGGACGGCGCGCGGCGGCGTGTTTCAGCTCTCGACAACGCCAAACAGTTTCGACATCGAGCCGCAACTGTTCCGCCAGTTCATGGGCGTCGCGGAATTCGAGGCGCGATATGATCTTTTCGATCAGCCCGGCGCGATCAAATTTCTCGTCTATGGCGACAACGGCTATCTGAGCAAAATCGATAACGTCATCCGTTACGCCTATCTCGCCGGCGATTTCCCGCCGCGAGTCGACACCGCGCGAGGGCGCGCCGTGAAAACCGGCGGCGGGATAAACATCAAGCAGCAGATCGCGCCGCATCTTGGGTTTTTCCTGCGCGCCAGCATGGCCGACGGGCGCTATGAGACGGTCGATTACACGGATATCGACCGCTCCGTCGCATTCGGCTTCGTCGCCGGCGGTGCGCTTTGGGGATGCGACGACGACGAGATCGGCCTCGCCGGCGCCTTCAGCGGACTACACGGTTCGCGCGTGCGCTACTTCGAACTTGGCGGAACCAGCGTCTATATCGGCGACGGCGCGCTCTCCTACGCCGGCGAGAAGAACATGGAGGCCTATTACAAGATCGGCTTCGGCAAGAATATCGATGCGACCTTCGATTATCAGCTGCTGGTCAATCCCGCGCATAACAGCGCGCGCGGTCCGGTCAATGTCTTTGGGCTGCGCTTGCGCGCGGCGTTTTAAAAAAACGCTCGACGTCCTTGCGAGGAGCGTCAGACGCTTCACTCGCGGTCGCAATGACGCTTCAGGGCGAGATAGTGAGGCAGCTTTTGCTCGAACTCCGGGAAATAGCCAGCGACGACGCTCATGTCGAAGCGCGCGAGAATGCTCTCCTTTGCTTCGCGGTCGAGCAGAAAGCGAAAGACGGCGCCTATAAATCTTTGCGCATCGGCGCCGCCGCCGAGCCGCAGCAGATCTTTTCGCGAGAGCGTGACGCGATGCTGCGTTTCGCTTCCCTGATCGCGCACCGTCACGTCGAAGACAAGCGGATCGCCGTCTTCAATCATGCGCGCGTCGATGGCGGTCACAGCAGCGCCTCGACGTCCTTCGCGATCTGCTCGGGCGTGTCGGTCGGCGCGTAACGCTTCACGACATGCCCCTCGCGGTCGAGAAGAAATTTCGTGAAGTTCCATTTGATCGCTTCGGAACCCAGAATTCCCGGCGCCTCGCGCTTGAGCAGGCGATAGAGCGGATGCGCGTTCTCGCCATTGACGTCAATCTTGCCGAACAGTGGAAAGGTGACGTCGTAATTCGCCGAACAGAAGGACGCGATGTCCTTGTCGGAGCCCGGCTCCTGCGCGCCAAACTGATTGCAGGGAAAGCCCAAGACGACAAATCCCCGATCTGCGAATTTGCGGTAAAGCGCTTCGAGCCCGGCGTATTGCGGCGTGAAGCCGCACCGGCTCGCGACATTGACGACCAGCATGACCTTGCCGGCGTAATCGGCAAGCTTCTTCGGCTGGCCCTCGATCGTCGTCGCTTCGATGTCGAACAGCGTCATGAAACCCTCGCACTGAAAGTAAGCGTGCGCCTCCGGCTAGGCGACGAGCGTTCCCGATGGCTCGGGTTCGCTTTCTGATGCTTCCTCGAGTCCGTATTCCTTCATCTTCCGATAGAGCGTCGAGCGGCCAATTCCAAGTCGTCGCGCAATTTCCGACATCTGGCCGCGGTAATGCGTCAAGGCGAAGCGGATCGTCGCGGTCTCGATGTCCTCGAGCGTGCGCATTTCGCCGTTCGATCCAAGCAGCGACATCGCATTCGGGTCGCGAATTTCGACGCGGACGATCTCGCGTTCGCGCGGCGCGATCCCCGGCGCGCCCGGCGCGGGCGCGGGCGGCACGCGCACTTCATAGCCTTGGACATGGGCGGCGATCTGCGGAAATTCGGCG
This sequence comes from Methylocystis sp. L43, assembly GCF_015709525.1. GTDB lineage: Bacteria > Pseudomonadota > Alphaproteobacteria > Rhizobiales > Beijerinckiaceae > Methylocystis. Next base: position 164,448 of record NZ_JADNRA010000032.1, on the reverse strand, counting down.
ACCGTCAGCTCGTCGCCGTCGGCGAGCACGACGGCGCGAAAGACGGCGTTCTCCAATTGGCGGACGTTGCCCGGCCAGTCGTAGCTCGTCAGCAGCGACAGCGCTTCCGGCGTCACGCGGCGGATATTGCGGCCTTCCTCGGCGGCGAAGCGCGCCGCAAAGCGCTTGGCGAGATCGGCGACGTCCTCGCGGCGACCGCGCAGCGGCGGAATGTTGATCGGGAAGACGTTGAGCCGATAGAAAAGGTCCTCGCGAAACAGCCCGCGTTTGACGAGATCGATGAGATTTTGATTGGTCGCCGAGATCAGTCGAATATCGACTCGGATCGCGCGCTTGGCGCCGACGGGATCGATTTCGCCTTCCTGCAGCGCGCGCAGCAACTTCACCTGAATGTCGAGCGGCAGCTCGCCGATCTCGTCGAGAAACAGCGTCCCGCCGTTCGCCTCAACGAATTTGCCGCTGTGCTTCTCGGTGGCGCCGGTGAAGGCGCCCTTCTCATGGCCAAAGAGAATCGATTCGACGAGATTGGCCGGCAACGCGCCGCAGTTGACGGTGACGAAGGGCTTGCCCTTGCGATCCGACGCGCCCTGGATGGCGCGCGCCACGATCTCCTTGCCGACGCCCGACTCGCCTTCGAGAAGCACCGGAATGGAGGAATGCGCCGCCCGCTGGCCGAGCCGGATCACACGCTCCATGTCGTCGCTGCGCGAGACGAGGTCCTTGAAGGTCAGCGCGCCCTGCGCCCGGCGGCTGATGCGGCGCACTTCGTCGGCGAGCGCATCGGCGGAGAGCGCGTTCTTGATGGAAATTTGCAGGCGTTCGGCGCCGACAGGCTTGACCACAAAGTCATGGGCGCCGGCGCGCATCGCGGAGATGACCGCCTCGATCGACCCATGCGCCGTCTGCACGATCACCGGCGTCGCGAGTTTCATGTCGCGCATCCGGGTGAGCACGCCCATGCCGTCGAGGTCAGGCATGACGAGGTCCAGAATGAGCAGCGCTATGGCCTTGGCGCCAGGCTGCGTCAGCCGCGCAATCGCCTGTTCGCCGCTTTCAACGGTCTCGGTCTCGTAACCAAATCGCCGCGTCATAGCTTCCAGCAGACGACGCTGAACGGGATCGTCGTCGGCAATGAGAATGGTCGAGGTCATTTCGTCCCTTGCATTCCGGGATAATCGAGCGGCGAAGTCGCCGCGTCAGGCTTGGCGCGTCCGGAACCGTCTCGGCGGCTCCTCAATCGTTGCCAAGCATAGTAAAGGCGGGGTTAACCGCGCCAGGATGTAACTTTGTAGCGCCTTCCGACCCTTCGACCAAGACCCCCTGAGGGCGATCCTGGCGATTTGACGGCGAATCGCTGCAAGTTATCGAGATGTCAGCGCCATGGCGACGCCCCGCCGGCGCACCGGGAGCCGCGCGGCGGGAGAAAATCTGATGGATCCGCGCAAAATCGCCGGCAAGCTCGTCATCGCCACGCATAATCCCGGGAAACTTTGGGAACTCAGGCAATTGCTCGAGCCGCATGGCGTCGAGGCGGTTTCCGCGGGAGAACTCGGCCTCGAAGAGCCTGAGGAGACCGAACAGACCTTCGTCGGCAATGCGCTGCTAAAGGCGCGCGCCGCCGCGATGGCCTCAGGCCTGCCCGCTTTTGCCGACGACTCCGGTCTTTGCGTCGACGCGCTTGACGGCGCCCCCGGCGTCTATTCGGCGCGCTGGGCGGGGGAGGACCGCGACTTCAAGGCCGCCTGCGCCCGCGTCGAACGCGAACTCGAGGCGCGCGGCGCCAAGCCGCCCCATCGCGCGCATTTCACCTGCGCGCTCGCCGTCGTCTGGCCCGACGGGCATATCGAGCAGTTCGAGGGCCGCGTCGACGGCGTTCTGGTCTTTCCGCCCAAGGGCGAGAAGGGCTTCGGCTATGATCCGATCTTTCGGCCCGACGGGCTCGACAAGACCTTCGGCGAGATGATGTCGGCGGAAAAACATGCCCTGCCCGGCGACGGCTCACAGGCGCTGTCGCACCGCGCCCGCGCGTTCCAGGCGCTGGCGAAGGCGTGTCTCGAGTGAGACAACCCGGCTCGGGCGTGGCGCAGGGCGCTGGGCACTTGGCGTAACGCCGCGCTCCAACTACCTTCTCAAAGAAAAAGCCGCCGCTGCGGCAACGCGAGGAACGCCCCATGACCAAGCACGAAACTTTCGCCGCGCTCAAACCGCCGTTCAAGCCGCGCTACGGCAATTTCATCAATGGCGCATGGGCGGACGCCAAGTCCGGCCGCGTCTTCGACAATGTCTCGCCGATCACCGGTCAGAAGATTTGTGAAATCGCCCGTTCCGACAAGGACGACGTCGAGGCCGCGCTCGACGCGGCGCATGCCGCCAAAGACGCCTGGGGCAAGACGAGCCCGACGGAACGCGCCATCATCCTCAACCGCATCGCCGACGTGATGGAGGCCAATCTCGGTCTCCTCGCCGCCGCCGAAACCTGGGACAACGGCAAGCCGATCCGCGAGACGAGCGCCGCCGACATTCCGCTCGCGATCGATCACTTCCGCTATTTCGCCGGCGCCATTCGCGCCCAGGAAGGCGGCATCTCGGAAATCGACCACGACACTATCGCCTATCATTTCCATGAGCCGCTCGGCGTCGTCGGCCAGATCATCCCCTGGAACTTCCCGATTCTGATGGCCGTTTGGAAGCTTGCGCCGGCGCTCGCCGCCGGCAATTGCGTCGTCATCAAGCCGGCCGAGCAGACGCCCGCGAGCATTCTCGTCTGGGCGGAGCTTATCGGCGAGCTTCTTCCCAAGGGCGTGCTCAACATCGTCAACGGCTTCGGGCTGGAGGCCGGCAAACCGCTCGCCTCGTCGAACCGGATCGCCAAGATCGCCTTCACCGGCGAGACGACGACCGGCCGGCTCATCATGCAATACGCCAGTCAGAACCTCATTCCGGTGACGCTGGAGCTTGGCGGCAAGTCGCCCAACATCTTCTTCGAGGACGTCGCCCGCGAGGACGACGACTATCTCGACAAGGCGATCGAGGGCTTCGTCATGTTCGCGCTCAATCAGGGCGAGGTCTGCACCTGTCCGAGCCGCGCGCTTGTGCATGAGAAGATCTACGACCGCTTCATGGAACGCGCCTTAAAACGCGTCGGCGAGATCAAGCAGGGCAATCCGCTCGACCCCGAAACCATGATCGGCGCGCAGGCCTCTTCCGAGCAGCTCGAAAAGATCCTGAGCTATATCGACATCGGCAAGCAGGAGGGCGCGAAGGTGCTCGCCGGCGGCGAACGCAACGCGCTCGCGGGCGAACTCGCCGGCGGCTTCTACGTGAAGCCGACCGTGCTCGAAGGCCATAATCGGATGCGCGTGTTCCAGGAGGAGATCTTCGGTCCCGTCGTGTCGGTGACGACCTTCAAGGACGACGACGAGGCCTTGGCCATCGCCAACGATACGCTCTACGGCCTTGGCGCCGGCGTGTGGAGCCGCGAGGCCAACCGCTGCTATCGCTTCGGCCGCGCCATTCAGGCGGGGCGCGTCTGGGTGAACTGCTACCACGCCTATCCGGCGCATGCGGCTTTTGGCGGCTACAAGCAGTCGGGCATCGGCCGCGAGAATCACAGGATGATGCTCGATCACTATCAGCAGACGAAGAACATGCTGGTGAGCTACAGCGAAAAGAAGCTGGGCTTCTTTTAGCCGCCCAGCTCTCCCCGCTTCGCGGAAGAGGAGTGGGGGAGGATAGAGAGGGGACGATGGCGACGACAGTCAAACCGGCAAGAGTCATCGCCACGCAGGCGGCGCTGGATCTCATCGCGCGGCTGCGCGGTGAACATGGCCCGGTCCTCTTCCACCAGTCGGGCGGCTGCTGCGACGGCTCGGCGCCGATGTGCTATCCGCAAGGGGAATTTCTCGTCGGCGACGGCGACATTCTGCTCGGCGAGATCGGCGGCGCGCCGTTCTACATCGGCGCGGCGCAATTCGATTATTGGAAACACACGCAGCTCGTCATCGACGTGGTGCCGGGCCAAGGCGGCATGTTCTCGCTCGACAATGGCACGGGGCTGCGATTCCTGACGCGTTCGCGGCTTTTCTCCGACGTCGAACTGGCCCATCTGGCCGCCGGCGCGGCGGCCGCCGATTCGCCAGCTTGAGCGCTGCGCCCGCGGCGGAATGCCTCTGCTCGAGTTCTTGCGTCCCAGTAGCGGCACGATCTCGGCGCTCAGCGGGCGCAGCGTCACCCGGGGCTGCCGGGGAGTTTAAAGGTTGACACCGAGCGGCAAGGGCCGCATATGCCGCTGCATCGGCCGCGCTCAACGCGGCCGCCGTCTCTTTGCGAGACGATGGGGGAATGTCCCGAGCGGCAAAGGGGGCGGACTGTAAATCCGCTGGCTAAGCCTTCGTAGGTTCGAGTCCTACTTCCCCCACCAATCCTACAGGCTCAGAAATCGTCATGCGCGCCGCAGAGTCGGCGCGCACAAGCTCGGCGACGTTCGACCGCAATCCGTTCCAAGGGCCGAATGATGACGAGTCGGGTTGGAACAACCCTTGGATTGGGAGGTTCGACCGAGGAGAAAATGGGAAGGGGTGCGCCATGGCGGCCGTGACGCCGACTTCCTGGCGCTTCGTCGCCAAATCGCTCGGTGGGAGAACCGGAAAATGCAAAACTCTCGCACGATCACCGAGGCCGCCGCCGACGTTGTGCGCCAAGCTTCGACGCTGTTGCGCAAGGAAGCGGAGCTCGCTCGCGTCGAAATGAGCGAGAATCTCGACGCCCTCTCCGGCGGCGTCAAAATGCTTATCGCGGGCGCCGCGCTGCTTATTCCGGGGCTCGTGCTGCTGCTTGAGGCGGGAGCCGACGCTTTGATGGCCGCGGGTCTACGGACCTATTGGGCGCTCGCCCTCGTCGGCGGCGGCGCCCTCATCATCGGAATCGTTCTGACCGTCATCGGTCGCCGACGCATGAAACTGTCCCAGTTGAAGCCGCGGAAAACTCTCGATGAGATCTCTCGCGACGTGGCCATGGCGAGAGAACAGATGGGGATGAACAATGACGCAACGCGCCGAGCAGCTTGAGACTGAAGCGGATGTGATCCGCGCGCAGCTTGCGGAATCGATTGAGGAGCTTCGCAGCAGCGTGTCTCCTTCCAATATTTTGCATAGGCTGAAAGAGCGGGGACAGGCGTCGATCGTCGGCTTTGCGCGAGGCGCCGGGCAAACTCTGCGCGAACATCCGGCGCCGGTTGCGTTGGGGGCCCTTGCGGCGGCGGGACTTTTGGTCAAAAGCATGTTTTTCCGTTCCGAACGCGAGGCCGGACGCGCCTTGAGCAGCCGGCGTCGGCCCGTCGCCTGGGAAAGAGCCCGATGGCGGCGAAGCTCACGCCCAAACTGGGCGAGCGATCGCCGCGCTGCGGAGAGCGGAGGCGTTCTCTCATTCGTTCGAGAGAAGCCTTTCCTGACGGCGATTCTTGGCGTGGGCGCGAGCGCGGCGTTCGCGGCGCTGCTGCCCGCTGGTGAAGAATGGTCGACCGACAAGCCCACAGACGATTCGGCGCAGCGTCCGGAAGGCATGGCCGGCGCCAAGCGTGAAAACCCGCTCCAGACCGAAACCGCTTTGGCGACGCCGCGCGCCGCATCCGTCATGAAACAAGCTGAAAGAAAGCCCTTCGATACGACGCCCGCGGGAAATGGCGGCGTCATGTGAAGCGTCCGGCGTGCGCCGGGCGCCCCCGCTGACAACCGGGGCGTAATTCGCCAAGAGTGAGGCCGACAGTGACCCGGCCCGGCGCCCGCGCTTGGGCCGCCGACTTGGACCCGTGCGGCGTCCGGCTGGCAGTTCTCGGAGACGTCGCAGCCTCCCTGATTTTGAAAGGCGGCGCCGATCAAAAGCTCCCGCTTCAGCTGTCTTGTCGGCCGCAGCCGCGTTTGGCATGTTGCGCGGCCACGACAGGGGGAGCGCGTATGACCGGGGTTTTCAAGATAGTCGCCGCCGTAATCTTGTTTTGCGTCGGTCTCGCGGCTCCGGCCATGGCGCATACGCCCGATATTTCGACAGGCAAAATCCTTCCCAAGGACAATCGAACCTATGCCGTCGAGGTCGGCTTTCTCGCCACCGATCTTGAGCGCATGTTTCAGGACTCGATGAGCGAACGCGCCAGCGTCGACCTCTCGGCCCCCGGCGCGCTCGAAGCGGAAATCGGCAAATTTGTCCAAAAACGCGTCGCGATGCGCGATGCGACAGGCCGCGCCTGCATCGCCAATGTCGAAAAATCCGGCGAAGACCCCACCAACCAGGACAGCGCGCTGATCGTCGTGCGCTTCGACTGCGGCGGAACGACCGGAACGCTCTTCTATGACGCGACCAAGCTCCTCGCCGCGCAAGGCGCAAAGGGGAAGCATCTCGTCACGCTCGAGGGAAGCGAAAACGCCGGCCAGACCATGCTCTACCCCGACGATCCGCCGCTCGATCTGTCAAAGCCGATGGAGACCACCGCACAGCTGATGTGGAAGTTTCTCAAAGCCGGCGTCGAACACATCGTCACCGGCTACGATCATCTGTGCTTCCTCTTCGCCCTCATTCTGTGGGCGACCCGCATCTGGCCGGTCGTGAAGATCGTCACCGCCTTCACCATTTCGCACTCGATCACGCTGTCGCTCGCGGCGCTCAATATCTTCACGCTTCCCTCGACATTGGTCGAAGCGCTGATCGCCGCCTCGATCGTTTTCGTCGCGGTGGAGAATTATTTCTCGCGCGACGTCGACAACCGTTGGCGCAACACCTTCCTCTTCGGCTTCATCCATGGCTTCGGCTTCGCCTCGGCGCTGACCGAGATGGGCGTGCCGCAAGGCGGGGTCGTGCCCGCGCTCGCCGCTTTCAACATCGGCGTCGAACTCGGCCAGATCGCCATTGTTTTCGCGGTGATGCCGATCCTGTTCCTGATCGACAAGCAGACAGGCGGCAAGCGCAGCGAAAAGCTCGTCTACGTGGCCTCGGCGCTGATTGCGATTGCGGGCGTCTACTGGTTCTTGGAGCGAATCGGGGTTCTTCCCGGATAAGGCCCAAGCCCGGATCGGGTTGTCCGCGGCTTCGCGCGCTAAAGATCTGAGCCGCGGCGCCACGTCTCGCGCCGCGACCCAGCCGAATTCAGCCTGCCTATCCCCTCACCCGCACATATTCGCCAGGCGCGTCGCAGATGATCTTGAGCTTGCCGCCGCCAGGCTGGCGCGCGGGGACTTTTTTGGGCGCCTGCGCCGTCACCCAGGCCAGCCAGTGCGGCCACCAGGAGCCCTTCGTTTCCTTCGCGTTCTTGATCCAATCCTCGAAAACGCCCTTCGGCGGGCCGCCGGTCCAATATTGATATTTGTCTTTGGAGGGCGGGTTGATGATCCCCGCGATATGGCCGGATCCGCCGAGCACGAAGGTCACGTCGCCGCCGAAAAACCTCGCGCCGCGAAACACGGATTGCGCCGGCGCGATATGATCCTCCTTGGTCGCAATCTCAAAGACCGGCGCCTTCACCTGACGCAGATTGAGCCGAACGTCATCGATAACCATCTCGCCGCGGGCGAGACGATTTTCGAGATAGCAGCTGCGCAGGTAGAAGGAGTGATTGGCCCGCGGAATGCGCGTCGAATCGGAATTCCAATACAAGAGATCGAAAGCGGCGGGCTCGACCCCCTTCATGTAATTGTTGACGACATAATTCCAGATGAGTTCGTTCGGCCGCAGCATATTGAAGGCGTTAGCCATCTTGTAGCCTTCGAGATAGCCGGTGCGCGCCATGCTTTCGTCGAGCGCCGCGAGCCGCGCCTCGTCGACGAAGATCTGTAGATCGCCAGCATCCGAAAAATCGACCTGCGTCGCAAACAGGGTGACGCTGTCGATGCGATCATCGCCGGTCGCCGCCATATAGGCGAGCGTCAGCGCGAGCAGCGTGCCGCCAACGCAATAGCCCGCCGCCGTGACCTTGCGTTCGCCCGTCGCCTTCTCGATCACGTCGAGCGCGGTCAGCACGCCCTCGTGCATATAGGCCTCGAAGCCCTTCGTGGCCTTGGTCTCGTCGGGATTGACCCAGGAGATGATGAAGACCGTGAAGCCCTGCTCAACGGCCCAGCGCACGAAACTTTTCTCGGGGTTGAGATCGAGCACATAGAATTTGTTGATCCAGGGCGGCGTAATGAGCAGCGGCCGCGCATAGACCTCCGCCGTCGCGGGCTCATATTGAATGAGCTCCATCACGTCATTGCGCCAGATCACCTTGCCGGGCGTATTCGCCATATCGACGCCCAGTTCGAATTTCTGGTCCGCGCTCTGGCGGATCTTCAACACGCCGCCGCCCGCGGAAATGTCTTCCGCGAGCATCTTCAAGCCGCGGACCAGATTCTCGCCCTTGGCGTCCATCGTGGCGCGCAACAGCTCGGGATTGGTCGGCACGAAATTGGATGGCGAGATCGCGCTGGAGATCAGCCGCGTATAAAAGACCGCCCTGGCCTTTGTCTGCGGGTCGAGACCCTCGGCGCTCTCGACCATGTCGCCTGCCCAGCGCGACGCGAGCAGATAGGATTGCCGCAGCCAGTCGAAGAAGGGGTTCTCGTTCCATTCGGGCCCGGAGAAGCGCTTATCGGAGCGGTCGGAGGGAACGATCGGGGCCACATCCTCCCCGCCATAACGGCGAAGCGTCTGCCGCCAGATTTCGCTCAACCCCTTGTAAAGATCGGCCTGGGCGACGGCGGCGCGATCTGGCTTCGACAGCCAATATTCGGCGACGGCGCCGAGAGTCTTGGTGGCGTCGGCGACGTTGGCGGCGAGTTCGCTGCGCGCCTCATCGGGATTGACGCCGCCAATCGCCGCTGCCAACGCCTTACGGCCCTGGTCCACGAGCTGCGCCATATTGTCGGCGATCGCTTCGATGTCGAGCTGGACGAATTTCTCGATATTGGGATTGGGCCGCGGCGCGGGCGCCTCTGCGCCGTTACGCGCCGCGGGCGCGGCCTTTCGCCTCGAAGCGCTGGACGCGGAAGGCTTTTTCGCCGAGGTCTTTTTCTCGGCCTTTTTCTTGGCCTTCTTATCCGCCTTTTTCTCGGCCTCGCGGGGCGGCTTCACCGGCGGTTCGGACTTACCGAGCGCGGAGACCTTTTTCGCCGTGGCCCCTGGCTTCCGGTCGGCGGCGGGATCCTGGTCCTGGTTCGCGCTCATGCCCTAAACCTGTCTGTTTTTCGAATGATGCGGGGCGCCGCGCCGCAACCGCCGCGTCGCTCTGGTCTAACAATTGCGGGCTGATGAGAAAAGCTCTGCCGCCCTGGCGCGAGACGACGCGCCCGGCGACATAAGCTCCAATTATTACAAAGCAATGCCGAATTGCCCCCCTGAGCGAGCGCTCTCCAGGGTCGATTGTGCGAAAAGGTCGCACGGACCGGAATGGCTCACATCATTCAGCAGGATGCTATGCGGCGCCGGCGCTGTCCAGCGCCACGAGCTGCGGCGAGAGCGGCAGACCATGCGCGGCGGCCACCGGCGGCGAAAGGATGCGCCCGGCGGAAATTTCCAGCCCCGCGCGAAGATGCGGGTCGTCCTCGATGGCGCGACGCCAGCCCTTGTTGGCGAGCGCCAGCACGAAGGGCAATGTGGCGTTGTTGAGCGCGAACGTCGCCGTGCGCGGCGTGACTCCGGGCATGTTGGTGACGCAATAATGCACGACCCCGTCAACGACATAGGTCGGGTCAGAATGGCTCGTCGGCCGTGACGTCTCGCAGCTGCCGCCCTGATCGATCGCGACATCGACGATCACGGCGCCGCGCTTCATCGTCGACAGCATGTCCCGCGTGATCAGGATCGGCGCCTTGGCGCCTGGCGCGAGCGCCGCGCAGATGACGAGATCGGCGCGCTTCACCGATTCGGCGATGGCGGCGCGGGTCGAATAAATGGTGCGCGCCGCGAAACCGAAACGCGTTTCGAGACGCCGCAGCGCGTCGGGGTTGCGGTCGGCGACAAGCACGCTCGCGCCCATGCCGAGCGCAATCGCCGTCGCCTGCGCGCCGACGCTGCCGGCGCCGAGAACGAGAACGTCAGCTGGCGGCACGCCGGGCGCGCCCGCGAGCAGAACGCCGCGGCCGCCCGCCTGCTTTTCCAGAAAATGCGCCCCGATTTGGGGGGCGAGCCGGCCGGCGATTTCCGACATCGGCGCGAGCAGCGGCAATCCGCCGCCGGGCGCCGTGACCGTCTCATAGGCGATGCAATGGGCGCCGCTCGCCATGAGTTCGCGCGTGAGTTCAGCGTCCGCGGCGAGATGGAAATAGGTGAAGAGCACATGGTCCGGCCGCAAGTAAGCAATCTCGCGCCGCTGCGGCTCCTTCACCTTTACGATCAATTGCGCTGCGGCGAAGAGCGCTTCAGGACCATCGACGAGCTTCGCGCCCGCGGCGGCGTAATCTGCGTCCGATAGATCCGCGCCCTCGCCTGCCCCGCGCTCGATGAAGACTTCATGTCCCGCATGGGCAAGCTCGGCGACCGAAGACGGCGTCAGGCCGACGCGATATTCATTGTCCTTGGTTTCTTTCGGCGCGCCGACACGCATTTCCGGCTCCAAAATACGGCGTCGACTCGGGTAAACATCTCGCCTGTGGGGAATATATGCAAAGGGCGACCTTTCAAAACAAGGGCGAAGGTCAAGCGCGTTTTCTAAAACGGCGGAGATGAAGAAATGCCGACCATCAATACGGACAAAGTCTGTTTCGTCGTCGTCAAGGCGCGCGAGCTTGAAAGCGAAGATGAAGGCGTCGAGGCGGACGCCTCAAACGCCACGGACGACGGTTTCGTCAGCGTGTTGACGGAGGACGCGTTCTCCACCACGCGCGATGAGGTGGCCTCCTTTATCGAGGCCATGGACATCGACGAGCAGATCGAGCTCGTCGCGCTGATGTGGGTGGGGCGCGGCGATTTCGCCGCGAGCGAATGGAACGAGGCTGTCGCGCAAGCGCGAGCCCGGCACGAAGGCGCGACATCGGCCTATCTGCTCGGCGTTCCGCTGCTCGCCTCGTTTCTTGAGGGCGGCCTGGCGGAATTCGGCGAGAGTTGCGAGCTTTTTGCCGCCGACCGGCAGTGATCACTGCCGCGACATCTAGGACGCCTGCAAGACCTCGATCCTAGAGCGAAAGAGACCATATTACGTCATGCGGCGAAGCATTGAGGAGATCCCCCATGAATCGCAGAATTTTTGCAACCGCTTTGGCTCTATCCCTCGCGGCCTTTTTCGCCCCTCGGTTGGCCTATGCGGAAGATCATCTGGGTGAAGCCATCACCCACACCAAACAGGCGATCAGCGAAGGCAAGCAGGGAAAGGCCGAGGCGCTGACGATGCATGCGGAAGAAGGCTTGAAGCACGCCAAGGCGTCCGAGGCCAAGAAGCCGAACGAGCATACCAAACAGGGCGTTTCGCATCTTGAAATGGCCATCGACCACGGCAAGCAGAAGCATGCCGACGTCGCGACGAAACACGCCGAAGAGGCGCTGACGCATCTCGAGGCCGCCAAGAAATAGGCCGCCAATAAATAGGCCGCCTGACAACGAAAGAGCGGCCACTGGCCGCTCTTTTTTGCGTCTGCATGACGACCCGGCGGCCATGACAGCGACGCCGGGATCGCCTATGGACGTCATGGCGGACACGCCCGCTGACGGGCCTTTTTGATGAAGCTTTCCTCCTCGCTGCTGCGCGCCAAATCCATCGATTCGCTGCAAGCCGAAGCCGACCGACCGGGCGGATTCCGTCGCGTGCTGGGGGTCTGGCAACTCACCGGCATCGGCCTTGGCGGGCTCATTGGCGTCGGCATTTTCGTGCTGACCGGCGTCGTGGCGGCGACTCAGGCGGGACCTGGCGTCGCCCTCTCCTTCCTGATCGCCGGCGTCGCGAGCGCCGCGGCGGCGCTGTCCTACGCCGAATTCGCCGGCATGATTCCCGTCGCCGGCAGCGCCTACACATATGCCTATGCGGTGCTGGGCGAACTCGCCGCCTGGATCATTGGCTGGGACCTTCTGCTAGAATATGCGCTGGTCGTCGCCGTGGTGGCGATCGGCTGGTCGGCCTATTTGCAGGCGCTGCTCGCGCAATTCGGGCTCGCGCTTCCCGAATGGGCGAGCGGCGCGCCGGGAACCGGCCCCGGCCGCGTCATCGATCTCTTCGCCGCGCTCGGCGCGCTTGGCGTCGCCGGCTTGTTGACGCTGCGCGTGGAGCTCGGCGCACGCTTCAACACCGCAATGGTGGTCGTCAAAATCGCGGCGGCGCTCTTGGTGATCGTCGCCGGCCTTCCCTATGTGCGCGTCGAGAACTGGACGCCCTTCATGCCTTTCGGCTTTTCCGGCGTGGCGCAGGGCGCCGCGGTCGTGTTCTTCGCCGTGTTCGGCTACGACACGTTGACGACCGCCGCCGAAGAAGCCCGCGCGCCGCAGCGCGACGTGCCACGCGCCGTTCTTCTGTCGCTCGTCGTGGCGCTGACGCTCTATATCGCCATGTCGCTCGTGCTCACCGGCGTCGTGCGCTACGACACGCTCGACAATCCGGCGCCGGTCGCGACCGCTTTCACGTCGCTCGGCCTGCCCTGGGTCGCTTTCGTCGTCTCGCTCGCGGCGGTGGCGGGAATCGCCAGCGTCATGCTGGCTTTTCTGCTCGCCTGCGCCCGCATCTGGTTCGCCATGAGCCGCGACGGACTGCTTCCCGCCTGGTTCGCGAAGCTGCATCCGCGCTTTTCTACGCCCTATCGGCCGACGCTGATCGCCGGCGCTCTGACCGCGCTCGTCGCCGCGCTCTATCCGATCAAGGAAGTGGCGGAGCTGGTGAACATCGGCACGCTCTCCGCCTTCGTCGTCATCTGTTCGGCGATCATCGTGTTGCGCCGCACGCGGCCCGATTTGAAGCGTAGCTTTCGCGCGCCTTTCGTCCCCTTCACGCCACTCGTCGGCATCGGCTTCTCGCTGTGGCTGTTGTCGCGCCTGCCGAAAGTCGCCTGGGAGCGCTTCGCGATCTGGATGGCGATCGGCCTCGCGATTTATTTTCTCTACAGCCGCCGTCGCAGCCGACTGGCGGGGAACGCTGAATGATGACGGCGCCAGCGGTCCCGTTTAGCGGACTCTTTGTTTTCGCGCATGGGGCCATCAATGGTGCGGATAGAGCCGATGATGCGGTGGATGATATGGATTGAGATGCCTGCGGTGGTAGTACGGGCAAGGGTAGCGCCAATGTCGGATGCCGCGCGTGTGGTGCGTGGGCGTGGTGGTTACAAAGCATCCGCCGCGGTGATGCCCCGGAGCCGCGCCGTGCCAACCAGCTTCATGCATCAGCGCGACCTGCCGCGCCACGGCTGGCGACGGCGCCATCATACTGGCGAGCCCGCAAGTGGCGGCGACGATCGCACAAATGACGACGCCCTTGGATTTGTTCTCGGTCTTGGCCTTGGACATACGACTCTCCGGTCCACGATCTGCGCACGAGCAGACGCGCGCGCCAACGCGCCAGATAGATCGCCAAAGAAACAAAGCTAGAAGCTGCCGGAACGAAATAGGAGAGGTGGCGCAAGCGCGCTTGCTCACCATGCACGAAGGTTCACGTTCAACTGGCCGTCGTCGCCAGTTCCGCCGCTCTATCCCCTGATCGTATCGAGCCCTCGATCGTCGCCGGCAGGCCCGTATTCGTCCAGTCGCCGGCAAGCCACAGATTGTCCCAGCGCGTCTTCGCATCGGGCCGTCGCTTCTCCTGCGCCGGCGTCGCGGCGAAGGTGGCGCGCTTCTCCTTCACGATCTGCCAGGGCGGCGGCGCCGCCGGCAGGCCCGTCGCGGCGGAGACCTCCGCCCAGATTTTTTCCGCCAGCGCGTCGCGCGAATCGTCGATCAGGCGATCGGCGCCACTGATCGTCACCGAGAGGCGATCGTCGAAGGCGAAGAGCCATTCGGTGAGCGTGCCGATCATGCCAAGAAGCAGCGGCTGGCCCGGCGGCGGCGCGATCTTGAAATGCGCATTCAGGATCGCGCGAAAATCATCGGGCGCGACGAGACCGGGGAGAAGCTCCTGCGCAATCCACGGCGGCGTCGCGAGGACCACCACGTCGCCTTTTTCCAGCGTCACTTCCGCGTCGCCAAAGCGCATCGCAGCGACGCGAGACTCCTCGAAAGCGATGTCGCGCAGGCGCGCCCCAAAACGGGGCTCGACGCCTTTGGCGCGAAGCGTGCGCAGCGCCGGCTCGATGAAGGCGTCGCCGAGGCCGCCTTTGGCGACCATCGGTCGGCAGGCGTCGCCGCCCGCCGCGAGCGTCTCGCGCAGCACGGCGCCCGCGAGCGTGGCGGACGCCTCTTCAGGCTCGGTGTTCAAAGCGGAAAGCAGAACCGGGCGCCAAAGCTTCTCCCACAGCGGGCCGTGGCAGCGCATGGTTTCGCCGATGGTCGCGCCATCCTTCGCGAAGAGAAGCTTTCCGGCGCCAAGATAGTCGAGCGGCCCCGTGCCGGGAACGCGGCGGTCGGCGACAAACACCCACCAGGGAATGCGCGAGGCGTTCGGGCGCAGCGTCCAGCGCTCAGCCGTGCGCGCGTCGAGAAAATCGAAGGCGCATTCGCTGGGACCAACGAGCGCGTCGCTCGCACCGATGCGTTTGGCGTAATCCCGCGCCGCCGTGTTGCCGGAGAGCAGCAGATGATTGCCGTTGTCGATCGTCAGGCCAAGCGACGCGTCGAAATAGGAGCGGCAGCGTCCGCCCGCCATGCGCGCGGCTTCGTAAAGCGCGACGCGACGTCCGGCGTCGGCAAGACGCAGCGCGCAGGCGAGCCCCGCGAGGCCCGCGCCGACGACGTGAACCGTTTCGCTCACGTGAAGGCGTGTCGCAGGAAGGCGCTGACGAGCTTGAGACGCGACGCCCGCACCGGCGCGCGCGGCGCCGAAAAGCCGCGAGCGGCGAGACTGTCGAGAATCGAACGATAGCCGGCGGCCATGAGATAGGGCGCTTTCACCGCGCGCTTCGGCAAGCCCGCCATCACCAGATCCGCCTGGTCATAATGTTCGCGGGCGCGGTTGAGGACCGGGACGCACACCTCTTCGAGCGAAGGATGCGACAGCACGGCGTGCGGCGCGAAGCTCATGACCCCCGCGGCTTCAAGCGCCTGACGGGGCAAATAGAGCCGTCCCCGCGCGGCGTCCTCGTCGAGATCGCGCAAGATGTTGGTGAGCTGCAACGCGCGCCCGAGGTGGTAGGCGAGCAGTTTCGGCCCCGTCGGCAAATCGCATTCGGCGCCCGGCTCCTCCTCCGCGAGACCGAAAGCGCGCACGGACAGCCGTCCCACGGCGCTCGCGACGCGGTCGCAGTAGAGCTCAAGCTTTTCCCAGTCGGGCGCGCAAATATCCTCCTCAACGTCCATGGCCATGCCCTCGATCACCGACTCGAAATCGGCGCGCTCGAGTCGGAAACGGCGGACGGATTCGGAGAGAAAGCTGACGCGCGCGCGGATGCGGCCGGCGTAAAGCTCATCGAGGTCGGCGCGCCACTGGTCGAGCGCGGCGCGGCGCACGGCGCGGTCGCCCTCGTCGTCGGCGATGTCGTCAACGGCGCGACAGAAGGCGTAAATGGCGAACATCGCATCGCGGCGCGGCGGCTCGAGGATGCGCATCGCGAGATAGAAGGAGCTTCTGGTCGCGATGGCGCGCGTACGCAGCGTCGTGGAATCGGCAAGCGTGTCCATGGTCATTGGCGCGCCCCTGGGCGCGTGCTCGGGACGGCCGCGGACTCTGCGCGACGCGGACGCGAAACGCGGCGAAGAAGCGCGCCCAGCGCGCCCGCCGCCCCCTTCAGCGCAAAGCTGAACTTGCCGTCGTGAACCTTGTCGCGAAGCGGGTCGGCGACCGCAAGGCGCGCAACGAGCTGTTCGGCCAATGTCTGGATGGCGCCGATCTCCATGGCGAGGCGCGTATCGTCGATCAGATCGGCGAAGGGACGCGACTGCGCGAGCAGACGCCCGGTTTTCTCGTTGAGGTCGCGGATCGTCGCCAGGAGCGGCGGCGGCGCGCTTTCCTGCACGAGCATCTCGACAGACGCGCCATGCGCCGCGAGCGCATCCTGCGGCAGATAGACCCGGTCGAGGTTGCGGTAATCCTTGCCGCAATCCTGCAGATGATTGATGATCTGCAGCGCCGCGCACAGCGCGTCATTGGCCGGCCAGACCCGGCCGGGATTCTCGCCATGGAGATCGCAGACGAAGCGTCCGACCGGCATGGCGGAATAACGGCAGTAATCGATGAGATCGTCCCAGTCGCGATAACGCGATTGCGTCACGTCGCGCTTGAAGGCGAGGATCAGATCGCGCGCATGCTGCAAGTCGAGACGCCGCTCGCGGCAGGTCTCGCGCAGGCGGCGCGCCACTGGCGCATCCTCTTCCGCCTCTCCGATCAGGGCGGCGTCAAGCGCGTCCAGCAGATCCAGCTTCTCTTGCGCGGAAAGCGTCGGGTGGTCGGCGATGTCGTCGGCGGCGCGAACGAAGTCATAGAAGGCGAGGATCGGCGCGCGATGCCGCGGCGCAATCAGAAAGGAAGCGACAGGGAAATTCTCGTCGCGATGGGTCTTTCCCGAACTCGTCTGCGCAATATCCATATGACGCCGTCTTGCCGCTCCACGGCGCTGGCGCGCCCTATACCTCGATTTGGCGGTTCGCCTCGATCTCGCCGGGCGTTTCGAAGCGCTGCGCCGACTTTTGCGCGCGCTGCGCCTGATAGCGGCCTTTCCATTCGCCGCCGCGGCCGCTTAGGTGCCGCCAAGCCGATTCAACCGTAAACCACGTATAGCATGCCGCGACGCCTGGCAAAGCAAAGGCGCGCCACCGCGACAGGCCGTAAAAGCGCAGCGTCGGCATATAGGCCTGCGCCATCAGGAGCCATGAGACAAGCGCCGTCTCACGCGCCGGCGATTCGCCGAACAGCGCCAGATAGGGCGGCGCTAGGTAGGCGGCCGCCATGCCGATGAGCGCGCCCGCGAGGCGCCAGGGGGAATAGCTGAGCTGCGCGTAGGCGGAGCGCACGACCATTCGGGAGATATCGGCAAGGCGCGGATAGGCGCGCAGGCTGTGGACGTCTTCGGTCAGACCCAGCCAGATCGGACCTTGCGCCTTCATCAGCGCGCCGAGCGCGCAATCGTCGATCAGCGCGCCGCGAATGGCCCGCAGGCCGCCTGCGGTCGCAAGCGCCTCCGGACGAACCAGCATAACCCCTCCCGCGGCGCCTGCCGCGGGGTGATCCGGATCATTGATATGGCGGAACGGGTAAAGCTTCTGGAAATAGAAAATAAAGGCGGGGACGAACCAGCGCTCCGCGAGGCTTTCGCAACGAAGCTTGACCATGAGCGAGGTCAGAACCGCGCCGCGCGCCGTCGCGCCCGCAGCGAGGCGGGCGAGCACATGCGACGCAAATTCGATGTCCGCGTCGCAAAACAGCACGAAGTCTGGGTCGATCGGCAAGCTCCGCACGTGATCGAACCCGCGCTGCATCGCGGCCAACTTTCCCGTCCAGCCCGCATCTGGTCCGCGCGAGGAGAGAACCGTCAGGCGGCTCGAAGCCCCATTGGCGGCCGCGCAGCGGCGCGCCGCCTCGGCGGTGCCGTCGTCGCTCTCGTCATCAACCAGAATGACCTCGAAACGGCCATGGAACTGTTGCGCGAACAGCGACGCCAGGCTTTTTTCGATGACGTCGGCTTCGTTTCGAGCCGGAACGATCGCCACGACATGGGTCGCCGGAACCGCGGCGTGACCGCTCAGGTTCCGGTCATGTTCGGTCAGCCGCCAGAACCCGCCGCGAAGCGCGATCAGATAGAGCCAAACGAACAGCCCGAGGGCGGAGATGACAAGCGCGAGCATGGGCGAATCGGGGTAAGGATTCGACGAAGACCCGCTTTTTATCACTCACGCTCAAGGCAGGCCAGCGCGCTTCCCCCTATCCTATCGCCTTGCCCAGCCCGCCTCGGTCTTGACGTAAGATCGCTTGACCGCGGCCCAGGCGATGCGGTGCGCCGCCTCCTCCTGCCGCGGCTCGCCGCGATGGGCGTCGAAGGCGTGGTTGAAGGCTTCGTGATAGATGTCCTGCGCGTGCTCCGGAAGGATGTGCTGGAGATTTTCGGGCAGGTCGACGTTGCTCTCTAGGGCATGCGACGGACCTCGATCAGGCCAGGGTCATCTCGCTGACGATGGCCTCGGCGGCCGCCGCCGAATCTGTCGCCCGCGTGATCGGCCGGCCGACGACGATATAGTCGGCGGAGGCTGCGACCGCCTGCCGCGGCGTCATGACTCGCTTCTGATCGCCGGCATCTGCGCCCGCCGGCCGCACTCCCGGCGTCACCAGCAGCATGCTTGGGCCAACAAGCGGCCTTATGGCGCCAAGCTCCATCGGCGACAGGATGAGGCCGTCGACGCCCTTCTCCCTGGCTTGTCTGGCGCGGCGCGCGACGAGTTCGGCGACGCCGCAGGCGTAGCCCGCTTCGTTCAGATCAGCGTCGTCATAGGAGGTCATGACCGTCACGGCGAGGAGTTTGAGAGCGCCGTCGGACGCGCCCTCGCGGGCCGCCGCCATCGTCTGAGGAAAGGCGTGGACCGTGAGAAAGTCGACGCCGAGCCGGGCGATCTGCCGCGTCGCGCGCTCCACGGTGACGCCGATGTCATGAAGCTTCAGATCGAGAAATACCCGCTTCCCCGCCGCCTTCAATTCGCGCGCGAAGTCGAAGCCGCCCGGCCCGTAGGCGAGCTCCATGCCGACCTTGAAGAAGGAGACCGTCTCGCCCAGCGCCGCGACCATCGCCCGCGCCTCTTCGACGCTTTCGACGTCCAGCGCGACGATCAGCCGGTCCTGCGGCTTCACGCCTTACGCTTTCCGGCGAAGCCGGCGTAACCCGCCTTGCGATAGCGCCAGACGCGCGCGGGCGGAATGTTGAGCACGACCGGCGGCGATCCCTTGCCGACATAGGCGCCATTGACGCCATTGGCGTGCATGGGCATCGGCGATTTGGTCAGGCCGTAAGTGAATTGGATGAAGAGCCCCTCGTCGCCCATCAGTTCGAAGGCCTGATTCAACAGCTCGACCCGATCGCGCTCCGGCCGCACCAGGAGCGGCAGGCTGGAGACGACGGTGGCGATTTTCCCCGGAACCTTGCCGTCGAGAGTCGCCTTGAGGCCATAGGCGTCACCCTGCACGATGTTGACGCCAGGGAAGCGTTCGGAGAGCAGATGGCAGAAGCGGCTCTCATATTCGACGAGGACGAGGCGCTCGGGCGCGATTCCGCGGGCGAGCAGCGCCTGAGTCACCGGCCCGGTGCCGGGACCGAGTTCGACGATATGGCCCTCTCGATCCAGTTCGACGAAGCCGGCCATTGTCTTGGCCAGCGCCCGTCCGGACGGCGAAACGGCGCCGATGAGGCGCGGATTTTCAATCCATTGACGGATGAAGCGCGCGTTATCCACGAGCCTCGCGCGCCCATTGGCTTTCTGCGTTCTGTGCGGCAACGACGCCCCTCCCGACCGGCGCGATAAAACGCGCAAACGGCCCCCGCGATCGGAGGGCCGTTGGGCGGATGATAGGAGAGCCGCGCGTCAAAAACAACGTGGCGTCACAGAACTCCGCCGCCTAACCGCCGAACAGATCCTTCATCCGCGCGAAAAAGCCAGTCTCCTCGGGATGCGTGTCATGCGAGGACTCCTCCTCGAATTCGGCGAGGAGCTCCTTCTGGCGCTTGGTGAGCTTTTGCGGCGTCTCGACGCTGATCTGCACATGCAGGTCGCCTTGGTCGCGCCCGCGCAGCACCGGCATGCCCTTGCCCTTGGCCTTGAGCTGGCGTCCGGACTGCGCGCCCTCGGGAATTTTGAGCGTCACCTCGGAGCCGTCGAGCGCATGCACCGTGATCTCGCCGCCGAGCGCCGCACGCACCATCGAGATCGGCACGCGGCAATAGAGATCCGCCCCATCGCGCTGGAAAAACGGATGCGGCTTCACCGAGAGGAAAATGTAGAGGTCGCCGGACGGACCGCCCCGAAGCCCCGCCTCGCCTTCGCCGGCGAGCCTGATGCGCGTGCCGTCCTCGACGCCCGGCGGCACATTGACGGACAGCGAGCGTTCGATCGTCTTGCGCCCGGCGCCGGCGCAAGCGGGGCAGGGATTCTCAATCGTCTCGCCGCGCCCCTGGCAGGTCGGACAGGTGCGCTCGATCGCGAAAAAACCCTGCTGGGCGCGCACGCGTCCCATGCCGCCGCAGGTCGCGCAGGTCTTCGGTTTGGAGCCTTTTTTGGCGCCCGTTCCCGCGCAGGGCTCGCAGGTCGCCGAGGTGGGGATTTTCAGCGAAGCGGCCTTGCCGTGATAGGCCTCGTCGAGGGTGATCTCCATGTTGTAGCGCAGATCCGAGCCCCGCTCGCGGCCGCCCGAGCGACTGCGTCGCCCCATGACGTCGCCGAACAGATCCTCGAAAATGTCGGCCATGGAGGAGCCGAAGCCCTCGCCGGCGCCGAAGCCGCCGCCCTGATCGAAGGCGGCATGGCCGAAACGGTCATAGGCCGCGCGCTTCTGCTGGTCGCACAGGCACTGATAGGCTTCGTTCAATTCCTTGAAACGCGCTTCCGCCTGCTTGTCGCCCGGGTGCCGATCAGGATGGCACTGCATCGCCGCCTTACGGAAGGCGATCTTCAATTCGACTTCCGTTACTGTGCGGCTTACGCCCAGAACTTCGTAATAGTCGCGTTTGGACATGCTTGATTTCTGATGGTGCGCGGCGGCCCTGGCCGCGATCACATGAACGCAAGGGAACCCGGCGTATTCGCGCCGGGTTCCCGTTTCGCTACCGCATCGAAGCGGCTATGGCCAGTCCCGGCTTACTTCTTGTCGTCGCCGACGTCCTTGAACTCCGCGTCGATCACGTCGTCCTTGGGCGCCTCCTCGGACGCGCCCGTCCCTGAGGCGTCCGCCTGCTGCGCCTTATACATCGCCTCGCCGAGCTTCATCGAGGCCTGACTCAATTCGTTGGTCCTGGCCTTGATCGCGTCGGCGTCGTCGCCCTCGACGGCGCTCTTCAGCGCGGCGATGGCGGCTTCGATGGCGCTCTTGTCCGCGGCCGAAACCTTGTCGCCGAATTCGGCGACGGATTTCTCCGCGGCGTGCACCGCGGCCTCGCCATGGTTCTTGGCGTCGACGAGTTCGCGGCGGATTTTGTCCTCCGCGGCGTGCTCCTCGGCGTCCTTCACCATTTTGTCGATGTCGGAGTCGCTGAGGCCGCCAGACGCCTGGATGCGGATCTGCTGTTCCTTGTTCGTCGCCTTGTCTTTCGCCGTGACGTTGACGATGCCGTTCGCGTCGATGTCGAAGGTCACTTCCACTTGCGGCATGCCGCGCGGCGCCGGCGGAATGCCGACGAGGTCGAACTGGCCGAGCAGCTTATTGTTCGCGGCCATCTCGCGTTCGCCCTGGAAGACCCGGATGGTGACGGCGGTCTGATTGTCTTCGGCCGTCGAGAACACCTGGCTCTTCTTGGTGGGGATCGTCGTGTTTCGGTCGATGAGGCGCGTGAACACGCCGCCGAGCGTCTCGATGCCCAGCGACAGCGGCGTCACGTCGAGCAGCAGCACGTCCTTCACGTCGCCCTGCAGCACGCCTGCCTGCACCGCGGCGCCGATGGCGACGACTTCGTCAGGGTTGACGCCCTTGTGCGGCTCCTTGCCGAAGAACTGCTTCACGACCTCCTGCACTTTGGGCATACGGGTCATGCCGCCCACAAGCACCACTTCGCCGATGTCAGCCGCCGACAGGCCGGCGTCCTTCAACGCCTTCCGGCAGGGCTCCACCGTGCGCTGAATAAGATCGTCGACGAGCGCTTCGAATTTCGCGCGCGTGAGCTTCAGCGTCAGATGCTTGGGTCCGGTGGCGTCGGCGGTGATGTAAGGCAGATTGATTTCGGTTTGCGTCGCCGACGAGAGTTCGATCTTGGCCTTTTCGGCCGCCTCCTTGAGGCGTTGCAGAGCGAGCTTGTCCTTCGTGAGGTCGATGCCCTGCTCTTTCTTGAACTCGCCCGCGAGATATTCGACGAGACGCATATCGAAGTCTTCGCCGCCAAGGAACGTGTCGCCGTTCGTCGACTTCACCTCGAAGACGCCGTCGCCGATCTCCAGGATCGACACGTCGAATGTGCCGCCGCCGAGGTCATAAACCGCGATCGTGCCCGACTGCTTCTTGTCGAGGCCATAGGCGAGCGCCGCCGCCGTGGGTTCGTTGATGATGCGCAGCACCTCGAGCCCGGCGATCTTGCCGGCGTCCTTGGTGGCCTGGCGCTGAGCGTCGTTGAAGTAGGCGGGAACGGTGATGACGGCTTGGGTGACCGTCTGGCCGAGAAAAGCCTCGGCCGTCTCCTTCATCTTTTGCAGAATGAAGGCGGAAATCTGAGAGGGCGAATATTGCTTGCCCGAAGCCTCGACCCAGGCGTCGCCATTATTCGCCTTGACGATCTTGTAGGGAACGAGACCCATGTCCTTCTTGGTCATCGGGTCGTCGTAGGTGCGGCCGATCAGACGCTTGATGGCGAAGAAGGTCTTATCGGGGTTGGTCACCGCCTGACGTTTGGCGGGCTGGCCTACAAGACGCTCGCCGTCATCGGTGAACGCCACGATTGAAGGCGTCGTCCTGGCGCCTTCGGCGTTTTCAATCACCTTGGGGCTCGACCCTTCCATGACGGCCACGCAGGAATTGGTCGTGCCGAGGTCGATGCCGATAATTTTGCCCATATCGTTTCCTTTCGCTGGTGAACGCCGGACCCCGAAGCGGTCCGGTTCAAAAGGCGAAGGACGGCGGCTCGCCATGAGCCCGCCGCGCGATCCTCCACGCTTAGCTCTCCCAAGATTGTGTTGCGCTCACCCGGCCGCAAGAGCAGGCCGCATATAGAAGAATCATTTCCGTGCGACAAGGCGTCCGGGCTGCGCCGGGCGCGCTCCGTCGCGGACCGGGCCGGTTTAGCCAGCGCTTCGAGCACGGTGTCGCTTCAACAAATTTGTCTTTCCTGTTGACCAATTGCTGACGACTGACGATTATTGAAAATCGTCAGAAGGAACTAAACGCGGCTCTGGCGTCAATGGACGGGGTTCAATGCTCAGCTATCGCTTGGGTCTTTATGCGCTCGCTGCAGTTCTGACAGTGGCGCTCGCCGGCTGTGACGGCAAGGCCGAGCGGTCCGCCGAAGAGAGCGAGCGCTCCGAGCGGCCGGTGCTCGTCGCGCCGGCGCGCTACGCCGCGCAGTCGCAAGCGCGCGAATTTGTCGCCACCATTCGTCCCCGGGTGGAGTCCGATCAAGGTTTTCGCGTCGCCGGGAAGGTGGTCAAACGCTTTGTCGAAGTTGGTCAGCGGGTGAAGGCTGGCGACCCGATCGCGGCGCTCGACGAGCAGGATCTGCGGCTGCAGAAGGAGCAGTCCGACGCCGAATTCGCCGCGGCGCGGGTGGCGCAAACTCAGGCCGTCGCCGATGAAAGGCGCGCCGCCGAACTGCGCGCCAAGGGATGGACCGCCCAGGCGGCGCTCGATCGCGCGCGCGCCGGCGGCGAGGAAGCGCGCGGGCGGTTCCGACGGGCCGAACGCGCGGTCGAACTCTCCCGCAACGCGCTGGACTACGCCACGCTGCGCGCCGGGGCGGACGGCGTCGTCACGCAAACGCTCGTCGATCCCGGGCAAGTGGTCGCGGCGGGGCAGCCTGCGGTGCGCATTGCCCATGCCGGCGAATTGGAAGCCGCCGTCGCCTTGCCGGAGGCGTTCGCCGCGGCGGCCGGAAAGGGCGTGGCGACCTTGACGCTCTGGTCGAAGCCCGGCGCGGTCTATCGCGCCAAGCTGCGCGAACTCAGTCCCGCCGCCGATCCGGTCACGCGCACCTTCGCGGCGCGCTTCTCCATCCTCAATCCGGATGCCGCCGTCGCGCTCGGCATGAGCGCCACGCTGCACATTACCGCTTCGGATGCGCAGCCCGTCGTCAGCGTGCCGCTCTCGGCGATTTACAATCAGGGCTCCGGACCCTCGCTCTGGAAAGTGGACGGCGAGGGGAACTTGCAGCTCGTTCCGGTGACATTGGTGCGCCTCGAAGCCGACGTCGCGCTCGTCGCCGGCGGCGTCAAGGATGGCGACAACATCGTCGTCCTCGGCGTCCACAAGCTCGATCCCAACACAAAAGTCCGCGTGATCTCGCGGCAATCGCTTTGAGGGTCCGGCCATGGCTGGCGTAAACCTTTCGCGCTGGGCCGTTCAACGGCCGACGCTGATGCTGTTTCTGATGATCGCGATCAGTCTGACGGGCGTCTATTCCTACATGCGGCTGGGACGCGCCGAGGATCCGTCATTCACCATCAAGGTCGCCGTCGTGACGGCCTCATGGCCAGGCGCGACAGCCACCGAGATACGCGATCAGGTCGCGGATCTGATGGAGAAGAAGCTTCAGGAGCTGCCCTTCCTCGACAAGATCGAGAGCTACACCAAGCCCGGCTTTCTGGCGATGCAGGTGACCTTCAAGGACACGACGCCGCCAAAGGACGTGCCGCAGCTCTTCTATCAGTTGCGCAAGAAGCTCGACGACATCGCGCCGACGCTGCCCGCCGGCGTGCGCGGCCCGCAAGTGAACGACGAATATGGCGACGTCGACACGGTGATGTATGCGGTGACTGGCGACGGCGCCGACTATCATGTCCTCGACAAGGTGGTCCAGACGCTGCGCCAACGGCTGCTCGCCGTCCAGGACGTGATCAAAGTCGACGTCTATGGCGATCAGGGACGCCGCATCTTTGTCGAATTCAGCGAGGCGAAGCTCGCGAGCCTGGCGATCCAGCCTCAGGCCGTCTTCGATTCGCTCTCCAAGCAGAACGCCATCAATGACGCCGGCGTGTTCGAGACCTCGTCGAACCGCGTGCGGGTTCAGGTGACGAGCGATCTTAAAGGCGCCGACGCCATCGCCGCGATTCCCATCGAAGCGAACGGCAAGGTGATCCGCCTCGGCGACATCGCCAATGTCTACGCCGGCTTCGAAGACCCGCCGAGTTTTCTCGCGCGCTTCAAGGGCCAGCCGGCGATCGTCGTCGGCGTCGTTATGGGAAAGGGCGCCAATGTCCTCAAATTCGGCGAGAACGTCGGCGCAGCGGTCCAGGAGATACGCGGCAAGACGCCGGTCGGCATTGACATCGACCAGATCGCCGATCAGCCGAAGGTCGTCGAAGAGGCGATCGGCGAATTCACCCGCTCCTTCCTGGAGGCGCTGGTGATCGTGCTCGGCGTAAGCTTTCTCTCGCTCGGCTTTCGGACCGGCATCGTCGTCGCGCTCTCCGTGCCTTTGGTGCTCGCCATCGTTTTCATCTTCATGGGGCCGCTCGGCATCGATCTCCAGCGCATCTCGCTCGGCGCGCTGATCATTGCGCTCGGCCTTCTTGTCGATGACGCGATCATCGCCGTCGAGATGATGATGGTGAAGATGGAGCAGGGCTTCAATCGGATCAAAGCTGCGACCTTCGCCTGGGACTCGACGGCCTTTCCGATGCTGACCGGCACGCTCGTGACCGCCGCGGGATTTCTGCCCGTCGGCTTCGCCAATTCCGGAGTCGGCGAATATACAGGTTCGATGTTCTGGGTATTGCTCGTCGCGCTGATCGCCTCATGGTTCGTCGCGGTGATGTTCACGCCCTATCTCGGCGTGAAGCTTCTTCCCGATTTCGCCAAGCTGCATCCGCATCGCGATCCGGAGGAGATCTATCGGACGCCCTTTTATCGCTGGCTCCGCGCCGTCGTCACCTGGGCGGTCGACTATCGCGGCGTTGTGATCGCCGGCGTGATCGGCGTTTTCGCGCTCGCTGTCTTCGGCTTCTTCGTCGTGCCGAAGCAGTTCTTCCCCTATGCAGAGCGCCTGGAGCTCTTCCTCCAGTTGCGCCTTCCCGAAGGTTCGTCGATCGGCGCTTCGCTCGAGGCCGCGAAACAGGCCGAGGCGCTCCTCAAGGACGACCCCGACGCGGCCCTTTACACGAGCTATGTCGGACAGGGGCCGCCGCGGTTCTGGCTCGGCCTCAATCCGCAGCTCCCGAACGAAGCCTATTCCGAGATCGTCATCGTCGCCAAGGACATCCCGGCGCGCGAGCGCTTGAAGAAGAAGCTGGAGACCGCCATCGCCAACGGCGCTCTGCCGCAGGCGCGCGCGCGCGTCGATCGCTTCTATTACGGGCCGCCGGTAGGATTTCCCGTGCAGTTTCGCGTGGTCGGCGCCGATCCCGCGACCGTCCGCGCCATCGCCTATCAGGTGCGCGACGTGATGCGCGGCGACGCGGGCGTCGACGATCCGCATCTCAACTGGAACGAGCAGACGCCGCGCGTGCGACTGGTCATCGATCAGGATCGCGCGCGGCTCCTCGGGCTGACGCCGCAGGATGTATCGAACAGGCTGCGTCTGGCGATTTCCGGCGTGACGATCACCACATTGCGCGACGGGATCGATCAGGTCGAAGTGGTCGCGCGCGCCATTCCTCAGGAGCGCGGCGATCTCTCGAGGATCGGCGACATGGTGATTTATGCGCGCGACGGCAAAGCGGTGACGGTCTCGCAGGTCGCGAAGATCGTCTACGACCACGAAGAGCCGATATTTTGGCGGCGCAATCGCGACATGAGCATCACGGTGCGCTCGGGCGTCAAGGACGGCGTGCAGGCGCCGGACGCGACGACGCGCATCTGGCCGCAGCTTGCGCAGATTCGCGAGCATCTTCCCCCGGGCTATCGCATCGAGATTGGCGGCGCGATCGAGGAATCGAAGAAGGGCAACGCGTCGATCTTTGCGGTTTTTCCGCTCGTCGGCCTCGTCATGCTGACGATCGTCATGTTCCAGCTGCAGAACTTCACGCGCGTCGCGCTCGTGATGGTGAGCGCGCCGCTCGGCGTCATCGGCGCCTCGCTCGCGCTCAATGTCGCTCACGCGCCGTTCGGCTTCGTCGCGCTGCTTGGCCTCATCGCGCTCTCGGGCATGGACATGCGCAATTCGATCATTCTCGTCGATCAGGTGCGACAAGATCTCGAGCGCGGCGAGAAATATCGTGAGGCGATCATCGGCGCGACAATTCGGCGCGTGCGTCCCGTCGCGCTGACGGCGCTCGCGGCGATTCTCGCCATGATTCCGCTATCGGGCTCCGCCTTCTGGGGGCCGATGGCGCTGACCATCATGGGCGGGCTTTTTGTCGCGACGTTCCTCACCGTTCTGTTCCTGCCGGCGCTTTACGCGACATGGTTCCGCCGTCATCTTGGCGAGGGATTGGCCGAAGCCAAAGGCGCGCGAGTCCAGACTCTGGCCGACGCGCTGGCGAGGGGAGCGGCCGAATGAGCGTGATGGGAGCAAGCGCGCAGAACGCGCGCGAGACCGAGCAGCGCGCGAGAATCATCGCGACCGCAGAGCGGCTCTTTCGCGAGATCGGCTTCCAAAAGACCACGGTCGCGGATATCGCCCGCGAATTGCGGATGTCGCCGGCCAACGTCTATCGCTTCTTTGGCGCCAAATCGGAAATCAACGCCGCCGTCGCCCGCCATCTGATGAACGAAGTCGAACAATCGGCGCAGGGCATCGCGCATGGGCCTGGTTCGGCGGAGCAGCGGCTGCGCACGCTCATCCTGTCCAATGAGGCGATGAACGCCGAGCGCTACGTCGCCGACCGCAAGCTGCACGACATGGTGGAAGCGGCGCTCGACGAGAATTGGCCGATCATCTCGGATCACATCGACCGAATCGACGCTGCGCTCGAGGACGTCATTCGCTCTGGCATGGAGAGCGGCGAATTTGCTGAGGGCGATGCGCAGCTCGCGGCGCGGCTGGTGCACGCCGCCTGTATTCGCTATTGCCACCCGCGGCTGATGGTGGAATGCGCCGATCGCCCGACGCCGACGAGCGCGCAAATGGTGGAATTTTGCATTGCAGCGTTGCGCGCCGGCTTTCGCGATCTCAACCGATCGGCGACGTTGTCGCGTTAAGCGCGATTCGACCTATACCTTCGGCGCCAGCGACGTATAATGAGCGAGCGGCGCTATTCGTTAGGATGCGACTGAGGGTCGCGCGAGCAACGGCGAACAATCGGGCGGTCGATGAAGGTTACTCTGGTTCAGATGAATTCCGTTGGCGATAAGGCCTTGAACCTCGCCAACGCCCGCGCTTTGATCGAGCGCGCCGTGGTTCAGGAGCGTCCCGACTGGATTTGTCTGCCTGAGGTCTTCGATTTCATCGGCGGCTCGCGCGCCGAGAAGATGGCGGCCGCCGAGGAGCTTCCGGGCGGCCCCGCTTATGAAATGTGCCAGGCGCTCGCGCGAGAGCACAAGGTCTTCATACACGCCGGGTCCATTCTTGAAAAAGCGCCTGGCGAGGAGCGGTTGCACAACACCAGCGTCGCCTTCAATCGCAAGGGCGAGGAGGTGGCGCGCTACCGCAAGATCCACATGTTCGACATCACGGCGCCGGACGGGGCGAAATATCACGAGAGCGCCGCGTTCAAGCCCGGCGACGCCGTCGTCACCTATGATTGCGAGGGCGTCACCGTCGGCTGCGCGATCTGCTACGACCTTCGATTTTCATATCTCTTCCAGGCGCTCGCGGATCAGGGCGCGGATATCGTCGCGCTGCCGGCGGCGTTCACGCTGGTGACCGGCAAGGACCATTGGGAAGTGCTGTGCCGCGCGCGCGCGATCGAGATGCAGGCCTATCTCTGCGCGCCGGCGCAGACGGGCGCGCATAAGGCCGGGCATGAGACGCGCTTCACCTACGGCAATTCTCTGATCGCCGATCCCTGGGGCCAAGTCGTCGCGAAGGCTTCCGAAGGGCCGGGGCTCGTATCGTCCTATGTGGACGTCGACCGCATTCGTAAAATTCGCGCCATGATCCCGGTGGCGCAACACAAGGTGAAACTGGCGGTTTGAGGGGTTCCGCCATCGCCTGCCCGCAGGTCAGCGTCCCGCCGTTTCGTCGGGGCGTAGAACACGTGATCGCCCTTGCAAATCGGTTGTTTATGCGTACTATGCCGCCACGGGCGCCGCGCCCATTTATTGCCATGTTGCGATTGCCAGAAGCTTCGAGGGGGAGTTGTGTTCAGCCCAGTCCCAACAGAACAATCATTGGGCGCTCTTTTCGCATGGTAAGGAGAACCGCTCCGGGCAGCACCTTGACGCGGGCGGCGCTGCGAGAGGCCGTCTATGGCTGCTGCCCAACGCTGTCCCGCGCCGAAGCGCGCAAAATCCTGGACGCGACTTTTGACGAGATCAGCGAAGCTTTGCTGCGCGGCGAATCCGTAAAACTGCGTTCTTTCGGGACCTTCAACGTGCGCGCCAAGCGTGAGCGCATCGGCCGCAATCCCAAAACTGGCGTCGAGGCCACGATAACATCGCGCCGTGTGCTGACCTTTAAGGCCTCGCCCGTGCTCGTTGCGCATGTCAATGGCGACGCGGTCATTCCTGAAGAGGACTGACTCCTCTATGATGGGGATAGACGGTAGTCGCCGGCGATGCGGTCGCGGCGAGCCGAGCGGCTTCTCAGATCCAAGGTGAACGATGCAGAAATTGAGCGTGGCGGTCGCGGTCTTCGCGGCGCTGACCGCGCTGGTCGGCGCCCATAAAGGCGACTCCAGCCTATTCGTCCTCGTCGCCGCGACGGCGCTCTGCGCCTATACGACATGGCGCGCGGCCGACATGTCGAGCTTCCTGAAAATCTTCGCCTTCATTTTTTCAACGGAGACGATCGTCTTCGGAGTCATCGGCCTCGCCCAGGCGGAAGGCTTGTGGCCAGAGTCGCTGAAAGACTATGCGCCGCCCGAAACCATGCCGCTCACCGTGGCGGTGTTCTCGATCATCGTTTACGCGATCTCGCATATTCCCGTCGTCCAGGAGATGACGCGTATCTCCGATCTTTATTTCAGTTCGCGCGATCGTGGCGAGGGGCGCGTCTGGCCGTTTCAGCCCTTTGCGGCGAGAGAGAGCGCCATCGCCATCGCGATGGTGGTGGTGCTGGTGCTCCTCAACCAAGGACAGGTCGGCATCACCGTGCGCCTGTCCTTCTTCAATCGCGATTGGTTCAACGCTATTCAGGAGAAGAACGCCGGGGAGTTCTGGCGACAGCTCCTCTATGTGTTCACGCCATGGGCGTTCGTTTACGTCGCCTCCGTGATCATAGAATTCGTTCTGCAGTCGATGCTGATCATCCGCTGGCGCCGTTGGCTGACGGGGCATTACATCGAGCGCTGGCTCGGCGCGCACACGCATTACGGCATGGCGCTCGCCGGGAGCGGCGCTGACAATCCGGACCAGCGCATCGCCGAGGACGTCAATCGCTTCATCAGCGGCGGGGAGGAAGGCTATGGCGTCTACTCCTATTCAATTCTGCTGATCGCCACCTTGAGTTCGCTTGTCTCCTTCGCCTATGTGCTGTGGGATTTGTCGGGCAATTATCCGCTGCCCGGAACTGACATTTATATTCCCGGTTTCCTGTTCTGGGTTGTCCTGCTCTATGCGTTGGTGGGAACGCTGGTGACGCATCTTATCGGCCGCTCTCTTACCGGGCTCTACTTCGATCGGCAGAGACGCGAGGCGGATTTCCGCTTTTCCCTGGCGCGTATGCGCGAATACAGCGAGCAGATCGCCCTGCTTGGCGGCGAGCCCGCCGAGCGCGGTTCGCTGCTGCGGCGGTTCGCCGGCATTATCGTCAACTATCTGGCGATCGTGCAGAAGCGCAAGCAGCTGATGGCGTTCACCTCCACCTACGGACAGTTGTCGCCGATCATTCCTTACGTGATCACGGCGCCATTCTATTTCGCCGGGCGCATTACGCTCGGCGTCATGACGCAGACGGCGAGCGCCTTCGGGCGGGTGGAGAGCGCGCTGACCTTCTTCATCAACTATTACACCTCTCTCGCCAATTTTAAGTCCGTGCTCGACCGCTTGACGTCCTTTGACCACGCGATCGATACGGCTCGCCAGCAGACGTCCGCGACGCAAATTATCTCTCCGACTGACGGCGCTGACATTCGCCTGCGCGGGCTGACGCTTGCTTTGCCCGACGGACGCCAAATTGTAACGGTCGACGATCTGACGCTCGCCGCCGGCCAGCCGGCGCTGCTCACCGGCCCGTCGGGTTCCGGCAAGTCGACGCTGTTTCGCGCCATCGCCGGCATCTGGCCTTACGCTTCGGGCGAGGTGCTGACTCCGCGCGGCGCGAAGGTCATGCTCGCGCCGCAGCGGCCGTACATCCCCATGGGCGCGCTGGCCGAAGCGATCGTCTATCCAGGCCACGTCGACGACTACTCGCGCGCTGAAGTGCAGGAAGCGCTGCGCGCAGCGCGGCTTGCGCCATTCCTGGAGCGACTCGACGAGGAAAACAACTGGGGTCAGCGGCTTTCAGGCGGCGAACAGCAGCGCGTCGCGATCGCCCGCGCGCTTCTCGCCAAGCCGGATTGGCTTTTCCTTGACGAAGCGACGTCGGCGCTCGACGAGCAGCTCGAAGAAGAGATCTACGCCATGCTGCGCGAGCGGCTGCCCGGCACGACGATCGTCTCGATCGGCCATCGGTCGACGCTGCACGCCTTCCACGATCGAGACATCGTCATGGAGCCGGCGCCCGGCGGCGTCTTCAGCCCGCGCGACAAGGTGCACGCGTGACGAAAGAGTCCGGGCGCGAAGGCGGACGATCCCTCAAGACGCGGGTCAAGACCGCGCGCAAGCGGTCGCTCTCCTCGACGCTATGGTTGGAGCGCCAGCTCAATGATCCTTATGTCGCGCGCGCCAAGCGCGAGGGCTACCGCTCGCGCGCCGCCTATAAGCTCATCGAGATGGATGATCGCTATCACCTCTTTAAGCCGGGCGACCGCATCGTCGATCTTGGCGCCGCGCCTGGCGGCTGGTCACAGGTCGCCGCCGCGCATGTGAAGGCGAAAGAGGGCAAGGGCAAAGTCGTCGCGGTCGATCTTCTCGACATGGAGGCGGTCGACGGCGTCGAATTCGCGGTGAAGGATTTCAACGATCCCGACGCGCCGGAATTCATCAAGAACATGCTCGGTGGCGAGGCCGACGGCGTGATGTCGGACATGGCCGCGAACGCCACCGGCCATCGGGCGACCGATCATCTGCGCATCGTCGCGCTCGCCGAGCTTGCCGCTGATTTCGCGTGCGACGTGTTGGCGAAGGGCGGCTTCTTCATCGCCAAGGTGCTGCAGGGCGGAACCGAAGGCCAGCTGCTCACGCGGCTCAAGCGCGATTTCGCGACGGTGCGGCACGTCAAGCCGGAGGCGAGCCGCGCGGGTTCGGCAGAGCTCTATGTCTTGGCGACAGGGTTTCGCGGGCGCCGCGACGACTAGGCGATGCGCTACGCGCCCTGCGCTTGCGCATAGGCGTCGACCGCGGCGATCCTCTCTTTCTTTTCATCGTCAGAAAGAAAGGAGGCGCTGAAACTGTTTTTCGCGAGCTGGGTCAATTCGGCGGCACCGAGTTCGAACGCGCGCTGAATCGCGCGGTAGTTCTCGTTCACATAGCCGCCGAAATAGGCCGGATCGTCGGAATTGACGGTCACGACGACGCCCGCCTCGAAGAGCCGCCGAATCGGATGCGCGCGCATATCGGGGTAGACGCAGAGGCGTATATTCGACAGCGGGCAGACGGTCAGCGGAACTCGTTCCCGCGCGAGCCGCTGAACCAGGGCCGCGTCGTCGATCGCGTGAACGCCGTGATCGATGCGCTCGACCTTCAAGCGGTCCAGAGCTTCGGCGACATAGGCGGCGGGTCCCTCTTCCCCCGCATGCGCCACGGCGCGCAGACCGAGCGAACGGGCGCGCTCATAAAGCTCAGTGAACTTGCCCGGCGGATTTCCGGCTTCTGCGGAATCCAGCCCGACTCCCGTGATGCGATCGAGCCAAGGGCGCGCCGCTTCGAGCGTGGCCAAAGCGTCAGACTCGTCAAGATCGCGCAGAAAGCACATGATGAGCCGCGACGTCGGCCCGCCCTCGCGCGCGACGTCGTTCAGAGCAGCGCTCAATCCCTCCACGACTGCGCCGAAGGAAACGCCCCGGCGCATATGCGCCTGCGGATCAAAAAAGATCTCGACGTGGCGGACGTTCTCCTCGCGGGCGCGATCGAGATAGGCGCGAGAGAGATCGTAGAAGTCTCGCTCGATCAACAGCGCCTGCGTCGCCTGATAATAAAGATCGAGAAAGTCCGCGAGGTTTTGGAAATCGTAAGACTTTCGCATCGCTTCGACGGAGGCGTACGGGAGCTTGACGCCGTTGCGCTCGGCGAGCGCGAAGGCCATCTCGGGTTCCAGCGTTCCCTCGATATGAAGGTGAAGCTCCGCCTTCGGGAGCCCGGCGATGAAGTCTTGGGCTGCGTTCGACATAACGTCCTCGTTTCAGTCGATCTGGCGCGCGCGATCCTCATCGACAAGAGTTCTCCGCCCGTGATCGCCCGCGAGATTACACGCGTTTTCGGCGGCCGGTCAGATCGTCGCCCGCATTGGGCGCGAGCGGCAGGAAGCTCATCACCGAAAGCATCGAGATCAACGCCACGACAATGAAGGCCGGGGCGAAATCCGCCGCCTGCAGCGCGCCGCCGCCGCGCAGCGCGCGCGTCGCCTCCAGCGCCGCCGCGCCAATGGCGACGCCTGTCGACAGCGACAATTGCTGCGCGACGGAGGCGAAGCTCGTGGCGCGGCTCATCGCGTCCTGATCGACGTCGGCGTAGGCGATCGCGTTGAGCGCCGTAAACTCCAGCGAGCGAAAGAAGCCGCCGACGAGCAGCGCGCCCATGATGACCAAATGCGGCGTGGCCGCCGAGAAACTGGCGTTGAAGGCGAGAAAGCCGGCGGAGATGAGCGCATTGACGATCAGCACCCGCCGAAAGCTGAAAATCCGCAGGATCGGCTGCGCCGTCGTTTTCATCGCCATCGCGCCTGCCGCCGAAACGAAGGTCAGAAGTCCCGCTTCATAGGCCGAGAGCCCGAAGCCGGCTTGCAGCAACAGCGGCAGCAGGAAAGGCGTGGCGCCGAGTCCGATGCGAAACAGAAAGCCGCCGAAGACCGCCGCGCGGAACGTCGGGATCTTCAAGAGATCGAGGTCGACGATCGGATAGGGCGTGCGTTTGGCGTGGCGCGTATAAGCGAAGAGCGCCCCTGCACCGAGCGCGACGATCAAAACTACGACGGGCGCCGGCGCGAAGCCGCGCCCCGCGATGGTAAAGCCAAAGACGAGGCAAGAGAGGCCGACGCCTGAAAGGATCGCGCCGGCGATGTCGAGCGGCGGCGTCCATTCCTCGCGCATGTCTGGAATAAAGCGCGTGACGAGCATGACGCCGAGCGCGCCGATCGGCACATTGACCCAGAAGATGTAGCGCCAGTGAAAATAGGTCGCGATGAAGCCGCCGATCGGCGGGCCGATCATCGGGCCCATGAGCGCCGGGATGGTGAGATAGGCCATGGCGCGCACAAGTTCGTGGCGCGGCGCGGTGCGCAGCAACACGAGGCGTCCGACCGGCGTCATCATTGCGCCGCCGAGGCCTTGCACGATCCGAAACGCCACGATCGCGCCAAGCGAATTGGACAGACCGCAGAGAATGGAGCCGAAGGTGAAGACGATGATCGCGGCGCGAAAGACGCGCCGGGCGCCAAAGCGATCCGCCGCCCAGCCCGAAAGCGGAATAAAGACGGCAAGCGACAGAAGATAGGACGTCAAAGCGAGTTTCAATGCCACGGGATCTTCGTGAAGATCCGCCGCCATCGCCGGCAGCGCGGTCGCGAGCACGGTGCCGTCGAGTTGCTCCATGAAGAGCGCAGTGGCGATAATCAGCGGCGTGACGAAGTAGGACAATAGGCTCAGCCCGTTTGTGAAGGTGTCACGTCAATCCTGACGCCTGTTGACGGACTTCGCGTCAAATGAGCTTCAGCCCTCGGAAGCTGGCATGGCCATGACGGCCGACGATGAGGTGGTCGTGGACCGTAATGCCGAACGGCTGTGCGATCGCGGCGATGTCCTTGGTCATGCGGATGTCCGCGGCCGACGGCGTCGGATCTCCGGAAGGGTGATTGTGCGCCAGAATGAGCGCGCTCGCGCCGAGTTCCAGCGCGCGTCTGACGATCTCGCGCGGATAGACCGGCGTATGGTCGATGGTGCCGACGCCTTGGACTTCGTCGGCGATCAGCGCGTTGCGCTTATCGAGGAACAGGATGCGGAACTCCTCCCG
This sequence comes from Methylocystis sp. L43, assembly GCF_015709525.1. GTDB lineage: Bacteria > Pseudomonadota > Alphaproteobacteria > Rhizobiales > Beijerinckiaceae > Methylocystis. The sequence goes on along the minus strand of NZ_JADNRA010000032.1, from coordinate 129,233 downwards.
TTCGGCGAAGGCCATCGCCGTTCGGCAATAGTCGAGCACCTCCATGAATGAAGAGAGCACGGGACGCCGTTGCAAGGCGCCGCGCGCAAGACGTTTCGCCGCAGCCTCGACGAGCTTGATTTCGACGATCGCCGCCTCGCTGAGACCGTCGATTTCGCGAAGCCTCTCCGGCCGCGCCGCGACGGTTTCGGCGAAGGAGCCAAAGCGGGCGATCAAGGCCTTGGCCAGCGGCTTCACGTCACGCCGCGCGATGGCGCGAAACAGCAGCAGCTCCAGCATTTCGTAATCGGCAAGCGCCGCTTCGCCTGCATCCATGAAGCGATCGCGCAGACGCTGCCGGTGACCATGATAGTGGGGCGCAGAATCGCGCAGGCCTGGGCCGTCGCTGGATGCGGCGTCAGCCGCCTTCTTCATGCGTCGGCGCGCGCGGCAGAGGGATTGTCGAGCCCCGCCGGCGATTTGGTGAAGACTTCCGCGCCCGTCTCGGTGACGCCGATGGAATGTTCAAATTGCGCGGAAAGCGAGCGGTCGCGGGTGACGGCCGTCCAGCCGTCCGACAATATTTTCACCTGCGAACGGCCGAGATTGATCATCGGCTCAATGGTGAAGAACATGCCCGGCCGCAACTCGACGCCCTCGCCCTTCGCGCCGTAATGCAGAATATTGGGCTCATCGTGGAATACGCGCCCGAGCCCGTGGCCGCAAAAATCGCGCACCACCGAACAGCGCTCGCTTTCCGCATAGTGCTGAATCGCCGCGCCGATGTCGCCGGTCGTCGCGCCAGGCCTGACGGCGGCGACGCCCCGCTCAAGCGCCTCATAGGTCACGTCGATCAGTCGTTGCGCCCGCCGTGGAATTTCGCCGACGGCGAACATGCGGCTGGCGTCGCCGTGCCAGCCGTTGACGATAAGCGTCACGTCGATATTGACGATGTCGCCTTCTCGCAGCGGCTTGTTGTCCGGCACGCCATGGCAGACGACATGGTTGATCGAGGTGCAGATCGATTTGCGGTAGCCGCGATAGTCGAGCGGCGCGGGATAGGCGTCATGCGCCATCGCGAAGTCGAAAACCAGATCGTCAAGCGCCTGCGTCGTCACGCCCGGCTGGACATGCGCGACCAACATGTCGAGCGCCTCCGCCGTCAACTTGCCCGCGGCGCGCATGCCCTCGAAATCTTCGGGACCGTGCAGCTTGATCTGTCCGCTTTTGCGCGCGGCGGGCGCGAGATGAGATTCGATAAAGGTCATGTAACGCGGCGGCTCGGCTGACTTAGGCGAAGGATGTGCTGGACAAGGTAATGGTTTGAGGCGGCAACGCAAGGCTGCGGCGGCGCGTCGCCGGCGATTCCCCTGAAAAGCGCGGAGCGCGGTCTTGGCGGCGCGGCCGAGATTCCGTATCAGAAGAGGCATGCGGCTTGCTACTGCGGCTTGCCACCGTGGCGCGGCTGCTGTGGCGCGGCGCAGGGACAAAGGGGCGTGAAAAGCGCGTGCAGGGAAAGCGAGTCGAGGGAATAGACTTCTGGCGTGGCGCGGCCCTCGCGATCATTCTGGTGAATCACATTCCGGGCAACGTGCTTGGCGCAGTCACGCCGCGCAATTTCGGCTTCTCTGACGCCGCGGAAGGATTTGTCTTTCTTTCGGGCGTGTCGATCGCCCTGGCCTATGGCGAGAAATTCAGGCGCAATATCATCGACGCGGCGGCTTCGCTCAGCGCCCGCGCTTTGCGCCTTTATGGCGCCCACCTCGCTCTGACCGCGACGGCCTTGGCGCTCTATGGCGTCGCAACCTATTTCACGCCCTGGGATTTTCTGGTCTCCGACAACAGCCGCGCCGCGCCCTTCGCCGATCCGGCGCGGGGCGTCGCCGGCATTCTCGCGCTCAGTCACCAGGTCGCCTATTTCAACATATTGCCGCTCTATATCGTCCTGGTTGCGCTTGCGCCGGCGTTCCTGGCCTTCGCTTTGCGCGGCAGGTTGCGCATGCTTGCCGCCTCGGCTTTGCTTTACGCGGCCGCGCGCCTGCTGGGATTTAACGTTCCCACCTGGCCGGAGCCCGGCTACTGGTATTTCAACCCCTTCGCTTGGCAATTCATGTTCGCCCTGGGAATCTACTGCGGCGGCGCGCTCAAAACCCACGGGGTGCCTTATCACGCCGTCGCCTATCAATTCGCGCTCGCCTTCACCATCCTTTCGTCGCTCATCGTCTCCAACGCGTTTGGCTTGGCGCCCGGGCTTGTCGACGCCGCAGGACGTTATCTCGACTGGGACAAGACGGATCTTGGCGTCGTCCGAATCGTCGATTTCGTCGCCCTCGCTTATGTGCTTCATTTCTCGAAGATCACCGCATTGCTGAGCCAAACGCGGCTTTTTCCATTCTTCACGCTGCTGGGTCGCAATGGCCTCTCGACCTATTCATGCGTCAGCCTGCTGAGCGCGCTCGGGCAGATTTTGCAGGAGGCAAGCCTCGCTTCGCCGGCCCTCGACATCGTCTTCGTTGCGGCCTGCCTGGGTCTGCTGCACCGCTTCGCCGCCGCCGTCGAGCAATTTACCCTGGTCGCGCCCGCCGCTGCGGAATGAGCGCCAGGACTGGCGTTCACGGCCGCCATGGTCATAATCGGCGACAGGGAGGCCGGTAATGGCGCAAAAAACGGCGGGAGACAGGCCGGCGAGCGCGGCGGTTCTCGTGATCGGCGATGAAATATTGTCCGGCCGCACGCAGGACGTGAATACCCGTTATATCGCGAATTATCTGGCGCAGATCGGCGTCGATCTTCGCGAGGCGCGAATCGTGCCCGACGTGACGGAGGCGATCATCGAGGCGCTGAATGCGCTGCGCGCCCGCTACACCTATGTCTTCACGACCGGCGGCATCGGGCCGACCCATGACGACATCACCGCCGATGCGGTCGCCCGCGCCTTCGATGTGGAGATCGGCGAGGATCCGCGCGCGATTGCGCTGCTCAGCGAGCGCTTTTCAGAAGCCGAGCTGAATTCGGCGCGCCGGCGAATGGCGCGCATTCCAAAAGGCGCGGAGCTGATTTTCAACGCCATTTCCAAGGCGCCGGGATTCTGGATCGGCAATGTCATCGTTATGGCCGGCGTGCCGATGATCATGCAGAATATGATGGACGTGGTCGGGCCGCGGCTCGCGGCCGGACCGCCGGTGCTCGTCGAGACGGTCGAAGCGTACGGCGTTCCGGAAGGCGCCTACGCCGCGGGATTGGAAGCGATCGCGCGCGGCCATGATGGCGTGAGCGTCGGCTCCTATCCGTCCTTTACGAGCGCCGGATTCAGGAATCAGATTGTGCTGCGCAGTCGCGACGCGGCGCTCTTGGCGCGCGCGACGGCGGCGGCGCGCGAGATGATTGCGTCGCTATCGACGGAAAAGGCGCGCTGACGGCGTGATCGGGAGGCTTGAAGCTGATGTACGGGTCCGACAAGATCTTTCCGGTCTCCTGGGACATTTTTCACCGCGACGCGCGCGCGCTCGCCTGGCGTCTCGCCGCCATCGGCGGATTCTCGGCGATTGTGGCGGTGACGCGCGGCGGTCTGGTGCCCGCGGCGATCGTCGCGCGCGAACTCGGCATAAGAGTCATCGAAACGGTCTGCGTCGCGAGCTATCACGAGGAAACGGAGCGGGGCGAGATCCAGGTGCTCAAGCCTCTGACCGATACCATTCTCGGGCGGCCAAGCTCCGAAGTGCTCATCATCGACGATCTCGTCGACACCGGCGCGACGGCGAAGGCGGTGCGCGACATGCTGGCGAACGCGCATTTCGCCACCGTCTACGCCAAGCCGCAGGGCCTGCCGATGGTCGACACCTTCGTCACCGAGGTCTCGCAGGACACCTGGATCTTCTTTCCCTGGGACACGGGACTGTCGTTTCAGGCGCCGATCGGCACGCCCGACGCCAAGCCTGAGGGCCAGCGAAGACGGCGCATATAATCCGCTTGGCGGCGTCGGGTCCGCGCCCCTATAAACGAGCGCTCCGCGGGCGTGGCGAAACTGGTAGACGCAACGGACTTAAAATCCGTAGGGCCGCAAGGCCTGTGCCGGTTCGATTCCGGCCGCCCGCACCACAAAATGCGTATGAGACCCTCGTCTTTTCGCCTCGCGCGTCGCCGCAGTGCAAGGCCGTCGCTGGTCCGTAACTTGCTATCGCCTGTCAATGTTGAATCTTAAAGGCGATCCCGATGGCGTTCACCGCGATCTGTAACACCAGCGCCGTGGGCGAAGGCGGCATGGGCCTCTTTCACGCCGGCAAAAAGAGCGTGCTTCTGGTCTGGCCGACCGGCGGCGAACTCAAGGCCTATCGCGGGCGCTGTCCGCATGCGGACATGCCGTTGAGCGAAGCGACCTTTAACGGCCAGACCGTCACCTGTCCGCACCACCAATGGGGGTTCGACAGCACAAGCGGCAAATGCGTGACGCATCTCGTCCGCAATACGCTCCACCCCTATGCGCTTCGCGTCGAGGGCGATGAGATTCAGGTCGATGTCGGACCGGTCAAGCCGGCGCGCACATCGGCGCCGGCGTGATTGCGAACTCCCGTCGCACGCACAGACTTGCGCTCAGGTAGACGCAACGGAAGTCCCGCGCCCGTCCGGTCGCGCAGGGACGGTATGCGCAGAGGACGGGCGCAGCTTTGCGCCCTGCCCCGCGTCGGGTTTACGCAGCCTTCTTTTGCAGCTCGGCAATATAAGCCGACGCCTTTTCAACGAGCGCGGCGATCCGCTTCTGCACGACCGGCAGATTCTCCTTCGCCTTGAGAAGGGCCGACTGCAGCTCGCTGACGGCCTTTGTCGTCAGTGGATGCGTCTTCAGCTTCGTCCACTCGGCGCGCAGATCGAGATTCGCCAGCCAGGCGAGCGTCTTCTCCGTCAGCGGATGCGTCTTCACCGCCTCGACTTTGGCCTGAAGATCAATCGTCGAGAGATAGGCCAGCGCCGCCTTCGACCCTTCCTCGGCATGCTTGCGCGCGACGGGGAGAAGTTCGACGAATTTCGCGGCGCCGCGCTTCGTTTCGCGCAGGGCGGCCTCCGTCAGAACATTGGCCTTCAGCAGGGCGTAGAGCCTCGCGTTCAGCTTGCGCAGCTCTCCTTCGAGCCGCAGGATCGTAAACTCCTGCTGCCTGAGCTGGTTGACGGCGCCCTCATGCAGCGAATTGACGCGCTGCAGCTCCGTCCTGACGCGTTGCAGCTCGGCGTCGAGCTGATTCACATGATCCCTGATGGAGTCGACCATCGGGAAAGAAAACTTACCGGCCTCGAGGTCAGCCAGTGCGCGTTCGCCTTGCGTGTTCGTAGCCATGCTCACTCCTCTCGCTCCGTTCGAACGACCATCGGCGGCCGATGGTTAAGACTTCGTTTCGCCCGGCGAAAACATCGGCAATTTTTAAAATGGCGCATCGTCGCGGCGCCATGGCGCGGCCTACACCCGCCGCGACAGCGAACGCAGGAAGCCCTGCATCTCGTCCGTGAGATCGGTCTCGATCGCCGGGGCCATCTTCAGCAGCATATTGGCGATGAAAGCCTGATCATTGCGCGTCTCGGCGAGGCATTCCTGCAACACCGGCACGCTGTCCTCGATATGCGCCATGAAGGCGACGCCCTTCTCCAGGGTCTCGGTCCATTTGGCGCGCGTCCACAACGCCAGCGGATAGACGATTTCATGCACGAAATTCGATTTGCGCGCCTTTTCGAAGAAGCGCAGGCCGGCGTTCCAGTTCTCGCGCGCGCGCAAGGGCGGCGGCGGGATGTCGCCAGCAAGCATTTTCTGCGCGGCCTGTCCGACATGATCTTCAAGGCTCATCGGCGAGGCGATGGGCGAACGAAAACTCCACAGCGCCGTCGATCCTGGATACTCCTGGCCGAGCTGCTCGGTGAGCGCCGCGTCGACCTTTTCAACCGCGGCCTTGTCGCCTTTTAGCGCCGCGGCCATGCAGAAGGCGAAGAGCGCGTCTCCCCCGTAATTCACCGCCGCCGCGCCTTTGATCTGCTGCGGGGCCAGCTTCGGCGTCACGCCGTCGGCGGGGACCTCGACGTCGCCCGCGCGCAGCGCCGTGATGAAACTCGTGATCTCGAGCCACGGCACATAATTCGCGATGAAAGCGTCGGGGTCGACGTGCACGATCGCGAGATTGAGCGGTTGCTTACGCTTTTGCAGTTCCGCCATATCGGTCATAGAGCGCCTTTCATTCTTCGGCGAGCAGAACGCCGGTGAGGCAGACGTCGCCCTCGTCGACGACGAGTTTGATCGGCGTCAGCCGTTGACCCTGACAAGGGCCGATGAAGCAGTGGCCGGTGTCGATGTCGAACTGCGCATGATGCCTGCCGCATTCGAGGAAATTGCCTTCCTCGTCCATGAACTGGCCGGGATTGACGTCGAGCCGCTCGCCTTCATGCGGGCAGGCGTTCTCAAAGCCATAGAAGTTGTTGCCCTTGCGCGTGATCAGGATCGGATAGGGGGCGGCGTCGCCGCTCGCCTCGGCGCGCATCAGGACGAATCCCGTCGCCTCGGAGTCCTCGATCTCGTCTGTCCGACAAATCACATAGAGTTCGTCCATCGGCTCACCTTTCGGACAAAGTCGCGCGCCACGCCGGCGCCAGGCGCCCTCACCCGCCCCTGTAGCAATCGATGAGCCAGACGCGACTTGACGATATAGTTATTTCACTATAGCTCACGCAGATCGGCGCGAAGTGTGCGTCAACTACATTCCCCAATCCGAAATGACCGAAGACTCTCCCGCCGCCAAGGCGGCGCCCGACGACCACCTCCTCAAGGCGCAGCTCGTTCGCAAGATCGAAGCGCTGCTCAAGGAGCGCGGGTTGAAGCAGGTGCAAGCCGCGAAGCTCTTCGGCGTGAAGCAGCCGGACGTGTCGAAGCTGCTGCACGGCGATTTCCGGCAGTTTTCGCTGGAACGTCTCATGCGATTTCTCGTCGCCTTGGGGCAGGACGTCGAGATCGTCGTGAAGCCGCATCATGAGTCGGCGAAGTTCGCGACGCTCAGCATCGCGTGACCGCACATACAAAGGATTGCAATGAACGTCGCCGCGCGTATTGACGCTAACTTCACCGCCGTTTCCACCGAAGCGCTGGAGACGAGCATTCAGAACGCCAAGCGCGCGCTTCTGTCGCTCGGCAAAGGCGATGGCCATTTCTGCTTCGAGCTCGAAGCCGACACCAGCCTCTCGGCTGAATATGTGCTGATGCGCCATTTCCGCGCCGAGCCGGTCGACGCGGAACTCGAGCGCAAGATCGCGGTTTATCTGCGCCGCTGTCAGGGCGATCACGGCGGCTGGCCGCTCTATCAAGACGGGCCTTTCCACATCAGCTCCAGCGTGAAAGCGTATTTCGCGCTCAAAATGATCGGCGACGATGTCGACGCGCCGCATATGGCGCGCGCGCGCGCGGCGATCCTCGCCTATGGCGGCGCCGCCAAGAGCAATGTTTTTACGCGCGCGCTGCTGGCGCTTTACGGCGAAATCCCGTGGCGCGGCGTGCCGGTGATGCCGGTCGAAATCATGCTGCTGCCGAAGTGGTTTCCCTTCCACCTCGATAAGATTTCCTATTGGGGCCGCACCGTTCTCGTGCCGATGCTGGTGCTGATGACGAAAAAGCCGCGGGCGAAAAACCCCAGGAACATTCACATCGCCGAACTCTTCACGACGCCGCCGGACGAGGTGAAGGTGTGGCCCAAGGGCGAACACCAGACCTGGCCCTGGGCGAATATTTTCGGGCAGATCGACAAGCTTCTGCGTTTGATCGAGCCGCATATGCCCAGCGGCCCGCGCGAGCGCTCGATCGAACTCGCCATGACATGGACGACCGAACGTCTCAATGGCGTCGACGGACTGGGCGGCATCTTTCCGTCCATCGTCAACAGCCTGCTGATGTATGACGTGCTCGGCGTGCCGGACGGCGACGAGCGTAAGAAACAGGCGCGCGAGGCGATCGAACGGCTGCTCGTCGTGCATGATGCGGAAATCTATTGCCAGCCCTGCGTTTCGCCGGTGTGGGACACCTGTCTGACGGCGCACACGCTGCTCGAGACCGGCGACGAAGACGCGCGCGAACAGGCGCGCCAGGCCTGCGAATGGCTCGCGCCCTTGCAGGTGCTCGACGTCAAGGGCGACTGGGCGGCGCAGCGGCCCGACGTTCGGCCCGGCGGCTGGGCGTTTCAATACGCCAACGCCTATTACCCAGACGTCGACGATACGGCCGTCGTCGTGACGGCGATGGATCGCCTTACGGCGAATGACGCGTCGCGTCCCTATGACGAGCGCATCGCCCGCGCCAAGGAATGGATCATCGGCATGCAGTCGAAGAACGGCGGCTGGGGCGCCTTCGACGCCGACAACACATGCCACTATTTGAACCACATCCCCTTCGCCGATCACGGCGCGCTGCTCGATCCGCCGACGGCGGACGTCTCCGCGCGCTGCGTGTCGATGCTGGCGCAGCTCGGCGATACGATCGACTCGAGCGAATGTCTCAAGCGCGGCGTCGATTACCTGCTCAAAGAACAGGAAAAGGACGGCAGCTGGTTCGGCCGCTGGGGCGCGAATTACATCTACGGAACCTGGTCGACGCTGTGCGCGCTCAACGCCGTCGGCCTGCCGCATGACCATGACGCTTACCGGCGCGCCGTCGCCTGGCTCGTGGCGATCCAGAACGAGGATGGCGGCTGGGGCGAAGACCTCGCGAGCTACAAGCTCGATTACAAGGGCTATGAAAAATCCCCGTCGACCGCCTCGCAAACCGCCTGGGCGCTGCTCGGGCTGATGGCGGCGGGCGACGTCGACCATCCGGCGGTCGCGCGGGGAATCGCCTATCTGCAATCGACGCAGAACGACGCCGGCCTATGGAATGAGGCGCGTTTCACCGCCACGGGTTTTCCGCGCGTCTTCTATCTGCGCTATCATGGCTATGGAAAATTCTTCCCGCTCTGGGCGCTCGCGCGCTATCGCAATTTGAGGCGCGCCAACAGCAAGCGCGTGCAGGTCGGGCTCTAGAAGCATCTTTTCGATGAAGCTGATACGGCCTCGGCCGGAGGAGCAATGGCGCGCGCGACAGGCCGTAGAAAAACCGCCGAACTGAGCGCCCTCGCGCCGATACTCGTCATCGTCGGCATGAAGCGCGAGGCCGCCTGCGCCGCCGGCGAAGGCGTCACGACGTTGTGCAGCGGCGCGAATGTCGCGCGCCTGCGGCAAGCGCTCGATGCGCTTGGCGGAACTGATTTTTCCGCCGTCGTCAGCTTCGGACTCGCTGGCGGACTGGATTACGCGCTGCGGCCCGGCCATGTCGTCGTGGCCGACGCCATCGTCGGGGGCGACGCGCGGCGCGACACCCATTCGCGGCTCTCGTCAGTGCTGATGAAAGGCGCGGCCGCCGCCGGCTGCAAGGTTGCGCCGGGGGCCATCATCGGCGTCGATCAGCCGGCGATGAACCCGGGCGCCAAGGCGGCGCTGCGCGAAGGCGCGCAAGCGGTGGCGGTCGACATGGAATCGCATCTGGCCGAAGAATTCTCGCGGCGGCGCGACATTCCTTTCGTCGCGCTGCGCGCGATCAGCGATCCGGCGGCGCGCGCGCTGCCGCCGCTCGTCGCTAAAGCGCTGACGCCTGAGGGCGACATTCATGCCCTCGGCGTCGCCCGCGAGCTGATCCGCGGGCCGCATCAACTTGGCGGCATGATCCGGGCGGGCCTCGATTCCCGCGCCGCCTTCGTCTCGCTAAGCCGCTGTGGACCGTTGCTCGGCCCGTTGCTGCGCCTCGTGCTCGCGGATCTCTGAAAGCCTGGCGATATTTTCGTCATAGACATATTCGGCTGGGCGCTGATTCTCGAGCGAGACGTCAGGCGCCATCGGCCCCTCGGTGCGCACGCCAAAGAGCGCGACGGCGGCCGCCCGCCAGGGCCGGCGAACCGAATCGGCGACGGCGGTCGCCTCAAAGCCGGAGTGCACCATGCAGTCGGCGCATTTCTCGTAATTGCCGACGCCGTAAGCGTCCCAGTCGGTCTCCTCCATCAGCTGCTTGAACGTCGGCACATAGCCTTCGCCGAGCAGATAGCAGGGACGCTGCCAGCCAAACACCGTGCGCAGCGGCATCCCCCAGGGGGTGCAGCGATAGCTCACATTGCCGGCCAGGAAATTCATGAACAGCGTCGACTGGGTGAGTCCCCAAGCTTTCCCGCCCCGGCCGCGACGCAGAACGGCGCGGAACAATTCCTTGGTGCGGGTGCGATTAAGGAAGTGAGTCTGATCCGGCGCCCGCTCATAAGCGTAACCCGGCGAAAGCGTCATCCCGTCGACGCCGAGCGCCGTGGTCGCGTCGAGGAATTTCGCGACGCGCTCGGGATCGGCGTCGGAAAAGAAGGTGCTGTTGGTGGTGACGCGGAAGCCCTTGGACTTGGCGAGTTTGAGCGCCTCGACGGCGCGCTCATAAACCCCGTCCTGGCAGACCGCGCGGTCGTGCATCTCCTTGTCGCCATCGAGATGGATCGACCAGGTGAAATAGGGGCTCGGCTTGAAGTGGTCGATCTTCTTGGCGAGCAGCAGAGCATTGGTGCAGACGATCGCGAATTTACGCCGCGCGACGATGCCTTCGACGATCTCCGGCAAATCCTTGTGCAAAAGCGGCTCGCCGCCGGCGACCACCACCACCGGCGCGCCACATTCGTCCACCGAGCGCAGCGCGTCCTCGACCGAAAGCCGCTTGTTCAGGATATGATCGGGGTAATCGATCTTGCCGCAGCCGGCGCAGGCCAGATTGCAGCGGAACAGCGGCTCCATCATGAGCACGAGCGGATAGCGCCGCACGCCCAAGAGGTGCTGCTTGACGAGATACGCGCCGATTTTTGCGATATAGCGGAACGGAATGGCCACGGCTGACCCCTTGATGACTTGACGGGTTCAAGGCCCGTCAGCGCGAGTCGCGGCCGAACGGCCCAGCCGCAGACAATAATCTCGCCGTCTAGCACGAATCGTTCGGGAAGGGGAAGCGGGGCGCCGCGCCGCACCACACCCAGTCCGATGAGCGGCAAGCGTCCACCGGGAGCGCCGCCAACGCGCTGCGCCGCAGCGGCGGTCCGCCCTTGCGCCGGAGCGCAAATCCGTCTCAATTCGCCGGCAACGTCACCAACCCGACATTGCTTTTTCTAAGGGAGCGGACATGCGCAGCCGGCTGGTTCCAGCGTCGAGAGCGTCCGCGCCATGACCGCCTCCGCGCAGCAGGCGCGCGTCCCCGACGCCTCGGCCCCGCGGCGGCGCTTCGGACTTTTCGACGCTCTGATTTCGCCGCTCGCCCGCTTGTGGAGCGGCGATCTCAACCTCGGCCGCCTCGGCATGGCCGCCGCCCTGCCCGTTCTGGGCTGGGTCTTCTACACAACCTCGTCCGGCATGATCGACATTATGCAGAGGGAGCCCGGAGACGTGATCGGGATCGCGGGCACGCTGATCGCGACGACCGCCGTCCTCACCATGCTCGCTGCGACATCCTGGTCGCTCGGCGTCGATCTGGCGGCGCTCATCGCGCGGCGGCGGATGGCGCGCGAGCGCATGATCATCAAGACCGGCGTGACGGCGCTGGTCTTCGCCTTCGTCTTCTCGATCTCCGCCTTTTTTTCATTCACCTACTACTACAACAACATCTTCAAGCTCTCCTCGCGCAAGATCGTCGCCGAGCTTCAACCGATGGAGCTTGCGACGGAAGTCCTGCTGCCGGCGACGAAAGACATCGCCGCCGCTTACGAAGCAGCCTCGGCGCGCATCGCCGCGACGCCGAGCTACAAGGCTTATCTCGATTCGATCGACGGCCTCATCGACACCGCGCGGCAGGCCGGGCCGGCGCTGCGCGACGCCATTCGCAAACGGCAGGAGGCGCAGCAGGCGGTCATCGCGCAGGCCGCGAGCCAGGCCGCGCTGGAAATGGAAAGCGCGCAGGCGGCGATGCGTCAGCTCGAGGATGCGCGACGCGACATCGAGGCGCTTGAGCGCAGCATCGCCGAGCTCGACGTCATCATCAAAGCGAAACAGGACGAGATGACGTCGATGGCGGCCACGGCGCGTCAGGAAGAACAGCTCGCCGTCGACGCCGCGCACGGACTCGATGGGCTGGGCGCGACCTGCGGCCCCAATTGCCGCGGGCATCAGGAGAAAGCCGCCGAAGCGATGCGACGCGTCTCGGCGCTCAGGCAGACGCTCGCCGGCCCCGCAAACGAACGCGCCAACGCGGTGAAGCGGCGCGACGCGCTCAATGCGCAGACGATCACGCTCAAACAGAAGGCCGAGACTGCGAGCGCCGCTTCCGGCCGACCGATGCCGAAGGGCGAAGCCGCCCTCGATCTCGACGCGACATTGCGCGACCTCGCCGCGCTGCGCGACCAGCTGCGCCTCGAGCCGACATGGCGCGCCGTGCGCGAGGCGAAGCCCCTGTGCGAACCAATTCTCGCGGCGGCGCGGCAATCAAATGCGTTGCCGGGAAGCGTGCCGCGCGATTTCACCTGCGAACCGCAGGGGGAGGCGCGCGATCTGCTCTCGGCGCGCGACGACACGATCGCGGCGCGCGCGGCCTTCGATAAAAAATGTGGGCTGGAAGCCGGGCTGCGCGACGAACTCTCAGCGATTGTCGCCAAGATCCGCTCGGCGCCGGCGTCTGACAGGGGCGCCGCGGCAAACGGCTTCAACGACGCTAAAACACTCGTCGACGCCTGCGTCGTCTCCGGAAAGGCGGCGGGGCTGTCAGACGACGAGGTGCGGGAGCTTTTGAAAAAGAGCGACGCCTATCTGCGCACGCACAGTTCCGAGCGCAATAAATTCGAACTGGCGCGCGAAGCCTTCTGGAGCTTCACCCCCGATTCGACGATGGCGATCGGCGTCGCCATGGCGCAGGACGCCTTTCTGTTCATCATGAAATTCCTGTCGGAGATTTTCAAACGCGGCTATGAGGCGCGCGAGCGGCGTCAGTTCGCCGCGCCGATCGATCTTTCCGACGACGAGGAGCAGCCCGTCGACATCCGCGCAATGAAAGCCGTCTTGCGCGCGGCGCGGCCGGTTCACGGCGACATGAGCGAGATCGACCCTGACGCCGAAGCAATGTCTGCCCTGCCGCCGAACGTGCGCGACAATATCATGGCCATCCTCAATCGGCTCGTGCGCGACGAAATCGCTCACGTCGACCGCAAAGGCGCCTATCTCGTCGACAATATCACCGTCGGGCAGATTGAGGCGCGGCTGTTCGCGGCGCTGAAGCCGCGCTCCGCCCGCGCCTTGCATTACGCCGCCGACGGCGTCCTCGCCAGCGGCCCGCGCGCCTATTACGCGGACGCTGGCGCCGCGAACCTGCCACGGCGGCGCTCCGGCGCGCTCGAGCGCTATCTGAACGTTGAACCGAGTCCGATGGACAGGCGTTCGCCCGGTTAGAGCAGGTTTCGAAAAAGTTGACAGACTTTTTCGATGAGAAGCTGCTCCAGCATTTTGATTTTGAGCGATGCCTTATCGATCACATGGTGGCGATCGATAAGCGCTCTGAAGTTCAGGCGGCGACGGGTGTTGCGCGCGCCGCCGCGCGCAGCGACGGAAGGTAGCGCAGGCAAAGACCCTGCGGCGTGTGCAGCAGACCGGAAACGACGCTGATCTCGCGCCAGCGGGGATAGCTCGATGGCAAAAACTGCAGCGCGAGGCCGACAGCGCCGAGAAACTCGGTCTCGCTGGCAAAATCGTCGGCGCCAAAGGTCAGCGTCGCGTCTTTGCCCGTTTCGGCGCCCCGCGCCAGAAATTCGAGCGTCGGCGTCGCCCAGCGGGTCGCTTCCAGCGCATCCTCGAGCGCGCTCCAGACGTCCCGCGGATCGATGAAGCGAACGAGGTAACGCGCCGGCGCGGCGTTGTAACGCGCCGCCTCGTCTTCGGTCACGAGATCCGGTCGCGCGTCGAGCTCGGAGTCCGCCATGGCGAGAAGCGCCGCCGGATGTTGGCGCCAATCCGCGGCGCTCACGCTCCAGACGGCGCTCTGCTGATAGAGGCGTCCATGGCCGCTTTCGCCGTCTTCCGGCCGGAAGCGCGCGCGCAGAAAAATGGCGCGACGAGAATTCGGCTCCGGGGCGACCCGCGCGATGAAGGAGCCGCGTCGTCGCGAAGCAGGATCGACAAGCTCAGGCTCGAAGCGGCGAAGCGCCATCAGACGCGGCGGCGAAAGCAGCCGGTCGTCGGCCGGCTGCAGATTGCAACTGCGCAAGGTCACGCCATAGCCCGCGGTGGCCGGCACGCGCAGCGTCGCGCCAAAAGCGAGCTTCCCATAATGCAGCCGTTCGAGAGAGATCTCGGCCGTTTCGTCGCCATTCGGCGCAGCTATGCGCATCGCGCGTCCTTTCGCGCGGGAAATCCGCGCGATCACCCTATGCACAGAGCGTTAAGCAAGAATTGACGGAATGCGCTTCAGGCGATCTCCTCGATGCGCGCGTCGAGCTGCGCATAGGAGAAGGTGAAGGCGCTGTCGAGGCCAAGCGCGGCGTAAAGAAACGGCTCGGCGGTGAGAAACGGCCGCCAATATTCATTATAGGCGCGAGCGCCTTCGAGGCCCGCGCGACGAAACCGGCGCTCGCCAGGCTGATGCGGATCGATGTTGGGATTCTGAAAGCGCTTGACGAAGCCATAGGCCGAGCAGACCGTGAAGCGCACCGATGCGCCGCCGTTCGGCGCCTCCAGCGCCCGCAACCGATCCAGCCATTGCGCCGCGCGCAGCGATTTGCGCAAGGCGTGCAGCGCCACCGCCGGATCGCAGGCATAGGTGAAGGCGCTCGGCCCGAGGCGGGCGAACAAGCGCTCATATTGCGAGAAAACCACGACGAGCCGCTTGAGCTTTTTCTCAGGCGCCAGCGCCAAGCGGTCGATGAGGCGCGCGAGATTGCCGGACCAGCCGGAATCCTCGAGCCGCACCAGCGGCAGCACGATCACGATGGCGTCAGCCTCAAGCATCTGCCGGGCGAGTTTGGCTTTGACATCGTTGAGAATGGCGACTTCCGCGCCGTCCGGCGGCACGGCGATCTCGCCCGCCGAGTCGATGATCTCCAGAAGCCAGGGACCCCGGAGCACCGCCGCCGGCGGGGCTTCGCCGTTGATCGTCAGACGGAAGCGATATTCGTAGGTGTCGAGTGTGTCGGTGGCGAGGCCGCCCTCGGCGAATTCGCGCCGCAGCCGCTCATAGTCGCCTTGTTCGACCGACAGCAGATTGGGTTTTTTCGGCTCAGCGCTTTCGGCGTAGAATTCCGCCTCGGTGATCGGTTGCAGCGCGGGGCGCAGGCGCGGCGAATAGCCAAAGGCGCTTTGCGCGACGCAGTCGACGAGCGAGGCGAGCAGCGACGACTTGCCGCCCTTCTTGGGGCCGATCAGACAGATCGAAAGTCTTTCGGTCATTCACGCCTTCAACTCGTTGGAACCAGCCTCTAACGCGACAATACAGGCCGCTGGCGCCTGGCGAAAGGTGACGCGCGCGCCCCGGCCGTGGTAAGCGCGCGCATGCTTGAAGGCCTTCCCCCCAATAACGCCAGCCACATGCTGCGCCTCGATTGCGACGAAAAACGCGCCCGCGCCGTCGCCGACCTCATCGTCGAAACCTTCGAGCCGACAGAGACCGCCGCCGCCGCCTTCGAGGTGGATGACGGCCCCCAATGGTCCGTCGAGGTCTATTTCGCGACCGCGCCCGACGAAGCGCAGATCCTCGCCCTGATCGAGGCCGCTGCCGACGCCGAAACCGCGCGGGCGGCGCGCTTTTCGACTGTCGCCGAGCAGGACTGGGTGGAAAACGCTCTTGCCGGATTGGCCCCGGTCCGCGCCGGCCGCGTGCTGGTGCATGGCGCGCATGATCGGGGCCGGCGGCGCGTAAACGACATCGGCGTCGAGATCGAGGCGGCGCTCGCTTTCGGCACCGGCCATCACGGCACGACGCTCGGTTGCCTTAGAGCGCTCGAGAGAATCGCCAAGCGCCGGCGCCCACAGCGCATCCTTGATGTCGGAACCGGCACCGGCGTTCTGGCGATTGCCGCCGCGCGCCTCTTTCACCAACGCGTCGCCTGCGGCGATATCGATCCCGTCGCCGTGGCGACAGCCTCGGCCAACGCCCGCGCCAATGGCGCCGGCGCCGATGTTCGCCCGGTCGTCGCGACCGGGCTCCGCCACCCGTCGCTGCAAGGCCAATATGATCTGATCTTCGCCAATATCCTGGCGAAGCCTCTGCGCCTGCTCGCGCCGGAGATTGCCCGCGCCGCGACGGCCGACGCGGAGCTGGTGCTTTCGGGACTGCTGGCGCGCGACGTGCGCGGCGTGCTCGACGCCTACCGCGCCCAGGGGTTCTTCCTGGCCGAGCGGGGCGACATCGACGGGTGGGCGACTCTGGTTCTTAGACGCGGCGGAGCGTCCTACGCCCCCTCCCTGCCCCTTCCCCTTTAAAGCGGGAGCGGGGATCATCCGCGCCATTACGCGAAAACCTGGCTAACCCCCGGCAACCTGTTCGTTGTCCCGCAACCTGCCCCCTCTCCCGCGCAGCGGGGGAGGGCTGGGGAGGGGGCAAGTCGACAGTTCGAGAGCCATTGCCCATGGCGCGCGACGTGCATAGTTTGTGCGTATGTTCGAAGCAAAATTCCAAACATTCGTCGACGACGCCCTGCGCGGCGACAGCGCGGCGCGCCTCAAGGCGCTGCGCGCTGAGCTGAAACGGCAAGGGCTCGACGGCTTTCTCGTTCCGCGCGCCGACGTCCATCAAAACGAATATGTGCCCAAATGCGCGGAGCGCCTCGCTTGGCTGACCGGCTTCACCGGGTCGGCCGGCTTCGCCGTCGTGCTGGAGAAAGAGGCCGCGCTCTTCGTCGATGGCCGCTATGTTATTCAGGTGCGCGGCGAGATCGACGCGAAGCTCTTCAAGCCGCTCGACATCGCGCAAACGACGCCCGTCGCCTGGCTCAGCGGACATGCGCGCGAAGGCGCGCGCATCGGCTATGACCCCTGGGTGCACACCAGCGCGCAGATCGAACGCTTCGGCAAAACTCTCGCGGAAAAAAGGATCGAACTCGTTCCGCTCGACGCCAATCCGATCGATGCGCTTTGGATTGACCGGCCGGCCGAGCCGACAGGCGCGGTGGCGATTCATCCCGCGCGTTACGCCGGCGCGAGCGCCAGCGCGAAGATCAAGAAGCTGCGCGCGGCGCTGAAGGATGCCGACGCGGCGCTGATGTCCGATCCGCATGCGATCTGCTGGGCGTTCAACATTCGCGGCGCCGATGTCGCGCATACGCCGATCCCGCTGTGCTTCGCCCTGTTGCCCAAGGACGGCGCGCCGACGCTCTACGTCGACGATGCGAAGCTCGCGCCGAAGGTGCGCGCCGCGCTTGAAAAATTTCTGACGCTGAAGACGCCTGAAAGCCTCGTCGAGGATCTCGTGCTGTCCGGCAAGCGCGGCGCGACCATTCTCTTTGATTCCGCGACGGCGCCGGCGAAACTTGTCGAAACCTTGCGCGCGGCGGGCGGCAAGCCGCGTCTCGCCGACGATCCGGCGACGCTGCCGAAAGCGATCAAGAATGAAAGGGAGCTTGACGGCGCACGCGAAGCTCATATTCGCGACGGCGCGGCGCTGACGCGCTTCCTCGCCTGGTTTTCCGAAGCCGCGCCAAAGGGCCGGCTCACCGAAATCTCCGCGGCGGAAGCGCTCGAAACCTTCCGCCGCGAGAACGGCGACCTGCGCGACATCTCCTTCCCGACGATCTCGGCTTTCGGCCAACATGCGGCGATCCCGCATTATCGGGTGACGGAAACGAGCAATCTCAAGGTCGGTCGCGGCGTCTATCTCGTCGATTCCGGCGCGCAATATCTCGACGGCACGACCGACGTGACGCGCACCGTCGTCGTCGGTCCGGCCTCGAAACAATTGCGCGAACATTTCACCCGCGTGCTCAAAGGCCATATCGCCATCGCCCGCGCCGTCTTTCCCAAGGGCGTCTCGGGCGCGCAGTTGGATGCTTTCGCACGCCGCGCGCTGTGGGAGGCTGGACTCGACTTCGATCATGGGACGGGCCATGGCGTCGGCGCTTACCTCTCGGTGCATGAGGGGCCGCAGCGTATTTCGAAGCTCGGGACGGCGCCGTTGCAGCCGGGCATGATTCTGTCGAACGAGCCCGGCTATTACCGCGCCGGCGAATATGGCATCAGGCTTGAAAATCTCGTCATCGTCGAGAAGCGCGAGATCAAAGGCGCCGAACGCGAGATGTTTGGCTTCGAGACCATCACGCTTGCGCCTTTCGATTTGAATTGCGTCGAACCAAAATTGCTGTCGCCGGAAGAAATCATCTGGCTCAACGCCTATCACGCCCGGGTGCGCAAAATCCTGTCGCCGCTTGTGGACGCGAAGACGCGCCAATGGCTGCGAGAGGCGACGACGTCGGTATGAACAATCTTGAAACGGATAACTTCGATCTATTGAACCTCGGAACTCCGCTTGCTCGGAGGAGAATGTCATGAGCATTGACGCAGAACCAATTCCGAACGAACCCATCGCAGCATTGGCCGGCGAGGCCTTCGCGAAAGCCGTGACGACGCTGGCGCGCGGACGCATGCTGACGCCCTTCGGCGTGGCGCGGTCCGACGCCGGCGTCGACCAGCCGCAACAATTCGTCGTGAGCGAGGCAGGCAAGATCGATGTCGCCGAAAGCGTCGAAGCCGCGCTGCAATGGCTGGAGGACGAAGCGCCAAACGCCGACGTCTGCCTGATTATTCTCGACGGTTATTTCAGCAGCGAGGACGGCCGCATCGACGCGGTGGTCGGCCGGGCGTTGTCGCTGAAGCGACAGTTGATGGTCGAGATCGCGCTGCCTTACGAAAGCGCCGAAGACGAAGAAGGTCTCGAGTTTTCAGACCCGCAATATCGCTTTTCCGGCGTCGCCGAAGATGGCGCGGAGATCGAAACGGTCGACGTCGACGCCGACGCCTTCGACGCCGTCTTTCGCAGCGCCTTCGCGAAACACGCCCCCGCGTAGCGCTGTCACCAAAACAT
Source organism: Methylocystis sp. L43 (assembly GCF_015709525.1). Taxonomy (GTDB): domain Bacteria; phylum Pseudomonadota; class Alphaproteobacteria; order Rhizobiales; family Beijerinckiaceae; genus Methylocystis. Next base: position 110,203 of record NZ_JADNRA010000032.1, on the reverse strand, counting down.
CACATAAACGTCACGCATCCTCTATCCCGACGTCACGTAAACGCAGCCTCCGCGTCGCGAAACCGCAGCGTGCGTCGCGTAGCGTTGCGTCATGGCGTTCACATCGGACCAGCTGGCGAAGCTGACGCGAGACGCGTCATCAGAGCCGCAAGCAGACATCGGCGTCGCCGCCACGTGGGGCCAACGTCTCTTCGACCTTGACCTCGCGGCGGTTCATCTCTTCTCACGAACGGCGCGCTCCGCGATCGGCAGATTCCTCGCCGTCGCGATCAGCAAGCTCGGCAATGGCTGGATCTATCTGATCCTCGCGCCCATCGTCCTCATCGGCCTTGGCTGGCAAGGGCTGCATGTCGCGGCGCTTGCGGGACTGAACGCCGCGCTGCTGCATATGCTCTATCCGATCATCAAGCGCCGCTTCGGCCGCAGGCGCCCGTTCCATGTCGACGCGCGATTGCCGTCGCTGTTGAAGACGCTCGACGATCACTCCTTTCCGAGCGGCCACGCCATGACGCTCACCGGCGTGCTCGCGCCCATCGTCATCGCCTGGCCGGGGACGACGCTATCGGCCGGCCTTCTTCTACTGTCGATGGCCTGGTCGCGAATCGCGACGGCGCACCACTATCCGAGCGACGTCGCGGCGGGCGTGGCGCTTGGCGCCGGCCTCTCCTACCCGCTTGCGCGCGGCATTCTCGCCTATTGGTGAGCGTGGAGCAGAACGCGCGATACCTTATCGATCACATGACTTCATGTGATCGGGAAGCGCTCTAAGCCGCCTGCGGCAAGCCGATCTGATGCGCGGCGGCGGGAACGACGCGTCCGCGCGCGCCCGACAGCGCGCCATCGACAAGCTCCAAGCCAAGAAAGCGCGCGCGCTCGACCGGTCCCGGCATTGTCAGCCGCTCCGTGAATCGGCGCTCGAAACCGAAGCGCGCGTAATAGGGGGCGTCGCCGACGAGCAGCACGGCGCGATGGCCGAAGTCGGCGGCGCGGGCGAGCGACTCGCGAATCAACGCGCCGCCGACGCCGAGCGAACGCGCCTGCGCTGCGACGGCGAGCGGGCCCAGCAGCAGCGCCGCACGCCCGCCGGCAAGAACCGGCCAAAGCCGCAGCGTGCCGATGAGCGCGCCGACGCTGTCGGTCGCGACCAGCGCGAGGCCGGGCGCCGGCGCCGATCCGTCGCGCAGCCGCTGGCAGGTCTTCAAGAACCGCGCGGGACCGAAGGCGTCGTCGAGCAAAGCTTCGCGCGCCGCATGGTCGCTCGGCGCTTCATTGCAAATCGCAAATGGCGCACGAGCGACAAGCGCTTCCGGCGCGATGAACGACGCGGGGGCGTGATTGGGGCATGCAAGTTCAAAGGCCATCTTTCCCTCCCTTAAGAAGGACAAGCGACCCTCGCGCCTGGCGCTTGACGCGCCCGCCGATCGGGACTGGGTTGGGATTGTTCCCGCCCTCGCCCTTCGAGACGCGAGCTTCGCTCGCTCCTCAGGATGAGGGCGGATAGGGCAGCCGCCATCAGTTTCCCTCATCCTGAGGAGGCCTCGAAAAGGCCGTCTCGAAGGACGAGGGAAACGATCGACTCGCTCAGATCACATGCGTCTCGAGCGGCGGGAAACCGTTGAAGCCCACGGCCGAATAGGTTGTCGTATAGGCTCCGGTTCCTTCGATCAGCACTTTCGCGCCGATCTCGAGCGAGATCGGCAGCTGATAGGGCTGCTTCTCGTAGAGCACGTCGACGCTGTCGCAGCTCGGGCCCGCGACGACGCAGGGACTCGTCGGCGCCCCGTCGGCCGGCGTGCGGATCGGATAGCGGATCATCTCGTCGGTCGTCTCGGCGAGGCCGTTGAACTTGCCGATGTCGAGATAGACCCAGCGAATCTCGCTGTCCTCCTCCGACTTCTTCGAGATCAGCACGACTTCCGCTTCGATCAGCCCGGCGTTGCCCACCATGCCGCGGCCCGGCTCGATGATCGTCTCCGGAATGCGGTTGCCGAAATGCTTCGACAGCGCGCGGAAGATCGCATTGCCATATTGCTTCACCGCCGGCACGTTCTTGAGATATTTCGTCGGGAAGCCGCCGCCGAGGTTCACCATCTGCAGATTGATTCCGCGCTCCGCGAGTTCGCGGAAGATCTCCGACGCGGACTTCAGCGCGGCGTCCCACATGCGCGGATTCGTCTGCTGCGAGCCGACATGGAAGGAGACGCCATAGGCGTTCAGGCCGAGGCGATGCGCATGTTCGAGCACGCCCGTCGCCATCTCGGGGACGCAGCCGAATTTGCGCGACAAGGGCCATTCGGCGCCCGAGCCGTCGCAGAGAATGCGGCAGAACACCTTGGAGCCGGGCGCGACGCGCGCGATCTTCTCGACTTCAGCCTCGCAGTCGACCGCGAAGAGCCGCACACCGAGCGCATAGGCGCGGGCGACGTCACGCTCCTTCTTGATCGTATTGCCGAAGCTGATGCGGTCGGGCGTCGCGCCAGCGGCGAGGACCTGCTCGACTTCGACGACGGACGCCGTGTCGAAGCACGAGCCGAGCGAGGCGAGGAGCAAGAGCACTTCCGGCGCCGGATTGGCTTTCACGGCATAGAAGACGCGCGTATCCGGCAACGCCTTGGCGAAGCCGACATAGTTTTCGCGCACGACGTCGAGATCGACGACGAGGCAAGGTCCGTTGTCGCGCCCGTTGCGTCGGCGCTCGGCGAGGAAATCGAGAATACGGTCGGTCATCGTGGCCCCCTTGCGCGGCGAACCGCGCCCAGATCGTTGAGCGTCAACGGACACGCCGCTCCGTTCGCCCGCGCGCGATGGAGACGCGACGAGCGTTGGGTTTAGCTGTCCAAGGCCGCGCGAGCGCAAGCGCTCGAACGGCTGGTTGATGCGCCGTTGACTGGACCGATGCGAAATGATGCACGCCTGAGCGCGCACGCTTCCGCGGGTACAGCCATCGATTGGAAGGGGAGAATCCCGATCCGCACGCCCGGCAAGAAAGACAAGCCTCTTCGGTACGCCGACCTTTGGAGGGTCGACAGAGACGAAAAAGCCCGGTCCGTCGTTGCTTTAAGTCGCGATCCTCCGCAGAGACGGAGTTCGCCGGTTCGCCTCCGGCTGCCGGTTTTACGCTGGCGGTTGACCGGCCTCTTGTCCGGATCCCCGCCTACCGACACACGACCACAGGCACGTGCGATTTGGGCAAGGACTTAGATACGCGCTTTTGCCGCTGTTACAAGCGGTTTTTGCGCCAAACGATTATTTTTTCAGCGGGTGATGCATGTAGGTCGCGGCGCTGCGCCTCGAGCCGCCAGCTTCTTGCGCCAGCGGGACGATAGGGCTAGAGCAGCAGTCAATTAGCGAAGGCAAAACCCTGGTCGGACGCGGGAATGACGCGAATAACACGGCGCCAATTCGCCGGAGCGCTCTCTACAATAGGCGCGCAAGTCGCGCTCAAATTCCCAGCGCTGGCGGCCGCCGACACGCCCACGCCGCGGTTCGGCTTCGAGAATGTCGTGCAGCGGGCGCACGACCTGGCGCTGGCGCCCTTCGACACGACGGTTCCGCCGCGTCTGCCGGATCCCTTCGACGCTCTGGACTTCGACACATGGCGAGGGATCCGCTTCAAGCGCGAGCATGATGTTTTTGCGGGCGCGGACGGCGGCTTCCGGCTAGAGACGTTCCATCTCGGCTTCCTCTATCGTCGTCCGATGACGGTGAATATGATCCGCGACGGCATCGCGACGCCGATTCCCTATTCGCCGGCGCTCTTCGACTATGGTCGCCTCAAGGTCGAAAAGGCTCCCCCCGTCAACACCGGCTTCGCTGGCTTTCGCCTGCATTTTCCGCTCAACGAGCCGCATGTGCACGATGAGGTGATTTCGTTCCTGGGCGCGAGCTATTTCCGCTTTCTCGGCCGGGATCAGAAATATGGGCTTTCCGCGCGAGCGCTGTGCGTCGAGACCGGCTCCGAGCACGAGAGCTTTCCGTTCTTCCGCGAATTCTGGGTCGAGACGCCGGAGAAGGGCAGCAATCACGCGACGCTCTATGCGCTACTCGACGGCGAGGCAGCGACAGGCGCCTTCAGATTCGATCTCTTCGCTGGACAGGAGAGCGCGCTCGAAATCCAGGCGACGCTTTTCCCGCGGCGCGCGGGGATGAAGCTCGGCCTCGCGCCGCTCACGTCGATGTATCTGACCGGCGAAAACGACCGGGACGTGCGCGACGGCTTTCGCACCGAATTGCACGATTCCGACGGGCTCTTGATCCATACCGGCGCCGGCGAATGGCTCTGGCGCCCGCTCGCCAATCCTCCACGAACGCGGACCTCGTCCTTTCTCGACGACAACAATCGCGGCTTTGGACTGCTGCAGCGCGACAGAACGTTCGAATCCTATCAGGATCTTGACCTCGCCTATGAAAACCGCCCGAGCTATTTCGTCGAACCTATCGGCGACTGGGGCGAAGGCCGCGTCGAACTGCTCGAGCTGCCGACGCGCGACGAAACAAACGACAATATCGTCGCGAGCTGGACGCCGGCAAAGTCGCCTGAGCCCGGCGCGCCCTTCGTTTACGCCTATCGTATCACCGCCGGGCTCTACATGCCGCAGCTCGCGCCCAACGGCATGGTCGTCAACACCTTCGAGGCGCCGGCGCGGGCGCTTGGCTCGGCCGAGCCCGTTGATCCCGACGCGCATCGTTTCATCGTCGATTTCGCCGGCGGCGATCTGGCCTATTACGTCGCCGATCCGGGCCAGGTCGAAGCGGTGGCGACGACGAACGCCGGGCGCGTGCTGCGCGTCAGCGTCGCCGCCAACACGCATATCGACGGATTGCGCGCGCTCTTTGATGTTTCGGCGAAACCTGGTCAGACCGCCGATCTTCGGCTGTTTCTGCGCGCGCACGGGCGCACGCTGACCGAGACCTGGACCTATCTTTGGACGGCGCCAGCGGCGTGATCCTCAATCGTCCATGCTCTTGAGCCGCGTCAGATCGAACGCCTCGACGTCGCGCAATAATTCGATGAAGGCCGTCGCCCAGTAATCCGCCACCGCTTCGCCCTTCTCGGCGCTGGCTTTCGACGCATCGCCCATAGCGCCCGCGGGCGAGAGATCCTGCGCCATCCAGCCGAAGCCCGCCGGGCGGTCGGCGCGCAGCCAGGCGAAATCGCGCTCGAAGTCGAGCGTCGCCGGCGGGAAGTTTTTGGCGCGCGCCATGTCGACGAGTTCGGGCCGGAAGGCGAGCATGAGCGACGTTTCGATTTCGCCGCCATGAATCCCGTGGCGCAGCTCCGCCGCAGAGAACAATCCATCCGGATAGCCGAAACGCGCCCAGGAGACAGTGACAGCCAAGGCGCCCGAACGCGCGCGCAATTCGAGCGCCGTCTGCGAAATGAGCGCGGAATTGCCGCCATGCGAATTGAGGAGCACCAGCTTTCTCACGCCTGTGCGCAGGACGCCCTCTGCGATCTCGATGAGGACGCGCGAGGCGGTCTCATTCGTCAGCGTCAGCGTGCCGGGGAAGTCGCGATGCTCGGTCGACACGCCGACGCTCTGGATCGGCAAAAAAACCGCTTCGAGGTCTTCGGGCAGGCGCACCGCGACGCGCTCGACGCATCCTTCCATGATCATGGCGTCAACGCCGAGCGGCAGATGCGGTCCGTGCTGCTCCACCGCAGCGATGGGCAGAACGGCGATGACGCGCGACATGTCATGCGCGCGCATGTCGCGCATCGAAAGCTCGGACCAGAAGGGCGACGGGAGCATGGCGCGCAGCATAGGCGTCTTGGCCCCCGAGGGGAATGCGGCGCGCTCCACGGAACGGCTTTATGTTCGTCAGAGTCCCGTCAATTTCATGAACAGCTTTTGCGCCATCTCCGCGACAGGATATTTGAACAAGAAGAGCGGCGGCATCGGCAGCAGCGCCGCGGCGAGAATGATCGCCAGCAGGCGAATGCTGACGGGCGCCAGGCGCATATTGCGCACAACGCCGACGCTATTGCCGAGATCGGCAAGCGATTGCAGGTCCGGCGTCCCCAGCAAAGGCTCTCTGTCATGAGACGCTTCGCCAAACCATTTGCGCTCGAAGTCCTCGACGTATCGCGCGGCAAGCACCGTGTAGTCGCGCAGTCCCCGTTCTCTGCATTCCATCAGCTTGAAGGCGAAGAAGCAGGGCGGACCGAGAAACAGCACGATGTCGACGATCACAATGATGGCCGTCGCCAGGTAAATCGGATCGAAGGACGCGCCCGCCGACATTTCCTCGGCGAAACCGGCGGCGACGAGCAGTGAGATGGCGAACGCCAGAGGCGCCAGATGGGTTTGGACGACTTCGAGATATCCGAGGCCCCCGACGCCGTCGGGATGCGTCGGCGTCAGGCGCAGCTCCATTCGGGCCAAGCGCCACAGGAAACGCCACCAGAGCGCGAGCCGCCAAACCCAACGAAACGCCAGAAAGCGAAACAGCGGTAGACAGACCATCCAGTACCACAAGCCCGCAAGCGGCATGAGGGCCAAGGTTCGGCCCGATTCGGGCGACGCGGTCTTTCCAGACAGATGAAGCTGCGCCGCGAAAAGAAACATCAGCACTGTCGCCGCGAGCGAGGTCGCATCCGGAATCCAGGAATTGCTCCAGCGGGCGAGGCTTCGAACTTCAGCCTGCAAGGCGGGAGCCGTTCTCGACGCCACGCCGGAACGCAAGAGGGTCGAGAGAAACTCCCTCGCTTGCCGATCAAACGTGGTTTCGCAAAAGAACAGCAGCGGAATGACCGCCAGCAACCGGATGTGCCCGCCGATGACGGAGAGCGTAAAGAACTTTCCGCGATCGCCTTCAAGCGCCGCCAAGGCGACGAGGACGATCCAGGGGATCAGACCGAGCGCGATCCCCAGGGGGAGCGTATTCGGCCCCGGACGGACGAGGCCGAGCCGTTTTCCCAGCCTCTGAAGGGGGCCGCCGAGAAGCGAGAATTCGCTGAGCGGCTCGTCGGCAATTTGCGGGCTGGCGGCGGATTGGCTCATGCACCCTTCCGATGGTAAGCGCTGGGTTCGTTCGGGCGACGTCTTGCCGCTTTTGTCGGCGACACTGACATACTACCGCAAGCGACTTCGCGCGAATGCCGTTCCGACGATGCGCCCGAATTCGAAACGGGCGCCCATGAGCGCGCGAGACAAGGATCGACGCCGATGGCGAATAACCCCTTCACCCGACGCGAGACGCTGCGGTTCGCCGCCGTCGCCGCGCTTGTCCCCGGATGGGCGCGCGCAGAGGGCGCGACGAAGGTCGTGATGCATAAGAGCCCGACCTGCGGATGCTGCGGCGCGTGGAGCGCGCGCATGCGCGAGGCCGGCTTCATCGTCGAGGAGATTGTCGAAGCCGACATGCAGGCGGTAAAAAAACGCCTCGGCGTGCCTGAGCCGCTGTCCTCCTGCCACACGGCCGAGATCGACGGCTACATCGTCGAGGGCCATGTTCCCCCGCAGGCGGTCGCGCGGCTCCTGAAGGAGCGGCCGAAAGCCGTCGGCGTCGTCGCGCCGGGCATGCCGGCCGGATCGCCGGGCATGGAGGGCGGCGCAGCGGAGGTCTACAGGCTGTATTTGTTCGACGCTTCCGGATCGCGTCCGTTCGGCGACTGGCGGGGCGACAAGCCCGTCTGATCGGGCTCGAACGGCGCGACGGGTTTGTCGGGCGAAAGGCCGAGATAGCGGGCGGCGCCGCGACCCGCGGCCAGTCCGGTGGCGAAGGCCGCCTGCAACAGGTAGCCGCCGGTCGGCGCGTCATAGTCGAGCATCTCGCCCGCGACGAAAACGCCCGGGAGCTTCTTGAGCATCAGATTGTCGTCGAGTTCGTCGAAGGAGACGCCGCCGGCGGTCGAGATGGCGCGCTCAAGACCGCCGACGCCCGTGACGGTGAGCGGCGCATTCTTGATGAGCCCCGCGAGCGTTTCCGCGTCGCGCGGCAGGCCCTCCCCGCGCCCCTCGCGCAGGAGCCCGATCTCGACTTTCGAGAACCCGGCCTTGCGCAGGAAATTCGCATGCGACTGTTTCTGTGGACGCCGCGACAGCTTGCGCGTCAGGCATTCGAGACTGGTGTCGGGCCGCAGATCGATCGACAGCGTGGTCGGGCCGTGTTTTTGCGTGACGTCGCGCAGCTGCGAGGAGAGCGCGTAAACCGGCCCGCCTTCCAGTCCGGCGCGCGTGACGACGACATCGCCGCGCGCCGTAGACGCGCCATGGCGCAGCAACGCCGTCTTGATCGGCTGGCCTTCGAAATCGTCGCGAAAGATCGCGCTCCACTCGATCAGCGCGCCGCTGTTGGCGGCGGCGAGCGGCGTAACGCGCACGCCCTGCGCGCCAAGCCGCGCCGCCCAGGCGCCGTCGGAGCCGAGCCGCGGCCAGGAGGCGCCGCCGAGCGCCAGCACCAGGGCGTCGACCTTGCGGGTGAATTCGCCATCCGGGCCGATCAAGCGCAGCGCCCCCGATTCGGCGAAACCCGCGAAGTCGTGGCGGGTCACGATCGTGACGCCAAGCCGCGTCAGCCGCCGCAGCCAGGCGCGCAGCAGCGGCGAAGCCTTGAAGCTTGCCGGAAACACCCGGCCGCTGGAGCCAACGAAGGTCGTCTCGCCAAGCTCGGCGCAGAAGTCGCGCAGCGCCTGCGGCGTCCAGGCGCGGATGAACGGCGCGATTCTCGCGGCCGCTGCGCCATAGCGCGAGATGAAACGCTCCAGGCCTTCGCTATGGGTGATGTTGAGCCCGCCCCGCCCCGCCATCAGGAATTTGCGCGCGGGGCTCGCTTTGTGCTCATAGATAACGACGCGTGCGCCGGCGCGCGCGAGCGCATCGGCGGCGAAAAGGCCGGCGGGGCCCGCGCCAATGACGGCGCAGAACGGAGCCTCGGCGTCGCTAATGGAAGAGCCTCCCTTGGGCGGCGTTTTTCGATGCGCATAATGGCGAAGGTTCACGCCTCCGCTCGCGCCACGCCCGCGTTTCGGTGGCTCTCATATCATGTGCGCGTCGGCGCGCGGAAAAAAAGCTGAAATGACAGTCAAGGCTCTGCCTCAAATTGACGCATCCGCCGAGCGCTTCGAATTTCTCGTTGCGCCGCAGCACGCCGGCGCCCGGCTCGACCGCTTTCTCGCCGAACAGCCGGAGATCGTCGCCGCGCATCTGTCGCGCAGCCGCATCAAGGGGCTGATCGAGGACGACCGCGCGACCCTTGCCGGCGAGACGGCGCGCGATCCGGCCAAGAAGCTCGGCGCCGGAGATCACGTTACGCTCGACGTGCCGCCGGCGACTCCGGCCGAGCCGCAGGGCGAAGATATCGCGCTCGCCATTGTCTATGAGGACGAACATCTCCTCGTCATCGACAAGCCGGCCGGCCTCGTCGTGCATCCGGCGAGCGCGCATGAGAGCGGCACGCTGGTCAACGCGCTGATCGCTCATTGCGGCGACAGCCTTTCCGGCGTCGGCGGGGTGAAGAAGCCCGGCATCGTGCATCGCATCGACAAGAATACGAGCGGCCTCTTGGTCGTCGCCAAGACCGACGCCGCGCATCATGGCCTCTCGCGCCTCTTCGCCGATCACGGCCGCAAACTGTCGCTGACACGCGAATATTTCGCCTTCGTCTGGGGCGTTCCCGATCGCGCGCATGGAACGGTCGACGCGCCGCTCGGCCGCCATTCGACGCAGCGCGAGAAAATGGCGGTTGTGTCGGAAGCGCGCGGCCGCGAGGCGATCACCCATTGGGAGAAGGTCGAGGATTACGGCGTCGCCGCGCTCATGCGCTGCCAGCTGGAGACCGGCCGCACGCATCAGATCCGCGTGCATATGGCGCATATCGGCCATCCGCTGATCGGCGATCAAACCTATGGCGCGGGTTTTAAAACCAAGGTCGCGAAACTGAAGCCCGCCACGCGCGAGATCGTCGAGCGTTTGGACCGCCAGGCGCTGCACGCCGCGACGCTGGGGTTCGAGCATCCGGTGACGAAAGAGGAGATGATGTTTGAAAGCGAACTGCCGGAGGATCTGGCGGGGTTGAGAGAGGCGCTGAGCGCCGAATGAGCGCCCGTAACGAGGCCTGTTTGAATGGCGCTCCCTAAGCCCTCATGCTGAGGAGGCTGCGCAGCAGCCGTCTCGAAGCACGAGGGCGAAGCAACCTCGTCCTTCGAGACGCTCCCTTCGGTCGCTCCTCAGGATGAGGTTGCTTCGTGAGCGCCATGCCCTTCACGGCCACCTTTTTCCTTGGAATGTGCCTCAATACAATTGAGGAGGTTCGCCGGAGTTTCATCCCTGACGAGACGTCGCTTTCGTGGACGTCGAAAGAATCGCGCAACCAGACAATGCTTGCTCGCCTGCGCCGCCGCGATTACCCTTCCGCGTGTTGCTGATTTTGTGGAGTTTTGTCATGCGCGCACGCGCTGTTCGAATGCTGCTTTGCTCGTCATTGTCGCTCGTCGCCTCAGGCGCGACGGCGGATACGCCTGCATCGGGAACTTTTCTAGCCCGTCAGTCCTGTCCCGCGCTTCAATCGATCAGAACCGGCGCCAATCCGGGCAACATCAGCGTCGAGCCGAATGGGCATTATTCCATTTTCGCCAAGAACAAGCCGAACGCGACACATTATCTCATCGATGTCCCCGACGCTCAGCCGGGGCGCCGGTGGGTCGCGGTCGGATGCGGCGAGGCGACGCTCGCTGAGGGCGGCGGCCAGCCGGGGAGCGGCGGCGAAGAAGCCTCGGGCGGGCAAGAGCCTGACGGCGGCCCCGCGGCGCAAAAGCCGGATTACATCCTCGCCGTGAGCTGGCAGCCGGCCTTTTGCGAAGGCAAGCCCGACAAGACGGAATGCGAAACGCAAAGACCCGACCGGTTCGACGCGACGCATTTCACGCTGCATGGGCTCTGGCCCAAAAAACAATATTGCAACGTCGATCGCCACATCGTCGCCGCCGATAAGGACAATAGATGGAACGGCCTGCCCGAGCCCGAACTCTCCGACGCGACAAGGCATGCGCTGTCGGAAGTCATGCCAGGAACGATGTCGCTGCTCGAACGGCATGAGTGGATCAAACATGGCACGTGCTTTCCGGGAAGCGCGGCGGAAATCTATTTTTCACGGACGCTCGCGCTGATGTCGCAGCTGAATGGCTCCAAGGTTCAGGGGCTTTTCGCGGCGCATATCGGCGAGGAGATCACGCGCGACCAACTCAAGGCGGCGTTCAATGAGACCTTTGGCGACGGCGCCGCGGATCGCGTGCGCGTCGCCTGCAAGAGAGACGGCGGCCGCAATCTCATCGTCGAGATGACCATCGGATTGGTGGGAGACGTCAAACCCGACAGCAAACTCGCCGATCTTATCGCCGCCGCGCCGGCGACAGACCCCGGCTGCCCGAGCGGGGTGGTCGATGCAGTGGGGCTGCAGTAGTCATAAGCGACTGCTTCTTCTGGCGTCATCTTGTCGGCGGGTGAGGCACGCCCGCTTCACCACGCCGTTCGCCCTCGCCCGCTAAATCTTACTTGACTCACCCTAAAAAGACGGCCCAACTTTTTGCAAATGTTAAGGCCGTTGATGTCTGATTCTATTGAAGCACTCAGAACCGTCATATCCGGCGCGAAAGCTCTAATCGTTTGCGGCGCAGGGGTAAGCAGGGCCGTCACTGGGGGAGCCGCACCCGGCTGGAAAGGCCTCATTGAGAGCGCAATCGATTCAGCTCCAAAAGAACCTGGAGAAGATTGGAGCGATCATTGCCGAGAGGGACTGACGCGGAACGATCCTGACGTCTGGCTCAATTCAGCCAATATTGCTCAGACAAAATTGGGAGGCTTTAAGAGCAATGACTATCGCGTTTGGCTGAAGAACAATGTGGGCAAGCTAAAAGCTAACGAGCCCGCTCTTCTCGATGCAATTATCGCGCTCGACTGCCGTCTCGCGACAACCAATTATGACGGTCTGCTTTGCACAAAAAAAGGCGCTCAGCCAAAAACTTGGCTTAGCCCCGAGTCAGTCGCGGAAATTTTGTCGGGAGAATCCTCGAATGTCTGGCATATCCACGGCTATTGGGAAGAACCCGAGTCAGTAGTTTTTTCGAACGCCGATTACGATAGAGTAAACCATAGTGATCGTGCGCAGTTTCTTCAGCGGCAAGCGGCATTCGCTGACACACTTGTCTTTGTCGGTTGCTCGGCGGATGGCCTTGCGGATCAAAATGTCGGGCGTCTGTTAAAATGGTTCAGTTCGTTATGGGGCGGGTTAGGCAAAAAGCACGTTGCGTTAGTCACCGACGACGAGGTGGCAACGCCGGGCTGGCCAGATAACGTCACTTTAGTTTCTTACGGTCCAAAGCATGAAAAACTGCCGGAGTTCCTCAGAAGTTTAGCTCCCGAAAACTCGGGACCTCAAGCTTCCGCGATCAAAGTAAACCGCATCGACTTGGCGATCGCCAATCCGCACCCCGTCGGACGTCGCGACGAAATCAACAGAGTCGTCACAGCCGCAACAGAAGGCCGTCCATGCATCATCACCGGCGGACCAGGGATGGGAAAAACGACAGTCGCGGTCGCCGCGAGTTATGATGAGAGGCTAACTGAAAAGTTTGGCGAAAGACGCGTGTTCGTCAACCTCGAAAACCGCACGGACCCTCTTGATGTATTCATTCTTTTGGCGGCCGAACTCGGGCTTAGTCCGGAACCGACACAGAGCGCGACTCTCGCGGCCATCCGTTACTCATGCGGACAGGAATCAGCCTTCGCAATTTTGGACAATGTTGAAGGTTTGATAGAAGCCGATGAGCCCGAGACCAGCCGCATTTTAAGTTTGCTGAGAGACACCGCTGGTCTTTCGTTTGTTGTGACTAGCCGCGAAGGCCTACCATTCCTGTTAGGCTGGACAAAGATCGACGATTTATCGCCCCTACCATTGGACGAAAGTCGCGATCTATTTTGCGGCATTGCAACGAACATACGAAGAGACGATCCAGACCTCCCGCCCCTTTTGGCAGCGCTCGACGGTCACGCTCTTTCTCTTACGATAATGGCAAGCCGCGTCGACAGCGATCTCACGCTTGGTCCCATGCTGAGGCGATGGGAAGACGAGAAAGCTGAATTGTTGCGCCAGCCAGGCGCTCAAGAAAATCGTCATAACTCAGTTATGGCGTCGTTACGCGTGTCACTCACTTCTCGGCGTTTATCCCCTATGGCCAACCGGCTCCTCGCCATCCTCGGCTTCCTCCCCGACGGCATTCCGCCGGGTGGAATGAAGGCCTTTCTTGGTCGCGAAGATCGGCAGATCAGCGCGGCAAAGTCGGATGCCGCCACAGATAGTTTGCGACAGTTACGTCTTATTGCGCCGCGGCCCGATGGCTCGATTAAGCTTCTCAATCCGCTGCGTGAAGCGGTGAGCATCGAGAAGCCCCTAAGGGGAGAGGAGCTTCAACGAGTTGTAAGGGCAGTAATGAAGCTGCTTGAAAAAGGGAAGAACTTCGGAACGACAGGGTGGCCGGCAGCGGAAGCCGAGCTGCTGCCGCATCTGCGGAATTTTGCGCCGGTCCTCCTCCAAGCCGCTCGTGATCAACCAGTTAGAAAGTTAAGGCAAGCTATCGAATCAGCGCGCCTACTTTCCGCCAGTGAGCGACGCTTTGATCAAACAACCTTTCTTAAGCTTGCGTTGATTCTGAAGGAGCGTAGCGCGAGTGAGTCGAAGAGCGCAGCAGCTCAAGCCGTTCACGCGGCAGGCCATCTGGCTCTGCGCCGGGATGCTTCGGAGCAAGCGCAAACCCATTTTGAAGAAGCGCGGGACATTTGCCTGCAGATTGGAGATCGGCTTGGCCAAGCTAATGCACTTCGATCGCTGGGCGATCTGGCGGCGCGGCGTCACGATCTCAATGGTGCGCGAAACTACTTCGAAGAAGCGCGCGACATATGCCTGCAGATCGGAGATCGGCTTGGCCAAGCTAATGCACTTCGGTCGCTGGGCGATCTAGCAGCGCGGCGTCACGATCTCGACGGTGCGCAAACCCTTCTCGAAGAGGCGCGTGACATCTACCTTCAAATTGGTGAACGGCTTGGGCAAGCTAATACGCTTCGATCGCTGGGTGATCTGGCAGAGCAACGTGATGATCTCAATGACGCGCAGACCCACTTCGAACGAGCGGGGGACATCTACCTTCACATCAGCGACCGGCTTGGCCAAGCAAATGCGCTTCGATCGCTGGGAAGTTTGGCGCTCCGACGTTCCGACCTCGTCGACGCGCAAACCCATCTCGAAGAGGCGCGCGATCTCTATCTTCAAATCAGCGATCGGCTTGGCCAAGCACAGTCGCTTCAATCGCTGGGAGATCTGGCGCTCCGACGTGATGACCTCAATGGCGCGCAAATCCATCTCGAAGAGGCGCGCGATATCTGCCTTCAGATCGGCGACCGGCTTGGCCAAGCAAATGCGCTTCAATTGCTGGGAAATTTGGCGCTCCGACGTGACGACCTCAACGGCGCGCAAACCCTTCTCGAAGAGGCGCGCGATATCTGCCTTCAGGTCGGCAACCGGCTTGGCCATGTAAATGCGCTTCAATCCCTGGGAAATCTGGCGCACCGACGTGACGACCTCAACGGCGCGCAAACCCTTCTCGAAGAGGCCCGCGATATCTGCCTTCAGGTCGGCAACCGGCTTGGCCAAGCAAATGCGCTTCAATCCCTGGGAAATCTGGCGCTCCGACGTGACGACCTCAACGGCGCGCAAACGCTTCTCGAAGAGGCGCGCGATATCTGCCTTCAGGTCGGCGACAGGTTAGGGCAGGCGAATACGCTCCAAGCGCTGGGCGATCTGGCGCTAAGACTTTACAATCTGGATGCCGCCCAAGCCTATCTCCAGGAGGCGCGAGCCATCTACCAGAAGGTTACTGCAACGCTGGGCGAGGCAAATGCTAACTATCTGATCGGGGAAGTCCAATTGAGACTAGACCCCGTCCGAGCCGAAACCATTTTTACTCAGGTATTGCAATCATATGAGTCGCTTGGCGTGAAGTGGGGCATCGCCCACAGCAACTTACGCCTTGCGCAAATTACTGCCCGCCAGGGTGACCGCTCTCGTCTGGCTGACGCCGTCGACAAGATCCTGCGATATGAAGAGGGTGACCCTGCCAAACTTGCAGCGCCGGGCTGGCGAGCGTTTTGTGCCAGCCTTCTCGAGCATGATGAAGCCAAGCGTGCAGCGCTCTGCGACCAAGCGCGACGCTTGTGGACCGAAATTGGAGCTCTCGGTTTGATCAAGGACTACGTTGATTTTGAAATCTCGGTCGCAGTCGCTGATCATACCAACGCAGAAGACTGACTGAACCGCCCTCACTCCACCAGCGCGGCCTTGCCCTTCGCCTTCTTGCGGTCGTTGGGGTCGAGGAACACCTTGCGCAGGCGGATCGACTTCGGCGTCACTTCCACGCGCTCGTCGTCCTCGATATAGGCCAGCGCCTTTTCCAGCGTCATCTGGATCGGCGGCGTCAGGCGCACCGCTTCGTCCTTCGACTGGGTGCGGATGTTGGTGAGCTGCTTGCCCTTCAAGACATTGATCTCGAGATCATTGTCGCGCGTATGCTCGCCGACGATCATGCCCTTATAGACCTTCCAGCCCGGCTCGATCATCATCGGGCCGCGATCTTCCAGCTTCCACATCGCATAGGCGACGGCCTCGCCGGAATCATTGCTGATCAGCACGCCGTTGCGGCGGCCCTGAATCTCGCCCTTATAAGGCGCATATTCATGGAACAGCCGGTTCATGATCGCCGTGCCGCGCGTGTCGGTGAGAAGTTCGCCCTGATAGCCGATCAGCCCGCGCGTCGGCGCATGGAAGACGAGACGCAGGCGATTGCCGCCCGACGGGCGCATCTCGATCATCTCGGCCTTGCGCTCGTTCATCTTCTGAACGACGACGCCAGAATGCTCCTCGTCGACGTCGATGACGACCTCTTCGATCGGCTCCAAAATGTCGCCGTTCTCATCCTTCTTGAAAACGACCTTGGGGCGCGAGACGCCAAGCTCGAAACCCTCGCGGCGCATGGTCTCGATCAGAATGCCGAGCTGCAATTCGCCGCGGCCCGAGACGATATAGGCGTCGCCCGCCGGCGCGTCCTCGACGCGCAGCGCGACATTGCCTTCGGCCTCCTTGAAGAGACGCGCGCGGATCATGCGGCTCGTCACCTTGTCGCCTTCCGTGCCGGCGAGCGGGCTGTCATTGACGAGGAAGGTCATGGAGAGCGTCGGCGGATCGATCGGCTGCGCCTGCAGCGGCTCGTTGACTTCCAGCGCGCAGAGCGTGTCGGCGACGTTGAATTTTTCGAGGCCGGCGATGGCGACGATGTCCCCGGCTTCCGCTTCTTCGATCGGCTGGCGCTCAATGCCGCGGAAGGCGAGAATTTTCGAAACACGCCCCTGCTCGACGATCTTGCCGGTGCGGTCGAGCACCTTCACCGCCTGATTGGGCTTCACGCTGCCGGCGAAGACGCGGCCGGTGATGATGCGGCCGAGATAGGGGTTGGCTTCGAGCAGCGTGCCGAGCATGCGGAAGCCGCCGTCCTCGACGGTGGGCGCCGGCACATGCTTGACGACGAGATCGAAGAGCGGCGCCATGCCGTCCTGCGGGCCGGTCGGCTCCTCGGCCATCCAGCCCTGCTTGGCGGAGCCGTAGATGATCGGGAAGTCGAGCTGCTCGTCGGTGGCGTCGAGCGCGGCGAAGAGATCGAAGACCTCGTTGACGACTTCCGACACGCGGGCGTCGGGCTTGTCGACCTTGTTGACGCAGACGATCGGCTTCAGGCCGATCTTGAGCGCCTTGCCGACGACGAATTTCGTCTGCGGCATCGGGCCTTCGGCGGCGTCGACGAGCACGATGGCGCCATCGACCATCGACAGGATGCGCTCCACCTCGCCGCCGAAATCGGCGTGGCCGGGCGTGTCGACGATGTTGATGCGCACATCCTTCCAGGTGATGGAGGTGGCCTTCGCCATGATGGTGATGCCGCGCTCTTTTTCGAGGTCGTTCGAATCCATCACGCGTTCGGCGACGCGCTGGTTTTCGCGAAAGGCGCCCGACTGCTGGAGCAGGCGGTCGACGAGCGTGGTCTTGCCATGGTCGACGTGGGCGATGATGGCGATGTTGCGCAGCTGCATGTTCAAAGGCCGGCCAGGTAAAACAGCCGCCTCTGCGGCCGCCCGAGAGCGGCCGGGAACTGGAGACGCTGGCTGTTGTTGCGATGCAGCGTCTCATACCCCAAGGCGGGGGAATTTGGAAGCGGAGCCGGCCCGGGCGATCCCGCCCGAGGCCAGACAGTCCGAACCGCGGGCTACTACTGCGCCGGGCACTGCTCCCGGCAGCGCCGCCAGGCGGGGATGCATTGCGACCCCAGGCCCCCATCGGCGAGACAGGCGTCCCGCTCGGCGTTGCATTCCCGCAGGCACTGCTCGCGCGGCGTCAGCGGAGGCGGCGGGGGCGGCGGAGGCTGCTGCGCCGTGAAGGTGGTGAGCGGCCCGAGCTCCTGCTCGATCATGCTCATCGGGCTGAAAACGAAGGAGCTGCCGTCGTCCGGTCCGCCCCACAAAATGCCGTGCAGGCTCGCCTGACTGGCGGTCGGCAGGATGGAGAAGACGGGCGAGCCGCTGTCGCCATTGTCCGTCAGCTTGTTCGTCCCGCTGACCCGCCCGACGCGGCTCTGGCACAGCAGCCTGACGTCGGTGTCCGCGACATTGACGTCGATGCAGGTCGCGCGCACGTCGCCGAAGGCCCAGCCTGTCGTGCGGCCAACCTTGTTGAGCCTCATGCCGACGACCGAGTCCGGCGTCTCGCTCATGATCCGGAAGACGTTCGGAAAGCTGTTGATCGTCAGCGAGCCGGTATTGTTCGTCGTTCGCGCGATTTCGAAACGCCCGCGGTCGATTCGGTAGTCGGCGTAGGCGCTGTCGCTGAAGCGGCATTTCCTGCCCGAGGGGCATACGCCGCCGGTGAAAAAAGGCGGATCTCTATCTTCGTCGCCGATCTTATTGCCGGAAAACAGTGGATCGTTCGGCTGATGGAAATCATCGTCATTGCTGACGCCGCGATTCTTGGTGCAGTGAGAATTGGTGATAAAGCCGTCGCGGCCATTGCGCACGACATTGAACCCGAGCGTGCAGAGCTTAAAGGCGAAAACGCCGGTGTCGATTTCGATCTGAACGCCGCCCGGAACCGGCCGGCTTTTGTCCCGCAACGAGGCGTGGAAACGGATCGGCTGCGTTTCTTCGATGATCAGCGCTTCGAACGGAACGCCGAGCGATTTCGCCAGAGCTTCGAATCTTTGTCGCGACGGATCGCCGACGACGCCGATGGTCACGCGATTGCGACGCTCGTCGAGATCGACGAAGACGATCTCCTGGCCGTCGAGCGCCGGGCTGAAGCTTTTCTTCCATTTGGCGAGTTCGACGACGTCGTAGTCGCCTTTGATGATGTTCGGTTCTTGAGCGCGACCCTTGCGAGCTGCGTCCTGCGCCAGGAACTCCGCGCCAAGCACGCTGGCGATCGCCGACGTGACCTGCGACCGCGCGGCTTTCATTGCGTCCGCGCTGCGCAGTTCGGGGGCGTTTTTCATATAGACCTGCAGCGCGCCCTTCTCGTCGAAATACATGCCGCCGAAGCCGGGGGCGAGTTCTCCGATCTTGACGAGCTTATCGTCGAACGTCGTCACGGGCGCAGAAGGCGCGGCCGGGGTTTCTTTCTGTTGCGCCATGGCGGCTGTCGCGATCGTCATGGCGATCGCCACAACAGATTTCAGCAATAATTTAAGGCCCATCGCGCCCTCCATTAAAATCATGCGCGGCGCGCGAGCGCGTATCGCTCGCGTTCGCCGCCAAATGGCGCCAATATGGACGTCATTGCCAGCGTAGGACGTGCGCGCCGGCGTTGCGTCGTTTATTTGAATGAGAACTAGAGCGCCGTGCCGCGCTCGGCCACTGGCGTCCACAGCACCTGCTCGATGCGCGCCGCCCCCGTCGCGAGCATCACCAGCCGGTCGAAGCCGAGCGCAACGCCGCAGGCCGGCGGCATCTCGGCCAGAGCGGCGAGAAAATCCTCGTCAATCGGATAGGTCTCGCCGTAGATGCGGCGCTTCTCCTGCATCTGCGCCTCGAAGCGCCGGCGCTGCTCCGCCGCGTCGGTCAATTCGGCGAAGCCATTGGCGAGCTCGACCCCGCAGACATAGAGTTCGAAACGATCGGCGAAGCGCGGATCGTCGGCGTTGGCGCGGGCGAGCGCCGCCTCGCTCACCGGGTAATCCGTCAGGATCGTCGGCCTTTCGCGACCGAGCATAGGCTCGATCTTTTCCGACATGATTTTGCTGAACAGATCCGACCAGCCGTCGTCTTCGACGACCCGTATGCCGTCGCGCGCGGCGGCGCGCGCAAGCCCGTCACGGTCATCGAGCAGCGGTTCCAAATCAATGCTGGCGTGGGTCGCAAAGGCGTCGCAGACGCTGATGATCTGAGGCTCCTCGAAGGGATCGCAAACGCGGCCCATCCAGGCGAAATCCGTCGCGCCCGCCGCCCGCGCCGCGCTCGCCAGCAGTCCGGCGCAGTCCTCCATCAGCCGCAGCGTCGGCGCCTCAGTGCGGTACCACTCCAGCATGGTGAATTCCGGATGGTGCAGGGCGGAGCGCTCGCGGTTGCGGAAAACATGCGCAAGGGTGAAAATCCGCTCCTCGCCCGCCGCGAGCAGCTTCTTGCAGGAAAACTCCGGCGAGGTGTGGAGATAGAGCCGGCTGCGCGCGCCCGACCCGCCGATCAGCTCCGTCGCGAAGGCCGAAAGATGCGTTTCATTGCCGCCTGATAGCTGAAGCGCCGCCGTTTCGACCTCGGCGAAGCCTTCCGCGGCGAAGAAGCGCCGGGTGGCGGCGGCGATCGCCGCCCGCGCCTTGAGAAAGGGCTTGCGGTCGGCATAAACATCCCGAGCCCACCAAGGCGACGCGCGCGTCATAAGGTCTCCCGCGAGGCGGGGCCCCGGATTGCCGGCGCGCCCGAAATATGGTCTGACCGCCGTTCATAAACCAGGCCGGCAATAAGGGATACGGACGTGAAAGTCATCGCCAGTTCGATTCGCAAGGGCAATATCATCGAGAGAGATGACGGGCAGCTTTACGTCGTCCTGACCGCCGAAAGTTTTTTCCCTGGCAAGGGCACGCCGACGACGCAGATCGACATGCGCCGACTCTCGGACGGCGTCAAAACGACGGACCGCTACAAGACGACCGAACAGGTCGAGCGCGCCTTCGTCGAGGATCAGGATTTCAGCTATCTCTACAATGACGGCGACGGCTATCACTTCATGAATCAGGCGAGCTATGAGCAGATCATCGTGCCCGCCGATGTGATCGGCGATCAGGCGCAGTGGCTGCAGGAGGGCATGGTCTGCATCCTGTCGATGTTCAACGGCGTGGCCGTTGGCATTCAGTTGCCGCCGCGCGTGACGCTGGAGATCATGGAGACAGAGCCGGCGATGAAAGGCCAGACCGCGTCTTCGTCCTATAAGCCGGCGAAGCTCGCCAATGGCGCGCGCGTGATGGTCCCGCCGCATATTCAGCCGGGCACGCGCGTCGTGATCCAGACCGAAGACGGCGCCTATGTCGAGCGCGCCAAGGATTGAGGGGCGGGCGCAACCCTCTCCCGCTTGCGGGAGAGGGTGGTCGCCGGAGGCGACCGGGTGGGGTGAAAAGCCCCCCACCCGCGCCGCTTTGCGGCGCGACCTCCCCGCAAGGGGGAGGTATGCGCCCCTACCCCAAGAATTCGCGCAGCTTCTTTTCCACCCCGGCTTTATCCTTCAGCTCGCATTCCCAGATCGTGAGCGCGCGCCAGCCCTGCGCCGCGAGCGCCGCCTGATGCGCCGCGTCGCGCGCGACGTTCCTGGCGATCTTGCCGCGCCAATAGTCGGCGTTGGCCTTAGGACTGCGCGCGCCGCGCGGGCACTCATGCCCGTGCCAGAAGCAGCCATGTACGAAGATTGCCCGCTTACGGCCGATGTAGGCGATGTCGGGAGTGCCGGGAACGTCCTTGCGATGCAGCCGATAGCCCGGCGCGAACCGCCTCAACATCGTCCGCACGGCGATTTCGGGAGCGGTGTCGCGCCCCTTCACCGCGCGCATGATGGCGGAGCGGTGCTCGCGACTTTCTTTCACGCTCACGCGTAAGACCCCCTCCCCAGCCCTCCCCCGCGGCGCTTCGCTTGCGGGAGAGGGGGCAGAGACCGCCCGTCATAAAGGTTGCGGCTGGCGCGGCAGCGCTGATCGCGACGATTCCCTCTCCCGCGAAGCGGGGGAGGGTTAGGGAGGGGGCTCAAGCCGCCTCCTGCACGACGCATGTATTCAGCAACGGCTCCAACAGGCTCGCTGCAATGTGGCGCACGACCGGAACGACGACGCCGTCGCCGGTCAAATGATAGGCGTCGCTATAGGTCGCGGGGAGCAAATAATCTTCCGGCAGTCCCATCAGCCGCGCGGTCTCGCGCGCCGACATCAGCCGCGAGCGCACACTGCCCTTGTCGACGACCAGCACATATTGCCGGCTCGAGCCGCCGGCCGGCGTGCGCAGACACCCCGCAACCTCGTCGAAACGCGCCTCGGCGCGCTGGACCTTTGCGCCATGCTGATAGCGCGTGCGGCGATAGAGCGTTCCAACCATTTTGCGCCCGGCGCGCTTCGCCTCGGCGATCTTCGCGAGATTGACGTCGCTCATCATGGCGATGAGCACATTTGTCTCGCTTACGCTATGCCACGCCACATCCGTCGGAGCGTCTTCAATCGCGTCGATCAGCGCTGTATTGCGCAGCGGCGGCGCCGGCAAATTCCACCAGAGCCAGTTGTCGCGTAGCCGCTTGGGCAGGCGTTCATGCGCCGCGACAAGCGCGCGGGTGTGAAACGGCGCGCTTGCACTCTTCCTCATCAACGCAGAAGGAACCGCGACATCCTCTCGCGCGGCGATGATGAACAGCCGCGGGCGCGATTGCGGCACGAACAGCGCCGCGTCGATGACCAGCGCGCCAAATCTGTAGCGCTCTTTCGCCAGCGCCTCGCAGATTTTGGTAAAGTCCTTGCCGCCATGCGAGGTGAGCGCGCCGCAGACATTTTCGAGCACGATGAGCGACGGCGCACGGCCCTCCTTACGGAGCGCCTTCATCAAATCCCAGAACGGCCAGAACGTCCCGGACCTTTCGCCCTTCAGCCCCGCGCCGGCGCCGGCGAGCGACAGGTCCTGACAGGGGAAGGACGCCCAGACGAGATCGGCGCGGCCTGGCAATTGCGCTGTGGATAACTCGCGCACGTCGCCGACGTGCAGCGCCTCGCCGCCCCAATTGGCGCGATAGCTTTCGGCTTTTTTGCGATCGAAGTCATTGGCGAACAAACAACGCCAGCCGTCGCCGAGGCCGGCGCGGGCCATGCCGCCGCCGGCGAAGAATTCATAATAGGCAGGCCGGTCGTCCATGCGCGATTCGCTCTCTCAATGAGCATAACGCGGAAGCGAACAGTGTCGAAAACTGGATATGCTGAACGTAAGCCGGAGGAGCGCCCCCCTCCCCTTGACGGGGAGGGTCGAACTGCGAAGCAGTTCGGGACAGCTTTCTCTCGTTACCCCCACCCGCGCCGCTTCGCGGCGCGACCTCCCCGCAAGGGGGAGGCATGCGCCCCGTCACGTCGCGACGACCATCACATGCACGGTGGGCTTCTTGCCCCAGACGGACGACACGGCCCCGCGCACCGCGCGCTCGATCGCCGTTGAAACGGCGTTGGCGTCGCGGCGTCGCGGCCGCGACAGTCCCTCGAACGCGGCGAAAAGCGCCTCGTCGATGACTTCGCCCATGTCCTCGCCGAATTTGCCCCGTTTCGGCACGCCGGCGAAGACGACGTCCGGATCGCCGACAAGTTCGCCCTTGCGGTCAACCGCGAGCGCGATGGAAACGACGCCGGCGACAGAGAGGCGCAAGCGGTCGCGCACGGCGCTGTCGTCGTCAGTGATGACGACGTCGCCATCCTTCATCAGACGGCCGTGCGGGGCCTTTCCGATGATGCCCGGCGCGCCGGGCGCCAGTCGCACGATGTCGCCATTGCGCGCCGAGACGACCTGCGAAACGCCATGCGACTTGGCGAAGGCCGCGTGCGCCGTGAGATGATGCGCTTCGCCATGCGCCGGCACGGCGATCTGCGGCCGGATCCATTCGTACATTTGCGTGACTTCGCCACGGCGCGGATGGCCAGAGCAATGCACGAGGTGGTCGTGGTCGGTGATGACCTCGACGCCGATGTCGCAGAGAGCGTTGATGACGCGAAAGACGTCGCGCGCATTTCCTGGAATGACGCGCGAAGAGAAGATCACCCGATCGCCCGCGACAAGCTTGATCGCCGGATGTTCGTTCACCGCCGCCCGCGCCATGGCGGCGCGGGTTTCGCCCTGGCTCCCGGTCGCGATGACGACGGTCTTGTCGCGCGGCAAGGTCGGCAGCAGTTCGGGCGCGTGAAATCCGGGCAGCCCGTCGAGATAGCCGCAGTCTCGCGCGACCTGGATGGCGCGATCCATCGCCCTCCCGGCGACGACGACGGTGCGCCCGCAGGCCTGCGCCGCTTCGCCGATGCCGCGCAGCCGCGCGATGTTGGACGCGAAGGTGGTGACCAGCACCCGGCCCGGCGCTTCGGCGATCAGCGTGCGCAAAGTGCGCGCGACGTCGGCTTCCGAGAAACTGTCGCCCTCGCGCAGGATGTTGGTCGAGTCGCAGATGAGCGCCGTGACGCCCTCGTCGCCAAGCGCGCGGAGCCGCGCCTCGTCGATGCGCGTCCCGACGCCGGGCTGCGGATCGATCTTCCAGTCGCCGGTGTGGAGCAGCAGCCCGAGCGGCGTGCGGATCGCAAGCGCATTCGCTTCCGGAATCGAATGCGCCACGGCGACATATTCGACTTCGAACGGATCGAGATCGAGCTTTGCGCCGGCATGCGTCAGGGAGATGTCGATCTTCGGCGCGCCAGGTTCGTTCAGCCTTCGCACTTCCAGGAGCCCCGCCGCGAAGGGCGTGGCGAACACCCGGCATTTGAGCCGCGGCCATAAGGTCGCGAGCCCGCCGATATGATCCTCATGCGCATGGGTGATGCAAATGCCGACGAGATCGCGCGCGATCTTCTCGACGAAGGCGATGTCGGCGAAGACAAGGTCGACGCCAGGGGCCTCGGGTCCCGGAAATCCGAGGCCGCAGTCGACCATCAGCCATTTGCGCGCTTTCGGCGGCCCGTAGCCGTAGAGCGCCATGTTCATGCCGATTTCGCCCAAGCCGCCGAGCGGCACGAAGACGAGATCTGTGTCCGGCGTCGTCATGCGACGCCTCCCGCCGTGGTCTGGCGCGGACCGAGCGACACGTCGCCCGCCTCGATGAGGCGCTCGCCGTCCTGGGTCGCCAAAACAAGCCTGCCGATCGCGTCGATGGTCGCGAGGCGTCCCTCGACGGTTTCGCGCGGCAGCTCAACGCGAATGTGGGCGCCAAGATAGGCGGCGTCCTTGAGCCAAGCGTCTCGGACGCGGTCGAAGCCCTCGCCGCCGCGCCAAAGATCAAGCGTGTCGACGAGCGCGTCGGACAGATGCGTAAAGAGCGTCGCAGCGTCTGGCGCGTTCGGCCCGATCGACGCCAGCGCGCGCGCTTCAAAGGGCAGATCGCGCGGCGCCTCGGCGCAGTTGACGCCAAGGCCAATGATCGCGACGAAGGCGCGCGGCGCACGCGCGTCGCCTGTCGGCACGCCGACATTCTCAAGCAAAATCCCGCCGAGCTTGGCGCCTTCGAGCAGGAGATCATTCGGCCATTTCAGCGCGAAGCGGCCGGCGCCGCCCGTCGCGGCGCGCAACCCGCGCATGGCCGCGACGCCCGCCACGAAGCCGAGCTGCGGCGCCACGGCGGCGTCGCCGAAATCGCCAAGAACAAGGCTCGCATGAAGATTGCCAGGAGGCGAAATCCAGTCGCGTCCGAGACGGCCATGGCCGCGCGTCTGCTGCGCGGCGACCACCCATAAAGGTCCGCGCTCTCCCGCCTCGATCAAACGTCGGGCTTCGTCATTGGTCGAATCGACGCTCTCCAGCGCGAGGAGGCGCACGCCGCGGGCGCGCGCCAATGATCCCAACTCCACGCGCGAATTACCTCCCTAGAAAAGCGACTTCGCCGCCGCCGCCGCCGCATCCATGACTGGGGAGGGATAGACCCAAAAGCCAAGCAGCGCCAGCGTGGAAGCGCCAAGCACCGCGCGCAGCGCCATCGGCGCGCGGTCGAAGGCCGGCGCGGGCTCGTCGAAATACATGACCTTAACGACCCGCAGATAATAATAGGCGGCGACCGCGCTCGCCAGGACGCCGATCACCGCGAGGCCGAAGAGGCCAGCGTCGACCGCGGCGAGGAGCACGTAATATTTGGCGAAAAAGCCCGCGAGCGGCGGAACGCCGGCAAGCGAGAACATCAGCATCGCCAGGAAGAAGGCCATCCAGCTATTGGTGCGCGACAGGCCGGCGAGGTCCGAGACGTTCTCGACATATCTGCCTTCGACGCGCATCGCGAGAATGGCGGCGAAGGTCCCGAGCGTCATGATCAGATAGATCGTGAGGTAGATCGCGACGCCGCGCACGCCCGCCTCGTCGCCCGCAGCGAGACCGATCAGCGCAAAGCCCATATGACCGATCGAGGAATAGGCCATCAGCCGCTTGATGTTCTCCTGTCCGATGGCCGCGAAAGAGCCGAGCAGCATCGAAGCGATGGCGATGAAAATGATGATCTGGCGCCATTGGTCTTTCACGCCGGGAAAGGCGGTAATGACAATGCGCACGGTGATCGCCACCGCCGCCATTTTGGCGGCCGAAGCGAAGAAGGCGGTGACCGGCGTCGGCGCGCCCTGATAGACGTCGGGCGTCCACATATGGAACGGCGCCGCCGACATTTTAAAGGCCAGCGCGGCCAGGACGAAGACAAGCCCGAAGATCACGCCGATCGGCGCCGAGGTCGAGACGACCGCCGCGATCCCGGCGAAAGACACCGTTCCGGAGAAGCCGTAGAGCAGCGACGCGCCGTAAAGCATCATGCCGGAAGAGAGCGCGCCGAGGACGAAATATTTCAAGCCGGCTTCCGACGATCGCCCGTCGTCGCGCGCAAAGGCGGCCATGACATAGAGCGCCAGCGACATCAGTTCGAGGCCGAGATAGAGCGCGATGAGGTTATCGGCCGAAATCAGCAGCAACATGCCGAGCGTCGAAAGCATGATGAGCACCGGATACTCGAATTTTTCGAGCCCGTTGCGTTGCAGCCAATCGACGGACAGCAGAATCGACACGATCGCGCCGATGAGCGTCAGCGCTTTCATGAAGCGGGAGAACCCGTCGTCGATATAGGCGCCATCGAAGATGCTGGTGTCGGGCGTGCTCGATAGCACAATCGCGACCAAGGCGATGCCCAGAATGCCGACGGCCATTTCGTCGACAAGGCCAAAACCACGCTCGCCGCGGAAGGCGCCGATGAGGATGAGCGCCATCACGCCGACGGCGAGAATCGTCTCGGGAAGAAAGTGATGCGCGAGTTGAACGAAGAAGGGCATCGTCAGCGATCCGTCATTGGCCAGCGGCCGCGAGCTTAATCGCGTCGAGCAGCGCCGTATGGGTCTGGATGAGATTGTCGACCGACGCCTGCGTGGCGCTCAGAATGGCCTGCGGCTGCACGCCGTAGTAAATCGTGAGCAGGACAAGCGGCGTGAAGATCGCGATCTCGCGCGGCGTCAGATCGGTGATGTTCTTGAGGCTGGCCTTGTCCAAGACCCCGAAGATCACGCGGCGGTAGAGATAGAGGGCGTACGCCGCAGACAGAACGACGCCGCTCGTCGCGATCAGCGCGACCCAGCTATTCGCCTGGAACGCGCCGGTCAGCGACAGGAACTCGCCGATGAAGCCCGTCGTTCCCGGCAAGCCGACATTCGCCATGGTGAACAGCATGAACACGAAGGCGTAGATCGGCATGCGGTTAACGAGCCCGCCATAGGCGGAGATCTCACGCGTATGCATGCGGTCGTAGATCACGCCGACGCAAAGGAACAGCGCGCCGGAGACGAGGCCGTGCGAGATCATCTGGAAGATGGCGCCCTGCATGCCCTGCGCATTGAGCGTGAAGAGGCCCATCGTCACGAAGCCCATATGCGCGACGGACGAATAGGCGATGAGCTTCTTGATGTCTTCCTGAACGAGCGCGACGAGCGAGGTGTAGACGATCGCGATCACCGACAGCGCGTAGATGAGCGGCGCGAAATTGGTCGAAGCGTCCGGAAACATCGGCAGCGAAAAGCGGATGAAGCCGTAGCCGCCCATCTTCAGCAGAATCGCCGCAAGGATCACGGAGCCGGCCGTCGGCGCCTCGACATGCGCGTCAGGCAGCCAGGTGTGCACCGGCCACATCGGCATCTTCACCGCGAAGGAGGCGAAGAAGGCGAGCCACAGCCAGGTCTGCATCTCCTTGGGGAAGTCGGTATGCAGCAGCACGGTGATGTCGGTCGTGCCGGCCTTGCCATACATGGCGAGGATCGCGACCAGCATGAGGAGCGAACCGACGAGCGTGTAGAGAAAGAACTTGAAGCTCGCGTAGACGCGCCGCTTGCCGCCCCAGATTCCGATGATGAGAAACATCGGGATGAGGCCGCCCTCGAAGAAGAGATAGAACAGCACGATGTCGAGCGCGCAGAAGACGCCGATCATCAGCGTCTCAAGCACGAGGAAGGCGATCATATATTCCTTGACGCGCTTCTGGATCGAGTCCCAGGAGGCGAGAATGGCGAAGGGCATCAGGAAGGTCGTCAGCAGTACGAAGGGCATCGAAAAGCCGTCGACGCCCATCTTGTAGACAAGGCCCGAGCCGAGCCAGTTTTTCTCCTCGACGAACTGGAACGCCGAGCTTGTCGTGTCGAAACCGGACCAGATGACAAGCGAGAGCGCGAAGGTCGCGAGCGTCGTCGCCAGCGTCGCCCACCGGATATTGCGCAAGCTCGCTTCATCATCGCCCTTCTGCGTGAGCAGGAAGGCGACGCCGACCAGCGGCAGAAAGGTGACGCCGGAGAGAATGCCGAAACCAAACATCAGCGCAGCCCCCCGGCGATGAAATAGGTGACGACCGCCGCGACGCCGATGAGCATGGCGAAGGCGTAGTGATAGACGTAGCCGGTCTGCAAGCGCACGGCGAGCCTGGCGCCATCGGCGACTCGCGCCGCCACCCCGTCCGGCCCGAGGCCGTCGATGATCGCGCCGTCGCCGCCCTTCCAGAACATTCTGCCGAGCGCAAAGGCCGGCCGAACGAACAGGAAGTCGTAGAGCTCGTCGAAATACCATTTGTTGAGCAGGAACCGGTAAAGACGCGGGAAGGTCCTCGCCAGCGCCTGCGCGGTTCCCGGCTTCAGCACATAGAAATAGAGCGCAACGACGAAGCCCAGAGCCATCACCACGGTCGGCGCCAGACCGACGCCGAGAGCCACGTCGTGGAACTTATGGATGATGTGATTGTCGCGGCCGGTGAAGAGAGCGCCTTTCCAGAATTCATCGTAATCATGGCCGATGAAGTATTTGCCGAAGACGATGCCCGCGCCGAGAGCGCCGAGACCGAGCACCGCCAGCGGCGCCAGCATGACAATCGGCGCCTCGTGCGGCGCGTGATGGCCGTGGTCGTGCGAATGATCCTGATGGGTTTGATCGCCATCCGCATGGGCTAATTCCGCCGCCGTCGGCTCCTCATCCGCATGGTCCGTCTGAACGGCATGGTCCTTACGGGCGCCAAAGAAGGTCATGAACACCAGGCGCCAGGAATAGAATGACGTCAGGCCGGCGGCGACCACGGTCGCGACAAAGGCGAACATCGCGACGTGATGATGTTCGCCCGCGGCGTAGGCCGCTTCGATGATCGCGTCCTTGGAATAGAAACCGGCGGTGAACGGGAAGCCCGTGAGCGCGAGCGTGCCGATGATCATCATCGCGAAGGTGAAGGGAATGTCCTTACGCAACCCGCCCATGTTGCGCATGTCCTGCTCGTGATGCATGGCATGAATCACGGAGCCCGCGCCGAGAAACAGCAGCGCCTTGAAGAAGGCGTGGGTGAAAAGATGATAGACGCCGATGCTATATGCGCCGACGCCTTCCGCAACGAACATATAGCCGAGCTGCGAGCAGGTCGAATAGGCGATGACGCGCTTGATGTCGTTTTGCACGAGGCCGACCGTCGCGGCGAAAATGGCCGTGACCGCCCCGACCAGC
This sequence comes from Methylocystis sp. L43, assembly GCF_015709525.1. Lineage (GTDB taxonomy): Bacteria > Pseudomonadota > Alphaproteobacteria > Rhizobiales > Beijerinckiaceae > Methylocystis. Next base: position 80,933 of record NZ_JADNRA010000032.1, on the reverse strand, counting down.
GTCACGAATTCGAGAGTCGCGGGCGCATATTCGAAAATCGGCGAAAGGCGCGCCACCATGAAGACGCCGGCCGTCACCATCGTCGCAGCGTGAATGAGCGCCGAGACGGGCGTCGGGCCTTCCATCGCGTCCGGCAGCCAGGTGTGCAGCAGGAATTGCGCCGACTTGCCCATCGCGCCGATGAAGAGCAGGAAGGTGGCGAGCGTCAACGCGTCGACATCCATGCCGAAGACATGGATCGTCTTGCCGGCAAGCCCCGGGACGGCGGCGAAGACCTCTTCAAAGCCCAGCGACTTCGTCAGTTGAAAGACGAGGAAAATCCCGAGCGCGAAGCCAAAATCGCCGACGCGGTTGACGACAAAGGCCTTGATCGCGGCGGCGTTGGCGGAGGGCTTTTGATACCAGAAGCCGATGAGCAGATAGGACGCGAGACCGACGCCCTCCCAGCCAAAGAACATCTGCACGAGATTGTCGGCCGTCACCAGCATCAGCATGGCGAAAGTGAACAGCGACAGATAAGCGAAGAAGCGCGGGCGATCCGGATCCTCGTGCATGTAGCCGATAGAATAGAGATGCACGAGGCTCGACACCGTATTGACGACGACGAGCATCACCGCCGTCAGCGTGTCGACCCGCAGCGCCCAGTCGACCTTGAGGTCGCCCACGGTCATCCAATTGCCGATAATCGGCGCATAGCCGTGATCGTGGCCGAGCGCGACGTCGAAGAAGACGATCCATGACAGCACGGCGCAGATCATCAAGAAGCCCGTCGTGACGAACTCCGAGGCGCGCACCCCGATCCAAGGACCGAGCGCGCCTGCGATCAGAAAGCCGACAAGCGGAAGAAAGACGATGGCGTAAATCATCGCTGGGGTCAGCCCTTCAAGGAATTGATGTCTTCGACGGCGATCGTGCCGCGGTTGCGATAGAAGGCGACGAGTATCGCGAGGCCGATCGCCGCCTCCGCCGCCGCGACGGTCAGCACGAAGAGCGCGAACACCTGACCCGTCAAATCGGCGAGCGACTGCGAGAAGGCGACGAAGTTCAGATTGACCGCAAGCAGGATCAGCTCAACCGACATGAGAATGACGATGATGTTCTTGCGGTTGAGGATGATGCCGGCGATGCCGAGCGTGAACAGGACCGCCGCGACGACGAGGTAATGCGTAAGGCCGATGGTCAGCATGGATGTCCTCGTTAGACGCCGGTCCGAAACGGAACTTTCTTGATCTCGATCACATTTTCGCGCGTGCGGGCGTTCTGCTCGGCGATCTTCTGCCGCTTGATGTTGGGCTTGTGATGCAGCGTCAGCACGATGGCGCCGATCATGGCGGTGAGCAGCACAAGCGCGGACGCCTGAAAGAAGATCACATATTTCGTATAGAGGATTTGGCCGAGCGCCGCGGTGTTGCTCATTTGCGGAATGATCGGATTGGCGGCGGCGTCTGCCGCCGAAGGCGCCGAACTCCAGCCGAGCGCCACGAAACCCAATTCCGCGAGGACGACGACGCCGACCCCGACGCCGACTGGAAGATATTTGGCGAATCCCTGCTTCAGCTCGGCGAAGTCGACGTCGAGCATCATGACGACGAACAGGAACAGCACCGCGACCGCGCCGACATAGACGACGATCAGGATCATCGCCAGGAACTCCGCGCCGGCGAGCAGAAACAGCCCCGCGCCATTGCAGAAAGCGAGGATGAGAAAGAGCACCGAGTGCACCGGGTTGCGCGCGAAGATCACGACGCCGGCCGAGGCGATCATGATCGTGGCGAATAGGTAGAAAAATACGGCCTGCACGTTCTTCGTCCTTACTGCGCCGATGCGGCGTGTTCGTTCGCGTCTCTTGCTGTTACCTGTACTGCGCGTCCATCGCGATGTTGCGCGCGATCTCGCGCTCCCAGCGGTCGCCGTTCTCGAGCAGACGCTCCTTGTTGTAGTAGAGCTCCTCGCGGGTCTCGACCGAGAATTCCGAATTGGGCCCCTCGACGATGGCGTCGACCGGGCAGGCCTCTTGGCAGTAGCCGCAATAGATGCATTTGACCATGTCGATGTCGTAGCGCGTCGTGCGGCGGGTGCCGTCGTTGCGGCGCGGTCCGGCTTCGATGGTGATCGCCTGCGCAGGACAGATCGCCTCGCACAGCTTGCAGGCGATGCAGCGCTCCTCGCCGTTGGGATAGCGGCGCAGCGCATGCTCGCCGCGGTAGCGCGGCGACTGCGGATTCTTTTCGTGCGGATAGTTGATCGTCGCCTTCGGCTTGAAGAAGTAGCGCATCGACAGCAGAAATGCGCCGACGAATTCGGTCAGGAAGAGCGACTTGGCGGCTTGATCGAGTTTCATGACGGCCTCAACTGCCTGCCGGTCCCGCCGGCCAAAACTGCAGCACGGCGGCGACGATGACGACCATGGCGAGGGAGATCGGCAGGAAGACTTTCCAGCCCAGACGCATCAGCTGATCGTAGCGATAGCGCGGCACGAAAGCCTTCACCATGGCGAAGAAGAAGAAAAAGAAGCTCACCTTCAGCGTGAACCAGATCACGCCCGGGACGTAGGTGAACGGCGCGATCTTGATCGGCGGCAGCCAGCCGCCAAAGAACAGGATCGTCAGCAGCGCGCACATGGTGACGATCGCCACATATTCGGCGAGCATGAACAGAACGTAGGGCGTCGCCGAATATTCGATCATGAAGCCGGCGACGAGTTCCGATTCCGCCTCCACGAGATCGAACGGCGGACGATTGGTCTCGGCGAGCGCCGAAACGAAGAAGATGACGAACATCGGGAAGAGGCGCAGCCAATACCAGCCGGCCATGCCGTAGGGCGTATCCTGCGCATTGACGATGTCTGTCAGATTGAGCGAGCCGGCGCAGAGCAGCACCGTGATGATGACGAAGCCGATCGAGACTTCATAGGAAACCATCTGCGCCGCCGAGCGGAGCGCCGAGAGGAACGGATATTTCGAGTTCGACGCCCAGCCGCCCATGATGACGCCATAGACGCCGAGCGAGGACAGCGCAAAAATATAAAGAATCCCGACATTGATGTCGCCGACCGCCCAGCCGTCGGCGACCGGAATGACGGCCCAGGCGGCGATCGAGAGCGTCGCCATGATGAAGGGCGCGAACAGGAAAACGCCCTTGTTGGCGACGTCCGGGATCACCGGCTCCTTGAGCGCGAATTTGAGGAAGTCCGCGAAGCTCTGCAGCAGCCCCCAGGGTCCGACGACATTGGGTCCGCGGCGCAACTGCACCGCCGCCCAGATCTTGCGGTCGGCGAGGATCACATAGGCCACATAGATGAGCAACGCGACCGCCAGCAGAACGCTCTTCACGAGCGCGAGAAGCAGCGGATACGCGATGAAGAAATCCGAAATGGCGCTCGCCCAACCGTCGCTCACGTCCAAAGCTCCTATTCCGCCGCCTGAGCAAGCCGGCCCTGCGCCAGCGCCGAACATTCCGCCATGACCGCCGAGGCGCGGGCGATCGGATTTGTGAAGTAGAAGTTTTGGATCGCCGTCGCGAAGGAATCCTTCATCGCCACGGCCGGATGGTTGGCGAGAGCGACGACCTGCGCGTGATCGCCGGGCGCAATTTCGTCCAGTTCCGCAAAGTGGGGGTGGGTTTCAAAGAGCAGCCGGCGCAACGCCGCAAGCGAGTCGAAGGGCAGCGGCGCGCCGAGCGCGCCGGAAAGCGCACGCAGGACCGCCCAATCCTCACGCGCTTCCCCCGGGGGAAACACCACGCGGAAGGCGCGCTGCACGCGGCCTTCCGTATTGACGTAAAGCCCGGACTTTTCCGTATAGGCGGCGCCGGGCAGGATCACGTCGGCGCGATGCGCGCCGCGATCGCCATGCGTGCCGATGTAAACCACGAAGGCGCCGGGTTCGATGGCGATTTCATCGGCCCCGAGGTTGAAGATGAGATCGAGCGCGCCGGCCTTCGCCATCGCGCGCGCATCCAAACCGCCAGCGCCCGGCGTGAAGCCGAGATCGAGCGCGCCGACGCGCGCGGCCGCCGTATGCAGGACCGAGAAGCCGTTCCAGCCGTCGCTGAGACCGCCGAGCCTTTGCGCGGCCTGAGCGGCGAGCGTGAGCGCCGCCTCGCCGTCGTCGCGCGCCAGAGCGCCCTGCCCGACGATGACCAGCAGCTTCTCGACCGGCTTTGCCGAGCGGATGAACTGCAGAAGCGATTCCGGCCCGGCCCCGAGATAGTCGTAGTCGTAGGTGAGATCGGCGCGCTCGCCGACAAGCGAGATCTTGAAGTCGCCTCTGAGCCAGCGCTTGCGGAGTCGCGCATTGAGCACTGGCGCTTCCTTGCGCGGATTGGCGCCAATGATGAGCGCGGCGCCCGCCTGCTCGATCCCCGCGACCGTTGCATTGAAGAGATAAGAGGCCCGGCCGAATTTCGGATCGAGTTTCGCGCCGTCCTGGCGGCAATCGAGATTGGGCGTTCCAAGCTGCTCGGCGAGCAGCTTCAACGCGAAGGTCTCTTCGACCGCGGCAAGATCGCCGACGAGCGCGCCGATGCGCGACGCGGACGTCGCCTTGGTTTTGGCGGCGACGGCGGCGAGCGCCTCCTGCCAGGAGGCCGGACGCAGCCGGCCGTTCTCGCGGATATAGGGGCGATCAAGGCGCTGGGTCCTGAGACCATCGACGATCTGGCGCGTCTTGTCGGAAATCCACTCCTCATTCACGAGGTCGTTGATGCGCGGCAGAATGCGCATGACTTCACGGCCGCGCGAGTCGACGCGAATCGCCGAGCCAAGCGCGTCCATGACGTCGATCGTCTCGGTCTTCTGATATTCCCAGGGACGGCCACGGAAGCTTTGCGGCTTGGGCAGCAGCGCGCCGACCGGACAGAGATCCGCGACATTGCCCTGCAGCTCGGAGGTCATCGCGCTTTCGAGATAGGTGGTGATCTCCATATCTTCGCCGCGGCCGATCGCGCCCATGTCTCCCGTGCCGGCGACCTCCGCCGTGAAGCGGACGCAACGCGTGCAATGGATGCAGCGGTTCATCTCGGTCTTGACCAGGACGCCTATATATTTGTCTTCGACCGCGCGCTTGTTTTCATGAAAACGCGAGCTGTCGACTCCAAAGACCAGCGCCTGATCCTGCAGATCGCATTCGCCGCCCTGATCGCAGATCGGGCAATCCAGCGGATGGTTGATCAGCAAGAACTCCATCACCCCTTCGCGCGCCTTCTTCACCATCGGCGACTTGGTGAGGACTTCCGGCGGCGCGCCGTTCGGACCGGGGCGCAAATCCTTCACCGACATGGCGCAGGACGCCTGCGGCTTCGGCGGCCCACCCTTCACCTCGACGAGGCACATGCGGCAGTTGCCGGCGATCGACAGGCGCTCGTGATAGCAAAAGCGCGGAATCTCAGCGCCGGCCTGCTCGCAGGCCTGCAGCAGGGTGAAATCCCCGGGCACGTCCACTTCGACGCCATCGACGAGAATCTTGGTCACTTCGCTCTCCCCGAAGTCTCGATGGGTTCGATCATCACTCGGCCGCCACGCGGATCGGATCGGGATGCGGATTGGCCGCATATTGATCAATGCGCTTCTCGATCACGTCGCGGAAATGCGTAATGAGTCCCTGGACCGGCCAGGCCGCGGCGTCGCCAAGCGCGCAGATCGTGTGGCCTTCGATCTGCTTTGACACATCGAACAGCATGTCGATTTCTCGTCGGTGCGCGCGGCCTTCGACCATGCGTTGCAAAACGCGCCACATCCAGCCGGTGCCCTCGCGGCAGGGCGTGCACTGGCCGCAGCTCTCATGCTTATAAAAATATGACAAACGCGCGATGGCGCGGATGATGTCGGTCGATTTGTCCATGACGATCACCGCCGCCGTGCCAAGGCCCGACTTCAGGGCGACCAGACTGTCGAAATCCATCGGGCAATCGACGATCTCCTTGGAGGGCACGCAACGCACCGATGAACCGCCGGGAATGACCGCAAGCAGATTGTCCCAGCCGCCGCGCACGCCGCCGCAATGGGTCTCGATCAATTCGCGAAACGGGATCGACATCGCCTCTTCGACATTGCACGGCCGATTGACGTGGCCGGAAATCGAAAAGAGCTTGGTGCCGGTGTTGTTGGGCTTGCCGATGCCGGCGAACCAGGCGGCGCCGCGGCGCAGGATGGTCGGCGCGACGGCGATCGATTCGACGTTATTGACCGTCGTCGGACAGCCATAGAGACCGACATTGGCCGGAAACGGCGGCTTTAACCGCGGCATGCCCTTCTTGCCTTCGAGGCTTTCAAGCAGCGCGGTCTCTTCGCCGCAAATATAAGCGCCCGCGCCATGATGGACGTAGAGATCGAACGGATAGCCGTGAATATTGTTCTTGCCGATCAGCCGCGCGTCATAGGCTTCGTCGACGGCTTTCTGGAGCGCGACGCGCTCGGCGATGAACTCGCCGCGAATGTAAATGTAACAGGCATGCGCGCCCATGGCGAAGCTCGCGATGAGCGCGCCTTCGACCAGCGTATGCGGATCGTTGCGCATGATCTCGCGATCCTTGCACGTGCCGGGCTCCGACTCGTCGGCGTTGATGACGAGATAATGCGGCCGCTTGGGATCGATTTCCTTCGGCATGAAGGACCATTTCAGGCCTGTCGAAAACCCGGCGCCGCCACGCCCGCGCAAACCCGACGCCTTGATCTCATTGATGATCGAGTCGCGGCCCTTGTCGAGCAGCGCCTTGGTGTTGTCCCACTGCCCGCGCTTTCGCGCGCCGGCAAGCGATCTGTCGCCCAGGCCATAAAGGTTGGTGAAAATGCGATCGGCGTCGGAAAGCATGGTTTCTTCTCTTCCCTCTGCTACTTCGCGCCGTCGCCGTAAAGCGACGTCAGACTCGTCAGCTTGCCAACCGGCTCCGAAGAGACGCGCCCGATTTGCGAGCCGATTTTCACCGGGCGACCCGCGGCGAGATTGTCGAGAAGCTTCTCGAAATTCTCGGCGGTCAGATCCTCGTAATAGTCGTCGTTGATCTGCACCATCGGCGCGTTGCAGCACGCGCCGAGGCACTCGACCTCGAGCCAGGAAAACAGCCCGTCGTCGGTCACGCGCCGCTGAGGGCCGACCCGGCGATGCAGCACGTCAATGATCTCATCCGAGCCGGCGAGCAGGCACGGCGTCGTGCCGCAAAGCTGGATGAAATATTTGCCGACGGGCTCCAGATTGAACATCGAATAGAAGGTCGCGATCTCGAGCACGCGGATTTTCGCCATGCCGAGCGCGTCCGCGACTTTTTCGATCGCCGCCTGCGACAACCAATTGTCATGCTGCTTTTGCGCCTGCCACAGCGCCGGCACGACCATCGAGGCCTGGCGGCCGTCGGGATATTTGGCGATCTGCTTCTCGAGCCACGCCTTGTTTTCGGGCGTGAATTCGAAGCTCTCTGTCTGTTTTTCGGCGAGACGACGGACGGACATTAGCGATCGACCTCCCCGAACACGATGTCGAGCGAACCCAGAATCGCCGAGACATCGGCGAGCATGTGGTTCTTGCAGAGAAAATCCATGGCGGACAAATGCGCGAAGCCCGGCGCGCGAATCTTGCAGCGATACGGCTTATCGCCGCCGTCAGACACGAGATAGACGCCGAATTCGCCTTTGGGCGCCTCGACCGCGGCGTAGACTTCGCCCTCGGGCACATGGAAGCCTTCGGTGAAGAGCTTGAAGTGATGGATCAAGGCTTCCATCGAGCGCTTCATCTCGCCGCGCGAGGGCGGCGTGATCTTATGATTGGGCGCCATCACCGGGCCACGGTTTTCAGCGCGCATCAGCTTTTCGACGCATTGTTTCATGATCGAGGTCGACTGCCGCATCTCCTCCATGCGGATCACGGCGCGGTCGTAGCAATCGCCATGCTTGCCGACCGGGATGTCGAACTCCATCTCCTCGTAGCATTCGTAAGGCTGCGCCTTGCGCAGATCCCAGGCGGCGCCCGAGCCGCGCACCATCACCCCCGAGAAGCCCCATTTCCAGGCGTCTTCCAAAGAGATGACGCCGATGTCGACGTTGCGCTGCTTGAAGATGCGGTTGCCGATGAAGAGTTCATCGAGATCTTCGACGACCTTGAGGAACGGATCGCAAAAGGCGCCGATATCCTCGACGAGCTGGTCGGGCAGGTCACGCGCGACGCCGCCGGGCCGGAAATAATTGGCGTGCATGCGCGCGCCCGAAGCGCGCTCATAGAACACCATCAGCTTTTCGCGCTCTTCATAGCCCCAGAGCGGGGGAGTGAGCGCGCCGACGTCCATCGCCTGCGAGGTGACGTTGAGCAGATGCGAGAGCAGCCGGCCGATTTCGGCGTAAAGCACGCGAATGAGCTGGCCGCGGCGCGGCACTTCAACGCCGAGCAGACGCTCGATCGCCAGGCAGAAGGCGTGTTCCTGGTTCATCGGCGCGCAATAATCGAGCCGATCGAAATAGGGCACGTTCTGCAGATAGGTGCGCGACTCCATCAGCTTTTCGGTGCCGCGATGCAGGAAGCCCACATGCGGATCGACGCGCTCGACGACCTCGCCGTCGAGTTCGAGGATCAGGCGCAGCACGCCATGGGCCGCCGGATGCTGCGGGCCGAAGTTGATGTTGAAGTTACGCAGACCCTGTGATTCGGGCTTCGCCGGCGCGGGGGTTTGATCGTTCATCTCGACGCGCTCACTTGCTCGCCTTCTCGTCGCCGGGAAGGTCGTAGTGCACGCCCTCCCAGGGCGAGAGGAATTCAAAGTTGCGGTATTCCTGGCTGAGGCGCACCGGCTCATAGACGACGCGCTTCTGCTCGTCGTCGTAGCGCACCTCGACGAAGCCCGTCATCGGGAAGTCCTTGCGCAGCGGATGACCGTCGAAGCCGTAGTCGGTCATGATGCGGCGCAGATCTGGATGGCCGGAAAAGATCACGCCGAAGAGATCGTAAGTCTCGCGCTCGAACCAGTCGGCGCCGGGATAGAGCGTGACGAGCGAGGCGACAGGCGTTTCTTCCGACGCCGGCGTCTTGATGCGGATACGGCGGTTGTATTTGGGCGAGAGCAGATGCGCGACGACCTCGAAACGCTCGGCCCGCTGCGGGTAATCCGCCGCCGTCACGTCGATGAAACACACGAAGAGGCAGTCGGGGCTGTCGCGCAGATGGGCGGCGACCTCGAGCCAGCGGTCGCGCATGACCGTCAGCGTAAGTTCGCCATAGGCGACCTTCACCTCCGTCACCGCGCCGGGCAAGGCGCCGCTGATTTTAGCGCCGAGAGCTTCCAACTCAGCCGACATTCTAAATTCCTTGGCCTGCCGCCCTTCCCCCGTCCTTCGAGACGGCGGCTGCGCCGCCTCCTCAGGATGAGCGAAGTGCTTGACCCGACCTCACCCTGAGGAGCCCGCGCGAGCGGGCGTCTCGAAGGACGAGAGCGGACAACTCCTCAGTTTCGCGTCGTTAGCGCTCGATCGTGCCCGTGCGCCGGATTTTCTTCTGCAACAGCAGCATGCCGTAGACGAGCGCCTCCGCCGAAGGCGGGCATCCCGGCACATAGATGTCGACCGGAATGATGCGATCGCAGCCGCGCACCACTGAATAGGAATAGTGATAGTAGCCGCCGCCGTTGGCGCAGGAGCCCATCGAGATCACGTAGCGCGGCTCCGGCATCTGGTCGTAGACCTTGCGCATCGCCGGCGCCATTTTGTTCGTCAGCGTGCCGGCGATGATGATGCAGTCGGACTGACGCGGGCTCGCGCGCGGCGCAAAACCGAAGCGCTCCAGATCATAGCGCGGCATCGCCGCCTGGATCATCTCAACAGCGCAGCAGGCGAGACCGAACGTCATCCACATCAGCGAGCCGGTGCGCGCCCAATTGATGACGTCGTCCGTGGCGGTGACGAAAAAACCCTTGTCGGCGAGTTCGTCGTTGAGATGCAGAAAGAACGGGTCGTCCGAGCCGACAGGCTTGCCGGTGCGCGGATCGATCAGTCCCTTGGGCTGCGGCGCGATCAGAGTCTGGCGCACGCCTTCCTTCTCGATCAGTCCCATTCCAGAGCTCCCTTGCGCCACTCGTAGACGAAGCCGACGGTGAGCACGCCCAGGAACGCCATCATCGACCAGAAGCCGAAGGCGCCCGCTTCCTTGAAGGCCACCGCCCAGGGAAAGAGAAAGGCCACTTCAAGATCGAAGACGATGAAAAGCAGAGAGACGAGATAGAAGCGCACGTCGAATTTCATGCGCGCGTCATTGAAGGGATTGAAGCCGCATTCATAGGCGGAGAGCTTTTCGGGGTCCGGCGCCTTGAACGCCAGCAGGAAGGGCGCAACGAGCAATGCGCCGGCAATCACAGCCGATAGGGCGATGAAGATCACCAGCGGCAGATATTGTTCGAGCAGCGGCATGAGTCTGGTCCGACTTCGGCGGGGCGAGGGCCGGTCGCGGGAGCGTTTCCTTGGCGTTATTCCTTAGAACGACTCCAGGCCGCGCGTTCCGTAACAAAGGCCATTGTGCAAAGCAAGAGAGGAAGCGCCCCGTCGGCAAATTGGCCGCAGCCTTTTGACGAGGCGCCTCTATATTGCGCTTCAGTCAGTTAGGAGTGGAATGGCGCGACACGGTCGCCGCCGCCTCGAACTCCTGCAAGCGTGCTGACCGTCTAGCCATCGCTTCGGAGTCTTCGCCCCAGGCGCGCATCTGCCAGTCTTCGTCGACGTTGGCGGCCTCCCAGGCCTTGCCCGCGTCTATTTCGTGTCGGGCGGCTGCAAGCGCAAGTACCGCGGAGCCTGATAGCGTCGTCATGACGTGGAGCGCGGCGAGCCTGAGCGGCGCGCCGGCGCCCTCCCCCACATAATCGCGCACGGCGCGCGCAAACGCGTCGAGCGCCGCCTGCGGCTGTTCGATGAACATGACGCCTTCCACAAGCGCGAGCTTGGCGCCAAGTTTTTCGCGCGCGAAGGCGACGAGCGGGTCCCAGGCCGAAGATTGCGCCGCCGCCAGGCTCTCCGGCTCTCCAGCGCGGTAGCAGATGAGGTCGGAGGCGGCATATTTGGCGACATCGGCTTCGACCTCGGCCATTTGCGCCGCCACGCCGTCGAGCGCGGTGTTCATCAGCTTGGTGAGCGGCATCGTCGCCGGATCAATCGTCTCGCCCTGCTTCGCCCATTCGGCGGCGATCGCTTCCGCCAGCGGCCGTGAGGGCGCGACCAGCGGACGCCTTGCCGGCGTGTTGACCGGCCGACCGTCCAGAAAAATTCCGTAGCCGCCCTCGGCGGGCGCCGCCACCGCCTCCTTATAGAAGCGCTTCGGCAAGGGACGCGCCGGTTCGCGCGCGGCCTTTACCGGATCGCGCTCCTCCGGGGAGACGAAAAAATCGGCGTCGAGGCCGGTCGGCTCCTTTGACATTTGTCATCCTTGCCTGAGGCGCCCAAGGAAACGCCGCTCGCCGGGCTTTTCCCGGCCCCTTAAGCGTCCGGCGCGTCCTCGATCGGGTCATGACGCTTCACGTCGAAGCCGAAAAGGTCCCAGCTCTGCTGCATATGATCGGGCAGCGGCGCGGTCACGTCCAGAACGCCGCCCCTTGGATGCGGCAGGACGAGGCGGCGGGCGAGCAGGTGGAGCTTGCGCTCGAGCCCTTCCGGCACGGCGCGCAGAGGGTCGCGACGGCGGACCTCGTCCTCCGGGCGATGGCCATATTTGGGGTCGCCGAAGATCGGGTGGCCGATCGCCTCCGCATGCGCGCGCAACTGATGCGTGCGTCCGGTGAGCGGCTTCATCGACAGCCAGGCGCAGCGCGGCGCGACCTTGTCGACGATCGCGTAATAGGTCAGCGAATGCTGCGCGTCGGCCTCGCCATGTTTGGCGACGCGCATTTTCTCGAGGTCTCTTGCGCCGCCTCTGGATTTTTCCATGCCGGCGCCTTTCGCCAGATAGAGCGAGATCCGGCCCTGCGACGGCTTCGGCACGCCTTCGACAAGCGCCCAATAGATCTTCTTGGCCTGCCGGGAGCGGAAAATCTCGCCGAGGTCGGCGGCCATCCGCCGGTTCTTGGCGACGAGCAGCACGCCGGAGGTGTCGCGGTCGAGGCGATGCACGAGCACGGGCCGCGTGTCGCCCTTGGCGAGCGATTCCAGCATCCCGTCAATATGGCGCGTCTGACCTGAGCCGCCCTGCGTCGCCAGCCCATAGGGCTTGTTGAGGACGAGCACATCCTTGTCCTCAAAGAGCGTCATGTCGGCCAGCGCCAGCGCGTCCTTGGGGTCGGCGCGCTTCACCGCCGGCGCCGCGGGCGCCTCGATCTTCAAAGGCGGCACGCGAATTTTTTGCCCCTCTTCGAGCCGCGTCGAGGTTTCGACGCGCTTGCCGTCGACCCGCACTTCGCCTTTGCGGCAGATTTTGGCGAGATGGGACAAAGCGAGCCCGGGATAACGACGCTTGAACCAGCGGTCGAGGCGCATCCCCGCCTCGTCCTCGGTGACGAGGGCGGTGGAGACGCCGCCCGCGGCGGCCGGCGTCTGCGAATTTGGACTGAGGGACATGGCCGCCTTATCCGCCAAAGCCGCCTCTGTGTCGATCACGATAGGGCGGCGCCGCTCGGCGATCCAGGCGCCACACAAAGCCGCACCCGCTCCGCCAAGGCTTGAAGCGCGCCCTTCCACGCGCCTATGATGCGAACGATTTTAGGCGCATCGGCGGCGGAGCGCTTCGCAAGTGAATCAGACGACTAAAAGTTCGATCGTTGGCGCGCAATTGGAAAAGCGACCCCCGCTCAGGCCCCGTTGGCTGCATCCAGTGTCCACGGCTTCGGTCGTCGCGATATTCGTCGCCTTCTTTGCTTCAGGCGTTTACTGGCCGCAGTCGCCGGTCATCGACCTTAGCAGCATAAATGCCGACCTCATCCCGGAAGGCGTTTCGCTCGAGGCGGGAGATCCCGCGCCCGAAGGAGATTCGCTGGACGATCCGTTGCCGATCGAGACGGCGTCACTTTCCGTCGAGGGAATGGACGAACTGATCTCTGACGAGCCGCCGCCACCGTTGATCATGGAGCCCGACGCGGTTCAAGCGCCGGAAAAGAAAGAAAAGGCCGAGAAAAAGGAAAAGGTCGAGAAGCCGAAGAAAGCGGAGAAAAGCGTCCGCGAGCGCCGAGAAACGGCCGATGATGGACGCCGCGCGGCCGAGAAGGGTCGGCGCTATGGTCTCCCGGGAGGAACCGGTCAAGGATCCGGAACGGCGAGAGTCGCGGGCCGCTTCGGCTTGCCGGGGGGCCGCGGCGACGCTTCCGTCGCCTCGCAGGCGAGTTGTATCGCCCAGGTCGCCGCTTCGATTCGCGGGCGCACGCCAGCTGTGACGAGCCTTGGCCCGGGGACCGTCTCCGTCTCCTTCTATATCAACTCCGGCGGCGGCATTTCGAGCATTTCAGTCTCGGGCGGCAGCCCCGCGCATGCGGCGCTGGCGCGGCGCATCGTCGCCTCTTCGCGCGGGCCAAGCAGCTGCGGTGCCGTGTATGCGCGACAGGGAATCACGTTTCAATAGCGCTTAACGCCGCGAGTCTCAGGAGAGCGTTGCAATGGATTTTGCGCCCATGTCGCTTGCGCCCATGTCGCCCCTCGGCATGTTCATCTATGCCGGACCTGTCAGTAAACTGGTGATGGCGCTGCTTCTCGCCGCGGCTGTCTGGACCTGGGTGCTCATCATCGACGGCGTCTTTGTTCTGCGGCGTCTGTCCAAGGCATTGGATCGCGTGCGCGCCGGCGGCGACATTGGCGTCCTTTGGCCGATCGCCGAAGCCGCGCGCGAAGCGTCGCAAGCTGAATTGCCCAACGAATCCATCCACCAAAAGCGCGAACGAATCTTGCTGCAGATGAACCGCGCCGCACGCGAATTCATGCTCGACGCCGAAGGCGGGCTCCCGGTTTTAGCCATCGTCGCTTCGGCGGGACCCTTTGTCGGCCTGTTCGGCACAGTTTGGGGCATCATGTCGAGCTTCTCGGGCATCGCGCAGACTCAAGACACGAGTCTTGCGGTCGTCGCTCCTGGCATCGCGGATGCGCTCGCCGCGACGGCCTATGGGCTCGCCGCCGCCATTCCGGCCGCGATCGGCTATAACCGCATGGGCATGGCGTTCGGCGGTCTCAAAGAGAGAATGAGCCGCTATATCCTGACCTATGCGACGTCGATCGCTTAGAGCGGAGATGCGCGCGCCATCTTGGCCGGCGAGACGTCCTCATCTAGAGTCTCATCGTTTCTGACTTAACGAGGGCAAGGATGAGCGATCGGTCGGCCGAGCAGGCGGCGCTCGAAAGAGCCAATCTTGACGCGCGAATCGCCTTCGTGGCCGCGAGCTTTCTGCTGGCTTACGCCTTTGCGGCGCTTCTCGACCGCGTCGGCGCCCCGGAGCGCTTCGTTGGCGCGGCCCCGCCCTATTTCACCATCCTCGGACTCGCCACGCTCGGCTTCCTTCTGCATTCGATGCGCGCGTCGGTCTATTACACCGCCGGCCGCGCATTGCCCGCCGCCTACGCCGGCTTCGCCAACGCCGCGGTCGTGCTCGCTCTGATGCTGCCTTTCGGCGCGCGGCTTGCGGGGGGCGGCTGGGCGATCGGCGCCGTCGGCGGCGTCTTCATCGGTCTCGCCGCGGCAGGGCTTTATGTCGGCCCGCTGCTACGCAAAACCGGCGTTTTTTCCATTTCCGAACTTCTGTGCGCCCGTTTTACAAGCGCCGCGACGCGGGTCGGCTTCATCGGCGCGGTGGCGCTGTCTTCGACGCTGCTTGCCGCCGCCGGCAGCCTGATCGCGGTGAATGCGCTTGTCGAACTCACCGGCGCCAACCGGGGCTTCGCCGCGTTTCTGATCGCCGCGGCGAGCCTGATCATCGCCGGTCCCGGCGGACTTTCGGGCGTCATGTGGGCGGCGGCGGCGGCCGCTGGCGTGGCGACGCTGGGCTTTGGCTGGCCCATCGCCGCGCTCAGTCTCCATGACGCCCTGCCGAGCGGCCTGATCTTTGGCGGCGAAGCCTCCACGGAGGCCGCGAAACTGCTGGAGAACTGGGGCGTTACGCCGACGCCGATGGGCCTGCCGGTCGAATTCGCCACGACGATCGCCGTGGCGTTGGGGATCGCCACGCTCGCGCCGGTGCTCGCCGCCTCGGTGGCGACCTGGGACGGACGCAGCGCGCGGCGCGCCGGAGTCGCCGCCCTCTTCTGGACCGTCGTCATCGCCTTGCTTGCGGCTGCGGCGATCGCCGCTTCGGCGCTGTCGCTCGCCCGCGCCAGTGCTGGACAGCCGCCCGAACGCCTGCCGCAAGCGATCTATCAGGCGAGCGAGCGCGGGCTTGTCAGCGTCTGCGGCGCTTACGTGCGCGGGCCGTCAGAGGCTCAGCGGGCCTGCGCGGCGAAGGGATACGCGCCCGGCGCGCCGCTCGCCGCGGCGGAGATTCGCCCGCTCGACGGCGACTTTCTGCTCGGCGCGCTGCCGCAGGCGGCGGAACTCGGCGCGGCGTCTTCGGGGCTCATCGCCTCGGCCCTTATCGCCCTCGGTCTGGCGCTGGCCACGGCGGGCCTGCAAGCCTGCGCGACCGCCTTCGGCCATGACGCGCTCTATCGGCTGCGCGGCGAGATCGACCTGACGAGCCGGCGTCTCGCCGTCAACCGCGTCACGCTCGTGGTCGTGTCAACTCTTGCTTACGTGACGGCCGTCACCGGCGTCTTCACGCCAGGCGCGCTCGTCGCAGCGGCGCTCGCCGTCTCGGCCGCCTGCCTCGCGCCGTCTCTCGCCTTGGCCTTTTGGCCGCGCGCCGGCGATCGCGAAGCGCTGGTCGCGCTCTGCGGCGGCGCGGTGGGCCTGTTCAGCGCCTTGGCCGTGGCGGGATCGCCCAGTCGCGTCGAAATCTATGCGCTCTGCGCGCTTGCCGGCATAACGCTTGGCGGCGGGCTTGGATTGCTGTCGGGACTTACCTCAAGAAGCGACAAGCCCGCGGCCCGCGCCTTCATCACCCGCATGTTGCGCGGCGACGCCCAGATGTTGCAACCCGACAAGGGCGCGTAGAGAAGGTTCCGGAAAAGTTGACAGACTTTTTCGATGAGAACCTGCTCCAACCATTGTGATGTGAGCGATGCCTTCCCGATCACATGGTTCCATGTGATCGAAGAAGCGCTCTATGGCTTTGTGCTGAAGAAATCTTCGCCGGGCGTGATCTTGCCGAGGACGATCGGCGTGTCCTTGCCGCAGGCGAAATCGCGGGCGTGTTTGTCGGCGATCTCGCGCGCCAGTTCGTTGGCGTTGGGGTTGGCGAGCGCGTCGACGTAGCCGACATGGCAGACGGCGCCCGGCGGCAGGCGCGTGACGACCAGGGCGCGGCCTCGGACCTCCCGGTTCTCCATGTCGGCGGCGCGTTTCACGTTCCAGCGCATGATCGCCGCGAAGGGCCTGCCATTGGCGAGCCGCCATTCGACGACGCCCTTATAAAAGTCGTTGAAGGGCGCAAGCGTCTGTCCCGCCGCCGGTTCGTCCTTGGCCTTGAATCCGAAGCTGACATACATGCGCTGATCGCCCGCCCCAAGCCACATGGGCATGCCCGCATAGCCCTTGCAGCGCCAGTCGCCATAGTCCTCGACCGCCTTTCCAGGCCGGTGCTTGCAGTCGCGGCGCACGTCCAGCTTTGTGTAAGCGGAGGAGATGTCCTGCGCCGCGGCGGGCGCGACGCCGCTCAAAACGACAAGCGGCAAACAATAGCGGGCGATGCGGTTCATCAAGGCTCTCGTCACGCGGCGCGGAGACGACCCGGGCTTTTATCGCCGCGATCGTGAGCCCCCCAAGCCGCGCGCGCATTGCGCCAGCGCACACGCCTAAGGAAGCGGCTTTCGGGGAACAAGATGCATGACGCGCGCAAGCCGACGCTCGGTGAGAAAGGCCAAACTGAACAGCTGCAGGACATTTTCCGCCTCGATCAGCTCGAGACCGATGGATTTCGGCGTCAGAACTTTTCGCGTGCGAAAGATGATGTCCCAGATCGAAAGGACGATTCCATAATTGCTGTCGTGCTCGCTGCGCAGCGTCGAGTGATGGGCGCGGTGCAGAGACGGCGTGATGATGAAATAGGACAGAATCCTCTCTCCGGGAATCGCGATGTTGGCGTGGTGGAACAGCACGAAGAACATGCGCACAACCTCGCATACCACCACGACATGCGCCGGCGCGCCGATGACGACGGCGCAGACGCATTTCACGACGACTTCCAGCAGCTGATCGAAGACATGGAAACGCAGTCCGGTCGTGACGTGAAAGCTCTTATCGCTGTGATGGATTTTGTGAAACAGCCATAGCGCTTCAGCCCTGTGCCCGAGATAGTGCCACGCATATACCGCCAGATCGAACAACACGAAGCTTGCGATCCATTTCAACGGCGCGTCAGGCAGGCTCGATAGCAGGCCATAGTTCGAATAATTAGAAGCGACGACGAGCAGGCTGGAAACGGACAAGACATTCATAATGACGTTGTTGATCAGGAAAGCAGAGGTGTTGGTGGAGAAAGACGCCTTCAGACCCGCGCCCGCGAATTTCTTGTAAGGACGGAATTTTTCGACGACGAGCAGGATCGCAAAAAGACAGAATGCCGCGATCAGCAACAGGTTCTCGATATGTGGCGGAGCGCTCATCGCCGACCTCGCTGGTTTGGGATGGGCCGTTTCAGGCGCGCGGCGAAGCGGCCCGACCTATAAGATGGGCGACCCCGGCTCCTTGAAGACCGTCAATCTTCGCCAATTTGCCGGCGTTTTTAGACGGCGCGGGGGAAGTCGCCTTGATCGCCCTTGTCAGCCGCCGGAAAACGCTTAGCTCGTCTGAGGGAGCCCATCATCTTTCAGTAAGGGCGTCGCATGTTGGGACTTAACGTAAATCTCCAAGCATTAAGGCCGACCCCTCCGCCAGCCGTCGGCGGCGTCGCCAGAACCGTCATTTCACGGCCGCGCGATTTTGCTTTCGACTTTGTCGCCCGCGATTTTTTCGCGAATTATCAGCGATGGTGTCCGCAAGTCGTGGAGTTGGAGCCGAATGGAAGCGCGCCCGTGCGCGTCGGGACGACGGCGCGTCAAGTCACGATGGAACGGGGCATTCGCAGCGAGAGCACATTTGCAATCGCGGCCATCGAACGTCCGCGCCTTCTCGCGCTGGAAGGAATTTCCGAACCCTTCTCGTCCTCCTACGCATTCGAGTGCGAACCGCAAGGAACCATGCTGATTTTCACCTTTGAATTGCGTGAGATCGAATTTTCGATGCGACCCTTCGTCAAACTGATACGCGCCGCATTGCAGGACGGCGCAGAGCAGATCGTCGAGAACCTTCGGGCGCTTATCGAAACCGGCGCGACTTCAGCCGAACCCGCCGGCGCATCATGATAAACTAAGGTCAACGAAAAATGTTCGTCGTTCAGAAAGATGACGGGATCATCCCGAAGATTTTGACGCAGATTCTCGATTCATGCGTCAATGGCGTCACGCTGGCGGACCCGGATCAACCGGACGCGCCAATCGTCTATGCGAACAAGGCCTTCGAAAGCATGACCGGCTATGGCCAGGAGGAGATCATTGGCCGCAACTGCCGATTTCTGCAAGGCGTCGACAGGGATCAGGAGGGGCTCGCGCCGCTGCGGGAGGCCATGCGCAAGCATGAACACATTGAAGTGACGCTGCGCAACTATCGGAAAAATGGCGAGTTGTTCTTCAATAAACTCAATATCACGCCGCTGCTCGATAGTCGCGGCGCGGTGATTTACTATCTCGGCGTGCAATATGACGTGACCGAGCTTGTCCGCGCGGAAGCGGAAATCAACAGGCTGGACCAGCGACTGAAGGCGCTGGAGAAGGCGTAAGACCTCTATCCATCTCCTGCATTTCTGCTATAACGCCTCGGCACGCCCCGGTCCGCCGGGGCGGCTCCGTTTTCGCGCGACCCTGCTGGACGACATCCCGGCCTTGGCCGCGGAGCGCGGATCACCTCCTAAAGACAAGGAAAATCCGATGTCGATCTCGGCGGAGCGCAAGCAGTCGCTCATCAAGGAATATTCCACCAAGGCGAACGACACGGGCTCGCCCGAGGTGCAGGTGGCGATTCTCACCGAACGAATCACCAATCTGACCGAACACTTCAAGACTCATGCGAAAGACAATCACTCGCGTCGCGGGCTCCTGAAGCTCGTTTCCCAGCGCCGCCAGCTCCTTGACTACGTGAAGGTGCGGGACGAACCGCGCTACAAGAGCCTGATCGAGCGGCTCGGCATCCGCCGCTAAGCAGCTGAGCGAAAGCGGCGCGACGATGCGCCGCTTTCCCCAAGATGGGCGTCCAGAGGGACGCTCGCCACGACCAACGCGTAAAGTCATGGCAGGATCGCCGGACGCTGCGTCGACGCTTTACGAAACACCGCTGCCGCAGCTTCTCGCCGTCTTGCTCATGACGAACCGCAGGTTCATCAGAGAAAGACCAGCATGTTCCAAGTTCACCGCGAAGAACTCGATTGGGCCGGGCGCACGCTCGTGCTCGAGACCGGCAAGGTCGCCCGCCAGGCCGACGGCGCCGTGATGGCGAGTTGGGGCGAGACGACAGTGCTCGCGACCGTCGTTTCGGCCAAGGCGCCAAAACCCAGCCAGGACTTTTTCCCGCTCACCGTCAATTATCAGGAAAAAGCCTTCGCCGCCGGCCGCATCCCGGGAGGCTATTTCAAGCGCGAGGGCCGTCCCTCCGAGCGCGAGACGCTGATCTCCCGCCTCATCGACCGCCCGATCCGCCCGCTCTTCCCCGACGGATATCGCAATGACACGCAGGTCATCGCGACCGTGCTTTCGCACGACCTCGAAAACGATCCCGACATTCTCGCCTTGGTCGCGGCGTCAGCGGCGCTGACGCTTTCCGGCGTTCCTTTCATGGGACCGGTTGGCGGCGCGCGCGTCGGCTGCATCAACGGTCAGCTCAAACTCAATCCGACGATCGAGGAGATGAAGCTCTCCGAACTCGATCTCATCGTCGCCGGCACGCAGGACGCCGTGTTGATGGTCGAGTCGGAAGCAAAGGAGCTCTCCGAGGAGACGATGCTGCAAGCGGTCATGCTGGGGCATCGCGGCTTCCAGCCGGTGATCGACGCCATCATCCGCCTTGCCGAACGCGCCGCCAAGGACCCGCGCGACCTCGTCATCGCCGACACCACGGACGTCGCGAACGCCGTCGCCCAGGTCGCCGAAGCCGAACTGCGCGAAGCCTACAAGAACACCGTCAAGCAGGAGCGTTACGCCGCCGTCGACGCCGTGAAGGCGAAGGTGACCGCCGCGCTCTTCCCGGAAGGCGGCGAGGCCAAATTCACAAAGGAAGAAGTCGGCGCGGCCTTCAAGGAGCTTCAGGCCAAGGTCGTCCGCTGGAACATTCTCGACACCGGCATCCGCATCGACGGCCGCGACGTCAAGACCGTGCGCCCGATCGTCGCCGAAGTCGGCGTTCTCCCGCGCACGCATGGCTCGGCGCTCTTCACCCGCGGCGAGACGCAGGCCCTCGTCGTGGCCACACTCGGAACGGGCGAAGACGAGCAATATGTCGATTCGCTGGAGGGCACCTACAAGGAGCGCTTCCTGCTCCATTACAACTTCCCTCCCTACAGCGTCGGCGAGACCGGCCGCATGGGTTCGCCCGGCCGTCGCGAAATCGGCCATGGCAAGCTCGCTTGGCGCGCGCTCAGGCCGATGCTGCCGGCGGTCGCTGAGTTCCCCTACACGCTGCGCGTCGTCTCCGAGATCACCGAGTCGAATGGCTCGTCCTCGATGGCGACGGTCTGCGGCACATCTTTGGCGCTCATGGACGCCGGCGTGCCGATTAAGGCACCGACGGCCGGCATCGCCATGGGCCTCATCCTCGAAGGCGAACGTTTCGCCGTGCTCTCGGATATCTTGGGCGACGAGGATCATCTCGGCGACATGGACTTCAAGGTTGCGGGCACGTCCAATGGCGTGACCTCGCTGCAGATGGACATCAAGATCGCCGGCATCACCGAGGAAATCATGAAGGTCGCGCTCGCTCAGGCGAGGGACGGCCGACTGCATATTCTCGGCGAAATGGCGAAAGCGATCACGAGTTCGCGCGCCGAACTCGGCGAATTCGCGCCGCGCATCGAGACGATGAAGATCCCCACCGACAAGATCCGCGACGTGATCGGCTCGGGCGGCAAGGTCATCCGCGAAATCGTCGAGAAGACCGGCGCCAAGATCAATATCGAGGACGACGGCACGGTGAAGGTCGCCTCCTCGGACGGCAATTCCATCAAGGCGGCTATCAACTGGATCAAGTCCATCGCCTCTGATCCCGAGGTCGGCTTGATCTACGAGGGCACGGTGGTGAAAACCGCCGACTTTGGCGCCTTCGTCAACTTCTTCGGCGCCAAGGACGGGCTCGTTCACATCTCGCAGCTCTCCAAGCAGCGCGTGAACAAGACGACCGACGTCGTGAAGGAAGGCGACCGCGTGAAGGTCAAACTCCTCGGTTTTGACGACCGCGGCAAGGTCCGCCTCTCGATGCGCGTCGTCGACCAGGAGACCGGCGAAGACCTTGAGGCCAAGGAAAAGGCCGAAGCCGTCGCGGCGAACGGCGGAGAATAAGACATTCAACGGGCGGCTTCTCGAAGCCGCCCGTTTTTCTTGGCGCTATTTGCGCGGCCGCCTTGGACCGCGCAGATGTCGGACCTCCTTGCCAAGCCCGCGGCGCGCCCTGTCTATAGGGTGGAACGCAGCGACAGGGGCGGACATGAACGAGGAGTTGGAAGCGGCAGCGCTCGTCGAACAGGATCAGAACCTTTCAATCGACATTTTTGTTCTCGCCAGACTCGCCGTCACACTTGCGTTTCTCTCCGCCGCGATTCTGATTTCTGCGCCATTTCTGCCGGCGCTCACCTGGGCGCTCGTGCTCGCGGTTGTGTTCATTGCCCCCCATCGCGTGCTGGAGCGCTTCTTGCCGCCCTCCGTTGCGGCCGGCGTCTCCATGCTGATCGTCGGGCTCGTCATCGTGGGACCGCTGCTGCTGGTGATCGAACGGCTCGTCAGCGAGGCCGCCGCAGGCGTCGACTACGTTCAGAAAGCGGTGCAGCAAGGCGACTGGCAAACGATGCTCGACGGGCATCCTTGGCTCGGCAGTTTCCAAAACTGGATCGCACGCAGGTTCGATCTGCAAGCGACGTTCTCGCAGCTGGGCGCCTTTGTCACCAATATGGCCGCCAACTTTCTGCGCGCGTCTACGGGTCAAATCATCACCACTCTCCTCGCCTTTTATCTCCTCTTCTTTTTCCTGCGCGACCGCGCCGTGGCGCTGCAGACGCTGGCGCGATTGTCGCCCTTCTCGAACATCGAAACAGGCAAGATCATCGTGCGCGTGCGCGATACGATCAATGCAATCCTCTTTGGCACGCTGGCGGTGTCGGCGCTGCAAGGACTGCTTGGCGGACTCATGTTCTGGGTGCTGGATTTCAATTCGCCGGTGCTGTGGGGGTTGATCATGGGGCTTGTCTCGATCGTGCCGGTGCTCGGCTCCTTCGTCATTTGGATTCCGGCGACGATTTACCTTTTGATCGAGGACCGCTGGGTTGAAGCCATCATTCTCGGGCTGTGGGGCGGCGTGGTGATCTCCAGCATCGACAATCTGGTCCGGCCGCTGCTCATCGGCGACAGCATGCGGCTCCATACGGTGCCCGCGTTCATCGCGATGCTCGGCGGCCTGCAATTGTTCGGCGCTTCAGGCATCGTCCTTGGCCCCATCGTTATGGCGCTCAGCCCGTTGCTGCTGGAATTCTGGAGACGTCGCGTCGGACCCGACGAGTCGTCTTAACTTCGCACGCCCGACGCGCCTGACGCCGCCCCGTCTTGCGTCAGCGCGCATGCGAGCGCATCGGCCAGCGCCGATTCATCGGCTTCGAGCACGCTGGCGTTCTGCGTGTAGATCAGAAAGCAGCGCAGCCGCTTGCCGGGGAAGAGCGGCGCGACCGCGGCGCGATAGAGCGCAAGCTGGCGCAAATGCGCGTCTT
Source organism: Methylocystis sp. L43 (assembly GCF_015709525.1). GTDB lineage: Bacteria > Pseudomonadota > Alphaproteobacteria > Rhizobiales > Beijerinckiaceae > Methylocystis. Next base: position 57,917 of record NZ_JADNRA010000032.1, on the reverse strand, counting down.
CGAGCTTGGCGCGCGGCCGTCCCGTCTTGAACTCGGCGATGAGCGCCTCGGTCGCCGTTTCGGCGAGCCGGTCGATGCGGCCCGCGACGACGGCGCCGTTTTCGAGCGTCGCGACGATGTCGACCTCGGGAGTCGAGTCTGGGCCAAAGAGCGGCGCGAGACGCGGATCGGCGAGAACCGCGAGCGCCGACTGCGCCAGCGCCTCTCGCCTGTCTTCGTCCAGAAAGCCGCCACGCGCCGCAAGGAAGCGCCGCGCCGCGCTTTGACGATGGTCCGTCGCGCAGGCCGGCAGATGCTGCAGCAGCGCATGGACGAGACGACCGTGGAGCAGACGTTCCGCTTCGCCTCGACGCGCAGCGACGCCATCCGCGCCAATGGCGATGAGGTCTGCGCCGGCGAGCGCGCTCGAAGGACGCAGCGGCGGCGCCGGCGCGACTTCGGGCCGCGCCTTGGTCGTGGCGAAGGCCGGAACGTCCACGGCGGCGGCCTGCGGCGCTCTTCTCGCAAGATCGAAGCGCGGCGGAACCGCGCCGCGGCGCAGAATCGTCGATGTCGCATCGAGGGGATCGGGCACAGCCTCGCAGCTCGATTCGAGCGCGTTGCGAATGGCGTCATACCAGCAGCCATCAGCGCGACCGCTGAGGCCATGCGCGCCGCAAATGTAAAGCCGCTCCTCCGCGCGCGTCAGCGCGACATAGAGCAGGCGCTGGCTTTCCTCGCGCTCGCGCCGCCGATGCGCCTCGCGCTCCTGCTGGAGCGCGATCGGGTCGCTGTCCTTGCCGATCGACCAGAGGAGAACCGCATCGCCATCCTCGCCGAGCGCATAGAGCTTCGGATCGTGCTTGCCGGAGGGCGCGCCGCAGGTGTCGGGCAGAAAAACGATCTTCGCCTCCAGTCCCTTCGCCGCATGAGCGGTCATCACCCGCACGGCGCCGCCCGCAGATTCCATATCGCGCTTGATCGAAAGATCGAGCGACTCGGCCATCGCCAGAAAGGCCGTGAGCGATGGCGGCTGTTCGCGCTCGAAACTCGCGGCGAGCTTTAAAAATTCGTCGATGGCGTCCTCGGCTTCGCCGCCCAGTCTCGCCATGAGCTGCGCGCGCCCACCGTCAGTCCCAAGAACGCTGCTGTAAAAATCGAACGGCGCCATGGCCGCAGCGTCGCGTCGCAAGCGTCGAAGCCGCGTCGCGGCTTCCCGGCAGCGCGCGTCGTCAGATTGTTCAAGCGCTTCGATCAGTGACGCGCGACGGCCGGGCGCGAGCGCGATGAGATCGTCGTCCTCGAAGCCGAAGAACGGCGACTTCAGGACGCTCGCCAGCGTCAGATCGTCTTGCGGCAACAGCGCGGCGCGACCAAGCGCGACGAGATCGTGGACGGCGATGTGGTCGGCGAGGTTGAGCCGGTCGGCGCCCGCGACCGGGACATGTTCGTTTTTCAGAGCGCGAATGATCGCCTCGAAGAGCGGACCCCGCTTGCGCACGAGAACCAGTATGTCGCTGGCCTCGACAGGGCGCAGCGCGCCGCCGTCCTCGACGCATTCGCCGCTCTGCGGCGCAAGCAGCGACCTGACCTTGCGCGCCAGTCTTTCCGCGAGCCGCTCATTGGGGTCGCTCGCGTCGACATAGTCGAGCGGCAGGCGCCAATCGCTCGGGTCCTGCGCTTTTTCCGCGCCGATCGGCTCCCAGATTTCGATGAGCGCCGCGACGTCGGATTTCCACGCCTCGTGCCTTGGCGCCGGCTCCTGCGGATCGCAGCACAGGCCGAGGCGATTCTGTTCGATCGCGAAAATATCATCGACGGCTTGCAGCACGCCGGGCGAAGAGCGGAAGGATTGCGTGAGCCTCACCGCTTCGAAGCGGCGTTCGCCGCGTTCGAATCTTCGGCGAAACTCGCGCCGCATCGCATCGAACCATTCAGGCTTCGCGCCTTGAAAGGAAAAAATCGACTGCTTCTCGTCGCCAACCGCAAAAAAACTGCGCGGCGGACCGCCCCTCGCTTCGCGCGCGCTGACGCCTGCGCAAAATTCGTCAGCGATCGCCGCCAATATTTGCCACTGCTTCGGACTCGTATCCTGCGCCTCATCGAGCAGGATGTGGTCAATTTGCGCGTCGAGCTTATAGAGCACCCAGGATGGGCTCGAACGATGAAGCAGGCGGTGCGCGCCCTCGATCAAATCTTCATAGTCGAGTAGTCCCCGACGTCTTTTGGCGTGCTCATATTCGCCAAGAATGGCGTCGCCGAGAACATGGAGCGCCAGCGAACGTTCAGCGGCGGCCGCGGCCTTGCGCTTTTCGATGAGCGTGACGAGTCTGTCGCGCTCAGCCTCCATGCGCGCAAGAAGCTGTGGCTCGCATTTGGCGAGACCGCTGGTGACGATTCTTGTCTTGCCGATCCCGCGCGGCTCGCCGTCTTTCTTGAAAAAGGCTGCGATATAGCTCTCGATACAGTCTGGATGCGGCGAAAGCGCAAAAGCGGAGTCGAGCGAGTCGGCGAGCTTGCCGTCGTTGATTGAACCACCGCGCAGCATTTTGGCGAGCGTCGGCCACGCGGACGGCGGCTCGCCGTCCTCGATGATCGCCGCGTCGATGCGCGCCAGCGTTTCATCTGTCGTCAAACCAAGCGCGGCAAAGACACGCGCCCCGTAATCGTCCTGCTCGCGCATGCGCGCGATCGTTTGGCGATGATGCAGCAATTCTTCGCAGAGCGCGTCGAATCCCGCAGCCGTCGTCTCGCGGGCGACAAGCTCCAGCGCCTTTCGCAGTGATCCTTTGTCTCGCGTGGCCGCCTCGAGCGCGCGCCCGCGCGCCGCGTCCATCAGCTCGGCGCGCTCCAGATCGTCGACGACGCGGAAGGACGCCGGAACATTGGCTTCGAAAGGAAAGATGTGCAGCAGCTTTTCGCAGAAGGCGTGGATCGTCTGGATCTTGAGGCCGCCGGGCGTCTCGACGGCGCGCGCGAAAAGCCGCCGGGCGTAGTCAAGATCGATGCGCGACTCGACCGTCGCGCCCATTTGAGCGATTTCATTGGCCAGCGCCGCATCGTCGAGCGTCGCCCAGCGCGCGAGCGCGTCAAAGACCCGCGAACCCATATTGGCCGCTGCCGCCTTCGTATAAGTGAGGCAGAGAATCTGTGACGGCCGTGCGCCGGCAAGCAGCAGCCGCAAAACGCGCTGCGCGAGCACATGGGTTTTCCCGGAGCCGGCATGCGCCGACACCCAGGCGGACGTGAACGGATCTGACGCCGTTTGCTGGCGCCGTATCGTCAGGGCGCCGACGGGCCGCTCGCTCATACCGTCTCTCCGCCGCCGCGCATCCATTCCTTGACGCGCGCTAGATGGTCGTAGTCGCCGATATCGCTCATAAAGGCCGGATGCGGCCGCGACGCATAAGGCGTCGACTCACTGGAAAACTGCGACAGCAGCTCTTTGAGCTGCGCGCGATGCGCCGCGACGACGTCGGCGAAGCGCGTGTCTTTCCATTCGAGCCAGTGAGTCTCGCCGCCCTTTCGCAAGCCGATATAGGCGGCGCCGGAAACTGGCCGCACGCCGATTTTCTCGAAAGCGCCGGCCTCGATCATCGCCGCCTCCAACGTCAGCTGCGGCGACCAGCCGGCCTTGACCTGCTTTTTGGACGGCGGCGCGCCCGTCTTGTAGTCGAAGACATATGCTTGGCCCTCGCGATCCACCTCTATGCGGTCGGCGATCGCGGTCAGGCAAAAAATCGTTCCGTCGGTGAGCGCAAGCGCGATCTCGCCGCGCGTTTCAACATGGATGTCGCAGTCCAAAGCGCGCCGCTCCTGTTCGAAGCTGAACGCATGATCGAGCCCCGCTTCGATGCGCGGCCATTGGAAACTCACGAAGGCGGGATCGGCCATGAAGCCATCGAGTTTCTCGCGCGCGAGATCGCGGAGAACGTTGCGGGCCCCAGAGGGAAGCGCGCCGCGCGGATGGCGCGCGACGAATGCCGCAAGCGCCTCATGTATCGCGACGCCAATTTCGCGCGCGCCGGCCTCCGCGCCGATCGGCGGCATCGGCGCGAGTTTGAGAATATATTCGGCGAAGATTGCGTAAGGATCGCGGCGCAGGCGCTCGACGCGGGTGACGCTCAAGCGGTGCGGGCGCAGCGCCGCCGGTGGGCGCGGCTGCGGCCGCTCGATCGCAATCGTCGCTTTTGGACGATCGAGCGCCGCGGCGATCGCGAGCATCGCGTCACCGCGTTTCCTGCAGTCGTCGAACGCGTCGCCGGCAAGCGCCGAGAGGCGCGCGATGAAGCGGGAAGGAACGGTTGGCGCGCCATTGCGCTTGATGGCGCGGCTCAGCACGACGCGCTCCGCGCCCATAGCCATGATGAAGTCATGCGCGCTTTGGCCGATGCGTCGCTCCGGCGCCATCAGGCCGAGTTGGGCGCGCATCGAGCGGTTGAGAAAAGCGCCGGTGTCCGTCTGCGGCGGCCATACGCCTTCGTCCAGTCCGGCGAGCAGGACCAGGTCGGCCTCGATGAGCCGCGCCTCCAAAGGGCCGAGGATCTTCAGGCGCGGATGGGCGCGTCGCGGGCCGCGCAGCATCGTCTCGGCGGCGACACGGTCGAACAAAGCTGCATAGTTTTGCGCGTCAAAGCCTGCCGGCGCCTCAGCGTGCGCGAGCCGGTCAAGAAGTTCGAACAGCGTCGACGCGCCTTCTTCATCAGCGTCGTCGGCGCCGGCGATCACCGCTTCAAGCGCGCCGCTGTGCGCGCGCGCGCGGTCCGACAGCGAGGATGTCGGCGTCAGCGCGGCGAAGGGCGAGAAAGCGGCGTCAATACGCGCAAGCGTGTCTTCGATCGCACGCCACTCGTCATCGCTGATGCGACGCGCCGCCGGATGCGCATGCGGCGCGCGGGCCAATTCGCGCGCCGGCAGGACCCGCGCCGCCCAGCCGCCGTCAGGCTGCGCGAATGTCCGCAGCACGCCAATCTCGATTGGCGATGCGAGAGATGCGACGCGCGTGCGCGAAAGTCCGAGCCCGGTCAGCGGATGGGCGAGCAGCGCGGCGACGTTCACGGCGCCCGCGCGATCCGATCCGATCGTGGCGACGAGCCGCGCCAGCGCGCCGATGGACGTTCTTGCGAGCGGCATGCCGCCCGAATCATCGATCTCAATGTCGAAGCGTCGCAACTCGGCGGCGACGCGCCGCGCAATGAGCCGGTCCGGCGTGACGAGCGCCGCCGTTCGGCCGGGCGTCTCCAGCGCCTCGCGCATGAAGAGCGCGAGCGCCAAAGCTTCGAGGCGCTCGTCGGGCGCTTCCAGCGCAATGACGCCGTCGAGCGCCTGTGCGAAGCCGCTACTTTGCTCAGCCTGATAGTCGCGCCACGCTGACGTCGCGTCGGCAGGCGCCATCGCTTGCGAGACAAACGCGCGGCGCGCCGCCAGCGCCGGAGTCACGCGCGCAAGTTCCCGCGGCTCATCGCGCGCCGCGCCCATGGCCGCGAGCAAGCGTTTCAGCATCATCTGCGGATGGGTGAAGGCCGGTTCTCCGCCTCTCTCGGTCTGACCCACGCCCGTCCAGGCGTCCGCGCTCATGATCTGATCGAGGCCCGGCAGGACCACGGCGCCATTTTCGAGCCCGGCGATGGCGGCGAGCAGCCGCGCGGTCGTCGGCTGCGCGCCGGTGGAGCCGAGCGCGATAACCGGCGCGGTCGGCGGTGTGCGGGCAAGCTCCCCGAGCTGCGCTTCAACGAGGCGTTTTTGATAGGCGCTGGCGTCGATGCGTCCCCGGTCCGCGAGAATTTGTGGCCATTCGCGCAAGGCGATCTGCAGAAATTTTGTCGTGATCGCCCAGAAATCGCTGTAGGCGTCGTCGCTCAAAGTGTCGAACGTATCGACCGAAACATCTTCGATGTGCAATTCGTCGATGAGGGCGCCGAGCTCGGCGGCCAGCGCATAGGCGGCCGACGGCGTCGATGCGACGAGCAGCGGCTCGCTCTCATGCAGGCTGGGCGCGCCGCTTGCATCGACCGAGATGAGCGCGCGCCCAATCGCTTCCGCCCATTGCAGAATGAGCTGCGACAGCAGCAGGCGTCGCTCCAGTTCTTCGATCGGCGCGGCGAGGGACGCATCCGTCTCGACGCGAAAATCTCCGGCAAACAAAGCAGCGTTCTCGCGCTCCTCCAGAGCGCCGAGCGGCAGGATGCGCGGCAGCAGCGTCGCGCGCCGATCCAGCGCCTGCGCGAATTCGGCCGCGAGCGCCCGCGCCGCGCGCTGGGTCGGCACATAGATCGTCGCGTGCGCCATCGTCAGCGGCGGCGTATCGCGAGAGAGTACGGGAACAATCTCGCCGTCGAGCAGCGCCGAAACGAACGTCTTCAGAAACGGCGCGCCAGGCGCAATGGTGAAAAGATTGCGCCGGCGGGCGAGCATCGCGCTCAGCCTTGGCGCAGGGCGATCGCACGCTCGGCGTCCGCAATGGCTGCGACCGTGCCGACGTGAAGCCAAAGACCGCTGGAGACGACTCCATAGAGCCGCCCCTTGCGCGCGGCCTCGAAAAAGAAGGGCGCGAGCTTGAAAACGTCATCCGCGACGCCGGCGAAGAGCTGCGGCTTCATGAGGCCCACGCCGGTATACACATAAGGTTTCTGGCCATCGCGGCGAATAATGCGCCCTTCAGCGTCCAGATCGAAATCGCCGCCCCAGTCGACTCCGACGCTTCCCGATGTCGGCGCGAGCAGCAGCGCCGCGTCCATCACGTCGGGGTCAAAGGCTTCCGCGAGCGTTCGCACATTTGAGCGCGCCGCGTCGATCCAGAACGCGTCGGTGTTGCAAACGAAAAACGGGTCGTTGCCGATCAGCGGAAGCGCTTTCTTGATCCCGCCGCCTTGATCCAGCAGCAGCGTGCGTTCGTCAGAAATGACGACTCGTGGACGGGCGCGCGTCGCGAGATGCGTTTCAATCTGATCGGCGAGATGATGGACGTTGACGATGGCCAGTTCGACGCCCGCCTTTTCGAATTCGTCGAGCGCGCGATCAATCAGCGTGCGGCCAGCGACGGACACAAGCGGCTTTGGCGTCTTCTCGGTGATCGGCCGCATGCGCGCGCCAAGCCCGGCGGCGAACACCATGGCGACGCTCGGCGCAGGCGCGAGCGCTCGCTTCTCAGGAGTCGCGAAACAAGCCGGGGATGTTGGCCTCATACCACGCCCTGATGTCGGCCAGCGCCGGATGGCGAAGGCTCTTTTTGAGATAGGCTTCAACGCGCGGAAGATGCGCGAGATATTGCGGCTTGCCGTCGCGCTGATCCAGCCGCGCGAAGATTCCCAGGATCTTTGTCGCGCGCTGCGCCGCCAGGATCGCATAAGCCCTGGCGAAAGCGGCCATGTCGAATGCAGAGTCGGCGTCGCGGCGCAGTTTGGCGTAATGGGCGAGGAGCTTCAACTCCAAATCGTTGGGCACGTCGATGCGGGCGTCCTGCCCCAGCGAAGCAACGTCATAGGCGGGATGGCCGATCACACAGTCCTGGAAATCGAGGATGCCGATCCGCGCCAGACCATTCCGCTGCGCCAGCCACAAAAGATTGGGAGAGTGATAATCTCTCAGAGTCCATGTCGGCGTCCATGTCGGCGCGGCGCTCGCGACATCAACAAGCGCCTGACGCCAGAGATTGAGAAAGATGGCCTTGGCGCCGGAAGAGATCGACGCCTTCTGGCGCGTGAGATACCAGTCGGCGAGCAATTCCACTTCGATCAGCAAGGCGTCGAGGTCGTAGGGCGGGATGTGGTAATCGCCGTCGCCTTCGACCGCGATCACATCCGGCAGGCGCTGCGCATGAAGATAGGCGAGCGCGCCCGCCGCTTCGAGATAGCGCTCGACGATGGGGCCGCCCCCGTCGACGACGCCCTCGCCGCCAAGGTCCTCGATAATCAGCAGGCCGGCGTCGATATCCTTGGCGTAGACTTCCGGGGCCGAGAGCCCCAGGCCACGCAGCCCCTGAGACATCGCGACAAAGGGAGCGACGTTTTCGGCGAGGCGCGCGATCGCGCTGTAGGACTTGCCATAGCGGATCGGCGGTCCGTCCGGACGCGCCGGCGAGATCATCAGAATCGCGCGCTGTCCATTTTCCTTTTCGAGCCGCTCATAGGCGCGCGTCGAGGCGTCGCCCTGCAGGAAATGGCGCCTGGCGTGGCTCCAGCCCGCCTTTCGCAGAAGTTCGTACAGCGCCTTGAAGGACGCGAGGCGCGACACGAAGCCGCCATAGCCGGAAATGGTGAACCGACGCGCCTCGCGATTATCGCCGTCGACGAAACTCAGTCGCACTTCGAGACGATCGGGCGACAGCGCGTCGCGCGCACGTTCGGCCCATTCGACGAGCACGATCGCGTCGTCGGTCGCCTCCTCCCAGCCTAATCCCTCAAGCTCCCCGGTGTTCTCCAGCCGATAGAAGTCGGCGTGGACGACGCGATTGCCTGCGCCCTCGTAGACCTGCATCAGCGTGAAGGTCGGGCTTGGCGCCTCAAGCCGCGGGTCTTCGACCAAAGCGCGGATCATCGCGCGCGCGAAGGTGGTCTTGCCGGCGCCGAGATCGCCCGAAAGCATGACGGCGTCGCCGTTGCGTACGAGCGTCGAAAGTTCTTGCGCGAGTTCGATCGTCTCGGCTTCGCTGGCGACATCGAGGCGCCAGACCGATTTCGCCGCTGCCTCCTCGCTCATTCCGCGCCTCCAGCGCTCGCCGCGAGGAGACGCGCCTCTTCATGCGCGGCATGCGCCGGAAAGATGCAGGTGACGGTCGTGCCTTCGCCAGGGGCGGAATCGATGAAGACTCTGCCGCCATGAAGCTCCATCAAGGCGCGCACGATAGAGAGACCAAGCCCGACTCCGCGGTGGCGGGAACCGGCGGTGTGCGACTCAAAGCGATCGAAGATGCGTTCGAGGATTTCCGGCGAAATGCCGCGGCCGCGATCCGTGACTTTGAAGACGATTTCGGTCTCGCGCCGCAACACGGCAAGCGTCACCGTCTGCCCCGGACGGGAAAATCCGATGGCGTTCGAAAGAAGATTGAACAGGATCTGGCGCACGCGCTTGGCGTCGCCGCGGAACGTTCCGACATCGTCCATCGCGACGATCTGCACGTCGATTGAATTTTCGGCGAGTCGATCCTGCACGCCTTCGATCGCGGCGCGCATCGTCGCCTCGACGTCGACCTCGGAAATTTCAAGCTCCAGCGCGTCTTCGTCAATTGTCGCCAGATCGAGAATATCGTCGACGATGGCGAGCAGCGCCGCGGAGGATTTGTTGACGTAGCCGAGATATTCACGCTGGCGCGGATTGAGCGAGCCGGTCGAATCCTCTCCGAGGAGATGCACGAAGCCGTTGATGTTGTTGAGCGGCGAGCGCAACTCGTAACTGACGTGATGGATGAAGTCATTGCGCAGCTTTTCGGCGGCGAGCAGCGCCTTGTTGCGGTCCGTCAATGCCCGCTCGACATTCACGTCGGCGGAAACGTCGACGAAGGTGAGGAGCGCCGCGCCGTCGAGCAGAGATTGCGCCGTACAGTCCAAGACGACGCCATCGCTGCGTTCGATGCGCCGGGTGAAGCCTTCGCGCAGCTCATTGAGACCGGTGACGAAGCCTTGCAACGCCGCCCATGTCTCCTCTGTGGCGTGCAGCGCGCGACATCTCGCGGCGAGCGCGTCGAAGCGCGGGCGTTTCGTGAGCTCCTCGGGATCGAGCCGCCACAGACACGCGAAGGCAGGATTGCTGAACTTCAAACGCCCGTCGGAACCGAAAACCGCCACGCCCTCGTGCAGCGTCTCGAGCGTTTCGCTCTGCATGCGGGCAAGCGCGTTGAAGCGTGTCTGAAGATCGTAAGCCTTGGTGGTGTCGTCATACAGATAGGTGACGCCGCCTTTGGGGTTCGGATGCGCGACGACGTCGATGATGCGGCCATCCGGCAGATGCCACGTGTGACGTATGGGCTCTGGCGAGCGATAGGCGTCGAACAGCCGCTCCTTCCACGCCCTGTAATCCGACTCGACGGGCACGCGCTGCTCGGCGCGCAGACGGTCGAGAATCTGTCCGTCGGTCGGCCGTTGTTCAAGGAACCTGGGGTCAAGCTGCCACAGCTTGGCGTAAGCGTCGTTGCTGTAAATGAGGCGCCGCGCGCGATCGAAGCTCGCGACCGCCGTCGGCAGCTGATCGAGCGTGCGCACATGCGATTGCATCTGCTGCTCAAGATCGGCGCGCACCGTCTCGACTTCATGACGATCGATGGCGAGGGCGGCGGCGGCGCCCGACGCGGAGGCCTGCGTGACGTCGAGCCGATGACGCTCGCCCGCCACGACGGCGTTGACGCGCTCGCGCCAGACGCTGTTCTTGGCGCGCGCCGCCTCGGCGGCGATGCGGGCCGACTCGTCGAGCAACTCCAGTTTGCGGGCGAGGGCGTCCTCGGGATTCTTCGCTTCGACCGCCTGCGCATAAGCATCGTTGACGAAGACGAGTTCGCCCGCGTCGTCGCGTATCCAAAATGGCGCGGGCAGCGCCTGGAGCATCGCGCGCAGACCGGAGAGTTCGGATTGCGCCGAGGCGTAGCGCTCGCGAAGGCCAATCAGCTCCAAGCGGTCGCCGGAGACTTCACGGATGCGCAACACGACGCTGCCGCCAACCGCTCGGCCGTCCGCGTCAAAATGCCGGCCGGCGACGCCAGCAAGCGCCAGGCGAAAGCTTTCGCCGCTCTTGCGCAGACGGTCGACGGCGCTTTCGAGCGCCTGAGCGTCCTTGGGCGCAAGCCAGGCGCCAAAGCTCAATATGCGGCGCGGCGCGGCGACAGCCCCGGTCATGATCAGCGATGAAGAATGAATATCGGCCTCGGCGTCGGGCGCCGTCCAGGCGACGAAGATCTGCGGCTCGGAGGCGAGGAAGGTTTTCGCTCGGCCAAGCTGGGCGCGGGCGTCGTCGAGCTCGACGCTCAAGGCGCCTTCCCGGCGACGCCAGGCGGCGCGCTCGCGCACATGCGTCGCGACGATCGCAGCGGCGAAAATCGCCAGTCCGCCGCTAAAAGCGAAGCTGACGATTTGCGGATCGATCGCCAGATCCTCGAGGAAGCTTGCCGCGCGCGCCGGCGTCGCCTGGAGCCATAGAAGCAAAGACCCGAGGGAAGCGCCGGCAAAGGGCGGAGCGCCAGAGTGGTTGATCGCGCGCCGCCGTCTCGTCATTGCGAGGACGACTCCGCTTGCAAGCGATCGAATTGGCGCGTCATGAGAACCGGTCTCCACGATCAATTGCGGGTGCTCATCACAACAACGCCGTAAACGGTTCTTGCAAACGCGGACGCAGCCTGCCGGGGCGCAGGATGCGGATAGGCTCCGACGACAGGAAGACGGAGGGCTCCGTCGGTGGCCCGCCGCGCCGCACACGAATCAACCCCAATCTAAAGCGCAATTGCTCAAAACGGAATCGCGTTTCGGCGCGCAAACGGGGGCCATCGCGTGAAACGGCCTCGCTCCAGGCATGGAGCGAGGCCGCAAATACACGAAAACCTGAACTGGTTCAGTAGCGATAATGGTCCGGCTTGAAGGGGCCGTTCTTCGGCAGGTTCAGATATTTGGCCTGCTCGTCCGTCATCTGCGTCAGCTTGACGCCGATTTTGTCGAGGTGCAGCGACGCGACCTTCTCGTCGAGGTGCTTAGGCAGCGTGTAGACGCCGACCGGATACTGGCCCTGCTTGGTCCACAGCTCGATCTGCGCCAGCGTCTGATTGGTGAAGGACGCCGACATCACGAAGGAGGGATGACCCGTCGCGCAGCCCAGATTCACCAAGCGGCCTTCGGCGAGCAGCAGGATGCGCTTGCCGTCCGCGAACTCGATCTCGTCGACCTGCGGCTTCACATTGTGCCACTTGAGGTTCTTCAGGCCGGCGACCTGAATCTCCGAGTCGAAATGGCCGATGTTGCAGACGATGGCGCGGTCCTTCATGGCGCGCATATGGTCGACGGTGATGACGTCGACATTGCCCGTCGCCGTGCAGAAGATGTCGCCGCGCGGCGCGGCGTCTTCCATCGTCGTGACTTCATAGCCTTCCATCGCCGCCTGCAGGGCGCAGATCGGGTCGATTTCGGTGACGAGCACGCGGCAACCGGCGTTGCGCAGCGACGCCGCCGAGCCTTTGCCCACGTCGCCATAGCCGGCGATGACGGCGACCTTGCCAGCCATCATCACGTCGGTCGCGCGGCGCACGCCATCGACGAGCGACTCGCGGCAGCCATAGAGATTGTCGAATTTCGACTTGGTGACCGAGTCGTTGACGTTGATCGCCGGCCAGAGGAGCTTGCCCTCCTTGTGCATGACATAAAGGCGATGCACGCCGGTGGTCGTCTCTTCGGTGACGCCTTTGATCGCCTCGGCGTTGCGCTTGTAGAAGCCCGGATTGGCCTTCAGGCGCTTCTTGATCGAGGCGTAGAGAACCTCTTCTTCTTCATTCGAGGCGGTTTCGAGAAAGGCGACGTCGCCTTGCTCGGCGCGCAGGCCCAGATGAATGAGCAGCGTCGCGTCGCCGCCGTCGTCGAGGATCATGTTGGGGCAGCCGCCGTCGCCCCATTCGAAGATCTTGTGGGTGTAGTCCCAGTAGTCCTCTAGGCTCTCGCCCTTCTTGGCGAAGACCGGCGTGCCCGTCGCGGCGATGGCGGCGGCGGCGTGGTCCTGCGTCGAATAGATGTTGCAGGAGGCCCAGCGCACATCGGCGCCGAGCGCCTTCAGCGTCTCGATCAGCACCGCCGTCTGGATGGTCATGTGGAGCGAACCCGCGACGCGCGCGCCTTTCAGCGGCTGCGACGGGCCATATTCGGCGCGGGTCGCCATCAGGCCGGGCATTTCCGTCTCGGCGATAGCGATCTCCTTGCGGCCCCAGTCGGCCAGCGAAAGGTCGGTGACGGCGAAATCGTTAAAGTGATGTGCGGTCATGCGAAATCCTTCTGTTTCTTTGCGCGGCTTGGTCTCGGATGTCATTCCCATCGCGAAGCGATGGGGTATCCGAGCAAAGCCTTCCTTGGCGACCCCGGATGTCCCTGGTCTCAGTCGCCTCGAATGTCATTCCTGACGCTTCGCGCGAGTCGAAGCGATCGGGAATCCAGAGCAAAGCCAGCATTTCCGGTGGGCTCTGGATTCCCGGTCAGGCCTGCGGCCTGCCAGGGACGACACAACATGGAACGGTTCAGCCAAATTCAGGCCGCCGGTCAGCCCAGCGGCCCTGTACGAGTCTATAGCAAGGGCAGAAGAGGAAGGCAATAAAGATATAAAGATGCGTTTATGTCAATTCCGTTACGCCGGCGCCGGCGCCGTGACCTCCTCGGCGATGACCCTGAAGCTCGCGAGCGTGCACGGGCCAAAAGAGGTCACCATCGCGACGTCAGTCGCATCTCGTCCGCGCGCAATCAGGATGCGCCCGATTCGCGGGGTGTTGTGGCGAGCGTCGAACGTGTGCCAGCGGCCGCCGAGATAGACTTCGAACCAGGCGCTGAAATCCATCGCGGCGTCGTCCGGCGGCACGCCGATGTCGCCAAGATAGCCGGTGCAGTAACGCGCTGGAATATTCATGCAGCGGCACAAGGCGACGGCGAGATGGGCGAAGTCGCGGCACACGCCGCGTTGCTCTGCATTCGCGTCCCACGCTGTTCTTGTCGGGCTCGCATGCTGGTAATCGAAGGCGAGGCGATCATGGACATAGTCACAGATCGCCTGCGCCAGCGGCCAACCCTTCGGAACCTGACCGAAAAGCGACCACGCCAAGTCCGATAGGCGATCGGTCTCGCAATAGCGGCTGCCGAGCAGATAAATCAGAACCTCCACCGGCAGGTCTTCGAGCGCATGCTGCTCGGCCTGCGCGGCGATTGGGTCGGGTTCGCCATTGTCCTGCACAAGGAAGTCCGAGGACATTGTCAGCCGGCCCACAGGCGCGCGGATGACGTGGCAGAAATTGCCGAAACTGTCGTGATAGGTGTTGGCGGGGATGGGCGGATCAAGGCGCATACGATCCGCGGTCAGCACATCAGCGAGGCGTGACGGATGGACGCTCAGCGTGAGAATCATCGGCGTCGGCTGCGGGCAGTCATAGGTGATTTCGTAGCCGGCGCGAATCTTCATCGGGAAAGCCTCCTCTGCTCGAACAAGCGGAGCCGTCGCAACGGTCGGGCATTATCCTCCCGCGCTCATGAGAGCGCCGCAGTCGGCGTCCGCAGCAGCGGCGACCTTGACGGCGACCTTCATGGCGAGATGGTCGGACGCCGTCCCGATCCACGTTCCTTGCAGCGGAATCGCTTTCCTTGGCTCATCCACGACCGCGATGCGCACCAAGTTCCGATTCCCAAACATGCCGCTCGAAGGATCGAAGTCAATCCAGCCAGGGCCGGCGATATAGGCCTGGACCCAGGCATGGGTGTTGCCCCCGACGTCGTCGTCGTCATCATCATCGTCAAGATGCAGATATCCGGAGACGAATCGCGCGGCGATTCCAAGCGCGCGCAGCGCCGCGATCATCAGCGTCGCAAGGTCGCGACAACTTCCACTCGCGAGCTCCAACGTCTGGACCGGGTCCTGCACGCCCTTCTCGTGTCGCGCCACATGTTTGAAGGTCCGGTTGATGGTCTGCGTCATCTCGACGAGAAGCTTGTGGGTGTCGGCCGATCCGTCCTCACGCAGGAACGCGGCGGCCCAGCGATCGAGCCGGGGATGCTGCGACTGTGGCGTGAGGAAGCGCGCGAGATCGCGGCTCTCTTCCTCGCCGTAAGCAAACGGATGGCTCCGCGCAAAGTCCTCAATATCGACTTCTTTGAAGTCGGTCGGCGCGTGGCGGAGACGCATCGTGCTTTCGACGCGAAGCTCCGAGGCGCGTTCCGCGAAACGGGCCGTCGCGACATGATTGCCGAAAATATCCCGCGTCCAGGAGATTTGGCTCGGCGCGGGCGTAATCTCGAGTTCGGACTCGAGCACGATTTGGTCGGCGTCGTCGCGCGGACGCAGCATCATCCGGTGCTCGCCGAACGCGACAGGCTGCGCATAATGGTATGTCGTGACGTGTCGGACGGTGAGAATCGGCATTGCGGTCCCGCGCTGATCAAGTTGCGGATAATGCAAGTTCCGGGAGGACGCAATTTCCACGCCAGGAACAGGACTCGTCTGTCGCTTTGCGCCGTCGCCGCGCCAACGAAGAGAACGCCCATGAATGGAACACCCATGACTGGAACGCTATACAGGCTGTTGGCGGTCGACGAACCGGCGCCGATCACGGTGCACAATGAAAACGGCCGCTCGCCGCTGCTGATCGTGGTCGATCACGCGGGCAATTCCCTCCCGCGCGCGCTCGGCCGGCTCGGCGTTCCGGAAAGCGAATTGGCGCGCCACATCGCCTGGGACATCGGCATAGCCGCCGTTTCCCGCTTCGTCGCGGACGCGCTCGACGCCACTTTGGTGCAGCAGAACTATTCGCGCCTGGTCATCGACTGCAACCGCGCGCCGGGGTCGGAGACGTCAATCCCCGAAATCAGCGAGTTTACCCCGATCCCTGGAAACGTCGGTTTGAGCGAAGGCCAGAAGGACGCGCGGCTGCGCGAGATTTTTCAGCCCTATCATGATCGGATCAAAGCCGAGCTTGATCGGCGATGGCGGGAGGGCCGGCCGGCGGCGTTGATCGCGATGCATAGTTTTACGCCGGTCTACATGGGCGCGCAGCGGCCCTGGGATGCCGGCGTGCTGTATAATCGCGACGCGCGTTTCGCCGATCTGCTGATCGCTTCGCTCAGATGCGAAGAGGGACTCATCGTCGGCGACAATGAGCCCTATAGCGTGACCGATGAGTCGGATTACACCATTCCGGTGCATGGCGAGCGACGCGGCCTGCTTCACGTCGAGGTCGAGATCCGCCAGGACCTGATCGCCGACGACAGCGGACAGCGCGCGTGGGGGGCGCTGCTCGCGCGTTTGCTGCCGCAAGCGTATGAAGAGCTGGCGACGGCGGCGTCTCTTGAGCCCTAGGATTGGCGTTGCATAGAGGGGGAGGGAGTTGCGCCGGATCCGAGGGGGCAGATCGCCTTCAGGTTAAGGCTTCCGATTAATCCGCCTTGGGGAATGCCCCAACCGAATCGCGAACATATCCTGTTCCTTAGATTCAAGCCTGCACTTCAGTCACTGCTAACATTTTATTTTTTCAATATTTTCCTTTTAGGAACAATCCTGATGGGTAGGAGTTTACCTGCCTTCAAGGAGTATACATTATGCCCCACAATCCGCCGGACGACTGGCGGAAGCTGGACACTTCCGCCCGGAAAGCGCAGTCCGATGCTCTTGAGCAGGTCGGCAAGCTTCTGCGAGCCAAGTTCGACAAAGTCCTCGCGGAGCCGCTGCCCAAAGGAATAGCTGATCTGCTCGTCGAGCTGCACGCCAGCAGACGAACTTGAATAGGTTTGACGGCGCCGAACCGTTCTGGGAATGCCCACGGGTCGCTGAACTGAACTATGCGAGACGCGGACTGAAAGTCGTATGACTAATCGCCACGGTCAGTCCTTTCGGACTGCTTATTGTTTCGATCTGAGCCTTGATTTGTTGTGTCAGCGCTTTCACCAGCGTGCTGCCTAGGCCCTCAGAGGGAGGCGCCACGCCATCCTCTTTTTGCTTGCCGACGCCGTTATCCGACACCGTGAGCCGCCAGTCGGCCCCGGAGGTCTCGTATCTGACGAGAATTTCCGCGTCGGGACGATTCTCCGGAAAGGCATATTTCACCGCGTTGATAACCGTCTCCGTCACGATCAAGCCGATACTTACCGCTTCCGTCGGAGGAATCATGGCGTGGTCGAACGCATATTTGAGGGATATCTTTTTCTCCTCGCCAATCACCGAGGCCGAAAGGCCATCGCAAAGCGTCGTCAGATAGGGAACGACTTCGACCAGCTCCGATCGGCCCGCAGTATCAATATGCCTCTGCAACGTCGCGACCGACATCACGCGGGAATAGGCGTCCTCGAGATGGCGCCGCGCCTCTTCGGACGTCGTGATGCGGGTCTTCATCATGAGAATGTTCGCAATGATCTGCAAACTGTTGAAAATGCGGTGCTGCATTTCCAGAAGCAGCACTTCTTTCTCTCGAAGCAGCCTCCGCGTTTCGTTGTGAAGCGATTCTTTCTCTTTCTCAATTTTGCGCCGATGGGTCTCGTCTGCGAAAGAGAGCAAAATAGCTTTATGCGTATTGCCAACAAAGAAGACTTCTCGCGCGTTCACAATCAGGGCGCGGCGCCCGACGCGCGGAAAGACGGCGTCGATTTCAAAGTCTTCCGCGGTGGCGTGCTCAGGCAAGACCTTATTTAATAGGGAAACCAGGCGCGGGATTTTGAAACAGCCGTGCAAGATTTCAAAAACGGAATGTCCGATGACGTCTTCGGGGCGCGCTTCAAAAACATGGAGAAAAGATCGGCTCGCCGCGGTTACGCTGAAATGGCAGTCAAGCACCAGCAAAGGGTCGCGCACAGTGTCAACGATCGCCTGCGCGAGCAGTGCGCTATATTGGGGATCTAAGGGTTCGGTCGTGATTTCGAAAAAGCCTTTGGAGTGGTTCAAAAGCGGCAGGGAACGCCGTTAGGCGCGAGACCCTGCGGGAAATCGAGACCCTGCGGGAAATGGAGCGAATTAGCAACGCGCTTCGTAAGGAGCGATCAGTTTGGCCTCCTGTGAAATCGGGCTGCATTGAGTAGCCTCAATTCAATCTCAGCTTGAGAACGTTGCGGCCTTGTTCTTCACGCGGCCGCCGCCGCCAGTGGGTGGACTGGAACTCAGGCCCTTACCTATGCCGGCAGCATGACCACCTTCGTCTTGACCGGCGTTCGCGAATAGAGGTCGATCATGTCCTGGCTGAGGAGGCCGGTGCAGCCGCTCGTGATGCCCTGCCCGAGCGTATCGGGGTCGCTGGTGCTGTAGATGGTGTAAACCGTGTAGACGCCGTTTTTATAGAGATACAGCACGCGGGCGCCGAGAGGATTCTCCAGACCTCCGGGCATGCCGCCGGCATATTTGCGCGCCTCCGGCTGGCGCGCCATCATCTCCTTGGGCGGCGTCCAGGTCGGCCATTCGGCCTTGCGCCCGACATAGACTTCGCCGCTCCACAGGAACCCCGGGCGGCTGACATTGGCGCCATAGCGGGTGGCCATTCCCTCGCCTTCGATGCGGTAAAGATGGAATTTGCCAGGATCGATGATGATCGTGCCGGGCGCTTCCTTGGTGTCATAACGCACTTTCTGGCGAAAATATTTCGGATCGACCTTGCTGATATCGACCGCCGGGATCGCGAATTTGTCGTTGGGAACCGGCCCGTAAAGCTTCGCCGCCTCGGCGCGCATCATGTCGTCGGGCGACACGCAACCGGCGAGCCCCGCCGCGCCGAGACCGGCGGCGGAGCCAACCAGAAAAGACCGGCGGTTGAGACGCCCCGACCGAAGCAGAGCTGCATCGCTTCTTTTGTCGGCGTTGACCAAGTCATCGTCCATAATCATGATTTTGGAGTTCCCATGTCCTGTTGCCGAGCAGAGAATACTCCGGCACAAACCCGCTGCACGTCTTTGCTGAGCTGAGATCCTGCCATCACTTGATTGTCGGAATGTGAATAAGTCGGCTTTGACCGGAAATTCCGGTCATTCTGTGGCGGCGATCGCCAGTGGCGACAAACCCACAGCATTCGGCCGCCCGCCGTCCGCTCATGATTCAGCAACGGTTGGAACTCCGGTCTTGATGGACGCGAGGCCGTTCTGATTGTTTTCAAGAATCATTCTTGATTGGGTCGAATGATTTATGACCCACACGCCCCCGGGCTGTCGTCGGCGCGTGGCGTCCGTGGCTTTGCAATGTGCGGCTCGCCCCTGCGCCGATTCCTCGACGGCGGCTGCGGACCAGTTTACATTGGAAAGCAACAACATCGAATACTTGCTATGATCGCCGTCCGTCACGATTGTCCGGAGCGCCACAGTGTCAGTGCCGATAGAGACAACCCCGCGTTTTGCGACAGGCGTTCCGGGGCTCGACAGGGTTCTTCACGGCGGACTTCCGCGCGGCGCTCTTATTCTCGTCGAAGGGGCGCCCGGCAGCGGCAAGACGACCGTGGCGCTCCAGTTCCTGATCCAGGCGGTTCGCGCAGGCGAAAGCTGTCTGCTCGCGACGAGCGCCGAGTCGCCGCACCAGTTGCGGTCGATCGCCGCATCGCACGGATGGAGTCTCGCTGGGATTAATATCACGGGCCTGTCGGAGCCGACCAGCGCGGAAGAAGGGCTCGATTACACGCTCTTCCCGGAAGCCGAGGTCGAGATCGGCGAGACGTTCGACCATCTTTTTTCCGAAGTCGAACGGTTCAAACCAAAGCTGCTCGTGCTCGATACGATCTCGAGTCTGCGCGTTTTGGCGCCGACGGCGGCCTTCCATCGGCGCCAACTGAAACGTATTCGCGACTTCATGGCGGCGCGCGACTGCACGACGGTGATGCTGGATGAAGCGTCGACGACGGAAAAGGATCTCCGCAGCAAAACTATGTCTGACGGCATCATCGAATTGCGGCAAAAACCGTCATCGTACGGGGCCGACCGACGCGCACTGCGCGTGAGTAAACTGCGCGGCTGCAGCTATGTGAGCGGATCGCACGACGTAACGCTCGCCGTTGGCGGGCTGACCGTGCACCCTCGCCTCGTCGCACAGAGCTTTCCGAGCCTCGTGGCGGCTCCGGCGCTCGACTCCGGCAATTCAGAGATTGACGCGCTTGTCGGCGGCGGGCTTCCGAGAGGTTCGAACACGCTCATCGCTGGGCCTGCGGGCGCGGGAAAATCAACTATATCCTCGCTCTACGTGATGGCCGCGGCCAGGCGCGGCGAGAAATGCGCCGTTTTTCTGTTCGATGAGAGCGAGGAGAGCTATATCGCTCGCAGCGAGGGACTGGGTTTCGACATGCGCGCCGAAGTCGAAGCCGGCCGCATTGAGCTCAGGCATCTTGATCCGGCCCAGCTGAGCGTCGGCGAGATTGCCGACCTGGTCGTGGATCGAGTCGAGAAGCAGGGCGTGAAACTCGTCGTGATGGACACGCTGAACGGCTATCTGCAGTCCGCGATGGAAGAACCGAGTGTTATTCTTCACATCAGGGAGTTGCTCTCCTATCCGAACCGTCGTCAGATTGTCACCATCATGACGCTGACACAGCACGGTATTTTTGGAATGGAGCTCTCTTCGCCGATGGACTTCAGCTTCCTGGCCGACAATGTATTCCTGCTTCGTTTTTTCGAGCTTGACGGCGCGCTGCACAAGGCATTTTCGATCGTCAAAAAGCGTAGCGGCCAACATGAGCACACGATCCGGAAACTGACGATGAGACCGGGCGGCGTCGAGGTCAGCGAGCCGCTTACCGGCTTTACAGGCGTCCTGACGGGGACGCCTGTGTATCAGGCTAAATCCATCGTTCCGAACCCATGATGGCGGCGGATGGCGCAGCGCAGGTCGTCCCCAAAGCCGAGGATAGCCTGCGGGTCCTGATTTTGACGCCAACGGGACGCGACGCCGCCCTCGCCGAAGACGCGCTCAATCGTAGCGGTGTTTCCACTTGCGTTTGCGGCAACGAAGAAGAGCTACGCCGGGAGATCGCGAAAGGCGCAGGCTGCGTGCTTATGGCGGAGGAGGCATTGCCGCGAGATCGCCGAGTGGCCTGGGATGATTTGATCGGTCCAGAACCGGCGTGGTCGCAGTTGCCCGTCGTGTTGCTTCTCGCCCGCGGCCACGCTCAAAAAGACCTGGCGTTGCTACGAAAGCTCGAAAAGCGCCCTAGCATCGGCTTCATCGAACGCCCGGTGCAAAAGCGCTCGCTGATCAGCGCGCTCAAGAACGCGATTGAAGCCCGTCGTCTGCAATACGCCATTCGCGATGCATTGGATGCGCTGCAGACCGCCAATCGCCGCAAGGACGAGTTCCTCGCCGTCCTGGCCCACGAGTTGCGCAATCCTCTCGCTGTGATTTGCGCGGCGATTCACATCAAGAAGCGGCGCTCATCCGACGCGGATAGCGACGGCATGCTATCGGCGATCGAGAGGCAGACTCAACAGCTCACGCGCATTGTCGACGACCTTCTGGAAGTTTCGCGCATCAGCCGCGGCAAGTTGGAGCTTCAGAAGGAGCGCGTGGATCTCGTCGCGCTCGTGCGCGAAGTATTTGAAAAAGGGGCCGACAAATTTCAAGCGGGCAAACATCGCAAACAGTTTCACGCGTCCTCGACAGAGCTTTTCATCGAGGGCGATCCCATTCGGCTCGGTCAGGTTTTTTCAAATCTTCTCAACAACGCGGCAAAATATACCGCAGACGTCGGCGAGATCGATGTAACGGTGACGCAGGACGGTCCTTCCGCGGTGGTCATCGTTAAGGATTCGGGCGTCGGCATTCCGCCCGAAATGATAACGCGCGTTTTCGACATCTTCACCCAGGTCGATCGCAATCTCGGAAGGGCTCAAGGCGGGATTGGCGTCGGCCTATCGCTCACCCGCAGTCTAGTAACGCTGCACGGAGGCACAATTGAAGCCCGAAGCGGCGGCGCGGGCATGGGCAGCGAGTTCATCGTCCGGCTTCCGTTGAGCGAAGCGCCGGTTGCGGCGAATGTTGAGGCTGCGCAAGACGCTGCGCCAGATGCGAGGGAGCGGCGCGCGTCCCCGACCAAGGTGCTGGTCGTCGATGACGACCAGCTTGTCGGCAAGCTCACGGGCGAGTTGATCGCCTCCTTTGGGATGGAGGTGCAGGTTGTTCCTGGCGGCGCCGAGGCGCTGGAAGTCATCCCGAAATTTCAGCCCCGCGTCATCTTTGTCGATCTCGGCATGCCCGGGATGGATGGTTACGAAACGGTGCGGAGGATCAGACAGCTTCCCGGCGGAGATTCGCTATTCGTCGCCGCGTTGTCGGGTTGGGGCCAGGCCGATTACCTTGAGCGAAGCGCCGAAGCTGGCTTTGACCGGCATTTCGTCAAACCGATCAAGATCTCGGAATTGGAAAAGCTTTTCGCCTCCGAGGCGCCTACCTAATCAGATGCGGCGCCGCATCTGCGCTCATGTCGTCTCGATTGGCTGGCCGGGATCGCCTACCCTTCCCACGCTACCCTTCTCACGCCCTCTGATCTATACGGATTTGCAACGCAGCTCCTGCCCCGGTAGCCTCGCCGCCCATGTTCTCAGCGCTCAAAAACTTCATCAACGACATCACCGGCGAGGCCGAGCGGCCCAAGTCCTTTGGGGCCGCGGACTATCAGCTCGCCGCCGCCGCCCTTCTCGTCCACATCGCCTCGGTTGACGGCGAATTCGACGACAAGGAAAGGGCGCGCATTCGTCAGCTCGTTGAGGCGCGATTCGGCCTTGAAGGCGACGCGGCGACCGAACTGATCGACTCCGCGCAGGAGAGCGAGCGCGACGCCGTCGACCTCTATCGCTTTACGAGCGTGTTGAAGCGCCGGCTCGACGAGGACGGGCGCCGCCAGATCGTCGGCATGCTGTGGGACATGGCGCATGCGGACGGCGCGGTGCATGAATTCGAGGAGAATGTCGTCTGGCGCGTCGCCGAACTGCTCGGCGTCTCGACGCGCGAACGCGTCGAGCTGCGCCGCGAGTTCCGCGAGGCCGCCGTCCCGGCGCCGACCGGCCCCTGGTCGCCAAGCAAGGGTGACGGCCAGTGACGCGCCCGGTCGCGGTCGTCACCGGCGCGTCCGACGGCATCGGCGCGGCGCTTGCCCGCATCTTCGCCGCCAACGGCCATGAACTTGCGATCGTCGCCCGTCGCGGCGACCGGCTGGAGGCGCTGGCCGACGAAATCGCCGCCGATGGCGCCGTCCGCCCGCTCCCGATCGAACTCGATCTCACAACTGAGGGCGCCGCTGAGACGCTGTCGCAGCGGCTGGCGGAGGCCGGCGTCACGCCGCGCTACCTCGTCAACAACGCCGGCTTCGGCCTCATGGGCCGGGCGATCGAACTCGACGCCGCCGAACAGCTCGCGATCGTCGACCTCAACCTGCGCGTGCTCACCGCGCTGACCTTGCGCTTTCTGCCGGCGATCGTCGCGGCGAATGGCGGCGTGCTCAATGTCGCCTCGGTCGCGGCCTTCATGCCGGGACCGGGCTTTGCCGTCTATTACGCCACCAAGGCCTATGTGCGCTCGTTCAGCGAAGCGCTGTCGCAGGAATTGAAGCCGCTGGGGGTGAAGGTCGCGTGCCTGTGTCCCGGCCCGGTGCAGACCGGCTTTCAGGCGCGCGCCGGGTTGGATTTCTCCGGCTTCATGACGGCGATAAAGCCGGCGATGCTGCCGGCGTCGGAAGTGGCGCGCCAGGGCTATGAGGGCCTCATGGCCGGCAAGCGCGTCATCGTGCCGGGCCTCGTCAACCGGATGTTCGTTTGGGGCGCGGCGGCGACGCCGAGGGCGCTTTTGCTGCCGCTGCTCGCGACGGCTCAAAAGCGGCGCTGATCAACGCTGGCGGGATCTGTCGGGCAAAGTCAATATCTAACTATAACCTAACCCATCTTAATAATATCGACTGCAGATTTCAGCGGGTCGGTGGGAACGGTGAAAAATCCCTGGAAGGGCCGATCGAGCTCCACCAGCAGAAAGATCGCCCCGGAGACGCATAGGGACGCGGTGACAAGCCCAAGCGCCGCGGTCCAATGGTGGTGCGAGATGACGCCGAAATTAAAGAAAACTGTCACGAGCAAAGCGATCAGGAATATGACCACCTCCAGCGGTATATTGGCGTTCAAGTCGCTATAAATCTTCCATCTTATGCCGGTGATTTCTTGTGTTAAATTAAGCGCGGCCGTCTTCGCCCATGATTTTTTCTGATCTTTGTCTTCCAAAGAGAGCACTGCTTCACGAAATGAATCGATCTTGGCTTTTTTAAAAGCTTCTTTTTGGTCGATGTAATTTCCGCTCGCGACCTGCAACAGATCAATTTGACCCTGCAAAGCATTTATTATTTTTGTTCTGGCTCCGTTGGCTTCGTCGCCATACAAATCCAACACGCGATGCAATAAAATAACCTTGGACGCCTGCGTTCTGACCTCGTCAACTTTCTTATCAAAATTGTTTTTTGCCGTCACCAATAAGAAGCCGAGACATACTGCAAGCAGTGAAGCAATCATGTTTCTCACGGCTTTGAACTGATCCCTTGATATGCCATCAAGCCAGCTCTCGTGCAGGTGTAAAGTAATGGCAAAGCCAAATATGCCTGCAAGCAATGTCGCAAAAAAAGTTGTGATAGCGATATCGATGCTATTCACGCGTATTTCCTCCGCACGATCCTGCCCGGCAAGGACGCCTTTTTGCAGAAGACGCCAATGCCTTCACGGGGCCGGAAGCATCCCCGAAAATGATCTGAATCCAGCCCCCAATTGACTGGTTCAACAAAAAAAGCGAGCCGCGCGGCTCGCTTTGATTTCTAACGGACGGAGCGACTATTCCTCGACGGATTTCGGCTTCAGCACCTGACGGCCGCGATACATGCCGGACTTGAGATCGACGTGATGCGGCCGGCGGAGCTCGCCGGAATCCTTGTCTTCGATATAGGTCGGCGCCTTGAGGGCGTCGGCGGAGCGACGGAATCCCCGCTTCATCGGCGAGGTTTTTCTCTTCGGAACGGCCATTTATTCTCTCTCTGACGGAAGGCCGCGGACGGGAGCGCCGCGCGGCGAAAACTGGCGTTGCGCCTATACGCGAAATCTCGCCCCATGGCTACCCCGGCGACGGCCATTCAAGGGCGATCGGGCCCGGCGGCTTTCCCCTACTGGACGGCGGCCGGCGGGACGGGCGCGCTCGCCGCCTTGTCATAGGCGTTCTTTTCGCCGCCCGACAGCATCGCCGGATCTTCCTCGATGAGCTGCTTGCCGCCGCGATCGTCGGCGGGCCGCGCCGCGACCGGCGCCGCCGCCAGGCCGGTCTGATGCGCGAGCCAGCTTCGCCAGTGATCGGCTGAGCCGTTGAACGTGTTCTGGTCGACCGCGCCGGTGATGCCTGGCACGCGCCCGTCCGAGCGGTACTGCCAGAACGTCCAGTTGCGGTCGCCGTAGCGAACTTTGGGATGGTATTTCGTCGAGCGGACCCAGATCGGATATTCGGACAGAGCGTCGGAGTGAAGGATCGCCTGATAGAAGTCGACCGAGGAATAGATGATCGGCTTCTTGCCGTAATGGCGCTCCATCTGCGTAAGCATGTCCTTCATGTCGCGCAGCACTTCCTCGCGGTAGAGCGTGCGTTTGCAGGTTCCCGACGTCGGCGTCGCCTCGACATCGAGCACCGGCGGCAGCGCGTCGGGCTCATTCGGCACGACGCTGGCGAAATTGCCGATCTCTTCATGCGGCCGGCGGCACCAGTAAACGAAGTGATAGGCGCCGCGCGGCACGCCGGCGGCCTTCGCCGCCGCCCAATTGTAGGCGAATTTCGAGTCGACCCGGTCGCCGCCTTCCGTGGCCTTGATGAAGGCGAAGGAGACGCCCGAGTCCTTGACCTGCTCCCAGTCGATATTGCCCTGATATTTCGAGACGTCGATGCCGTGGACGGCGAATTCGGCGCTGCGCGTCGCCGGGAATTTATGGAGATCCGTCTCCGGCACGGCGTAGGCGAGAAAGCTCGGGTCGCGCTTGGGATTGATCAGCGGCGCGCTGGTCTGGAACCGCGGCCGGCGCGAAAAGCTCGGATCATAGGAGCTGCCGCAGCCGGCAAGGGTCGCCGCAGCCGATACGGCGCACACGAGGGCGGAGGAAAGCAGGGGAAAATATTTGAACGGGCGCATTTCGCCAAATTATCTCCGCAGGCGGTAACGGAGCGTAAACGCCCCAAACGCCTCAACCCAAATGGAACCACATACTGGCGATTGTAAGGAAGGCCCCGTAGCCGACCACGTCGGTGATGGTCGTCACGAAAGGCCCCGAAGCGACGGCAGGATCGAACTTCAGCTTGTCGAACGCAAGCGGCACGACGATGCCCCCCAAGGCGCCCGCGACGAGATTCGTGAACATCGCCATGGCGATAACAGGCCCAAGCCCAACATTATTGAACCAGTTGGCGGCGACGACGCCGGTCACGAGACCAAAGGCCGCGCCATTGACCGCGCCGATGGCCAGCTCCCTAAAAATAATCCGTATGGCATTGGCGCGGGTCAGCTCGCGGGTGGCGAGCGCCCGCACGGCGACGGTCATGGTCTGGGTTGCGGAATTGCCGCCCTGTCCCGCGACAATCGGTCCCAGCACCGCCAGCGCCACCATTTGCTCCAGCTGCAGCTGAAAGTGCTTGAGCACGCTGGAGGTGATGAAGGCGGTCAGCATATTGACCGAGAGCCAAGTAAAGCGGCTCCGCGCGATCCACCAGAAATTGTCGGTCAGCTCTTCTTCGGGGTTCACGCCGCCGAGCGCCAGGATCTCGTCCGACGCCTGCTCCTGAATGACGTCGACGATGTCGTCGATGGTGAGAACGCCGACGAGCCGTTCGGATTCATCGACAACCGGAACGGAAACGAGATTGTAGCGCTCGAAGAGCCGCGCCGCCTCGGCGCCGTCCTCGGTCGCCTTCACCCGCCGCCGATCCTCCTGCATGATGTCATCGAGCCGCACGCTTGGCTTGGCCCGCACCAGGGCGTCGAGGAAAACGGTTCCAAGCAGACGGTAGCCAGGATCGACGACGAAGACTTCAAAAAAGCTCTCCGGCAGATTCTCTTCGCCGCACTCTCGGAAAAAATCGAGGACGCGTCCCGCCGTCCAGAAGGGGGGCGCGGCAACAAAAGTCGTCTGCATCAGGCGCCCGGCGGAATCCTCGGGATAGTCCAGCGAGCGGCGCAGAACGATCCGCTCCTGCGCTGGGAGCGCATCGAGGACCTCGGCCTGTTCTTTCGGCTCCAGACCTTCGAGAATGGCGACGGCGTCGTCGCTTTCCAGTTCGCGCACGCCCTCGATCAAAGTCTCGACCGGGAGTTCCTCGAGGATGTCCTCGCGGGTCGCTTCGCCGACCTCCATCAGGGCGGTAAAGTCGAAGTCCGCGCCCATCAGCTCGACGAGGCGCGGTCGCGCCTCGTGGCTTAAGAGCTCCAGCAGAGCGCCAAGGTCCGCCTCATGCAGGTCGCCGACGAGTTCGTGAACGCGCTCCGCGTCGCCCAGCGCGATCGCGCCTTCGACGTCGAGAACGAACTCCCGGCTGAGAGACGCCTCTCCGCCGTCGCGGAAGTCCTCGGCGGCGGTCGCCGTATCTTCATGATCGAGCGGCATTGGCGGTCCCGCGCTATATTATGGTGGCGCTCTTAACCCGAGGGCGCGAGAAATCAAACCGGCAAGCCGTCATGACCGCCATTTTTCTATTGCTGAAAAGATCCAAAGCGACAGTCGACGCTCCCCTCCTGCGGTTCGCGCTTATGCTGCTGGCGGCTCTGTCCGTCGCCGGCTTTTTTTGCGCGCCGAACGACGCGGCGGCTGCGGAACGGACCTGCGGACCCGACGCGCTTGGCGTGTCGCGCATCATCGAAATCGACCGCGGCAAGGGAACGGCGGTCGGCCTGCAAAGCTATCCGCGCACGCTCGATTTGCGCGACCATGAGGTGGTGCTGACGTTCGATGACGGACCGGCGTCTCCCACGCCGCAAGTGCTCGACGCGCTCGCCAAGGAATGCGCGCGCGTGACCTTCTTTCTGATCGGCCGGAATGCGGAAAGCCTGCCCGCTCTGGTGAAGCGCGCCGCCGCGGACGGCCACACCATCGCTCACCATTCCTACAGCCATCCCGACAAGACCCTGAGGCTGATGAACGAGGAGGCCGCAAAGGCCGACATCGACAAGGGGATCGCCGCCGTGAACAAGGCGCTCGGCGCGACGGCCGCGCCCTTCTTCCGCTTTCCCGGCTTCGCCGATACGCCCGCGCTCGTCGCCGACCTCACGGCGCGCGGCTACACTATCTTCGGCTCGGATTTGTGGGCTTCGGACTGGTCGCATATGACGCCCAAGGCCGAACTCGATCTCGTGCTGTCGCGGCTTGAAAAGAACCGCAAAGGCATCGTGCTCTTCCACGATTCGCAAGGGATCACCGCGCAGATGCTGCCGGAATTTCTGCGCGAACTGAAGAAACGCGGCTATTCGCTTGTCCACATGGTTCCGGGCGACGCGCCGACCCCGATCGTCGCCGCCGGTTCGGATTGGACCTCGACGACAGAGCCGATCATCGCCAAAACGCTTGGGCCGAAGGCCAGGCAGGCGCCGCAGGCCCATGAGCATGAACATGAGCATGGCGCGCAAGAGCCGCCGAAATCCGGCGAGCCTTAGCGCAATGTGATCGAGAAGCGCGTTCTAAGGCTGCGGGAGGCGCCGCTTAGCCGCGATCGCAGATATATGTGCTCTTTGAACCCCAGCAGGATCCGCTCTTGTAAACATTTCCGAGATTTTTGCCGCCGAGCGCCGCAGACCAGCTTTTTCCCCTGGCCGGAGAAAGCGTCAGCGTCTGACCGGAATATTGGAAGATCACCGCGCCGCCTTTTCGCGAGATCTGACAGACGCCGCTGTTGAGCACGCGTCCCGAAATTCTGACGTAGCATTTGCCGGTTCGCGCTTCGGACGCGGGCGGCTCCTGTTCAGCCGCGACGTTCGCCGTCGCCGACGAGTCATCTTGCGCCCCGCGGCGCGCCGATCGGCGCTTTCCCGCGATGCCGTCGCTGAGAAATTCCGGCTCGAGTTCGAGGTTGGCGATGGATGACGCGAGCGGGTTCGACGCTTGCGCGCCCGGCGCCGATTCCGCGCCGTCCTGCGTGAGTGCGGCGCGTTCTGGCGTCGCTGTGGGCTCCACCGGTCCGGCGATGATCGAGGGCGGCTGTTCCTGCGATCGCAAATTGGCGGCCGGCGCCCCCGGATGCGCTTGGCTCGGCGCCCCGCGCGGCGCGGAAGGCGCTATTTTTTGGGGCGCCATTGAATCTGCGGGATCGCCATTTTGCGGAAGTTCGCCCCAGAAGGCGGAGCCGACAACGATGGCGGTGCCGATGACGACAAGCGCCGCGGCGCCAATGTAGAAGAAGCGCTCGACCCTTTCGAAGTTGCGATCGGACGCCGTTGCGTAGGATTGGCGGCGCGAACCCGCCGGCCGCGGCGACGCCGCGCGCCAATCGCCTTCGATATCATGCCAGGCATAGCGGGCGCGCGTCTCGATAGTGTCGGCCTTTGGCGGCGGCCTGCGGTCTCTTAACGACACAGCCATGCTTCCCTCTCCGGGCGCCGTCGAACCAAAGAGCGGCGTCGAACGCCTCGCGTCTGCGCACAAGGCGCGCGGCGCGCTCATTTGCGAAGATCGAGCAGGCGGCTTGCACTGACCAAGCGCCAGCGCAACGATATTACAATGGGGAATGTGGCTGATGTTTGCCCGCTGCGGCGCCGCAATCGGCCGTGCGAAGCCCTTCCTCTGCAGCAGGGTCTTCGCTGCAGAGGCCCGAATTTATCGAGATTTCATGGCTTGATCGCTTTGCACGCGAGGATCATTGGTATCGCTCTTGCTTCGACCATGATCGCACTAGATTCGACGTCGGCGAGACAAGGTGCCGGCTCAACGACGGCGTCCACCAGTAACCCCTCCTTCGCAAGAGCCTGTAGTATCGTCGATAGGGCACGATGGTACAGTCGAAATGGCTGTCCAAGCCACGTATAATCTCTCGGGCCTTCGTCAAAGTATTTCGTGACGACCCAATTTGGATCTGATGGCGCTGGTCTACAGTTAGGATTACTGGTTCGAATTGGATGACGCTGAGAAAAAACTAGCGATCCTCCCGGCTTTAGAAGGCGCACCACTGTTTTTAGAAATGAGGGCAGCTCAGGTATGAAATGCATGACCATCGAACTGATAATTGTATCAAATAGATTTTCACCCGCCAAACCGTCAATGGTCGTTGAGCTAAAACTCAATTGGGGATGAGAAAAATTCGACCGAGCCTTTTCAATCATTCCATATGAGCTATCAATCCCCCAAACATCTTCAGCACCCAGTTCCGCAATTCTTGCTGCCAAATTGCCAAGTCCACGACCTACATCCAAAACACGCCGTCCTTGGACCGGGCCGACGAGCTCAAGAATTGTTGGCTCGTCAAGTCGGCGATTCACGCTATCCAATGCATGACGGCGATTGGCAAACCGCCGGATAAAACTTATGCTGTCAAAGGAGGAACCGGCAGAATCCGCTGATGCAACCATTTCTTGATCTCTGTGGGTGATGCATTTGAAAAACGCATACATAGACGTTGCACGCCAGATTATTCGTGAAGTCAAGGTGCCTATGCGTGCACACACGATTGTGCACGAGGCAGCGCTGCGCCAATTGCTACCTTCTCATCTCAAGGGAAAAACCCAGCATAAGACGATGGGTGCGCGTCTTAGCGAAGATATTCTGCGCAATGGAGTGAAGTCTCTTTTTTTTAGAACGCGACCCGGTGAATTTTTTCTTCGGGAGCTGCTTTGTGATCCAACTGTTCCAAGAGAGTATAAAAATATAATTATTGCGCGGAGACGATCCAAACAACTCCACAGAGAAATGGTCTTGACGATCCCCAGATCCGTTCTTGAACGGGAAGGAGTTTCCGGATTGGTTGAAGATACCGATCATGTACTAGCAATTTTCAAGAACGCCGATTTGGCGTACGTGGACCGAAAACGTGCTGAGGCCGATACTACGCGAAAACAACTTGTGACATACATTTTAGTGATTCGTGGGACCAAGGTTCTCTCTTACCGTCGTGGGCGGTATTCGTCAGCAGCCGATGAAATCAGAGGCGCACGAAGTATAGGCTTTGGCGGGCACGTGTCGGACGTCGATACCGACCTATGGTCTCCCGAGTTGTTTGGAATTACAAATAACTCTGTTCGTGAATTGGCCGAGGAGTTGAACCTAGCCAATGACTTTCGTCTGAGGCGCGGCGGAAAATTTCAGTTGCATTCGTTCCTGAATGTTGACGATACGGAAGAAGCGTCCCGGCACATTGCAGCAATAGTACTATATTATTGCCCGAGCTTTTATGAACCAAAAAAAGGTGAGCTTTCAATTAACGATTTGCAGTGGCTTAGCATAGATGCTTATCCAAATAAAATTGATGATTTCGAGCTCTGGTCACGCCTGCTAATTGATAGATTTATAAAGGAAAGTACAGATAAGTGGAGCAGCAGGAGTTGGATCACGTGGACAGCCCATTCTTAGATCGATTTTCAACGACCGGTGGAAAGCCGATTTTCCTGCATTTTCTAAATCGTGAGTTACATGATGCGGTGGGCAAAAGAGTTCATGACGCTTTATATCTGCAAACTGTGCGCTCTTGCACGGTGCTACATAACGAGCCCATGTTTGCCAACATTTCACAACAAATTGAGACAGCAGATATACATTCTGCATTGATGTCAGAATTGATATTACTTAGTAAGCAGCCAATATTCTTGCCTTATAGTGATTTCGATAGGATCGAAGAGTTTTTGCAGTCCCGGCGCGCGCTCTATCAACATGATCGAAATCGTTATCCCATATACTTCGATCATGCGGCAATTAGAGCATGCGGGGAACTAACGCCTATAAAGCAGGATACTGGAAATACAACGAAATATATTTCGGATTCAGTCAAGAAATGGAGCCATTCTCAACCGAATGACGTAGAACGTCTCATCACCAAGTTGGACTCATTTAGTTTGAGGGCGTTGTCCGAGCAAATCGGGTCTATATGCGCGCGAAGCGAAGGCCGAGCAATGACCTACGCCACATTTCGAGAAACGGAATTGGGGAAAACAATAAATCCTCAAGAGGAGGGTGCATTAAGGCGTGCCTTAAGTGGCCTATATGTCAATCACTACGTTAAAAACTTCCGTGCACTAACAATCTTGGGTCTTCCTAGTATCGAGTATTTTGACACAAAACATAACGAGCCAATGCTTTGCAACAGCACTATAGAATTCATAATGCGTTTTACTGGTTTGCATTCGTACTTAAACAAGAGTAGTTCATACGCTGTTAATGAACGGATTGAGTATTATGATTCGACTGAAAAGATGGAGCTCCATTACGCTACGAAAAGACTATCTGTAGCAATTAGGCAATTAAACAGCGGAGGACCTCTTCGCAAGATAAACTGGGAAACAATGAACAAGGTTGTCAGAATCATGCTAGACGCGGCCGGGAGACTTCCTGAGCAGAGCCGCCGAGCGACATCTTATCCAGAAGCGTTAAAAAACGCCGCGCAAAGAATTAATGGGATGTGTAACATGATAAAGAGGGAAGAAGAAGGCGTCAGATCAGCGCTTAGCAAGTCAGATAGCGCTATCGGACGCCTGCTAATTGCTACTGCTACAGATACAGAGGACAAAATTGCGCTGAACGTGCTTAATCGACATGAGATAAGCGTCGTGGACGTTGATTTTAATGGTCGTAGTTCGATCAGGTATTTTGGTATTCATCGCGGGGTGGAAGTGTTTCATGTAAGAAGTTCGTCCGGCAGTGGCGGGCCTTCGGGGGCGCAAGAAGTGGTTGGCGAGGCCATTGATCGCATACGGCCAAATTTCATTATTTCTGCAGGTATTTGCGCTGGTTTGGTTCCGTCC
Source organism: Methylocystis sp. L43 (assembly GCF_015709525.1). Lineage (GTDB taxonomy): Bacteria > Pseudomonadota > Alphaproteobacteria > Rhizobiales > Beijerinckiaceae > Methylocystis. The sequence continues at coordinate 25,348 of NZ_JADNRA010000032.1, read as the reverse complement.
AAGCAGAAAATTGGCGACATAGCAGTTTCCACTGCGCTCAGGGATTACGAGGCACAACGCGTGGGGTCCGGTGGATTTTTTGACAGGCTTTTGGGTCGAGAAACAATCATTCCTAGGGGACCGCGCCCTGATGCCGGACCGTTGTTATTGGACAGGGCGAGGCACTGCTATTCGCAATGGGGCGGAGCGAAAGTTCATTTTGGAATTTTCCTTTCGGGAGATAAGCTTGTGGATAGTCAGAAATTTCGAAAAGCCGTCCTTAAGATTGAGCCTGAAGCAGTAGCGCTCGAAATGGAGGGTGCTGGCATCAGCGCTGTGGCAGCGAGGCAATTGAAAGAATGGATTATAGTAAAGGGAATTTGCGATTTTGCAGCATCTAAAACCAAAGATCATCAGGAGATCGCTGCTGAGAATGCATTTGCATTTCTTACTGGCATGATCAAGGCCGGTGGTTTGTCGGCCGTGCCCTATGGCAATATGTGAAGGCTCAAAATAGCCACGCATCGAGATAAATTCGATATTGGTGCGGCCGAGAGGACTCGAACCTCCACTGGTTGCCCAACTAGCACCTCAAGCTAGCGCGTCTACCAATTCCGCCACGGCCGCAAGGACGCTCCGCTTAACGCGAAGCGCCGGCGCGCTGCGTCTAACAAATCGGCTCCCAGATGACAAGCGGCGAACGCGTAACCGCCCGCTCTTTGCTCGTTAGGACGCGCCTTACATTTGCGGCGCGCCGATCGCCTTGGCGGGACGAATTTCTCTTTTGTGACTTTCAGGCGGTCGCAAGCACTTCACGAAGCGTATGCCCGACTTGATCCTTAATGACGCAGATGGTGGCCTTTTGATTGTCATAGAAGACATCGCGCATCATTGTTTGCCCATAGGCGTCCGCGAGCGCCGCCGTCTTTACACGACGTTTCGTCGCATTTAGAGAAAGGCGTTGGCCGGCGGCGTCGATTGCGAAAAACTCGAACAAGTAAACCATTGCGTTCTCCTGCTTTGCGCTAATCATTGCACGTAGTTGCGACCGGCGCGTGAATGAACAAGGGGATAGAATTGAAGCTGAGCCGCGACCAGACATCCAATTCAACGCGGTTGTTACGGTCGCTTTTCGAGAAATTCTTGCGCTTATACAGAGGCTGCTCGCGAAACGCTCTAGGCCTGAAGCAATCGCCGAGATTCAGTTTCGTCGGAACGTGCGTCTCGCGGCGCTTGATGGGCTTCGTTCGGCCGAATGACTGAAACGCCTTGTCCGCCTTCTAGCGGCTCCCTAGACGCCGTCATGCGTCTGCGCCCTGGCGCGCCGCCGGTCGAATGGCGCGTCAGCGACGATCTCGTCCCCTATGAGGAGGCGGTGGCTTTTATGGAGGCGCGGGCCGCGGCGATCGCTTCGGGCGAGGCGCGCGAATGCGTCTGGCTGCTGCAACATCCGCCAATCTACACCGGCGGCTCCTCGGCGAAGGAGCAGGATCTGCTCGAGGCGCGCTTTCCCGTCTACCGCACCGGACGCGGCGGGCAGTTCACCTATCATGGGCCAGGACAGCGCGTCGCTTACGTCATGCTCGATCTTTCGCGACGCCAACGCGACGTGCGCGCCTTCGTCTGCGCGCTTGAATCATGGATCATCGCGACGCTCGCCGATTTCGGCGTCACGGGCGAGCGGCGCGCCGGGCGCGTCGGCGTCTGGGTCGAGCGGCCGGAGAAGGCCAAAGGACGGGGCGGCGAAATGGCGGAAGACAAGATCGCCGCCATCGGCGTGCGCCTGCGGCAATGGGTGAGCTTTCACGGGATCGCGCTCAATGTCGCGCCGGATCTGACGCATTTTTCCGGCATCGCGCCCTGCGGCGTGCGCGAGTCGCATCTTGGCGTCACGAGCCTCGCGGACCTCGGCGTGGCGGCGGACATGCCTGCCGTCGACGCTGCGCTGCGCAGGAATTTCGAGCTGATCTTCGGCCCGGCCGAGGACTCTTAAGGCGCGGTGGGCGCCCGCCCCTCGCGCGCCGCAAGAGCGGCGAAGAGCGCATCGTCTTCATTGACGCCGGCGTTGCCCGTCGTCAGCAGCTTCTCGCCGTAGAAGATCGAATTGGCGCCGGCGACGAGGCAGAGAATTTGCGCTTCGCGCGACAGCGACGAGCGGCCGGCCGAGAGCCGCACCCGCGCCTTCGGCATCACGATGCGCGTGGTCGCGATCATGCGCACGAGATCGAGCGGGTCGATCTGCGCGCGCCCGGCGAGCGGCGTGCCCTCGACGGCGACCAGCGCGTTGATCGGCACGCTTTCCGGATGCGGATCGAAAGACGCCAGCGTCTGCAACATGCCGGCGCGATCTTTCACGCTTTCGCCCATGCCGATGATCCCGCCGCAGCACATCTCGAGACCCGCGCCGCGCACGGCCTTGAGCGTGTCGAGACGGTCCTGATAGGTGCGGGTGGTGATGATCTCGTTGTAGAATTCCGGGCCGGTGTCGAGATTGTGATTGTAGGCGGTGAGCCCGGCCTCGACGAGGCGCTTCGCTTGCGACTCATTGATCATGCCGAGCGTGACGCAGGCCTCCATGCCGAGCGCGCGCACGCCGCGCACCATGTCGAGCACGGCGTCGAAGCGCTTGCCCTCGGGCGCGGAGCGCCAGGCGGCCCCCATGCAGAAGCGATCGGCGCCGGCCTCTCTGGCGGTCTTTGCGGCGCCGAGCACCTCCGCCGTCTCCAAGAGATCGACGCGGTCGAGCTTCACCTCGCGGTGATGCGCCGATTGCGGGCAATAGGAGCAGTCTTCCGGACAGCCGCCGGTCTTGATCGACAGCAGCGCCGCCTTCTGCACGTCATTGACGTCGTGAAAGCGGCGATGAACGGCGTTCGCCTGCGCGACGAGATCGAGCAGCGGCTGATCATGGATCGCGACGATCTCTTCGACGCCCCAGTCGTAGCGCAAGGAGAAGTCCGCAGGCGCGTTCACGCCGGACCTCCGGCGTCGCGGCTTTGCGAACGATGCTGGGAGCGCGCGGCGAGTCTGCGCTGCGGCGCCTCCTTCTCAGACGTCTTCTGAACGCCCGCCGCGCTCTTGCGACCGCCACGCAATGCGGCATAAGCGACGAAAAGCGCCATCGCGACGTCGAAGGCCGCATTGGCGACGACGAAGGGCGCGGGGGCGAATTGCGAGGCGGCGCCGATATAGTGAAAGTAAATCGCATAGAGCGGATGCAGCGCGAGGCCCGCGACGACCCACCAGGGCGAGCCGATGATCGACATGCCGGCGAGCGTGCCGAAGACGGCGACGCCGGTCATTTCAAAGCCGACCCAAGGGCCCGGCTCCTCAGCGCGGAAGGCGAAGCCGACGTAGAGGAAGCACAGCGCGATCAGCGCATAGGCGGCGATCCGCTGGACGGCCGCGCCCGACCACCTGCAGAACGCGAGGAGGCCCAAGGCAAAGACAAGGCCGACCCCGGCAAAGATAAGAATTTCGGTTGTATCGAGCATGGCTTTGACCATTAGCGACGCAAATTACGGAGATTAGGCGGATCGCATCGTCGCCGACGTCTATAAGCGGCCGAGCCGCCTCGAACAAGTGCCGCGTCGAAATGGCGCCTAAACCCTGCTATAGCTGACCGAGAGGCGCCTTGAGGCGCGGAAAGTTTAAAGGTCGCGATAGATCATGCAGCTTGAAGCGCAGGCGCAGGAAAAGCTCGTTACGACCGCTGCGGCGGCGGGCGCCGATCCCGAACCCTTGAAGGGCGACGAATCCCTCATCGAGGACATTCGCCTGCTTGGGCGCCTGCTGGGCGACGCGGTTCGCGAACATGAGGGAGCCGCGGCCTTCGAGCGCATCGAAACGATCCGGCGGCTTTCCGTGGCCGCCAGCCGCAACGGGGACGCCGAAGCCGACAGGAATCTCGACGCGTTGCTGCGCGCGCTGACGGCGGAAGAGGCGCGCACCGTCATCCGCGCCTTCAGCTATTTCTCGCATCTTGCCAATATCGCCGAAGATTTGCATCCGCTGCAGCAGCGCGCCCGCGCCCAGGCGAGCGGCGCCTTCACCGGGGCGCCGAGCCTCGCCACGACCTTCGCGCGTCTGCGCAAGGCCGCCGTCGGCGCCGGCAAGATCGCTCAGGCGCTGGCGCGCGGCTGGATTTCGCCGGTGCTGACGGCGCATCCGACGGAAGTGCGCCGCAAGAGCCTGCTCGACGCCGAACACGCGATCTTCAAACTGCTCGCCGCACGCGAACATATGCGCGGCAAGGCCGAGCGCGCGCAAAACGAGATGCAGCTTCGCGCCCGCGTCTCGCAGCTCTGGCAGACCGAGCTGTTGCGTCACTCGCGCTTGACCGTGCGCGACGAGATCGAGAACACGCTGAGCTATTATCGCAGCACCTTTTTGCGCGAGATCCCGCGCCTTTACGCCGACATCGAACAGCGTCTCGAAGGACTGCGCGTGCCGCCGTTCCTGCGCATGGGCGCCTGGGTCGGCGGCGACCGCGACGGCAATCCGAACGTGACGGCGGAGTCGCTTTCGACCGCCCTGCGCATGCAGTGCGAAACCGTGCTGCGCTTTTATCTCATCGAAGTGCATGAGCTCGGCGCGGAACTTTCGATTTCGCGGCGTTACGCCGGCTGCACCAAGGCGCTCGAAGCGCTTGCGGTCCGTTCGGGCGACGACAATCCGCATCGGGACGATGAGCCCTATCGCCGCGCGCTCATCGGCGTCTATTCGCGCCTCGCCGGCACGCTGGAGAAGCTGACCGGCGGTCAGGCGGCGCGCCACGCGGTCGCGCCAGGCGAGCCTTACGCCAATTCATGGGCGCTGCTCGCCGATCTCGTCACCATCGATGAATCGCTGCGCGTGCATCACAGCGAGGTCATCGCCACGCAGCGGCTCGAGCCGCTGATCCGCGCCGTCGAAGTCTTCGGCTTTCACCTCGCGACGCTCGATTTGCGGCAAAGCTCCGATCGGCACGAGGAGACCATCGCCGAGCTTCTCGGCGTCGCCCGCGTCGTCGACGATTACGCCGCGCTCCCGGAGGTCGAAAAGCAGCAGCTGCTGCTGAGGCTGCTCAACGATCCGCGGCCGGTGCGCCTGCCGGGCGCGACATACAGCGACCGCGCCACGAGCGAACTGACGATCATGGAACGCGCGCGAGAGATGCGCCGGCTCTACGGCGACGAGGCGATCCGTCATTACATCATCAGCCACACCGAAACGGTGAGCGACCTCCTTGAAGTTCTGCTGCTGCAAAAAGAATGCGGCCTGATGCGGGGCACGCTCGATCCGCGCGACACACAGACCGTCGTCGCCGATCTCATCATCGTGCCGCTCTTTGAAACCATCGAGGATCTGCGCAACGCCGCGCCGATCATGCAGGAGTTTTACGCTCTGCCCGGCATCCTCAAGCTCGTCGTCAATTCCGGCGGGCAGCAGGACGTCATGCTCGGCTACTCCGACTCCAACAAGGACGGCGGCATCCTGACCAGCATCTGGGAGCTCTACCGCGCCTCGACCGCGCTTGCGGAATTTTTCGGCCCACTGCCGAACGTCGCCCTGCGGCTTTTCCACGGACGCGGTGGAACCGTCGGACGCGGCGGCGGACCGAGCTACGACGCCATTCTCGCGCAGCCGCCCGGCACGGTGAACGGGCAGATCCGTCTGACCGAGCAGGGTGAAGTCATCGCGGCGAAATACGCAAATCCGCAGATCGGCCACGTCAATCTCGAACTGCTCGTCGCGGCGACGCTCGAGGCGACGCTGCTCTCCGCGCACAAGACTCCGGCGCCGGAGTTCCTGGAAGCCGCCGAAGAATTGTCGCAGGCCGGCATGGCGGCCTATCGCGGCCTTGTCTATGGGACCGAAGGCTTCGTCGATTTCTTCTTTTCGTCGACGCCGATTTCGGAAATCGCCTCGCTCAACATCGGCTCGCGTCCGGCCTCGCGCAAACCGTCGCGCCGCATCGAGGATCTTCGCGCCATCCCGTGGAGCTTCTCCTGGGCGCAGGCGCGCGTCGCGCTGCCGGGCTGGTACGGCTTCGGTTCGGCGATCGCGCATTTCATCGAGAAGGACGAAAAAGCGCGGCTCGCGCTCTTGCGCCGGATGAGCGAAGAATGGCCGTTCTTTCGCGCGCTGCTCTCGAACATCGACATGATCCTGTCCAAGACCGACATGTCGATCGCGCATCATTACGCCGGACTCGTCGAGGACAAGGCGCTTGCCGCGCGCATTTTCGGCATGATCGAGGCGGAGCATGCGCGCGCGAATGACGCGCTTGAAAAAATTCTCGGCTCCAAGGAGCGGCTCGCCGACAATCCGACGCTCGCGCGCTCGCTGAGGCACCGCTTCCCCTATATCGCGCCGCTCAACTATCTGCAGGTCGAACTGATCCGCCGCCATCGCGCGGGGGAGCGCGGCGACGACATTCGCGAAGGCATCCTGATGTCGATCAACGGCATTGCGGCGGGCTTGCGCAATACGGGATAGGCGAGCCCTGACAACGCGCCAAAATTCATCATGCGAAGGATCGATCGGAGGAATAAGCGTCATGAGCGCAGGCAACCAGTTCAATGACATCAGTCTGGAGGAGTTGAAGTCAGGACTTGCAACAGGGCGGGTCTTGCTTGTCGACGTGCGAGAGGCTGAAGAATATGCGGCGGGCCACATCGCCGGCGCGCTGTTCAATCCGCTGTCGAAATTCGATCCGAGCCAGCTGCCGGTCGCCGGCGAGGGCCAGCAAGTGATCATCTATTGCCGCTCCGGCAAGCGCTCGGTGTCGGCGATGGAGCAGGCGCGGCTCTTGGGCCGTCGCGACGCCAACACGCATTTTGGCGGCGGCATCCTCGCTTGGCTCAGCGCCGGCGAACCCGTCGTCCAGGGCATGTAAGCGCTCAGACGGCCGCGCAGCTTCAACGCAGGCTCGCGAGATAGCGCGACAGGGCGAGCAGTTCGCTATCATTGAAGATGTCAAAGGCCGGCATCAGATTGCCGGGCTTGATGTCTTGATTGTGCTTGATCCAGCGCGCGAGGGAGGCTTCGTCCGTCGCGAGGATCGCAGCGCCGATCGAGATCCTGCCGCCCACATGGGTTAGATCGGGCCCTATCCTGCCGGCCGCAGGCGTTCCGCGGATTGTGTGGCACGCGCCGCAGCCATGCGAAAGAAACAGCGCCTTGCCCTCTCGCGTCTCCTGCGTTGCGGGCTCCTGCGCTGGCTCGAACTCCCGCAACCGCCATTCGTCATATTCATTCTGCGGCATCGCCACGACGTTGAACGCCATCAGCGCATGCGCCCCCCCGCAATATTCCGCGCATTGGCCCCTGCTCACGCCCGCTGTCTCGGCGCTCAGCGTCAGCACGGTCTTGCGGCCGGGAATCATGTCGAGCTTGCCGGCCAATCTCGGCGCCCAGAAACTATGAATGACATTATCGCTGGAAAGTTCGATCTCAACCGCGCGGCCGACCGGAATCCGCAACTCATTGGCGCTCTCCACCGCCGACGGGCCGTCCCGGTAGATGACGCGCCACCACCAGCGCTCGCCGGCCACCTCTATTCCAATCGGCGCGGCGGCCGTCTTTCCCGGCCCTGCGCCCAGCAGAATCAGTCCGTAGACGAACAGCGCAGAGAGCGTGACGACGGGGAAGATCAGCCCGCCGGCGAGCACGACAGCGTCGTCGGCCAGGAATGCCCGCCGGCGCGTCGGCGCAAATAGCGCGATCGCCGTCACGAGAATGACGGCGAGCAGGATCGCGCCGCTTCCCGCCGTCATCGCCCAGAACAGGCGCGCAATATGGTGCGCCTGCGGTCCAGCCGGCGAGAGCGTCGATTGAACGCCGTCACATCCGGCAAGCATGACGCACGCAGCTGGAGCGGCCAGTTTAACGCGACTGGATCGTCTTTTATCGCGCACGGCGTCCTCGACGAGGTGAAGGCGGCGACGGCGGCGCGGGCCTTTCGGCGGGCCTCGCCGCAACACTCGCGAAATATGCGGCGACGTCTCGCGCCTGCTCGTCGGTCAGACGCGACGCGATCGCCCCCATAATCGCCCCATATCCCGTCTTTATGCGCAGCCCTCGTTTCCACAGTTCGATCTGGCCGACAATATAGGGCGCATACTGGCCGTCGAGCTTTGGAAAGGACGGCGCGCGCGTATCGCCGTGGCAAACCAGACAAGCCGGAACGCCCGACCCTGGAACGCCTTCTGTCGCAATCTGCTTGCCGCGCGCAATTTGATCGGCGTTCGATTCTATCGGCGGCGCGCTTGGAGCGAGGTTGGGCGCGCCCGCGTAATATGCGCTCAGCGCCGCGATCGCGGCGTCGTCCAGCGCCACGGCGATCGGCTCCATGATTCCGCTCGACCTTAATCCGCCGGCGAAATCGCGCAGCGCGCGTTCGACATAGGCCTGCGACTGTCCGGCGAGGCGGGGCACGAGCGCGCTTCTGGGCTGCGCATCGCCCCGATGGCAGCGCACGCACCGCGTCAGCGCCTCCATTGTCATGCCGTTCCGGGCGATCTCAGCGCCGTCATTCGGCCGCGCCTCGACGTCGCCGATGGCGAACAGCCGATATTGGCCCTCGCTCATCTGCGGCAGCGCGCGCAGAAAGGCGACGACAGACCACACTTCGTCGTCGCGTTGCTGCGCGACCCACGCCGGCATTCCGGTGAATTTCAGACCGTGCTTGACGATCCAGAAGAGCTGCTCGGCCGACCAATCCGACACGGCGCGGTTGAGTTCGGGCGGCTCTGGGAGCATGCGATCAACGATCGGGTCGCTGCGCCCCCCCGGCGCGCCGTGGCAAGACGCGCAGCCTCCGTCGAAATGGCCGGCGCCGAGGATCACCAGATCTTTATCATCGAGCGTCGGCGGCGTGATGGGGGCGCTGTGCGTCGCAACGGAACGCCGCAAACCAAAGTCCAGGAACCAGCGCGTGAGCGCCCAATGAGGCTGGCTGGCCGCGACGTTGTAGAGACCCGACCACGCGAAGAACAGGACGGCCAAAGCTAGAACGAGGGCGACCCCGACTACGGCGAGTAGAGCTTTTCCGGCGAACGCCACCTGGCGTCACCGCCGCGCTGCGCCGGCGCATCGGGGGCCAGTTGCGTTTGACTGTTCGGTTCTCTCCATACCGATCTCCCCACTTGGCGCTAGCCTGGCAGCGTCGCCGACGCAGTAGCGTCTCGACGCAGTAGCGTCTCGACGCAGTAGCGTCTCTAAGAGAGATAGGGCTGGAACACGAAGCGATCAGCTCGCAAGCGCAGGCCTCGCCAGATTGCCTTAAGAGGCCGTCGCGGCAGAAAGCGTTCCTCGTTTGGCGAACCCATGGCCACTGTCGAGCTGAAGGAATAAGTTCCAAACCTTGAAGCCTGCATTTGGGCGATTTCGCCCAAATGCAGCGTGATCTAGCAGCGGCTTTCCGGGACATGCGCATGAGCGACCAATATCGAACAATCAGCCGGCAATATTCGGCGGCGCGGAAGGATGACCATACGATTTTCCTTGAAACGCCAACCGTCCAATCGGTTCTCGGCGATCTTTCAGGCGCGAGCGTCATCGACTACGCATGCGGCACTGGCCATTATTCCCGGCTCCTCAAAAGACTTGGCGCAAAGAATGTGCTCGGCGTTGATCTGTCGCCCGCCATGATTGACGTCGCCCGGCATGAAGAGAGCCAAAATCCACTTGGCGTCGCCTACGAGGTCGGCGACGCCGCAGCGACGGCGGTCTTGGGGGCGTTCGACGTCGCTACGGCCGCCTTTCTGTTCAATTATGCCGAGGACGAGCAGACGCTTGTGCGAATGTTCAGATCCGTGGCGGCGAATTTGGCTCCCGAGGGCAGATTGATCGCTGTCGTGCCCAATCCGGATTTCATCAACGGTCGAGCCGATACGCTTCCCTATGGATTTTTTCTCGAAGAGATCGGCAAAGACCCGCGCAGCCTGCGCGTCCGGATGGCTTTTGTCGGCGGCGAGAATTTCTCGATCGAATTTACCCAGTGGAGTCGTGGCGCATATGAGGACGCGCTGGATCAGGGCGGGTTTGCTGACGCCGAGTGGACGCCGTTCGCCGTGTCTAAGGAAGGAATTGAGCGGCACGGACAGAAATTCTGGGACGCCATTCTCGCCAATCCGAAGAGCGTCGTGTTGAGCGCAAGGAAAAAGCCTGCGTGAACCCGGCCACGACCACAACAAAGTGAGACGCGATGCTTCTCGTCGATACGGCGGATCAAGATGCGATCCTGAAGGCGCTGAAATTTCCTGGCGTGCAAGGCTTCACCACCAATCCGACATTGATCGCCCGCGCCGCCGGCGCGGAAGCTTTGTCGTTGGATGAATACGTCGCCGCCGCGCGCAAGCTCTGCGGAATGTCCGCCGATATTGGCGCGATTCGGCATCTGATGATTCAGGCGGTTGGAAGCGCAGACGACGCGCTGAGGCAAGCGGCTTGCTATGTCGGCGACCTGAAAGCCGCGCGCGGGAAGAAACTGTGGATCAAGCTTGCGCCGACCCGAACCAGCCTTTTATGTTGCGCGGCGCTGAAGGAAAAGGAGTGCGCCTCTCTGGCGACAGCGGTGTTCACGGCGGCGCAAGCCTATGTCGCGATGGAGGCGGGCGCGGATGGCGTCGCCGTATATCTCGGCAGACTCATGCGGCGTGAAAAAGATTGGGAGAAGCAGCTCGATGCCATCGCCGCGATCGTCAAGAGCGCCGAACGGACGTTGCTGCTTGCGAGTTTTTCCGATCGACAGACCGTCGAAGTTGGACTGCAATATAGTCGCGACATTACGGTGCCGCCGTCTGTTCTCGACGACTTATTGACGTCCGCCCTGTCGAAGGAGGCGATCGAAGCCTTCGACAAGAATATCGTATTGGAACGCTGAAGGGCTGGCTCTTCGCAAAACGAGAATGCCATGCGCGCAAAGGATCGTGACGTCTCGCGTCGGAAGCTGCTGATCGGCTGCGCGCTCGGCGCGCTTGCGCCCTGCATTGCTGATCGGACCGGACTTGCGGAAACCTCGGATCTCGAAAACTTTCTCCGCCTGAGCGCCGAGCTTACTGGGCGCCCGAATCTTTCAGTCGATTCCGCTCGGATTTATCTGCAGAGTCTTGGACCCGATCGCCGCTTCCTTGCTGACATAGGCCGTTTGAACCGAGAAGACTCGGAGCGCCATGCGCGCCAAATTGTGGCCGACTGGTATTCCGGTCAAACCGTCGAGTCTGGACGCATGATTTGCGTCGACTACACGGGCGCGCTCCTGTGGAACGCAATCGGTTTTGCCGGGCCAAGAGGCATTCCCCGAAATGACGGCGCGGGCTGGGCGCTCACGCCAATCGGGAAGTGACGCCTCGCATGGATTTTTACGCCGACGTAGTGGTCATAGGCTCTGGCGTCGCCGGGGCGTTGGTCGCCTCTCGCGTCGCGCGCAAAGGCGCGACAGTCATCATCATGGAGGGCGGCCCGCGCGTCGACCGCGCCGCCTCGGTGAAGCGGTTCCAGACCGCTTTTCCCAAGACTCCCGAGTCGGCCTATGAGCAGGCGGCGTTCACGCCGCACCCCGAGTCAGACAAGCCCGATGCGTTCTATGCGCAGAAAGGGCCTCATCCTTTCAGTTCGACCTATTTGCGCCAGGTCGGCGGCACGACATGGCACTGGCTAGGCACCGCCGTTCGACTGGTTCCCGCCGATTTCGAGATGAAATCGCGCTTCGGCCTCGGCGTTGACTGGCCGATCTCATACGCCGATCTCGAGCCATGGTATTGCCAGGCGGAACAGGAGCTCGAAGTCGCCGGAGACAATGACGACGATCTCGGCTCCCCACGATCAGCGCCCTACCCGTTTCCGCCGATCGCCCAGAGTTTTCTTGATCGCGCATGGCGCAACGCGTTGCAGGCGTCCGACTATAAGGTCCGCCCGACGCCGCAGGCGCGCCTCTCGAAGCCGTCCGGCGACCGACCGGCCTGTCACGGCAGCGCCAGCTGCATTCCCATCTGTCCGATTCAAGCGAAATATGACGCGACCATTCACGTCGCGCGCGCCCAATCTCTCGGCGCGAGGCTGCTGACGGAGACCTGCGCCAATTTCGTCGAATGCCGCCCGGACGGGCGCGTCGAAGCGGTCAGGTTCATACGATCGGATGGCTCGACAGGACGCGTATTCGCGCGCGCCGTCTGCGTCGCCGGCAATGGCGTCGAGACGCCGCGACTCCTGCTGGCCTCGGCCTCCGAGTCCTATCCTGGCGGCGTCGCCAATCGCTCGGATCAGCTCGGCCGAAATCTGATGGATCATCCGATCCAGCTGAGCTGGGCGCTCACGCGCCAGCCCGTCTGGCCCTATCGCGGACCTGGGGCGACATCGGGGATCGAGAATTTTCGAGATCTGAAAGACCGCGGCGCAAATTCGGCTTTGAGATTCGAATTTGGCAATGAAGGGTGGAATTGGCCGACGGGAGCGCCTGAATCGACCGCGCGCGAACTGGCGCTGAGCGGCCTGCGCGGAAAGGCGCTCGACACGGCGCTCAGGGAGCAGACGTCGCGGCACATTCGCGTGGCCGCGTTGACGGAGCAGCTCCCTCTGGCGAGCAACAGGGTGACGCTGGATCGAACGCAAATCGAAAAGACCGGCCTGCCGCGCCCGGCGATCTTCTTTCAACTCGACCGCTACACCGACCGCGCCCTGGCCAACGCCAAACTTCTGCATGAAGACATGTTTGCGAAGATCGGCGTGGAAGCCTTTTGGCACAAGGACGACGCCCAAGGCGCCGGCCATATCATGGGCACGGCGCGCATGGGCGAAGACGCGACGACGTCGGTCGTCGACAAAAACCTGCGCGCGCACGCGCACCGAAATCTTTTTCTGGTTGGCGCCGCCGTTTTCCCGACCGGCGGAACCGCAAATCCGACGCTCACCATCGCCGCGCTCGCCCTTCGCGCCGCCGACGCCGTTCTTTCTTCCTTGACGGAATAGGCGCGCGCGGGAGCCTGCCTGCTATGAAGCGCGCGCCTTGAAGGCGACGCCCATGGAGTCGGCGGCATAAATCGCGTCCATGAGAGTCGCGGCGGTCACCTCAAAGGGTTCATTATGCGCGCTCTCGCCGACGGCGACGGCGCGCTCGGCGATCGCCCGCGCGGTCTCGCGCGACAGATTTGCGAGCCCGAGTTCGGCAAGCGTCACAGGCAAGCCGACCGAGAGGCAAAATCCCATTGCCTCATCGACCGTCGAACGCGGCCGTCCTTCCAGCACAAGCTGCACCAGCGTGCCGAAGGCGACCTTTTCGCCATGCAGCCGATCATGCGTTTCCGGCGCGGCCGTCAGTCCATTGTGGACCGAATGCGCCACCGCAAGGCCGCCCGACTCGAACCCGAGGCCGGAGAGCAGCGTGTTCGCTTCGATGATGCGTTCCAGCGCCGGCGTGATCGACCCTGCCCGCGCCGCAGCGACGGCGGATATCCCGTCATTGAGGAGCGTTTTGTAGCAGAGCTCGGCGATGGCGGCGGCGGCGATCGTGCTCAGCCCCCCAGCGACGTTCTTGCGATGCGCGCGGATGGTGGCGTCCGCTTCGAAAAAAGTGGCGAGCGCGTCGCCCATGCCCGAGATCAGCAGGCGCACCGGCGCGCGTGCGATGACCGTGCTGTCGACAAGCACGAGATCGGGGTTGCGCCGGTAAAAGAGGCATTTCTCGAACACCCCGTCTTCGGTGTAGACGACCGAAAGCGCGCTGCAGGGCGCGTCGCTCGACGCCGTCGTTGGACAGCAGGCGACGGGAAGCTCAAGTTCCGCGGCGACGGCGCGGGCGGCGTCCAACGTCTTGCCGCCGCCGGCGCCGACGATCGACGCGGCCGAGACCCGGCGCGCCTCTTCGCTCCCGCGGGAAATCTCCGCAGACGAGCACTCACCGCCGAAATCGAGAATCGCATAGTCGAGTCCGGCGGCTGGGAACGTCTCGCGCCAAACGGGCTCCAGCGCCTTGCGCGCGGTCGGACTCGCGATGATCAGCGCCTTTCCCGCAATGCCGAGCCGCGCCAGTTCGGAGGCGAGCGCCATCGTCGCGTCGCGGCCCTGAACATATCTCGCGGGAGCGCAGAAAATCTTCAACATGCGCGAGATCCGATCTGACGCGTGAGGGTTGCGATTTGAGAGCAAATGCGGCCGCAACGCAACGCATCGGCTCGAGATCGCCTTCCTGTGAAGTCGGTGATTGCCGCCGCTTAGCATGACGCTGCAAAGTCTCACGGCAAGCGTCTGAAGTTTGCACACCATTCGCATAGGATTTAGGCGCCTACACGACGTGCAGCGGCTCCCCTCGGCTCCCCAATATCGCCTACATTGATAAGCGCGTCGCGAACGCGCATGCAGGGAGCAGACCGCGTGCCAGGAGAACGAATCGAATCGATCGATTTCTGGCGCGGCGCCGTATTGGCGGCGATCTTCGTCAATCATATGCCAGGCAATATTCTCGGCTATCTGACGCCCCGGAACTACGGCTTTTCTGACGCGGCCGAGGCCTTCGTCTTCCTGTCAGGACTGTCCGTCGCGCTCGCCTACGGTCGCCGCTTCAAGACAGCCCCGAAGTGGACGGCCTCCGCGCCTTTGCTGTCGCGCGCCATGCGGCTTTACGCAGCGCATCTTGGCCTCACCGCCATCGCGCTCGCGCTCTTTGGCGCCGCGACCCTTCTGACCGGTCAAGAGCAATTCCTCGCCGAACATGGGCGGTCCGCGCCGTTCCTTGATCCGCTGCGGGGCTTGGTTGGCGTCGCGACGCTCGGGCATCAGATCGGCTATTTCAACATTCTCCCCCTCTATGTCGCGCTCCTGCTCTTCGCCCCTCTGCTCTGCCTTGTCGGACTGCGTAATCGCTGGCGAATGTTGCTTCTGTCCGCCGGCATCTATGCGGTCGCCCGCTTTACCGGCGCGAATTTGCCCTCCTGGCCGGAGCCTGGCGTCTGGTTCTTCAATCCCATGACCTGGCAATTGATGTTTGCTTTAGGGATTTTCACAGGCTTGGTCATACGAGACGGCAAGTTCGCGATGCACGCGGGAACCTATCGCCTTGCCCTCACGTTTACTCTGGGCGCCGCGCTTATCGTGAGCAATTTCATCGGGTTTATTCCCGAGTTCGCCGATGTCGCGGTGGCCCATTTGGATCGGGGCAAGACGGAGCTTGGCGTCATTCGAATTGTCGACTTTCTTGCCCTCGCCTATGTTCTTTATTGTTCCCGTGCGTCCGCCAAGCTTAAAGCGACCGCCATCTTTTCGGCCACGTCGCTTCTGGGGAGACATAGCCTTGTCATATTCAGCGCCGGTAGTCTCCTGAGCGTAATCGGACAAATTCTGAACGCCACGGCGATCAACTCTCCGTTTTTCGACGTCATCTTCGTTCTCGCCGGACTCTGGACTCTCTACAAACTCGCGAGCTTTCTGGAATGCAGACATCGCACACCGCCTCTGGCGGCGACCGCTGCGCCAGCGGACTTCGTCCAGGCCGAAGAGCTTTCCTTCACGCGCTGACCGGCCTCGCTTGCATAGCGTCGTGGCCCGGCCTCGCGGTGGAACTGATTCCTCGCAGTCGTTGCGCAGCCGCGCCAGTCCGCATGCCGGCGAGAGGCGCTCTCAAGCGGACAGCCGCGCGGCTGCGGGCGAAAATGCCCGTCCATGTGCTGGCGATCGGCTCGTCATCGACGCAAGGCGTCGGCGCGTCTTCGCCGGCGGCCGCCTATCCGGCGCGGCTCGAACTCGCGCTCGAGCAAAGGTTTCCCGGCGCGGACGTCGAGGTCATCAATGCCGGAAAGGCGGGCGAGACCGCCGATGGCGCGCTTGAACGCTTGAATGCTGAACTCGACCGCATCAAGCCCGATCTCGTGCTGTGGCAGGTGGGGACAAACGACGCGCTGAACGCATCGGTCTCGGAGCCAAAGTTTGAAGCCGTGGTCGAACGCGGCATTTTGTCGATCGAGCGGCACAAGAGCGACGTGCTGCTCGTCGATCCGCAATTCATCAAAAAGGTCCAAGATCCAGCCCGTTACGAGCGTTTCGTCGAGACGTTAGAGCGCGTCGCGGAGAAGGAGCACATCTGCCTTTTTTCGCGCTACCATTTGATGAAGACGCTCGATGCCGCGCCGGGGGGCGGCGTCGAGCCTCTGCTCGCGCCTGACGGTCTCCACATGAACGACGCCGGCTATGCCTGCGTCGCCGAACGACTCGCGGGCCAGATCCAGGACCTTGTGAGCCGTCTCGATCCTTGACGCCGCGGAGCGGAGCGACGTTGGCGCAGCGCGGCCGCTGGCGCGCGCGCAAAGTCAGGTCTCGAGACCGGCGCCGGCGGGAAAAAAGGGAGCGGCCAGCTCGACGTAAAGGCGTCGCCACGGCTGATCGTCGATGAGCCGCCAGCGATGTCCGGTTCCGGCCGTGTCGGACGCCAGCAGTATGTCGCCTGGCCGCAGCACAAACGTCTCGCCGTCGCGTGTGGTGAACTCCAAAGTTCCGCAGAGCGTGACGACGAATTGCTCGCATGGCGCGGTGTGCCAGTCGCGCGAGGCGCCGGGCGCGGTCTCCTCGAAATGCGCCAATTTCGCTGGCGTTACGGCTCCCAACGGAAGCGCGATATGGTCGACGTGGGAGCGGCCGTCGCTCCCCGTATACAGGTGAATGCAGCGGATTACGTCTGGAGCCATTTCTTCACCAACTGCGGGAGCGCGCCGCTTTTGTGCAATCGCGCTTGGGCGTCGTTTATCGCCGTGCGCAGGGCGTCGTCGCCGAGGCGAACTGCGACGCCGAGCCTCTCATCCGTGATCCCGTCCTGCACGATGCGCAATTGGGGACGATTCCTGATCATCCAGCGCATCACGGGAGCGAGCTTCATCACCGCGCCGATCTTTCCGGCGGACAGGTCATCCAACATCGCGCCGATGTCGTGATACGCATAGGTGCGCGCTTCCGCGATCCGACCTTCATCCTTGAGGCGATGCGCCACTGGCTCGGAGGTATTGCCCTGCTGCACGCCAAGGATCAAGCCGCGCAAATCGTCGATCGACCTGACGCTCGGCGTCGCCTCGACGTTGCAAACGAGACTCTGGCCGGATCGGATGTAAGGCGTGCAGAACGACGCCAGCCGTAGCCGGTCGGGCGTGATCGTCGCCCCGGACGCGACGCAATCCCACGTGCCGCGCGCGAGCCCCTCGAAGATGCCGTTGAAATCCGCGCCCGTATAAGGAGCGAGCCGCCAGGCGAGACCGAGCTCGGCGGCGACCGCCTGCATCAGCTCGACGTCGAAGCCGCGAGCTTCCCCGTCCTCCATGAATTCGAACGGCGGATCGGGCAATGCGGCGCCGACGCATAAGACGCCGGATGTGATGGTGCTGACGTCCATGGGACACGCTGCACAAAATCGAGAGGCACGTTCGACTCCGCCTATCAAACCGGCTCTCACGGAGCAAGCAGCCTACCCACCAACGATGCAAATATCTGACGGAAATATACGCGTTTACGTCCGCCAAGACCCTAGAAAAAACCGAGCAGGGGCGCGAAAAAGGGCCGGCCCCACCGGCCGGCCCCGATCGCTTCGAAAAGCTAAGCGTTCTTTGCAACATTCGGATCATTGCGCGTCTCATTGAAAGGCGCAGTGCGCCCCCGCACGGTGCGTGCGGCGCGATTCATGCCCGAGCGTCCGCGAAGCCGGCGTCTCGTCGCCTTGATGTCTTTGTCTCAGTCAAAAGCCGCTGCGACGAATGTCGGCAGCAGATTGGGTAAATTTGCCGCTTGAAATCAGGCCGCGCACGTTCCTCAATCACAAGCGCTCAGATGAGCAAGAAGGGACATGAAAAGTGTGCAGCAGTCCGGAAGATATTTTTACCGAGCCTGAGTTCTCCCCCGACACGCTCGCTAATCTGGGTCCGTTGCGCCGCTTGGCGGGCGTGTGGCAATCCGATCAAGGCGTGGACGTCAATCCCAAGGCCGAAGGGCCGGAAAGACGCGCGTATCGCGAGCATATAAGGATGGATCCGATCGATCCGCAGACGAACGGGCCGCAACTCCTCTATGGTTTGCGCTATCACATCCATATCAACACCCCGGAGGAGGCGATCACCTTTCACGACCAGGTTGGGTACTGGCTCTGGGAGCCGGCCACGGGCCTGATTATGCAGACCATCGCGATCCCGCGCGGACAAGTCGTGCTGGCGGGCGGAACGGCGAAACCCGATGACGCGCGCATTTCAGTCGAGGCGCGGCGCGGCGACAGTCGCTTCGGCATTTGCTCGACGACTTTCCTGGAAGAGGCGTTTCGCACCGACTATTACCGCATCGACATCGCCTTCAACGACGATGGCAGCTGGACCTATGTGACGCGAACGGATCTCGCCCTGCGCGGCAAGACGCCGCCGTTCAACCACCACGACACAAATACGCTGCGGCGGATCGCGCCCCCGGCGCCTAATCCGCTCGTCGGCCTGCTGAAGGACAGCAAAGTGAGTTAGCTCTGAATTCTTGAAACGTCATGTCGCCCCCGATGTTAGTTCACCCCGAGTCGTCAGAACTTTCGGTGCAATCGGGAGGTCGCTGGCGTTTTGCCACAATAGAACGAGCTATTCGATAAATTGAAATTGAGTGATAATCGCATTCAGCTAAATATAGCGCCGTTGGCATATTGTGGCATTTGCAGTCTTGCCTTCCCGACCCCGGTCGCGACGTCGAACGGCCCGGGACCCTGACGCCATGCCCTGGCGCCGCCGGAAGCACTAAAGGCGCTGCGCTCTGCGACCATGCCATCTGGTTGCGCCAAGTTGCGACGTCGAGGTCGTCGCAGGTCGAGCAACTGTGCGAGGGAAGGAAAGCCCACTCTTGAAGTGGGTTGTGACCTCTTGAAGGAACAAGAAAAGGCAGCTTTGGATTGGCGAGGCAGCGAATGTGGTCTGAACTGCGCGGACTGAAAGACGAGATCGATTTTGGCACCCCGCCACGAGATGGATCGCCCGTAACGCTTGATGTTGACGACGTGACCGTCACGGTTCCGGCTGGCAGTTCGGTAATGCTTGCCGCCGCAAAAGCGGGTCGCGCAGTGCCGAAGCTCTGCGCCACCGATATGCTCGAGCCCTTTGGCAGCTGTCGCGTCTGTCTCGTAGAGATCGAAGGCCGCGGCGGGTTCCCGGCTAGCTGCACCACGCCGGTCGTCGAGGGCATGAAGGTCAAGACCCAGACCGAGACGCTGAAGCGCCTGCGCAAGGGCGTTCTGGAGCTTTACCTTTCCGACTTCCCCGAAAGCGAGATGGCGGACGGGTGGAGCGAACTCCACGAAACGCTGAAGGCCGAAGGGATCGCGTCCCATCCGTACGGCAACGGCGGCGCCAATCACTTCGACGCGCCCGTCGACGCCTCCAACCCCTACTTCCTGTTCGATCCCGCCAAATGCATTGTTTGCAGCCGCTGCGTGCGCGCCTGCGGCGAGGTGCAGGGAACCTTCGCGATCACCATCGCCGGCCGCAGCTTCGAGTCCAAAGTCGTCGCCAGCCAGGATCAATCGTTTTTTGAATCCGAATGCGTGAGTTGCGGCGCCTGCGTGCAGACCTGCCCGAGCCATGCGCTGGTCGAGAAAAGTCTCTTCGAGGGAGAGTACAAACATGCCGAACCCGCTGAAGCCTGAAAGATCCGTCGTCACGACCTGCGCCTATTGCGGCGTCGGCTGCGGCTTCAAGGCCGAGACGCGCGGGGGCAAGATCGTGCGCATGACTCCCTGGAAGGAAGGCAAGGCCAATCATGGCCACAGCTGCATCAAGGGGCGCTTCGCCTATGACTATTACAATGCGCCTGACCGGGTGCGTACGCCGCTGATCCGCCTCTCGATCAACGATCCGTGGAAGCCCGTGAGCTGGCAGGAGGCGTTCGACTACGCGGCGAGCGAATTCAAGCGCATCCAGGCCAAATATGGGGTGAAGTCGGTCGGCGCCGTCTCCAGTTCGCGCTGCACGAATGAGGAAATCTTCCTCACGCAGAAATTCGCGCGCGCGGTGCTCGGCAACAACAATATCGACAACTGCGCCCGCATCTGCCACTCGCCGACGCAGTTCGGCCTGACCAACACCATCGGCGCGGGCGCTGCGAGCCAGCACTTCGATTCTATCCTTCAGGCCGACGTCGTCATGGTCGTCGGGGCCAATCCGACTGAGGGTCATCCAGTCTTCGGCTCGCTGATGAAGCGGCGCATCCGCCAGGGCGCGAAGCTCATCGTCATCGACCCGCGCAAGACCGAGACGGTAGAGTCCGCGCATTGCAAGGCGGATGTGCATCTCGCCATCCGACCCGGCACCAATGTCGCGATTCTCGACAGCATCGCGCATGTCGTGGTGCGCGAGAAACTCTACAACGAAGCTTTCGTCCACGCGCGCTGCGAAGTGAACGAGTTCGAGAACTGGAAAGCGCTCGTCGGCTCTGACAAATATGCGCCGGAAGTCATCGGCCCGCTCGCCGGCGTTGATCCGGACGACATCCGCAAAGCGGCGCGGATCTATGCCGGCGGCCCCAACAGCGCCATCTATTACGGCCTCGGCGTGACGGAACATTCGCAGGGCTCGACCGGCGTGATGTGCCTTGGCAATCTCGGCCTCTCCTGCGGCATGCTGGGGCGCGAGGGCGTTGGCGTCAATCCGCTGCGCGGCCAGGGCAATGTGCAGGGCGGCAGCTGTCTCGGCAGCTGGCCGCATGTCTTCAGCGGCTACCGCTTCGTGACGGATTACGCCACCCGCTCGAGCTTTGAAGCGGAATGGGGCGTGACGCTCGACGCCGAGCCCGGCCTGCGCCTGCCCAACATGCTCGACGCCGCCGTCGCGGGGTCCTTCAAGGGCATGTACATCATGGGCGAGGATCCGGTGCAGAGCGATCCGAACCAGCACCACGTCATCGCCGCGATGAAGAACATGGAATGCGTCGTGCTCCATGATCTCTTCCTCAATGAGACGTCGAAATACGCCCATATTTTCTTCCCCGGCTCATCGTCGCTGGAGAAGGACGGCACATTCACCAACGCGGAACGCCGCGTCTCGCGCGTGCGCAAGGTGATCGAGCCGCTGGCCGGCCTTCAGGACTGGGAGATCACGGTAAAGCTTATGAACGCCATGGGCTACAACGTCACCTACAACAATCCCGGTGAGGTTCTCGACGAGATTGCGCGGCTGTCGCCCAACTATCGCGGCATAAGTTTCGCGCTGATCGACCGCGTCGGCTCGGCGCAATGGCCCTGCAACGAGGACGCGCCCGAGGGCACTGAAGTGCTCCACATCGGGAAGTTCCCGCGCGCCAACGGGCTTGGCGCCTTCATGCTCACCGAATATGTGCCGACAGCGGAGCGCGCCAACGATAAATATCCGCTGCTGCTGACAACGGGCCGCATTCTCTCACAATATAATGTCGGCACGCAGACGCGGCGCACGCCGAATTCCATGTGGCATCCCGAAGACGTGCTCGAAATCAACGAACAGGACGCCATGTCGCGCGGCCTGAAGAGCGGTGACTGGGTGAAGCTGTCGAGCCGTTTCGGCCAGACCGAGCTGCGCGCGAAGATTTCCGAGCGCGTGAATCCGGGCGTTGTCTACACAACGTTCCACCATGCGAAATCGAAGGCCAACGCCGTCACCTCGGACCTCTCCGACTGGGCGACGAACTGTCCCGAATACAAGGTCACGGCGGTCGACGTCGTTCGCACCAACGGCCCCGCCGCCGACAGCGTGCAGGAGGCGGAAGGGCCGGGTATCGAGGAGCTGGAGCCGGCGGAATGCGCATGACGCAGTGGCCTTCGCAGGGCGCCGACATTCCTGTCATGGCGCTCGATCGCATCGTTCTGATGGCCAATCAGATCGGCGATTTCTTCGCGCCCTATCCGCCGGAAAGGCGCGCGGAAGGCATCAGGAATCACATGCGGACCTATTGGGATCCGAGGATGCGCGCCGAGTTGCTGACGCTGATCGAGACGGGGGGCGCGGGCCTCGCGCCCCATGTCGTCGAAGGCGCGAAACTGCTGCTGAACGATACCCATTCCAAGCCCGGCTATTATGGCCCGCCGAAGGCTTGACCGAAGCGGCGGCACGCGCGTCAACCATGGTCAACTGTCATGCCTGGTTTTCGCGACCCGTTGAGGATTCCGACGCCCGGCGCGGCGACCAGATTGGTCATCCGACAGCCCGACGATTGGCATGTGCACCTGCGCGACGGCGACATGCTGCGGGCGGTGGTCAACGAAACGGCCCGGCAATTTGCAAGGGCGATCGTAATGCCGAACCTCGTTCCGCCGGTGACGACGGTCGCCGCCGCGGAGGCTTATCGCTCGCGCATTCAGGCGGCGCTCGCGCCGGGTCTCGCGTTCACGCCGCTCATGACCGCGTACCTCACCGACACTATTGATCCCGGCGAAATCGAGAGGGGCTTCGGATCTGGCGTATTCACAGCGGCCAAGCTCTATCCGGCGCACGCGACCACCAATGCCGCGCAAGGCGTGACCGATATCGAGCGCATCTATCCTGTCCTCGAGGTGATGCAGCGACTTGGGATGCCGTTGCTGGTGCACGGTGAGGTCGTTGACCACCACGTCGACGTCTTCGATCGCGAGGCTGTTTTTATCGAGCGTGTTCTCGCGAAACTTCTCGCGGCGTTTCCGGCGCTAAGAGTGGTGTTGGAGCACATAACGACCGAGGAGGCGGTCGCGTTCGTCGAGACCGCCGGACCGAACCTCGGCGCGACGATCACGCCGCATCACCTGGTCATCAATCGAAACGCGATGTTCAAAGGCGGTATCCGCCCGCACCTATACTGTCTTCCGGTCGCCAAGCGGGAACGGCATCGACTGGCGCTGCGCCGCGCGGCGACGTCGGGCAATCCGAAGTTTTTCTTAGGCACGGACTCAGCGCCGCACGCGGTGGGCGAGAAGGAGTCCGACTGCGGATGCGCTGGCATTTTCAACGCTCCCGTGGCGTTGGAAACTTACGCCGCGGTTTTCGACGAGGAAGGCGCGCTGGAGAGACTGGAAGCCTTCGCCGCCGAACATGGTCCCCGCTTCTATGGTCTTTCTCTCAATACGCGCTCCATCGTCCTCGAACGGACACCGCGAAGAGTGTCTCCAACCATGGTTGTCGCCAACACTCACATCATACCGTTTCAGGCGAACGCCACCCTCGCCTGGACCTTTCGCGGACGATCGAGCGGCGCTTACTAGCATGGCCCAAGCGCGCCATCCTTACGCCAGTCGAACGGCCGCTTTCGCCACCATGCACCGCAAGGAACAGGTCGTTGCGCCCGCGTTGATGTCGACACCCGGCTTAATCGTCACTTCACCGCCTGGAGTAGATACTGATCAACTTGGCACGTTCTCTGGAGAGATTCCGCGCGATGGAACGATGCTCGACGTCGCCATGCGCAAAGCGCGTTTGGGCATGCGCGCCGCAGGCGTGCCGCTTGGGCTTGCGAGTGAAGGCTCATTCGGTCCGCATCCCGCCATTCCGTATATTCCTGCAGGCATGGAGCTTCTGGTCTTTGTAGATGACGAGAGCGGAATTGTTGTCGCCGAAAGCTTAATCGCCGAGAAGACGAATTATGATCATCTGGTCGTCTCGCCCGGAGAAGCATCCGACGGGTTTTTGCAAAGGATCGGTTTTCCAACCCATGGGCTGATCGTGCGGCCGAACGAAGGTGAAGTGGCGTCTGCTCTCGCTAAGGGCATCGTCGATCCCGACCGCTTAAGGCGCGCCATTGAAGCAGCCGCTGCTGTATCATCGGATGGCCGGGCGCGCATGGAGACGGACATGCGCGCCCACTTCAACCCGACGCGGATGAGGAGTCTTGCCATATTGGCCGAACGCCTCGCGCAGCGCCTGGCGCGGCAATGCCCGGCCTGCGGCGCGCCGGGTTTTGGTCGGACCGGATCTCGCGCCGGCTTGCTCTGCGAAGCCTGCGGCGCGCCCACTGAGTTGGTCGTTGCTGAGAGATTAGGGTGTCCCGCATGCGATTATACGGAAGAACGCCTTCGGGGAGATGGATTGCAGCGCGCGCCGGCTCAGCACTGCCCTTTGTGCAACCCATGATGCATTCCAGCTCCCGGACCTTCTGTTGACACTGACGCAGTGTCACTTTCCTCGCAGGATTCTCCGTGAGGCGGAGAGCAAGCTTCGCCGGTGACGCAGTCACGCGCACCGTTTCAGCAAAAGAGGATCTGCGGTCTTGCGGGATCGACCCTCTTGACGGACCATCTTCGGCCGCATGACGTCGCACTGAAGCCTCTGCGCGCGCTGCATCCGCAGTAGATCAATCTTTCGCTTCATCGAATGGACGATCTTCGCGAGATCGGGGCCGGTTACGACCCTATGCGAGTTTTTTGAAACAAATTCTTAGACATTTTGAATTTTTGCAACGCTGGAAATCCGCCTAGATTGCCTAGACCATGAAATCCTCTACGCACTCAGACGCCAAAGTAATGGCTGGAATGAATCGCGTAAAGTTGAGGAGCGGACATCGCGACGAGGGATGGGGGCCAAATGAAGAGCATTTGCGATGGATTTGCGCAACATATGTTGAATC
Organism: Methylocystis sp. L43; assembly: GCF_015709525.1. Taxonomy (GTDB): domain Bacteria; phylum Pseudomonadota; class Alphaproteobacteria; order Rhizobiales; family Beijerinckiaceae; genus Methylocystis. The sequence continues at coordinate 832 of NZ_JADNRA010000032.1, read as the reverse complement.
TCAGGAGATTTCGGCGGCCGTAGTCTTGTCGGTGCGATCTTCGCTACGAAATGGTAAGGACAATGGTTGGTGAAACATATTCTCGACGGGCTTGAACGGCGGCGCGCGTCCGCCCGACTTGGCGGCGGCAAAAAGCGGATCGAAGCCCAGCACGCCCGCGGCAAGCTCACGGCGCGCGAGCGAATCGAACTGCTGCTCGATCACGGCTCGTTCGAAGAATTCGACATGTTCGTCGCCCACCGCTGCGCCGATTTCGGCATGGATCAGGGCGAAAAAATTTCAGGCGACGGCGTCGTCACCGGTTGGGGAACGGTCAACGGCCGCGCCGTCTTCGTCTTCGCCAAGGACTTCACCGTCTTCGGCGGTTCGCTCTCCGAGACTCACGCGCAAAAGATCACCAAGCTGCAGGACATGGCGCTGAAAAATCGCGCCCCGATCATCGGCCTCTTCGACGCCGGCGGCGCGCGCATCCAGGAAGGCGTCGCGGCGCTCGGCGGCTATGGCGAGGTCTTCCAGCGCAATGTGCTGGCCTCGGGCGTCATTCCGCAAATCTCGGTGATCATGGGCCCCTGCGCCGGCGGCGACGTTTACTCGCCGGCGATGACCGACTTCATCTTCATGGTGCGCGACACGAGCTATATGTTCGTGACCGGACCCGATGTCGTGAAGACGGTGACCAACGAGACCGTCACGGCGGAAGAACTCGGCGGCGCTTCGGTGCATACGACCAAAAGCTCGATCGCCGATCGCGCATATGACAACGACGTCGAAGCGCTCCTGCAGATGCGCCGGCTGATTGATTTCCTGCCTTCCTCCAACCAGGAGGAGGCGC
>NZ_JADNRA010000031.1 GCF_015709525.1 Methylocystis sp. L43 | reverse complement strand
CGCCGTCGGTCTCGCCGTCGCGCAACATGCCGAGCAGAAAGTCGTCATTGCCGAGCACGGTGAGCGCGCCCTTGTCGATGATCGGCACGTCGTTGAATTCGAGATGGGTCTGCAGGGCGTGATGCGGCGCCATCGCCGGCTCGACGACCGTGGTGAAGCCCATCTGCGCGTAGAGACGGCCGGTCTCGTAGCTCGACCATTTGGCGGTCGACAGCGGCGTGTCGGCGAGCCGGGCGCGAATCGCGCGATGCAGCTCCGGCAGCAGCAGTCGCGCCGTGTTCACATTGCCGCCGGCGATGTGCGAATGGATGTCGATCGCGCCGGCCATGACGATATGGCCGGAGACGTCGATCTCCTTGTCGGCGCTGCGGCCTTCGGGGCGCTCGACGATGCGGCCGTCCTCAAACCACACGTCGCCGATCGCGTCCTGGCCGGTCGCCGGATCGACGACATGGCCGCCGCGCAAAACTGTCAGCGCCATGCGCCCTCCGAAACTTCCGCCATAATGGCGCCGATCGCCTGCGCCACGCTCGGCGCATCCGCCGGCGCGCTTGCCCTGCGCAGCGTCATGCCGCCGGTTTCCTGACTCATCAGCACCGCGTCATGCGTGACGCCGGGCTGACCGACTTTAATGAAAAGCCCGCGAGACGGCGAGCTATGCGCCGGCGCCAGCGTGATGAGCGGGATGTCGGCGCGGGACCAGGCGGGCTTCTCGCCGTCAAAGGCGGAAATCCACAGCGCCGCATCGGCCTCGCCGCTGTCGACGAGCCGCGAGGACTCGAAACGCCACGGGTCGTGCTCCGGATAACCACGGCCAAAGCCCGTGCGCGGTGGAAAGCCCGTCATCCAGCCCGCCGTCTGGGTCACGCCCGAAGCGCCGCTGCGGCCGCCGATATGAACGCCGGTGAATCGGGTCGCGGCGTTGAGCTCGATCACCAAAGCCTGCAGCATTTCGATCGCCAGCGGATCGAGCGTCGACGCCGACCAGACGAAGACGCCAAAGCGCGCGTTTCGCAGCGTCTCCACGAGGCCGTCGATGAGAGCGACTTTTTCGGCGCCCAGCGCCACCGGCCGTCCGCCGAAGCGCGCGCGCCACGCCGCCAACACGCCGGAAAGTTCCTGCTGAGAGGCCGGAATGACCTTTGCGCCAGGGACGGCCTTCGCTTCGTCGCCGTCCGGCCCGACCCAAATCACCTTGCGCGGCTGCTGCGCTTGCGCCCCGCGGCGCGGCGTCTCGGCAAGCGCAAGGCGCTCCAGCATCCCGGACCACGCTTGAGTCAGCCCCGGGCCGATCAGCACGACGCAGTCGCCGCGAAGGCGCGCTTCGTTCGCCGTCGTCGTGAACATGCCGAAGGAACGCTTGACGTCGATATCGGCGAGCGTTTCGCGCGACGCGAGATGATCGAAGGCGCCCTTCAGCCGCTCCGCCAAGAGGATCGCGGCGCGCGCGCCGGCGACGTCGGCGCCAAGGCCGGCGATGAGCGGAAAGGCCGCCCCGTTGAGAATTTTGGCGGCATGTCGATAGGCGTCGCCAAGCGCAATCGCCTTGCCGTCGAGCGTTGCTGTCTCCATTCCTACCCCGATTTGCGACCTGCCCTGGCCAAGCTCGAAAGCTTAACGGCTAAGTGAGCGCTATCCATTTGTTTTTTAGCGCCTACTCGCCGAGCCGGGCGGCTCCTCCCGCGTTTTGCTTATGCCTATCAGCCGTCACGGCGACTGTCGAGACGTTCGGCTGCGTCATTTACATTCGAGGCCCAACAGAAGCGTTCGGCTGTCGTCCGCAAGCGGCCGACATTGTGCGCCGCATCCCATTTGCGAAGCGGCGGCGATCATGTTAAATGCTGCGCCGAGCTTAAACCTGCGGGCGCGACGCGCCACATAAGCAGGCAGAGCCGTAGAGAGTCCTAATACGGAGGAAAAAATGGCCTGGACGACTCCCGTGATTGTCGAAGTTTGCGTCGGCATGGAAATCACCAGCTACGAGTCCGCCGAGATCTAATTTCGGCGCGGCCTTCGCTTCGTCGAAGGCGCCAACGAATTCCCGAATCGAGCCGGCAAGAAGAGCGCTGCGCGCAGCGGTTGCGCTTTTCGTATTGCCGGCTCGAATCATTTTGGCCAGCGTCGGCGAACGAGTGGCCGCGAACAGGAGCGTCGACTTGCGCGCGCCTTCTTTCCTCATCGCCCTCGTCTCTCCCCTTATCATCGCTGCGAGCGCCCAGGCGGAACCTCCGAACGCGAAGACTCTTCTTGAGGACGTGAAACAGAATTTCCAGCCGATCGTCGTTCCCTCCCCTGGCAATGATTCGGTAACGGCGGCGCGAATCGAGCTTGGTCGCCGGTTGTTTTTCGAAAACCGCGTGTCGATGGACGGCAACGTCAGTTGCGCGCATTGCCATTTGCCGGAGAAACAGGCGAGCGACGGGCTGCCGAAGGCGATCGGCGTGTTCGGCAAGGAAAATCCGCGCAACGCGCCGTCGATCTTCAACGCTGCGCTGAATTTCAAACAGCATTGGCGCGGCGAGCGCGAGTCACTTGAGGATCAGGCGGAAAAATCGCTGCTCGGCCCCGCGAGCTTCGGCAATCCCGATCAGGCGACGGCGATGAGCAAGCTGAAGGCGGTTCCCGCCTACGCCGGCGCCTTCGCCAAGGCGTTCCCCGGCGACAACGATCCAATCAACTCGAAGAATTGGGGCGTCGCGGTCGGCGCCTTCGAGCGTACGCTGCTGACGCCCTCCAAATTCGACGCCTTCCTCACGGGCGACGCTTCGGCGCTGTCGATGCAAGAACAAGCAGGGCTACGCAAGTTCATCGATCTTGGCTGCGCCTCTTGCCACAACGGCGCGGGCGTCGGCGGCGATTCCTTCCAAAAATTTGGCGTTGTGAGCGACTACTGGAAAGAAACAGGGGTCACGACGCCGGACAAAGGTCGCGCGGACGTCACCAAGAATGACGCGGACCTTTTTGTCTTCAAGGTTGCGAGTCTGCGCAACGTCGCGCAGACGGCGCCCTATTTTCACGACGGGTCGGTCGCGGACCTGACGAAAGCCGTCAAAATCATGGGCAAGACGCAGCTCGGGCAGGATCTGTCGGAGAAGGACGCCGCCGACATTGTCGCCTTTCTCGGCGCGCTGACCGGTCCGGTTCCGCCGAATTATTCTGCGCCGGAGCCCTATCCGGACGCACAAGGAAAGTAGGCGTGGACGCACCCTCCCCTTGAGGGGGAGGGTCGCATTGCGAAGCAATGCGGGGTGGGGTGACGACGCAAAAGCCATCTAAGAAAAGAATGCATGTCGCCTCCCGAACTCAACTGCGAGGACTTGCGACCCTGCTCCACCCCACCCCGGCGCTTCGCGCCGACCCTCCCCCTCGAGGGGAGGGTGAATGCGCGCCTCTCAGGTCAGCTTGTGTTCGAGCGCGATGCGCATCAGCTCCATCGGCGTGCGGGCGCCAAGCTTTCGTTTCATGATCGAGCAGCTGTTAGCGATCGTCTTGTAGGAGACTTGAGTCGCATCGGCGATCTCGGCCATCCCGAGCCCGCGTCCGAGCATTCGCAAAATCTCCAGTTCGCGCGCCGTCAACGCGGAGAGCGGACTGGTCGCCGCGCCGCTCTTTTCGAAGGCGAGCCGATTGGCGATTTTGGGCATGAGAAATACGCCGCCGGACGCAACCTCGCGCACCGCCGTCAGCAAGAGATAGGGATCGTCGTTCTTCGTCACATAGCCTTTGGCGCCCATCTGAATCGCGCGCGCCGCGAAGATCGGATCGTCGTTCATGCTGAAGACGACGATGCGGGCCTGCGGATCAGCTTCGAGAATCCGCCGCGTCAACTCAAATCCCGAAACCCCCGGCAGGCCGATGTCGACGACGGTCACGTCGGGCTTTTGCGCCGCGAAGACGGCAAGACCCGTCTCGGCGTCTCGCGCGTCGACGACGTCGATGTCGCCTTCGCCGGCGAGCATCGCCGCGCAGCCGGAAACGATGATCGGATGGTCGTCGACGATAAGAACGCGCATATTCGAGATGGCTCCACAAACTAGACTGCTTTAGCGGTAAGCCTGACATTGCCGGCATTGGGGCCTTTCGTAAAGCCGCACGCTTCTCTAGAGAATTGGCCCATGCTCCGAAGGCTCTCGCTTCGCCTTCGCCTGTCGCTGCTGCTCGGCGTCGTGCTCGCGCTGGGACTGGCGCTCGGCGTCGGCCTGCTCGTATTGCATGCGGGCGCGCGCGTTCGCGCCGAGGCCGACGGCGCGACGCGCCTCGCGCGCGATCTGGTCGAAGCGACGCTAACCCGGCTTGACGCCGCGCCAGACCCGCAGGCGGAGATCGCGCGACTGCTATCCGACGCGCGGCGGCTGCGCCATGTGCGCGTCATGCTCGCCGGAGAGGAGACGCCCGCGCGGGAGGACGTCGACCGCGCGCCGCAGTGGTTCACCCGGCTCGTGCTGCCGAACGCCGCCGTGACCCGGATCGAAACCGGCCACGGCGCCGCGATCATGATCGCCCCCAATCCCGCGGATGAGATCGCCGAGATTTGGCAGGAGATCGTTTGGCTCGCGATCGGCGGCGCGGGAATCGCCGTCGCCGCCTTCGCCCTCGTTTCGCTCGCCGTGTCACGAACGCTGCGTCCGGTCGCCACGCTCGCGGAGGGGCTGCAGCGTCTCGAGCGCGGCGAACATTCGATGCGCGTTCCCGCCGATGGCTCTCCGGAGTTCGTCATCATCGCCGAACGGATCAACGCGCTGGCCGCAACGCTGCAACGGCTCGACGAAGAAAATCGCCGGCTCGTGCGGCGCATGATCCATGTGCAGGACGAAGAGCGAAAAGACATCGCGCGCGACCTGCATGACGAGATCGGCCCTTTTCTGTTCACCGTGCGCGCCGGCGTCGGCGCATTGGCGCGCCGGGCCGCCGCCCCTGGGGTCGAGCCGGCGCGTCTGGCCGAAGATTGCGCCCGCATCGACGCGCAGATCGCCGCTCTGCAACAGGTCAACAGGCGCATTCTGGGCCGGCTGCGTCCCGCCGCCCTTGAGGAGATGGGGCTTGGCGACGCCTTACAGGCGCTCGCGCAAGGCTGGCGCGACGCCAATCCGAAGGTCGCCATCGCGCTGTCGCTGGACGGCGCCTCCGGGGACATCGAGGAGGCGACCGCGCTGACCGCCTATCGCATCGTGCAGGAAGCGCTCGCCAATGCGTTAAAGCATTCGGGCGCCAATCGGGTCGAGGTCGTCGTCAAGCGATCGACGGGCGCATTGCATATCGTCGTGCGGGACAACGGGGCAGGTCTCCAAGCGGCTCGTTCTCCGTCTTCAAGCGGTCTCGGTTTGCGCGGCATGGGCGAACGAGTCGGCGCGCTCGGCGGCACGCTCGCGCTTGCGAACGACGCCGGGGGCGGCGCGCGGCTAACCGCGTCGCTGCCGATGCGCGAGGGCGGAGCGGCGCGTCACTGAGCGACAATCCAGTCGCGCGCCTCATCGGCTTGCGCGGTCGGAAACGCCTTCATGTCGCCGGGCATCATGAAGCTGAAAAACTGCATCGTTTGCTTGATCCACTCAACGTCCGTGACAAGCGCGACCCGCTCCCACCGCGTGAGATGCTCCATTCCAACCCTAAAGTCCTCCCAGATCGCGCCCGGATCAAATCCCGAAAAATCAGGTGCGATTTCGTAATAGATCCTGACCTTGTCGTGTTTCTTGAGCGCATCTCGGACCGCCGGCACAAGAACCGCGTCATAATCCGCCTTCGTCACGCGTCCCCTGCAGACGATCGCAACGACGTTCTCGGGAAAGTTCGAGAGCTGTTCGATCACCGGCATTCTCCTCAATCTTTGCCGCGCAAGATGCGGCCATGCGCAAGGCTCCGCTTCGACTGCCGGCATCATCGCTCGAACCTCGCGGCCGACATCGCGTAACTGTGCTGTCCGCCAGAAATTTGAAGATCGCGCCAAAATTTAGGTCGAGCGATCATCGGCTCCTGTCAGGCTGGCGCCGCCTGCGCCACCGTGAGGGTCAAGCGCGTTCCGTCTCGCTTCTGCTCGGCCCTTCGCCTAACTGAGACTCAACTCAACTCGACTCGCATCGCGTCGCCCCTATATGCGGCTTAACGGTCGACGCACCGCATTCATGGGGTGGCGCGTGTACTCACAACATGTTGACTATCTCCCGCTGCCGCCCATCCTCTACGCGGTCTTCACGGGCGCGCTCATCGCGCTGTTCCTGCTGATTCAGTTTGGCGTGCTTCGCTATGCTTTCGGCCGCATAGGCCTGAGCTCCAAATATGCGACGCTCCTCCTCTTCGCATCGCTTCTGGGAAGCTATGTGAACATTCCGATCATGCACTTCGCCGACGAACGCGTCGTTCCTCAAGAGATGATCGACTTTTTCGGGAGGCGCTATGTCGTCCCAGAGGTCGTCGACTGGCCGGGAATGGTATTGGCGGTCAATGTCGGCGGAGCCATTATTCCCCTGTTTCTTTCGATCTATCTGCTCGCCCGCAATCGCATCTGGATCGTGGCGGCGCTTGCGACGGCGATCGTCGCTGTGGTTGTCCATTACTTTGCGCGGATTGTGCCCGGCGCCGGCATTAGCGTGCCGATCCTGGCGCCGCCGTTGTTGTCGGCGGCTCTCGCGATTTTGCTGTCGCGCGATTTCGCTGCGCCAGTCGCCTATGTCAGCGGCAGTCTCGGCACGCTCATCGGCGCTGACTTACTCAATCTTGATAAGATAGAGGGCATCGGGACGCCGATCGTCTCGTTTGGCGGCGCAGGAACGTTCGACGGGATTTTCGTGACCGGAATACTTGCGGTGCTGATCGCGAGCCTACCCTTGCGCCGAAAAACCACAGACGTTTCGGCGGCGACTTAACCCGATCCGCGCCGAGCCAACAAACGCCTGCGAGCCAGCGTGTTCGACGCGCGGAGATCGGGCGTCGATGACGATATTCGCAGTCGGATGACCGATGGCCATCCGCCTTTGCCGACGAGTCGGGAAATATTCCCGACTTATACGGGACCATGTCCGAAGTTTTCCGTTATTTTTCAGAAGTGTAGCCGTCGCGCAACAGACGGGAAATATTGCCGGTTTGTCGCCTTGCGCCACTACCGGCCGCGAGCCTCATAGCTATAAGTCGTTCGACAGGATTGAATGTTCCAGGGCTCTCAATGCGCTACGTCAAGCAGGTCTCGCTCATCGCTCTTTGCGCGTCTCTCGCCACAACAGCCCGCGCGCAGCAGGCGCTGCCGACGATCGAAGTGGGAGGCGCGCCTCTGCGTTCGAGCGCGCGGCCGCCTGTTCAGACGACGCCCTCCACCCAGCGCGCGCCGGCGGGTCGGGCGTCGGTGACGTCAGCGCCCGCGACGCCTGCTCCGCCGGCGTCTCCCATCGTGCGTTACGCTGTTCCAGCGGCGACCTACACGATCACCGGCAATGAGCTGCAGAACACGCGCGCGTTCAATCTCCCGGAGAATCTCGTTCGTCAGGCGCCCGGCGTCACCGTCAATGACGTAGCGGGCGGCCCGTTCCTGCCGGAAATCGATTTCCGCGGCTTCGTCGCCTCGCCCATCGCCGGAACGCCGCAAGGCCTCGCCGTTTATCAGAACGGCATTCGCATCAACGAAGCCTGGGGCGACAACGTCTACTGGGACATGATCCCGAGCGTTGCGATTGATCGCTTTACGCTTGTCACCGGCAACCCGCTGTTCGGCCTCAACGCCATCGGCGGCGCCGTCACGCTCGACATGAAAAACGGCTTCACTTGGCAGGGTTTCGAACTCGACGGGCGCTTCGGCAGCCGCGGCCGTCGCCAAGCATCCATGCAGCACGGTCTCATCTCTGGGCCGTTCGCCACCTACATGGCGATGGAGGCGCTAGGCGACGACGGCTACCGCCAGTTTTCTGGCGCGCACATCAAGCGCTTCTATGGCGATGTCGGCTACCGCGGCGAGAGCGGCGAGATCCACGCCAATGTGACGCTCGCCAATAACAAGTTCGGCGTTTCCGGGCCGGCGCCGGTCGATCTCACCAATCTCGACGAAAGCGCGGTGTTCACCACGCCGCAGACAATCAAGAACACGCTCTCGATGTTCGACATCAATGGCGTGTTTCAGGCGACGCCGACCTGGAAGCTCTTTGGCGACATGCATTACCGCGCCTTCGATCAGGCGAGGGTCGACGGCAATACGACCGAATTCGAATGCGAAGTCGACGAATCGCTCTGCGAGAGCGACGCCGGCGACACAAACATCCCCAATTTTTTCAACGGGCAGGTCGCTCTGGGGGCGATCGATAGAACCTGGACGCGTTCGCGCACCGTCGGCGGCACGGTGCAGGTCACGAACGACGATCTCTATTTCGGCTTCCACAACAAGATCACCTTTGGCGTCAGCTACGATCATGGTTGGACCGCCTTCTCCGCCAATGAGGAACTGGGGATCATTCAGCCCAATCTCGTCGTCGGCGGCTTCGGCTACATCGTCGAAGAGCAGGCGACCGGCATCTCCAGCGTCTCTGTGCGCGCGGCGAACGATTATCTCGGCGTCTATGCGCTCGACTCGCTGGATTTGACCGACGATCTAAAGGTCACAGCGGGCGCGCGCTTCAACCGCGCCAACATCGCGCTCTACGACATGAGAGGCACGACGCTGAACGGCAATGGCGTTTTCACCCGCATCAATCCTGTCGCGGGCCTGACCTACAAAATACTGCCGAACGTCTCCGCCTACGCCAGCTACTCCGAGGCGAACCGCGCGCCAACGCCGCTCGAACTCGGCTGCGCCGATCCCAACCGGCCCTGTCTTATCGACAACTTCCTCGTCGCCGATCCGCCGCTGAAGCAGGTGGAGGCGCAAACGATCGAAGCGGGCTTTCGGGGAGATCTTGCCGTTCCAACGGTCCTGCCGGCCTATGCCGATGCGCTGCCCGGCAATCTCAACTGGAGCCTTGGCGTCTTTCGCACCTATAGCTTCAATGACATTCTGAGCGTGCCGAGCGCGATCAACGGCCGTGGCTATTTCACCAACGCTGGCACGACCCTACGCCAAGGCGTCGAATCGTCCTTCCGCTACACGACCGAAAGGGTGAACGCCTTTTTGAACTATACGCACACGGACGCGACGTTCCGCTCGACGATCGTGCTCGGCGCCCCCGATAATCCGCTGACCGGGACTTTTGGCACCGGCGGCTCCATCCTGGTAACGCCCGGCGCAAATCTGACCTCAGTGCCGCGTCACCGATTCAAGACCGGAATTGATTTCGCCGTGACCCCGCTGTGGAAAGTCGGCGCCGACTTTCAATATTCTTCCGGTCCGTATATTCGCGGCGACGAAATCAACCTCGCCGGAAGGCTGCCGTCATACGGCATTCTCAATCTTCGCACGTCGTATCAGCTTGGCCCGAACATCCAGGTCTACGGCCTGCTCGAAAATGTCACCAACACCCGAGCGCGCAGCTTCGGCACGTTTTTCGACACGAATGACATCTCCTTCCTCGCCTTCAACAATCCGCGCATGGTCTCGCTGGGGCCGCCGCTCGGCGTCTATGGGGGCGTGAAGATCACCTACTGACGCCAGAGGGCACGAATGTCGCGGGCCGCTAGCCGGTGCGGCGGCGCCCGCGCTATATTGCGTGCGATGGCCTTACTCAGAGGGAGTCGCACATGAAAAAAGCATTGCTATTCGGCGCGCTCGCGCTTGCTGGAGTCACGGCGCTGCCGGCGACGTCCGCGCTCGCCAAGGCGACCGGCCCCGTCGCCGCGCTCGACACCGACGACGACGGAACTGTCGATCTCAACGAGATCAACAAGTCTGCGACGGACCTTTTCACGCGTCTCGAGAAGGACTCGGACGGGACGGTCGACATCAAGGAGATGAAGGGACGAGTCTCGAAGAAGGACTTCAAAACGGCCGATCCGGACAATGACGGCACGCTTTCAAAGGACGAATTTCTGGCGATGGTCTCCACCCTGTTCAAGGATGCGGATCCCGACAATGACGGCACGCTCGACGCCAAGGAGCTCGCGTCCAAGAAAGGCAAAGCCCTGCTTCGAGTGACCCGCTAAGCGGCTTTGTCGCAAGCGCTGGAGCCTGCAAAGGCCCTGTATGCCGCTGATTTTTTTGCGTGGGCGGCTTTCAGCCTTGAAGGCGCGCGCTAACTCACCGGCCTCCATCCTGCAACATGGAGGTCGGAAATGAAAACATCCCTTCTCTTTGGCGTCACGCTCGGCCTTGCGTGCGCCTTTTCGTTCGGCGGCGCCTACGCCGGCGCTTCCAGCTTAAACGAGAAGCAGAGCTCTCAATATGACCGACAGAGTCGCGACGACAACAACTATTACGGCTACGGCCGCCAGTCCACGGAACGGGACAGCGTATTGGATCTCGGCGACGTGAGGCGCTCGGCGCGAGAGGCGTTCAACGATAAAAAGGAAAACGGCACCGTCACCCTCCGTGACTTCGCGCCCTCCTCAACCTGGGACCGGTTCCGTTCGACCGAACAACTCAACGGCGAAAATTTGAATCGGCGCGAGTTTCTCTCGGCCATCGACGAGATGTTCGATGAGGTCGACCGCAACGGCAACGGCGTTCTCGACCATGATGAGTTGGATACGCCCAAGGGTCGGGCCCTGCTCCGGATCATCAGCTAGGCTGAGCGCCAGACAGACTTGATCCGGTTGCCCGGAGCGGTCATCTAGGGTGTATGAAACGCCTGGTCGCCGCTTTCTGGCTGCTCGCCGCGCTTCCCGCGGCGAGCGAACCCTTGATGACGAAGGTCGGCATGTTGCGCGAGCAACATTCCCAAGAGACCCTCTCGATCCTCGATCTTCCCGCTCCCGACGACGCGCTCGCCGGCGCGCTGCTCGGCGCGGCCGACAACAACACGACGGGAAAATTCACCAACCAGCGATTCGAAACCGTCGATGAAAGTGTCGATGACAGCGCCGACGTCGGCGCTGCGGTCGACGCGCTACTCGACAAAGGCGTCTCATTGATCATCGCCGATCTTTCGGCGGACCGTTTGCTGGCGGCGAGCGACCGCGCCAAAGCCCGCGGCGCGCTTTTGTTCAATATCTCGGCGCCGGACGAACGCCTGCGTGAGGCGGACTGCCGCGCCAATGTCATCCATGTCGCGCCAACGCGGTCGATGCTCGCTGACGGGCTCGCGCAATACCTCATCTGGAAGCAATGGCGCCGCTGGCTTCTTATCAAGGGATCGCATCCGAAAGACGAACTTTTGGCGCAAGCCTTCCGCAACAGCGCCAAGAAATTTGGCGCAAAGATCGTCGAGGAGCGCATCTATGAAGACACCGGCGGCGGACGCCGCAGCGATTCCGGCTCCGTGCAAACTCAACGGCAGATCCCGGTCCTGACGCAGAACGCGCCCGCCTATGACGTGCTGGTCGCCGCAGACGAGACCGAGGTCTTTGGCGGCTATCTTCCCTACCGCACCTGGGACGCGCGTCCCGTGGCGGGCTCCGGCGGGCTCATGCCGGCAAGCTGGGACGCCTCACATGAGCAGTGGGGCGCGCGGCAGTTGCAGAACCGCTTCACCCAGACGTTCCGGCGCCTGATGAATGCGCGAGACAATGCGGCGTGGGTCGCCATGCGGATGGTTGGCGAAGCCACAACGCGCACGGGCTCGAACGACCCCGAGAAGCTCCGCCTCTACCTGCTCGGCAACGACTTCTCCATCGCCGCATTCAAAGGCGTGCGGCTTACGCTGCGGACCTGGAACCAGCAGTTGCGCCAGCCGATCCTGCTTTCCGACCGGCGGATGATCGTCTCCGTTTCGCCGCAGGAGGGCTTTCTCCATCAAACGAGCGAGCTTGACACGCTCGGAGTCGACCAGCCGGAGTCGAAATGCAAATTGAAGTGAAGAACGCCCCCTCCCCACCCCTCCCCCGTTGCCGCGGGAGAGGGAGCAGATTCGGCCCCTCGCTCCTTTTCGCGAAACGCCGATCGTTAGCGTCCCCTCTCCCGCGAAGCGGGGGAGGGACAGGGAGGGGGTTGTTGGTCGCGGCGCTGCTTGCAACTGCGATCGCGCCCGCCCACGCCTACAAGGCCTACGTCAGCAACGAAAAGGGCAATTCCATCACCGTCCTCGATACGGAGAAGCTGGAAGCGACAGCGACCGTGAAGGTCGGCCGACGCCCGCGCGGCATTGCGCTCAACAAGGACGGCTCCGAACTCTATATCTGCGCCGGCGACGACGACGCCATACAGGTGCTCGACACGAAGACGCTCAAGATCACCGGAAAGCTGCCGTCAGGCCCGGATCCCGAGCTCCTGGCGCTCAGTCCCGACGGCGACGTGATTTATGTTTCGAACGAAAACGACAATCTCGTCACGCTGATCGACGTGAAGAAGAAGGAAATGATCGGCGACATTCCCGTCGGCGTCGAACCCGAGGGCATGGCCATCAGTCCCGACGGCAAGTTGCTCGTCAACACTTCGGAAACGACCAATATGGCGCATCTGATCGACACGCAGTCGAAAGAGATCGTCGCGAATATTCTCGTCGATGGGCGTCCGCGTTTCGCCGAGTTCAAGCGGGACGGGTCGGAGCTGTGGGTATCCTCGGAAGTCGGGGGCACCGTCGCGATCATCGATCCCGCGAAACGTGTGTTGAAGCAGAAGATCAGCTTTGACATTCCGGCGATGTCAAAAGAAGCGATACAGCCGATCGGCATTTCATTCACGCGCGACGGAAAACGCGCCTTCGTCGCGCTAGGGCCAGCCAATCGCGTCGCGGTGATCGACGCCGAGACAAAAAAAGTCGAAAAATATCTGCTCGTCGGTCAGCGCGTCTGGCACCTCGCTTTCACGCCCGACGAAAAATATCTGCTCACCGCCAATGGCGTCTCCAACGACGTCTCGGTGATCGACGTCGCATCGCTCAAAGTGGTGAAATCGATCCCGGTCGGGGCTTTCCCCTGGGGCGTCGTCGTGGCGCCGCAATGATAAGCGGGCCTGTGGCGGGACCGCCTCAATGACCGACGCGCTCGCGATCAGAAACGTCAGCCACGCCTATGGGACGCGCAAGGCCCTCGACGACGTCAGTTTTTCCGTTCCGGCCGGCAGCTTCACGGTGCTGCTTGGATTGAATGGCGCGGGCAAGAGCACGCTGTTCTCGCTGATCACGCGGCTCTTTGCGGCGCGCCATGGCGTGATTGACATCTTCGGCCATAACGTCATGCGCGAACCCGGCGCAGCGTTGCGCCAGCTGGGCGTCGTCTTTCAGGCGCGCACGCTCGATCTCGAACTCAGCGTGATGCAGAATCTCCTTTACCACGCAGCCCTGCACGGCATTGGCCCGATCGACGCGCGCCGCCTTGGCCAGGCGGCGCTGTCGCGTGCGGGCCTCGCCGACCGCGCCAAGGACAAAGCGCGCGCGCTGTCGGGCGGACAGATGCGCCGCGTCGAGATCGCGCGCGCGCTGCTGCATGATCCGCGGCTGCTGCTTCTCGATGAGCCTACCGTCGGGCTCGACATCAAGGCCCGCGCCGATCTCCTCGCGCTCGTCCGCGCTCTGGTGCGCGATCAACATCTCGGCGTTTTGTGGACCACGCATCTGGTCGATGAGATCGCCGACGATGATCAGGTGATCATTCTGCATCAGGGCAAGGTGGTCGCGACCGGCCGGGCGCGGGAGATCGTCGCGGCGCAGGGCGCGGCGACCATTGGCGACGCGTTCGCGCGCATGACCCAGACGCACAACCTCGCCCCGCAGAACGGGAAAAAGGTCGGCTGAGAGGAAGAACTCTTAAATGCTCGGCCTGTTGATCGTCCTTACCCTGATCGTGATCGTCTACGTCATTCTATCGCGGAAGCCGCTGCTCTTCGCGCTCCGTGCGGTAGAAGAAGCTGAAGCAAAGATCGTCGACGCGGAGTTCTGCCGCGATGGTGGCGAAAAGCCGCGAGACTATTTTCGTTGCAAGCTCGAATATGTTGTCGAAGGCAGGAGCTATCATTTTTTTGTTGAGCGTCAGTTCGAGCCTCGCATGGACGAACGGGTTATCATCGCTTATCCAAAAGGCCACCCCAAATTGGCGATCGAAGGTTCTCGACGCGATGTCGCGAGCTATCTGACTCGCTACGCCATTATCTCCTTCATTTTTTTAGCGTTCATTGTGCTTGCCCAGGCCACAAGGCAGTGAAGGGGTCACAAATGAAAACTCTTGCGCTGGCGAGCTTGCCATGACCACGGAAGCCGACCTTCCCTCCCCTTCCTCACTCGACGACGAAAGGGGATTCACCCTTCGCCAATATCTCATCTGTCTCTCCGGAGTCGTCTGGCGCGAGGGCCTGCGCTTTCTGCATCAGCGCGAACGCTTCGTCTCGGCGCTTGTGCGCCCGCTCGTCTGGCTCTTCATCTTCGCGGCGGGATTCCGGCAGGTGCTGGGCGTTTCGATCATCCCGCCTTACGAAACTTACGTCCTTTACGAGGTCTATATCGCGCCGGGGCTGATGGCGATGATCCAGCTGTTCAACGGCATGCAGTCCTCGCTCTCGATGGTCTACGACCGCGAAATGGGCAGTATGCGCACGCTGCTCGTCTCGCCCTTTCCACGCTGGTTTCTGCTCGGCTCCAAACTTATGGCCGGCGTCGCCGTCTCGATACTGCAGGTCTACGCCTTCCTGGTGATCGCCTATTTCTGGGAGATCGAGCCGCCAACGAAATGGGGCTATCTGACCCTGCTGCCGGCGCTCGCGCTCAGCGGCCTGATGCTTGGCGCGCTCGGCATGCTGCTGTCATCGCTGATCAAACAGCTCGAAAACTTCGCTGGCGTGATGAATTTCGTGATTTTTCCGATGTTCTTCGCCTCCTCCGCGCTCTACCCGCTGTGGCGCGTGAAGGAGTCGAGCCCCTGGCTCTATTACGTGTGCGAGGTCAATCCGTTCACGCATGCGGTCGAACTGATCCGCTTCGCCTTTTATGAGAAAGTCGAGTGGACCTCGCTCGCGATTGTCTTCGCCTACACGAGCGCGTTCCTGGTCGCGGCAATCCTCGCTTATGATCCAGGACGCGGCATGTTGATGCGCAGGGGCGGTTGAACGACGAGTTAGTCTGGCGACGTCGGCGCCGCGACTATTTCTTCTCGTCCTTCTTCGTGTTCTCCGCCGCGGCCTCTTCGACCACCCCAGGTGGCAGTTTGACGCCAGCGGCGAGCTGAGCGCCGAGCGCGATGGCGCGGGCTTCCGTCAGTCTCAAGGCGCAATAGCCGAAATCCGGCTCGCGCGCATAGGACCGGCATACTTCCTCGCGCCAGGAGGAGAAGCCCGCCTGCTCCTTCACAATGAAGTTGCGGATGGCTTTTTCCTTCTTGTACTGATCGTAAAGCGCGCGGAACGTGCTTCGCAAAGTCTTCTCGACACGCGCGCGGGCGCCGAGCATCTCTTCGCCCTTTTTGGGGTCGATTTCATCCGCGCTCATCCCCCAGAGTCCTTCGGGATCCGCGCGGCAACCCGCGTCCTTCAGTTCACAGGCCTTGCCCTCGTTGGTGACAAGAATCGCGCCGTCGAGAACGTCGAATGTGAAGGCGCAGGCTGGAAATGCGATCTGATAGCGCCGCAATCCGGTCTCGCTCTGGCGGGCCGTGAGCTTCAACGGCGTTCCGGCCACTTCGACTCGGCAGGCTTCGCCGGAGCGCCGCAAATCATCCCCGACGAGCGTGAGCTTGGCGACCTGCAGATCGGCTCCGGCGCGGGAGAAATTTATGGCGCTGCCCTCGCCGTCGCGTTTGATGATTTTTCCGACGATCGCGTCTTCGGCGGGCGCCTTCGGCATGATGGCCGGCCCCGCGGCCGCTCCCATCTCGCCGCCGACGCTTCTTTTCTTTGCGGGACTGGCGACCGTCCCTTCGGGAGTCGGGGCGACCGCCCCCGGGAGCACAAGCTGCGCTCTGGCCGGCGCGACGCCCACAGCAAGCAGCGCCGCCGCCCCGAGAACGCAAGCGCGACGCGCGGTCATCGTGCGAATCCGAAATTCAAACATAGCGATCGCCACCCCTCGGGCCGCAGCCCGGCCCTGCCCTTGCGGCGAGACGCGCGCTATCGAGGCGCCAGCACCATCACCATCTGCCGTCCTTCCATGGACGGTTCGAGTTCGACCTTAGCCAGCGTGGCGGTCTCAGCCTTCACGCGGGATAGAAGCCGATAGCCAATGTCCTGATGCGCGATTTCGCGGCCGCGAAAGCGAAGAGTGACCTTAACCTTGTCGCCTTCTTCGAAGAAGCGGCGCACCGCCTTCATTTTCACGCCGTAATCATGATCGTCGATGCCGGGCCGAAGCTTTATTTCCTTAACCTCGACGACTTTCTGTTTTTTGCGGGCCTCGGCGGCCTTCTTTTGCTCGGCGAAGCGAAAACGCCCGTAATCAAGAATTTTGCAGACGGGGGGCGTGGAATTGGGCGCGATCTCGACGAGATCGAGTCCCGCCGCTTCGGCGATGCCCAGCGCGTCCGGCAATTGGATGACGCCGTGATTTTTCCCCTCGGAATCGATTAGCTGCACTTCTCGCGCGCGAATTTCCCGATTGATGCGCGGCCCTTCCTTCTGGGGGGCTGCGATGCTCTTCATTGGACGGCGAATGGATCATCTCCTTCTCTTGGTCAAAAGCCGGCCGCTGAGCCAAAGGCGCAAAACAGCGACCGCCGGACGCAGGGGGTCCGGGACCATTGAACAGATTCCCACGCCAGCGCGCCAAGTCAACCGTTACTGGCGCCGACACGCTGCTTTTTGCGTCTGCGAGGGTCGAATATTTTATACAAAGCCCAAAATCAGCTCGTTAACTTTTTCCGGCGCGTCTTCGGGCGTCCAATGCGACACGCCTGGCAGCCGCTCGATCCGCAGATCGCGAACATAGCGTTCCGTGCCGTCAAGACAGGACTCGCCGAGCGCCACATCCTGCATCCCCCAGACCACAAGCGTCGGCGCATCTATCGGTTCATCGAGGTCTTCCGCCGCCAGAATGTCACGTCCGGCGGCGCGATACCAATTGAGCATGGCGCTGGCGGCGCCCGGCGCCGCGACATTGGCGCGGTAGATGTCCATCGCCTCTTTCGAAAAGACGCCGTCCCGGCCTGCGGCCCGTTGCATCAGCCACGCGGCGCCGGCGCCGCGCCGCGCGGACAGCAGTCGTTCAGGCAGCCAGGGCAGCTGAAAGAAGGCCGCATAGGCGGACTTCAGCTTCTGACTCCATTCCTGTTCGAGCGCGCGCCGGAAGCACAGGGGGTGCGGAATATTCAGAGCGACGAGAGCGTCGATCTTCCGCAGCTTGCGAATGGCGACGACCCAAGCGAGGAAACCGCCCCAGTCGTGGCCGATAAGCGAGACCGAGGCGGGATTGGCGGCGTCGATCAATCGGGCGACGTCGGCCGTCAGCGCCTCGAGGGAATAGGCGTCTTTCTCCGCCGGGCGCGTCGTGGCTCCATAGCCGCGCTGATTGACCGCCCAAACGCGATATCCGGCGGCGGCGAGCGGTCCGACGAGATGACGCCACATGACGGCGTGCTGGGGAAAGCCGTGCAAGAGCAGCGCGAGCCGATCGCCCGCGCCGGCCTCGAAAACCTCGAACTCAATTCCGTTAGCTGGAACGACCAGGCGACGCGCCCCGAGTAGCGTCGCCGCCGCGGACGTCACACCTGTCCCGCCAACGCCGGGCAGCTCGGACAGGGCGACCCGCCCGCCATCGCGGCGCAGCTCTCCGCAGACTCGCCGCCCGCGGCGGGACGCGCGATCAGCGACAACTGGCGCTCGACATGGGCGCCGCCGCACGCGGGGCACTCGGGAATCTCGTCAAAACGCGACAGGGTCTCGAACTGATGCGCGCAGTCACTGCAGCGATAGGCGAAAAGCGGCATTTGTCCCTCGGTCCGCCGAATTGACGATCCGCCGATTTTACCGGCCGGAGCGCCTCACGCAAGGCGGCGATTCGACATAGGCGAGCATCCACCGCGCCCGTCGCGCAACGGCGGGATCGCCGCCCGCCGCTCGACTCCGCAGCTCCTCTCGCAAGCCTGGGTGATTGACCTTTGTGGCCAGTCGGCAATAGCGCCGAAACTCCTGCGACGCGCGCCGCTCGACGATCGCGAGAGCAACCGCGCGCAGGCGCTTCGCCTGATGCTCGGTCAGCGCCATGCGGTTGATGAAACGAATGAGATCGGCCTTGGCGTAGCCAGAGCCGAAAAACATCGGATCGGCTTCAAGAAAGCGAATCACGCCCTCGAGTCCCCGCGCGTCGCCTGCTTTCAGTCGTTCGAGATCCTCTCCGAAATCACCCGGATAGGCGAGGCGCAATGCGTCATGAAAGCGCGCGATCGCCGCCTTCCAGGCGATCGTCGCAGGATCTTCCTCGTCATTGCGATTCTGGAGGCGCGCGAAAGTGCGGCCGATTTCCTGATGCGCCGCGCGCGCCGCCGCCGCCCGCTCCTCGTAATTGAAGCGCCCTTTCTTACCCATACATCTGCGAATGCCGGACCCATGAGGCGAAATATGCGTTTTGACGCACATGGAGGAGATGGCCCGCGCGTTCGCGCTGGCGCGCTAGATTCCGTGCAACGATTCGGATTGGAGAAAATCGGATGACCTACCGCGCGCCGCTCAACGACATTGTTTTTGCGCTTCGCCTCGCGGCCGGCGAAGGCGCGATCGAGGCCGACGGCGCCTACCGCGATCTCGCCGACGGCGTCGCCGAACAGACGCTGGCCGAGGCGGCCAAATTCGCCGAACAGGTTCTGCTGCCGCTCGATCAGATCGGCGATCGCGTGGGCGCGACATACGCCAATGGCCCCGTCACGACGCCTCCCGGCTGGCGAGAGGCCTATGCGCAATGGCAGGAAGGCGGCTGGAACGCCATCGCGGCGGGCGAGAACTATGGCGGACTGGATCTCCCTGCCCTGCTCAACGCCGGCTGCACGGAGATCTGGAACGCCGCCAATATGGCTTTCGCCGTCTGCCCGCTGCTCGGCCATGGCGCGATCGAGGCGATGGAGGCGCATGCGAGCGACGCGCTGAAGGACGTCTATCTGCGCAGAATCGTCAGCGGCGAATGGACCGCGACGATGAATCTGACGGAGCCCGGCGCCGGCTCCGATCTCGGATTGATGCGCACGCGCGCCGAACGCGCGCCCGACGGCTCCTACCGACTCTTCGGTCAGAAGATCTTCATCACCTATGGCGAGCACGATCTTGCGCCGAACATCGTGCATCTCGTCCTGGCGCGTCTTCCCGACGCTCCCCCCGGCACGCGCGGCATTTCGCTTTTCCTGGCGCCGAAATTCCTGCCCGACGAAACGGGCGGCCTCACGCGCCGCAATGATGTGCGGTGCGCCGGCATCGAACACAAGCTCGGAATTCATGGTTCGCCGACCTGCACCATGATCTATGGCGATGAGGGCGGCGCGGTCGCCTATCTGCTTGGCGAGGAGAACAAAGGCCTCGCCTGCATGTTCACGATGATGAACAACGCCCGCCTCTCGGTCGGACTGCAAGGCGTGGCGCTCGCCGAACGCGCGACGCAAAAGGCGCTCGGATACGCGCGCGAGCGCAAGCAGGGGCGCGCGCCCGGCGCCAAGGAGACGAGCGCCATCATCGAGCATCCAGACGTCGCGCGCATGCTGCTGACCATGGCGAGTTCAACGGCGGCGGCGCGGGCGATCTGCTACGAGACGGCCGCCGCGATCGATCGCGCGCATCGCGACAGCGATCCGGCGCGCGCGGCGGCGGCGCATGAACGCGCCTCTCTCCTGACGCCTGTCGCCAAGGCGTTTTCGACCGATATCGCCAATGAGACGACGTCGCTCGCGGTGCAGGTCTTTGGCGGCATGGGCTATATCGAGGAGACCGGCGTCGCCCAGCTCATGCGCGACGCGCGCATCTGCGCCATCTACGAAGGCACCAACGGCATTCAGGCGATTGATCTCGTGACGCGCAAGATTCGCGGCGGCGACGGCGTGGCGCTCGCGCGCGAGATCGACGACATGCGCGCCATCGCTGGCGAAGCCGATGTTTCACGCGAGGCGTTGCGCGAGACCGTCGAGGCGCTGGCGCAGGCGAGCGCTTTTCTCACCAAAGCCGAACTCGCCGACGCGCTCGCCGGCGCGACGCCCTATCTGCGCCTCTTCGCGCTCGCGCGCGGCGCGACGCTACTCGTCAAGGGGGCGAAGCGCGCGCAACGCGAATCCGATTCTAATGCGGCGCGCTACGCCGCGCTCGCCCGCTTCTTTGCCGAAAATATCGCGATCGCCGCGCCCGGATTGGCGAAGACCGTGATCGACGGCGGCGCTTCGGTGAACGAGTCGCATGCGGCGCTTGGGGAATGACGCCCCCTCCCCAACCCTCCCCCGCTTCGCGGGAGAGGGAGCGGGCCGCGCCTCGCATCGTCATTTCGCGCATGCCCGCGCGACTCCCGTTCGGGAAAAGCTGATCGCTGGGGTCCCCTCTCCCGCGGGGGAGGGACAGGGAGGGGGGTCAGGCGCCGATAAACTCCCGCAACGCCTGTTGCTGCGCGTCGCTCATATGAAGACCGAGCTTGGAGCGGCGCCAGAGAATGTCGGCAGCGGTCCGCGCCCTTTCTTTTTCGCGCAGATAGGCGATCTCCGCCTCGGTCAGGCCGCAGCCGAAGTCGCGGCCAAGATCGCTCAACTTCCGCGCATCCTTCAATATATCGACGACTCGCGTTCCATAGGCGCGCGCAAGGCGCAGCGCCAACGCATCTCCTAAAAAGGGCTTGTCGCGTTTGAGATCGGCAAGAAAGCTCTCGAAGCCCTCCGGCATGTCGCCGCCGGGAAAGATCGCGTCCGCCGTCCAGGCCTCGCCATGCGCGGGAAGAAAGCGCGAGAGTTCGCTCAGCGCATGTTCGGCGAGCCGGCGCGCCGTCGTGATCTTGCCGCCGAAAATCGACAGCGACGCCGCCGCGTCTTCCGGCGCATCAAGATCGAAAGCATAGTCACGCGTCACGACCGAAGCTTTCAGCGCCCCGTCGTCGTAGAGCGGCCGAAGCCCCGCGTAGCTCGACACGATATCGTCGCGGGTCGCAGGAACGCGCAAGAAATGGTTGAGCGAATTAAGCAGATAGTCCGTCTCTGCGTCGCTGATCGCCACGGCGCCGGGCGGACCTTCATAGGAGACGTCCGTGGTGCCTATGAGCGTGAACTCGCGCTCATAGGGGATCGCAAAGACAATGCGCCCGTCGGGGTTCTGCAAAATATAGGCGTGCGCGCCTTCGAAGAACTTTCTCAGAACGAGATGCGAGCCCTTCACGAGCCGCACATGTTTGCGTGAAGGGATGCGCAGCGCGTCTTCGATCACCTGCGAGACCCAGGGGCCGGCGGCATTGACCAGCGTGCGCGTTTGAATCGTCTCGCCGTCCGCGAGCGTCGCCCGCCAGCGGTCGCCCTGTCGCGCTGCGTGAACAAGCCTTGCGCCAACGCTGATCGTCGCGCCGCGTTCCGCCGCGTCGCGCGCGTTCAACACAACGAGGCGCGAATCGTCCACCCAGCAATCAGCGTAAGTGAAGCCGACGCGGTAAGCGTCGCGCAGCGGCGCGCCAAGCGCATCCTGCGAAAGCCTCACCATATGCGAGGCTTCGAGGCGCTTGCGGCGCGCAAGATGGTCGTAAATGAAAAGTCCGAGACGCAGCAGCCAGACGGGCCGCAGCCCCTTCTCATAGGGCAGGACGAATTTTAACGGCCAGATGATGTGCGGCGCGGCGGCGAGCAGCAGTTCGCGTTCGGCCAGCGCTTCATGCACGAGTCGAAATTCATAGAGCTCGAGATAGCGCAGACCGCCATGGATGAGCTTCGTCGACGCGGACGACGTGCCTTGCGCGAGATCGCCCTGCTCGACAAGCCTGACGGCGAGGCCGCGGCCGGCGGCGTCACGAGCAATGGCGCAGCCGTTGATCCCGCCGCCGACAATGAGAAGATCGTAGATCATGGCCGCCCTCGATTCGAAGCGGCCATGACTATAGCGTTAAACCTGCGGACGGTTCGCCTGCTTATGACGCGCGCCGCCATTTGCGGGGCGCTTCTGTCCATTGAAAGAGGCGCCCGGTCGCTTTGCCGCGGGACGCTGTCCCTCGCGCCGCGGATGCTGCGCGCCGTTGCGATGCGGCGCCGGCGAATTCGGCCTCTTCGGCGCCGGGCGCGCGGAGTCGCCGTCATCCTGGCGGGCGCCTTCGGCGCGCCGGTCAGTGAATTCAAGCGTCTGACGCGTCAGCTTCTCGATCGCGCGCAGCAACGGCCGCTCGCCATTGTCGCAGAGCGAAATCGCCTGACCGGTCGCGCCGGCCCGCGCAGTGCGGCCGATGCGATGCACATATGCTTCCGCGACTTCCGGCAATTCGAAATTGACGACATGCGTCACGCCGTCGACGTCGATGCCGCGCGCGGCGATATCGGTCGCGACAAGCACCCGCGTACGGCCCTTGCGGAAACCGTCTAGGGCGCGCAGCCGCTGGCTCTGGCTCTTGTTGCCGTGGATCGCGTCGGCGCCGACGCCGGCGCTCTCCAGATGCTGCGCGACGCGATCGGCGCCGCGCTTGGTGCGCGTAAACACGATCGCGCGCGAAATCTCGCGGTCGTTCAACAGTTCGACGAGCAGGTCGCGCTTGGCGCCGCCCGAGACGAGATAGACATGTTGCGCGACACGCTCGGCGGTGGTCGCCGCCGGCGTCACCGAGACTTTCGTCGGATCGCGCAGCATGTCGTCCGCGAGCGCGGAGATCTCGCGCGGCATCGTCGCCGAGAACAGCAGCGTCTGCCGTTGCTTGGGCAATTTCGCGACGATCTGGCGGATCGGAACGATAAATCCGAGATCGAGCATATGGTCGGCTTCGTCGAGAACGAGCACTTCGGTCGTCCCCAGCTTCAAACGGCCGCTGCCGAGATGATCGAGCAGACGCCCGGGCGTCGCCACCAGAACGTCGAGGCCGCGCGCCAGCATTTCATTTTGCGGACGATGCGACACGCCGCCGACGATGACGCCGACGCTTGGGCGAAAGAAATGGCCGTAAGAGCGGAAACTGTCGGCGATCTGCGCCGCGAGTTCGCGCGTCGGCGCGAGAATCAGCGCGCGCGCCGTGTTGGGCGCCGGGCGCCGCTTATCGGCGAGCAGCCGGTGCAGGATCGGCAGAGCGAAAGCCGCCGTCTTGCCGGTGCCGGTCTGGGCCACGCCGAGAAGGTCGCGACCTTGCAGAAGCGCGGGAATCGCCTGCGCTTGGACCGGGGTGGGAGTTGTGTAGCCTTCGCGCTCAAGCGCGCGGAGCAGGATCTCGTTCAAGCCGAGATCGGAGAATGTCATCACTTCAGTTGTTGCTTTCAGTTGTCGATTCGAGCCACGAGGACCGGCGAGGAGAGCGCCAGCTCAGGACCAAAAAAGAGTCGGCCCCGCGTAACGGGCCTCGGCGTGGGAAAAGGGGGCGCTCGACAGCTCGTCGACGAAAACGTCAACCTACGCGGCTGGAGCGCCTCATGCTGCGGCGCAGCGCAGTCTTCATACAGGAGCGTCGCCTCAGGGTCAACTTTCCGCGAGATCGCGGCGTCGGCCGCGACAAGCTTCGTCCCGGCTTCTATAAGCCAAACAGCGGAACGCCGGTGGATTTAGACCATGAACGCCATTGCAAATTTCGACAGCGCGGAAATTCTCAATACGTTTGTGTCGCTGCTCGTGGCGTTCGTTCTCGGGACCGCGATCGGCGCGGAGCGCCAGTATCGGCAACGCACCGCCGGGTTGCGGATTAACGCTCTCGTCGCGCTCGGCGCGTCCGCTTTCGTCGACCTCGGCATGCGGCTCATGGGCAATCAGGGCGCGACCCAGGTGCTGGCCTATGTGGCGTCGGGCGTCGGCTTTCTCGGCGCCGGCGTGATCATCAAGGAAGGCATGAATATCCGCGGACTGAGCACGGCGGCGACCGTCTGGTGCTCGGCGGTGACGGGCGGCTTCGCCGGCGCCGATCGCCCGGCGGAAGCCTTATTGCTCGCGGGTTTCGTGCTCGCCGGCAACACGATCCTTCGACCGCTCGTGCGTCTGATCGAACGTACGCCGATCGACGAAACCGCGACGGAAGCGATCTATGAAGTCCGCGTCACCACGAGCGGCGCCCGACGCGACGCCATTCGGGACACTTTGATCGAGCGGCTCGAAGCCGCCTCTTATCCGATCCAGGACATTGCTGAGAACGAACGTGAAGACGACGTGGAGATCGTCGCGACGCTCGCGACGTCGAGCGCAACGGGCGGACAGCTTGACGCGGTGGTCGACGCGCTCGCCGCCCTCGCCGGCGTCTCGCACGCGACCTGGTCCTCGCGAACGAGCGATTGAAATCGCGCCGCGAGTAAGCAGCGCCGCCCTCGCCCCGCGGTTCACGATTTTGACCCTGAGCGGACGCTTCCGTCGAAGCTTAGCCGAGACGGCTTGCGATTCGGGAATGCTCTTCCGCTGGCGCGCCGCATGGCCTAATGGCTACCCAAACTTCCTTTCCGGGCCCCCTGCACACATGATTCGTCTCGAAAACATCGGCAAACAGAACGGTCATCAGATCCTCTTCATCGACGCCTCCGCGACGCTGCTTAAGGGCGAGAGAGTCGGCCTCGTCGGCCCCAATGGGGCCGGCAAGACGACGCTTTTCCGCATGATTACGGGACAGGAGCATCCCGACGAGGGCCAGGTGGCCGTCGATCGGGGCGTGACCATCGGCTACTTCAATCAGGACGTCGGCGAGATGTCTGGCCGCAGCGCCGTGTCCGAGGTGATGGACGGCGCGGGTCCGGTCAGCGCGGTGGCGTCCGAGCTGAAGCAGCTCGAGGACGCCATGGTCGATCCTGACCGGGCGGACGACATGGAAGAAATCATCGAGCGTTACGGCGAGGTGCAGGGGCGCTTCGAGGAACTCGACGGCTACGCCCTGGAAGGCCGCGCGCGCGAAATCCTCGCGGGCCTGAGTTTCACTCAGGAGATGATGGACGGCGACGTCGGCGCGCTGTCGGGCGGATGGAAAATGCGCGTGGCGCTCGCCCGCATCCTCATCATGCGCCCCGACGCCATGCTTCTCGACGAGCCGAGCAACCATCTCGACTTGGAGAGCCTGATCTGGCTGGAGGAGTTCCTTAAAGCCTATGAGGGCGTGCTGCTGATGACGTCGCACGACCGCGAGTTCATGAACCGCATCGTCACCAAGATCGTGGAAATCGACGGCGGCGCGTTGACCACCTATTCGGGCAATTACGTGTTCTACGAGCAACAACGCGCGCAGAACGAGAAGCAGGCGCAGGCGCAATTCGAGCGTCAGCAGGCGATGCTCGCCAAGGAAATCAAGTTTATCGAGCGGTTCAAGGCGCGCGCATCGC
The DNA here is from genome assembly GCF_015709525.1 of Methylocystis sp. L43. Classification (GTDB taxonomy): domain Bacteria; phylum Pseudomonadota; class Alphaproteobacteria; order Rhizobiales; family Beijerinckiaceae; genus Methylocystis. The sequence continues at coordinate 192,036 of NZ_JADNRA010000031.1, read as the reverse complement.
ACGCCGCGCAAGTGCAGAGCCGCGTGAAGAAGCTCGAGAAGATCGACAGGGTCGAGCCGCCCAGGCGCCGCCAGACGGTTTTGTTCGAATTCCCGCCAGCGCCGCGCTCCGGCGACGACGTGATCACCCTGAAGAACGTGCACAAGAGCTACGGCGCGCGGAGAATTTACGAGGGACTGAATTTTCAAGTGCGCCGCAATGAGCGGTGGTGCGTCATGGGCGTCAACGGCGCGGGCAAGTCGACGCTGCTGAAATTGGTGGCGGGCTCCTCGCTGCCGGACGACGGCGCCGTCGCCCAGGGCGGCAGCGTGAAAATGGGGTATTTTGCGCAGCACGCGATGGAGTTGCTCGATGGCGAGCGCACCGTGTTCCAGTCGCTGGAGGACTCGTTCCCTCAGGCAGGACAGGGTTCGCTGCGCACGCTGGCCGGCTGCTTCGGCTTCTCCGGCGACGATGTGGAGAAGAAATGCCGGGTGTTGTCGGGCGGCGAGAAAGCGCGACTCGTCATGGCGAAAATGCTTTACGACCCGCCGAACTTTCTCGTGCTGGACGAACCCACGAACCATCTGGACCTTGCGACCAAGGAGATGCTCATCACGGCGCTGTCGCAATATGAGGGCGCCATGCTGTTCGTCTCGCACGATCGTCACTTCCTGGCCGCGCTATCCAATCGGGTGCTGGAACTGACGCCCGACGGCGTTCACGTTTATGGCGGCGGCTACACGGAATATGTGGCGCGCACGGGCCATGAGGCGCCCGGCCTCCGTAGCTGACGGCAGGTGACCCGCCTCCCGCTGTCAACCCGTCTTGCTCCTGACTCTTTTCCCGCTTAGCGTCTTCGTCCGAGTGCCGGTCGATTCGTCGAGTCAGCTGTCGTGAACGCTGAAAGTTCACGCTTCCGAGGGATCAGAACATGGATCGGGACACGCATAGCGACATCGCTGAGTCCGCCCCCCTGGCGGACGAAGGGGCCGAATATCGCTCCTCCGCTTCCGCCGCCGGCAAAACGTCAATCAGCGCGCCGGCGCAACTCGTCTCCCAGGGCAAGCACCGCTTTTACGCGCTGGTGCTGCCGAGCAGCCTGCTCGCCGAAACCTGCACGGTCGAACCGAGGGTCGAGAATCCGGAAGAGGGCTTCCAGCGCCTGCTGGATCCAAAGCGCGCCACTTCAATCGCCAAATATATCGACGCCGGATTCGGCACGGTTCCGGGCGCCGTCGTGCTGTCGGCGCAGTCGCGCGCGCATATGCATTATGACCGCGCCGCCGGAACCCTGACATTCCGGCAGGACCCCCGCGCCTTCCTGATTATCGACGGACAGCACCGCATCTTCGGCTTCAAACTGGCGAAGCATGCGGTCGACGTCCCCGTGGTGATCTACAACAAGCTGAAGCGTTCGGAAGAATGCCGGCTGTTCATGGACATCAACACCAAGCAGCGGCCGGTGCCCAATGAGCTGTTGCTCGACATCCGCCGCCTCTCGGAAGTCGAGACGAAAGCCGACGCGCTGCTGCACGACGTCTTCGATCTTTTTCACACACGCGAGGACAGCGCTCTCAAGGGGCTGCTCAGCCCAGCGGAGCGGCGCAAGGGCACGATTTCACGCGTCACCTTCAACGCCGCGCTGCGCTCGATCAAGGGCGCCTTCGTCGACGCGCGGGCCGAGGAAGTTTATGCGGTGCTTAACGCCTATTTGCGCGCCTGCCGGCACGGTCTCGGATTGCACAACGCCGATGAGCAGATCACCCATCCGGCCCTGTTCAAGGCGCTGGCGCTGCTGTTCGCCAATGTCGCCGAGCGGGTCGCCGATCGCCACGGCGGAAAATACACGGTGACGAATTTCGAGGACGTGCTCATTCCCTTCTTCAAGCGATTGAAGAAATCGGATCTGCCGCGCGCCGGCATGAGCCATGTCGCGCTGCATGAGCATTACGGCAAGGCGCTAAGCGCCGGCTTCCTGATCAAACAGTGGCTCTTCTCTTGAGACGAATGGATCGACTTCCGTTTCCACATCGGGAACGCTGCGCATGGTGAGTCCATGCTCGGTCTTTTCCCAATGGAAGGGACGCCGCCAGAGTTCATAAAGCGCGCGCCAGGCGGCGATGCTCAGCATCATCAGCCACGCGGGCAGATAGATCAGCGCACGGCGAAACCGCGTCAGGCCGCAACGGCGCATCCCCATGGCGAGCGGCAAGATCAGGGAGATTGCGCCGGCGATCGCCAGAAAGCACCACAGCGTGCTCAAAGCGATTTCAAGCGGCCCGGCCGGCGCCAACAGAGCCCCAAAGATCGCATCATAGGCCACGCGCGCCGCCAGGAACGGGCCGAGCAAGGGACCAAACAATCCGCTGGCGAACATTGCGAGCACTGCGATCGCGCGCCGCGAGCCGAGATCGACGAAAAGCCGCATGGGCCGGCGGCAATGCACGATAAATGTCTGCATCCAGCCTTTGAACCAACGCGTGCGCTGTTTCACCAGCGCGCCGAAGACCGCCGGCGCCTCTTCGAAGGTTTGCGAGCCGAAGGTCCGCACCTCAAAGCCCGCGCGGGCGAGCCGCAGGCCGAGATCCGCGTCCTCGGTCACGTTGAACGCATCCCAGAAGCCAATGTCGCGCAAAGCCTCGATGCGGAAATGGTTCGACGTGCCGCCGAGAAAGAGCGGCATCCCCATCGCTGCGAGGCCCTTGTTGTAGACGTCAAAAAGCGCCGCATATTCAAGCGCGAACATCGCCGTCATCCAATTCAGCTCGCCATTGTCGATGACAAGGCTCGCCTGCAGGCAAGCGACGCTCGGCGGCGCGGCGGCGAAGAGCGTCGCGGCGCGGCGCAATTGGCGTGGCTCGGGCAAATCCTCCGCGTCAAACACCGCGACGAGCGATCCGCGCGCGAGCGGCATGGCGACGTTGAGGGCGCGCGGCTTGGTGCGCGGGGCGCCCTCGGGCGCAATCACGATCTCGTGCGGCGCATGCGGCGGATGCGCGCGCAACGCCGCAGCCGTTGGTTCATCGTCGGCTTCGATAACGAATTTTATGTCGAGCTTGGCTCTCGGATAGTCCAAACGGTCGATCGCTCGAGCGAGCTGGCGCGCCACGGCGGCTTCTTGATAAAGCGCAAGCACGATCGTGTAGATCGGCAGTTGCGCGTCGCTTTCGAGCGGTTCCGCGTCGGCGCAGCGTTGCAGGCTCGCCACGCAGGCGAAAAGCCTCAGAAACACGCCGCAAAAGAACACGCCTGCGAGAAGCAAGGACGATGCAAGGCGTAGAAAGAAGAAGGGCGCGTAAAGACTCGCCGCCAGTCCGACCAGCGCGACGAGCAGCAGTCCCACCTGTCCGCGCCGAAGGCCGCCGCGCGCGCATAGCTCCCTGTCCACGCGCTCGACGAGAAAGGCCGCGTTGCGCGCGACGTTGGCCGGATCGGCGCGGCGCACCGCCTCCAAGAACCGCGTCCGTGTCGTGATGGCGAAGAGCGGCCGGCCTCTTGCCGCACGCCGCGCGCTCATCAACCGGAAGACGCCGCTGCCGCTCGGCGCGAACAGCCACAGATATCCGCTCGAGGGATCCCGAACCCGCGCGTAGCCGCATTCGGCCGTCACAACGCCCGACGCGGCGACGTCGACAGAACTGTCGATAAAGTCGACGTTGAGATGCTTCGCCAGCGCGCGATAGAAGACATCCTCGCAGACGAGCCCTTCGGCGAGCAGCGCTTCGTCGGCGCAAACGCCCTGGCGGCGCGCCGTCGCGGCGGCGAATTGCAGCACTTGCTCCGGCACGCCATGCGCCGAGAGAAAGGCGATTTCGACGGGTATGGGTCTCGATACGGTCGAACGCGGCGGCGGCCGGCGAACGGGCGAGGAATCAGCAAGCGCCCGGCGTCTGAAAGGCTGAGAAGGAAGTTCGTCCTTGATCTGCGAAGCAGAGGAAGCAACACTATCGATCGGCACGAAATTCATGCAATAAATCCGGCAAGCGCACGCAGCCTGCGCGCGACTATCGACCTCCAGCAAGGGCCACGCAATCCTTTTATGCGCCGTCTCACTCAGCCGCGCCGACCCCGTCTTCTCGCCTCCATCCGTGCGGCGCTCGCCGTGCTGTTCCTGACGTCCAGCTTCGCGGCTGCGGCGGCTGACGGGGCGCCGCCCGCGCCGGCGCCCCCCGCGTCGACGCCGCCGGCCGCGAATGCGCCCTCATTTTGGGACCCCAACCGCACGCCGGAAAAGCCGGACGTCTCCGGACTGCGCCAGATCCGCTTTCTGACGGAGGACGACTATCCGCCGTTCAATTTTCTGCTCTCGGATGGGCAGGTCGCCGGCTTCAACGTCGATCTCGCCAGGGCGATCTGCGTCGAACTCGACACCGCCTGCACGATCCAGCGGCGGCGGTGGGATCTGCTCGTTCCCTCGCTCAACGACAATAGCGGCGACGCGGTCATCGCTTCGCTCGCGATCAACGATGAAACTCGAAAACAGGTCGATTTTTCGGGACCTTACATGCTGACGCCCGGCCGGTTCGCCATGCAGGCCGATACGACCCTGACGTCGGCGTCTCCCGCCGCTCTCGCCGATCGGCCGATCGCGGTGGTCGCGGGCTCGCGACACGAGGCGTTTCTGCAAGCCTTCTATCCGCGCTCGACCTTGGTGACGTTCGAAACGCCTGCCCTCGCCCGCAACGCGCTCAAGAACGGCCGCGTTCAGGCGGTTTTCGGCGACGCGATCGCGCTATCCTACTGGCTGAACGGGGCCGAGGCGGCCGGCTGCTGCGTTTTTCGCGATGGCCCCTTCACCGATCCGAAATATTTCGGCGAGGGCGTCGGCATCGCCGTGAAAAAAGGCAATGCGCCGCTGCGCCGGGCGCTGGATTATGCGCTCTCCCGACTCGCCCAGCGGGGCGTATTCGCCGAGCTTTATTTGAAATATTTCCCCGTGGGGCCGTTCTGAGCCGCGCCGCCCAGCAGTAGGGCGATGGCGCCGCGCGCGCGTCCGATGGCGGCGCCCAGCATCTCAGCCTTTTCGGCGACGCTCACATCGGCGCTGCGCAGCGCCTGTTCGTACGCCTCCGCCGCGCGTCCCACCTCAAAGGCGCCGATCGCCCGCGCCGACCCTTTGACGGTATGCGCGAGCGCGATGCGCCAGTCGGCGTCGCCCTGCGCGGCGAGCGCGCGCAAGCGTTTCGCAAATTGCGCCGCCTGTGCGTCGAAAAGTCCCAGCAGCTCCCGTTCGAGATCATGGTCGCCGAACGTCTGCCGCGAGAGATGGACAAGGTCGATCGGCGCCTCCCCGTCAAGCTCGGAAAACGGCTGCGGCTGAGCTTGGCAATTAACAAACGTGGAGTCCGCCAGTTTCGCCATCCCCATTCCTGTTCCCCTTGATATCTATCGCAAAGCGGTTCGTTTTGCAGTCCGCCGGAAAGGTCCGCCAGAAGGTCGCCCAACATCGAGACTGACGCGTCGACCCTGAAGGGCGCGTTAACGAAGTTTCCCGATACGGCCCGAGCGCATGTTTCAATTGCCCCGGATGGGCTGTAAAGTTTGGTTAATCTTTATTCAATGGCGGTCGCTGAGCGGTGGGCCGTGAAATCGGCCGGGCGACACGCGTCTGCGCCGCTGGAGAGGGCGAATGGCGACATCGGGAAAGATCCAGGACGCGGCGTCCGCCGCTCTGACGGCGATCGAGGAGGCGCTGGATATCGGCGCGCCGCCGAACGCCGCAGGCGCTGCGGATGAGGCGAACAACCGGTCCGGCCCGCCCCAGAGCCCGAGAGCGGAAGCGCACGCCGGGGACCAGCGAAAGCCAGCCTCGGCCTACGGCGAGCAGCAGAACCGCGTTCAACCGCAGACCGGAGCGATGGCGCCCGCCCTTGCGCCCGCGAACGACGACCGCCGCACGGTCGGCGAGTTGCGGCAGGCGCTGCAGATCAAGCCCAACCGCTCGATCATGGCGCTCACCTTCGCCTCCATGGGACTGTGGGCGGCCTGCTGGGCCTTGTATGTTTATTTCCATCAAGCCGAAATCCTCGACTCCGACGGATTGACGCTCGCGCCGAAGCCGGTTTTGACGCTCGCCGCGCTGCTCGCGCCTCTCGTCTTTCTCTTCCTCACCGGACTGATGGCGCGCCGCGCCCATGAGATGCGGCTCATCGCCAACTCCATGACCGAAGTGGCCATTCGGCTGATCGAGCCGGAAACGGTCGCCACCGAACAAGTCGTCTCGCTCTCTCAGGCGATCCGGCGCGAAGCCGCCTCCATGGGAGACGGCATCGAACGCGCGCTGGCAAGGGCCGGCGAATTGGAAGTGATCGTGCGCACCGAGGTGACCAACCTCGAACGCTCCTACACCGAGAATGAACGGCGCATTCGGCTTCTCATCGACGAGCTGACCCGCGAACGCGAAGCGATCGTCGTCAACGCCGACAACGCCCGTACCGCGCTCTTTGGCGCGCGCGAGACGCTGTCTCAGGAACTCGCCACGACCTCGGTCCATCTCGCCGAAGCGGTGAGCCAGGCAGGCGCGCGCGTCACCTCCTCGCTCGGCTCCAAGGGCGAGGAGATCCGGCTCGCGCTCGACGAAGCGGGCGACGCCTTTGAATCGACCTTGGCCAGTCACGGCGAAAGAGTGCTGATCGCCCTGACCCAGACCGGCGACGAAGTCGCGCAGAAAGTGACCGGCGCGAGCGAGGACGTCAGCCGCCGTTTCGCCGACGGAGTCGAGGAAGTTGGCCGCAAGCTGGAAGCCGCGAGCGAAGCGATCGCCGGCGATTTCGGCGCGCGCGGCGCGGATGTGCTCGAACGGTTCGAAGAGCTCGGCGCGAGTTTTTCCGAGGCGATCGGCGGCCAGGGGGAGCGGATCGTCGCGCAGCTCGCTGAGACCGGCGGCGCGCTTCGCGAAACGATCGAGACGCAGGGCGGCGCCTTTGAGCGTTCGCTCGCCGAAACCCAGGAACGGCTCACGACCCGCGTCGCCGAACATGTCGAAAACGCCAGGGCGACCTTCGAAACGGCGGAAACCCGAATCGTCGGCCTGCTCAAAGACACGCATCAGAAGGCGCAGAACGAATTCGAGTTGCGCGGACAAGCGCTTCATGACGCAATCTCGCGCAGCCTGAACCAGAGTTCAACGGCGCTTGTCGAACAGGTCGACGCCGTGCAGACGCGTTTCGTCGCCGCTGCCAGCGAAGCGGTGTCGGCGATCGGGGAGCACGGCGACCGAGTCAATGAAACGCTCGCCGAAAACTTCCAGGCCTTCGAACAGACCGTGCTCGGCCGCGGCGGCGAAGTTGCGGAACGGATCGCCGAACGCGGGCTGCAGATCGAGACCACTCTCGCCGAGCGGCTTGCCGCCTTCGAAGACGCCGTGGTGCGCAACAGCGCGGAAGCGGCCATGCGCGTCGCTGAACATGGCGACCGTGTCAGCTCAGTCATTTCGGACGGTCTAAGCGCGTTCGAAGACACATTCGCGCGCCACGGCGAGGAAGTCGTCTCGCGCGTCGCCGAACACAGCGAGCGGGCCGCGACGACCGTTGCGACGCAGCTCGCCGCCTTCGAGACGGCGGTTGCGCTACGCAGCGAGGAACTTTCGCAGAGCGTCGGCGAGCACAGCGAGCGCGCAACATCGGCGCTCTCCGCGCAGCTCGCCGCATTCGAAGAGTCGGTCAATAGCAGCAGCGGCGAAATCGCCGAACGGGTCAGCGAACAGAGCGAGCGCGCGACGGCGACATTGTCGGCTCAGCTCGCAGCATTCGAGGAAGCCGTCACGCAGCACAGCGACGACGTCGCGACGCGCGTAATCGAACATGGCGGACGCGCGACGTCCACCATTGCGACCCAGCTCGCCGCCTTTGAGGACACGGTCGCCCGCCACAGTGGGGAAATCGCGCAGCGCGTCAGCGAACATGGCGAACGGGCGACGTCGACGCTGACGTCGCAGCTCGCCGTCTTCGAAGAGACGGTCGTGCGCCACAGCGACGACATCGCCTTGCGCGTTGGCGAACAGAGCGAACGTGCGACATCGACGCTCGCAGCTCAGCTGGCCTCGTTTGAGGACGCAGTCACGCGCCACGGAGAACAGATCGCGCAGCGTGTCGGCGAGCAAGGCGAGCGCGCAACATCGACGCTCTCGGCGCAACTCACCGCCTTTGAGGACTCCATCAGCCGCCACGGCGACGAGGTTGCCGAACGCGTCGGCGAGCGTGGAGAACGCGCCGCATCGACCCTCTCCGCGCAGCTCGCCGCTTTCGGAGAAGCCGTCGAGCGTCACAGCGAAGAAATCACCCAGCGCGTCAGCGAACACGGCGAACGCGCCACGGTGGCCTTTTCGCAAGGCCTGTCGACGTTCGAAGACGTCGTCGCGCGCCAGGGCGAAGATTTGGCGGCCCGGGTCGCGGCCCGCACCGAGCGCGCCGCCGCAGAACTTGGCGGCAAACTCGCCGCCTTCGAAGACAGCCTCGCCCGCAACAGCGGACAGGTCAGCGACGCTGTCGCGCAGAGTCTTGAAGCGATCGAAAACGTGCTTGTGCGCCAGGGTGGCGAGATCGCGCAGCGCCTGGCGGCGCACGCCGGTAGCGCCGAAGTCGATCTCGCCGAAAAGCTAGGCTCCTTCGAAGACGCCGTTAAGCGTCACAGTGAAAGCGTGGCGTCGGTCGTCGGCGAACATGCGACGCGCGTCGACCAATTGCTCGACGAGCGGCTCAACGCGCTCGAGACGGCGGGAATGCTCGTCGCCAAAACCATGGAGACGACGCGCGAACTCGCGCTGCAAGAATTCGAGGCGCATGGCGCGGCGTTGCGCGACAAGCTTCGCCAAAGCGTCGCCGACGCCTCCTCGGCTCTCGCCGAAAACGCCACGACAATGCATGAGCGCTTCGCCAATACGGCGAGCGACGCCGTTTTGGCGATCGCCACGCAGGGCGAGCGGCTGCATGAATTGGTGAACGATCGATTCGGCGCCTTCGAGAACGCCGTCCTGTCAGAAAGCAAAGACGTCGTGGCCTCGCTGGCCGACCATGGCGAGCGCATCGCGGTCACGCTCGGCGAACAGCTCACCCAATTCGAGAATGCGCTGCTTCGCGACGGCGGCGAACTCGCCGACCGGGTCGGCGCGCAGGCCGAACGCCTCAGCGCCGAACTCACGCAGCGCTTCGCTGTCGTCGAAGACGTGATCGGCGGCAAGGGAACTCAGCTTGTCGACAATCTGACGACGCGGACGATGGACGCGGCCGCACGACTCGACGTGCAGGCGCAAGAGATAACGCATCGGATCGACGACCAGCTGCAGTCGCTCGACGAGACCATCCGTATGCAGGGCGGCGCGCTTGTCGAGAGGCTCTCGGCGCAAGTCGAGCATTACAACGCCCGGATCGGCGACAATTCTCGCCATTTCGCCGATGAGATCGACGCGAGACTGGCCGAAATCGACGGCGCGATCGAGAGCAAAGGCGGCCATCTGGTCGAAAAGCTCGGCGCGCGCGCGATCGACATCGCGTCGACGATGTCGAACAAGATCGAAGCCTTCGAGAACGTCGCCAACGCCAGAACAATGGAGGCGGCGGACCGTATCGACGAACTGGTCGGCCGCGTTGACGCGGGCCTGGGCGTCGGCGGCCAGATGCTGCAGGAGGCGCTCTCCAAACACGCGGCTGAAGTCGCGCGGGTGATGGAGGACGGCGGGCGCCAAGTCATGCAAACGCTCGACGCAAAGATCAAAGACGTCGACTGGGTGCTGCTCTCGCGCTCGAGCGAACTTGCCCATACGATCGCCTCCAGAACAGAGGAAATCAACGAAGCGCTGGGCGGACACGCGAAGGAGCTGGAAACGACCCTCGATGGACGCATCGCGCTGCTCGAGAACAATGTGATCAGCCGGCTCGGCGCCGTTTCTTCGGAAATTGACGAAGGAGGCCGACTGGTCGTGGACACGATCGGCGCCCGTCTGCAGGACATCAAAGACGTTCTCGCCGTCGCGCGGCGCGAATTCGATACGACGCTTCATGCGCACATCGGTGATCTCGGCCAGTCGCTCGCCGAACGCGTCGCGGAGATCAGCGGCGCGCTGGATGAGCGCCTCACGCAATTGCAGACCGTGCTCGACGCGCGCGGCGGCGCCGTCGCCCAGGAATTGACGACGATCGGCGATCTCGTGACGACCGCCGTTGAAAATAGTAGCGCCGCCCTTGTCTCGCGCCTTGGCGTCAAGCGCGACGAGCTGACGAACGCGCTGGACGCCTCCCGCGAGGCGCTGGCGCTGACGCTGGAGACCAGCGCGCAGACCTCGATTGCGGCTCTGCTGGAGACAAACGAAAAGATTCGCGCCGAGCTGCCCACCCTGCTCGACACGCTCGGCGAGACAAATGCCTCGCTCCATGCGGTCATCGATAAGACCGGCGGGAATCTGGTCACGCTCGAACATGAACTCGGCAGACGCCTCGCCGAGTTCCACGGCGCGCTCAACGAGGCTTCGACGCAAGTTGAACATATCAGCGCATTGGCTGGCGGAACGATGCAAGACGCCAACGCCATCGTCGCGGCGCTCGACGAACGACAGCACACGCTCGCGCAGAGCGCGGAAAAACTGGCGCAAAGCCAGGAGGCGCTCGACGCCGTGATGGCCGCCCGCCGCCGTTCGCTCGAAGATCTGGTGACGCTCATCGAAGGCCGGCGCGCCGAATTTGAAAGCGCCATGACACAGTTCAGCGAATTGATGGACCGTTCCTTCCGCTCGATCGAGACGCGGTCGCGCGACCTTGGGGGAGAGCTGAGCGAAACCTCCCGGCAAACCGCCGATCTGATCGAGACGCGCTTTGCGGCGGTGCGCGCCGCTGCGGAAGGCGAACGCGAGCAGACGTCGGAGGCGCTGCGCGCCGCCTTCTCGGAAACCAATGAAGAGATCACCCGTCTCTTCGGCGACGCGCGCTCGAAATTCGACGCCGCGACAGACGAGATTCGCGGCCTCGCGCGCAACATTCACCGCGAGATCGAGGAGACCCGCGAGGAGGTGCGGCGCGGCGCGACTGAAATTCCGCGCGAAACCGCGGAGCAGGCGGCGGCGCTGCGGCGGGTCGTCGGCGATCAGGTGAAGGCGCTGAACGAGCTCACCGACATCGTGGCGCGTTCGGGCCGCGTCTATGACATCGCCGAACAAAGCGCCCCTGCGCTCCGTCAGGCGGTCCAGGATCAGGGAGCGCACGCCGAGCGCCCAGCGCCAGGCGTCGCGCTGGCGGAGCCGACACGCGAGCCGCAAGGCGGATGGCTGAGCAACCTGCTTGCGCGCGCCTCCTTCGACGACGCCGCGCCGCAGCCGCCGCGCCAGGCGCGGTCGTTGGCGACGGCGGGCGCCCTCGACAGCCTGACGCTCGACATTGCGCGCATGGTCGACAACGCCGCCGTCGCCGAGCTATGGCGCCGCTATCAGCGCGGCGAGAAAGGCGGACTTTTCGGTCGCCGTCTCTATACCGCGCAAGGCCATCAGACCTTCGAGGAAATTCGTCGCCGCTATCGCGTCGATCAGGCGTTTCGCGCGACCGCCGATCGCTACGTCCAGCATTTCGAGGATCTGCTCATCGAGACAAGCCGCGGAGACCACGACGGCTCGCAAGCGCTCGACCTGCTGACGGGCGACGCCGGCAAGGTTTACACCATGCTCAGCCACGCCTCCGGACGCTTCGAATAGCTCAAACCCTATTCGATCGATTCCGGCGGCTCGGCGCCGATGCGCGCTTCAAAAGCGACTTCGGCGCGCAGATTGTCGAGATCGCGACCGATGGTCGCGACGGCCAGCAGCCGGTCGCCCTTGAAGTAGGAAACGGCGCAGTCGGCGGCGGCCGGATCGCCTGACATCTCCAGCCGATCCCACGACGCGGCGTTTCCGATATAGGAAATCGCCTCGTCGTAATGCTGGCTCCAGAAGAAGGGCGCGGCGTCGAACTTTTCCTTGCGGCCGAGAATGTTGCGCGCGGCCGTCTGTCCCTGACGTTCAGCGACCACCCAATGTTCGACGCGTATCCGCTCGCCCGTGATCTTGTCGGGCCAGCTGGCGATGTCGCCGGCGGCGTAAATATCAGGCGCGCTCGTCTGCAGATATTCGTCGACGAGCACGCCGCGGTCCACCGCGAGCCCCGCGGACTGCGCAAGCGAGAGATCCGGCTTCACGCCGACGCCGATGACCACGAGATCGGCGTCCAAGGTTGCGCCGCTTTTCAATTTGAGCGTGCGTTCGCCGATTTCCGTCGCCGTGTCCCCGAGATGGAAGATGACGCCGTGGCTCTCGTGGAGCTTTCTCACATGCGCGCCGATTTCGGGCCCGAGAATGCGCGCCATTGGGATCTCCTCGGGCGCAATGACGCGCACGTCGAGACCGCGGGCGCGCAGCGACGCCGCCACCTCCAAGCCGATGAAGCTCGCGCCGATCACGGCCACGCGGCGGGCGCCGGCGCAGGCCGCGATGAGACGGTCGGCGTCGCCACGCGAGCGCAGATAATGAACATGGCTCCGTTCGGCTCCCGGCGTCGGCAGCTTTACGGGAAAAGCGCCCGTCGAGAGAAGCAACGCGTCGTAAGACAGCGCCGCCCCGTCAGCGAAGGTCAGCCGCTTGCCCGCCGGATCGAGCGCTTCGACGCGCTGCCCCAGACGCAGTTGGACGCCGTTGTCTCGATACCAGGCCGGGTCGCGCAATGGCAGCCAGTCCGCCTGCGCGGTTCCGGCCAAATAGTCCTTCGAGAGATTGGGCCGATCGTAGGGCTCGGCCGGATCGGCGCTGATCAGCTCCAGAACGCCGTCATAACCCTCCGCCCTGAGCATCTGCGCAGCGGCGAAGCCCGCGGCGCCGCCGCCGACGATGACGACGCCGCGCGGCTCGGCGGCGCCCTTACGCTCAGGGCGCGCGGGGTCCGGCAGCCTTTCGCGCGCAAACACCTTTCCTTCGACCTGCTCGACCCGCCACCGCGGCAGCGGATCAAAGGCGGGCGCGCGCAACGCGCGGCCGCTGCGCAAGCTGAAACAGGCATGGTGCCAGGGGCACCGGATCGAGCCGCCGACTACGAGGCCCTCGGCCAAGGGTCCATGATAATGCGTGCAATGAGCGCCGATCACGAAGAACTCGTCCCCCTGTCGCGCCATCACCGCGTCCTCGCCGGCCACATGACCAAGCAACGGACGACCTTCGGAAATCTCGGCGGGAGCGACTCCCTGCGTGAAGTCGGGGCCCTCGGGTTGGTTGCGCCCCTCTTCCGTCATGTCGCTCTCCCTGTTCCGCGCCATCGCGCCCTGCGCGCCAGCCTATTGCCACGCTTACTAAAGAGGGCGGCGCTTGAAGAGAGGCAAGCCTCGGTCTGGACGGAAGCGATCGTGATTCGTCAAGAAACGAACATTTGTCACCTTTTTAACGACGAGAGGCGCTGTGAAATCAGCATCGGCGGCCGTGGAACCATCAAAAATTGTGACATTGCCGCCACACTGATTAGAACAAATTTTCGACAGGGCGCTTTTTGCTTAATGATTGAGCAGATGCGCGGACGTTAGGCTTGAACGGAACTTCGCTCGCGAGTGATATCAATCAGATCTCGCCTCCCAGACGGAGTTCCCTGCAATGAAGTGGCCCTATCTTTCGACCGTCGCTGCACTCTCGCTAGCAACCAGCGTCACAAGCGCTGCTTATGCTCAGTCGAAGCTGATGGAGGTCGACCCGACTCTCATCGAAGAGAATCAATCCGCGCCTCCGTCTGCTGCCGCGCCCGTCAGAAAAGGTAGGATCGTCAAGGGTCCGGCCGTGGCGCCGCCGCCGGCCTGGCTCGATACGCTGACCATCGACGGCTACGTCGAAGGCGGCATCGCGCTCAACTTCAATCAGCCGTTCAACAAGCTGAACTGGGGCCACCTCTACACGGACCGCGCGAACTGGCCGACGTTTAACGGCGCCCTCCTGACCGTGCAGCGTCCGCTTGATCCGAAGGCCGTAGGCTATGACTTCGGCTTCAAGTTTCAGGGCATGATCGGCGAGGACATGCGCTACAATCATTACCTCGGCGTTCTCGATTATGCGATCGCCTCGCGCACGCAGATCGGACCGATCGAGGCCAATGTCCAGGCGCATCTTCCCTGGATTAGCCCGATCAGCGAAGGCGGCGTCGACGTCAAGGTAGGCATGTTCGCCACCTACAACGGCGCGGAAGTGATCCCGGCGAAAGACAATCTGTTCTACAGCCACTCCTACATCTTCAACTTCGGTCCGTTTATTCACACCGGGGCGATGATCACGACTCACGTCAAGCCCTGGCTCGACGTTTATACGGGCGTGACCAGCGGCGTGAACACGAGCCTCGGGTGGCCTGGGGACAACAACGCCGCTGCGTCCTTCCACGGCGGTTTCGGCTTCAACCTGCTCGACGGCAATCTGACCATTATGGCGATCACCCATACCGGTCCCGAGAACCAGAGGCAGACCGACCCGCTCGGCGTCGGCTGGCCCGTCGGTTTCGCCAACGGCTTCCCCTTCACCGCGACCGGTTGGCCAAACGTCCTGACGGCGGGCTGGCCGCTCAACCAGGGCGGCTTCGGCGCCCCTGGCCTCTGCGCGTGCGACGTCAACACGGCGATCCGTTCGTTCAACAACCTCACGACGACCTGGAAGGCGACCGAGAATCTGACGTTCATCACCGACATCAGCTTCATGCTGGAAAGCGGCTGGAACAATAGCTCCTTCGGCCTGCCGCAAAAGGCGTGGGGCGCAGCCAACGCCATCACCGGCACGGGATTCTGGGGAACGGCGCCCGCCTATCCGATGGGCGCGCGCGCCTTTGGCATCGCGCAATATTTCTCCTATAAGATCAACGATATCTTCAAGCTCAACGGGCGCGCCGAATTCTATCGTGACAACAACAACTTCTTCGTCAGCGCCTATCCGGGCTATTACGACGCGGTCAATCTGGCGCATGGCTTCTGGTGTCCGTCCTGCATCAACCAGAACCTGGGAACGGGCCTTTACGCTAACAGGCCGCTCTACTCCGGCACGAGCTATCTCGCCTTCACGCTCGGTATGACGATTACGCCTGAACTGCCGGTCAAACTGCCCTACATCACCGGCCTGATCATCCGGCCGGAGCTGCGTTGGGACACGACGGTCAATGGCACCACGCCGTTCTTCAGCCGCAACGGCCTGAGCTCAAACCAGGGCATGTTCAATATGGACGTGATCGTTCCCTTCACGCTCCTTTAGACGCAGTTTTCAAGAGCGACCCAAGCAAGCCGCCCGGTCCGCCGGGCGGCTTTTTTATTGTGGAGGTTCGTCGTTTGCGTGAGTGCGCGGCTGATCGCGCATGAGAATTTCGACGTCCGAGTCCTTGGTCGACTGCACGCGGAAAGTTCCCTGGTAGGTTTTTCCCTCGTGGCGCGCGATGGCGACATATTCGCCTTCGGCCAAAACGAGCGACGGGAAAGCGCCGATCATCTCGCGGATGACGTCGCCGCCCGGCGTGAGCACCGAAAAGCTCGTATTGGCGAGCGCCTCGCCACCCGGCTGCTTGACGAGCTTCAAGGTCATGGTCGCCGCGCGATGGCGCAGGGTCGCCTCGATCAGCTTTCCGGCCGGGATCTTCAAATCCGCCGTAACCACGGAGTTGGTCTGATTCGTCCCGCCCTGAGCGCCCTGCCCGGTGTCGAGCAACGTGGACACGACGTGATAGGCGCCTTCGGGGAGGCAGATCACGTCATCGGAGTTGGCGTTGGCGAGAATGAGCTTCGCTTCGGAATTGCCGCGTTCCGGCACATAGATCGAAATTGAAAGCCGCTGCGCGGGAATTTCTGCGTCGCCCAGCTTGTCAATGAGCTTCAGCCCGCCGGCGTTCAGAACGACCCGCTCGGAAACATTGCCGCCCTCTATCGTGACGCGGCGCGTGACGCCGGCAAGCCCATAGGCGGCATGGACGATATAGGAGCCGTCCGGGAGCGGCAGCGTCGGGATCGCTTCCTCGGACTGCGCCACGAGCTTGTGCGATCCGTCCGGCTGGGCGCTCTCTTCAAAGATGCGCCAGACGAGCCCCGAGTGGACCGGCTGCTGGTCGTTGGCTGCAAGGGTCGCGCTCAGCCGCAGCGTAGCGCGTCTTTCGGTCGGCGGCGCGGCCGACTCGGCCGCATCGCCGGCGCTATGCGGCGGATGGGGACGGCGCGGCGGCTGTTGCTGCGCTTGCGCCGGTTCGGCGAGAAGCGCTGCGCCGGCGAGCGCCGCCGCGGCGGCCCGGCAAAGCGCGTCCAATCGGACTTTTTTCATCGACCTGTCTATGCCGATGATTGCGGTCTTTGTCGATTCTCGCCCGCCGGGAAGACCTCGTGGATGGCCGCGATCTGTCCGGGAAAAAGCGCCATCGCCCCCCGAAAACCGTCGCGGCGCGCCGCCGCATAGGCATCCTCTTCGCCGATTTGCACGGGCGCAGCGAGCGCCGGAACGCCGGCCGAGGCCGCCGCGAGTACGACAGCCCCGCGCGCCATTTGGACAGCGGCGCCGTCGCCGCGGGCGAGGCCCAGCGCCGCGCGCAGCCCGGCTTCGTCAAAGGCCAGCGCCGCAAGACGCGGCGAACCTCCGGCGAGGGAATGCAACGCCAACGCGGCGGCGGGATCGCCCCCAGCGAAGGCGCCGATCCGGGTCGCCCCATCGGCGCGGCCGGCTTGCGCCTCGCGCACGGCGAGCTTCACCAACATGCGCTCCAAGCTGGCGGCGCCGTCACAAGATGGAAGAAAGACGCCGTCCGGTCCCGGGCCGAACAGCGCGTCGAGGTCGGCCTCGATGAGATCGCTCTCGAGAGGGGCGACTTCCACGAAGAGCTTCGGGGCCGCGCTCTTGCCTCGCGTCTCATTAATCAGCGCGCAGGCGCGCGCGCGGGCGCTGCGCCGCGCCTCGTCCTCCGCGCAGGAGCCAAGCCGCAACAAAAGCGCGTCGGCGCCGCAATCGAGCGCCGCCGCGACATCCTCATCGCTGGCGTCGGACTCAAGAATCAAACAGGAGCGCATGCGGGCGGGGCTTTTCTCGGGAGACCTTTGATCCCTTTTAGCACGCGCTGCGGGGCCGCTGATCAGTCCGGGGCCTCGATCGCCTCCAGAACGAAGCGGATCAGCTCGTCGGTCGACGAATAGCTGATCCATTTCCCGCCAGGATAGACGACCGCGACGGGGCCGTGCTCGCACTGGCCGAGGCAGCCCGACTGCGACAGGCGCACGCCGTCGCGTTTGGCGAAGGGCAGCGCCTTGAGCGCTTCCTTCACCTTCGCCAGCGCCTCCTTCGCGCCGTGGTCCTCGCAGGCGGATCGGCCGTCGCGTGTGTTGACGCAGACGAAGACGTGGCGGCGGAAAGGTTTGATCGCTGATTCAGTCATCGTCCTTAGTATCCGAACTGCTCGCGCAGGATTCGTTCTTCCAGCGAATGGCCTGCATCGTGGAGCAGGATCAGAGTGGTGGCGTGGTCCATCACAACGTCCACATAAGCAAGGTCGCGGAATTCGTCATGATCGGCGACGACGGAGACGGGCCGCTTCGCCGCTTCGAGGACCTCGATCCGCACCTTTGCAAGATCGGGCAGCAGCGCGCCATGCCAGCGGCGCGGGCGGAAGGCGGAGATCGGCGTCAAGGCCATCAATGGCGCATCCAGCGGCAGGATCGGACCATTAGCGGAAAGATTATAGGCGGTGGAGCCGGCGGGCGTCGACACCAGCACGCCGTCGGTGACGAGTTCCGGCAGGCGCTCCTGGCCATTGACCAGAATGCGCAGCTTCGCGATCTGCGAGGTCTGGCGCAACAGCGACACCTCGTTGATGGCGTGCGCCGAAAACTCGTCGCCCCGCACATTGACGGCATGCATCAGCAAAGGGTGAATGATCGAAGGCTTGGACTCGGCGATCCGCTTGCGCAGCCCCGTCTCGCGATACTGGTTCATCAGAAAGCCGACGGAGCCGCGATTCATGCCGTAGATCGGCTTGCCAGCGTCCATGAACCGATGCAGCGTGCGAAGCATGAGGCCGTCGCCCCCCAGCGCGACGATGCAATCGGCCTCCTCAGGCGGGCAGTCGCCGTATTTTTCAATCAGGCGCTGGCGCGACTCTTCCGCCTCCGGAGCGCCCGAGGCGAGAAAAGCCAGATGCGCGCACGGCTTCTTCCCGTGACTCTGCGGATCTCCGGCGGCGCCCATCGCAAACTCCCTCTCACGCTCGCCGCAGCCGCCGCGATGCCTTCCGCATACACCGGCGCGAGGCCGGAGGGAACGGCGCCGGCGCCGAGGGCGATCGGGTGAAGGGTTTCCTCATCCTGAGGAGCGTGCGTAGCACGCGTCTCGAAGGACGAGGAAACCCGTGTTCGCGTATTTTTCCTCACCCTCGTCCTTCGAGACGGCGCCTTCGATCTCGGGCCTGCCCGAGATCGCCGTTAAATTCGCAAGTCGGGGTAAACGCGACTTGCGGGCGGCCAAGCTGAGGAACGGGCTCGATCGCCCGAGGATGAGCCGGCGTCCCGTCCGCCACCGCAGCGGCGATGTTAGCCGATCCGCCACGGTTTAAGTTACAAGGATGAGGACGAGGAAAACAATCCATCACCCGATTCCTCTGGCCGCGCCCGGCCCGCTCAACCTGTCTCCCCTTCGCCCCATAGCCAGGCGGCGCCGCGCACGCCGCCCGAGTCGCCATGCGCATTCGGCAGGATTTTCGTATCGAAAGCGTCGGTGACGGCGTTCTTCCCCACGCGCGCCGCGAGTCCCTCATAGATCCGCGAGATGTTGGAAAGCCCGCCGCCGAGCACGATGACATCAGGATCGATGAGATCGACGACCACCGCCAGCGCCCGCGACAGACGGTCCTGATAGCAGTCGAGGCTTGCGCGCGCGGCGGGCTCCCCGGCATCCGCCAGCGCGGCGATATCACTCGCAAGGCGCCGCGCGCCGGAGCGCTTCTCATAGTCGCGCGACAGGCCGGCGCCGCAAAGAAACGTCTCGACGCAGCCGCTGTGCCCGCAAAAGCAGGGGCTCCCGGGATATTCCTGCGGAGTCATCCACGGCAGCGGCGTATGGCCCCATTCGCCGGCGACGCGATTGCGCCCCTCGAGGATCTTTCCGTTGACGATGACGCCGCCGCCGACGCCGGTGCCAAGAATGACGCCGAACACTACGCCGGCGCCGCGGCCGGCGCCGTCGATCGCCTCCGACAGCGCGAAGCAATTGGCGTCATTGGCGACCCGCACCAGCCGTCCGAGCGCCCGCGCGAGATCGACGTCGAGCGGCTTGCCGTTGACGACGGCCGTGTTGGAGTTTTTCACGAGGCCGGTGTGCGTCGAGATCGCGCCAGGCGCGCCGACGCCCACGACCCCGCGCCGCCCGATATGGGATTCGATCTCGCGCACGAGAGTCGCGACGGCGTCGACGATCCCCGCATAATCATCCGCGGGCGTCGCGACGCGGCGACGCGCCAGCGTCTCGCCCGCGGCGTCGAGCGCGATCGCCTCGATTTTGGTGCCGCCGAGATCGACGCCGATGCGGATGGCGTCGCGCGTCATTTCACGCGGGCGCGATCGAGGTTTTGCGCGCCTGCGAGCGCGGCCCCGGCGGCGGCGTCGATCTGCGCCGAATCGAGATCGAGACCGTCAGTCTTGGCGCCGGTCCAGTTTGCGCCGGTCAAATCCGCGCCCGCGGCGTCGGCGCCCTTCAAATTCGCCTCGGAAAAATCCGCGCCCGCGGCGTGCGCGAAGCGCAGATCGGCGCTCGCGAGATTGGCCTTGTGAAAACGCGCGCCTTCGAGCACGGCCGAGCGCAGCACCGCGCGCATCAATCCCATCGACTGGTTCTTCATATCGGCGGAGAGATCCGCTTCGCTGAAATTGGCGCCGCGCGCCGATGCGCCGGTCAGATCGCCGGCAAGACGCGCATGCGCGAAGTCTGCGCCGTCGGCCTTTATACGCTGCATTTGCGAAGCGAAGGCGTGCGCCCCCTTCAGCGATGCGCCGGTGAGGTTGGCTTCGATCAGCCAGGCCTGATCGAGGATCGCATCGTCGAGCCGCGCGCCGGCGAGCGACGTCTTGTTCATGCGGGCGGCGTGAAAGTCGACGCCGTGCAGATCGAGTCCGGAAAGATCCAGCCCGTTGAGGCTTTTTTCCGAAAGATCGATCTTATGTCCGCTCTCGCGATGCTGCAGCGCCGCTTCGACGTCGGCGCGCGTCAATTCAGCCTTGGAATAAGCCGGCTGCGCAAGATCGACGCCTTGCAGCATGTCCTGCGCGCGGAGGTCTTGAGCGGACAATGACGCGACGCAGATAAGGACGAAGCTCAGACCCATACGCATACGCACGAACTCGTCCTTCTGCCGGCGCTTATGCCGCGTCGGCGTTGCGATCAGCCGAAGCGCCGCCGCTCAGAGCTTGCGCCTGCTCGACCCATCCATTGCGCTTCACCCGCCCCGCCGCGCCGATCGACGCCTCGATCCATTTGACGTTGTCGTCGCTCCAGCCGGCGATCTGATCATAATGGAAAACCCCGAGCGCGTGCAGTTTCTCGACGCTCTTGGGTCCGACGCCCTTGATCTTGGCCAGATCGTCCGCTGTCTCGTTGCGCGGCGCGGACAACGCGGCAGGCGGAGCGCCCGGCGTCATTTTGCCGCTCGGCGCGCGCATTTGCGCGGCTTTTTCATTCAGCGCCTTGGCGGCAAAAGCCGCCGCCTCTAGCGCCGGCTCAACGCTCGTCGCCGTCTCTGGCTGCGCAGTCGCGACGATCTCATCTTGCTCATCTTGCGGTAGGGGCGACGGCGCGACGGTCGATTCGCAAACGTCGCGCGTCGCGCCGCGCAATACGACGATCGGCCGTTTGGCGACATAAGCAGGCGCGGACTGTGTCGTCTTGAGCGCGCCGCCGACCGGCAGGCCGATGAGATAAGCGAGCGCCGCGATCAGCAACACGTCCATCGTCAGCGCCGCGCGCCCGTCAAGGAGCCCCAGCCAGGAGGCGGCTGCGCCCGCGCCGAGCGTCACGGCGATCGCGATGATATTCCAGCCGGGCGCCGCAGGGGCGTCCTTCGCCGGCGAGGTCGTCACATAGCCGGCAAGCGCGCCAAGCCCGCAGGCGGCGGCGAACCAAGGCCAGCCAAGCGTCAGCAAGTAGGACATCTGCCGTCTCCTTCTCTGGCGCTACTTGACGACGATTTCGACGCGGCGATTGCGCGCGCGATTTTCGTCGCTGTCATTGGAAGCGATTGGGCGCTCGCCGCCATAGCCGACGGCGCTTATTCTGAACGGGTCGACTCCGGCCTTCGCCAGGCGTTCGACGACCGCCTGCGCGCGACGCTTGCTGCGCCCCAGATTCACTTCGGCGATGCCGATGTTGTCGGTGTGCGCCGCGATTTCGAGAGTGGCGCCCTGGCAGCGCAGCGCCGTCGCGGCGATCGCATCGATGAGAGGCGCGGATTCAGCGGCGATCGCTGAATCGTCGGACGCAAAGACGATTGGCGATTTGGTGAGAAGCTCGGAGAGCGCCGCGCCACATTGGCTCGCAACAAGCGGCGCGCCGACGATGCGGGTCGACAGCTGCGCTTCGCCGCGGAAACTCTGCGGCAGCGCGTCGGCGAAGCTCGCCGCAATCTCGGCGCGCGCGCTCTGATGACGCGCGACGCCCGCGAGCGAGATATTCGAGTCGCTGATCGCAAGCTTGCCTTCGTCGAGTCGCGCGAGCGCGGCAAGGGCATGATCCGTCGCTTCCGCGAAGTTCTGCGGCGCCCCTTTCGCGATAACGAGCCGATCAACGACCTTCGCGTCGAAGAAATTCCTGCGCGCTGTTTCGACGAGGCGATTACGGACAGCCTCATCTGGCGCATAGCCGGTGAGCGTGATGTCTCCGCCGGCGCGCTGGGCGCTGAAAACATACGGCGTCATCGGACCCGCCATGACGTCGAGCCGCGCGATCTCAAATCCTGAAGGCAACCGCGCTTTCGCGTCGGCCCGGATCGTCTCGCCCAATATGTTCTGGCGCCCCTGCCCTTCGATGATGATCTTGCCATCGGATACGGCGACTTTGCCTTGCGACAGCTTGCCGAGTTCGCCGACCGCGAACGCAAGCGCGCCGGCGAAGTCTCCGGCCGGCGCGCCGGCGCCGAGCTGAATCGCATCGCTGACCGCGGCGCCGGCGCCGGCCGCGGCCGCCATCGCGACGACCTGTTTGCGTAGATCGTCGCTGGGCAGGTGGCCGGAGAGACTGATGACGCCATCACGCGCCGCCGCTGAAAACACATAGGGAGAAACACGCGGCGGGGATACTTCCACCTTTACCGCGCTCGCGCCGAACGGCGACGCCTTGAGCGCGGCGAGCGCATTGTCGTAATCGGCCGCGCTGCGCGCTTCGCCGGAAACAGCCAGAGTCGCGTCGGTCATCGTCGTCGTCGCGGGATCGAGTTCGGCGAGGCGGCGCACGGCGAAAGACGCGAGATCGGGGAAGGATTGCGGCGCGCCGTCGGCATAGGCGGCGGAGTCCGACACTTCCAGGCCTAGGGCGGCGATCTCGGCGCGCAGCCTTTCGCGCGCGCCCGTCGGCGGGACGGCGCCCGAGATTATGGCCTTGCCGCCGCGGCGTTCGAGTCTCAGCACGAAGGGCGTCGCGCGCGAGAGAGGCTGCGTCGCATCGATGATGCGCCGCGCCGGCGTTTCAACGCCCAGCGCCGTCAAAAGCTGAGCTTTCACGTCAGGCGACAGCGAAATGCCGGCGAGGACGGCGTCGCGGCCCGCGACGCGGACCTCCGGCCTGTCGATCGCGTCAGGCGACTGCGCGACTCGCGACAAGATCGCAGCGCGCAGATCGTCCTCTAGACGAGGCGTCACCGCGCCCTGCGCAAAATAGGCCAGTCCAAAAAGGACCGGCAGTCCAATCCACCATTTTTTGGGAAGGTGCATCGACGTCTTGCCCCCCATCGAAGAGAGAATCAGCAAAGACGCGCTTAACTAACCGCACATGGTCGTTTTGCGCGGCGACGTGTCAATATGATGGCAAACAAAAATGGGGAACGCGGCCGCGCCGCGCTCCCCGAAGGCGAAGAAGAGTCCTGGTCGACTTTGAGATAGGGTTCGCGGTGGGATCGGCAAGACTATTTCGATGAAGCGCGTGCGCTTGCAGGCGGCCGGCCGGGGAGGAACGGCGCCATGCCGGCGCGCGCCAATTCGTCGGCGCGCTCGTTCATGTCATGGCCCGAATGGCCTTTGACCCAGTGCCAGTCGACGTCGTGCCGCTCCGCCGCCGCTTCCAGCCTTTGCCACAGATCGACGTTCTTGACCGGTTTTCGGTCGGCGGTGCGCCAGCCGCGCGCTTTCCAGCCGTCGATCCACGAGGTGACCCCGCTGCGCAAATATTGCGAATCGGTATGGAGATCCACCGAGCAAGGGCGAGTCAGAGTCTCAAGCGCCATGATGGCCGCCATCAGCTCCATGCGATTATTGGTGGTGAGCGGCTCGCCGCCGTTGATCTCTTTTTCGCGATCGCCAAAGCGGAGAATCGCGCCCCAACCGCCCGGCCCCGGATTTCCCGAGCAGGCGCCATCCGTCCAAATCTCGACGCCGCGCGTCATGAATTGAGGCCATAGACGCGCGCGTCAGGGGCGGATTGGTGAAACCGAAGCTTGACGAGATATTCGCGCGGGTCCTTGGGACGCACCAGCGCGCCCGGCGGCACGTTGAGCCAGTCGACGTAGCGCGTAAGCAGGAAACGCAGCGCGGCGCCGCGCGCCAGCGTGGGAAAGGCCGCGATCTCGGCGGTTGAAAGCGGCCGGAGCCGCCGGTAGGCCTCGAGCAGCGCAGCGCCCTTGTCCGGTTGATAGCGAAGCTCGGCGTCAAAGCACCAGGCGTTCAGGCAGATCGCCAGATCATAGGCGTAGGCGTCGGTGCAGGCGAAATAGAAGTCAATCAGCCCCGAGATTCGCTCGCCGAGAAAAAAAACATTGTCGGGGAAGAGATCGGCGTGAATGACTCCGCTCGGCAGGTCCCGCGGCCAGTTTCGCTCCAGATGATTGAGCTCCGCGTCGACGAGCGCGCGCAATCCGGTCGCGACCTCTTCCGCTCGCGATGCGCACGTCGAAAATAGCGGCCGCCATCCTTCGACAGAAAGCGCGTTGCGGCGCCGCTGCGCGAAATCGGCGCCGGCGAGGTGCAGTTGCGCGAGAGTCGCGCCGAGCGCGGCGCAATGCGCGGTCTCCGGATGGTGGATCGAATAGCCGTCCAGAAAAGTGACGATGACGGCGGGTCGGCCGGCGAGGCGCCCCAGCGCGAGCCCGGCGCGGTTCTTCACCGGCAGCGGGCAGGTCACGCCCCGCGCCGCGAGATGCTCCATGAGGTTCAGGAAGAATGGCAAATCGGCTTCGGCGACGCGCTTCTCGTAAAGCGTGAGGATGAAACTGCCGGCGCCGGTATGGAGATAATAGTTGGAATTTTCGACGCCCTCGGCGATGCCTTTGCAGGAGAGCAGCGGCCCGAGATCATATGTCGCGAGAAAAGCGATCAGCTCCTCGTCGTCAACCTGCGTGTAGACGGCCATGTGCGCCGACCGTTCACTGCGGGCCGCCCTCAGGCGATCGCCCGCAGCTCCTTGGGCAGAGGAAAGGACACGTTCTCATCGGCGCTGGAGATGGTCTCGACGACAATGTCGTAGCGTTCGGCGAAGGCGTCCATGATTTCCTCAACCAAAACCTCGGGCGCGGACGCCCCGGCCGTGATGCCGAGCGACGATATGCTGCCAAAAATCTCCCAGTCGATCTCGCCCCGGCCCTGCACGAGCTGCGCGGGCGCGCCGGCGCGCTCGGCCACCTCGCGCAGCCGCTGCGAGTTCGACGAGTTGGGCGAGCCAACCACGATCACGGCCTCGACATGCGGGGCGACCTCCTTCACCGCAGCCTGGCGGTTCGTCGTCGCATAGCAGATGTCTTCCTTGTGCGGGCCAATGATCTTTGGAAAGCGCCGCATCAGCGCGCTGACGATCTCCTGGGAGTCGTCGAGCGACAGCGTCGTTTGCGTCACATAAGCCAGATTCGTTTCGTCATCGAGTTTGAGCCGCCCAATGTCTTCCACGGATTCGACCAGCACCACCGCTCCGTCCGGCAGCTGTCCCATCGTGCCCACGACCTCAGGATGGCCGGAATGTCCGACGAGCAACACCCGGCGGCCGCGCCGCCAGTGAATTTCGGCCTCTCGATGCACTTTGGTGACGAGTGGACAGGTCGCGTCGATGGCGAGGAGTCCGCGTCCCGCCGCCGCGGCCGAAACTGCTTTGGCGACCCCATGCGCCGAGAAGATCACCGGCGCGTTCGTGTTCGGAATTTCGTCGAGCTCCTCGACGAAAACCGCGCCCTTCGCCTTCAGCGATTCGACGACGTAGCGATTGTGAACGATCTCATGGCGCACATAAACGGGCGGCCCAAACTTGGCCAGCGCCCGCTCGACGGCGTCGATTGCGCGCACGACGCCGGCGCAAAATCCACGCGGCGAGCAAAGCAGTATCTTGAGCGGCGGCTTGGTTGGCCGGGGGTGAACGTTCATCTTCGCGCCTTTTGGCAGAGGCGGCGCGGAAGCGGCGAGCCGCTCAAGCGCCAAACGCGGCCATCCGGATCACCCGGCTGAATGCCGGCAAGCAATGTCGCGCATGCGCGACGGTGTCAAGGCGCCGGCGCAGCGCGCATCCGCTGCGGGAACCCATCGGCGAACGCGGACAATGCGTTGCTAATTTCGGTGCGCCGCAACAAGTTTCCAGCTCCGCAGTCGATTGGCGAGACCGCCGGACTGTGACACCATGACGGCGGGCTCGGCGTCCGGGCTCGCGTGAACGGAGCTGCGCGCATGTCCTATCTCGACGAGATTTTGCAGTCCGCGCAAGGCGGCCAGTTGGTCTCCAATCTGGCTCAGCGCTTCGGCCTCTCCGACGAACAGATGGACCGCGCCATCAAAGCCCTGGCTCCCGCGCTCGAAGTGGGCCTGAGCAACGCCGCGGAACAGCCGGCGCTGTTCGAAAAGGTTTTGGGCGATATCGCGTCCCCGCTGCGCGCGGGCGCCTTCGACGACCCTGGCGCCGCGCAGGACGCGGACTCTCTCGCCCAGTCGCGACAGCTGCTCGCCGATCTCTTCGGCTCGCCGGCGGCCGCTGGGCAGGTCGTGCAGGTCGCGGCCCGCGAGTCGGGGCTGCGTCCGGACATTCTCTCGCAATTGCTGCCGGTGCTCGTTTCCGTGCTCATCGGCGGGTTATTCAAAAATGTGAGCAACCGGGGCCTCGGCGGCGTGCTCGGCCAGCTGGTCAGCTCAGGCGCGCTCGGCTCCATTTTGGAGCAGATGCTCGGCGGCGCGCGCACGCCGCAGCCCGAACCCGCGCCGATGCCGACGCCTCGAGGCGGCGCAACAGGCGGCGGCGGACTGCTTGGCGGACTTCTGGGGTCGATCCTGGGCTCCCTGCTCGGCGGCCGCCGCACCGCGCCGGATTCTTATGGCGGACCCACAAGCGACGCCGGCGGCCTGGGTCGCGGCGGCCCGCTTGACCTCGACCGGGGCGCCGGGCGCTCTCAAGGCATGCCCGAGGACATGGACCAGGCGTCGATTCAGCAGGCGATCGAAGAGATCCAGAAGACGCTGCAGATCGGACGCAGCAGCGGCGGCGAAAACGCCGGCGCCCGCTCGGACTTCGAAAGCATTCTCGGCCAGATGTTCGGCAAGCGCTGAGAGGCTGGCCGGCCAAGCTCGGAACACCCGCCCAAGTTCGAGACCTTGACGCCCATCGCGGCGGGGACGGCCGGAGGCTTGCGCAACGCCCGCTTTCCTGCAATCCATCGGCGCGATTCCTTCACCCGCGAGTCGCGTCCGCGCCGCAGTCGCGCATCTCCTCTAACACGGAAAACTCCCCGTAGATGGCCCGCGACGTATCCGATACGACGCCAATCACGTCGCGCAACATGCTGGTGGAATGGCTCGAATCCGGCTCCAAGACCGGCGTCGCCCCGCTGCTTATCGGCACGGAGCACGAGAAGTTCCCCTTCTATGCGGCCGACGATTCGCCGGTCCCCTATGAGGGCGCCGGCGGCCGGGGCGGCGTGCGCGCGCTGCTTGAGGGCTTGCGCGACACGCTCGGCTGGGCGCCCATCCTCGACCGGGACGCGCTGATCGGTCTCTATCAGTCCGACGGCGGCGGCGCGATTTCGCTCGAGCCGGGCGGACAATTCGAACTTTCCGGGGCGCCGCTGGCCGACGTTCACGCCACGCATGACGAGCTTGACGCGCATTTCGCCGCCCTTGCGCCCGTGGCCCGCGCGCTTGGCGTGCGCTTCCTCGATCTGGGCGCAAGCCCCAAATGGTCGCGCGCGGAGACGCCGACCATGCCCAAGCAGCGCTACGCCATCATGCAAGCCTACATGCCGAAAGTCGGCGCGCTCGGGCTCGACATGATGTTTCGCACGGCGACCGTGCAGGTCAACATCGACTTCGTCGACGAAGCCGACATGGTGCAAAAAACGCGTGTCGGCCTCGCTTTACAGCCGCTCATCACCGCGATGTTCGCCAACTCGCCATTTCTCGACGGCAAGCCCACCGGCCGGCTGTCGCAACGCTCCTATATTTGGCTCGACACCGATCCGAACAGAACCGGCATGCTGCCCTTCGCCTTCGAGAAGGGATTCGGCTTCGAACGCTATGTCGACTATGCGCTTGACGTGCCGATGTATTTCGTCAAACGCGGCGACGTCTATCACGACGTGGCGGGAGCCAGCTTTCGGGACTTATTGGGGGGCCGGCTTCAGCAGCTGCCCGGCGAGCGCGCCACAATGTCCGACTGGGCCAATCACCTCTCGACGATCTTTCCGGAGGTGAGATTAAAGACCTATCTCGAAATGCGCGGCGCGGACGCAGGCCCGCGCGCCCATTTCACCGCCCTTCCCGCGCTTTGCGCCGGCCTGTTCTATGACGCCGCCGCGCTCGATCAGGCGCGCGAACTGACGAAGGGGTGGAGCGCCGCCGCGCGTCAGGCGCTGCGCGCGGATGTGCCCGGTCTGGCGCTCGATGCGAGAATCGAGGGCCGCAGCCTGCGCGATGTTGGGCGCGACGTTCTCGCGCTGGCGAAAGGCGGCTTGCGCCAACGCGCCCGCCTCGACGCCAAAGGGCGCGACGAGAGCGTTTTTCTCGCGCCCCTGGAAGCGATTATCGAAGACGGACGCACCTTGGCCCAGCGGCGCTTGGACGCCTATTACGGCGGGTGGGGACAGTCGATCGACGCCGCCTTCACCGATTGCGTGCTGCCGCAATAATATTGGGAGCCGGCGCCGACGCGACGGTTAGCGTGGGAAGAGGTCGTGCAGCCCGAAGGGCGCCATCGGCGGCAGCGAGGAGCGCGCAGCAGCATGCTGCATGCCGTCACGACGCATATCCGTGTAACCCAATGGGGCGACAGGGGTGCGAGGCATAGAGACGCGGACGTGGCCGCCGAGCCGAACACAACCGTTTGACCCCGCGACTGCGACATAATCGGCGCCATAACGCGCGCATTGGCTGACATTATCGGCATGCGCCGGCGAAACGGCGATGGCCGTGAGCGCGATGACGCCGAAAAAGCTTGCCGGCAGAAGACGGTCACTGCGGCTGATGTTGTCTAGGGTCATGAGTTTTGGGCCTCATTTCCGAAAGTTCGCGCGCGTCGCGCGAGATTTCAGGAGCCTTGCGATCCCGACAATGTCTCGATACGCCGTAAATGCGCTGGCGGCGACGAGAACCTCCTCGCCTTAGAGCGGCGCATTCCGGCGCTGCAAACCAACTAGAGCCAAACATCGTGGCAGGATCGTGTCTTGAACGCTCACTAGCGAAACCTGTCGGCCGCCATGTGAGAACTACGCTTTATTTTCTATTTATTTATTTTTGGTTTAGACGGCGTCCGCGGCCCAATCGCCGATTGCCGCCTGGACGATCGCCAGAGCCGCGACGGCGGCGGTGTCCGCGCGCAATACGCGCGGTCCGAGCGAAAGGCGCGCGACGTTTGGCAGGCCGGCGATGGCGGCCCGTTCGGCCTCGTCGAAGCCGCCTTCGGGTCCGATGAGCACGCTGACGCCCTCTCGCGCCGTGCGGCCCTCGAGCGCGTCCAAGGGGTTGGCGAGCGCGGCGCGTTCGTCACAAAAGACCAATAGCCGCCGTGCCGGCCAACGCGCGAGAAAATCAGGCAGTTCGACGGCGGCGGCGACTTCGGGCACGGCCAGCACGCCGCACTGCTCGGCGGCCTCGATGACATTGGACTCGAGCCGCCCCGAATTGAGCCGGCGCACCTGCGTTCGGCGCGTCATCACCGGCAGGAGACGGCCGGCGCCCATCTCAGTGGCCTTCTGCGCCATGTAGTCGAGCCGCGCCTGCTTTAGCGGGGCGAAACAATAATCGAGGTCAGCGCGTTCGGTCTGGGCCCGCAGTCGCTCGCCGACGCGTAATCTTGCGGAGCGTCGCGAGACATTCGCGAGCGTCGCGCGAAATTCGCCGTCGCGCCCATTGAACAGATGGATCGCCGCGCCCTCCCGCATACGCAGGACATTGAGCAGATAGTTCGACGCCTCAGCTGAAGGCGCGAGTTCGACATCCGGCGCGAGATCGTCACGAACGAACAAGCGCTGCGCAGTAAAATCATAAGCTGACACAATGGCTTCCCAAGCGGAGACGCGAGCGCAAGGCGCGCTCGCCATGAAGCCGCCGCTTTGTTGCGTGCAGGTTCGCCAAAACTTGCGTCGCCGGCAAGCCTGCTGGTAATGCTGCGAGCCTGATGAGCGGACCAAAACACATGATCGTCGGCGCTGTCGATATTTCCCGCGCTGTCGCGGGGCTTTCGCTGTTTGCGATGCTGCTCGCCTCGACCGGCGCGCATGCGCAAGCCTGTCAGGAAGATTTCCGGAAACTCACCGAGAAGCGCATGGCGGGAATCGAGGCGCTCAACAATCTGGGAAAGGCTGGCAAGGGCAAGATGGATCCCGAATCCGCCTGCCCCGCGGCGAAACGTCTCGTCGCCGTCGAAACCGAGATGATGAATTACATCACCAAGAATAAGGAATGGTGCAACATTCCTGACAATGTCGCCGATGGCTTCAAGGAAGCGCGCGCCAAGACTCAGGGCTTCGCGTCGCAGGCCTGCGCGGCCGCAGCGAAGATGAAAGAGATGCGCGATCAAGCGGCGGCTGGGGGCGGCGGCATGATGGCGCCGCCAAAGTTGCCTGCCGGACCGCTGTGAGCGTAAGGCCAAGCGGCGATTCGGCGGGAACGACCGCGCTGCCCGACGCCGTCACAGACCATCCTTTGCTGCGCCGCGCGCCGGCCGCGTTCCTGCCCTATGTCCAGCTTGCGCGCCTCGACCGGCCGATCGGCTGGTGGCTGCTGCTGCTTCCCTGCTGGGAATCGAGCGCGCTCGCCTCCGCGTCGCTGCGCCAAGGCCCCAACGTCTGGCATTTGGCGCTCTTCTTTGTCGGCGCCGTCGCCATGCGGGGCGCCGGCTCGACCTATAATGATTACGTTGATCGCGAGATCGACGCCAAGGTCGAGCGCACGCGCCTGCGACCGCTCGCGAGCGGTCGCGCGACGCCCGCGGCGGCGGTGCGCTTCCTCGTCGCCCAATGCCTCGTCGGCCTCGCGGTGCTTTTGTCGTTCAACGGGCTCACGATCGCCCTTGGACTGATCTCTCCGCTGATCGTGCTGATTTATCCCTTCGCGAAGCGCTTCACGTCCTGGCCGCAAGCCATTCTCGGATTGGCCTTCGCCTATGGCGCGCTGCTCGGCTGGACGGCGTGCACGGGCGAATTCGGCGCGCCGGCGCTTTTTCTCTATGCGGCGGCGATCTCATGGACAATCGGCTTCGACACGATTTACGCGCTTCAGGACTTGCGTGACGACGCGATCGTCGGCGTGCGCTCCACGGCGAGATTGTTCGGTCCGCGCGTGCAATTGGCGGTCGGCGCGCTCTACGCCGTGTCCGCCGCATGCGCCGCCTTCGCCGTTTTTCTGGCGGGCGGCGGATGGCTCGCCTATCTCGGGGTCATCGCCTATGCGGCGCATCTCGCATGGCAAACCGCGCAGACCCGACAAGATGTGGCGCCGATCACCGCTCTGCGCCTGTTCCGCTCCAATCGCGACGCGGGTCTGCTGCTGTTCGCAGGCTTTTTTGCGCAGAGCCTCGCCTTTCTTTTCTAATCTAAGGGGCGTAGGGCGACGCGCGATGCGGAACTGCTCTACTTCTCGAGTTCCTTTTTCCTGTCGAGACAGGAGTCGATTTGTTTTTTGTCGAGCTCCCAATAGGAGCCGCCGCAGAGCGCCTCGTAGCGACTGCTGACGAAGAAAGACCAGATGTAATAGCCGGTCAGCACCACCGCGGCGACGGCGGCGATTTTCATGATGATGTTAAATCGCGTTTCCGCGTCTTGGGTTTCCGACATTGTTCGTCTCCGCGCCAATGTTAGGCCGCCGAAAATTGCGTCGTCAACGTCAGTCCAGCGTCTGCCGGAACCGCATCACCGCGACGCTCATCGCAACAAGCGTGAAGGCCGCAAGCGCGCCGGCGTCGACGGCGAGATCGCCGAAGTTAGAGCCCTTCAACATCACCGAGCGCACAATGCGCAGATAATGGGTAAGCGGCAGCGCCTCACCCGTATATTGCGCCCACATCGGCATCCCGTGGAAAGGAAAAAGGAAGCCCGACAGAAGCATGCTCGGCAGAAAAAAGAAGAAGGTCATCTGCATCGCCTGCAGCTGATTTACCGCGACGGTCGAGAAAGTGTAGCCCACCGACAGATTTGCGACGATAAAAAGCAGAGTCAGCACGCTGAGCGTGAAGAGCGAACCGACCACCGGCACCTGAAACAACAAGGAAGCGACGATGAGGATCGTCGACATCTGCACGGCGCCGACGACCACATAAGGCGCGATCTTGCCGAGCATGATCTCGACCGGGCGCACCGGCATGGCGAGCAAGGCCTCCATCGTTCCGCGTTCGATTTCGCGCGTGACCGACATCGCCGTATACATCAGCATCGTCATGGTCAAAATCGTGCCGATCAGTCCGGGCACGATGTTGCGGCGCGTCTCTCCAGCCGGATTGTAGCGCCGATGCACGCGGATCTCGTAAGGCGGCGCGTTCTGCGCAAGCGACGCCAGCGGTCCGGTCAGTTCACGGTCGAGCGCCTGATTCGCGGCGCCGAGCGCGGCGGCGACCGCGCCCGAGGTCGCCGTCGGGTCCGTGGCGTCGGCGATGAGAAGCAGCCCCGGTTTTTCGCCGCGGATGAGCTGGCGAGAGAAATCGGGCGGAATTTGAATGACGAACTGCACCTTGTTCGAGAGGATCAATTTGTCGGCGTCGGCCTCACCGCGCGCGACATATTTGATGTTGAAATAATCGGTGGCGCGCAAGGCGCCGATCAGCGCGCGCGCGATCGGGCTGTCGTCGCCCGTCAGCACGGCCGTCGGCAGATGTTTGGGATCGGTGTTAATCGCATATCCAAAGAGCATCAGCTGAATGATCGGAATGCCGACGATCATCGCAAAGGTCGGCCGGTCGCGCCGAAGCTGAATGAACTCCTTGACGAACATCGCGACGAAACGCTGCCAGGACTGGGCGAGCGCGCCGCGTCGCGCCGGACGGGGAACGACGCGCGGCAGGCCTTCCTGCGTGCTCACTGGTCGGCTCCAGCGCGAGTCATCAAATCAATGAACACGTCTTCGAGCGATGGCTCGTCGCGTCTCCAATGATGAAGCCCTTCGGCGCTATAGCGCTCCGCGACGCGCTCCATCGCGGCTTCATCGCGCCCGCCGACGTGCAGCGCCGAGCCGAAGCGCGCAACCATGTCCACGCCGGGTTGACGTTTCAATTGGCTGCTGAGCGGATCGAGGCCCTCGCCCGTCACCACCCAAGTCGAGAGATTCGCGCTGGCGATGATCTCCGGAATCGTGCCCGAAGCGAGCAGCCGTCCATTGGCGATATAGGCGATCTGGTGACAGCGCTCCGCTTCGTCCATGTAGTGCGTCGAGACGAGCACCGTTAAGCCTTGCGTCGCCAGATGATGGATCTCGTCCCAGAAGTCGCGGCGCGCCTTGGGATCGACGCCCGCGGTCGGCTCGTCGAGGAGGAGCAGCGACGGGCCCGGGAGGATGCATGCGCCAAGCGCCAGTCGCTGCTTCCAGCCGCCGGACAGTTCGCCGGCGAGCTGATCGGCGCGCGCGACGAGCCCCAGGCGCTCCAGCGCCGCTTGAGCCGCGTCCTCCGGCGCTTCGAGGCCGTAGACGCGCGCCACAAATTCCAGATTTTCGCGAATCGTGAGATCGCGATAAAGCGAAAAACCCTGCGTCATGTAGCCGACATAACGCTTGATCTCCTCCTGCTGGCGGCGGATGTCGTAGCCAAGACACCTCCCCTCGCCCGAATCGGGCGTCAGCAGGCCACAGATCATGCGGATCGTCGTCGTCTTGCCGCTGCCGTTCGGGCCGAGAAAGCCCTGGATGTGACCACGCGCCACCTGCAGCGTGAAATTGTCGACGACCTTCTTGGCGCCGAAGAATTTGGTCAGCCCGCGCACGTCGATCGCGATGTCGCTGTCGACGCTCATTGCGCCGTTCCCGTCGGCTCGGGCGCCGGCCTGACCGCGACCGGCATGCCAAGGGGCAAGGCGCGCGCCGCGCCTTCCAGGCGCGCTTCGGCCTTAAAAACGAGTTTCGCGCGCTCCTTGTCGCTGAAGATCACGGGGGGCGTATATTCCTGCCGGCTGGCGATATAGCTGACGCGCCCAAAGAGATCATCGGCGCAGCCGTCGCAAGTGACGCGCATGCGTTCGCCCAGCGAGATCTTCGGCAGCTCTGGCTCGGAAACAAAGAAGCGCACTTTGCGATTCTCGGGCGGCAATAGCGCGACGACCGGCTGTCCAGCGTTAACGATCTCGCCGGGGCGGAAAAAAACGTCTTGCACGACGCCGTCGGCTGGCGCGACCACGCTCTGGCGCGTGATGCGGATGTTCAGCGCGTCGAGTTGCGCGCGCGCCTGCTTTAAGCTTGCTTCCGCGGCTTCGATCTCCTGCGAACGGCTCGCCATGCGCCCCGCCTCGACTTGCCGGCGCGCTTCCTTCACGCTCGCCTGGTCGCGCGCGCGGGCCATCGACGCGCGATCGAGCGCCGCCTTTGCGACATGGCCTTCGGCGTAGAGCTTTCGCTGCCGCTCATAATCAGCGCGGGACAATTGGAGAGCGGCTTCGGCGCGCTCCAGCGCGGCTTGCAAAACCGCGATCTGCTCGGGCCGATTCATCGCCGCCCGCAGATTTTCGACTTGCGCCTCGAGTTGGGCAAGGCGCGCCGAGGACTCGTCGCGCACGCGATCGAGAAGCGTCGTCGACATCGTGAACAGCGGATCGCCCTTTTTTACCTGGGCGCCAGCCGAAACCGCAAGGCTCGAGACCCTCTCGGTCTCGTGAGGGCCGATGTAGAGCATCTCTCCTTCGACATAGCCCAGAAAGATGTCGGCGGGAATCGCCGGACGATAGGCGACGCGCCAAACGACGATGGCCAGGAGCGCCAGCGCGATGAAGACCGCGAGCCGCTTCATGCGGCGTAGGCGTAGAGCGGATCGAGCATGGCCTTATTATGCACCTCATCCCGCCGCGCGGCGAACCTCGCCGCGAGGGCGCCTCCAACAAAGCTCCTCCCGAAGGCGAAACTCCTTTTGCCGCGGCGGCGGCAAAAAGGCTAGAATGCCTCCAAGAAAAGGCAAAAGGGATTGAAAATGGCTGAAGATACGGAGCTGCCGCCACGCGAATCTATGGAATATGACGTGGTCGTGGTCGGCGCAGGACCGGCTGGCCTCGCCGCGGCGATTCGCCTGAAGCAAGTTGCGCCGGATCTCTCCGTCGTCGTCATCGAGAAAGGCTCCGAGCCCGGCGCGCATATTCTCTCCGGCGCGGTCATCGATCCGATCGGCCTCGACCGGCTTCTGCCGGAGTGGCGCACGCGCGACGACGCGCCGCTGAAGACTCAGGTGCATACGGACCATTTTCTCCTGCTGTCGGAAAAGGCCGGCATTCGCATTCCCAATATGTTGATGCCGCGGCTGATGAACAATCACGGCAATTTCATCGGCTCGCTCGGCAATGTCGTGCGCTTTCTCGCCTCGGAAGCCGAAAACCTCGGCGTCGAGATCTATCCTGGTTTCGCCGGCGCCGAAGTTCTTTACGGCGACAAGGGCGAAATCGTCGGCGTGGCGACCGGCGACATGGGCGTGGGCCGCGACGGCAAACCGAAAGACAGCTGCACCCGCGGGATGGAGCTCAAAGGCAAATATACGATCTTCGCCGAAGGCGCGCGCGGTTCGCTCACCAAGCAATTGCTGGCGAAATACGACCTTTGCGCCAACAGCGAGCCGCAGAAGTTCGGCATCGGCTTCAAGGAGCTTTGGCGCATTCCGAAAGAGAAGCACAAGGATGGACTTGTGCAGCATTCCTTCGGATGGCCGCTTGCGGCCGACACCGGCGGCGGCTCTTTCCTCTATCATTTCGACGACGATCTCGTGTCGATCGGTTTCGTCGTGCATCTCAACTATTCAAATCCGACGCTCTCTCCCTTCGACGAGTTTCAGCGCTTCAAGACGCATCCGCTGATCGCGCCGACGCTCGAAGGCGGCGAACGTCTTTCCTATGGGGCGCGCGCGCTGACGGAGGGCGGGTGGCAGAGCGTGCCAAAGCTCGTCATGCCGGGCGGCGCGCTGGTCGGCTGCGCCGCGGGCTTCATGAACGTGCCGCGTATCAAAGGCTCCCACAACGCCATTGTTTCGGGCATTCTGTGCGCCGAACATATCGCGGCGGCGATCGGCGAAGGCCGCGCGCATGACGCGGTGGACGCCTATGACGCCGCTTGGCGCGCCTCCGAGATCGGCCGCGATTTGAAGCCCGTGCGCAACGTCAAGCCGCTCTGGTCGAAATACGGCACCTATCTCGGCGCGCCGCTCTTTGGCCTCGACATGTGGACGAATGAGCTGTTCGGCTTTTCCTTCTTTGGCACGCTCAAGCACGGCAAGGCCGATTACGAGACCTTAAAGCCGCTCTCGGAAGTCACGCCGATCGTCTACCCGAAGCGCGCCAGCGATGTCGTCTTCGACAAGCTGTCCTCGGTGTTCGTCTCGAACACCAATCACGAGGAGGATCAGCCGGTTCATCTGAAGCTTGCTGATCCCGCGATTCCGATCGCGCGCAATCTCCCGATCTACGGCGAGCCCGCGCGACTCTATTGCCCGGCGGGCGTCTACGAAGTCGTCTATGCCGATGAGGCGACGCGCCGCGATCCGCGCTTTGTGATCAACGCGCAAAATTGCGTGCACTGCAAGACCTGCGACATCAAGGACCCGGCGCAGAACATCACCTGGGTGCCGCCGGAAGGCGGCGGCGGACCGAACTATCCGAATATGTGATCGGTCGCGGCGAAGGCGTCGTTACGGGCGAAGCGAAGCCGTCCGCAACGCCTTCGCTTCCGCCGCTTTGCATGCGATGACGCGCCGGGAATCTGCGTGAACCGATGTTCTTCATCGTCTCGAAAATCTCCGCGTTCGTTCTGGCGCCTGTCCACTTTTTCATTTTTCTCGCCGTCATTGGCGCGACGCTGCTGTTCTCGCGCTGGCGAACTTGGGGACGCGCGCTCTCGACCGTCAGCGCGTTCGCCTTGCTGCTGATGGCCTTCGGACCGCTCGGCGGTCTCCTTGCGGGTCCGCTCGAGGCGCGTCTTCCCCCTCCGCCCGACGATATGCCGGCGCCCGACGGCGTTATCGTGCTCGGCGGGACGATTGACGAGCGGCTGAGCGCCAGCCGCAATCGTCCGACGCTGGTCGACGCCGCCGAGCGCCTGACCGCGCCAATCGCGCTGAAGCGCAAATATCCGGGCGCGCGTCTCGTCTTTACCGGCGGCTCCGCCGCGCTGCAGGCTTCGCCCTACTCTGAAGCCGACGCGGTGCAGCGCTTCTGGCGTGAGATCGGACTGGACCAGGGCGACATTCTCTACGAGCGCCGCTCGCGCAATACTTACGAGAACGCCGTCTTCACGCGCGAACTGCTTCGTCCCAAGCCCGGCGCGCGCTGGCTGCTCGTCACCTCGGCGATTCACATGCCGCGCGCCGTCGGCGTGTTCCGTCAGGCGGGCTTCGATGTGATCGCCTATCCGGTCGACTATCGCACCAGCGGCGACTCCAGACTCGAATTCCCGCGTTTCGCGACGAAAGCGCTCGGCCTTGTGGAATTCGCCGTGCATGAGTGGGCGGGACTCGTCGCCTATCGGCTGACCGGAAAAAGCGATGCGCTGTTTCCCTCGCCTTAGCCGGTCGGCGCCGGCGCAGTGATCTGAGGCGGCACTGATCTACCTCTCTATGGCGGCACATAAATGCAGATCCGCCCAGCTGTCAGAAACAAACTGAAACTGGCCAGCCGGAATCTCGACACTCCTGTGCGGAACATTCGCGCGTCCACTTGCCCGGCCAAGCCGTGAGCAATAAAGCTGTTCTGCCAGGCATCAGAGACTACAGTGATAAACGCTTTTGATATCGCCTGCCGCATTCGATACTTGCTA
The DNA here is from genome assembly GCF_015709525.1 of Methylocystis sp. L43. Classification (GTDB taxonomy): domain Bacteria; phylum Pseudomonadota; class Alphaproteobacteria; order Rhizobiales; family Beijerinckiaceae; genus Methylocystis. The sequence continues at coordinate 154,497 of NZ_JADNRA010000031.1, read as the reverse complement.
AACAAACGCAAAAAACTTGCATTATTTACGCACCACAAATGCGCATCGACCTGGTTGACATCGATTGTTGCGGACATTTGTCGCGAGAATAATTTGAAATACATCGCGATCCCATGGGGACGACAATGCTCAGAGTCAGGATATACTATGGAAATGGCGCTCAACTCGGGCAATGATGTCATTGTCGTACTGAACGCTGACTATTTCAGCATAAAGAATCATATTTCTGCGGACATGCAATGCATGCACGTTATAAGGAATCCTTTGAGTGTCGTCGTCTCCGCATACTACTCCCACCTCCGAACACATCCGATCGATGGATGGGACCTCCTGATTGGTCAGAGGAGTGTTTTGAGTGAAGTAGACCAAGACGTCGGCATGGCCTTGACCTTGGCGTTTCTGGAATCGCGTCACTTTCAGCCGGAGACGAACGGTCCTTTGTGCGATATGATCTCGTGGAAGTATGACGACTTACGGATCGTTACATTGCGCATGGAGGACATAACCGCAAACGCAGCGAACTTCTTTCGCGAACTGTCTCGAACGGAGGTCTTGAGAAACGCGCTGATGCCTGATCCTGATAGGTTTTCGTTCGCCGCGATGACCGGCCGGCAACAGGGCGTGATAGATCTCTCGTCGCATTATCGTTGTGGAAGCAGCACTGAATGGCGAGATGCTTTGCCGAGAGGCGTTATCTTATATGTCCTTCATCAATATCGAGATTTTCTGCTACGGTTCTATCCAGAAGTTATTTTCGAAGCTGACTCCTTGAGCGCCGCCAGCGTTCGTTCGAATTCAGACTGCCTGCGGGCGTGAGGAGGCGAGAACGCCAACGATTGGAGGCTGTCATTCGCTGCGTTGCTGCGCGCAACAAAACGAAACAACCGCGCCAGAATCTCGACACAGCTGTGCGGAACTCTCGATTTGGAACTCGCCGCTGGCTCGAAGCCGCGAGTAGGTGAACTCTCTGACCTTGAACACACCCGCATCAAGCGCGGCCGATAGGCGGCGGATCCTCGTCGTAGAGGACGACGAGGATATTAGATCGCTCTTATCGACATACCTCGGCGACAACGGGTTTAAGGTGATGCTTGCCCGTGACGGCAAACAGATGGACGAAGTTCTCGCGAGCGCGCAGGTCGATCTGATCGTGCTCGACGTCAACCTTCCGGACGAGGATGGATTTTCCATCTGCATGCGCTTGCGGAACACGGGAAGCCCCCCATTGATCATGCTGACCGCGCGCGGCGAAGACACGGACCGTATACTTGGAATCGAACTCGGCGCCGACGACTATTTGGTCAAACCTTTCGTTCCGCGTGAACTGCTCGCGCGCATCGGGGCCGTCCTCCGGCGGACTGCTCCGGATCTTGAACCGTCCCCGCAATTTAGCGCCTATAGCTTTTCTGGATTCCTCCTGGACTCTTCCGCACGGCGCCTACTGGGTCCGACCGGCGTGCGGGTGATCCTCACGAGCGCGGAATTCGACCTGTTGCTGACGCTCTGCCGAAATCCCGGAAAAATATTCTCGCGCGATGAGCTGAAGGCGTCATCCACGACCGAGCGCAGCGTGGACATCCTGATAAGCCGGCTCCGTCAAAAGATCGAGGACGACCCGCGAGACCCAGCGCTCATTCAGACCGTTCGGTCGATGGGCTACACATTCAGGGCGAAAGTCACCTCAAAGTGAGAATGTCTGCGCTCCGAAACATCAATGTGCAGCTGGCGCTTCTCCTGCTTCTATGCGTCGGCCTGTTCCACGCAGCCGTGACGACGATCATCTTCCTGTCCGAACCCGCTCCCGGCCACCCTCGCGACCTGAGCGCCTCCATTGTCGTGGCGGCTTTAACCGCTTTGGACGCCGCCTCCGCAGCGGAAAGGCCAGCCATCGCAACAGGTTTCAACGAGAACTTTCCGGGGTTTCACGTCGCGCTCTCAGAGCCAGGAGTCGTCACGCGCAACGGGGCGCAGCCAGTTTATTTTCGTTTTCGCCTCCCCGTTGGAGTCGAGATCGCAGCGCACGATGACAACAAGCGATTTAGCGGGTCGTTGCACGATGGGCAGCAATTCCTGCTCGACGCCCCGATCCGGCCTCCCGGGTTTCCACGGTTCGCGATCGTCACCCTGGGCTTCGTCGCGGTGAGCTTGTTCATATTCTCCCTATGGGCCGCGCTGTCGCTGACGCGCCCCCTCACGAAATTCGCGAACGCCGCCGAATCCTTCGGACTTGACAGCGTGCCGGCGCAGCTCGCGGAGACCGGACCCGAAGAGGTCCGAAAGGCGACGCGAGCCTTCAACCGCATGCAGCGTCGCATCGCCGAAATGGCCTCGCAGCGAACGCGAATGCTGACGTCGGTCAGCCATGATCTTCGGACGCCCATCACGCGGATGCGTCTTCGCGCCGAATATATTGAAAGCAGCGACACGAAAGCGAAACTGCTGCGGGACCTCGACCAGATGGAGGCTATGGTCGGCGGCTGCCTCGACTATCTGCGCGGTGGTTTCCAGCAGGAGGTCGTCGCGCTGGATCTGGCGAGCCTGTTGCAGGCGATTGTCGATCAGTTCGTCGATGTGGGCGCCCATGCACGCTACGACGGAGTGGATCACGTCAACGTTCTGGGTAGCCCGGACGATCTGCAACGCGCGTTCTCCAACCTCATAGACAATGCTGTCAAATACGGAGAAAGGCCCGAAGTCAGGCTGATCGAAAGCGATGACGCGGCGGTCGTCGAGGTCGTCGACAGTGGTCCGGGCATTCCTCAGGCAAAGAGGGAATTGATGCTCGAACCTTTCGAGCGAGGAGACGCAGGCGCGTCCTCGAACACAAACGAAGGCTTCGGGCTCGGCCTGGCGATCGCGCGGGCCATCGTCGAAGCCCACTGCGGACGCCTGACGTTGGATGAGCGAACCGGCGGCGGCCTCATCGCGAGAGTGTCGCTGCCCAAAACCGACCTCGAAACAAATCGAAACGAATCGAGCAAATAAATGTCCCCTGAGAGTTCGACCTTGACGCCCAAAGGGGATCGTCGGGATGTCGATACATCAATTAGGTCCAGGTCGCGCCGCGCTATCAGGAAAAACAGTCGCCGTCGTGCATCCTGCGTGGCATTCCTGCGGAACGCATCAGGTTATCGCTAGTCAAATAAGCGCCTACAAAAAACTCGGAGCGCGTGTGCTTTCCATCGCGCTTATGGACGATGTCACGCCCTCCGTTGGCCGCGGCGCACGCTGGAAAGAGTACAGGCTTCATAGTCAGGACCTCGCCGCCGACGAGAGATATGAATCGTCCGCCACCATCCCCGACCTCTTCAAGACCACGCTCCTGAAGGACGGCTGGTGGCCCTTAACGCATGGCGACCAGGCAACCTGGCTGGTGGAGCTGGTGAAGCGCGCGCCCCTTCCCGAAGCGCTCGATACGAACGCTATCGACCTGATTCACGCCAACCACTTCTTTGTACAGCCTTTCGTCGAGAAAATGCGCGCGATGCGCCGTATTCCCGTCGTGCTCGACACGCACGACATTCAGGCTCGCCAATACGAGCTCCGCAATCGCGCTGGGTTTAGCATTCCGCCTTACGCCGGCTATAGGAGCATGCTTGCCGTCGAACTCGAGTGGATCAAGCGCGCCGACATTTGCATTCACTTGAATTCGGAGGAGCATGCGGCGTTCGAGCAGCTTTTGCCTCTGGCTCAACACGAACTGATCTATCCCTCGATAGCCTCCGCGCATCCTCGCGCCAATGGCGACCGCGCGATCTTCGTCGCAGGAAACAACGCGGCCAACTACATCAGCGTTCGCTGGTTTTTAAAGTATATCGTACCGCGCGTGCCTGAACTATCGATTTCAATTTTTGGCGATATCGCCGATGGCGTGAAGAGCCGTGACACAGTACTGTATAAAGAGCATCGCCATCTCTTCCGTGGCAGAGTAGCTGAAATACAGTCTGCCTACGCCGATGCAGCTTTAATTCTCCTCCCGACCCGAGAAGGGCACGGCCTTTCGATCAAAACCGTGGAAGCACTCTCCAGCGGACTGCCGATCGTTGCGACATCGAAGGCTTTCAGGGGAATGGGGATCGATCCGTCACAGCTTCGCAACGTGTTCATCGCAGACGACGCCAGAGAATTCGCCGCCGCCATGATGAAGCGTCCCGGGATGAGTGAACGAAGCGATCCGATGACGAGCGATACGCGCGCATTGTACGAAGAGAAATACTCATCTGAGCGTTATGCGAGCCGGCTTGGCGACGTCGCAAGCAAATTAATGGCTCGTTTGCAAACGAAGTGAGCCGATGCAGTCGCCGCCCTCTCTCGCCGCGAAACGCGGCGGCGCAGAAAAGCAATATCAAAGCCCCCCCAATCTTCTGAAGCGGCGCGTCCGCGCATTCGGCGCATACTCCAGAGAAGAGCAAGATGCAGCAGCCAATTGAACACGAAAGCGAGGTCGCCCTTTTTCTCGCGTCGCAGATTCAGCTAGAGAACCTCGAGATCCAACGCAGACGCATGGCGGATGCGCTCGATCCAGTAACCGCTTTCGCCTATTTCAAATTGAGAGAACTCTACTGGACCGTGACCAAGCAACTCGGACTTGGCCATCTGCACGATGGATCGAGCACTCAGGATCGCTCGAGACAAAGGCGTCGACCTCTTTTGCCAAAAGAACTCGCCTCGGACGACACGCTCGCCTCGGCCAGATCTTGCCGTGTCTTCATTGATGTTACGCCAACGCTCCGCGTCGGCGGGAAAACCGGCGTTCAGCGCGTCGTTCGCGAAATAGCCAAGAGATCGATCCGAGATCGATTTGCACTTCCCGTAGTTGTCGAAAATGGTGAACTTCTTCCCTACTACGATCATCCGCTGCTCCCGACCTCGATTACGTTCAGGGAAGGCGACAAATTCATGCTCCTCGACGCAAGCTGGGGCATGCTTTCGGAACATCTGCCGCTCATTCAGCGTCTCACCGATGTCGACGGACAGCTCATAACTGTCCTGCACGACCTGATCCCCTTGATCCATCCGCTCAGCGTCACCCCGCGAATGACTGAGGAATTCAGCGAGTGGTTCGAAAAACTCGTGCTGAAAAGCGATCGCATCATATGCGTCTCAAAGAGCACTGCGATGAATTTCGTCGCTTACGTCGCTCGCAAAGACCTCGCCACAAAGCCGCATCTTCGCATCGGCTGGTGGCGACTGGGCGCGGATTTCGACGACAAAGATGATTCCGAAACTTCTTCCGAGGCCAAAATTGTGACGACAAGCGAAACGCCTTACTTTCTAAGCGTAGGCACTCTTGAACCCCGAAAATGCTATCCGATAGCGCTTGACGCGTTCGAACGTCTTTGGTCGCGCGGGATCGACGCCCGTTACGTCATTATTGGTCGAGCAGGCTGGCAAAGCGAATCTCTCGAACATCGGATCAAACAACACTGCGAATTTGGCCGACGCCTCCTATGGCTCGATAAGGCGAGCGACGCCGATCTTCATCACTGCTACGCCCATGCGCGCGCATTGGTTTATCCGTCAATGATCGAAGGATTTGGCCTCCCGCTTGTTGAAGCGGGTCATTACGGAGTTCCCGTTATCGCCTCGGATTTGCCCGTGTTCCACGAAACTGGCGGAGATCACGTCCGCTATTTCAATTTACTCGACTCGATCGACTTGGCCGACAAAATCGAGAAGCTCTATCGAGAACCGATCGAAAAAGAAAAAATGCCTGTTTATTCCTGGGACGATTCTGCACGCAGTCTCGCACATCTTATTCTGAATGACGCCTATCAGACCGACGCTGAGTCGGTCCCCTCCTGATTTGCAGTCCAACGTTTTTCCATGTGGCAAGACGCTCGCGCTTCAACTTTTCCTCGCAGCCACCGCGTCCGCCAGGCGTGGTTTTGCGAAGCCGATCTCGCGCAACGAGATTAGGCTCCATGTCACGCATGTAACGACGTTGACGAGATAGATAGTGGTCGGCGAGTCGCGTCAGCCTTACGCAACATGTTCATGGATCCTCTTTAACAACGATCTCCGACCGTATTTATGGATGCGCTGGCGACACAAGATCGAGCGCGGCCTTCTTTCCTAACCCTGAATGGTCCGCCGCGAGCACGAGATAGACTGCGGGCAGAACAAACAGCGTGAACAGGGTGCCGATGGAAAGGCCCGACGCTATCACCAGACCCATGTTGAAGCGCGACGCCGCGCCCGCGCCCGCCGCCATGACGAGCGGCAAGACGCCGAGCACCATCGCCGCGGTGGTCATAAGGATCGGACGCAGGCGAATGGACGTGGCCTGCAGGATCGCTTCCCGTTTCGACATGCCGCCGTGCTGCAATTCATTGGCGAACTCCACGATCAGAATGCCGTGTTTGCTGATCAGCCCCATCAACGTCACCAGACCGACCTGCGTGTAAATATTGATGCTCGCGCCGCCAAAGCCGAGCATGATGAAAACCAGCGCGCCGGCGATCGACATTGGGACGGATACGAGAATGATCAGCGGATCGCGGAAGCTCTCGAATTGCGCGGCCAGCGCCAGAAAGATGATGATGAGGGCGAAGCCAAACGTCACCGCGAAGCCGCTCGACTCCTGAAAGAACTGACGCGAGGGTCCGGCATAGTCGATCGTATAGGTCGCGGGCAACGCTTGGCGCGCGACCTCTTTCAGCGCGTCGAGCGCCTCGCCGGCGATGACGCCCGGCGCGGCCACGCCAGAAATCGTCACCGAATTAATCTGCTGGAAATGATTGAGTGACTCGGGAACGATCGCGGTTTCGAGCTTGGCGACGGTCGAAAGCGGCGCCAAGGAGCCGTCCGCCGTCTTGATGTAATAATTCAAGATCTGATCCGGATTTAGTCGAAACCGTTGGGCGACCTGCGGAATGACTTTGTACGAACGGCCGGCGAGCCCGAAATATTGCGTATAGCCGCCGCTCAGCGCGGTGGTGAGCGCCCCGCCGACGTCGATCATTCTCAGGCCGAGTTGCGCGGTCTTTTCCCGGTCGATGACAAGCGACAACTGCGGCTGGTCGATCTTGAGATCGGTGTCGAGGAACATGAACTTTCCCGTCGCCAGAGCTTTCGACAAGAATTCGCGGGAGATGCCGTCCATCTTCTCGAAAGGGTCGGTGCTCTGGAACACGAATTGAATCGGCAAGCCCATCGAGCCGGGGAGCGGCGGCGGCTGGAAGGCGACGAAGCGCACGCCCGCAACGGCGCTCAGCTCCTGCTGGAGCATATGCTGCAAGGCCTCCGCGCCGACCTTGCGCTCATCCGCGGGCTTGAGCACCACGCCGGTCAGATTCGCCGCCGGCGAATTGATCTGGAACACGCTGTCGGTCTCTGGGTGCTTGGCGATGATTTTATATGCCTGATCGGCGTAGTACAGCTTTTGCTGGAGAGTGGCGTTTGGCGCCGGAGTCGCCTGCGCCAGAATGATGCCCTGATCCTCGTTTGGCGCGAGTTCGCTCTTGGCGCTGGCGTAGAGCCAATAGATGCTCGAAAGCACCAGCCCGCCGAAGACGAGCGTCACCGGCACGTAATTGAGAGAGGAGTCCAGCAGGCGGTGATAGCTGTCCCGGACGGCGTCCATCCGCGCGTCGATGTAGCCGACGATGCGAGACTCAAGCGTCTGCTTCCCCCGCTCAGGGGCCTTGAGCGCCAAAGCGCAGCTCACCGGCGACAAAGTGAGCGCGACAATGCCCGACACGGTGACCGCCGCCGCCAGAGTGAAAGCGAATTCGACGAAGAGCGCGCCGGTGAGGCCGCCCTGAAAGCCGATCGGCACATAGACGGCGATCAGCACGATCGTCATCGCGATAATCGGCCCCGCGAGCTCCCGCGCGGCCAGCAGCGCGGCGTCGACAGGCGTCAGGCCTTCTCCGAGATGCCGGTTCACGTTTTCGACGACGATGATCGCGTCGTCGACCACGAGGCCGATCGCCAGCACCAGCGCGAGAAGCGTCAGCAGATTGATCGAGAAGCCGAGAGCGAGGAGAAACGTCAGCGAGCCGATGAGCGAAAGCGGAATTGCCATGATCGGGATCAGCACCGAGCGCCATGATCCCAAAAACACGAAGACGACGGCGGTGACGATGAGGACCGCTTCGATCAGCGTGTGAATCACCTCGTCGATGGAGCTGTTCACGAAATTCGTCGTGTCGTAGACAATCTCGCTGTTCAAGCCTTGGGGCAGCGCTTTGACAATGTCGGGATAGGCGTCTTTGACGCCTTTGACGACATCGAGCAAATTCGCGTTCGGCGCCACGAGAATGCCGATATAGACCGCCTGCTTGCCGTCGAACGACACCGAGGATTCATAATCGTCGGCGCCGAGCGTGACATTGGCGACGTCGCGCAGCTTCACATTGGCGCCGTTCACCTGCTTGACGACGAGGTTACGAAACTCCTCGAGTGAATGGAGCGACGTCGCCGCCGAGAGATTGACCTGAACCCATTGGCCCTTGGTCGAGCCGAGGCCGGCGATATAGTCATTGCTCTGGAGGGACGCCGCCACTTCGCTGGCGGTGAGCCCATAGGCGGCGAGCTTCACCGGATCGAGCCAGGCTCTGAGCGCAAAAGTCTTGCCGCCGATAAGCTCCGCCGTCTGCACGCCCGGCACCGATTGCAAACGCGGCTGCACGACGCGGATGAGATAGTCCGTCACCTGGCTCGGCGTGAGGATGTCGCTGTTGAAGCCAAGGTACATGGCGTCGGTCGTTTGGCCGATCTTGACGGTGATGACAGGACGCTGGACGGTCTGCGGCAATTGGTTGAGCACCGAATCGACCTTGGTGCTGATCTCGGTCAGCGCCTTGCCGGAATCATAGTTCAGGCGCAGATTGGCGGTGATCGTGCTCACCCCGATCTGACTCGTCGAGGTGAGATAGTCGATGCCGTTCGCCTGCGCGATGGCGTTTTCGAGCGGCGTCGTGACGAAACCGGCGACGGTCGCCGGATCGGCGCCAAAATAGTACGTCATCACCGTGACGACGGCGTTTTGCGTGCGCGGGTATTGCAGCACGGGCAAAGTCGCCAGCGATCTGAGGCCAAGCACCAAGATCAGCAGGCTCACCACCGTGGCGAGCACCGGACGGCGCACGAAAATGTCGGTGAAACGCATCTTGCGAAATCTCCGTTCACTGATCCAGGGGCTTGGGATAGGCGTCGACAGGCGGTGACGGCTCTTGCGAAAGGGCGAGCGGCGCGCCGTTGCGCAGCTTGACCTGACCCGCCGTGACGACCGTGGCGCCTTCGGGCACCCCTTCAAGCACCGAGACTTCGTCGCCGCGCGTCTCGCCGAGCCGAACGAAGGCTTGATGCGCGACAAGCCCGGGGCTTTGCGGCGCCTTCTTATCGGCGCTCTCCTTGCTTTTTTGCGCAAGGAACACCGAATTGCCGAAAGGCGCGTAGACGATCGCCGTTTGCGGCAGCGTGATGAGGCGCTGGGGCTTGCCGGTCGCGATTTCCACCGAAGCGAACATGCCGGGCCGCAGCTTGCGTTCGGCATTGGCGAGGCTCGCGCGGATCTGCACGTTGCGGCTTGCGAGATCCACCTTGGAGCTGATGGCGTCGATCTTGCCCGTAAAGCTCTGGCCGGGAAAGGCGTCGACCGTCGCGGCGATGGTTTGTCCGACCGAGACGCCATTCAAGTCCTGCTGCGGCAGGACAAAGTCGAGAAAGATCGGATCGAGCGCCTGCAAGGTCACGATCACCGTTCCGGCGCCGATATATTGGCCAAGATCGATCTGACGGATGCCGAGCCTTCCGGCGAAGGGCGCGAGCAGGGTTTTTTGCGCGATCACCGCCTCCTGCTGAACGACCTGGGCGTTGGCGCTTCGCAGATTGGCGATGTCCGTATCCACAGTCGCCTGACTCGCGGCGCGGATTTTGAGCTGCGACTGGTCGCGGCGCAGGTTGATGGCGTTGAGCTCCGCGGTGGCTTTCAAGGCTTCGAGCCGGGCGTTGTCCGTATCCTTGCGCAGCTCGATGAGAATTTGCCCCGCCTTGATGTCCTCGCCCGACTGGAAGTGGATCTTCTCAACGATGCCGGAGGTTTCGAGCGAGAGGTCCGCGCCATTGACGGCGCGGAATGTGCCGATGGCGGAAAACTTCGGGCGCCATTCCCGATAGGCGGCCGTCGTCACCGACACGGTCTGCGGCGGATTGGCCATGGAGGCGAGGAACCGCCCGATCATCATCGAGCGGAAACTGACGAAACCGTAAAGGCCTGCGAACACGAGGGCGACGATCGCCAGCATGATCATCATGGGCTTGAACATCGATCCGAGACGGTCTTGCAAAAGCGTGTTAACGGGCACGGGAGCGCTCCTCAGCCTCGGCGCGTATCGCCGCTGCGATCGGCAGGGTTGAAACGAGGTCAGTGGGTTTGGGAAGCGACGCCGGCGTCTCGTCGAGGCGATTCCACCACCCGCCGCCGAGCGCCTGCATCAGCGCCGCGGTATCCGAGAAGCGCGCCGCCTGCGCCTGGACGCGATTGAGACGGGCGTTGAGCAGGGTCTGCGCGGCGTTGAGCACCGTCGGATAGGTCGTCGAGCCCGCCAAATATTGGGCTTGCGAAATATCCAGGCTTTCGGCGGCGGCCTTTTCCGCCGCAACCTGCGCACGCAGCGTCGCCGCGTCATGCTTGATCGACTGCAAGGCGTTGGCGACATTCTGGAAGGCGCTGATCACGGTGGCGCGATATTGCGCTTCCGCCTGTTCCAGCGCGGCCAGCTTCGCCTCGCGCTGATGGAATAATTTGCCGGCGTCGAACGCCTGGCCGGAGAGCTGCGTCGCAAGATTGTAGACCGAGGTTTGCGGCAAGAACAATTGCGCGAAATTCGACGCCTGACTGCCGCCATTGCCCGTCAACGTCAGCTGCGGCAGCATATTTGCCGTGGCGACGCCGACATTGGCGCTCGCCTGATGCAACTGAGCCTCCGCCGAAAGAACGTCCGGGCGCTGGCGCACCAGATTAGACGGCAAGCTGAGCGGCAGATCCCGCGGTAGATGCAGATGCTCAATGTCGATCGCTTCGCCCTTATCGTCATTGGGAAAGCGGCCGAGATAGGCCATGAGCTGATTGCGCGTCTGCGCGCGCGCTTTTTCGAGCGGCGGCAGCGTCGCTTGCGCCTGAGCGACGAGCGCCTTTTCCGACACCACGTCGGCCGCGCTCACGGCGCCGAGCTCGAAGCGCTTTTGCAATATGTCGAGTTGCTTCTGATAGGCGGCGATGAGATCGCGCGTGACCTTGATCTGCGAGGCGTAGGAGGAATCGGCGATCGCAGCGGTCACCACATTGGCGGCCAGCGCCAGATAGGTCGCCTCAAGCTGGAATCGCTGATACTCGGCCGCGGCGAAATCGCTCTCAACCGTGCGCGTCGTCTTGCCGAAGACGTCGGGCGTGAACGACACGGCGACATTCGAATTATGCAGCGTATAAAGGAGCGCCGTCGCCCCGCTCGACGACGAGCCTTGCGATCCGCTCGACGAGGAGCTTTGCGAGAAGCCGCCGAATTGCGCCGTCGTCATTTGCGTGCGCGCCACGCTCTGGGTCAGAGTGGCCGACGGAAAGAAGGACGCCGCATCGGCTTCCGTGGTCTCGCGCGCCTGGCGAAGCGCCGCTTCCGCGGCCGCGATGTTCGGATGATTGTTGACCGCCTCGGTCACGAGCGCCGAAATCTGCTTCGAGCGGAACAGTCGCCACCATTCCCCCGGAATGTCGCGGCCAGGAACGAGCCTTTGTGCGCCGCCGCCCGCGATGGCCGCCGACTGGGTGATGTTAGAAGGCTTGCCTACCGCATAGCCCGCGCCCAGGGGTGCATTGGGCGCAGCAAAGTCGGGGCCTACAGCGCAGCCGGAAAGAAACGCGGCAACCAGAAGCCCCAGCGCCGCCGCCCTGCCCTTCGAACTCGCCTTCGGCCTTTCCAGCAGAAGAACAAGGCGGTCTCCCCAATGCGGGTTGAGCAACGGCCGGAATATTTGAGGCGCCCTCCAGCTCATATCGGACCCAGGTAAAACTGAACGGTTCAGTTTTATGCTTGCCCTTTGGCGCGTGTCAACGTTAAATTGAACTGGGTCGTTTAGTTTGAAACTTTTCAAAAGTGGGCCGATAGATAGGTCACACCACCGGATTTTGCCGGTTCAGGCTCGGAGGCGTGGGGAAGAGCGGATGGCGCGGGGGCAGAGCCTTGAAGCAAGAGTCGGCGGCGTCGCTGCTGTAAAGACTGAAATTGAGGATCCCGCCATGAAGAGCCCCTCGACGGATCATGCGGCGGCAGGATCGACAGAGGCGCATGTTGCGGGACGGAAGGAATGTTCCGTAATCGAGGCGGCGCGAAAATTGTTCCTCGAACAGGGCTTCGCCGAGACGAGCATGGACGCGATCGCGCGGTCCGCTTGCGTGTCGAAGGCGACGCTCTACGCATACTTTCCCAGCAAGGAAGCTTTATTCGCCCATTTGATCGAAGCGGAATGCCGCCTGAAAGCCAGCAGGCTGCAGATGCCCGATCTCGACATCGGACTTGTCGAGGCGCTTCGAAGCTTCGCGCTGCAGTTTGTCGACGTGTATTTGACGCCGGAGTCGATGGCGTTCTTTCAGGCGATATCCAGTGAGCGCATGCGTTTTCCGCAACTCTGCAGACTGTTCTTTGAAAGCGGTCCGAAAAACGAACTCATGCGAGTCGCGGCGTTGCTCGAAGAGGCCAAAGCCCGCGGCCTCCTGACGTTCTCGGACGCGACTGAAGCCGCCAGCCATTTTCTGAGTCTTGTCCGCGGGGATCTGCCGCTTCACACGGCGCTTGGTCTCGAACCCAGAACCGAAACCTCCGTTGACGCGATGGTCGACGCCGGAATTGGCGTCTTTCTGAGGGCATACAGACGAGCGGAAACTTCCCGCGTTGGAACGCGACGTCGCAAGAGGACCGCTTCAAATTAATTTTAAGACGGCGCACCCGTTCAATTGCCTAGCCGATCCATTTCATTAGCTCACCACCCCAGACGACCGGCGAGCGAGCGCCCTGTGAGCAGCCTCGACCGACCGAAATCCTAATAGCGCCCTTACATCATTCGCGCGCAAATTGCGGTTCGTCATTCTCGTTTGGTGAAGACCGAAGCGAGAACGCGACATTAAAGTGAGATGCGCTCATGCCTCTATCTCTCATTGGCCTCGGCGTCGCGGCCACTATCTTTGTGATCGCGAACAATCTGTTTCACGAGATGCGCGCGCGGCGTGCGCGCATTGATTCACCGCGCCAGTGAGCGCGGAGAGGACACATGCTCGATATTCTGTACGTTGGCCTCGGTCTTTTCCTGTTTGCGGTCGTTGGCGCCTATGCGCGGGCCTGCGGGCGCCTGTAGGAGAACCCGCATGTTTGAACCTGTCATTGGACTGATCGTCGCCGCTCTTCTCGGCGCCTATCTCGCTTATACGCTGCTTCATCCGGAAAAATTCTAAAGGGAGGCTCGGCATATGCCGGGCGTTCGCCATGACTTCCATTGGGCTGGCGCAAATCGCCATCGTCCTGCTTGCCGTTATTGTCGCGGCTATTCCACTCGGCGGTTACATCTCCCGCGTTTTAGCGGGCGAGCGCAGCCTGCTCTCTCCCGCCCTGTCGCCCATAGAGCGCGCCTTCTACAGACTCGCCGGCGTTGATCCTGCACATGAGCAAAACTGGCTTGCCTACACGACGGCGATGCTGGCCTTCAGCGCGATCGGCTTTGTTTCGCTTTACGCGCTCCAGCGGCTGCAGGCTTATCTGCCGCTCAATCCTCAGAGCTTTAGCGGCGTTCCTTCTGATCTCGCCTTCAACACGTCGCTGAGCTTCGTCACCAACACCAATTGGCAGAACTACAGTGGCGAGTCGACGATGAGTCACTTGACGCAGATGCTCGGCCTCACCGTGCACAATTTTGTGTCCGCTGCGACGGGACTCGCGATGGCGTTTGCTCTGGTACGCGGCTTGTCTCGCGCGGAGTCGCCGACAATTGGCAATTTCTGGGTCGACCTCACCCGTTCGACGCTTTACGTGCTCCTGCCGCTCTCGATCGTGGTTGCGCTCGCCCTCGTCGCTCTCGGCGTTCCGCAGACGCTGCAGGGTTCGATCGAAGCGACGACGCTCGAGGGCGCGAAGCAGACGCTCGCGATAGGACCTGTCGCCAGCCAGGAGGCGATCAAGGAACTCGGAACCAATGGCGGCGGTTTTTTCAACGCCAATTCCGCCCATCCATTCGAGAATCCCAACGCTCTTTCCAACATGCTGGAGATCTGGGCGCTGCTCGTTATTCCCTTCGCGACGGCCTTCGCCTTTGGACACGCCGTCTCGGACCGTCGGCAAGGTCGTGCGATCGCCATCACCATGATGATCGTGCTTGTCGCCGGCGTTCTGGTCGCTTACGGGGCCGAGGCAAGCGGGAACCCCCTGCTGACCGAGATCGGCGTCGATCCTTCGCCCGGCAATATGGAAGGCAAGGAGGTCCGCTTCGGCCCTGCGATGAGCGCGCTATTCGCCACGTCGACCACGGGCACGAGCTGCGGCGCGGTCAACTCGATGCATGACTCCTTCATGCCGCTCGGCGGCCTCGTGCCCCTGTTCAACATGCTGATGGGCAGCATTGCGCCGGGCGGCGTCGGCGCCGGGCTCTATGGGTTTCTGGTGTTGGCGATCATCGCCGTTTTCATCGCCGGGCTCATGGTCGGCCGCACGCCCGAATACCTCGGCAAAAAGATCGAAACGCGCGAGATGAAGCTCGCGATGCTGGCGGTGCTGATCTATCCGCTCACGGTTCTCGTCTTCACGGGCGTTTCAGTCATGCTTCAGACCGGCCTCGCCAGTAGGAACAATGCAGGTCCGCACGGACTCTCCGAGATTCTCTACGCATTCGCTTCAGCGACCGATAACAATGGGTCCGCCTTCGCAGGACTGAGCGGCAATACGCTTTGGTACAACACGACGCTGGGCGTCGCGATGCTGCTTGGACGTTTCGCCTTCGTCATTCCCCTATTGGCGATCGCAGGTTCATTCGCGGCCAAAAAGAAGGGCGCCGCTTCAGTGGGGACTTTCCCGACGCATGGACCACTCTTCATCGGCCTCCTGCTCAGCATCATCGTCGTTCTCTATCTGCTGCAATATTTCCCGGCGCTCGCGCTCGGCCCCATCGTCGAGCATTTCGCGCTGCTTGCCGGAAAAACCTTCTAAGGAGCATGTCAGATGTCGCATAAGGTCGCCGCTCCCGGCTTATTCGACGCCGCGATCACGAAGCGCGCCGCCGTCGACGCCTTCAGGAAGCTCGATCCGAGGCGCCTCGCGCGCAATCCGGTGATCTTCGTCACGGAAATCGTGTCGGCGGTGGTCACCGCATTATTTGTGCGCGATCTCATTGCGCAGAACGGCGCCGCCGTCTTCTCGGGCCAGATCGCCGCCTGGCTGTGGTTCACCGTGCTATTCGCCAATTTCGCCGAAGCGGTGGCGGAGGGACGCGGCAAAGCGCAAGCCGACGCTTTGCGTAAGACGCGTAGCGATTCACGCGCCAAGCGGCTGATCGATCCGCAAAACAAAAGCGGGATAAAGGACGTCTATGAAGGCGTGTCGGCGCTCGATCTGAAGCCCGGCGATCTGGTGCTGGTCGAAGCGGGCGAACTCATCCCCGGCGACGGCGAAGTGGTCGAAGGCGTCGCCTCGGTCAATGAATCCGCGATCACAGGCGAGTCCGCGCCGGTCATTCGCGAGGCGGGCGGCGACCGTTCGGCCGTCACCGGCGGCACGACGGTTCTCTCCGACTGGATCAAGGTGAAGATCACCATGGCGCCCGGTTCGACCTTCATCGATCGGATGATCGCGCTCGTCGAGGGCGCACAGCGGCAGAAAACGCCGAACGAACTCGCGCTGTCGATTCTCTTGTCTGGGCTGACTATCATTTTTCTTATCGTGTGCGTGACGCTTTGGCCGCTTGCGGTCTACTCTGACGCAGCGATTTCTGTCACCGTGCTGATCGCGCTGCTTGTCTGCCTGATCCCGACGACGATTGGCGGACTCCTGTCGGCGATCGGCATCGCCGGCATGGATCGGCTGATCCGCTTCAATGTCATCGCGACCTCGGGTCGCGCCGTGGAGGCGGCGGGCGACGTCGACACGCTGCTGCTCGACAAGACCGGCACCATCACCTTCGGCAATCGCATGGCGGATGATTTCATTCCGGTCGAGGGCGTCTCGGAGCATGCTTTCGTCGAAGCGGCGCTGCTTGCCTCGCTCGCGGATGAAACGCCCGAAGGCAGGTCGATTGTCGCTCTGGGCAAGACCGTCCTTGGCTCAACGAGCATTCTTGACTCTTCAACGCCAAACCTCGGACCGGACGCGCAGATCGTCCCCTTTTCGGCGCATACGCGCATTTCCGGGGTGGATCTTCCCGGCCGGACGCTGCGCAAAGGAGCCGTCGACGCCGTCGCCACGGAAGTCAAATCCGTTCCCGTCGATTTTGAAGGCGCTGTCGAGCGCATCTCGCGCTCGGGAGGCACGCCGCTCGCCGTGTCGGAAAACGGCATGCTGCTCGGCGTCATTCATCTCAAAGACATCATCAAGCCCGACATAAAATCGCGCTTCGCCGCCTTGCGCGCGATGGGCGTCAAGACGGTGATGGTCACAGGCGACAATCCGATCACCGCTGCGGCGATCGCCGGAGAAGCGGGAGTCGACGACTTCATCGCGCAAGCGAAGCCCGAAGACAAACTCGCCTATATCCGCAAGGAGCAGCAGGGAGGCCGGCTGATCGCCATGTGCGGCGACGGCACCAATGACGCGCCGGCGCTCGCTCAGGCCGACGTTGGCGTCGCCATGCAGACCGGCACGCAAGCGGCGCGCGAGGCCGGCAATATGGTCGACCTCGACAGCGATCCGACAAAGCTCATCGAGATCGTCGCGATCGGCAAACAGCTGCTGATGACGCGCGGATCGCTGACGAGTTTCTCAATCGCCAACGACGTCGCCAAATATTTCGCGATCATTCCGGCGCTGTTTGTCGTCGCCTATCCGGAACTGCAAGCGATCAACATTATGAGGCTCGCCTCGCCGCAGTCGGCCATACTCTCGGCGGTGATCTTTAACGCGCTCATCATTATCGCGCTCATCCCGCTCGCGCTGAAGGGCGTCCCCTACCGGCCCGTGGGCGCCGCCGCCTTGCTGCGACGAAATCTGCTGATCTATGGGCTCGGCGGTCTGATCGTGCCCTTCATCGGCATCAAGCTCATCGACCTCGCCGTTTCGGCAATTCATCTCGCGTAAGGAGGCCCCCAGATGCTCTCCCAAATTCGTCCGGCGATCGCGATGATCGTGCTTTTCACGGCGTTGACCGGAATCGCCTATCCGCTCGCGATCACCGGCGTTGCGCAACTCGCCCTGCCGACGCAGGCGAATGGAAGCCTGATCGAACGCGACGGAAAAGTGATCGGCTCGACGCTGATCGGACAGAATTTTGCCTCCGATCGCTATTTTCATGGCCGACCCTCGTCGACGACAGGCCCCGACCCAGCTGATCCTTCCAAGACGGTCGACGCGCCTTACAACGCAGCGAACTCGATGGGCTCCAATCTCGGGCCGACGTCGAAGAAGCTTGTCGACCGTGTCAATGCGACGATCGAGGCGGAATTTTCCGCCGGCCGGATTGACTTCGTCGCCGCTGACGCCGCGACGACGTCCGCCTCCGGCCTTGATCCGCATATTTCACCGCAGTTCGCGCTGGCGCAGGCGGGAGCCGTCGCCAAAGCCCGCAATCTGCAGGAGGCGCGGGTGCGCGCCGCCGTCGCAGCGAATGTCGAAGGGCGCGTTCTTGGCGTGATCGGCGAGCCGCGCGTAAATGTGCTCTTGCTGAATTTGGCTCTTGATCGCCTAAAATAAAGGTGATGCCCTAGAAGGTAGACGTTTCGTGGCCCGCGAGGACGGAGACTTCGACCGCCGACCCGATCCCGATGCGCTCCTTGCCCTGAGCGACAAGGAGAGTAAGGGGAAGCTTCGCGTCTTTCTCGGCGCCGCGCCCGGCGTCGGCAAAACCTACGCGATGCTGGCGCGCGCGCAGACGGCCAAGGCTGAAAGCGTCGATGTTGTCGTAGGGGTAGCGGAAACTCACGGGCGCGCTGAGACGCAAGCGCTCCTCAACGGTCTCGAGACGCTGCCACGCCGCAAATGCGAATATCGCGGTCGGATCATTGAGGAATTCGACATCGACGCGGCGCTGGCGCGAAAACCTCAGCTCGTCCTCGTCGACGAACTCGCGCATACCAACGCGCCAGATAGCCGCCATCCCAAACGCTGGCAGGATGTCGAAGAGCTGCTTGACGTCGGCATCGACATATGGACGACGCTCAACGTTCAGCATCTCGAAAGCCTCGCCGACGTCGTATCGCGCGTGACAGGCGTCGCGGTGCGCGAGACGGTGCCGGACCGCGTCCTGCAGAACGCTGCGGACGTCATCCTTGTCGACATCACGCCGGAAGAACTGCTGCAGCGGCTGAAGGATGGCAAGGTCTACATCCCCGAGACGGCGAAACGCGCGACGCAGAATTTTTTCACGCCGCGCAATCTCACGGCCTTGCGCGAACTCGCCTTGCGGCGAACGGCTGAACGGGTCGACGATCAAATGGTCGACTTCCTTCGCCAGGGGGCGATCGAGGGTCCATGGGGGACGGCGGAGCGTCTGCTTGTTTGCGTCGGCCGCGACGCAAAATCCGAGGAGGTGGTTCGCGCCGGCGCCCGCCTCGCCACCGGCCTTAACGCGACATGGATTGCGCTATACGTCGAGCGCGCCGGACAGGAAGAACAATCTGCGGATGTCGTGCGAAATGTCGACCGTTCATTGCGTCTGGCGGAGCGGCTCGGCGGTGAGATCGCGCGCGTCTCGGGAGACGACCTCGTCGGCGAAGTGCTGCGCTATGCACGACGCGAGAATATTACGCAGATTGTGCTCGGCCGATCGCCGGCCCGGCCTTTCTCCCGATTTTTACGGCGTTCGCTAACTGACGAAATTCTTCGGCAATCAACGGATATTGCGGTTCACGTCATCGTTCAGGAGGACGACGCGACTCACGTCAGACGCGGGCCGAAATTTCCGACCATGTCAGAGAATTGGCTTGGCGTCGGCGGCGCCGCAGTGTCGGTCGCGATTACGGTGATGGTTGGATATGCGCTCGACCGCTGGCTCGGACTTGCCAATCCGTCGGTGATCTTCCTCCTTCCCGTCGTGCTTTGCGCCGTCGGCTTGGGAATGTGGTCCGCGATCATGGCGGCGATTCTTTCCTTTCTCGCCTGCGACTTTTTCTTTTTCAATCCGCGCTACGAACTCACCATTGCGCAACCACAGGAGTTTCTTTCACTCCTTGTCGCGCTGGTCGTCGCCGTCATAACGGCGATGCTCGCGCGCAAGATGCGCAACTACGCTCAGAATATGCGCCAGCGGTCTCAGGCCATGCAGTCGCTGTTTGAATTTTCTCGCAAGCTTTCGACGACAACGACGCTCGACGACATTCTCTGGGTGTCCGCTTCTCAAATTCAGAACGCCGGCGACGCATCCTGCGTTGTGCTGCTGATGCCGGAAGACGCCGGCTTGAGACTGGCGGCGGCCTGGCCGCCCGTCGATCAACTGGACGCCGGCGAACTGGCGGCCGCCCGATGGGCGCTGCAAAAATCCGAGCCCGCCGGATGGCGGACGGATACGCTGCCCAATGTTCGGTTTCAATTCCGACCACTCGCGACGGCGCGCGGCGTCGTCGCGGTTTGCGGGATCGAACCCAAAACGCCCGACGAGCCGCTTTCCGCCGCCGCGGAAAGCACGATTTCATCACTCATTGAACAGACGGCGATCGCGATCGACCGTTCGATGCTCGTCGGCAACTCGGTCAAGGCGGCGGCTCTCGAAGAGAATGAAAAACTGCGGACGATTCTGCTCTCCGCCCTGTCGCATGATCTGCGCACGCCGCTGACCTCGATTACCGGCGCGGTGACGAGCCTGCGCGAACTTGGCGAGAAGCTTCCGCCGGAGGATCGCAAAGACCTTCTGCTGTCGATCGAGGAAGAGGCCGCACGTCTGTCGCGCTTCATCGCCAATATGCTCGACATGTCGCGCATCGAGTCGGGCGCGCTGGCGCCGCGCAGCGATCTCGTCGATGTGGCCGAGGTGATCCGCAGCGTCCTCGAAAGAGCTAAGAAAACTTTCCCTGGCAAGGATACTTCGATCAGCATCGCGCCCGACCTTCCGCCTATTCGCGGCGACGCCAATCTGCTCGGACAGGTTCTCTTCAATCTGATCGATAATGCGCATAAATATGGCGGACCTGCCGGCGCGATCATTCACGCCCGGCGCGAAGGCGGCGACGTCGTCATCACCGTGACCGACGAAGGGTCCGGCGTAAAAGCAGCTGACATCGAGCGCATTTTCGAGAAATTTTATCGCAGCGGGCGCGTTGACGGCCGCAAGGCCGGCACCGGGCTGGGCCTCTCAATCTGTCGCGGACTGGTCAAGGCCATGGGCGGCGCCATTACCGCGCAAAGCCCTGCCGTTCGTCGCCGCGGAACAAGGATCATCATGCGCTTCCCCGTGGCAAGCCGGCCCAAACAGGAAACGGCGGCATGAGCGGCGCGCGCGTCCTCGTCGTCGACGACGAACCTCAAATACAGCGCGTCTTGCGGCCATCGTTGACGGCGAGCGGCTACGCGGTGCTTGAAGCCGGGACCGGCCGCGAAGCGCTGGCCGCCATCTCGGCCGGTTCGCCCGATCTCATCATCCTCGACCTTGGTCTTCCCGACATGGACGGCAAGGAGGTGTTGCGAAAGCTACGAGTTCTCACACGAACGCCGGTGATCGTACTCTCGGCGCGTGACCGGGAGTCCGAAAAGATCGCGGCGCTCGACCTCGGCGCGGATGATTACGTCGAGAAGCCATTCGCGATGGGAGAGTTGCTGGCGCGCATGCGCACGGCCTTGCGTCATTCACAGGACATGGCTTTGGAGTCAGAATGCGTCGCCGCCAACGGGCTTGTCGTCAATGTGCCTAAGCGCGTGGTGACGAAAAACGGCGCGCCGGTGAAACTGACCCCGAAGGAATTCGAGCTGCTGGCTTTTCTCGCGCGACATTCTGGCCGTCCGTTGACGCACAGAGAAATTCTCAAGACCGTTTGGGGTCCGGCGCATCAGAACGACAGCCAATATCTGCGCGTGTTCATCGGCCAGCTCCGCGCGAAGATCGAGGAAAACGCCGCGACGCCCAAAATCATCGTGACCGAACCCGGCGTCGGCTACCGATTGATTGAGAGCGACTAGGACTTTGTGCGAACTGACGTTCCCGCCAGAAAACGCACTGAAGGCTTTGGTGCGACGTAATCGTTATTTGATGATCCCATCCTCGAGGGTGATGATGCGATCGGCGATATCCAATATTCGATAGTCGTGGGTGACGATCAAAATCGTCGTTCCATTCTGCTTGGCGAGGCTTCTCAATATCTCGACCGCCTCATGGCCGCTATTCTTATCGAGAGATGCGGTTGGCTCATCTGCGAGCACGATCTTCGGCCTGGAAACCAAGGCGCGGGCGATCGAAACGCGCTGGCGCTGTCCGCCAGAAAGCTGCTGGGGCCGATACTCCAGACGCTCCTCTAGTCCGACCTGAGTCAGAATTTGACGCGCGAGCCCGACGCGTTCCTTTTCAGAAAAGCAATCATGCAGCTCAAGCGCCATGCAGACGTTCTCTGTGGCGGTCAGCGAGAGGAAGAGATTGTGCTGCTGAAAAATATATCCTGTCTGCCGCCGCACAGCGATCCGCGTGCTGGTTTCGCTTCGCACCAGTTGCTCGCCGAGCACGACGACGCTTCCGGAGGTCGCAAGCCTCAGTCCTCCCAAGATGGTCAACAGCGTCGTCTTTCCGGAGCCAGAGGGCCCGGTGAGAATAACGATTTCGCCGGTTTCGATGGAAAGATGAATGTTTGTCAGGACCTGACGACGCAACTCGCCTTGTCCAAAAGCAAAATTCAAACCTTTCACGTCGATCATGCTCATGAAAACATGTCGGCCGGATCCGTCGATTTCAATTTGCGTATCGCCAGCAAGCCAGCCAGCGCGCACATTGTCAGAATGAAAAAGAAGACGCTGGCGATACGCCCGATGGTCATAGGGAACGGGATGAAAATAGAGCGCTCCGCCACTTGATAGAGCAGCGTGGACAGCGCCATGCCCGGCAGAAATCCGAACACCGCCAGATATATGGAAGAAGCAAAGACAATGTTTCGTAGATAAGATTGGCTGTATCCCATCGCCACCAGCGTGGCGTATTGGGGAATGTTGTTTCCAATATCCGTGAACAAGATCTGATAGACGATCACCATGCCAACGATCAGGCCCATGAGCGTGCCGAACCCGAAAATGAAGCCAAGCGGCGCGGAATTCTCCCAGTAGGCTTGTTCGAAGCGGACGAGCTCTTCATAGGTCAATACCTGCACCTCCTGCCCGACCAGTCGCAAGAGCGCGGCTTGCGCCGCGGCGATGTCGGCGCCGGGCGCCAGCAGGACGAAGCCGATATCAATCTGATCAAGGGATCGCGTTGGAAAAACGCGATGAAAGTTAAGATCGCTCATCACGACATTGCCGTCGGCGGCGAAAGTGGTGCCCATATGAAAGGTGCCGACGAGCTTTACCTTGCGACCGTTTATTTCGGTGATGTCGCGCCCGGAGGCGATCAACTCCTTTATCGGACCAAACTCCGGGCGCGAGGTCACGTCGAATAGCGCC
This sequence comes from Methylocystis sp. L43, assembly GCF_015709525.1. Taxonomy (GTDB): domain Bacteria; phylum Pseudomonadota; class Alphaproteobacteria; order Rhizobiales; family Beijerinckiaceae; genus Methylocystis. The sequence continues at coordinate 131,740 of NZ_JADNRA010000031.1, read as the reverse complement.
GTATCCTGCCGCTGCAGCTCGGATCTGAACGTCGCAAATTCGTCGATATGAATAAGTTCGGCCGTGGGATCGTACCCATAAATCATCAGCGTCCGCTGGATATGGGTGTCCATATTCTTGAATTGTCCGAGCGACATGTAGAGGGGCACGACTCGCCGCACCGCCGGAAGGCCCAAGGCGCGCATCAGGGTGCTTCGTTCGAAGGAGACGGGGCGCCAGAGGGCTTCCGTCTGCTTGTGCAGCAGAAACAGCTGGCCCTGCATCTTCAGCGGCGCCGAAGACGCGCTGGTGTAAAGCGAATCTCGAAAGCCCAGTTGCATGAACACGAGCACGCAGGCGAACAGCACGCCCAAAGTGGCGGCAAGAAGTTTGGGCTTGTCGTATATGAGCTGGCGCCACGCTAATCGAGCGGCGAAGAGCGCCGGGGGTAAACCGCTCACTTTTCTATTTGCACCTGAACCTGACGGAAGAGCTGGTGCCGAAGCTGTTCGATCCCCGGGCGCTCTAATGTCAATCGCACCTCGACGATCTTATTGTCCCGATCTGCGAGCGGATCAGTGTCGTTGACCCGATTTTTGCGCACGAGAAAAGCGATCTCGCGTACCTTTGCCTGGTACGGCGCGCTGACCTCTGGAAGCTTCACAATCGCCTTCTGACCGACTCTGACCCGTGGAATGTCGGTCTCGTAAACTTCGGCGACGACGTCCAGCTCGTTGAGATTCGCAATGTCGGCCACGCCGTTGGGACCGATGCGCTCGCCGGGGCGCGCATTGATCTTGATGACGACGCCGTCGATCGGCGCGGTCGACACCGCCTGCGACAGCTGCGCCTCCTTGAGCTCCAGATTGGCCTCGCCCTGCTGAATGCTCGCGGTCGCGACGTCGACATCCGCCTTGGCCTTTTTCAGGCGCAGCTCGACGCCATCAACCACGGAAAGCGTGGCGGAGCCGGACTTGTACAGGCTCTTCTTGCGCTCGGCGTCCCGCTGAGCGCTCTCGAACTCGGCCTCAGCTGCCAGGAGACGCGCCTTAGCGGCGCTGATCTCCGCCGCGGCGAGCGCCACTTCCGCTCGGCGACGACGCCAGTCGGAGAGCACCGCGATCCGGGTCCCCGCCTTGATGGATTGGCCTTCCCGCACCAGTATTTCGCCGACGACGCCGCCGGTCGCGGCCGCCTCGTTCGAAACTCGGATGAGTCGCGAACGCGGTTCGATCCAGCCCAGCGCGCCAACCCCGAGGGCCGCGGGAGCCCACGTCGCCTCCTTTATCGGTTTGGCGGGCGCGTCGTCGGCGCCCACGAAATATCTTGCCCAGACGAAAAGCGGCACGCCGATGGTCAACGCTGCGATGAGAAGGATTTGGAGGATCAATCGCAGGGAAATGCGATTCCGCAGCAAACGTTCCGCCCGATGCAGAGCCGCGCCATCCGACATGCCGAAACGAAATTCGTGGTTCATTTCACCCGCCGCCATGCCGTTATCGGGATTTAGACATTGCCGCCGCAGTCCTCAGACGCGCTCTATTCCAGGCTCACCTTCGACAACGCAACCGCTTATTCCTCGTCCTGAACGCCTGAGCCTTTGCGATATTAACGCCGCGGCGGACTCCGCGCCATCGTTTAATGCGATTTCATCAGCGACCGCCCTCGCACGGTCAGCATAACTAGCCGATGACAAGAGCCATTCAATATTCCGCGCCAATTGATCAGCGGAGACGTCTTTAGCCTTCAGCGTGCGCGCAACGCCAAGTCGCCTCAGGCGCTCAGCGATATCGAATTGGTCGTTACAAAAGGGGGTGACAAGTTGTGGCTTGCCGGCGCGAAGAGCCTGCCCCACAGATCCCATTCCGCCGTGATGAACCACAGCGCAACATCTGGGAAACAGCAGCGAATGCGGGACGTAGCCGTGCACGGAAATCTCGGAAGACATCTCTTGGCGCAATTTGTTCACATCGGCGCTATCCGCCAAAAGAATAGCACGCCTTTTGAGGGATCGAGCTGCGATGGCGCAGGCTCGAAAATAGTCTATCCGATCAATCGCGACGAGGCTCCCGAGCGTGAAGACGATAGGTTCGGACCCTGAGTCCAAAAATTCTATCAAATCAGACGGAAGCCCCCCTGGGTCGGACGCGCCCACTGGCGTGTTGCACCCATCGTGGAAACTATGTCCAACAACAATTTCCGACCTTGTCCGCTTGGAAGCCGGGGGCATCAGGAGCGAACTGAATAACCCGATCGTCGCTGCTGCGCCCGGAGCGCCCACCAAAAGCTCAAAACCGCGCGCGCCAGGCAAACCCAGTTCATCTCTGAATCGCGCAAGCGGCGAAGCCAGGAGAGTCAACGCTGCTACGAGCGTTTTTAGCAGGAGCCAGTTATATCCAGCGGCGAGCGGCGACCGAGATGTCATGAACGGCGCCGGCGTCCCTAACGGAGGATTGTCCGCAGAAAATAGCAGCATGGGCGAAAGAAACACGTTGAAGAGAGGAAGGTTGCGCTGTTCCGCAGCGGCCTTAGCGCCGAACGCCAAGCAATGCGTCACGACTCCATCAACATCCTTCGTCAGTTCCATGACGTCACGGTAGGCGTCGCGAAGATGTGGAAACATCACCTGATCAAATAGAAATCTTTTACTCCGCGACATTTTGGTCGCGATCTCGCCCTTCTGCATATTGAGCCGCGATGAGATTTCTCCCAGATCCGGTCGCATAGGGCGGAAGTCGAGCCCTTCGCTCTGCACCAGATCCCGATATTCTTCTGACGTGGCGATGACCGGGACGCACCCGTGCCGCTGCAGCGCGCGCCCTAGTCCAATAAACGGATTCACATCGCCAAGCGTGCCAAAGGTCGCGATAAGGATCTTCGGGCGGTCTAGGGCCATTGGATCACTTCTTTTTTGGCGGCGCGGCTCGAGACCAGCGGCCGCCGAATTTTATCGAAACCGAAATGGCGGGCCATCAGCCAGTCCATGAGGCGCGGCGGTATGAGCAGCTGTGCGTAGTAGTGTAAGGCGCTGCTGCCGAGCACGAGGATGCGCATCGGCGGCCGCGACCCGACGAGCGCGCGATGGACCGCTTCGGCCACGAGCTCTGGCCCGACTGCGGTGCGCCCCTGGTCCACCGCCCATTTCTGCACGCGGCGCGCGGCTGGGCCGTAGATTGTCCGGTCGAACGCGTCGAAGGCGGCCGAGTCGGCCTTGTCCCAGATCGGCGTGGCGATCATGCCGGGCTCGATCACCACGACTGCGATCCCATAGACCGCCAATTCGCGGCGGAGCGCGTCGGACATGGCTTCGAGCGCGAATTTCGAGGCGCTGTAGGGTCCCATCAACGGCCCGACCATCCGGCCCGCCACGGAGCTCATGTTGACGATGCGGCCCGGCGGCTCTCCCTGAGAAGCGCGGGCGCCGAGCAGCGGCGCGAAGGCCTGCGTCACCCGAATCTGGCCGATGACATTGACCTCGAGTTGGCGGCGCAGCTCTTCGACCGGCACATGCAGAAGCGGTCCCGCCACGGCCATTCCGGCGTTGTTGACGAGCCCCGCCAGCGTCCCGCCCTGAAGCCGGTCCTCGACCGCAGCGGCCGCCCGCGCGACCGCATCGCCGTCGGTCACATCGAAGAAGAGAGGCGCGTAATTTTCGCCGAATTGCGCCTTCAGACGCTCGGCGTCGGCGGCCGTGCGCACCGAGCCGAAAACCAGGAAATCCTTTTCGACGAGCAGCCTGACGCAGGCTTCGCCGATGCCCGTCGATGCGCCTGTAATGACGACGGCCCGCTTCGCGCCCTCGCTCATGCGGAAATCGCCTGCGCTTTGAGCAGCCGCGGCAGGGCGTCGCTCATTGAGGCGTCCCCTCGCTCATCATCCGTTCGCCGCTTCGCGATGGGAGCGGATGGGGCTCGCTGAGGCGCGCGAGCCTTAATCCTCGCTCTTCCAGCATGTCCGGTAGACGCGGCGAGAGCAGGAAGGCCAACTCCTGCTCGCGGGTGACGGTCACCCAGTCTTGGGCTCTGAGTTCGTCGTCGACATGGCCGGGATGGCACATGACGAGATGGCGGCGCCCCGGCGCGCGAAGATAGGTCTCGAAGGCGCGTGCGTAGTCCTTCCCCGGATCGAAAACCGAGTGGCCGGAGAAACCCTCATTGGTCACGAAGCCCTGACGCAGCGCGGCGCGGCGAAAACCGGAAGACAGGCCCTGCACAGCGAGCGCCAGGGCGAGCGTTTTGGGCGAATGGGCGCCGCGTAGGACGATGCGATGCAGCTCGTCGCCGGCGTCGCGCAGCCAAACCCGACCGGCGAGCCCTCGAGCCGCCAAGGCCTCGATCAATGCGTCGCGGACGCCCGGCAGCCCATGCACATGTTGATGGCCGTCGACGTAATCCGGCTCGCGGCCCATCACCGTCTCGAAGCGGTTCAGCTGGCGATCGATCTCAGCGCGTATCTCAGCCAAGGGAAGCTTGCGGCGCAGGGCGAGGCGGACGACGGTCGAGACCGGCGGAAAGCTCCCCTCCGAAGCGAAGGTCGGCATCGGTCCCAGCGGGCGGCCCAGCGTGAGATTGAAATGCAGGCCGACGTCTGCGTCCCGGCAGCGCCGGCGCAATTCGACCCCCATGGCGGGCCAGCGTGGGCCATTCACCAGCGCCGAAACCGCCGTCAGCCGGCCGGCGTCCAGCGCCTCGAGAATGCCGATGCTCACCCCGTAGGACAGGCCGTAATCGTCGGCACAGATCGCGACGATGCGGTCGTCGCTCATTTCTCGCGCCCTTCGATCGCGCGCGGCCGTTTGGAAAACAGTCGCGCGAACGAAGGACCGGGATCCCTACGAATGAGAGAGGCGCGAATCCACTCCGCAACGATCCGGGATCGGCGCTGGCTGTCTGAGAAACGGGTCGCGACGAAGCATCCGACGCCATAGGCGCCGGAGTTGATGACGATGGCGGGCAATCTCGTGATCATCATCGTGAGCTGCTTCAGTAGGTGAAGGAATATGCCGAAAACGACATGCCGGCGCTGGCGACGACCGCGGCGAGTAGGTCGCCACGCGCCACGCGTTGTTCTTCGATCGCGAAGGCCATGGCCGCGGGCACCGAGCAGGAAACGAGATTGCCGCAACGCGGGTAAACGTTCGACACCAGATGCCGCAGGCTGAACATATCGGCGAGGTCGTCGCCCGCCTTTTGCGACGCCGCGTGAGGGAAAATCGCGCGGAGCTTGTCGAGCGGCGGATTGAGGTCCTGAAACACCTGAATCAGCTCGGGACCGGCCGCCTCGAACAATTCGTAACCGTAAGACGTGAACCGGTTGCCGTTCTTGCCGATGCGCTCAGTCTGATTGCAATAGCCTTGAAAGCCGTTGACGGGGATCGTGCAGAGATCGGCGAGATCTGGCCGGGAGCGGAACTTGAATTTCCACTCGTTCGTCGGATCGGCTGAAAGGATGGTCGCCGTAGCCGCCTCGCCGATCGTGTATGTCGGGAACGTCCAGGTCAACTCTCCCTCGTGCCGCAGGGCGAAATTGCCAAGCCGATTGCCGGTGACGCTGAACTCGGCGTTGACGATCATCGCACGCTTGCTGCTTCCCGACTGCAGGAAGTGATAGATGATCTGCGCGCCCCGCGACCAGCTGTTGCAGGCGTCCAGCACATCGAAGCAATGCGCATTCTTGAAGCCCAGCGCATGCGCCACGAGATAAGCGCCGGCCGGCTCGATGAATCCACGTCCGACGCCAACATAGACGAGCGTGTCGATGTCGTCTTTGGTACATTTCGCTTCTTCCAGCGCCGCGTCGATGGCGCCGGTCAAGACGCTCAACGGCGTTTCGTTTTCCTCAAGCGTGTAACGCGTCTGCGCGCCGCTGTAGGTCAGCCAGCTCTCGATTCTCTTTATCGCCGCGTCGAGATCGCCGTCATACGTCGCTTCGCTGCTTTCACGGACAATCTGAAGGATGTCTTCATTCGACAGCTTGCGCGACGGCAAGGCGGCCTTCACGGCTTCAATGCGCATTTGTTATGTTCCTCGAACTCAGCAGGTGCAGATCTGATAGACTGGTCAGTTGCTGTCAGCCTAAACGCTTCAGCAAATCTCGACCGAGCGACGCGACGGTTCGTCCCTTCATGAGCTCCATGAGAGAAACTTCGACGCCCAGCGTCGCTTTGACCGCGACCTGCAATTCAACGGCCATCAACGAGTCGATGCCCATATCGGACAATTGAGCGTCTATATCGATGCGATCGCAGGGGATGCGAAGAGTCTCTCCGACGACGCGACGAACGACGCCGACAATGTGCTCGCCGCGCTGTTCCGGCTCAATCTGCGCCAGTTCAGCGCGGACCCGGTCGATGACGCTGTCGGACTCGTCGCGGGCCTCGCTGACAAGAGGCGCGAAGCGGGGAGCCGAACTCGCCGGATGGGTGGACGCCCACTTGGACCAGTCGACGTCGACATAGGCGAATTGCGCCGTCCCCTGAAGCAGAGATCCTTCCAGATCCTCGAGCGCCTCCGTGGAAGAAATTGGCTGGATGCCTGCCCGCGCGAGGTGCTGCGCAACCGTCTTGTCGCGCGTCAGCATTCCGACGTCGCCGATCGCGCCCCAATTGACGCTTTGACCGGGAAGGCCGAGCGTCTGCCGGTAGTGCGCGAGCATGTCGAGGAAGACGTTGGCCGCGACATAGTTTCCTTGCCCAGGATTGCCGATGAGCGCCGAAATCGACGAAAAACACAGGAAGAAGTCCAACGGCGCGTTGCGAGTCACATGGTGCAGATTCCAGGCGCCGACCGCCTTGGGGCGATAGACCGCGTCGAACCGTTCGTCGGTGAGTCCAGAAAGCACGGTGTCGTCCAACACGGCCGCCGAATGCACCACGCCGCGTAGCGGCGGAAGCTCGAGGTCGATCCGCGCCATCATCTCCGCCACGTCGGCTTCGACGCTGACGTCGGCGGCGATGCTCACCACGTTGACGCCTTGCGCTTCGAGCGCCGTCACCGCGCGTCGCGCCTCGCTGGAGGCGGCGCCGCTGCGGCTGACGAGGACCAGATTCTCCGCCCCTTGCTGCGCCAGCCAACGCGCAGCGTTCAGGCCGAAGCCGCTGAAGCCGCCGGTCACCATGTAGGTGGCTTTCGGCTGAATCAGCTTTTTCTCGACTTCCTCCGGCACGACTTCGACGCGCGCCGGGTCGCTGAACGACAGGACGATTTTACCCGTCTGCTTTGATTGCGCCATGAACCGGAACGCGTCCGCGGCCTCGTGCAGCGGGAAGACGGTCACAGGCGTGGGGCGGAGATCGCCTTGCTCGAACCGGTCCCAGATCTGGGCGAGAAGTTCCCGAATCGCACTCGGCTGCTCGGCCATGAGTCGGTCGAGATCAATCGCTGCAAACAGGAGATTCTTGTTGAAGGGCAGCAGCGGCAGGCGCGCGTTCTCGACGATGTCGCGCTTGCCGATCTCCACGAAGCGTCCGAAGGGGGCCGTCACCTCCAAGCTTTTGATCAACGTGTCTCCCGCGATGGAGTTGAGGACGACGTCGACGCCCCGGCCGCCAGTCGATTTCAGGACGCCGTCGGCGAATTCAAGGCTGCGCGAGTCGAAGACCTGCTCCACGCCCAGCGTGCGCAGATAATCGCGTTTCGCCTCGCTCCCCGACGTGACGAATATGCGTGCGCCGATTGATTTCGCGACCTGGATCGCCGCGAGCCCCACGCCGCCGGCGGCGGCGTGAATGAGCACGGTTTCGCCAGCCTTCAGCCGTGCGATGTCATGCAGGGCGTAATAGGCGGTCAAGAAGATGACGGGAACGCTGGCGGCCTCTTCAAACGTCAAGGACGAAGGCTTGCGCATGGCGAGCAGGCAATCGACGGGCACGCGCACATGGGAGCTGAAGGAGCCTTTGAACGAGCCCATCAACTCGTCGCCGACCTTATAGGCCGTCACCCCTTCGCCGACGGCGGTGACGACGCCCGCCGCCTCCATGCCGAGTTCCGCGCCGTGATAGGAGCCCTCCAAAGCCTTGGCGGGCAACATGCCCAGGACCTTCAGCACGTCCTTGAAGTTGAGCGCTGCGGCCTTGATTTCGATTTCGATTTCGCCTGCGGCGGGAGCCGGCCGAGGAGCCTCCTCGAAGCGCAGGCTCTCGAGGCGGTTCTCGGCTCCCCGCGACAGGCGGAAGGCCTGTACGGAGGTGGCGGAGACGGTGCGTGTCTCGGGCTCCTCCTCCTCCTGGCGGAGAGCGGCCGCCGGAACAAGCCGCTGCACGCGCCGCACATCGCCCCGCAACGCGACCTCAGTCTCGGGATCGTCGCTGAGGATTTGCCGAGCGAGGAGACTGCGGCTCGCCTCAAGGGGATCGACGTCGACGGCGGTGCATCTGAATTGGGGATTTTCGCCGGCGATCGTGCGCGCCAGACCGATCAGCGCGGCGTGCGCCAGATTCACCGTCTGCGAACCCGGCAAGGGCTGCGCGAGCGACGTCACGACGAACAGTCTGGGGGAAGCATCCTCGCCCGCGTCCCGACCTTCTAGCGCTTGCGCAAGGCGGAGGAGGCGCTTGGCTTCGCCAAGATCGCTCACCGCATCGTGCGCGCCTGGCGTCGATTCGCCCAGGAAGACGATGGCGCTAAGCTGCGGGCTTTCGTCGACAAGCTTGAGCGCGGCGACGACGTCCGTCAGCGACTGCGAATCCACCGTCCGAACTTTGGCTCCGGTCTCTTCAAGCGCGGCCGCGAGTTCTTTGCAAGAGTTCGGATTTGCGGCGAAGAGCAGACAGTCTCCGGCCTGTTGATCGGTTTCGCTGAGCGGCTTGACCTCCCAAGCGAGCCCGTAGGATCGGCTTTCAAGCCGCTCTTCTGGCGTGAGCTTTTTCGTGTGGAGCGCCTTGCATCGGACGCCGAGGACTTCCGCCGCGACGCTGCCATCCGCGCGATAGAGAATGAGGTCGCCTTCGAACCCTTCCGAGGAATGATCGTTCACGCGCCCGTGCGCCCAGAGCGGGGCGCCGCTTCCAGCGTGAAAAACCACTCGACCAACGCCAACCGGCAGATAGGTCGATTCCTGGAGCTTATCGCCGATCGCGCCCACAAGCGTTTGGATGGCGCCGTCAAGGAGCGCCGGATGAAGCCGATAGGCCTCAAGCTCCTCCGAGGGCCCCTGAATCACCTCAAGCTCCGCCAGTATCTCGTCGCCGTTCCGCATCAGACTGCGAATCGTGCGGAAGTGCGGACCATACGCCAGCCCATGCGCGGCCAACCGATCATAAAGCTCGGCGACGTCGACCGACTCCCCTATTCTCTCCTTCACCTGCGCCAAAGACTCGGCGCCGCTGCGAGGCGACGGCAAGGCGAGCACCCGGCCCACCGCATGCAGCGTCCATGACTGGGTTTCGTCATCCGTCTGACCGTAGATCTGGAACTCCCTCAAGCTCCGATCGTAGGTCGCCCGAACAATCGGATCTTTGAGAGTCGGGAAGACGAGCGGCCTGAGGAACGAAAGGTCTTCGAGCGTGTAACTGGCCTGTCCGCCGTCAAGCAGCGACGCCATCGCCAGACCCTGCTCGATATAGCCGGCGGCCGGAAAGATGATTGATCCCTCGATGACGTGATCGGCCAGATAGGAGATCGATGGCCTGCCGAGATCATGCTCCCATGTCGGCATGGGCGACGACACGCGGCTTCCCAGCAGCGGGTGCTCCGTGTGGCCAAGTCGATCGATCGCGGCGGCGCTCGTCTCGTTCCAATAATATTCCCGCTGCCAGGGATACAGAGGCAGCTTCACGAAGCGCGCGCCGGCGGGAGAAAGCGCGCGCCAGTTCACGTCATAGCCGTTCACATAGAGCGCGCCGAGAGCGGCGAGCACCGTCGCGCGCTCAGGATGCTCACGGCGTAAGGTGGCGATCGAAACGCCGCCCGCTTCGCTGGCGCGCAGAACTTCCTTGATCGACGTCGCGAGCACGGGATGCGGGCCGACCTCGAGAAAGCCGCTCAGTCCGTCGGTCACCATGGCGACCATCGCATCGGCGAACAGCACAGGCTCCCGCATGTTGCCGCACCAATATTCCGCGTCCAAGTCGGACCCTTCGACGCGACGACCGGTGACGGTGGAATAGAGCGTCGTGTGCGGCGTTTGCGGGCGAAGCCCGCGCAGCGACTCCCGCAGCTCCGGCTTCAGCGCCTCCATCTGGGGGCTGTGATAGGCGACTTCGACATCGAGGAATCGATTGAATATTTCGTCCTTTGCGAGCTGCTCGGCGATTGACGCCAGCGCTTCGCCATCGCCAGCCAGCGTGACCGTTGACACGCTGTTGATCGCGGCGACCGAAACTGTATCCGGATAGGACTCCAGAATGCGCTCGGCCTGCTCTCTGTTGAGACCGGTCGCCAGCATGCGCCCCTTGCCGGCGGCCAGCTGCTGAAGTCGGCTGCGATGATAAGAGACAGCGACGGCGTCCTCGAGGCTGAGCGCCCCCGAGACATAGGCGGCGCTCACCTCGCCGACGCTGTGTCCGACCACCGCCGCCGGATAGACGCCCCAGGAACGGAGAAGTTCGGCCAAGGCGACCTGCACGACGAAATTTGCGGGTTGCGCGATACGCGTCTCTTTGACCCGTGAGCGGCTTTTTTCCTCGCGCATCTCCTCGAGAATCGAGAAGCCGGCGAGCGGGCGGAAGATCGCGTCGATCTCCTCCGCCGCCTTGCGGAAGACCGGTTCATTCTCGAGCAATTGCCGGCCCATGCCCCACCATTGTGGCCCCATGCCGGTAAACACGAAAACCGGTCGCGATTCGGCTCGCCGAGCCGCCTTGCCCTGAATGACGTGGTCGCTATAGCCATGTGCGGCGAACTGCTCGAGCTCCGTCGCCATTTCGGCGGCCGAAGCGGCGACGACGCTCAGTCGGCATTCATGGGCGGAGCGTCGGATTCGCGCCGAATGGCAAATGTCCTCAAGCGCCGCACGTCTGCCGCGCGAGAGCATCTGCGCATAAGAGCGGGCGAGAATGGTGAGCACTTTGGGATCGCGGCCGGAAAGGGTGAGGATCTGCTCTCCCGCCGACCCATCCTTCTTCTCTTCCAACCGCGGCTTCTCTGCGCGCTGAAGGACCACATGCGCGTTGGTGCCGCCAAAGCCGAAAGAATTGACTCCGCAAAATACGTCCTCATCGCCCTGCGAAAACGGCTCGAGGCTGGTCGGCAAGCGAACGCCGAGTTCCTGGAAGGGAATCTTCGGGTTGGGATTCTGCAGATTGGCTTGCGGCGGCACGGCCCCTCGATCAAGACAGAGCGCCGCCTTGATGAGTCCGGCGACGCCCGCCGCCGCTTCGAGATGACCGATCGTCGATTTCGCCGAACCGATCAGACAGGCCTCGTCAGCGTCGCGGCCGGCGCCGATCGTGCGTCCAAGCACGCCGGCTTCGATCGGATCGCCCACCGGCGTCCCCGTGCCATGCGCCTCGACGTAGCGCACACTGCTGAATGGCACGCCGCTTTGAGCGTAGACACGCCGAATCAGCGCCTCCTGCGCCTCGCCGCTCGGCATTGTGATGCCGTCGGTGCGCCCGTCCTGATTGACGCCCGTGCCGCGTATCGTCGCGTAGACGTGATCTCCATCGCGCATGGCGGCGGCATAGGGCTTGAGCAGGATCACGCCGGCGCCCTCGCCGCGCGCATAGCCATTGGCGCGTTCGTCGAAACTCTTGCAATAGCCGTCCGGCGCCAGGAAGTGGCCCTTGCCCATGATCATCGGATACTCGGGACGCAGCATGACGTTAACGCCGCCCGCCAGCGCCATGGAAACATGACCACGCCAAATATCCTGGCAGGCGAGATGCACGGCCACGAGCGACGAAGAGCAGGCGGTGTCCACCGAAAGGCTCGGGCCGCGCAAGTCGAAGAAGTAGGACAGGCGATTCGACAGCAGCGTCATCAGCGCGCCGGTGCCCGAATGGATGCTGATATTCTCCCGATTAAACGGGCTCAGCTGATCGAGCATGCTGTCGAGCGTGAAGCCGCCAATGTAGACGCCTGTTTCGGAGCCCGCGAGCGTTTCCGGAACGACGCCAGCGTCCTCCATGGATTCCCACGCCACCTCCATGAGCAGTCGCTGCTGCGGGTCTATATGGACCGCCTCACGCGGCGATATGTTGAAGAACGCAGCATCAAAGCGATGGACCGCCTCGTCGAGAAAGCCGCCTTTGCGAGTGTAGATCTTGTTCGGTTTATCGGGATTCTCGTTATAGAACCGATCCAGGCTCCAGCGGTCTTCAGGCACCTCGCGGATCGCCGGGCGGCCGGAGACGAGGAGGTCCCAGTATGCGTCTGGACTGTTCGCGCCTCCGGGGAACCGGCATCCCACGCCGATGATTGCGATCGGCTCCAACTCTCCGATCTCGCCGCGAAGTCCCGATTGCTGAAGGTTCAGATTGCGTTCGTCCATGGGATATCTCTGGCTGTGCGCAGGTGGTTGGGATCATGCGTCGCCAAAGCGCGCATGCGAGGCTCTTTTATTGAAGTCCTAAGCAATCGGGTCAGGCCTTAAAAGCGGCGCCGACCTGATTGTTTGGGGATAGGATGTATATTTCGCGCTGTTGCCTCCAAATGCATGTCCGAAATGGATAATTAGGCATCCGAGATTCTCCGATTAAAAACAATTAGAGGGTATTCGACCGGCAACATCCACAGGTTAAAGTGCACTGCAGCATGTCCGCTAATTGATGGTAAGTCGCAAGTCAATAGGATGGGCTAAATGCTCGCCAATTTCTTTTGAGCGACTGTCACAAGAGTGACAAAAACGGTTCAGTCGCAAATTGGACGCATTTAAATCTAGCGCGGGAGCGTATTCACTGTGCACTCGTGACCGGAAACCCGGCAGGCGCGCTTAAGCGCTGGGCGGATGAACTCCCCCGAGCCCTCGGCGCTTCCTCATCGAAATCGCACCTACGCACGATCAGCTGAGACAGCGCGCCACTCGTGATCGGCGCAGGGGTGATGGCAAAATCGCCGCCTCGACCACCCATCCATTCGCGACAGCGCATCGTCTGCGGGAGATCGGGCAGATCGGCGTCGACCGCCTCGCTCGCACGGGACAGGCTCTGCTGGGGATGTTGCGCCGTCGGGAGGCGGCCTCGACTGCGCCCTGATCAGCGCGACGATGGAACGGCTGGATCAAGTTTTTGCCGCAAAGCCGCGCTGCCGCGCTCAGTCCGAGCGATGCCGGCGTCCGCGCGACGAGCCCGCTGGCTCCATGCTGCGCCCGCCGGCGCCGCCTGGATATGCGCCGTGCTTCATCTCCAAAAACAGCGCGATCGCCTGCGCCCGATTGCGCACGTCGAGCTTTTCGAAAAGATTGCGCAGATGAAATTTGATCGTGTTGATCGAGACGCCGAAATCCTTGGCGAGCTGGCTGTTGGTGTGCCCGGAGCCGAGCGCCGAGAGCAGGCTGCGCTCCCGCAGAGTTAGATTCTCCAGCGGGTCGCTGCGCATCTTGCGGATGTCGACGAAGGGAAACACCATGTCGCCCGCCGCCACCGCCGCAAGCACGTCGAGGAGCCGCTCCGGCGGTGCCCGCTTCGAAACGAAGCCCGCGCCGCCGAGCTGCAGAGTCTCGGCCGGCGCGGCGGGATCATTGGTGCCGCTGTAGACGACGATTTTGGGCGCCGCGACTTGACGCGACAGGGCGCGCAAGACGTCGCGGGCGTGCAGCGTCGGCAATTGCCAGCCGATCACGGCGATGGTGAATTTCTGCTGGCGCGCCGCTTCGAGAAACTCTTCACCGTCCGTCAGCTTCGCCACAAGCGTGAATCGCCGGTCGTCGGACAACAGCTTGTCCAGCCCTGCGAGGATCAGCGGGCTCTTATCGGCGATGGCGACGTCGATGCGATCCGCCTCTATTGTCGTGCGGGCGCCGTCGGCGCCATTCGGCCGAGCGGCGCGCGCGCCGTCCCTCTGGTCATTCGCGGCCCTAATCGAAGAGGTAGGAGCCATTCAGCCTCCGCAGCCGCGCAAAGCGCAGCATATTGGTCAAGATCGCCCGCAGTTGCCCTCAGACCCCCATCTCCTGGGGGCCCGGCGGGTCGGCGCACCCTGCCCGTTAGAGGTGGGGCGTACGTCACAATAACGCAGGCTCCCACGGATGCAAGCCTCTTTGCGCGGCCGGCCCGCAAGCGAACGGACAAACAAAAACGGCGCGCTGGCCAAGGCCAGCGCGCCGCGCTTTGAAAGCTTCGTGAAGCTTGTTTTAGTCGTTGAACACCCAGCGGGCGGCGAAATACGCGGCCGCGCCGATGACGATGATCGCGATCATGCCGACCGGGGTCGCTGCATAGCTCGTCAGTTCAAGAATAGCGCCCATAGTTTCCTCCTTCTGTCACACACACTGCCGTTTCGCCACAAGCCGAGATTCAGGCTGCAATCCGCGATTGCGGCGTTGCTTTCTTCGTCGAATTGGTCAAGTGGAAAGCTTGGCTGACGCCGGCCCACCTCGGTCTTGGTTCAACATCGACCTCACCTAGGCGGGAACGCGTCTGCATCGCTATTCGGCCCTAGCCGCGCCCGGAGAGCCATAATGCTCGCAGCTCTCGGCCGCGGTTCCGAAATGCGGTGGTTTCGGAGTATTGCAGACGCAAAGCGCTGTCAAGCGATCGGCAGGGCCGCCGCTGCGCTGCATCGCCGCATCAAAGCTCATATAAGGGCTCAGTTTGCGCTTGCCGCCGCCGCGCGCCGACGACTATCTAAGGGAGCGCGGCAACAGTCCATCTCGCGAGCGTGAAGTCCGATGTTCAAGTTTTTCATCATCGCCGTCGCTGTCGCGGCCGCTGGATTTTCAACCTACTACGCGTTCCGACGCACGCCCGTCTGCACCGCCGACGGCAAGTATATGGCGACGCAAAGCGACTGCGAGGCATGGGGCTTCGCCCCTGACGTCTGCAAGCAGGCGATCGAGAAAGCGCGCGCAGTAGTGGCGCGGGCGGCGCCAAAAAGCGAAACGATGTTTCAGTGCGAGGTGCGCTTCTCCGATTGCTTCGAAGCGCAGGACGGAAGCTTTTCGCCGCGCCCGTCATTTTGTCTGCGCCCGAATAAGGACGCCGACCCTCTGGAAGTCAGATATCTCGAATATGAATCCGATCGCATGAACCGGAAAAAGACGAAGGAAGTTCGCGTCGAGTGAAATCAGCCGGTCAGCGCCTGAAATCGGCGCGCCGCTGTTCGATCTGGAACTCCGACGCGTCGATGACGAGCTTGCCGGCGGCGGTGCCGATCGCAATGTGAATCGGCACCACCACACGCGCGTCGGGAAGCGGCGCGAGCCAGACGCTGATGTCGTTGTTATTCGCCATATAGCGCGTCGCGGAACTGTCGGGGCGATGCCCGGCGATCGGCGTATAGCGCGCCGAACATACCGTGACGGGACCGGAGTAACCCCGCGTTTGCGCGGTGTGGGCGCCGGCATAGGCGAGCTCTACGTCGAAACGCGTGACGCCGTCGAAAACAGAAATGGTTCGGTTGCACGCCGAGGGACCCGTGAGTTCCTCTCCAGGCGGCACGCGCATGATCAGCGCGCTGACGGGATCGACGATGTGGCGCTTGGCGCTTTCCGTCACCGGGACGCGAGCTTCGGCGTCCCAGGGCGCGGGCCTCACGTCCACGGTGCGCACCGCATTGCCGACGAGCGACATCCGCACCGTGCGCGTCTCGTCGCTGTTCGAGGTCGTGTTGGCGTAATTCGCCGGCGACGGCCCGCCGGCGGTCAGGCCGCCGCTCGCGCTGGCGGCGCCCTTGGCGTTGTTGATGAGATTGGCGAGTCCTGTCGTTCGCATCGAGATCTCGACGCGGTAATTCTGCGCGTCGACGATGCCTGAAGCGGATGCGCTGCCAATGGAGAGCCCCATGAGGCTCAGAGCGTAATGCGCCTTGAGCATCTCCGCGGCGGCGGGCGTACAGAGCGCTACCGAGATCGCTACGAGGGCGCCGCCGCCGCGCGTCATAAGGCAAGAAATCCGGCCGGCCGCTGTCATGGCCTGGGCGCGTCGCTTATCGCTGGGCGTTCTTCGACCGCGCTGGAACGCTCGTTCGAATTCATGGCGCCCGCGGCTGTGAGGCTCAGGCCCATTCTTGCCACCGTCCGTCTTCGAAAATGCGCCATGCCCGCAACCCCGCCTTGGCGACGACGAGCCGACCCGCCTTGGCCTCGGCGACGAGATGCTTGAATACGAGAGGATTGCGCCAGGAAAACGGCTTTTCCGGGTCGCAGACGGCGTGGTATTCGTCGCTGTCGGGATCGTCCATCAGCAGCGTGCCGACCTTGTCGGGCCGCAGTTGGGACGAAAAGCTGCGCTCATCTTTCCATCGGCAGTAGTAGTCGCGGCACACGTCCGGACGCGTGTCATAAACGCCGCAGCCGCCCGTCAGCGCGCAGTGCTCGCAGAGCTTGCCTGCGGGCTTCTTGAACTCTTCGATTTCAAGAACCTTGCAGCAGAAGTAGCAGGAGCCGCAGGCCTTGCCTGGAATGTCGAGCATGTCGGTCAAGCGCCTGATGGCGTGAGAATCGAATCGGCGTATTGTGAACGCCGGACCGCCGGATGCAAGCAGTGTCAGGATCAGCGAGCCGAGCTATGACGCGTATGATCGACCCCGCCTCTCTTTTCGTGTCCGCCGGGTGGCTCGCCGAACGTCTCGACGCGCCGGATCTCGTTGTCTTCGACGCGTCGTGGCACATGCCGGCGACCGGCCGCGACGCGCACGCCGAGTTCCTTGCGGGGCATATTCCCGGCGCGCAGTTCTTTGATATAGACGCCGTCGCCGATCCGTCCACCGACCTGCCGCACATGTTGCCGAAGCCCGAAGTCTTCGCGGCGGAGATGCGCCGGCGCGGATTCGGCGACGGCATGCAGGCGGTCGTCTACGACAGCGTTGGCATTTTTTCCGGGCCGCGTCTCTGGTGGATGCTAACCGTTTTCGGCGTCGAAAAGGCGTCGATCCTTGCCGGCGGCCTTCCGGCGTGGAAGGCCGAAGGCCGTCCGCTCGAGCAGGGCGAAGCGCGCCAAAAGAAGGCAGCGGCGGAGTTTACGCCGCGTTTCGACGCGAGCCTGGTGGCGGACGCTGACACCGTGCGGCGCGCGCTTGATCTCGGCGGGCCGCAAGTGGTCGACGCGCGCGGCGCAGAGCGATTCCACGGATGGGCGCCTGAGCCGCGCCCGGGCCTGCGCGCCGGCCATATGCCTGGTGCGCTGAATCTCCCGTTTGGCAATGTCCTCGAAGGCGGAAAAATGAAGGAAAAGCCCGTGCTCGAAGCAGTCTTTGCCGCCGCTGGCGTCAATCCCGACGCGCCGGTCATCGCCACCTGCGGCTCCGGGCTCACGGCCTGCATCGTCAGCCTCGCGCTCGCCGCGGCGGGCCGGCCCCCGACCGCCGTGTATGACGGCTCCTGGTCGGAGTGGGGCGCTCGGGAAGACCTGCCCGCGATCACCGACCCTCGCCGTGACGCCTAGTAACTAGGCCTATCGCCTAAAAATAATGCAAACGGTATATCTCATAGGCGCCAAGTCTAAGTTTGGCGCCGGAACTTTGGCCATGGCGCGACCAGGGCGGCAATGTTAGAAGCTCGGCGGCTCTCCAGCAGAGCCAAAGTCGCTAGCGGGCCGGGGCTTAAGCTAAGCGCGCGGGGGATTTGATGAAAAAGGTCGAGGCGATCATTAAGCCATTCAAGCTCGATGAAGTGAAGGAAGCGCTGCAGGCGGCGGGCCTCCAGGGGATCACGGTCACCGAGGCGAAGGGTTTTGGCCGTCAAAAAGGGCACACGGAGCTCTATCGCGGCGCCGAATATGTCGTTGATTTCCTTCCAAAAGTTAAAATCGAGATCGTTCTGGCGGACGACGCCGTGGAGCGCGCCGTCGAGGCGATACGCACGGCGGCGCAAACCGGCCGAATCGGCGATGGCAAGATTTTTGTTTCTAACGTCGAAGGCGCGATCCGTATTCGCACCGGCGAGACCGGCGCGGACGCCATCTAGCACTGAGCCCCCGCCCCATGAGCTTTCTCGCCAACATCTTCAGACGCTCCGCCGCGCCCAATTCGAAAACAGCTAAACAGCAAGATCAGCAAAGAGAGGCATCGAACCACATGACAACGGCCAAGGACGTTCTTAAGCAGATCAAGGATAACGACGTTAAATACGTCGATTTCCGTTTTACCGACCCGCGCGGCAAGTGGCAGCATGTGACGTTCGACGTTTCGATTGTCGATGAAGAAGCTTTGACCGAAGGCATCATGTTCGACGGCTCGTCGATCGCCGGATGGAAAGCGATCAATGAATCGGACATGACGCTCCTTCCCGATCTGGATTCCATCTCGGTGGATCCCTTCTTCGCGGCGTCGACGCTCTCCGTCGTCTGCGACGTCGTGGAGCCCGCGACAGGCCAGCCCTACAACCGCGACCCGCGCGGCATGGCCAAGAAGGCGATGGAGCATCTGAAATCGACCGGCGTCGGCGACACGGCCTTTTTTGGTCCCGAGGCCGAATTCTTCGTCTTTGACGACGTGCGCTTTTCAGCCGAGCCCTACGATACGGGCTTCACGCTGGATTCGACCGAGCTGCCCTCCAATAGCGGCACGGCCTACGAAGGCGGCAATCTCGGCCACCGCGTGCGCACCAAGGGCGGCTATTTCCCGGTGCCGCCGGTGGACGCCGGACAGGACATGCGCGGCGAGATGCTCGCCGCCATGGCGGCCATGGGCGTCAAGGTCGAGAAGCACCATCACGAAGTCGCCTCCGCCCAGCACGAACTCGGTCTGAAGTTCGAGACGCTCGTCACGGTCGCCGACCACCTGCAGATCTACAAATATGCGATCCATCAGGTGGCGCATTCCTACGGCAAGTCGGCGACCTTCATGCCGAAGCCGGTGTTTGGCGACAACGGCTCGGGCATGCATGTCCATCAGTCGATCTGGAAAGACGGCAAGCCGGTCTTCGCGGGCGACAAATACGCCGGCCTCTCTCAGGAGTGCCTGTGGTACATTGGCGGCATCATCAAGCATGCGAAGTCGCTGAACGCCTTCACCAACCCGTCGACAAACTCGTATAAGCGTCTGGTTCCGGGCTACGAGGCGCCGGTGCTGCTCGCCTATTCGTCGCGCAATCGCTCGGCGTCGTGCCGCATTCCCTTCAGCTCCAACCCGAAGGCGAAGCGCGTCGAAGTTCGTTTCCCTGATCCGACGGCGAATCCCTATCTGGCCTTCGCCGCCATGCTGATGGCGGGCCTCGACGGCATCGCCAACAAGATCGATCCGGGCGGACCCGCCGACAAGGATCTCTACGATCTGCCGCCCGAAGAGTTGAAGGCGATCCCGACGGTGTGCGGCAGCTTGCGCGAGGCGCTCGAGAATCTCAAAGCCGACCACGCCTATCTGACCGCCGGCGGCGTCTTCAACGAGGACTTCATCCACTCCTACATCGACCTTAAGATGCAGGACGTGATGCGCTTCGAGATGACGCCGCATCCGGTCGAATTCGACATGTATTACAGCTACTGACGAAAAGACCGGCCGCGCCTTCGCGCTAGCGGCCAGCCTCATGTCAAACCGGAAGGCGACGCCTCGCCTTCCGGTTTTTTTGCGCGCATTCATTTAGCTGCACGCGTCGGCGTCGCGCCGTCGCACAGGCGTCATGCGCCTGTCATTTCGCCAAGCCAAATTGCGGCGAAAGCAAGAACGACTCACTGAACATCCGCCTAGAGGGCGATCCCCCAGCCGTTCCACGTCGATCGCGCGCTTGCCGCGGCGAGGTGGTTTCGGCCGCAATGATTGATGCACGGAGAAAAGCCATGAAACTGCGAGCCCTCTCCGCCGCCGTCGCGGCTTTCGTGGTTTTAAGCGCCGGCGCTGTTGCGCTCGATTTGGAGCTCTCCCCCTACAAGGTCGTCAGCGGACTGTCGGGAAAATTGAGGTCCGTCGGCTCGGACACGATGCATCACGAAATGGAGCTCTGGGCCGAAGGGTTTCAGTCGATCTACCCGAATGTGTCGATCGAACTTGTCGGCAAGGGCTCGAACACGGCGCCGCCGGCGCTCCTCTCGGGAGAAGCGCAGCTCGGTCCGATGTCGCGTCAAATGACGCCGGACGAGATCGCCGCCTTCCAAGCGAAATTCGGCTACAAGCCAACGGCGGTTCTGGTCGCGATCGACGCCCTCGCGGTTTATGTCCATAAGGACAATCCGCTCCAGTGCATCAGCATGGAGCAGATGGAACGGGTTTTTGCGGCCGATCCGAAAAGCGGCGGCGGAAAAAGCATCCGCACCTGGGGCGAACTTGGTTTGACCGGCGAGTGGGCGGCGAAGCCAATCGCCATGTATAGCCGCAACACGCTATCCGGCACATACAAGTTTTTCAAACAGCATGTCTTGAACGGCGCCGATTTCAAGGACGACATCAAGATGCAGATCGGTTCGGAAGCCGTCGTGAGCGCCGTCGGCGCCGACAAGTCTGCAATCGGCTATTCAGGCATCGGCTATAAGACAAACGCAGTGCGCGCCGTTCCCGTGGCCGCCGGCAAGGCCTGCTACGACGCCTCCTTCGACAATACGTATTCGCGCAAATATCCGCTGGCGCGAGGCCTCTACGTCTACCTGCTGAAGGATCCCAAGAAGCCGATCGACGCGCTGAGCGGCGAGTTCGTCACATATATGCTTTCGAGAGATGGCCAGATGCAGGCAAAGAAAGGCGGCTATTATCCGATCACCCGCAACATTCGCGAGCATGAGCTGACGCGCCTCGGCCTACTCGCATCGGCGAGGTGAACCGCGACGGGTGAGACCGGTCTCGTCTGACCACGCTCACTTCGCCGAGCGCGCCATCCGATCGCGCGCTCAAGGCTCGAGCGTGACGAGCTTGCCTTCTTCGGTCTCGACATGGACATAGCGCGGTCCGAACGACCGATAACGGCCGCTCGCGATCGTGACGAATTCGCAGAGCGGCAGTTGCGCCGCTTCCTCGGCGGGACGGGAAATATAGAGGTCGGCGTGATAGAGGCCCTCCGCCTCGAGGCCATGCGTGTCTTTTCCGAGGGCCGCGAGAGTTTGCAACGTGTGCTCGAATTCATCGCCGTTGCGGAAGCGCCGCTGGATGAAGGTGGCGCCGTCCAAGTGCTCCGTGACGTAACCAAACTCGCTGAGCGCCTGCGCAACGCCATCGAAGGGAAACATGCGCAGCACGAAGGAGATCACCCATGGCCGACGATTCATCTGCGCCAGCAACTTGCGAAAAGTCGCCTCGCCCAGGTAGCCGATGCAGCCCGTCGAGAGGATGACGTCCGCGCGTGAGACGACGCGCGCAGCGTCCGACGTCAACTCATTCTCCTCGAGATCGGCGATGACGCCGTCCGCGATCAGACCAACGCTCTTGGCATAAAGGATCGCAGGCTCCGAGACGTCGAGGCCGATAAAGCTCGCCAGGCCGCGATCCGGCCACGCCGCGAAATAATTGGCGTCGAGCCGCAACAAATCATCGGAGGACAGTTCCACCAGTTCGCGCCGTGCATATCGACGCCTCAGCGTATCGAAACTGAGCGGAAAACGGTGCACGGCGGCATTGATCCCGTAAGAGCAACCGACATCGAGTACGACTGGCTTCTTTCCGCCGGAAGCCTTTGCCGCAAGCACCTGCCGGACGACGGCCTCAGCGACGTCCGGAATCATGTAATCCAAACCACCCAGGACAGAATAGTACGACCTTGGGTCATCCATTACATAGATTTCGTCGAAATTCGCCTTGGCTGTGTTGATCTCGCCATAGTCATCAATCACGATTCCAAGCCTCCCTATGTTGTCCATCCGAAGCGACAACGCTGCATCGCTGCATCGCTGCGGCGTGCCACGCCAGCGCGGCGCGTTCACCATGAAAGATGAACGGCACCTTAACGTTTCAGCGCAGGGAATTCTATTTTTTTCGGCTATTGGCAGATTCGATAGCCGCCATTCGATCCATGGCGCTCGATGTCGAAATGAAGATGGCTTGCGTGATAGGGATCTGATCCAGGGCCCAGGATCGTGGTGAACCAGCCGCACGCCGCCGTTCGTAGCCCTCTGACGTAAGCGGTCGATTGAGCATCCGGCTGAGCGTCGACGGCGATCTTTCGACCGTCCGAGAAAACAAATGCGCCGACATCAAGAGCGAGCCCTTTGGCGTGCGCGCTCAGCTTGGCCCCGTTATCATGATTGCGGCCGCGGCATTCGTAGCCTGGACCTGTGTCAATCGCGACGAGCGACGCGCCCATCGTCCCGGCGCCGAGCGGCGCGAGCAGGTTTTTCACGTAATCGGAAAATTGCAGGGCGAAGGCGCAACCCAGCAGCGGCTTTGCGTTGAGCGCAACGCGCCGTATGCCGACCGTGACCGACGCGAGACGCACGGGCGTCTCGATCGCGCAACCGTCAAGCGCGCCGGCAGGCGCTTCGGCGGGTGCGAAAGCGACGCCAGCTGCGCGCAGATTCGCCATGCAATCCTCGGCGGACTGGGGCTCCACTTGCTGCGGCTTGGCGCCGACGGCAGGCTTTGCCTCCGGTATGGGGACGGTCTGAAATTCCGGACGTCGTGGCGGCGACGGCGCGTCGAGCGCCCCGACGGAAGTTGCGACACCGCTCAACGCCAGAGCGAGCGCAACCTCGACTGTAAAGCGTAAACGCTCGCGCGCGATCGTCGTCCTCATCATCGCCTTTAGCCGCGCCATTCTTCTAATCCTCCAGAGGGCGCCTACATTGGGGCGAGTGGAGGAAGCCAATGTCGAACGCCATCACCGTCACAGTGCCTCATGATCTCGGCGTCGAAGCGGCGAAAGCCCGCGTCTCCGAACAGCTCGCGAAAATGCAGCGCGAATATGTGGACAAGGTCGCGCATTCCGAAGTCACCTGGGCCGGCGACGTGGGGACGGTTCGCGTGACGGCGCTCGGTCAGACGGCGACGGCGCAGATCACGGTGCTGAAGGATTTGCTACGCATCGACGTTCAGCTGCCCTGGGTGTTGGCGGCTATTTCCGGCAAGCTGCAGCAATTCATCTCGAGCAACGCCGGCGACGCCTTGCGCATCGGCCAAGCGCCGAAAAACGACGCTAGCGCCGCGCGTAAAACACCGTGAAGCGGTGGCGCTTCCAGCCGACGTCGGCATAGCGGAATCCCGCGTCTTCAAGCCAGGCGATCTGATCGGCGAAGGTCGCGCTGCGATCGAGTTCCGTGCGCTTTCTCGCCGCCGCGAAATCATCGGCGGCGATTCCGGAGCCTTGGACATCCGCTTCCCAGCGGCGCTGATAGGCGTCCTCGATTTCACCGGTCGCGCCGAGCGACTGATCGGCGTTGATGAAAACGCCGCCGGGTCGCAGCGCATCATGAATCCGCCGGAAGAGGCGGCGCTTCGCCTCGTGATCGAGATGGTGAATGGAGAGCGCCGAGACGACGGCGTCGACCGGCCCCGGGAGTGGCGCAGTTGCATAGTCCGCGAGCGACAGGCGGAGGCGCGCGCCGTAAATCGCAAGCCGTTCGCGCGCCGCATCGAGCATCTTCGGCGCGAGATCGACGCCTTCGACCTGCGCGCCGGGAAACCGGTTGAGAATCATTTCCGACAAAAGCCCGGTGCCGACGCCAAGGTCGACGCATTGGAATTCGTCCGCGGCGACGGCCTCTTCGAGAAGGTCGAGCGCGGTCCCGTAGAAGGCGTCGAAATGCGGAATGAGTTTGCGCCGCAGCGCGTCATAGCCGGGAACGGCGTTTTCGAAAGCGGCGCGCAGCACGTCGAAATTCACTTCGGTCATATGTGATCCCCGCGTCGATGGGGCCGTGGAGAGACGGGCTTCACCGCCCTTCCGCTCGCCGACCAAAATCCGGCGCAGCCGTGTCCTGACCCTGCTCGATAATCGAGCGGCGGATTTCGCGGGTGCGCGAGAAGAATTCCAGCAGCCCCTCCCCGTCGCCCCGCCGGATCATCCGCTGCAGCACGCTGAGATCCTCGTTGAAACGTCCGAGCATCTGCAGGACCGCGTCCTTATTGGCGAGGAAAATATCGCGCCACATGATGGGATCCGACGCGGCGATGCGCGTGAAATCGCGAAAGCCCGACGCCGAGAATTTGATGACCTCGGAACGCGTCTCGTCGCCAAAATCATCCGCCGTGCCAACGATATTATACGCGATGAGATGCGGCAGATGGCTGGTGAGCGCGAGCACGGCGTCGTGATGCGCGACGCTCATCGTCTCGACATTGGCGCCCAGACGCATCCAGAATGTTCTGAGCTTCTCCACGGCTGCGGCGTCGGCGTTCTCTGGCGGCGTGAGAATGCACCAGCGGTTCTGAAACAGCGTCGCGAAGCCTGCGTCCGGCCCGGAGAACTCGGTGCCGGCGATCGGATGGGCGGGAATGAAGCGCGCTGGTTCGGTAAGATGCGGCGTCATCTGCGCGACGACCGCCCCTTTCACCGAGCCGACGTCGGAAAGAACGGCGCCCTTTTGCAGATGCGGCGCGAGGCTTTGCGCGACGTCGCCGCAAGCGCCGACAGGCGTGCACACGATGACGAGATCGGCTCCACCAACCGCCTGCGCATAATCCTGTGTCGCAACGTCGGCGAGACCGAGTTCGCTGGCGCGGCCGACGACCTCTTGCGATGCATCCATCACGGCGATATGCCGCGCCGCGCCGAATTGGCGCGCCGCGCGCGCGATCGACGAGCCGATGAGCCCGACGCCGATCAGCGCCAAGCGTTCACACGCAGGATCAGCCATGAACGCCTGCTTGCGCGTCTTGCCGCACGCGGGCGCTCTGCATGAATTCGGCAAGCGCTTCGACGACGCGCTCATTCGCCTCCTGCGCGCCGACCGTGAGCCGCAGGAAGTCCCCCATGCCATAGGCGCCGATGGCGCGCAGCACCAACCCGCGCGACATGAGGAAGCGGTCGGCGTCGAGGGCCGTCAATCCCGGCGCGTCAGGGAAACGTATGGCGACGAAATTGGCGACGCTCGGCAGAACGTCGAGGCCAAGCGCGGAAATTTCTCGCGAGAGCCACGGCAGCCAGCGGTCATTATGCGCGATCGCCGCGTCGAGATGGGCGCGATCCGACAGCGCCGCGATCGCCGCTGCTGAACCCGCGCTCGAGACATTGAAGGGCGAGCGGATTCGGTTCAGCGCGTCGATCACATGTGCGGGTCCATAGGCCCAGCCGACGCGCAGGGCCGCGAGGCCGTAAATTTTCGAGAAGGTGCGAGTCATCACGACATTTTCATGCGCATCGACCAACGCGACGCCCGCTTCGTAATCCTCGCGCAGGACATATTCGGCATAGGCGGAGTCGAGCACGAGCAGCACATGCGCGGGCAGCGAACGCGCCAGCCGCGAGACTTCATCCGCGGGCAAAAACGTTCCTGTCGGATTGTTCGGATTGGCGAGAAAAACGATCTTTGTTCTCTCGCTCACACAGCCAAGCAGCGCGTCAACGTCTGCTGTGTAGTTCGTTTCGGGAGCGACGACCGGCGTTCCCCCCGCGGCAAGCGTGACGATCTTGTATTCAAGAAACCCATGCTGGCTGTAGACGCCCTCGTCGCCTGGCCCGATGTAGGCGAGCGCAAGCAGCTCCAGAAGATTGTCCGAGCCGGCGCCGGCGATGATCCGGTCTGGGTCGAGCGCGTAACACGCGCCGATCGCCTCGCGCAGGGCGCGCGACGAGCCTTCCGGATACAGCGCAATCTCGCCGGCCATGTTGCGCAGGGCCTCCACCGCGCGCGGAGATGGCCCGAGCGGCGTTTCGTTGGCCGACAATTTGAACACGCGCGCAGCGCCCGGCGCGGCGCTCCTGCCGGGCACGTAAGCGTCGATCGCGAGAACGGTTGAACGGGGGGTGGGCTTCGTCATCTTGTCTTTTTTCGGCGGCGCAACGAGAGGCGTTCTCTCATAAGCCTTGGCGCACTGAGCGCAAAGCCTTTCGACAACCCTCTTGACAGCTACTGTGTAGTTTTATATACACACTAACTCCTCCGGAGGGGAGAAGAACGGACATGTCCAAATACGCGCCTCTGACTGCTTATCTGCGCGAACAGCCTTATCGCGAGGTCAGACTCAGGTTCCGTGATCTTGAGAAAATTCTCGGATTTCCGCTCCCATCTTCGGCGTGCCAGCACCGCGCTTGGTGGTCGAACAACGGCTCGAATAATGTGATGACGAAGGCGTGGCTGAGCGCCGGTTACCGGACGCGCGACGTCGATATGGAGAGCGAGCGCCTGACATTTGAGCGCGTCGACGCAGGGCCGCCCGACCCCGAACCGCCGCCGACGGCTCCTTCGCCACGACCGCCGGACGATCTCGCGCTTGTCCAGCGGGTGCTGGAAGTTCTGCGCGGCGATGACGAAGATCACGCGCAGAAGCTTCGACGCGCGATCATGGCCGCGCTAGCGACGCCAAAGACCGAATCCGTTCTCGATATTTTCGCTTCCGACCTGCCGGAAGACGCATTCGAAGGGGTCTTTCCTGACCGACGTGAAAAAGGCTGGCGCGAGATTGATCTGTGAAATTTCTCCTCGATACGAATGTCATCTCGGAATTGCGGAAAGGAACGCGCGCGCATCCCAACGTCGCCGCCTGGGCGCAGTCCGTCGATCCATGCGATCTCGGAACGAGCGTCCTCGTGCTCGCCGAGATTCGCCGCGGCGTCGAGTTGAAGCGATTGAAAGACCCGGCTCAGGCGGACAGGCTCGATGCGTGGTTCGCACGCATGCGCGATAAATTGGAAGACCGCGTCCTCCCAGTCGACGAAGCCGTCGCCGATCGCTGGGCGCGGCTGAACATTCCCAATCCCCTGCCCCTCGTCGACGGCCTGATGGCGGCGACGGCTTTGGCGCGCGGACTCGTTCTTGTAACGCGCAATATACGCGACGTCGCCGTCACCGGCGCACAGTTGCTGGATCCTTTTGCCTATCTAGGCGAGGCCTAAGGCGCGAAGACGCCGCTGCGTGCGTCGTTAAGCTGGAAGCGCATCGCATGGCTGCCGATCACGTCGACGCGCGCGCCCTCCACCCCCGCCTCCGCCATCGCTTTGGCGAAGGACTGGGCGTCAGCGTCGCCGGCCGCCGCGACAAGCAGCGCGAGCCCTTCCGGATGGGGCGCGCTCGCGAGGATTTCGCCGTTCAGCGTCTGGAAGGCCCCGGGCAGCGCGTGCGTCCAGCGCGCGAGGCCGACGGCGTAAAGCGTCACGCCCTGCGCCATTGCGTCGGCCGGAAGCCGCGCGACGACGAACATCGGCAGACCCGCGGGATGATTGGGCCGCTCGACGAAAGGCAGGCGCGCGATGATCTTGGGGGCGCCTTCGCCAACGAGGCGCATCCACCAGGCGCCATCCGACAGTCCGCCCGTCGCGCGCAAGATCCCCAGATCGCCGGTCGACGCGGCGACCGCTTCGATCACCGCGCCGGCGCCGTGATGCGCGACATAGGGAACGGTGAACCCGAAGTGGAAGCGCGCCGAATCGCGCATCTGCGCGTCGCCGCCGCTATCGTCGGCATGCACCGAATAATTCGCCTGAACATAGGTGAAGGTCGAGACGATGACGCGCCATACGCCTTCGACGGCGTCGAGCGGCAGGAGCCCCTGGTGACGCTCAACCAGCGCGCGCATCATCTGCGCCTCGCGATCGGGTCGAAAGGCGCAGCCGACGCCCTGCGCGCGCTTCACGGCGATCAGCCGGTCGATGATCTCGCCGCGTTCCATCAACAGCCGATGCATGTCGCGATCGATCCGGTCGATCTCGTCGCGCAATTCGGCAAGCGTGTCCGCGGCGGGCTTGAGCAAAGGCGCATTCTGCATGGCGCACTCTCTTAGGCCAGCAGCGGGCGGGAGGCAACGAAAGGCTCCTACCCTGCCCCTTCCAGCAGCCGCGCCGCGGCGGCGCGCGCCTCTTCTGTGATCGCGGCGCCGGACAGCATGCGGGCGATCTCCTCGCGCCGCTCGCCCTCGGCAAGCACGGCGACGCTGGTCGCGACCCGCTTGTCCTTGCCGGTCTTCGCCGGCGCGCCCTTGCTGATGCGCAGATGCTGGCCGGCGCGCGCGGCGACCTGCGGCGCATGGGTGACGGCCAGCACCTGTGCGCGCGCGGCGAGACGCGCCAGCCTCTGGCCGATGGCGTCGGCTACGGCGCCGCCGACGCCTGTGTCGATCTCGTCGAAGACGAGCGTCGGCGCCGAGCCGCGATCGGCGAGCACGACCTTCAGCGCCAGCATGAAGCGCGCGAGTTCGCCGCCCGACGCGACCTTGGTCAGCGGACCGGGGCGCGATCCCGGATTGGTTTGCACCCAGAATTCGACGCGATCGATTCCTTCCGGTCCGGCGGACTCCGGATCGCTCGTCACCTGCGTCGAAAAATGCGCGCCCTCTAACCGCAGCGGCTTCAACTCGGCGTCAACCAGCGCATCGAGTTTCTTCGCCGCTGCGCGGCGCGCCGCGGACAGGGCCAAGGCCATCTCGTCATAGGACTGCTTGGCGTCTGCAACCGCGCGCCCCAGCGCGACCAGCCGCGCTTCGGAGGCGTCGAGCGCGGCGATGTCATTGGCGAATTTTTCTTCAAGCTTCGCAAGGTCGGCGACGGCGACCTGATGCTTGCGCGCGGCGCCGCGCAGCGCGAACAGCCGCTCTTCGACGCGCTCCAATTCCGCCGGATCGAATTTCGTCTCAGTGAGCGCTCGTTCAAGCGCTTCCTCGGCGAGACCCAAGGCATCGACAGCCTGCGTCAACGCGCGCGCAGGCGCGTCCAGCAGTTGCGGCGCCTGCGTCAGACGCCTCTCCAGCCGCCGCGCCGCCTGAGCGATTTCCTGCGCCGGAGACGCATCATTGGAGAAAGCCGAGAGCGCGTCGGAGATATCCGAAGCGACCTTTTCGGCGCGCTGCATGAAGAGCCGACGTTCGGCGAGCGTCTCTTCCTCGCCCTCCTGCGGCGCCAGATCCGAAAGCTCGGCGTGCGCATGGCGCAGGTAGTCGGCGTCGGCGCGCGCCTTGGCGATGCGCGCGTCTTCTTCCGCCAACGCGCGGCGCGCCGCCTGCCACGCGCCATAGCGCGCGCGCACGTCATTCGCTTGCGCGACGAGGCCGCCATGCGCGTCGACAAGCGCGCGATGCGCATTCGGATCCACGAGCGCGCGTTCGTCGTGCTGACAGTGGATCTCGACAAGCTCGCGACCGATCGCGCGCAGCGCCTGCGCCGTCGCCGGCTGGTCATTCACAAAGGCGCGGGTGCGGCCGTCCGCCGCCTGCACGCGGCGCAACACCAGCTCGTCCTCGCTCGCGAGGCCGAATTCGCGCGCCGCAAGATGCGCGGGATGATTCGCCGGCGTATCGAACGCCGCCGTCACCTGGCCCTGTTCGCAGCCGGCGCGCACGAGCGAGGCGTCGCCGCGCCCGCCGAGCGCCAGCACGAAGGCGTCGAGCAAGATCGACTTTCCCGCCCCGGTCTCTCCCGTAAGCGTCGTCAGGCCCGGCGCGAATTCCAGGTCGAGCGCGTCGATCAGCACGATGTCGCGAATGGAAAGACGGACCAGCATGAGGCTTTGCTCAAATGCCCTGGGCGCGCACATGCGCCGGAAGCCGCGCGCCGGCGACGCGCGGACAGCCCTCGATTATAGTCGCCAGCGCCCTTTTCCAAACGGAGATTTTATGGCCGATCTCGGCATCGACGACATTCGCGCGCTGCTGAGCGCAAAACCGCGACCCGTCGGCTGGCCGGCGCGGCGCGCCCGCATCGAGGAAGTCGGCGCCGCTTGGCCGAGCGCGGCGGATATCTCGTTGGAGGCGGCGTCGATCGACGGCATCGCCGCCGAATGGTCTTGCGCGCCAACGAGCGACCCGTCGCGCGCGCTGCTGTTCTTCCATGGCGGCGGCTACTGCTCCGGCTCGATCGTCAGCCACCGCCGCATGGCCACGGAGGCCGGACGCGCCGCGGGCGCCCGGGCGCTGGCCGTCGAATTCAGACTGGCGCCCGAGCATCCGTTTCCGGCCGCATATGACGATGCGCTCACAGCTTGGCGATTTCTTCGGGAACAGGGGTTTTCCGCAGGGCAGATCGCGGTCGGCGGCGACAGCGCCGGCGGCGGCCTGACGCTTGCCTTGCTGATGCGGCTGCGCGATCTCGGCGAAGCATTGCCGGCCTGCGCCTGGCTCGTTTCGCCTTGGACCGATCTCACCCTCTCCGGCGAAACGCTAACGACCAAGGACGGCGTCGATCCGCTGCTGCATAAGGCCTACCTAGAGGAGCTTGCGCACGCCTATGTCCCGGCGGGAGTCGATCGCCGTGACCCCCGAGTCTCGCCGCTGTTTGGCGATCTGAGCGGTTTGCCGCCCCTCATGATTCAGGTGGGCTCAAACGAAACGCTGCTTGCCGATTCGACGCGACTCGCCGCGGCGGCCGGCGCCGCCGACGTCTCGGTCACACTGGAGATTTGGCCGCGCATGATCCATGCGTGGCACTTATGGAATGCAAGGCTTGAAGACGGCCGGCGCGCGCTCGCGCATGCCGGCGCATTTATCCAGGCGCGGTTTTCGGAAGACGGCTAGATCGCGTGCAGCGTCTTGCCGATCTTGGAGAGCCACGAATCCGTGTATTCGTGTGGCTCAAGACCGTCGGTCTTCAGCAGAGCGTGGGCGTCCTTATACCACTGCGAATCCGGGAAATTATGCCCCAGGATGGCGGCGGCGGTCTGCGCTTCGTTGGTGACGCCCATCGCGAGATAGGCTTCGGTGAGACGATAGAGCGCCTCTTCGGTATGGCGCGTCATCTGATATTTGCCGAGAACGTCGTGGAAACGGTTGATCGCGGCGGGGTAATTCTTGCGAAGCAGATAGAAGCGTCCGACGTTCATCTCCTTGGCGGCGAGTTGGTCTCGCGTCACCTGGATTTTGTATCTGGCGTCGTTCACATATTCCGACTTCGGAAATTTCTGTATGAGCTGCGTGAAAACCTCCAGCGCCTTCTCAGCCGACTGCTGATCGCGCATGACGTCCGGCACCTGACTATAGAAGGACATGCCCGCGAGATAGTAGACATAGGGCGTGTCGGCGGAGTTCGGATAAAGGCCGATATAACGCATCGCCGACTGCACGGCGTCGTCATATTTGGGGTGCTCGTACTGCGCGAAGGTCGTCATCAGCAGCCCTTTGCGGGACCAGTCCGATGACGGATATTGCTTTTCCAATTCGCCAAATTTCTTGGCTGCGCCCTCGTAGTCCCTGGCCTTCAGCCGCGCCAGACCGGCGTTATAGAGATCCTCGGCCGGAATGTCGGGCGTGATCTCCGTCTGATATTTCGTCCCGCCGCTGCCGAAGAGACCGAATCCGCTGGTGATCGAGTCCATGAGGTCGGCGCGCGCCGGCGCCGCGCCGATCGACAAGGCCGACGCCAAAGCCAACACTTTGAATGAACGAGCGAAAACCGACATGTGTTGCCCCATTTCGGCGCTGCGCGACGCTCGCGCGGTCCCGGCGCCTCTAAGCTCTATCAGCCAAATGGCGTCGCAGGACGCCCCCTGCCCTGCCTCACGGCGCGCGGCGGCGCACCAATCCCGCCTTTGCGGTCGGCTGAAAGAAGAACCTTCATCTGGC
Source organism: Methylocystis sp. L43 (assembly GCF_015709525.1). GTDB lineage: Bacteria > Pseudomonadota > Alphaproteobacteria > Rhizobiales > Beijerinckiaceae > Methylocystis. The sequence continues at coordinate 100,169 of NZ_JADNRA010000031.1, read as the reverse complement.
GAGATTATGGCGATAGGCTTCGGCCTGTCACACTCACGCCTTCGTTATGCGCGCTGTCGAGTTCGAGCGCCAGCGCGCCCGCGCGCGCCGCAGCTTCGAGTAGTGCGAGATTAAGGCTATGCCCGCCGCGATAGGAGCGGAAGGCGCCGATGATCGGCGCCCCAGCCAGCGCCAGATCGCCAACGACGTCGAGCATCTTGTGACGCACGCATTCGTCGGCGAATCGCACCCCCTGCGGATTGATCGCGGCGCGCGCGTCAAAGACGAGCGTATTGTCGAGATTGGCGCCAAGCGCCAGACCTTCACGCCAAAGCCGCTCCGCATCGCGCAGGAATCCGAAACTGCGGGCGCCGGCCAATTCGCGCCGGAACGTCTCCGGCGTCAGATCAAGCGCCAAGCGTTGACGGCCAATTGGACAAGGGAAGGCGATTTCCACATCCAGATGAAGGCCGGCGTTCGCCGGCCGCAGCTCCGCCCAGCCGGCCCCGTCGGATACGCGCGCCGGCTTCACGACGCGCAACGCGCGGCGCGGCGCGGGTAGCGCGACGACGCCGGCGTCGTCGATCGCCGAGACGAAGTCGCGGGCCGAGCCGTCCATCGCTGGAACCTCGTCGCCGTCGAGCAAAACCAGCGCGTTGTCGACGCGAAGCGCCGCAAGCGCGGCCATCACATGCTCGACCGTCGACACGCTGGCGCCGTCGCCGGCGAGCCGTGTGCGCAAGTTAGATGCATCGACGCGCGACCAATGCGCTTCGATGTCGGCTCCGGCGCCGCTGAAAACGATTCCTGCGCCAGCGCCTGCCGGCGCCAGCGTCATGCTGACCGGATGTCCGCCGTGCACGCCGTGGCCGGTTAACGTGAAGCCTCGTGCGAGCGTCTGCTGAACCACTGGCGCGGCCAAGCTTCCGGGACGCGCAGCGCGGCGCGCGCGCAACGCAGGTCGGCGTGAATCCGAACGAATGGCGCAACCCTCCCCTAAAGCCCGGACGAACGATAGCAAATCCGGGCGCCGACGCTCCAGTCACGCTTTCTTACAATTTGTTACAAACCCGGCGGCCAAAACGAAAAGGCCCGCGCGAGGCGGGCCTTTTGCCGATTTTCGAGAGTTTCAGTGGTTGGCCTGCCGGCGCAGGAAAGCCGGGATCTCCAGATGATCCTCCTCCGACGGGCGCGGCTGCAGGGCGCGACGACCGTGCGGATCGAGCGCGGCATGTCCGCCGGGAACGACCGGCGCCGGCGCCGCCGGCCGCTTGCCATATTCGGCATGCGTCGCGGAGGGCTGGCCTGGGGGAGCCATTTGCGGGCGCGGGGTCGGCGCCGCAGGCGCGCCATGCATCGAATCTTCCTGACGGCTCGCTCCAAAGGAGGCGAGCCGCTCGAAAATCGATTTGCGACGAGGATCGCCAGCGCCCATCTGCTGACGCAGCTGTTCCTGGATGGGCTGGGGAAAATCCTCGATCTGAGGCATGCGCGGCGCGCGCGGCTGCTCCGGAGCCGGGGGCACATAGGCGCCGGCCGGCGCTTCGTGGCGCTCGGCTTCGAACCTCGGCTCGCCATAGGCGAGACGCGGCGGCGCCGGCTCGAGGTAGACGCCATGCGCCGGCGCCTGCTCCGAATAATAGCCGGCTGCAGCCTGCGGCTCTTCGCGATGACGCAGGACCGGCGCGGACTCGACGGCCGGCGCCTGCGGGGCGCGCGCCTGCTGCAACTGGGCGCGCAGGCGCTCGGCGGCCTCGGCGAGACGCGATTCGCTCGTGGGATCATCGGCCGTGATGGCGGTCAGGTCGATGCCCGTCGCGACGACGGAGACGCGCACCACGCCTTCAAGCGACGAATCGAATGTCGCGCCCAGAATGATGTTGGCGTCCTCGTCGACCTCCTGGCGAATACGGCTCGCGGCCTCGTCGACTTCGTAGAGGGTCAGATCGTGGCCGCCGGTGATCGAGATCAGCAGGCCGCGCGCGCCCTTCATCGACACTTCGTCGAGCAGCGGATTGGCGATCGCGGCTTCCGCGGCGAGATTGGCGCGATTCTCGCCCGTCGCTTCGCCGGTGCCCATCATCGCCTTGCCCATGCCGCGCATGATCGAGCGAACATCGGCAAAGTCGAGATTGATGAGGCCTTCCTTGACCATCAAATCCGTGACCGACGCGACTCCCGAATAGAGAACCTGGTCGGCCATGGCGAAGGCGTCGGCGAAGGTCGTTTTCTCCGTGGCGATGCGGAAGAGATTCTGATTCGGGATGACGATCAGCGTATCGACGCATTTTTGCAGTTCGGAGATGCCCGATTCGGCGATGCGCAGGCGACGCTGACCTTCGAAATGGAACGGCTTGGTGACGACGCCGACGGTGAGGATGCCCATTTCGCGGGCGATCTGCGCGATCACCGGCGCAGCGCCCGTGCCGGTGCCGCCGCCCATGCCGGCGGTGACGAAGCACATATGCGCGCCGGAGAGATGCTCGCGAATTTCTTCGCGCGCTTCCTCCGCGGCGGCCCGGCCGACTTCCGGCTGAGCGCCGGCGCCCAGTCCTTCCGTCACCTGCAGGCCCATTTGAATGATTCGCTCCGCCTGCGACGACGCGAGCGCCTGGGCGTCAGTATTGGCGACAAGGAAATCGACGCCGGACAGACCGGAGGTGATCATATTGTTGACGGCGTTGCAGCCGCCGCCACCGACGCCGCAAACCATGATGCGGGGCTTCAATTCCCTGAGTTCGGGAGCTTTAAGGTTGATCGTCATCTGCCAGGCCTCTCACCAATGCGTTCACAACTCGGCGCCCGTTGTCCTTCGCCCTTGGACGCCCGGTCGCCGAACGCGTCGTCCTTGGCAATCATGCTCGGCGCGTCGAAAGGAGCGCCGGGTCGAAAGAATCACTTTCACGCGATACTAGAAGCTTTCTCTTAACCATCTCCCTACGCGCGAGATGTATCCGTCAGTTCCCGTCGCCGCGCGCTCGATCCGGCGCGGCTCGAAATATTCATGCGCGGCGACTTGCGGATAGACGAGCAGCCCGACCGCGGCAGCGAAGGCGGGGCTCTTCGACGAGTCCGGCAAGCCTTCGACGCCGATCGGACGTCCGACCCGAACCTGGCCGCCAAGAATCCGCCGCGCCGCTTCGGCGACGCCTGTGAGCTGGCTCGCGCCGCCCGTCAGCACGATGCGACGGCCAGGACCGCTGGGATGACCGGCCTTGGCCAAGCGGTCGCGCAGGAACTCCAGCGTTTCCTCGATTCGCGGGCGAATGATGCGCACGAGATGCGATTTAGGCGCATGCGCCTTGTGATCGCTCTCGCCGACGTGATCGAAGGAAATGGTTTCGCGCTCGTCCGAGGTCGATGCGATCGCGGAGCCGTGAAAGGTCTTCAGCCGCTCCGCGTCGGAGAGCCGCGCGTCGAGTCCGCGCGCGATGTCCATCGTGACGTGGGCGCCGCCAAGCGTGACGGCGTCAAGGTGAATCATCTCGCCCCTGGCGAAGACGGCGACCGACGTTGATCCAGCGCCCATGTCGATGACCACGACGCCCATCTCGGCCTCGTCCGGCTCGAGCGTGGAGAGCCCGGCGACATAAGGCGCGGCGGCCATGGCTTCGACGCTGAGATGGCTGCGCTCGACGGCGACGAGAAGATTGCGGGCGGCGGCCTGATCGCAGGTCGCGACGTGGAGATCGACCGCGAGTTCTTCGCCGATCATGTCTTTAGGCTCTCGGATGCCGGACACGCCGTCGAGCGAAAAGCCCGTCGGCAGCGAATGCACGGCGATGCGGCCGCGATTGAGATGATGTGCGGCCGAAGCCTCGAGAACCCGATGAATATCATGTTCGGCGACTTCGCGGCCGCCGATGACGCGTTTCGCCTGAAAATGCTGCGAGGACAGTCGGCCGCCCGACGCCGTGACAAGGACGCGCTCGACCTGCATGCCCGCCATGCGCTCGGCGGCGTCCACGGTTTGCCGGATCGCGGCGTCGGCGGCGTCCATGTCGACCACGAGGCCGTTCTTCACGCCCAGAGAGCGCTGATGGCCAATGCCGACGATACGCACGCGATGTGTGCGCCAATCGCCGGGCGCGACCGCGCCAAGCGGTGTCAGCCGCGCGATCAGGCAGGCGATCTTCGACGTGCCGACGTCAAGCGCCGCGAAAGTCGCCGAGCGACGCGGCGAGAGCGGCTTCATGCGCGGTGGGACACCAGGGGAAATCATGCAGCTAACCACCACTCTTGGTCGACTTGCGCGGCGCAAGCTGCGCTTCGCGCGCCGCAGCGGCCTCTTCCGTCAGCCTGACGCTGACGCGGTCGGGAATGCGCAAATCGATAAACATCACGTCCTTGTCGAGGATCCGCGCCTCTCGCTGCAGCCGCGCGAGCGTCTCCAGCGCGCCGGATGGATCAACTTCCGGCAGTTTCACCGTGACGCCATTCGTCACCTCGAAGTTCCAGCGGCGTCCTGCGACGAGCACGCCGGCCTTGATCCGATGCGCAAGGTCGCCGGCCTTCGTCATCAGCATGAGAAATTCGAGCAGCCGCTTCTGCGCGCCCTCGCCGACGACAAACGGCAGACCGAGATAGCGCTGGTCGCGCAACTCATCGATCGGCACGCCGTCTTCGGAAATGACGGCGACGCGTCCGTCGCGCTGCCACAAGGCGCTTGGCTGCCGCTCTTCGATCGCGACGACCAGGCGATCGGGGTAGAGCTTCATCACCCGCGCAGATTTGACGAGGGGGACCTGCATCAACCGGTCGCGCACCGCCGTGGCATCGAGAAAGGGCAAGGAGTTTCGTGGACCGACGCCTGCGGCCTCGAGAAGTTCGCGTTCGGTCAAACGCGATTGACCGGTGATGGTGACGGCGGAAATCGGAAATCCGGCGACACGCGCCGCGATGTCGTAGAGCTCGCCCTCACTTGCGACGAGCGCGGCGTAGCCGCCGTTCTCGACGAATCCTGCCGCGCCGACGGCGGCGAAGAGCGCGAGCGTCGCCAGTGCGCCGACGCCGGGGCGGCCCAGCAAGGCGAGGCGCGAAAGGAAACGTTCGCCGCGGGTTCTTCGCGCCGACGCGCGTGGGGCGATCGCCGCAGCGGCGGCGGGAACGGGCGCCGACGGGACGGATGCAACGGCCGCCGCCGCCAAGGCGTATGGGGCTTCTCCGGGAACGATGGGGACGAGCGAATGCCGAGCCGAAAATGACTCTCTCAACGATCGCAGGATGCGTCTTCCACCATCCATCTGACCAACTCGCCGAATGAAAAACCTGCGTATGCCGCCATTTCTGGCACGAGCGAGGTCTCCGTCATTCCCGGCTGCGTGTTCACCTCCAACACGACGAGCTCGCCCGTACCTCCGGGGCGGTCGTCGTATCGGAAGTCCGCGCGGCTTACGCCGCGACAGCCGAGAGCTCGATGAGCCTCAAGGGCCAAATGTTGGACCTCTTGGTAAATATTCGGTTTAAGATTTGCCGGAAGGACGTGTTTCGAGCCGCCCTTGGCGTATTTGGCGTGATAATCGTACCAGCCGCCGTCGGCCGCGAGAATTTCGATCACGTCAAGCGCCTTGTCGTTCATGACGGCGCATGTGAGTTCGCGCCCGGCGATGAACTGCTCCGCGAGCATCATGTCGCCATGAGTCCAATCCTCACGCCATAATTCCTGCGGGGGATGCTCTTGGCCCTCGCTGACGATGAAGACGCCGAAGGAGGAGCCTTCGGAGACGGGCTTGAGGACATAAGGAAGGGGCAGCGCGTGCGCTTTGGCGGCGTCGAGCCTGTGCAGAACGCGCCCTTTTGGCGTCGGAACGCCGGCCGCCGCCATCACCGTCTTCGCGATATCCTTTTTCATCGCCACCGAAGAGGCGAGCACGCCCGAATGCGTATAGGGGATGCGCAGAAGCTCCAGCGCGCCCTGAATGCAGCCGTCCTCGCCAAACTTGCCATGGAGCGCGTTGAAGGCGACATCGGGTTTAAGCGCCGCAAGAACATTCGCGACGTCATGCCCCGCATCGACGCGGGACACTTGAAATCCCTGCTCTTCGAGGGCTTTCGCGCAGGCCTCGCCCGAGCGCAGGGAAATTTCGCGTTCGGCGGAGAGTCCGCCCATCAGAACGGCGACGTGCTTGGTCATGTGCTCTCGACTTGAAAAATGCCAACTAGAGATCCGAATAGGCGGCTTCGTCGGCTTCCGAAGCCCATTCGGTGAATGTGGCGAAAGGACAGAGCGAGTCGCTTAACGCGCCTGACGCTCGCAAAACTCGATCTTCGACCGAAGGACTCTTCTTCGGTCCCTGCTCGTCGCCGCTTTTCGACGTGGCCGCCGTTTCAGCGGCGTCCGAGGAACGGTGCGATTTTATTCGAGGCGGCACGGCGGGAATCTCCTCAAGCGTCCACGCTAAGATCTCAGCAGCGACGACGCAATCTTCTCGCGCCATTCATCTCAAGCGACGCCGATGCGCTTGATCTCCCAATGTAGTTCGACGCCGCTCGTCTCGCGCACGCGCCGGCGCACCTCTTCGCCAAGCGCCTCGATGTCGGCGGCGTTCGCACGGCCGCGATTGATGAGGAAATTGCAGTGCATCTCGCTGACCTGCGCGTCGCCGACGATGAGTCCGCGACAGCCGGCCGCGTCAATCAACCGCCACGCCTTTTCGCCGTCAGGATTTTTGAAGGTCGAGCCGCCGGTCTTTTCCTTGATCGGCTGCGAGGACTCCCGCGCCGCGGTGATGCGATCCATCTCGGCGATGATCGTCGCCGGATCGCCGGGCCGTCCCTGGTAAAGCGCCTGCGTGAAGATCACATCGTCGGGGGCGGAACAATGGCGATAGGCGTAGCCCATATCGGCGACGCCAAAGACGCGGATGTCGCCGGCGCGGTCGACGCCGCGCGCTTCGATCAGCGCGTCCTTTGTTTCGCCGCCATGCGCGCCGGCGTTCATGCGCAGCGCCCCGCCGATCGCGCCGGGAATGCCGCGATAGAACGCCAGGCCGTCAATTCCCGCTTCCGCCGCTGCGCGCGCCGCCTTCACGTCGGGAACCGCGGCGCCCACGCGCAGCCTGCAGCCGTCTTCGACGATGATCTCGCCGAAGCCCTTGGCCGAAAGCCGTATGATGACGCCTTCGACGCCGCCGTCGCGCACGATCAGATTGGAGCCAAGGCCGACGACGGTCACGGCAATCTCTCGCGGCAATCGCGCGAGGAAATAGGCGAGATCGGCTTCGTCGGCCGGCATGAACAGGATCTGCGCCGGGCCGCCGACGCGAAACCAGGTGTAAGGCGCGAGCGGCTCATTCGCCGTGATGCGCCCGCGCAATTGCGGCATCGCGGAGAGTATGTCTGCGGAAATGTCGGGGAAGCTCATCTGCGGCTTTCGGCTAGATCGACGCTACATCATAGGTCGGCGATTTGGACGACGCGCACGCCATGACCCGAGCGGAAGCGGCGATCGTTCGTGACGAAGATATCGCATTGCGCGGCCAACGCCGTTCGAAAATGCACTGCGTCTATCAGTCTTAGGCCGAGATCGGCCCCGAGGCGCGCCGCCCCAATGAGAGTATCGAGGTCCACGGGCCGAATGTCGAAGGTCCTCTCCTCAAAGAACAGGCGGTCGTAGCCGCTTTCGAGCACCTGACTCTGACGTCTGAAGGCGCCGTAGAAGCATTCCGCAACGCAGACTTCACTGGTGACAAAGCTCGTATTTTGTTCGATGAGGGCATACCAGAGGCTGGATATTTTCGAATAATACGCCGGGTTCGCTTCGATAAAATAGATGACCGAGTTTGAGTCGAAATAGGCCCGCCTGCCTTCGAGCGGAAGCGACTCATTCATCGCCACGGAATTCACGGATGCGTGCGTCGATCTCCTCAACGGATTGCGGTCCGACAAGCCGGTAACCGATGCCCTCCAGCTCCTTCAGGCGACGAATGCGCTCTTGCGGCGAAGGCTGGGTTTCCTTCTGCACGATGCGCGGAAGAAACTGCTTCAGCGTTTCCTCCACGAGATAAGAACGCGAGCGGCGCGTGCGCCGCGCCGCCTCGTCGAGGATTTTGCGCGTTTCGTCGGTCAGACGAACGGATGTCGGCGCGGATGCAGATTTCATGATGCAGATAGGTTGACTACGATGTAGTCAATTGTAGTAACAATCCTGCGGAAGTCAAATCACGCCACATAAATTCACTTCACTTCGTCACAAGCTGCGAAGCGTCCAACCCTCCCCCGCTTCGCGGGAGGCGTAGCGGTCCTCGCGTTTCATCCAAGCCGCGCGAACGCCGCTCGTTAGGGTCCCCTCTCCCGCTTTAGCAGGGGAGGGACAGGGAGGGGACAGAGCAAATTCACCCACTCTGCCCCGCCGCGAGCTGCTCCGGCAGCGCATAGGCCCATTGCGTGATATTGCCGGCGCCAAGACACACGACATAATCGCCTGGCGCGACGATCTCGCGAACCATCGCCGCCAGCACTTCGGGAGAGGGCAGCCCCATCGCGCGGCGATGGCCATGCGCCTTGATGGCGGACACAAGCGCGTCGCGATCGACGCCCGGTATCGGCTGCTCGCCTGCGGAGTAGACGTCGGCGATGATGACCACGTCGGCGTCATTGAAGCAGGTGGCGAAAGCATCAAAAAGCGACTGCAGCCGCGAATAGCGATGCGGCTGCATCAGCGCGACGACTTTCCCCTTGGTCGAGGCGCGCGCTGCGCGCAGCACAGCGGCGATTTCGACCGGGTGATGGCCATAGTCGTCGAAAATCTGCACGCCGTTCCATTCGCCGGTCTTGGTGAAACGCCGCTTCACGCCGCCAAAGCCGGCAAGCGCCTTGCGGATTTGTTCGGGCGAAAGGCCGAGCTGATTGGCGACGGCGATCGCCGCCGTCGCGTTCAACGCATTGTGATGGCCCGGCATCGGCAGGACGAGATTTTCGAGATAGATCGCCTGCGACGTCTTGCGGTCGCGCAGCAGCACATTGAACTTCGACACGCCGCCCTCAAGATCGACGTCGAGCAGCCGCACGTCGGCCTGCGGATTTTCGCCATAGGTGATGACGCGGCGGTCCTCGATGCGGCCGACAAGCTCCTGCACCGTCGGATGGTCGAGGCACATCACCGCGAAGCCGTAGAAGGGAATATTTTCGACGAAGTTGCGGAAGGCTTCCTTGATGGCGTCGAATGTATGGAAATGGTCGAGATGTTCGGGATCGATATTGGTGACGATGGCGACGTCCGCCGGCAGTTTGAGAAACGTGCCGTCGCTTTCGTCGGCCTCCACCACCATCCAGTCGCCGGCGCCAAGACGCGCATTCGTGCCATAGGCGTTGATGATGCCGCCGTTGATCACGGTCGGATCGAGGCCGCCGGCGTCGAGCAGCGTCGCAACGAGCGAGGTCGTCGTCGTCTTGCCATGCGTGCCGGCGATGGCGACGCATTGCTTGAGGCGCATCAGCTCGGCCAGCATTTCGGCGCGACGCACGACCGGCAGACGTTTTTCGCGCGCCAAGACAAGTTCGGGATTGTCGCGCTTGATTGCGGTCGAGACGACGACCACTGCGGCTTCGCCGAGGTTTTTCGCGTCATGTCCGATGCTGATCGTCGCGCCCTTTTCGACGAGACGCTTGACGTTGGCGTTCTCGGCTGCGTCGGATCCCTGCACCTTGTAGCCGAGATTGAGCAGCACTTCGGCGATTCCAGACATGCCAATGCCGCCGATACCGACGAAGTGAATCGGGCCCAACTCTTTCGGCAGTTTCATTCCTAGCTCCGTTTCGTAGCGCCTGTCCGGGCCACGTCGATAATCAGATCGGCGAGACGATCGGCGGCGTCGGCGACGCCGACCCGTCTGGCGGCTTCGGCGCGCGCGGAAAGCTGCGCCGGCGCATTGATGAGGTCACAAAGCCGCCGCGTCAAAAATTCCGGCGTGAAGTCGCTCTGGCGCACGGTTTCCGCGCCGCCCGCCGCTTCGAGAAAAGCGGCGTTCGCCGCCTGATCCTGGTCGAGCGCATGCGGCAGCGGCACCAGCATCGCCGGACGCCCGATCACCGCAAGCTCCGAGACGGTCGAGGCGCCGGCGCGGGTGATGACGAAATGCGCCGCCGCGAGGCGCGCCGGGAAATCAGCGAAAAAGGGCGCAATCTCGGCGCCGACCCCAGCGCCGGCGTAGATCGCCTCGACCCGCGCGATATCTTCAGGACGCGCCTGTTGAACGACGGAGATTTTCGCGCGCAGCGCGTCGGGGAGCGCGGCGACGGCCGCCGGCACGATGTCCGCCATGACGCGGGCGCCCTGAGAGCCGCCGGCGACGAGCAGCCGGAACATTCCCTCGTCGAACGAAGGATAGGGCGTTTCGGCGGCCTCGAGCACATTGGGACGCACCGGATTGCCGGTGACGACGAGCTTGCTTTGCAGGGCAGCCGGCACGGCGAGAGTCGGCAGGCCGGCGGCGATTCTGTCGACGCGGCCGGCGAGGAAGCGATTGGCCTTGCCCATGACGCCATTCGCTTCGTGCAAAGCGCTCGGCACGCCGAGATAGGACGCCGCAAGCAAGGGCGGGACGGTCGGATAGCCGCCGAAACCGATCACCGCGGCCGGTTTGAGCTGTCGCAACAGCGCGGCCGCCTGCGCCGTGCCGAGGGCGAGACGCGCAACCGCCTGGGCCTTGGCCAGCAGCGAGCCGCCCCGCGGCGTGCCGGCGGGGATCACATGCATGGCCCGCGCCGGAAAGGCGCCGCCGTAGCGCAGGGCGCGCTCCTCGGTGACGAGCTCCACCGCCAGCCCGCGGGCGGCGAGCGCATGCGCGAGCGCCTCGGCCGGAAAAAGATGGCCGCCGGTGCCGCCGGCGGCGAGGAGTATCGGCGAATCGATCATACTGAGGCTTTTATCACGCGGCGGCGGGCGCGCCCGTCGCGGCGAGCTCACTCAGCATGCGGGACCGCGGCCGCTTGCGCGTGACGGCGAGCAGAAAGCCCATGCCCAGCGAGAGCGAAATCAGCGAAGAGCCGCCATAGGAGACGAAAGGCAGCGTCATGCCCTTGGCGGGCATGAGATGCACGTTCACCGCCATATTGATGCAGCTCTGCAGGCCAAACAGCATCACGAGTCCCGCGGTCGCAAAACGACAGAAGGGATCGCTGTTGCGCGCCGCCGAGAACAATCCCCGCACCACGACGAAGGCGAAGACCCCGGCAAGCGCGATGCAGACAAGAACGCCGAACTCCTCGCCGATGACCGCAAAGATGAAATCCGTGTGGGAGTCGGGCAGGATGCGCTTGATGACCCCTTCGCCTGGCCCCTTGCCGAACCACGATCCGGCGATGAAGCTCTCCAGGGCCGTCTCCGACTGGAAATTCGCGGGCACGCCCGCGACCGGCGGCGGCGGCTCCAAAAAGGATTCGATGCGCGCATGAACGTGCGGCACGAACTTGTAGGCGAGCAGCGCCGAGACGCCGCCAAGCCCGCCCAATCCGACAACCCAGATCCAGTGCAAGCCGGCCATGAAAAACAGCGCCGCCCAGACAATCGAAATCAGCATCGTCTGGCCGTAGTCCGGCTGCATCATCAGCGGCACGATCGCGATCGGCAGGAGCAGAAGCGCGATCAGATTGCCCGGAACGTCCTTGCGACGCGCGCCTTCGGAGAAGGCCCAGGCGACGAGCACGACGAAGGCGGGCTTCAAAAATTCAGAGGGCTGAACGCCGAAGATCCATCGCTTCGCGCCCTTCACTTCCTGACCGTAGAAGATGGTGGCGAAGACGAGCGCAAGAGAGACGATGAAGATCACGAGCGCCAGTCGGCGCACGTGACGCGGCGAAAGAAAGGACGTCGCGATCATCAAGACGAGCGCTGGCAGAAGATAGAGCACCTGCCGGTTGACGAAGTGGAACGTCGGCAGATGCAGCCGCTCCGCGACGGGCGGGCTGCCGGCCATGGCGAAGACGAGGCCGGCGACGATCAGCAGCGCGAGGCTTGCAAGCAGCCAGCGATCAACTGTCCACGCCCAGTCGGAGAATAGCGTTCGTTCCGCGCGCGAGATCATGTCTCATCTCCTTTTCGCGCCGCGATCACGGCGGGAAGCCCTTCGACGACGCCGCGAAACGCATTGCCCCGCGCCTCGAAATTGGCGAACTGGTCATAGGAGGCGCAGGCCGGCGACAGCAGCACGACCGGCTCCGGCGCGCCTTCGGCAAGCGCGTCGAGCGCCGCGCGCGTCGTCGCGACGTCGAGCGTTCCGCAATGTTCGAAAGGCAGCGCGCCTTCCAGCGTGCGCGCAAAATCGCCCGCCGCCTCGCCGATCAGATAGGCTTTGCGGATGCGCGAGAAATGCGGACGCAGCGGTTCGACCCCGCCCTCTTTCGATCGGCCGCCGAGAATCCAGTAGATATCGGTAAAGCTCACCAAGGCCTTTTCGGCGGCGTCGGCGTTCGTCGCCTTCGAGTCGTTGACGAACAGCGCGCGCTCGATGCGCCGGACTTCCTCCATCCGATGCGGCAGGCCGGGGAAGCTCAACAAGCCGCTCAAGATCTCGTCGTCGTCCAATCCGCATTCCCAGGCGGCGGCGGCGGCGAAGGCGGCGTTCTGCGCATTATGCGCGCCGCGAAGCGCGCGTGCGCCGTCGAGCGAACCGATCAGCTCGACCTCCTCGGGCGGATGTCCCTGCTCGCGGAAATAGACGCTTCGATCCTCGACATAGAACCCCCAGTCGAGCGCACGCTTCCCGGAGACCGGCACGACGCGCCGCTCGGGGGACTCGGCTTCAACGAGGCGCGCGCCGATCGCATGGCAATAGGCGTCGTCGACGCCGACCAGAGCCACTTCCGCTGCGGCGACGAGCCGCTCCTTGATCGCTGCGTAATTTTCGATTGTCCCGTGACGATCTATATGGTCCGGCGTGATGTTGATCAGCACGCCGATCGTCGGCGCCAGCGAGGGCGCGAGATCAATCTGGAACGACGAACATTCTATGACGTGAATGCGCTCGTCGGACGGCGGCTCGAGATCGAGAATTGGCACGCCGATATTGCCGCCGAGCTGAACGTCGCGGCCGGCCTCGCGCAAGATATGCGCGATCAGCGCCGTGGTCGTCGATTTGCCGTTTGTGCCGGTGATCGCGATGAAAGGCGATCCCCCGGCGCGCGCCTCGCGTTCGCGGCAGAACAGTTCGACGTCGCCGATGATCTCGACTCCGGCGGCCTTCGCCGCCAGCACCGTCCAATGCGGCTCGGGATGAGTCAGCGGCACGCCGGGAGAGAGAATGAGCGCATCGAAGCCGCTCCAATCCGCCGCCGCGAGATCCTCGAGCGCTACGCCTTGCGCGACGGCCTTGAGTCGGCCGGCTTCGCCATCGTCCCAGGCGGCGACCTGCGCGCCGCCGGCGATCAGGGCGCGGGCCGTTGACAGGCCCGAACCGCCGAGGCCAAAAAGCGCGACGCGCTTGCCTTTAAAGGTCTCGACCGGCGTCATCGTCACCTCAGCTTCAAGGTCGAGAGGCCCATCAGGGCCAGAACGAAGGCGATGATCCAGAAGCGGATGACGATCTGCGGCTCCTTCCACCCCTTCTGTTCAAAATGGTGATGGATCGGCGCCATCAGGAAGATGCGCTTGCGGGTGAGCTTGTAATAGACGACCTGGATGATGACTGACGCGCCTTCGATGACGAAAAGGCCGCCGACGATGACAAGCACGAATTCCTGCTTTACCGCCACCGCCACGGAGCCGACGAGCCCGCCCAGCGCCAGAGACCCGGTGTCGCCCATGAAGATTTGCGCGGGCGGCGCGTTGAACCACAAAAAGCCGAGCCCTGCGCCGATGAAGGCCGAACAAACGATCGTCAATTCGCCAACGCCGGCCACGTAATTGACGCCGAGATAATTCGAAAAGATCGAATTGCCGACGAGATAGGCGAAGATTGCAAAGGCGCCGGCGGCGATCATCGACGGCACGATGGCGAGGCCGTCGAGTCCATCCGTGAGATTGACGCAATTGCCCGCGGCGACGATGACGAAGGCGCCAAACAGGATGAAGAGCGGACCGAGCGTCGCGACATAGCCCCGCACCATGGGGATGGCGAGCTTCGTCATGTTCTCGCCGCCGGTCTCCATCAGCGCGTAGCAAGCCAGGCCGGCAATCAGAAACTCGAGCGCCAATCGCATCTTGCCCGAAAAGCCGGCGTGCGACTGCTTGGTCACCTTGAGATAGTCGTCATAAAAGCCGATGAGGCCGAAGCTGACGGTGACAAAGAGCACGATCCACACATAGGCGTTGCGCAAATTCGCCCAGAGCAGCGTCGCCGCGACGAGTCCCGAGAGGATCATCAGGCCGCCCATCGTCGGCGTGCCTTTTTTGGTCACAAGATGCGACGCCGGTCCGTCCTCGCGGATCGGCTGGCCCTTGCCCTGCTTGATGCGCAACGCGGCGATCACGCCCGGTCCGAAGAAAAACACGAAGAACAGCGCCGTCGCCGCTCCCATAGCGGCGCGAAAAGTGATGTAACGGAAGACGTTTAGCGGACTGTAAAGATAAGATAAGTCCGCAAGCAGCGTCAGCATCGTCTCTCCTCAGCTCGCCATCTCGGGGGCGAATGCGCTTTTCAAGGCTGAGACGATCCGCGCCATCCGCGAACCATTGGAGCCTTTCACCATCACCACATCGCCGGGACGAACCGCTGCGAGAACGGCCTCTTCCAGCTCCAGCGGCGTCGCCCGATGCGCGGCGCGCATCGAATCAGGCACAGCGTAACTCAAGCGTGACATCAATGGCCCCGAGGTGAATAGCAGATCGACATTGGCGTCGATAAGATCCGGAGCGAGCTCGGCGTGCAGTTCGGCCGCCTGAGGCCCGAGCTCCAGCATGTCGCCGAGCACGGCGATGCGCCGGCCTCCGGGTCCGATGGCCGCGCCGCCGAGCAGCTGCAGCGCCGCCCGCATGGACGTCGGGTTGGCGTTGTAGCTTTCATCGATGAGCGTGAACGCGCCGTCTGGAATCGCTATTTTTTCGCGCTGGCCGCGTCCCGAGGGCGGCGTGAATTCGCCGAAGGACGCAGCAGCTTCCTCCAAATCCACGTCGAAAACGACGCCCACGAGCAGCGCCGCGAGCGCGTTCATGGCGATATGCTTGCCGGGGGCGCCGATCCGAAAGCGCAGACGCCGCTCGAGAATTTCCGCCTCGACCAGCGCGCCTTCGCCGGCGGGCTCGTAAGACAGGAGCCGCGCATGCGCGCCTTCCGTCTCGCCGAAACCAAAGACATGGCTGGCGGTCGGCGCAGCCGCCGCCGCGAGACGCTCGTAAAATCCATCGTCGCGGTTGATGATCGCGACGCCGCCGTCGAGCGCGGAAAAGATTTCAGCCTTGGCGTCCGCGATCTTCTCGATTGATCCGAAATATTCGAGATGAACCGGCGCGATGCGGGTCACGACGGCGACGTGGGGGCGCACCTGAGCGACGAGCGCGGCGATCTCGCCCGCGTGATTCATGCCGAGTTCGAACACGCCAAAGCGCGACTCCGCCGGCATGCGCGCAAGCGTCAACGGCACGCCCCAATGATTGTTGTAAGACGCCGCCGAGGCATGCGTCTCGCCGAAACGCGACAGCATCAGCCGGACCATGTCTTTCGTCGAGGTCTTGCCGACGGAGCCCGTGACGGCGGCGATAAAGGCGGCGCTTCGCTCGCGCGCCCGCGCACCCAGCGACTCGAGCGATTCCTGCACGTCTCTGACGACGAAAAGCGGGCCGGCGCCGGAAAGCTCAGTCGCATGCGCTTCGTCGATGACCGCGGCCGCCGCGCCTTTCTCAAACGCCATCCGCACGAAGTCGTGACCATCGCGCGTCTCCCCCTTAATGGCGATAAACAGATCGCCGGGCTGAAGGGTGCGGGTATCGATGGAAACGCCGGCGGCTTCGCGCGCAAGGCCGCCGCTCGCGCGCGCGCGCAGCGCGCCGACCAGCGCCAATCCCGACCATAACGGCCTCTTGGTCATGGATGATTCTCCTTGAGCGCCTGCGCGATCGCCTCATGATCGGAGAAAGGCAAAACGCGGTCGCCGACGATCTGCCCGGTTTCGTGGCCCTTTCCAGCCACGACGAGCGCATCGCCCGCTTCAAGCCCCGCGACGGCGTTGGCGATCGCCGCGCGCCGGTCTCCGATCTCGATGATGTGCGCCGCGCCGCTACGGGTTCCTTCGAGAATTTCTGCGCGAATGGCGGCGGCGTCCTCGCTGCGCGGATTATCGTCCGTGACGATGGCGACATCCGCCGCGCGGGCGACGATGTCCCCCATCAGCGGGCGCTTGCCACGATCACGATCGCCGCCGCACCCGAAGACGACAATCAGGCGTTTTTTTGTCAGCGGCCGTAAAGTGGCGAGCACTTTCTCCAGCGCGTCGGGCTTATGCGCGTAATCTACGAAAATCGGCGCGCCGTTACGCTGACCGACGAGTTCGAGCCGCCCCGGCGCGCCTTTGAGCGCTTCGAGCGCCGCAAAGACCTGCCCCGGGTCATCGCCGCTTGCGATGGCCAGCCCGGCGGCGACGAGCGCGTTCGAGACCTGGAAGGCGCCGGCAAGCGGCAGATTGACCTCATAGTCGGCGCCATTATGGCGGAGCCGCAGCGACGTCGCTAAGGCGGTCGGCGTCGCCGAAACGAGCTTTATCGCCTCCCCCTTCGAACCGACGCTGCAGATTGTGAGGCTTCTCGCGCGGCAGATTTCGATGACGCGCGACGCAACGTCGCTGTCGGCGTCGATCACCGCCGTCTGGCCCGGGTGCAGCAGCGTGTCGAAGAGCCGCATCTTCGCCGCGAAATAGTCCTCCATGTCGGCGTGATGGTCGAGATGATCTCGTGAGAAATTGGTGAAGCCCGCGACGTCGACGCGCATGCCGTCGAGTCGCCGCTGATCGATCCCGAGCGAGGACGCCTCCATGGCGAGATGCGTCACGCCGCGTCCGGCAAGTTCATCCAGCGTTCTGTGCAGTTCGACGGGTCCGGGCGTCGTCAGCGCTCCATAATGCGCGCCGCGAGAATCGACGATTCCGACGGTGCCGAGCGACGCCGCCTCATGTCCAAGCGCGGCCCAGATCTGGCGCAAGAAGGCCACCACCGACGTCTTGCCGCTCGTTCCCGTAACCGCCGCGATCATCGACGGCTGCCGAGAAAAGAAGCGCGCCGCGGCGAGGGCCAGGGCGCGTCGAACGTCATCGACGATGACAAGCGGCAACGGGCTGTCAGCTCGCTGTTGAGCGACGACGACGCAGGCGCCGCGCGACTTCGCGTCGGCGACATAGGACATGCCGTCCCCGGCGTGGCCCGGGATGGCGAAAAAGGCAAAGCCGCTGCGCGCCATTCGACTGTCAGCCGTCAGGCCGGAGACGGCAAGCCCGCGCAAGGCGGGCTCAAGGTCTGGCGTCGCAAGCAGCTCCGAAATCAGCATCAATGTCCTCCGCCGCCGCGGGCCGGAACATTGGCATAGCCATAACCCAGTTTGGCGAGGAGCGGGAAAGGCTGATGCGGCGGCTCGAAACGCGGCGCAAGGCCGAGAATCGGACCCACGCGCTCGATGATCTCGCCGGTGACCTGTCCCGCATTATAGGCCGCCGTGGCGTAGCCGCCGGTTTCCGGCAAGCCCTGCGGTTCGTCCATGATGGTCAGGAACAGATATTTCGGCTTGTCGGACGGCGCGACGGCCATGAAAGTGTTAAACAGCTTGCTCTTGGAATAATGGCCGTTGACGACCTTTTCCGCGGTGCCGGTTTTGCCGCCGACGTAATAGCCGGGGACGTTCACCTTCCGCGCCGTGCCGATTTCGGCGTTGAGGCGCATGAGATAGCGCATCGCCTCGCTCGTCTCAGGCTTCACGACGCGTTCGGCGCCCGCCTTGGCTTCCTCCTCGCTGCGCTTGATGAAGGTCGGCGTGATCAGATAGCCGCCATTCATCAGCGCGCCGACCGCCATCATCGCCTGGAGCGGCGCCACCGCAAGGCCATGACCGAAAGCGATGGTCATGGTGTTCAACTCGCCCCAATTTTTCGGCACGATGGGTTCGGCGCTTTCCGGCAGTTCAGTGCGCATGCGCGTAAGCTGCCCCATCTTGCGCAAAAACGCCTTGTGCCGCTCCACGCCCTGCCCCATCGCCATGCGCGCGGTGCCGACATTGGAGGAATAGGTGAAGACCTCTGGCAGTGTGAGCGCGCGATTTTGCGCGTGATAGTCGTGGATCTTGAATCGCCCGAAAGAGAGCACGCCGCGCGCGTCGAGCCGTGAATTCAGATTGACCTTGCCGGAGTCGAGCGCCATCGCGATGGTCAGCGCCTTGAAGGTCGAGCCCATCTCATAAACGCCGACGCTCATGCGGTTGATGTGGACAGGATCGAGCGCTTCCGTCGGCTTGTTCGGATCGTAGTCCGGAAGCGACGCGAGCGCGATCACCTCTCCGGTGTTGACGTCCAAGATCGCCGCGGCGCCTGCCTTCGCCTTAAAGTGGGTTACGCCCTTTTCGAGTTCGTCGCGCAACGCATGCGTGACCCGAATGTCGAGCGAAAGCGACACGGGCTTGAGTTCCTCTGGCGTCACGCCGAAGCCGGCGCCATGCAAATCGGCGAGCCCCTGCCCGTCGATGTATTTCTCGATGCCGGCGATGCCCTGATTGTCCACATTGGCGAAGCCGAGCACATGCGCGCCGATCGGTCCGTTGGGATAAACGCGCTTATTTTCGGCGATCAGTCCGACGCCCGGCAGTCCGAGATGAAAGACTTCGTCGCGCTGATGCGTCGTCACCTCGCGCTTCACCCAAACGAAGCCTTTCTTGGAGCCGAGCCGCTCGCGCAATTCGCGGGCGTCGAGGCCTGGCAAAACCGCGGTCAAGAGCTCGGTCGCTTCGTCCTTGTCGATGATGCGGCGCGGCTCGGCGAACACCGACATCACCTTGACGTCGCTTGCGAGCGCCTCGCCATTGCGATCGATAATGTCCGGACGGGACGCCGCGACGGCCTCCGCCGCGGCGCGCCGCGACGTCGCCGCCTCCGGCTTAAATGCGAGATAGACGAGCTTGATCGAAATCACCGCGTAGAGCGCGAGAAAGCCCAGCGCCGCGAGCCGCATGCGCGACGCGCTCAGCGCGAGACTCGTCGAAAACAGCGCGCGCAGCATCGCGCGTATTTTGCCGTTCGGCGGCGGCGAAGGTTGCGTGTCGAGCATCGTCTGCGTCATGGCTTGCGTCGCTCTTGGCTTTGTCCCTGCGCTTTGGGCGTGGTCGTCGGCGCGCTGCCGGGGACGGGCGGCGTCGCCGACATGCTCAATCCGAGCGCGTCGAGCTTCTTGCCGATCGAATCGACGCGCGGCGATCTCTCGGGAAGCGATTGCGCGGTGACGATCTGCGTCGCTTCAAGCTGTTTCATGCCGGGCAGATAAGCGTCGGCGAGCTGCTGAATGCGCTCAGGCCGAGTCATATAAGCCCATTCGGCGCGCAGCACCGCAATCGCGTCGCGCTCCTGCCTGATCTCGATCTTGGTTTTTGCGATCTGCTCGGCGCGATAGCTCGTCTGATATTTGATCGAATAGGCGTAAACCGCCGAACCGACGAGCACGAGAACCGCAACGATATTGAGGAGCCGCAGCATCAGGCTTTTCCCTTGTCGCGATCGGGCAGATGAACGAGGCGCGCGAGCCTTGCGTCGAGCGGGCGAGGCGCCGCCGCCGTGCGGGTCGCGTAACGCAATTTGGCCGAACGCGCGCGCGGATTGGCGGCCGTTTCAGCGGGCGTAGGCGTCACCGGTTGGCGGCCTTCGCAAACGAAACTTGGCGGCGACGGCGCGGGTTCGCCCGGCAGACGGCGGGAACCGGTTTCGCCGCGACCACAGCGCTCGGAGAGAAACTGTTTGACGATGCGATCCTCAAGCGAATGGAACGTCACGACGACGAGCCGACCGCCTTCGGCGAGAAGCCGTTCCGCGCCAAGCAGCCCCTTCAGCAATTCCTGAAGCTCGTCATTGACGGCGATGCGCAGCGCCTGAAAGCTTTTGGTCGCCGGATGAATGTCGCTGGCGCGGTTGGGAGCGACGCGCGCGATCATTTCGGCCAACGCTCTTGTCGTTGTGAAAGGCGCAATCTCACGGTCGTGAACGATGGCGCGCGCGATACGCCGCGCGGCGCGCTCCTCGCCGTAGAAATACAGGATATCGGCGAGCGTCTCTACATCCGCTTCATTGACGATGTCGGCGGCGCTGCGCCCACGTTCCTCCATGCGCATGTCGAGCGGACCCTCGGCGCGAAAGGAAAACCCGCGCGCGGCTTGGTCGAACTGCATCGACGAGACGCCAATATCGAAGACGACGCCGTCGAGCGGGGCGAAGCTTTGCGCGCGCGCGATGTCCTCGAGCTGAGAAAAGCGCGCTTCAATAAGCGTAAGCCTTTCGCCCATCTCTTGGACAAGCGTGCGGCCGGCCTTCACCGCCGACTGATCCCGGTCGAAGGCGAGCACGCGCGTTTCCGGCTGCGCTAGGATGGCGCGCGTATAGCCGCCGCCGCCGAAAGTGGCGTCGATATAGCGGCCCCCGCGATGGATGCCGAGGGCGGCGATCGCCTCCTCGCGCAGCACCGGAATATGCGTCCCAGCGGACGTCATTATCATGCTCCTCACCAGGCGGCGCGCGACGAGAGAGGGTCGGCGGCGCGATCCTGTGCGCCCGAGGAGCGCTGGCTCGTCGAGACGACTCAATTGCGGCTGGGCGGTCTGGATCGACATGGTACCGCGAGGCGTCGGAAGCAGGCTGGTCGCCACGCGCCGATCGGCAACCGGCCTTATTAGGCTTTTTTATCGTTAAGGGAGCGTTTACGGTGGTGCGAATTTGGCGGCCTCAAGGCCGCGCAAAAAGAATGAAGCAAAGCTTTCCGACCCGGCCGACGCCGCTTTTTCGCGAAAGCTATCTCGACCGCTTATCTCCTCTACGAGATACCCCTGATTTAAACGCCAGTCGGCCTGTAAGCCGGGTTCTGTACGTTCTTTGCAGAACGTGACGACCATTCCTCTGGGACGGACGTTGCCGCCCGCCTCTAGCAACCAACCCGGGCGACAGTCCCGGAGACGGGTTGAAGGCAAAAAGCTCGCGCTTAAGGCCTTCGGTCGCCCCTATTCGGTCTTGCTCCCGGCGGGGCTTGCCGTGCCCCGAACGTCGCCGTTCGGGCGGTGCGCTCTTACCGCACCCTTTCACCCTTACCGCTTGCGCGGCGGTTTGCTTTCTGTGGCGCTATCCCTGGGGTCGCCCCCGCCGGACCTTATCCGGCGCCGTGTCTCCGTGGAGCCCGGACTTTCCTCTGCGTTTCCGCAGCGGCCGTCCAGCCGACTGGCTCTTGAGGGATAGGCGCCCTCGCGACGGAATGCAAGAACGGCGGCAAAACGTCGCCTTGGATAGCTAAGCAATAATCGCCATCTCTTATATTGGTTCTTCGCCTTGGCTAATGCTGAGAGACGCCGAGCCGAGACCAAGAGAAATGCGATAAGGGAGAATATTAATGCTGTCACGTCGTTCGATTTTCGCCGCTTTAGCCGTCGCGACTGCTTTTCTCGTGACGCCGCATATGGCGTTGGCGCGAAGCGATAGCGAGCATCTGACTCAGGCGATCGAGGAGACCAATGAGGCGATCAAGGAAGGCAAGCAGCATAATGCCTCCTCCTTCGCCGAGCATGCGCATAACGCCTGGGATCACGCCAAGGCGGCCAGCGGGGAAGATCCCAAGGGCCACATCAAGACGGCGATGAAACATCTCAGTCAGGCGCTCAAGACGGCAAAGCGCACCCACCACGCCAGCCGGATTGACAAGGGCGTCCGTCATGCCGAAACCGCGCTCATTCATTTGAAGGCGGCAAATCAATAATGCGATGGGCCGCGATGCGCATGCTGCGCGTCGCGGCTCTCCCAAGCTGAAGCGTACGCTTCTCGATCCATACCGCTGATTATTTTTACATTTCCGGCTAGGGACCGCGCAAGCCTCACACCCTGCACTGTCTGAGTTTGTTGCTTTGTCTCGGATGTCGGCGAGACGGCGTCGGGGAGGCTGGAACCTTGGCGCCTTTGGCGGCTTAAATCCTGAGTCGCGCTGGGCGGGCGTGCCCAATTGACGACTCGCCCGCCAAGGATGGTTCATCATGCAGCACAGCAGCGCCGCCGAACGCAAACCTCGCGTCGTCATCGTCGGCGGCGGCTTCGCCGGGATTGCGGCTGCGCAGGCGCTTGATGGCGCCGGAGCGCGCATCTTCATCCTCGACAGCAACAATCATCATTGCTTTCAGCCCCTGCTCTATCAGGTCGCGACGGCGGCGCTTGCGTCGCCAGACGTCGCTTGGCCGATACGTCACATCGTGCGGCGCCAGAAGGATGTGACCGTCCTGATGCTCACGGTTGAGAGCGTCGACGCCGCCCGAAAAGTCGTGAAGACCGACAAATGCGAGATCGGCTATGACTTCCTCGTCGTCGCGACAGGGGCGACCCACTCCTACTTCGGTCACAACTGGGCGAGTTTGGCTCCGGGGCTGAAATCCATCTCAGACGCGACCCTCATCCGGCGCCGGCTGCTTCTCGCATTCGAACGCGCAGAGGTCAGCGTCGATCCCGTCGAGCGCGAGAGACTGCTCACCATCATCATTGTCGGGGGTGGTCCGACGGGAGTCGAACTCGCCGGCGCGATTTCCGAACTCGCCCGGCGAACGCTTCCGCCGGAGTTTCGCCGCGCCGATCCACGAAAGGCGCGCATCATTTTGCTCGAGGCGGGGCCCCGCATTCTTGCAAGCTTTCCCGAGCGGCTTTCGGACTACGCGCGCGATTCGCTCGAAGCAAAGGGCGTCGACGTGCGCACGGACATGCCCGTCGACCAGATCTTCGAGGACCGACTCGTCGCTGGAGAAAATGAGATTCCCGCCGGCGTGATTCTCTGGGCGGCTGGCGTGCGGGCGTCGCCCGCGGCGAATTGGCTGGGCGTCGAAGGCGATCGCACGGGACGCATTCCGGTGAGCGTAGACCTGACGGTTCCCGGCCTTCCCGATGTCTACGTCATTGGAGATCTCGCCCTTCTGACGCGTTCCGACGGGACGCCCGTTCCGGCGCTCGCCGCTTCCGCCAAGCAGATGGGCAAATACGTGGGACGCGCCATCCGACTCCGTCTGAAGGGCCGCTCTCCACGCAAACCCTTCCGCTATTGGGACTACGGCAATTTGGCGACGATCGGCCGCAACTCGGCGATTGTCAAACTCGGCCGACTGGAGTTGACCGGCTTTCCGGGTTGGCTCTTCTGGAGCGTGGTGCACATTTATTTTCTGGTGAACTTGCGCAGCCGCATCTTGGTCGCGATCAGCTGGATCGCGACTTATCTGACCAGCAATCGCGGCTCGCGACTGATTACGCGCTAAGCCGGCGCCCGCCGTTGGCCGGTCGTTACCTTAGTTCTAGCTCTTCTCCGCCCAGAAGCGCGCGAGACGCCGCCGCGCCGCACGCCAGACCGACCGCCAAGGCGGCAAAGGCCGCGATCATCGAGCGGTCCGACAAGGCGAACTCCCAGCCGGGCGTGATTCGCTTGGGCGCGACGCCATAATCGACGGTGGCGGCGATTCCCGACATCATCGCCGCATCGCCGATCAGTTCGAACGTTGAGCGCGGCGGCTGCATCGCGAGCCAGGCCTCGAAGGGCAAGGCCCAGAAGACCGCCGATGCGTGATGCGTCGCATAGCCCACGCCGGTGTAGGCCGCGTCGACGTCGCGCCGGCCGCGCGATTTGCGCCCCCAAAGCCAGTGGCTGGTGGCGTTGGTGGGCTCGAGCGCGCCCCTGCCTTCGAGCGTCGCGAGCGCCGCGAGGGCTGCGGTGGAGATGACGCTGGCGACGCTTCCCGTCACAAGCGCTGAGAGACCAATGCGCGACAACTTATCCATCGAAGGCTCCGTGGAGGCGTTGAGATATTCGAACCCCTTCGCACGCCGCTTCGTTCCAGAAATTTTTTGCTGAGGACCAGAAATGGATTAAGCCGTCGGCATGAGCGCGGCGCCGGACGAGGAAGAAAGAGCGCGAGTCGTCGAGATCTTGGCGCCCGTCGCGGTCGATTCGACCTATTCCTACCTCGCCCCCGCGGCCATGCAGCTTTCCCCCGGCGACAGCGTCACGGCGCCGCTTGGACGCCGGGAGGCTTATGGCGTCGTCTGGTCGATCGACGGCGACTCCGGCCCGGGCGGGAATCTCAAGACGGTCAGCGCCCGTCTCGACCGGCCGCCGCTTTCGCAAAAGCTGCGCAGCTTCATCGACTGGCTGGCGCGCTACACGCTGACGCCGCGCGGCATGGCGCTGCGGCTGGCCACGCGCGCGGCTGAAGACGCGGGGCCCGAGGCGACGCGGACGCTTTATCGCGCGAGCGGCAATGTCCCGGAACGTTTAACGCCGACGCGCGCCCGCGTCCTCAAAGCCGCGGAAGGCGGCGTCGCTTTCGCCAAGAAAGCGCTTGCCGAGGCCGCCGCCTGCTCGACGGGCGTGATCGATGCGCTCGTCGACGAGGGCGCCCTGGAAGCCATCGCCGCGCCGCCGGAGCCGATCGCGCCGCCGCTCGACCCTCTGTTCGCCGCGCCGGCGCTGGAGCCCGCGCAGCAGAACGCCGCCGACGCGCTGAAGGCGTCGCTTTCACCGCGGGCGTTCAAGCCCTTTCTGCTCGAAGGCGTCACCGGTTCAGGCAAAACCGAGGTCTATTTCGAAGCGATCGCCGAGGCGCTCAAGGCCGGCGGACAGGCGCTCGTCATGATGCCGGAAATCGCGCTCACGACTCAATTTCTTGAACGTTTCGCGGACCGTTTCGGCGAAAAGCCCGCCGAGTGGCATTCCGGCGTCGGAGCGCGCAAACGCGCGCGCATCTGGCGCGGCTGCGCGACGGGCGAGGTTCGCGTCGTCGTCGGCGCGCGCTCGGCGCTCTTCCTGCCCTTTTCGGATCTGCGGCTGATCGTCGTCGATGAGGAGCATGAAGGCGCCTACAAGCAAGACGACGGCGTGAGCTATCACGCGCGCGACATGGCGGTCGTGCGCGCGCGGATAGAGGAAGCCTCGATCATTCTCGCCTCGGCGACGCCCTCCATCGAAACCCGCGTCAACGCCATGCGCGGGCGCTACGGTTATCTAAGACTCGATTCGCGGGCGCGCGCGCGGTTAATGCCGACGCTCGAAGCGATCGACATGCGCAAAGAAGGCCCGCCGCGAGGCCGATGGATCGCGCCGCGGCTTGCTTTGGCGGTCGGCGAAGCGATCGCGCGCCGCGAACAGGCGCTGCTCTTTCTCAATCGGCGTGGCTATGCGCCGCTAACGGTTTGCCGCACATGCGGCCATCGCTTCCGCTGCGAACAGTGCGACGCGTGGCTCGTCGAGCATCGTTTTCGGCGTGCGCTGATGTGCCATCATTGCGGCCATATCGAGCGCCGTCCGAACCTGTGCCCGGAGTGCGGCGCCGAGGACTCGCTCGCCGCCTGCGGACCGGGCGTCGAGCGGCTCGCCGAAGAAGCGGCGACGCTCTTTCCAGATGCGCGCATACTCGTGCTCTCATCGGATTTTCCTGGCGGCGCCGACCGGCTGCGGCGCGAATTGGAGGAGATCGCCAAGGGCGCCTTTGATATCGTCATCGGCACGCAACTCGTCGCAAAAGGCCACAATTTTCCCTTTCTGACGCTTGTCGGCGTCATTGACGCGGATCTGGGCTTGGGCAGCGGCGATCCGCGCGCCGCCGAGCGCACATTTCAGCTGCTCAATCAGGTCACAGGGCGCGCCGGGCGCGGCGACAGGCCCGGCCACGCGCTGATCCAGACGTTTCACCCGGCGCATCCGGTGATCGCGGCGCTTCTCTCGGGAGACGCGGAAAAGTTCTACGAACAGGAGATCGCCATACGTGAGCGCGCGGGACTGCCGCCCTTCGGCCGTCTCGCCGCGATGATCGTTTCCGCCAAGGACGCCGCCACGGCGGAAGCGCATGCGCGCGCCCTTGCGCGCGCCGCGCATGAACTGCCGCCATCGCCGCGTTACAGAATCGCCGCGCCGGGCGCCTGGCCAGAGCAGAATGAAATCGCGCTGCTTGGTCCGGCGGAGGCGCCGATCGCGCTCATCCGCGGCCGTTACCGATTCCGCTTGCTCGCCAAAGGACCGCGCGGCGCCGACATGCAGGCCTTTCTGCGCGACATGCTCGCGGCCGGACCGAAGGAGCGAGGCGGCGTTCGCGTTCAGATCGACGTCGACCCGCAAAATTTCTCGTAAAGCTATCGCTGTTCGCCGATTAGAGACGGACCCGGCGCGACGCTTTACCCCCCGATGACGCGCGCCACGACCCTGGCCGTATAGTCGACCATCGGCACGATCCGAGCGTAGTTGATCCGGGTCGGGCCGATGACGCCGAGCGCGCCGATGATCCGGCGCTCGCTGTCGCGCAGCGGTGCAGCAATCATCGATGAGCCTGACAGCGAGAACAGCTTGTTCTCCGAGCCGATGAAGATGCGGACCCCTTCGCCCTGCTCCGCGCGCTCCAGCAGGTCGATGACCTCCGTCTTCGTTTCCAAATCCGCGAACAGGAGCCGGACGCGTTCGAGGTCGACGGCGGCGGTCAGGTCCTCAAGAAGATGCGCCTGCCCGCGCACGATCAGCTGCCGCGATTCGCCCATCGCGCCCGCCCAGGTCGCCAGCCCAGCTTCGACGATCCGCGCGGCGAGTTCGTCGAGCTCCATTTGCGCGGCCCGGCGCGAGCCTTCGATGTTTTCGCGGGCTTCGGCGATCGTGCGTCCGGAGACGCGCGCATTCAGATAATTGGCCGCTTCCGTAAGCGCCGAGGCCGGGAGATCGCGCGCGACGGGGATCACGCGGTTTTCGACCGATCCGTCGTCCGCGACGAGAATGACCAGAGCCCGCTCGGGCTCGAGCCGCACGAAATCGATCTGCTTCAACCGCACATTGCCCTTGGACGCGACGACGACGCCGGCGACGCGCGTCAGTCCCGACAGCAGACTTGTCGCTTCCGCAAGGACGCCGGGAAAATCATGATCTTTGGAAGCCGCTTCAACTTCGGCGGCGATGCGCGCGCGCTCATTCTCCTCAACATCGCCGATCTGCAGCATGGAATCGACGAAAAAGCGCAGGCCAAGCTCGGTCGGAAGACGTCCGGCGCTTGTATGCGGCGCATAGATGAGGCCGAGCTCCTCCAGATCCTGCATGACGTTGCGCACCGAGGCGGGCGACAGCGTCATCGGCAGGAGCCGGGCGAGATTGCGCGAGCCGACCGGATCGCCTGAGGCGAGATAGCTGTCGACGATGTGCCTGAAGATTTCGCGGGAGCGCTCGCTGAGCTGCGCGAGGCTCAGAGCCGAAGGGTGGGCAAGCGGGGCGTTGCGGATCATTCCATGAGAATATCGCACCGGCGCGCCAACAAAAAAAGCCCGGCCGCAAGGCCGGGCTTTTTTCGACGTCGGGGAGGACGGTCGATCAGAGGCCGAGTTCAGGCATGCCGATCAGCGCGCCGAAGCTCTTGACCTGATAATTCAAGCCAATGCGCGCGATGTGAGTGTCGAGGTTGTTGCCGGTGGTGACGCGGTAAGCGAGGGGGAAGCCGATGCTCGCGCCCGACGCGCCCTTCATGCGGGTGAAGAGATACTCCGCCTTGACGGTCCAGTTGTCGAGAACGGCGTATTCGATGCCGGCGCCGACGGCGAAACCCGCCTGCCATACGGCCCGGCTGGACGGGAACACCGATCCATTCGCCCATTGCTGGCCGTAGGGACTCACCCTGCCATAGGCCAAGCCGCCGGTGATGTATGGGAGGATCCGGCCGAAGGCGTAGCCGAAGCGTAAACGCTCCGCGCCGAACCACTGCAGACGGCTGCTGGCGCCGACGCCGGGAAGATAGCCGCTCGTATTCGTCGCTCGAACGTTGGCGTAGTTGTACTCGCTTTCGTAGCCGATCACGATACGATTGGCGAACACCCAGTTATAACCATTCTGATAGCCGACCATGTATCCGCTCGTGCCGATCGAATTCGACGTCGGAAACACTAGCAAGGACCCGGGTTGCAGCGCGTAAAGGTTCGAATACTGGCTGGAGACGCCGCCGGCATACGAACCGCTCACGCCGATGTGGAAGCCTTCCCAGCTGAAGGGCGGCGGAAGCGGAGGCGGCGGCGGAGCCTTGTAGCTCGGAAGGTCAGCCGCCGAAGCGGCGCTGACCGCCAAGACTGACGCAAAGGCGCCGAAAATAAAAGTTCTGAAAGTCATTCGAGGCGCCTCCAATAAGCTCGTCCTCCTGGGACGAACGGCAGTTTCGAATGCTAAAGTATCACCATCAAACCTAAGACGTAATTAGCGCCAAGGGTCGTAACGGCGTTTTTCCGGCGCCGTTGCCGATGGGACACACCATCGAGCAACGTCCTGATTTCCCGGACTCTACTCCCCTGACCTAGCGCTGATCAGCGCGGCCGCGAGCACGCCGAGGCTCGCCTTGTACGCCGCGAGCGAAAGCCGCGACTCATAATACCGACGCGCCGGGCTCGCGCGACGTGCAGATTCGTCCAGAGGCGTGCTGGCGACCGCCCGTGTCAGCGCGTCGGCGAATTCTTGAGCCGAGTTGACGATGACGACGCCAGAAAGGCGCGACGCTTGCACATCCATCCCGCGCATCGCCTGCGTGGTGGCTATCAACGGCAGACCGCTCGACAGCGCTTCGACCGTTTTGATCGAAAGTCCAGTGCCGCTGATCGTCGGAAGCAGCGCGAGGCGGGCGTTCGCGTAGATGACGCCGGGATCTTCGACCCGGCCCAGAAACCAGTCCTTATAGGCGGCGTATTGCTCCGGCGACTTTGAACGCACCCCCGCGTCGACATTGCCGACGATCTTCACCACGACGCCCGGCGCTTTCGGCGCGACTTCGCGCAGAAACCAGATGACGCTTTCGACATTGGCGGTGTTGTTGCTCGCGACAAGAATGATGTCCGGCCCGCCGGGACCGGTCGGCGCCTCAGGCGTTGCAGGATAGAGCAGCGCATGCGCCTTCTCTGGAACCAGCGCGCGAAAGTCTTCGGCCTCCTGCGCATTGAGATGCAGCAGCAGATCGGCGCCGCGCATCGCCTCAAGTTCCTGCGCCAGCATCGATTCGTAGGAGGCGCGCGGGGAAAGCCAGAGCTTTGTTTCGTTGATCAGCGCAAACTGCCGCGCCTGCAGATCATGCGTGTCGAGCATGATCGGCGCAACGCCCCGCGCAAGACGGCGCGCAATCGGCATCAGAAAAAAGTGGTTGCAGTGAACGAGATCGAACGTCGCGCCCTCGATCCCGGGCGACAGCAGCGCGCGCTCCGCCATGCCGAGACGAACCACCGCCTGATCGCCATGAAGATAGGGCCACAGCACGTCACGCAAAAAGCGGGGCGAGAGCATCGCGTGGAACGGCGCGCCGCCATAATAGCGCACGCCGTCATTAAGTTCCGGAGTCGCCTGGCTGAAGGATTTCCAAATCCAGTTCCGGCCCGGAACGAAGCCTGGATCGGAACTGATCGCGATCGGAAAAACTTCCGCTCCCAGCGCGCGATAGGCGGCGATCTGGCCAAGGACGACGCGGTAGGTGCCGCAAGAGTGCCAAGCCGGGTGGATCAGCGCAACGCGCCGGCCAAGAAGCGGACGCTGGGCGCAGGGCAAGCAATCACTCGATGCAACGCTCAACCCGTTCCTCCACTTCGCGCAAGCCGCAGCCTAAGCAGAGTTCAACTGTTCCGACAATCGTCGGGCGGCTTTTCGAAGCCTGATTTTCAGAGCGTGGCGGCGGCCATGGCCAGAGCGCGCGCATAAGCTTCGGGACTGAACGCGTCGTCGTAGAGGCGGCGGGTGTCGCTTCGCTCCGGCTCTGCGGAGTCTCCGCTATCGGCCCACGCCTGGGCTTCGCGCCATAACGCCGCGAATTGCCTGGCGTTTTCGGCGAGAGCGACATTTCGCAATCTGGCCGGATCGACCTGCATGCCGCGAAACGCCAGCGGGGTCGCGACGAGAGGCGCGCCGCAGGACAGCGCCTCGACCGCCTTGATCGACAGGCCGTGCCCTTCAACTGTCGGGAGCAGCACGCAGCCGGCGTTGGCGTAAACCGCGCCGATATCGTCGACGCGGCCCTTGAACAAAGCGCGATGCGCCTCGTAGAGCGCCGCGTCGCGTCTCTTCACGCCGCCGTCGACATTGCCGTAAATTGCGACGCGTGCGCCGCCGGCAAAGGGCAAGACCTCCTGCAAAAACCAGCGAAGGCTCATGTAATTGGCGTAATTGTCGCTCGCCACGATGATGATGTCGCGTCCCCGCGCCGAGGGCGCCGACGCCACCGCCGGATAAATGAGCGCATGTCGCAATTCCGGCAGGAGCTTTTGGAAATCGCGATGCTCCTCCTCGTTCAGATGCGCGCAAAGATCGGCGCGGCGCATCCATGAGAGTTCGACCTCGAGCATGTCGTCGTAAGTCGCATGGGGCGAGATGAAGAAACCGCCCTTGTTGCGCAACACATATTGGCGCGCCTGAATGTCCTGCGTCTCCAGGACGACTGGAACTTTACGGCCGCGCATCAGCCTTTCCGCGAATGGCAGCGTGAAGTAATGATTGGCGTGAATGAAGTCGATCGACTCGCTCTCGAATCCTTCGGGCAAGGGCGCGCGCTTTGCGAGTTCGATGAGCCACGACGCCTGATCGCCGTGGATCAACCGCCACCAGCCGTCGACAAGCAGTCGAGACGCCAAGGCGGAGAACGGCGCGCCCGAATAAAAACGACGGTCGGCGCCGATGTCGCGCGACGCTTCAATATAGGCTGGCCAGCGCCCGCCGAGCGGCGGGCGGCGCGCGAGATCGTCCATCATCGCGACAGACACGACGCGCGCGCCAAGCGCCTTATAGGCGGCGATCTGACTGACGTTCACCTGATAACTGCCGCAACTGTGCCAGGCGGCATGAACAACGGCCACGGTTTTGCCGGCAAAAGGCCGCGCCTGCGGGCCTGCGGTGTGCGCCCCGTGCGCCGCGGATGACGAAATATGGCTCATCGTATCAGACATCGTGCTGCAACATGGTCGATCGATCTCAAATAGCTTAGGAAAATCGCGCGCTCGGCCTCTCAGGCGCGCCGACACGCTGCTGTTTCACACTGACGCATCCCGGCCCGCTTCTTCCCTCAATGCCGAGCCGCCCCTTGCTTTTGCCCGCCATTTTCAAATACATCCCGTATATGAGGCTTCGCGTTCCAAATCCAGTCTTATCGCCCGAGGGCGCCGCGGCCGCCAGCCCCGCGCCCACCCCCGCCCCTGCCAAGCGCTACGGCGTCGCCATCGTCGGCAATGACAAGATCATCGACTGGCTGCTCCCTTTTCTCGAAAGCTACCGAGACACCAATTCCGGGCTGCCGCTTTATCTCATTCCCTATGACGACAATGTCGTCATGACGCGCCGCGCGGCGGAAATTTACGGGGCGCATTACGTCGGCGAAGAGCCGACGGAGATCGACAAGCTCTCGCATGAACTTTACCCCGGCATCTTCAACACCAACCGCCGCCGGCTGCGAAAGCTGCAAGCGCTCGCGCTACCGCTCGATGAAGTCGTCTACGTCGACGTGGACGTCATTCTGTTTCGCGACCTCACGCCCCTGTTCGGCCGTTTGGACAAAGGCAAGACGGAGTTCATCGTCGCCTCTCCGAGTTTTGAGTATGTCTACAATGACAGACGCGTTCACTATCCTTTTTTGAAGGACGCGCTCCTCTTCAATGACGGCTTTTGGGTCACATCGAACCAATATCTGAAGCTGTCCGATTTCATCGATACAGTCCGCGACGACGCCGTGATTTTCCATGACGTGCGCAAGCGCGGTCAGCTCTTCGCTCAACCGCTCGTCAATTTCGTCACGCACCGGCGCGGCCTGAAAATCGAGCTTTTGCCGAATGTCATCGCGGGCGCCTCCCACGAAAGCTTCTACAAGGCGCCAGGCGTCGAATTTAAGCACGGCAAGCCCGTCGATTACGAAGGCAAGGAGATCTATTTCGCGCATTGGGCCGGCGCGACGGCGCTGCCGAAAAATGGCGTGTTCGATGAGGCGTGGACGCACTATTCGCAGGCAGCCTGGGCGAGGTTCAAGCGATGACGCGCGGCGCCTCGCGTCATGCGCGGCTTTGCGCCGGCGCGCCGCTCTTCCGCTTGGCCGTCGCGACGCGAATTTACTTCGCCGCTCGGCGCGACGCCGAGCGATAGCGCGGAGCCCGCCCATGCCGCGCCTGTTGTTCCGCTATCTATTCAAGCGCATCGGGTTCGGCGTGCTGATCGTGCAGTTCGCGCTCTCCATTCCCGTCGTCTTGTCATATCTGCTTTACCAGCTGCCGCCCGCTGCGGTGCGCGGCGGCCTCGTCATTCCCGCCTTGATCGGGGTGACGCCGACGGTGGCTTACGTGACTTTGCCGATGGCGGTGGGCGTCGCCACCGCGCTCGAGTTCGGCCGAATGGCGAGCGAGGGCATGATCGCCGTTCTCTACGCGCTGCGCCTTTCCGTCTGGGCCATCTGCCGCCCGGCGCTGGTCTTGGCGGCGGGCGTCGTCGTGCTCGGCTATCTGCTCGCCAATTTCGCGGCGCCCTACTATTCGAGCGGCATGCAGGATGTGCTCAATGTCGTGCGCAATTCGCTCAATCATCGCATGCTCGACGCGGCGCGTTTCTACACCTTCGACAATGGCGTGAAGACGCTCTACATCGAGCGTTGGGAGACGCCTGACCTTGCGATCAATCTGTTCGTGCGTCAGCTGTCGATCGAAAAGATGCAGGAAGAGACGGTGACGGCGGCGCGCGCCGAATTTCGGCGCAATGAATCCGGGGTCATCGTCGCGCTCTCCAATGGCAGCATCCAGACGCGCTCATTGACGTCAGGCGACGTGCGCATCGCCAATTTCGATGAATACGCCATGGCGTTGCCGATGCAGGGCAGCGCATCGCTGCCCGACCGCGGTTGGCGCGGCGTTTATGAATTATCGGCCAGCGCCTTTCTCGCCAATTACGCTGCGGCGCGCGGCGATCCTCGCCAGCTTGGAGAGTGGACGGCCGAGGCGGCGAAGCGCTTCGGCGTGCCGGCGCTCGCCATCGCCCATACGCTGCTCGCGATGGCGCTCGTCCTGACATTCGGGAACATCACCGGCCGGCGCGGAGCGGCCGGTGGCCTCGCCACGATTGCGGTTCCGGCCGTGCACATCGGCTTTCTCGTCGCGCTTGAGTCGCTTCTGCGCATCAATGGGTTGTTCGTCTTGCTGCTTGCCGCGCTCGCGCTCGCCGAAGTCGGCGTTTCCCTTTGGCTCCTTGCCCGGCTCAACCGCAGCCCCAAGCCCAAGCGCCTTCGCGACGAACGCGCTTCATCCGCGCGGGACGCCTACGCGACGCCGCTCGCCTGACCCTCTTCGGCGCGCATCGCCTTCCGATAGTCGGCGACCACCTTCTCCGGATCGCCGATCTCGCGCACGACGCCGCCCTCAAGCCAGAGCACGCGATTGCACAGGGAGGCGAGAAAGTTGAGATCGTGCGACACCATCAAAATAGTGCCGGTTTTGGCGAATTCGGCGATGTATTTCTCGCACTTGCGCTGAAAGATTTCGTCGCCGACCGAAAGCGCTTCATCGACGATGAGCACGTCGGCTTTGGCGTGGGCGCAGATCGCGAAAGCCACGCGCGCGATCATGCCCATCGAATAGGTGCGCATCGGTTGCTCAAAAAACGACCCGATGTCGGCGAAGGCGGCGATGTCGTCGATGCAGGCGTCGACCTCCTTGCGCGACAGCCCCAGGATCGCCGCGCCGATGCGGGCGTTTTCGCGTCCCGTCAGCAGCCCGTCGAAGCCAGAGCCGAGCGCCAAAATTGGCGCGATACGGCCGCTGACCCTGAAATCGCCCTTCGTCGGCTGAGTGATGCCGCATAGAATCTGCAGCAGCGTTGTCTTGCCGGCGCCGTTGCGTCCCACGATGCCGACGCGCTCGCCTCTCTCGACCGTGAAATTGACGTCATGCAGAACCCATTTGTCCTTATAGAACTTCTTCCATAGGCCAAACACGATCTGCTTGAGTTGGTCGTTCTGATGCGCATAGAGCTGGAAAGCCTTGCCGACGCCCGCGCAGCGGATAGAGGGCTCAGATAACATCGACGATGACCGATTTGTAGCGCATGAAGAACTGGTACCCGCCAAGGAACACGGCGTAGGAGACCGCGACAAGCGCGAAATAGCCGAAGACGTTTGGAATTGTTCCATCAAGCGCAAGGGAGCGCAGCATCTCGATGTAATCGCCGACGATGTTGAGACGCAGCCACAATGCGACCGATCCGGACATGGCGGCGATCTGGTCCAGGCGATAGAAGATCGGCGTCGCGAACATGAGCACCGGCACGACGGAGGCCATGATATGGGCGACGTCGCGCGTGAACGCCCCGAGCGCCATCAGAAACCACACGACGCCGAGGATAAAGAGAAAAAAGGGCGCGATCAGGAATGGCGTCAGCACGATCGTTAAGGGAATCGTTCCTGCTGTCAGCAAGCGAAACACGATGTAGACGGCGAAGCCCACGCCCCCGTAGGTGAACGCCCGGATCGTCGCCGTCCAGGCGATGGTTTCGCTGGGGAAAATCGACTTCTTCACGAAGTTGACATGCTCGTGCAAGAGCATTGGCGCTCGATAGGCGAGTTCGCTAAACAGATTGAAGACAATAAGCCCGATGAAAATCGAGCTTGCATAGTCGGTGACGCTCATGCCGGCGGAAAGCTGCGGAACCGTGATCGAGAACAGCGCGGTATAGGTGAGCAGCATGATGAGCGGCGACAGCACCGCCCAGAGCGGTCCAAGCGCCGAGCCGCGAAATCGGGAAATGAACTCGCGCCGCACGACGGCGCGGATAAGCTCCCGGTTGCGCCAAGCCCGTTCGAAGGGCGCGACATAGACAGGAGGGATCGAGGCGAGCAAGTGTCGGCGCGTCCTTAGGTTCAGAACATGATTTCGAAAGCGCGAGACGTCCCTTGGACAGGATCGTGCGCCGATCGAAGCTATCGCGCCTGGCGCGGCGTCGCCCGCATAGACCAGTTCAGCCCGCCCCCTGTCAATGGCGACGCTCACCCTCAGTGGAACGGCATGCATTATCGCGCTTATTGTCTTGGGAAGCGGCCATGGTGACGCGTCGCGCGACCATCGCAGGACTGGGCGCCCTGGCGACGCAGTTGGTCCTGCCGAGCGCCGAAGCGGCGCAAGCGCCGCCCTATCAGCTGGGCGAATGGACGGGCGACGGTTTCGCGCCCATGCACGCGATCCGCGACGGGCTTTGGCGCGCGCCGCTTTCGGCTCCCGAGCGGCGCGTCGACGTCGTCGTCATCGGCGGCGGTCTGGCCGGCCTCGCCGTTGCGGCGCTGCTACGGGATCGCGACGTGCTGGTCCTGGAGCGCGAAGCCGATCCTGGCGGCGTCGCCAAATCGGGCCGCTGGCGCAATGTCGACTATGCGCTCGGATCAGCCTATATCGTTGACTTATCTGATCCTTTCAGGGCGTTCTACGAGACGCTGGGCCTCGCGCCGCGACCCGTCAGCGAACCGGTCGACAGAGCGCTGTCAGGCGCGGCCGGCGCCGGGGACCCAAGGGAGGGAGAATGGCGGGGCGCCTATGAACGGCTGAAGGCGCTTTTGCGCCGCCTCGGCGAGAGCCTGGACTTTCCCAAGATCCCAATCGCCAAGGCGTCGGCGCCGGCGCTTGCCCTGGACCAGCTCTCCCTGCATGAATTTTTGCGGCGCGAGCATATCGACGCCGAACTCTTCGGCCTGCTCGACGCCTACTGCCTCTCGGCGCTCGGCGCGCCGGCGGCCGAAATCTCCGCCTATGCGGGCGTCAATTTTCTTTCGGAGATCAACGCCCCGATCTACGCCTTCCCAGGCGGCAACGGCGCGATCGCCCGCGCTATGGCCGCGCGCCTGTCGCGCGCCGGCGAAGGACGCATCGTCACCGGCGCTGCGGTCTACGCGATCGAACCGGCGGTAAACGGCTACGCCCGCGTGGGATGGTTCGACGCGCGACATCCAGAAGAGCCCCGCTGTCTCGAGGCGCGCTGGGCGGTCGTCGCCGCGCCTTACTTTTTCGCCGGCCGTATTCTGCGCGGCGTCGATCCCGCCGCAACGGCGCAAATGACCCGGTTGCGGCAGGGCAGCTACCTTGTCGCCAATTGCTGCTTCGAGGGGACGCCAGCGGACCTGCCCTACGACAGCTGGGCGCTCGGCGCCCAGAGCTTCAGCGACGCAATCAGCGCGACTGCGGTGCTGCCCGCCGCCGAGCGGCCCAAGGATCACAGCGTCCTGACCGTCTACGCGCCGTTCCCCGACCCTGGCGCGGGGCGGGCGCGCCTGCTTGCCGGCGACCGCGCCGGCTTCGCCGCGCCGATCGTCGAAGAGCTGCGACGTTTCATGCCGGAGGCGTTCGGCGGGGCGCGGCTCGCGGAGGTGCGGCTGACGCGCTGGGGCCACCATCACCTCATCGCCGCGCCGGGGATCGTCGCGACAATGCGTGCGCTGCCGAAGCGCTTCGGCAATGTGCTGCTCGCCCATTCCGACGGCCAGGGCATGCCGGCGGTGGAGAGTGCCATCGTCGAAGCGCTGAGCGCCGTCGAAACCATCAAGAGGGGCTGAAGCGCCCTACTCCACCGTCACGCTCTTGGCGAGATTGCGCGGCTGATCCACGTCTTTGCCCATGAATGTCGCGACGTGATAAGCGAGGAGCTGCGCGGGAACCGCGTAGACGATGACCGCGAAAGGGCCCGCGACGCTTTCCGGCATTTCGATGAAACCGGCGAGTTCGGCGGCCGCGGCGTCCCGAGCATGCGGCGAGCCGATCAGAATCAAATGGCCGCCGCGCGCGGCGACTTCCTGGAGATTCGAGACAGTTTTTTCCAGGCTCGCGTCCGGCGGCGCCAGCACGATCACCGGCATGGCGTAGTCGATCAGCGCGATGGGCCCGTGCTTCAGCTCGCCGGCCGCATAGCCCTCCGCGTGGATATAGGAAAGCTCCTTGAGCTTCAGCGCGCCTTCGAGCGCCAGAGGAAAGGCCGGTCCACGCCCGAGATAGAGCACGCTCGAAGCCCGCGCCACGTCGCGCGCCACGGGTTCGATCTGCGCCTCATGGGCGAGCGCCTGCGCCATCTGCCCCGGCGCGGCGACGAGCTCGGCGACAAGTTCGCGTTCGCGCTCCTTGCTCAGAACGCCGCGCGCGCGGCCCAGCGCCAATGCCAGACACGCGAAAACCGCGAGCTGACAGGTGAAGGCCTTGGTCGAGGCGACCCCGATCTCGGGGCCCGCCAATGTCTGCGCCACCGTGTCGCTCTCGCGGGCGATCGTGGAGGTCTCGACGTTGACGATCGAGAGAATGTGCTGGCCCTGCTCGCGGGCGTAGCGCAGCGCCGCGAGCGTATCCGCCGTTTCGCCCGACTGCGAGACCAGAATCGTCAATCCATTCTCGGGCAGCGGCGCTTCGCGGTAGCGAAATTCCGACGCGATGTCGATTTCGACGGAAAGTCGGGCGAAACGCTCCAGCCAGTAGCGCGCCACGAGCCCGGCGTAATAGGCGGTGCCGCAGGCCGAAATGGTCACGCGCGAGAGCGTCCGCGGATCGAATGTGAATTGGAACGGCAGGCGCACGACGCCCTCGGCGAGATCGAGATAATGCGCGAGCGTGCGGCCGACGACCTCCGGCTGCTCGTGGATCTCCTTGGCCATGAAATGGCGATAGTTGCCCTTGTCGACCAGCAAAGATCCGGCGAGCAGCGGCAGAAAGCGCCGCTCGACCAAAGCGTCATTGGCGTCATGGAAACGCACGCCTTCGCGCGTCAGCGTCACCCAGTCGCCCTCGTCGAGATAGGCGATGGAGGTCGCGAAGGGCGCGAGCGCCAAAGCGTCGGAGCCGAGATAGACGCCTTCGTCGCTCCGACCGACGGCGAGCGGCGAACCGCGCCGCGCGCCGATCAAAAGGTCGCTTTCGCCCTCGAAGAGAAAGGCCAGCGCAAAGGCGCCCTTGAGCCGTTTCAACGCCGCCGCGACAGCTTTTTCCGGCGTGGCGCCGTTACGCAGTTCGTCGGAGACGAGATGAACCACGGCCTCGGAGTCGGTCTCGCTCGAAAAGACATGGCCCTTCGCCGTCAGCTCGGCGCGCAGTTCGCGAAAGTTTTCGATGATCCCATTGTGAACCACCGCGACGTGGTCGTTGGCGTGCGGATGGGCGTTGTTTTCGGTGGGGCGGCCATGGGTCGCCCAGCGGGTATGGCCGATGCCGATGGCGCCGGAGAGCGGCGCCGCTGCGAGCTTTTCTTCGAGATTCTTGAGCTTGCCGCTCGCCCGCACACGGGTGAGCCGACCGTTCTCCAGGGTGGCGATCCCGGCGGAATCATAACCGCGATATTCGAGACGCTTCAGCGATTCGACGATTTTGTCCGCGACCGGACCGGTTCCAAGAATTCCGACAATGCCGCACATGACGACCTCCGAAGCCATAATAGCAA
This sequence comes from Methylocystis sp. L43, assembly GCF_015709525.1. Classification (GTDB taxonomy): domain Bacteria; phylum Pseudomonadota; class Alphaproteobacteria; order Rhizobiales; family Beijerinckiaceae; genus Methylocystis. Next base: position 61,672 of record NZ_JADNRA010000031.1, on the reverse strand, counting down.
GAGCGCCGCCTGAGCGGATGGGCGCGGGAGCGAGACGGGATTCAGGGACAGGGACGCGCTTACTTGTTCTCCTTGCGCGGATCTTCCTTGGGTTCGGTATAGGCGATGCCCCATGGCCCGGTCGCGATCAACTCAACGAGCGTTTCCTCATCTGTCGTCCAGACAAAATGCGCATGACCCGCCGGCAAGGCGAAACTGGAGCCCGCATTCAGCACACCGCCTTTTTGCGCATCGAATTTTTCGCCCATGCCATTCCCTAATTTCCCACTCAGGATGGTGATGACCTCGGCGAAGGGATGCGAGTGAGGTGGGATTTTATAGTTCGGCGGAAACTTCAGATAGGCGATAAACACGCCAGCTTTGCTTGGATCGCCGACGAGCAGAACGCTCTTGGCGCCTTTGGGAAGGATCGGCTCGTCTGTCCATGGAAGCCTGTCCTTCGTGAATGTTTCCGCGGCGTCTACGGTCATGCGATCAATTTTTTGATCGCCCTGCGCGTATACAGAGCCTGCAATAGCGAGCAAAATCATGGCTGACGCAAGGATTCTCATGAGTTTCACCTTTCATGCGATCGGGCGTCCTTTGTCAGGCCGCGTGTTCGAACCTGCAAAGCCGGGTACGGATTAGTCTGACTCAACCCGAACCGTTATTTTCCTTTCGCCTTCTTCTCCGCCTGCGCCGTACGAAACGAGACCGCCCACCCCGATTTTTCCATCTGCCGCCCGCGCGCCACGGCGAGCGCGTCGGGCGCAACATCCTTGGTGATGACGGAGCCGGAGCCGACATAGGCGCCCTGCCCTATCGTCACCGGCGCGACAAGCGACGAGTTTGAGCCAATGAAGGCGTTTTCGCCGATCGTCGTGCGATATTTTAGGAAGCCGTCGTAATTGCAGGTGATGGTTCCCGCGCCGATATTGGCGTTGGCGCCGATGTCGGCGTCGCCGATGTAGGACAGGTGATTGACCTTGGCGCCTCGCGCGACATTGGCGTTCTTGATCTCGACGAAATTCCCGACCTTGGCTTTTTCCGCAATCTCGGCGCCGGGACGCAGGCGCGCGAAGGGACCGACGCTCGCGCGTTCGCCGACGCGCGCGCCTTCAAGATGCGAGAAGGCGTGGATCACGGCGCCGTCGGCGATTTCAACGCCCGGTCCGATGACGACATGCGGCTCGATGACGACGTCGCGGCCGATCACGGCGTCGGCCGCAAGAAAAACGGTTTCCGGCGCGATCATCGTCGCGCCCCCCGCCATGGCGGCGCGGCGAAGCCGCGTCTGCGCGACGGCCTCAGCCTGCGCGAGCTGCATACGGTCGTTGACGCCGAGAACTTCGGCTTCGTCGGCGATGACGACTCGCGTTTCGCGTCCGTCCGCGCGCGCAAGCTCCACAACGTCGGTGAGATAGAACTCGCCCTTGGCGTTTTTGTTGTCGATCTTCTCAAGCAGGCGCAGCGCCTCTCCGCCGTCGATCGCCATCAGACCGCCGTTGCAGAGCGTGACCGCGCGTTCTTCATCGCTGGCGTCTTTCTCTTCGCGGATGGCGGCGAGACGCCCGGCGGCGTCACACAGCAGCCGTCCGTAGCCGGAGGGGTCGGACGCCTGAAAACCCAGAACGGCGACGGCGGCGCCTTCGCGCAGGGCGGCGCGCAACGCGCCGATCGTCGGTGCGGTCACGAGCGGCGTGTCCGCGAAGAGCACCAGCAGGTCGTCGCATCCTTGTGCGATGGCGGCGCGCGCGGCGAGAACGGCGTGCGCCGTGCCGCGTCTTTCGCTCTGCACGAAGATTTCCGCCTCAGGGATGAAGCGGCGCGCCTCCCCGCCGACGTCATCGCGACCGGGCCCGACGATCACGGCGACTCTGCCGACGCCCGCCGACATGGCGCTTGAGAGCACATTGCCAAGCATCGAGCGCCCGGCGACCTCGTGCAGCGCCTTCGGCCGGTCGGATTTCATCCGCGTGCCTTCGCCGGCGGCAAGGACGATCGCGAGCGCGCTTCTTTCTGTCGGCATCTGGCGCCCAGGCTAGACGTTGGCGTAGGAGCCGGCGTCGCGACGCCGCTCAGGCCGCGGTTCTGGCAGATTCGAGCGGCGGAGCGCAAGCCGCCGCGGCTTTCGCGCGCAGCCCTCAAAAACCGCCAAGAAAACCATTTTGTCTCGTTAGGTTTCTTGTATAGAGGGGCTGTCGCCAGCTCAGCGCCGCAAAATGGCTCAATCACACGTTCATGGACCGCGCGGATCGGCCTCCTTCGGTAGCTCATGTTTGAACGTCGAGATGTTTTGAAAGCGGGCTTGGGCGTCATCGCGGCGGGGATCGTTCCGCCGCCGTCAAGCGCGGGGACCGCCGGTCAGGCGGCTCCCCCGACGGTTCAAAAGCCTGCGCCATTCTCGCGCGACATGGTCGTCGAACTTGCCCGCGCGTTGGCCGCGAAACCATTTACGGCGCCGCGAACTGACCTGCCCGAACCCTTCGCCAATCTCTCCTATGAGCAATTCGTCGGGATCAAGACAAAGCCCGATGCGGCGATTTGGCGTCACGACAACACGGGTTTCAGTATCGAGCCGCTTCATCGCGGCCATATTTTTGCGGCTGCGGTGGACATCTATGTTGTGGAGAACGGCGCCGCCGCGCGACTTCCTTATGAGGCGAGCCGCTTCGACTATGGCGCCCTCAATGTCCCGGAGTCGCTGCCAGACCTCAGCTTTTCGGGCTTTCGGGTGCTTCACGCCCAAAATGGCGGCGCCGAAGCGGAGCTCGCCATATTCCAGGGGGCGAGCTTCTATCGGGCTGTCGCGCGCGGGCAGAATCTCGGCGTCACAGCCCGCGGTCTCTCCATTCGAACGGCCGATCCGCGCGGCGAGGAATTCCCCGCCTTCCGCAGTTTCTGGATCGAGAAGCCCGCGCTCGGCGACAATGCGCTCGTCATTCACGCTCTGCTCGATTCGCCCAGCGTCGCCGGAGTCTACCGCTTCACGCTGCGGCCGGGCGAAGCGACGCTCATCGACACCGAATTGACGCTCTTCCCGCGCACGGCGGTCGATCATTTCGGGCTCGCCGGCTTTGCCGGGGCTTCGCTGTTTACGCCGCTCGACCGCCCCAGGCTCGACGACTGGCGGCCGATGGTCGCCGACATCAACGGCATTCAGATGCTCTCCGGCCAGGGCGAATGGCTCTGGCGACCGGTGTCGAACCGCGAGATTCTGCAATTCTCCTCCTTCGTGGACGACAATCCGCAGGGCTTCGGCTCGCTGATCCGGCAGCGCGACATCGACGACTACGAGGATGATCAGCAGCACTGGGAGAAACGTCCGTCGCTGTGGATCGAACCGCTCGGCGAGTGGGGCGAAGGCGGCCTGCAGCTCGTCGAAATTCCCTCGGAATCCGAAATCAACGCCAATATCGTCGCCTATTGGCGGCCCAAGACCGCTCTCGTCGCCGGCAAGGAGACGTCCTTCGCCTATCGCCAGTTCTGGTGCTGGGAGCCGCCGACGCGGCCGCCGCTGGCGATCGCCACGCGCGCACGCTCAGGCCGCGCGCCGGGCGGCAAGCTCCGCCGTTTTATTGTCGTCTTTTCCGGCGACGTGTTGGCGGACCCTCAACGCACAACGCAGCTGAAAGCGGCGTTGACGACCTCTCCGGGATTGGCGACAAATATTCGGACCTATTTGACTCCGTCGTCAAAGTCCTGCCGCGTCGCCTTTGACGTAGACCCTGCCGGCGAGAACTTCTGCGAGCTTCGGCTCGTCTTGCAGTCCGACGAGCGACCGATCAGCGAGACCTGGCTTTATCGATGGACGTCGTGACCCTCGCTCCTTCAGACGATCCGCCGCGGGCAATGGAATGGCGGACCGCCAGCTCCGATCCCGCCGCGGCGCCGCCGACCCCGATCGAAAACCGGCTGTCGATGCCGGCGCAAAATCTTTTCAAATTCGACAAGCGCCAGCGGCGCAAAGCTGAGGCGCCTTGGCTGTGGCGCACGCCATGGCTTGCGAGGATTTTGACTTTTGGCGGCGGCTTGGCGCTGACCGCCTATGGCGCTCACGAGATGTATAAGGTCGTCGACGTCGGCGGGGTGACGACCTTGAAGTGGGCCCTGCTGGGGCTGTTCGTGCTGAACTTCTCCTGGATCGCGCTGTCCTTCACAAGTTGCATCGTCGGCTTCGCCTTGCTGATGCGCCAGCGTTGGCGCCCGCCCCTGCCGTCGGCGCTCGCCGAGACCACCGCCGTGGTCATGCCGATCTACAATGAGGCGCCGAGCCGCGTCTTCGCCGCCCTGCAGACGATCTACGAAGACGTGCAAGCGACCGGCCTTGGCGCGCATTTCGACTGGTTCTTCCTCTCAGACACCACCAATCCCGACATCTGGATCGCCGAAGAGCGCGCCTTCATCGGCATTCGCCGTCGGCTCGGCCCACAGGCGCGAATCTTTTACCGCCGCCGCGAAAAGAACACGGGGCGCAAGGCGGGCAATATTGAAGATTTCGTCTCGCGCTGGGGCGGGGCCTATAAGCACATGGTGGTGCTCGACGCCGACAGTCTGATGAGCGGGCCGACGATCGTGCAGCTCGCCGCCGCCATGGAGGCCGACCCTGACAGCGGCATCATCCAGACCCTGCCGCTGATCATCAACCGCAACACGCTCTTCGCCCGCGTCCAGCAATTCGCCGCGCGCATCTACGGCCCCGTCATCGCGATGGGCCTAACGGCCTGGATGGGCCGCGACGGCAATTATTGGGGGCATAACGCGATCATCCGCACCGAGGCCTTCGCCCGCTACTGCGGCCTGCCCGACCTGCGCGGCCGACCGCCCTGGGGCGGCCATATCCTGAGCCATGACTTCGTCGAAGCCGCGCTTATCCGCCGCGCCGGATATGCGGTCTACATGACGCCGACGCTCGGCGGCTCCTATGAGGAAAGCCCGCCTTCGCTGATCGATTTGTCGATTCGCGACCGCCGCTGGTGTCAGGGCAACCTGCAACATGCGCGCGTGTTGAGCGGCAAAGGCTTTCACTGGGCGTCGCGGCAGCATTTCCTCACCGGCATCTTCGGCTATCTGACGTCGCCGCTCTGGCTGCTGCAACTTCTCATCGGCATCGTCATCGTCTTCCAGGCGAGCTATTTCCGACCGGAATATTTTACCGGCGAATTTGCGCTCTTTCCGACCTTCCCGCGGTTCGACGCCGAACGGTCGCTCGAACTCTTCGGACTGACGATGGGCATTCTGCTCGCCCCCAAGATGTTGGGCCTGATCGTCGCCATCTATGAGCCGGAAACGCGCAAAGGCTCCGGCGGCGTGATCATGCTGCTGATCTCGACCCTTTTCGAAGTCGTGCTGTCCGCTCTGCTGGCGCCGATCATGATGCTGATCCAGACCGGCCATGTGCTGCACATCGTTTTCGGTTTTGACACCGGCTGGGATCCGCAGCGACGCGACGACGGTTCGGTGCCGTTTACCGATATCGTCCGTCGCCACATATGGCACGTAGCGCTCGGCCTCTTAAGCCTCATCGCGGGCTTCATGATTTCGCCCTCGCTCGTCGCCTGGATGTCGCCGACGATCGCCGGCCTCGTGCTCGCGATCCTGATTTCCTGGGCCACGAGTCAACGTTGGCTCGGCCTCGTTTTTCGTCGCGCCGGCGTGCTGACGACTCCCGAAGAAACCACGACGCCGCCGATCGCCAAGCGCGGCAAGGCGCTCTCCAAAGCGCTGGCGCGCGCTGGCGAAGACGACGTCAATGGTTTGCTGGCGCTCCACGCCGATCCCGAGTTGCGCGCGCTGCATGAAAGCTGGCTGCCGACGCGACGCTCGAGACAGCGCGGGCAGATCAGCGCGGACCGCGCCTTGGCCGAAACCAAGATCGCCGACGCCGAGACGATCGAAGACGCCGTCAATTGGCTGAACCGCGGCGAACGGCTCGTGGCGCTCTCCGACCGTGCGCTCATCGGCATGATCGCGCGTCTGCCGCGCCGCGCCGCGCTGGCGGCCGCTGCGCAGAGAACCCCGCGCGCCGCGGAGTGACTCGGCGGGCGTAAGACAAGGCTGATGGGTTCGTGACTCATATCTACAAAATCATTTCGCAGTCCGAGTGGCGTGCGGCGGAAGCGGCCGGCGTCTTTAGCGGCGCGGCGGTCGATCTCGCCGACGGCTTCATTCACTTTTCGGCCGCGGATCAGGTCGAGGAAACAGCGGCGAAATATTTCGCCGGCCAAACCGATCTGCTGCTCGTCGCCGTGGATTCCGCCGCGCTCGGCGAGGCGCTCAGATGGGAGGTTTCGCGCGGTAGCGCGCCTTTCCCGCATCTTTATGCGCCGCTTCCTCTCGAGTCGGTTGCGCGCGTCGATCCGCTGCCCATAGGCGCGGACGGCCGGCACGATTTTTCGGCCGTCCTGAAATGACGGACGCCTTCGCGATCGCATCGCCGCTTTTGCGTCTGCTCGACGCTGAAACGGCGCATCGCGCGACGATCGCGGCGCTGAAACTGCTGCCCCGTCGCGCGCCGCCGGCGAATGATCCGCGTCTCGCGGTCCACGCCTTCGGGCTCGACTTTCCCAACCCGATCGGCCTCGCGGCGGGCTTCGACAAAAATGCCGAAGTCCCAGACGCGATGCTCGGTTTGGGGTTTGGCTTCGTGGAAGTCGGCACGCTCACGCCGCGCGCCCAGCCCGGCAATCCGCGTCCGCGCGCCTTTCGACTGATCGAGGATCGCGCCGTCGTCAATCGCTACGGCTTCAACAATGAGGGCCATGCGCCGGCGCTGGCGCGCCTCTCGAAGCGCGCGCAGGGAGGAATCGTCGGCGTCAATATCGGCGCCAACAAGGACGCTGGCGATCGCGTGGCAGACTATGTCGCGGGCGTTCACGCCTTCGCCGACGTCGCGAGCTACTTCACGATCAATGTGAGTTCGCCGAATACGCCGGGCCTGCGCGATCTGCAGGAGCCGGAAGCGCTTTCAGATTTGTTGGCGCGTGTCGTCGAGGCGCGCGACGCGGCGCCGGTTCGGCGGCCCCTGCTCCTCAAAATCGCGCCGGACCTCACGCTCGCGCAGCTCGACGCCATCGTGCGCGTCGCGCGCGATCGGCGCATCGACGGCATGATCGTGTCGAACACGACGATTTCGCGGCCCCTAACGCTGCGCTCGCCATTGGCGAAGGAGAGCGGCGGCCTGTCGGGGGCGCCGCTGTTCGATCTCTCGACGCGCATGCTCGCGCAAACATTTTTGCGCGTTGAAGGACAGTTCCCGCTGATCGGGGTCGGCGGCGTCGACAGCGCGGAAGCGGCGCTCGCCAAAATCGACGCCGGCGCGACGCTGGTGCAGCTTTATTCGGCGCTCATCTATGAGGGGTCAGGGCTGGTCACGCGCATCAACCGCGGATTGGTGGAACAACTTGCGAACGAAAAAACGATGCTTTCGACGGTGCTTGGCAGAAATGCAGTGGCGTTCGCGAGTGCGTCAATGCCGTGACACAAACCAGCGAAACCGTCGCGCACGCGCTCTGAGTGGGGACTGCTCAGCTATGCTGGAACAATGTGTCCGTTAATCGCGCGATCCACTCCAGAGCGGCAGTTTCATCGCGAAATGAGGTTCAACGCGACAAACTATTTCGGGTCGGAAAACGTCGTTCTCGAACAACCCGCGATTGACAACCTCATTACGAAATTCCTCATAAGTATAAGACCAGTTGTAGTAGCGACGAACGTCATCATCAAGCGCGAGCAGGCCGTGGTGCTCCCATTCAAACGTCACGCCGGTATTGCCTCCGCCGCTGGATCTGTTTAGCAACCTAAAAATGGAGAGATCAAAGACGCTGCGCGCCGAATCGTAACGAGGACCGTGGTCTGCGTCGTTTGCATACTGGATGCAATAGGGTCGCTCTCCAGCCAGTTGCTCGGCGCGAAAAACAACGACGACCGAATTGAGAAAGCCGAGCGGCAAAAAAATAGCGAGAATAGTTCCGATCCAAAAGATAGTGGCTTTCGAAAAAGCGTAGCGCTCCGATGATTCTCGCTTCTCGGTGACAGGGCCAAGCAGCGCAAAAAGGAGCAGGCTGTCAAAGAACAGAGCCGCGACCGCGACGTTCCGCCACCAACCGAGCGCCAGAAGCGCCAGCATCGCGGCGGCGTGAACCAATGTCAGTTTTAGAGCAAAGCTCGCCGAGCGGAAACTGCGTTCGCGCCTCAAGAGCCAAAGGCAGCAATAAACCGCCGGTATGAAGATCGTCGGCAAACTCCAGAGAGGTTCGCGAACGGGCGCCAGCTGGCTTGTCAGAAGAAAGTAAAATCCGAACATTGGCGCGGCCGCAGCCAGCAAGGCGATGGCCACTGAGCAAACGAACGATTGGAACTCTCGCAAAAGTACCGCCATATTTGTATCCTTCACAAATCGACTTTGCTCTCCACGCCGTTTTTCCAACTGAAAGGGCGGCCACACTTGGCCTTCCCTACTGCCTGCCTCAATGCTATTTCCCTGCCACTTCATTGCAGGGGATGGAAAATGACCGAGCATATCTGGCTGGCGACAGGCGAAGCGACAGTTCTGGCCGCGGACGGACAATACACCGACGCCATGCCGGAAGTGATGATCGGCAACGTCAAGGGTCCGGTTGGGCACGCCTTCGCCAGCATGGCCGGCCAGGTCGCCGGCCATCCGCGCATGTTCGTCATCCGCGACCTCAACCAGCAGGTGCGGCCGTCGACCATGATGACCACGAAGATGACGGTTAAATCGGAAGATTACGTCGAGCTTCTCGGCGGAGTGGTGCAGGCGGCGACCGGCGACGCCATCGTCGACTGCATCGCCGAAGGGATACTCCCCAAGGATCAGCTCAACGAGCTCTGCATGATCATCATGGTCTGGCTCGATCCGCGTTGCGCCACCCATGCGGAGCTCGACAAGAAAGATCTCTATCGCACCAATTACGAAGCGACGAAGCTCGCAATCTCTCGCGCCATGAAGGGCGAGCCGACGGCCGACGAGCTTATCGCCAACCGCAAGAGCGTCCAGCATTACGCGCTTGAAGGCGTGTTCGAAGACTGATCATCGTCCTCGCGGACGCGCACGCCGATAATCATGCCGTCCTCGAACCAGCTCGACAAACATTGCGCCAGCCGCTCTGGCGCAATCTCGCCAGCCTGCTGAAAGGCGGTCATCTGACAAATGTCGCCGAAGGCGTGGCCGGCGCGCGCTTCGGAAAGCGCGACATATTCGTCGGGCTCGAGCTGGCGATAGGCGGATTCATGATCGACGCGCCATACGGCGGCATATTCGATGTGATCGCCCGCCGCGGGCTTATCGACTTTCGCCGGCGCCTCCTCGCTGATCGCCGCGCCGTAAGCCTCGATCGTGCCGGCGGCGAGTTCGAGCAGCGTGAGGCTCGGGTCGAAGTCGAAGGCCAGCCGCGCCCAATCGTCGGGCGCAAAGCCCGCCAGCGCCTGCACCGTCAACGGCGTTTCGTCAGCCGTGTCGAAGGCGTCGACCATGGCGCGCTCAAACAGCGCCATGGACGCGGCCGCAACATCGTCGCGCCAGCGCGCATTTTCGCGCATGAAGTCCGGCAGTCCGGTCGTAAACCAGCGCGCGTTCGGATCGCGCGACGGACAATGGTCGATGTAGTCGTCGACCAGCGCGTCAAACGCCTCGTCTCCGAGAATCGCGCGCAGCCCCGGGTGATCCTGCGAAACAAAGTCGGCCAGCCGTATGCGGTAGCCGGTCTGATAGACGTCGAGCAACGTCTCTGGCGCGGCGCCGCGCGGCGACGGCCGCAATTTTTTCAGGAGAGGCTTGTCCGCCTCTCCAGAGCCGGCCAGCACACGCTGCTGAAACAGAGACTGAAAATCTGCGAGCTTCATGCCGCGCTGAGCGCTCGCTCTTTTGAGATGCGGGCGTCGATGTCGCGCATATTCTGGAGTTCGTCGAGAAGCTCCGCAAGTGGCGGATAATTGTCGTCGCGCTCAATCATGGCGGAGACGTCGCCGCAGCGCCGACGCGCGTGCTCGTAGAGCGCCCAGACCTCGTCACAGACCGGCTGGTCGTGTGTGTCCACGCGATGCGTCTCATTATTGGTATGACCCGCCATGTGAAATTGCACGACGCGCTCGGCCGGAACGCCATCGATGAAGGCGACGGGATCGAAGCCGTGGTTGAAGCTCGAAACAAAAACATTGTTGACGTCGAGCAGCAACAGGCAGTCGGCGCGCTCGGCCATTTCGCGAACGAACTCGTGTTCGCTCATCTCCGAATCGACGAAGGACACGTAGGTTGAGGCGTTTTCAACGACAAGCCGGCGCTTGAGAAAGTCCTGCACCCGCTGAATGCGCTCGACGACATGCGCAAGCGATTCGCGCGTGTAGGGAATGGGCAGCAGATCGTGGAGCGTCACGCCATGAACGCCTGTCCAAGCGATGTGATCTGAAACCCATGCCGGCTGGACGCGTTCGGCGAGCGTCTTCAGCTGCCGCAAATAGTCGAAGTTGAGCGGGTCGGTTGACGCAAGCGACATCGAGACGCCATGCATGACGACGGGGTAATCGGCGCGTATCCGCTCCAACATCGCCAGAGGCCGGCCGCCGGCGAGCATGTAGTTTTCAGAAATGATTTCGAACCAGTCGATCGGCGGGCGCGACGACAGGATCTCTTCATAGTAGATCGGCCGCAGACCCAAGCCGTAGCCAAGCGGCGCGGGTTTTTCCATGACGTGTTCCCCTCTCAGGCATCGCCGCTCATGCCGGAGCCGCATCAGCGTGGCGGGGACGGCCGTAGGAGCCGCCCCCGCGCAAGGCGATTACTTGCTGTGGCAGCGGCTCTTCATGTTGCAGCGGCCCTTGTGGTGGTGACACTGCGCCTTGTGGTGGCACTTGGCCATGCCGCGGCATGTTCCCTTGGCGCCGCAATGCGTCTTCGCATGGGTCGACTTCGCGGAATGCGCGTGGGCGGGCGCAATCGACGCGCCGCTCAAAGCAAGGGCGACGGCGGCGGCGGCGAGAGCCGAACCTGAAATAATATTCGTCTTCATCTCTTTCTCCTCTTTATATCCCTATCGCAACGACGGGAAGTCGACGCTCTCGCCGTCTAGACGGCGAACGCGAAGTTCTACTGGGCTTCGGCCAAGCGGCCCGGCGCGCCAATGTTGCTCCGGGCGGCGGCGCCCCGCCGCTGACGTTTGGCGGCGCGCCGAAGCGTGGCAGTAGGGCGCAGACTATGCGTGCAGCTGCGATTCCGCTAGCGAGAAATTCGCCAATAGGCGTGCCTTTTCGCGATATGATTATTATATTAAAACAGTCTATTGTTAACTTATTGCACCGCAATATCATGGCTTTGCGAAGGCTGCGTCGACTCTTTTCTTTTCGGCGCGCTTGCGACGGCGGCGCGCCGCTGGTAGATAGGCCCCGCCTCGGTAACCAAGCTGGGGCATTCGCTTTGGTTTTCGACATCGGGCCGCGCCGGCAGTTCGCTTAGCGAACTTTTCGTCCAGCCTCGCGTTTTAGCCGCGGGGGACGTCCGATGCCGAAAGCCGATCTGCAACGCTAACCCTTGCCGGCGCCGCCCTCTCTGGGCTCTCAGGAGAACATATGTCCGCCACGACCGATCGCGCGCCTACGCGCGAAGATTTCGCCGCTCTGCTTGATGAGAGCTATGGCCAGAACGAGGCCTTTGAAGGTTCCGTCATCAAGGGCCGCGTCGTCGCCATCGAAAAGGATGTCGCCGTCATCGACATTGGCCTCAAGACCGAGGGCCGCGTCGCTATCAAGGAATTCACCGGCTATGGCCGGGACCCCGCCCCCCAAGTGGGCGAAGAGGTCGAAGTCTACCTGGAGCGCGTCGAGAACGCGCTCGGCGAAGCCGTCATTTCGCGCGACAAGGCGCGCCGCGAAGAGAGCTGGGTCAAGCTCGAAAAGGCCTTCGAGACCAATGAAAAGGTCGAGGGCGTCATCTTCAATCAGGTTAAGGGCGGCTTCACCGTCGACCTCGACGGCGCCGTGGCCTTTCTGCCGCGCAGCCAGGTCGACATCCGACCGATCCGCGACGTCGGCCCGCTGATGAACGTGCCGCAGCCGTTCCACATCCTGAAGATGGACCGCCGGCGCGGCAATATCGTCGTATCGCGCCGCACCGTGCTTGAAGAGAGCCGCGCCGAGCAGCGCCACGAGATAGTCGCCAACCTCGAAGAGGGTCAGGTGATCGACGGCGTCGTGAAGAATATCACCGACTACGGCGCCTTCGTGGATCTCGGCGGCATCGACGGTCTGCTGCATGTCACCGACATCGCCTGGCGGCGCGTCAATCACCCGTCCGAGGTGCTGACCATCGGTCAGACCGTCAAGGTGAAGATCATCAAGATCAATCACGAGACGCACCGCATCTCGCTCGGCATGAAGCAGCTCCTCGAGGATCCCTGGCAGGGCATCGAGGCGAAATATCCGATCAGCGCCAGATTCCACGGCCGCGTGACCAACATCACCGACTACGGCGCTTTCGTCGAACTGGAGCCTGGCATCGAAGGCCTCGTCCACGTTTCGGAAATGAGCTGGACGAAAAAGAACGTCCATCCCGGCAAGATCGTCTCGACGAGCCAGGAAGTCGACGTTCAGGTGCTCGAAGTCGATCCGGTCAAACGCCGAATCTCGCTGGGCCTCAAGCAGTGCCTGCAGAATCCGTGGGAAGCCTTCGCCGAGAAGCATCCGGTCGGCTCGACCGTCTCTGGCGAAGTGAAGAACAAGACCGAGTTCGGGCTCTTCATCGGCCTCGACGGCGACGTGGACGGCATGGTCCATCTGTCGGATCTCGACTGGAACCGTCCCGGCGAGCAGGTCATCGAGGAGTATAAGAAGGGCGACACGATCAACGCCCAGGTCCTCGACGTCGACGTTGAGAAGGAGCGCATCTCGCTCGGCGTCAAGCAGCTTGCGGGCGATCCGTTCGCTTCCGTCAGCGCCGAAGAAGGCGGCGAGCTCAGAAAGGGCCTCGTCGTCACCTGCGAAGTGATCGAGGTGAAGGAGTCCGGCATCGACGTGAAGATCGCCGGCACCGATCTCTCCACCTTCATCAAGCGCAGCGAACTCGCTCGCGACCGCGCCGACCAGCGCCCTGAACGGTTCGCCGTCGGCGAGAAGGTCGACGCCCGCGTGACGCTGTTCGACCGCAAGGCCCGCAAGGTCTCCGTCTCGATCAAGGCGCTCGAAGTCGCTGAAGAGAAGGAGGCCATCGCGCAATATGGCTCGGCCGACTCCGGCGCTTCGCTCGGCGACATTCTCGGCGCGGCGCTCAAAGCCCGCGAAGAGACGCCCAAGAAAGCCAAGAAGGACGACGAAGAGTAAGAACTCCTCGACCGGCGGTTTCAGCCCGCGCCCTCAAGGCGCGGGCTTTTCTTTGCGCCCCGCGTAAACCTTTCATTCACCATGCCTCAATTCGCGCGGGGCCGTTAACGCTAACTTCTGAAACTCCTGGGCAAACTCGGCGCGTTTTCAGCCCGCGTCCACCGCGGGCCGCCGGAGTCGCGTCCCATGAGCGTTGCTGAAGTCGACCCCAACTACAGGCGTTATGCGCAGCCGCTGCGCGCCCGCCCGGCGGGCGTTCGCGCAGCGATCGGAATGGGCGTCGGCGCGACGCTCATTCTCCTCGCCGCACTCGTCTTTCTTCCGCGCGGCCCCAGGATCGCGGAACCGAAAGTCGCGGCGAACGTCGAGCAACCGCGCGTCCCTGTCGCGCCCTCGCGCAAGATTTCCACCAAGGTTTCCGTCGAAGCCATCGAGGCCTCGGCGCTGATGGCGAAGCCCTTCAGCGCATTCGACATCGCCGCGCCGGAATTCGACCGGGAGAAAAAAACCATCGCCGTGCGCGACAGCGAGAACGGCTCCGGCCGTATCGACACGATCGCCGTCGGTCAGTTCGCAATGGGCGCGCCCTTCATGCGCGTCGATATTCATCAGGATATAATCGACAAGGAAAAGACGTCCGATTTCTTCCTCGACATGACCCGACACGCCGCCCAGGCCGGCCTTAACGTCGCGAAAATCGGCCAGCCGAACGCGCTCATCACCAAATTCGGCGCGTTTGAGACCGCTGAAATACGGCTGTCGCAAACCGCGTCCGAGGGCGTCGCAGCGAGCGAGCGCAGCTGCCTCGCGGCGCGTTTCATCGATGGGAAGCTCGCTCTCGAAATCGCCGGACTGGCCTGCGGCGAATCGGCGAAACCGATCGACCGCGTCGCGCTCGGCTGCCTGCTCGACCGCATCAACTATACGGCGAGTCCGGATCATCCGGCGCTGAACGACTTCTTCGCGCAAGCGGCGTCGACGCGCGCCATTGGCTGCGGCAACATCTCGCGCGACGACCTGACCGCGACCATCCCAGCGCAAAAGAACGCCGCGCGGCCAGCGCAGGGCCCGCGCCGCGCGCATGCGCGGCCATCGCGCCAAGGCGCACAGATCACGCGCTAGGCGTTCCGCATTCACCCTGACGACGGATTGCTGGCGGGAAAAGCCCGCTTCAATTCGCTTTTGCGAAACGATCCGCTATTATGAGATACGGCGTTCAGTCCGAAAGGGGATCGTGATGCGCAGGAATAAAGTGCTGTCGGCGGGGCTCGCCTGTCTGGTGTTGTTCGCGGCGGGCGATGCGCTCGCCAAGTCTCGTTATCGGGTCGCCTCGGGCGATGCGTGTTGCGGCCGCGGTCCGATCGACATCCAGCGCCGCAGCTGGCTTGATCCCGGCACCCAGGTGCCGGTGGGCAGCACCAACCGCTACATGGTCCAGCAGACCTACCTCAATCACGATCCCATCGAGCGCAACCAGCGCAGCTGGTATATGCAGGAGACGCTTCCGCAGCGGCCGCCCTACAACGCGAGCATGATCGTGCCTTACGACGAGGGTTTTCCGTTCTGGTGGCCGTAAGTCGGCTTTTCTCAAGAATCTTGACTTAGGGAGCGCTTTCCTTTAGCTCCCCACGAGCCTGACGCGACCCGTTCGCGCCAGGCCAGCACCCGTGGCGTTTGCTGCAAACGCCTGTCGGCCGGTTAACGGCAGAGGAGGGCGCGTTCTTGAAGCCCCGGCGCTGGCCGGGGGCGGCGAGAGACGCGAATATAGACGACGTCCGAGCGCAACGCTCCGGACGCATTTCGTCTTTCGCCTCTCGCACGCCACAACGCGACCATGAGAGGACGACAGTCAAAGTGACGAAGCGCGCAGAATCAAAATATAAGCTCGACCGCCGCCTGGGCCAGAACATCTGGGGCCGCCCGAAGAGCCCGGTTAACCGCCGCGAATATGGCCCGGGACAGCACGGACAGCGGCGCAAGGGCAAGCTTTCTGACTATGGCACGCAGCTCAAAGCCAAGCAGAAGCTCAAGGGCTATTACGGCAATATCTCCGAAAAGCAGTTTCGCAAATATTATGCGGAAGCGATCCGCTTGAAGGGCGACTCGGGCGACAATCTGATCGGCCTTTTGGAGCGGCGCCTTGACGCGATCGTCTATCGCGCGAAATTTGTCCCGACGGTTTTCGCCGCGCGCCAGTTCGTCAATCACGGCCACATCCGCGTCAACGGCAAGCGCGTCAACATTCCGTCTTATCAGGTGAAGGTCGGCGACGTGATCGAGGTGAAGGAAGCCTCGAAACAGGCCGTGACCGTGCTTGAGGCGGTTCAGCTCGCCGAACGCGACGCGCCGGAATATTACGACGTCGATCACTCCAAGATGACCGCGAAGCTCGTTCGGGTGCCGCATGCGACGGAGGTGCCCTACCCCGTGCAAATGGAGCCGAACCTCGTCATCGAATTCTATTCGCGCTAATTTGGCGCGCAGCAATGGCGATCAAACAGCCGCTTCGAGCGGCTGTTTTTTTATGCCCGAATTCTTGACTGTGGGTCCGCAATCGGAAAGTCTAACGCGCAAAAGCGCTGTCATCGCTTGCGAGCAAGCTGAAGACGGCCGAACCAAGGGAAACGCGAAGGAGAGGCGTGTGTCCGGGCTATCGAAGAAGCCGCCGGCGGAGCAGGAACGCGGTCAGCGTCCCCTCTGGATTGCGATCGGCGGCTTGCTGGTCAGCGTAATCAGCTACACCATGCGGGACCTGATGCTCGGCGATGTCGTTTTCTGGTTCGGCGTCGTGCTCGCTTTTATCGGCGTGCTTTACTGGTTCATTCGGCCGAAACACGGGCTGTAGCGCCCGGTTAGCGCCCCTCCTCGCCAGATTTGATTTGCCACAATTGTCGAAGACGATATGGTCTTTGGCGTCGCAACAGTTACGGACCGAACATGCCCTTCGCTTTTATTATGCCCCGTCGTGGTTTTCTTGTCGGCGCCGCCTGCGCGCTCCTCGCCGCAATGCCCGCCCTTGCCGAAAAGTCTGCTTCGGGCAAGGTCGCAATTGACGAGCTGATGGCGCCCAACGCCCTGCCGGACGTGGTGGAAGGCGCGGCGGACGCTCCCGTGACGATCGTCGAATATGCTTCGATGACGTGCAGCCACTGCGCGGCGTTCCATCACGACGTGTATCCGGAGCTCAAGAAGAAATATATCGACACGGGCAAGGCGAAATTCATTCTGCGTGAGTTCCCGCTCGATCCGCTCGCGACGGCCGCTTTCATGCTGGCGCGCGAACTCGGCGACAAGCGTGACGCGACGGTCGATCTTCTGTTCTCGCAGCAGAAGAATTGGGCCTTCTCCGACAAGCCGCTCGACGGCTTGGCCAATGTCTTGAAACAGGCTGGGATCGGCCAGGAGAAGTTCGAGGCCGTCCTAAAGGATCAGACGCTTTACGAGAACGTCAATAAGGTGCGTAATCGCGCCGCCGAGAAATTCGGCGTCAACTCGACGCCGACCTTCTTCGTCAATGGCGACAAATACACCGGCGAGATCGGCGTCGAGGACTGGGAAACGATCATCACATCGAAAACCGCAGCGAAGTAATCGCTTTCTGCGCTGGACGGCGGTTTCAAGCCTGCCCTGACGGCTCTCAAAACGCCCTCTAGAACGCTGTCCGCCGCTCCAGCGCGGCCGCAAGCGTTCCCTCGTCAAGATAGTCGAGTTCGCCGCCGACCGGCACGCCATGGGCGAGCCGCGTCACCTTCACGCCTGACGGCGCCAGCACATCGGCGATGTAATGCGCGGTCGTCTGGCCGTCGACGGTGGCGTTGACCGCGAGCACGACTTCGCGAGTCTCTCCGGCGCGCACGCGCGTGACGAGGCTCGCGACGGTGAGATCGTCGGGACCGACGCCATCGAGCGGCGACAGCACGCCGCCGAGCACGTGATAACGCGCATTGAGCAGCCCTGCCCGCTCCAGCGCCCAGAGATCGGCGACCGTCTCGACGACAACCAGAATCGATTCGTCGCGGCGCGCGTCACGACAAATCGTGCAGGGATCGCTCGTATCGATATTGCCGCAGACCGAGCAAAGGACGATGCGCTCTTGAGCGACGCGCATCGCTTCGGCGAGCGGCGCCAGCAGTTCTTCGCGTTTGCGGATGAGATGCAACACCGCGCGCCGCGCCGATCGCGGGCCGAGCCCCGGCAATTTGGCCAGGAGCTGCACGAGTTTTTCGATCTCGGGACCGGCCACCTTTTCCGCCATAGCCGGATCAACGCCTCATGTGGTTTCGCGTCATGCCCGCGCTTGTCGCGGGCATCCACGTCAGAATGCTACGTATAATTGGAAGCTTTGGGCGGCGTCATCACCTGGATGGCCGGCTCAAGGCCGGCCATGACGCGAGAATTGCAGCAATACGCATCAAAACGGCAATTTGAACCCCGGCGGCAACGGCAGCCCGCCGGTGAGCGCCTTCATTTTTTCGGCCATGGCCTCCTCGGCTTTGGCGCGCGCCTGCATGTGGGCCGTGAGGATCAGGTCTTGAAGAATTTCCTTCTCGTCAGGCGTCAACAGACTCGGGTCGATGGAGATGCTTTTCATCCCGCCTTTGGCGGTGAGCGCGACCCTCACCATGCCGCCGCCGGCCTCGCCTTCCACGACGATCTGTTCGAGCTCCAGCTGCGCTTCGGCCATTTTGGCCTGCATCTGCTGCGCCTGCTTCATCAGGCCCATGAAGTCCATCATTGCGCTTCTCCGTCGTCTTCCTCGATTGGCGACGCCTCATCATAGAGCGTTTCAGCGGGCGCCGCGCCCTCGTCCCTGCCCCGCACGGCGACGATCTGCGCGCCGGGAAAACGCGCAAGAACGCTCGCAACCAGCGGATCCGACTCGAGCGAGGAGCGGCGCTTGCGCTGCTCCGCGTCGCGCAGTTCCTTGAGCGTCGGCGCGCCGCCGGAGGCCACGACCGACACCATCCAGCGCTCGCCGGTCCAGGCCTGAAGCCTCTGCATCAGAGTCGAAGCCAGTTCACGCGCGCCGCCCGGCGCGAGTTCAAACTCGATCCGCCCCTGTTCAAATCGCAGCAGCCGCACTTCGGACTCGAGCCCGATCTTAAGGCGCATGTCCCGCTTCTGCGCGGCAAGCGCGACAAGCGCATCGAAGCTCTCGATGATGATTCTTGGCTCCGGCGCCGCAGATCTTGGCGCCGGCGCCGCAGAGGGCTGAGGCGCGGCGGAGCGCGGCGCCGGCGCGAGTCCCTGGCCGCCGCGCACTTGCGGCGCAGCGCCGAGTCCGGCAGGCCCTGCGCTTCGCGTCGAGGGCGCCGCGGAGTCGGCGCTCGGCGCGCTCTCGGCGAAACCAAGGCGCCGCAGCGCCTCCGCCGGCGAGGGCATATCGGAGGCGTAAGCGAGCCGCACCAGCACCATGTCGGCCGCCGCCAATGGTCGCTGCGCGCCGCGCAATTCATCGACGCCTTTCATCAAGATTTGCCAGGCGCGCGTGAGCGCAGGAACCGAGAGGCGCGTTGCGGCCTCTTCGCCACGGCGTCTCTCTTCGGGCGTCAGCGCCGCCGAATGGGCGGTCTCAGGCGCAAGCTTCAGGCGCGTCGCGAGATGCGTGAATTCGGCGAGTTCGAGCAGCACCTGCGCCGGATCGGCGCCGCCGTTGTATTGATCTTCGAGAATGGCGATCGCCTTGGCGACGTCGCCCGACATCGCCGCTTCGAAAAGGTCGATGATTCGCGCCTTGTCGGCGACGCCGAGCATCAGCCGCAGATCCTCGGCGGCGATCGCGCCGCCCCCCGAATGCCCCGCGCCATAGGCGATCGCCTGATCGAGCAAGGACAGCGCATCGCGGGCCGAGCCTTCCGCCGCACGCGCGATCATAGCGAGCGCATCCGGCTCGATGGCGACGCCTTCGGCCTTGCAGACGCCAAGCAGGTGATTGGCGAGCAGACCGGCGTCGATGCGGCGCAGATCAAAGCGCTGGCAACGCGAACGCACCGTCACCGGCACCTTGTCGATTTCGGTCGTCGCGAAGATGAACTTCACATGCTCGGGCGGCTCTTCGAGCGTCTTCAGGAGACCGTTGAACGCGGCCTTCGAGAGCATATGCACTTCGTCGATGATGTAGACTTTGGTGCGCGCCATGACCGGGCGGTAGCGGGCGTTGTCGATGATCTCGCGGATGTCGTCGATGCCCGTGTGCGAGGCGGCGTCCATTTCGAGCACGTCGACATGGCGCGAGTCGATGATGGCCTGACAGTGGACGCCGAGCTCCTCCATATGAATCGTCGGCTGATTGATCGCGGGCCGCGCGTCTCCCGCCGGCAGTTCATAATTGAATGCGCGCGCGAGAATGCGCGCGGTCGTCGTCTTGCCGACGCCGCGCACGCCGGTCAGCAGATAGGCCTGATGAATTCGGTTGAGATCGAATGCGTTTTCGAGCGTGCGCACCATCGGCTCTTGGCCGATCAGGTCTGCGAAGGTGGTCGGTCGATATTTGCGCGCCAGCACGCGATAGGCCGACGGCGGCGCCTGATCGGCGCCAAACAGCGAAGGCCCGTCATCGGGCGCCAGCGATGGCCTCGGCGGATCGTGCTCGTGGTCCATCTGCATCCATCCGGCGGCAGACGAGCGACGAACAGCGCAGTATATTGCGCCACGCCATTCGCTGCTCGCCGAAGAAGGTGGGAGGCTGAACGAAGACCCGCCCAAGCTCGTTAGGGCTGCTTCCTTCCGGACCTGACCCGGTTGGCGAGTGAAGCGTCCACCGCCAACCTCCCGACCCCTTATTTGGCAGACGAGCGCGCGGGATGCAAGGCTCCGGACCGCGGCCTTGCTGTGGGGCGTTCACCTTTCGCCCGGAGCAGGGGTGCGCGCGCGCGGCGCACTTGCTAAAGAGAGCGCAAATTTTGAGGGATTTGCGCTTGAACGCCGTCACCGCCACTTCAGCAGAACGCGAAGCTACGAGCCTTGCGGCCATCCTTGCGCATTTCGCGCGGGAGGGGTTCGCGCGCTGCGAGCCAAGTCTCCTGCAGCCGGCGCATGTCTTCCTCGATCGATCTGGAGAGGATTTCCGCGGCCGGCTCTATCTGACGAGCGATGGCTCCGGCGCGGAATTTTGCCTGCGGCCGGAATATACGATTCCGGTCTGTCTCGATTATCTCGCCTCCGCTCGGGCGGGCGATCCGGCGGCATTTGCTTACGGCGGCTCGATCTTTCGCGCGCCTGAACATGGCGCGACCGGCGACGGCGAGTTTCTTCAGGCGGGGCTGGAGAGCTTCGGCCGCCAGGACCGCGAAGCCGCGGACGCCGAGATTCTCGCCGCTTCGCTCGACGCCGCGGCGGCGGCTGGCGCGACGGCGCTCAAGGTTCTGATCGGCGACGCCGGGCTCGTCGCCGCCTTCCTCGAACGTCTCGAGATGCCGCCGGTCTGGCGCCGGCGTCTCGCGGCCGGGCACGCGCGCGGCCAGAGGATATCCGATATTTTTGCCTCGCCCGAACGCAATGGCGGATCGGAACAGTCGGGCGTATTGGCGGCGCTGACCAAAGTCGACCCGTCCGATGCGCGCCGTCTCGTCGAAGACTTGTTATCCATCGCCGGCATCACCGCCGTCGGCGGCCGCAGCGCGGCTGAAATCGCCGAACGCTTTCTCGATCAAGCGACGCTCGCCGAAGGCGCGGGCGTTTCCAACGAGACGCGCGCGCTGGCGGAGACTTTTTTCGCCATCGAAGGCGCGCCCGCGTCAGCTTCCGCAGCCATGCGCTGGCTGGCCGCCGACGCGCAGCTTGACCTCTCCGCCGCGCTGGACGCGTTTGACGCGCGCGCTGAGGCCATTAGCGTGCGCGGCCTCGCCGTTCACGAGATCCGCTTTTCGGCAGGCTTTGCGCGTCATCTCGACTATTACACCGGCTTCGTTTTCGAGGCCCGCCACTCCAGCGACGGCGCGCCGGTGATCGGCGGCGGACGCTACGACAGGCTGCTCAAGACGCTCGGCGCGGCGTCGGACATACCGGCTGTCGGCGCCGCGATCTGGATCGACCGTCTTTCCCCGAGCGCGAGACAAGCATGATGACGCCCGCGCAAAAACTCATCATCGCCTCTCCTTCAAAGGGCCGGCTGCAGGAGAACGCCGCAGCCTTCTTCGCGCGCGCCGGCCTGGAGCTGACGCAAGGCCGCGGCGCGCGCGACTATCGCGGCGCCGTCGCTGGAGTCGAAGGCGCGGAAGTCGCCTATCTCTCCGCTTCCGAGATTACGCGTCGTCTGGCCTTGGGCGAAGCCCATCTCGGCGTCACCGGCGAAGATCTGGTGCGCGAGGAGATCGCCGACGCCGACAACAAAGTGGAGCTTCTCGCGCCGCTCGGCTTTGGCGCCGCGAATGTCGTCGTCGCGGTGCCGCAGGCCTGGATCGACGTGCGCTATATGAGCGATCTCGCCGACGTCGCCGATGGATTTCGCGCGCGCCACGGCCGCGGGCTGCGGGTCGCGACGAAATACATCAATACGACGCGGCGCTTCTTTGCCACTCATGACGTATCGGACTATCGCATCGTCGAGAGCTCCGGCGCCACCGAAGGCGCGCCCGCCGCCGGCTCCGCCGATCTCATCGTCGACATCACGACGACAGGCGCGACGCTCGCGGCGAATGCGCTGAAGATCATCGAGGACGGCGTCATTCTACGCTCGCAGGCCAATCTCGTCGCCTCGCTAACAGCCCCGTGGGACAATGCGGCGCGCGAAGCAGCGCGCGTCATTCTCTCCCGCATCGCCGCAGAAGAAGAAGCGCGCACGACGCGCGATGTGCGCGCGACCCTGCCTGCGCCGAGCGAACATATCCTGCGAGAAGCGGAAGCGAACTTCGGCGCCGGATTGCGCAACATCGACGACGAGTCAGCGACGTTCTCCTGTCCGGCGCAAAAGGTGGCGGCGCTCGCCGACTGGCTGATCGCCCGAGGCGCCAAAAGCGTCACCAGCGCGCGGCTTGATTATATCTTTCAGGCGGAGAACGCCTTGTGGAGCAAGCTATCGGCGCGGCTTGGGTGACCCGAATGTCATTCCCGGCAGGTCGAAGACCTGACCGGGAATCCAGAGTCGCAACGAACATTTTGGAAGTCGTTCTGGATTCCCGGTCGGACCTACGGTCCGCCGGGAATGACAAACCGCAAACCGATTCACGCTTCCATCAATGCGCCGACATGCGCCGCAGCGCTGCGCGCGAGATCTTCCGGCCGATAGCCGCCTTCGAGCAACGAGACGATGCGTCCCTTGCAGCGGCGCGCGGCGATCTCCATCACGCGCAGCGTGACGTCCCTGAAATCTTCGGCGACGAACCTTAATCCGCCGAGCGGATCATGCAGATGCGCGTCGAAGCCGGCGCAAAGAATGATGAGATCGGACGAAAACGCATCGAGCCGCGGCAGAATGCAAGACGCCAGCGCCTCGCGGAATTGCGCGCCGCCATCGCCCTTGGCGAGCGGCGCGTTGACGATCGTGTCATGCGCGCCGGTTTCGCTCACCGCCCCCGTGCCGGGATAGAGCGGCATCTGATGCGTCGACGCGTACAGCACATTTCGATCGCTCCAGAAAATCTCCTGCACGCCATTGCCGTGATGCACGTCGAAATCGACGATGGCGACGCGCGACGCGCCATGCGCCGCGCGCGCATGCAGCGCCGCCATGGCGGCGTTGTTAAAAAAACAAAAGCCCATCGGCGCATCGCGCGTCGCATGATGGCCCGGCGGCCGCATGGCGACGAAAGCGTTCTTGGCGTCGCCGCGCATCACCGCATCGACGGCCGCTAGAGCGCCGCCCGCGGCGCGCAACGCCGCTTCATGCGTGGCGCCGTTCATGGCGACGTCCGGACCGATGCGCGCATATCCCTGTGAAGGCGCCGATCGCGCGAGACGCGCGAGGTGTTCAGAACTATGCGCGCGCAATAACGCCTCCTGCGACGCCAGAGGCGCCTCGGCGCGCATGAGGCCCGCGAAGCGCGGGTCGTCAAGCGCGTGGAGAATGGCGCGAAGACGCTCCGGCCGTTCGACATGCGCCGGCCCCATGTCATGCGCCAACCCCGCGGCGTGGGTGACGAGCAGGGTTGAGGTCGTTTCAGCGCGCGCGCCGAAGGCGAGACATGCGCCGGCGCCGGCGATTGCCGCTCGGCGCGTGAAGGCGGCTTCGTAAATTATTCGCGCCATCTCCAGTCCGGCCCGTCGCTTCAAGATACAGCATAGGATCGCCACAGGGACTGTCAGCCAATTTGGATTTGACAGCAAGAAACGCATTGCGGCGGTGGGCGCAAAAGTTCGATGATGCGCGACATGCAGACGAACGACATGACGCAGGCAAATGCACTCGACCTCGACGAGATGCGCTGGGCGGCGGTTGTCGCGCGCGACGCCCGCCGCGATGGCGATTTCTACTATTGCGTCGAAACGACCGGCGTCTATTGCCGTCCCTCCTGCCCGTCTCGGCCGGCGAAGCGCGCCAATGTGCGCTTTTGCGCCACAGCCGCCGAAGCGGAGGCGGCAGGTTTTCGTCCCTGCCGCCGCTGCCGGCCGGAGGCGCCATCTCAGCAAGAGCGGGACGCGGAGAAAATCACCCGCGCCTGCCGAATGATCGAAGCGGCGGAAGCGCCGCCGACGCTTGCGCAACTGGCGCGCACGATCGGGCTTAGCCCCTATCATTTCCACCGACTGTTTTCGCGCATAGCGGGCGTGACGCCCAAAGCCTATGCGCTGGCGCACCGACGCATGCGCCTGCGCAGAGAACTGAAGGAAAGCCGCACCGTGACCGATGCGATCTATGACTCGGGCTATCATTCAAGCGCGCGCCTCTATGCAACGGCTGGCGAAACATTGGGCATGACGCCAAGCGCCTATCGCGCGGGAGCGCCGCGCGAAACCATCCGCTTCGCGATCGGCCAATCGTCTCTGGGCGCGGTGCTCGTCGCGGCCAGCGCGAAGGGCGTGTGCGCCATTTCGCTCGGCGATGACCCCGAAGAGCTGCTGCGCGATCTGCAAATTCGATTTCCGCTCGCGAATCTCATCGGCGGCGATGAGTCGTTCGAACGCTATGTCGCCGCAGCGGTAGGCATGGTGGAGCGGCCGCAATCATCTTTCGATCTGCCGCTCGACATGCGCGGCACGGCCTTTCAGCAGCGCGTCTGGGCTGCGCTGCGCGAAATTCCCGCGGGAGAGACGGCAAGCTACGCCGAGATCGCGAAACGCATCGGCGCGCCAAAGGCGACGCGCGCCGTCGCGGGCGCTTGCGCGGCTAATCCGGTGTCGCTCGCGGTTCCCTGCCATCGCGTCGTGCGCAGCGACGGCGCGCTTTCCGGCTACTATTGGGGCGTGGAGCGCAAACGCGAGCTGCTCGAACGTGAACGCAAGCCGTGAACGGGCGCACTACGCGCTTCGCAGCGCGGCATGTTCTTCATTGATCGCGTCATGCAGCTCTTTCCACAGAGCGTTGATGTGCACGTCCGGCCCCCAATTGTAGAGCGCCTTGGCGACCTCCGCGATCGTCTCATTGATGGGTTCGCTGTCCCCCTCCTCCAACTCGAAAGAGAAAAGCCTCGGCGGCGCATCGCCTTTCCATGCGTCCCAATGTTCATTTGAATAGATCGAGACGCCGCGCTGCGCGGCGAGCAGTTTCGGCGCATATTTGGCGAAGCGCCGGCGCAAAGGTCCGTCCGACTTTTCCGCGCGATAGGCGTGACGCACCGCGAAATAGCGTACATGCTGCAATTCATGCGCGAGGCAGCAGCCCAGCCGCGCGTCGCTCATGTTCGAGTCATAATAGATTTCAATGCGGCCGTCGGGGAAAGACTGTCCCTCCGACGTGAAGCTTTGGCCGAGAAAGTTGAATGTCTTTTTCTGTGGGCTGAGGGTCACTTTGCCGACGTCGTAACCGAACTCCGCCACGAGCGCTGCGAGCGTTCGCCGCTTCCTTAAGAAATCGGGCGCGTTTTCGATCTCGCTCACGCTCTGCACGGGCTCCGGGTCGGCGTGCGGCATGCGCCGTGCGGCAAGCCTTGAGCGGAGCAAAGACAGCGGGTCAAAACCCCGCCGCTCACGTCCTAGGCGCACTTCCGAACGGCTCCTCATGCGTGATCACCCAATCGAACTCCGGATGCGCCGCGGCGACATGCTCCCACCATCGCCGGCCGTCCTGCAAGCGCGGCGAAAGATCGTTGACCCGCAGCCGCCGGAACGCGCCGGGACGGTCCTTTACCCCGGCGATGACCGCCTCCACCATCGCCCGCCCCAAGCCGCGCTGCAAAGAGTTGATCTGTTCGAAAACCAGCGATGGCGGCTCATACGCGCCGGCGAGCAAAAGCGCGATCCCCGACGCCTCCGTCCCGTCTGGGGTGGTGATCAATTTCGAGGAGGTCGAGGCTTTGATTTCAAAGAACCCACGCCCGTAGGACCGCGCGTCGACAAAGAGGCCGAGAGCCACGAGATTGCGGGAGATCGCCTCGGCGATCGCCAGCATCGCTGGGTCCGGCTGTTGAGCCGCCGGCGTCCTCCGCCAGAACCGCAAGACCTCCCAAAACCCCATCATACGATCTCACACGATCCCAATGTTTGGCGCGAGATACCTCCCCCTTGCGGGGAGGTCGGCGATCCCAGGCAGTTGACGCAACCTGCGTAAACTTGGCTGCGGGATCGCCGGGTGGGGGACCTCACGTCCTCAAGCGAAATTTTTCCCCACCCGTCCCCGCTTCGCGGGGCCACCCTCCCCGTAAAGGGGAGGGATACGCAAACGCCCAGCCCTTTCTATGCCAGCGCCCATCGCCGTGCCCTTCCCGCCATTCCATGCGATAAAGGGCCATGGCGACACCGATTCGCAACGCATTCGATCCAGGCTTTGGCGTTTATGTCCATTGGCCGTTCTGCCTGTCGAAATGCCCCTATTGCGACTTCAACAGCCACGTGAGGCGCGGCGACGTCGACGAGGACCGCTTCGTCGAGGCCTTCAGCGCGGAGCTTGCGCATCGCGCCGCCCTGACGCCCGGGCGCGAAGTCCGCTCGATCTTCTTTGGCGGCGGCACGCCGTCATTGATGGCGCCTTCGACCGCTCAAGCCATTCTCTCCCAGATTTCGAGCCACTGGCCCCTCGCCAAGGACTGCGAAATCACGCTCGAAGCCAATCCGACGAGCGTCGAGGCTTCGCGTTTCAAGGGCTTCAAAGCCGCAGGCGTCAACCGCGTCTCGCTCGGCGTGCAGGCTCTGAACGACATTGACCTGCGCGCGCTCGGCCGGCAGCACTCGGTCGCGGAAGCCCTGATGGCGCTCGACGTCGCCAATTCGGTTTTTGAGCGCACGTCCTTCGATCTGATCTACGGCCGCTCGGGCCAGACCGCCGCCGCCTGGCGAAAAGAGCTGGAGCTGGCGCTCACCCGTTCGCCCGAGCATGTCTCGCTCTATCAGCTGACGATCGAGCCGGACACAATGTTCGAGCGCATGGTCAACACCGGCAAGATGGCGCTGCCCGACGCGGACACGCAGCGGGCGCTCTGGGACGTGACGCAGGAAGTCACCGCCCGCGCCGGCCTGCCAGCTTACGAAGTCTCGAACCATGCGCGGCCCGGCGCCGAGTGTCGGCACAATCTGGTGTATTGGCGCTACGGCGAATATGTCGGCGTCGGTCCCGGCGCGCATGGGCGGGTGGTCACGCCGCGCGGACGCCGCGCCCAGTCCACCGAGCGGCATCCAGAGATGTGGCTGACCTGCGTCGAGACCGAAGGCCACGGCATCATTGAGGACGAATTGCTCTCGTCCGAGCAGGAAGGCGATGAGTTCCTGCTGATGGGGCTGCGGCTGCGCGAAGGCGTCGATCCGCAGCGCTATTTCCTGCTGACCGGCAAACGCCTGTCGCAGTCGCGCATCAGCGAACTTATCGGCGACGGTCTGGTCGAATTCACCCGCGACAACAGGCTGCGCGTCAGCTCCGAAGGCTTTCCGGTGCTCGATGCTGTCGTCGCCGATCTCGCGGCGTAGCGGCGCTCCGCCGTTCTTGTCGCAATGGTCGCGACAGTGACCTACATCGTAAGGCTCTCCGCTCCCTCTGACGCAGACGCGGTGAGCGCCCTTCTGGCGGCGAGCTACTCAACTCTGTTGGCGCCGCATTACGAAAAGGTGCTGCTCGATCGAGCCTTGCCTTTCATGACAAGGGCGAATCCAACACTCCTCGCCTCTGGCGCCTTTTACGTCGCGCAGAGCAGCCACGGCGAACTCATCGGGTGCGGAGGCTGGTCGCTTGAGCGTCCAGGAACAGCAAAGATCGTCCGAGGGGAAGCGCATATCCGCCATTTCGCCACCCATCCCGGCTGGACTCGCTTGGGCGTCGCGCGTTCGATTATGAATCGGTGCTGCATGGACGCCAAGGCTCGAGACGTAAGCGAACTTCATTGTTGCTCAACGTTCGCCGCCGAAAATTTTTACAAGGCGCTAGGCTTCAAAACCGTAGCGGGGGCAGATATCCCTCTCGACTCGCAGGTGTCATTCCCGGCCGTTCTGATGCAGCACGCGCTGCCGTGAGGCAGATGTCCGCCACATGACGCGTTGGCCACTCAAACCTGAGAATGCAGCCGGCGCCGCTCCAACGAGCGGCGCCGGCTTCGCATGCGGCTGAAGCGCGAGCGAACTTAGCGTCGATAGAGCTGCTCTAGCGCATCTGCGCCGAGGAGTTCGCGAAGACGGCCAAGGATCAGCAGCACGACGCCGAAAGTCGCCAGCGACATCCAGCCGAAAAAGACGAAGCCCCAGTGCAGCGGACCTGCAAAGCCTTCGTCCATCGCCCAGAACGTGTGACCCCATTCATTGAATCCCACATTCGGGATCGTCATGAAGACGCCGACGACAAGAACCACGAAGGCGAGAGAATATCCCTTCGCGAAAGTCGGCAGGCGCGTTTTCGCATAGAAGAACGCGCCGAGACCGATGATCGCAAAGAGCGGATATGCAATATAGAAGGTGATGATATTGCTCGGCGTGAAATCCGTGTCGCGCACGGCGGTCATGTGCCAGACAGCCGTCTGCTCCGAAAAGAAGCTTAAGCCCCAAAACAGGGCGAGCGAGAAAACGAGCAGCCACTGGACGAGATAAACGAGCCGTCGCGTTTCGGCCGCAGCTCCTAACTTCGCCAGATCGCGATCGCGCGTGCGCCACAGAAAGCCGACAAGGCCGACCGCACCCAAGCACGACGCGAGAATCGCAAACTGCAACAGGCCCATCCAGTAGAGCTGAAACTCTGGCGAGAAGGAATCGAGGCCAAATCTCCAGGCGAAAAGTTGTTCGTAGAGGCGCAGGCAGGCCACGAAGAACATCAAGGCTGGAACGCCGATAAGAACGGGCCTGGTGTCGATAATTCGTTCAGCGCTTCGGGCGGCGGAACGAGCTTCCGTTTTTGTCATGCTCATAAGTCATCTCCAAAATTCTGGTTTTGCGGGGCTGCACGCCCCTTCGAACGGTTTGATGCGCGCGCTCGGCAGTCGTCGCGTCTGCTCTCGCAGCCGTGGCGACAGGATCCGTTTGAAAGATTTCGCGAACGCGCTCTCGCGGGCATCGCCATCGCAAGGATGGCGGCTGCGTTGAAATTTCAGCGCGAGAAAAACTTCAGCCCTCGCGGGGAGGCGCTCGTGGCGATTGAGGCGCGCGCTTTGGCGCGATGCGCGGCGCGTGACTGGACGTGTCCGGCCGAGGCGAATGAGCCTCAGTGGGAAAAATCAGAGCGATCGAAACAACTGGCTTGGAAGGCGGCGCGTCCAACGCGCCACTGTGAAGAACGCAACAAAATCCATGGCGGTGGCGTTCATTCGGGACAAGCGGCGGCTCGTCGTTCACCGCATCCTGCGGCGCGCAGATCGTTCCGAAAGCGACGCCTTCTCCCAGCGCAAGGGCGCCGGCGCCTGCGATCGTGGTCTGCACCAGCATAAGCAAGGCGAGGAGCGCCGCAAAAATGCGCGCGCGCTGACTCGTTCGCTGGAAGATTGGATCCACCGCCGCCTCTCGGGTTCCAAGCATCGAACTTAGGTTTCAATCTTGGGCGCGGTCAAGCGAAGTGACGAAAAACCTCTGTGCGACGAAGCGACGCGTCAATTCTTACTGCAAGACAAAGCGAATGCGCGACGCCGCTTCGCGCTTGGCTCCAATCGCTCGCGCTTGATCCGATTTGGTCGGACTCAGGAACGATGAGTCGGGCCAGCTTTGACGTCACTGTGAGGGGCGCAACCTTCGATCGGCCTTCCGGCTGAACACGATGTTCCGCCGAGCAGACTCGCCGAGTCGCAGGCGCGACCATAGTTCTATCGGGTGACGCGTTATGCGGCGCACGAGTGGAAAAGCTATGCCGGAGGCGAAATCAGGCGCTGAGCGGGCGTCGATGCGCCCCGTGGAAGACCCCCAGGAGATCGTTCTTGAGGTCGTCCGCGGTCTCGTCATCGAGTTGCATCCGGATATGGTCGAGTCGCGTCTCGTACAGCTCGACAGCGACCTTGATCGCGATTTGGCGCTGGATAGCCTGACCCGCGCCGAGCTGTTGCTGCGGCTCAACCGCAAATTCAAGGTGCAGCTCTCCGAACGGCTCCTCGGAGAGGTCAGCCGTCCCCGCGATCTCCTCAACGCCGTTCTCGCGGCCGGCGCCGCGGTCGCCCCTGCGGCGCCTCGTCCTGCTCCCCATCTTACGCTCGAGTCTGTGGACGAACCGCTCGAGGCCAAAACGCTGGTCGAGGCGCTCGCTCAACATACAAAGCGGCATGGCGCGCGCGAAAATGTTCTGCTTTGGCGCGCTGAAGGGCCTCCGGAGCCTCTGACGTATCATGATCTCTATCACGCCGCCCGGGCCGCAGCCGGCGGCCTCATCGAACGAGGCGTTGGCTCTGGCGATCGCATCGCGATCATGCTGCCGACGAGCCGTGATTTCTTCGTCGCCTTTTTCGCGGTTTTGTTCTGCGGCGCTGTTCCCGTTCCGATTTACCCGCCATTTCGTCTATCGCAGATTGAGGATCATCTTCGCCGCCAAGCCGGCATATTGTCGAACGCAGAGGCCTGTGCGCTGATCACGAATGACGAGATCAGAATTGTCGGACGCTTGCTCTACGGGCTGGTCGGCGCGCTTCAGCACATCGTGACGATTCCTGAGCTGAGTTCTGCGGCGCCTTTGCCCACGCCATTGCCGGCGCCGCCCGACGCGACAGCGCTCATTCAATACACCTCGGGCAGCACGGGCGACCCCAAGGGCGTCGTGCTGTCGCACGCCAATCTTCTCGCCAACATTCGCGCCATGGGCGCCGTGTTGAAGGCCTCGTCGGCGGATCGGGTCGTCAGTTGGCTGCCGCTCTATCACGACATGGGGCTGATCGGTTGCTGGCTGGGCAGTCTCTACTATGGAGCGCCTGCGCTGATCATGTCGCCGCTGTCTTTTCTCGTTGATCCGGCCCGCTGGTTGTGGGCGATCGACGCTCACAAAGCGACGATCTCGGCGGCGCCGAATTTTGCGTACGAGCTCTGCCTGAAGGCCATTGACGACACGAAGATCGCCAATCTCGATCTTTCTTCGCTGCGCGCGGTCATGAACGGCGCCGAACCGGTGAGCCCGACGTCAATTGCGCGCTTTGTCCAACGGTTTTCGGCTTATGGCTTTCAGCATCAGATGATGACTCCCGTCTACGGCCTCGCGGAAAATGCGGTGGGGCTCGCCTTTCCGCCGCTCGGCAGAGGACCGCTGATCGATCACGTCGATCGGAAAGCGCTCGATCGGGACAGCGTTGCGCGCGTGGCGGACCCCAGCGGCGAGGATGTCATTTCCTTGGTGGCCTGCGGGCGCCCTCTCCCGCATCACGAGATTCGCATCGTCGATGACTTAAGTCGCGAATTGCCTGAACGCCAGGAGGGACGCATCCAGTTTCGCGGGCCATCTGCAACGCGAGGATATTTCCAAAATCCGGAAAAAACTCGCGCGCTGTTCGACGGCGATTGGCTCGAGACGGGCGACCGCGGCTATGTCGCCGGCGGCGACGTTTTCGTCACCGGCCGCATCAAGGATTTGATCAAACGCGCGGGGCGCAACATTTATCCGCAGGAGCTCGAAGAGGCTGTCGGGTCGCTCGAAGGGACGAGAAAAGGCTGCGTCGCGGTGTTTCCTGCGCTCGACGCGCGCGCCGGGACGGAACGACTCATCGTTTTGGCCGAAACGCGCCTGACCGAAGACGCGAGGCGGGAATCGCTGCGCAAAATGGTCGTCGAGGCGTCCCAAGCCTTGCTTGATCTCGCGCCGGATGAAGTCGTTCTCGTTCCACCGCACACCATCCCAAAAACGTCGAGCGGCAAGATACGACGCTCGGCTGCGCGCGCCATGTTCGAATCCGGCCGGCTGCGCGTGAAAAGCGAGAGCCCACAATTGCAGCTTGTCCGCCTCGCCCTATTGGGCGCCGCGCCGCGGCTGCGCAAAGCCCTGGCCAACCTCGCGACCTCGGCATACAACGGCTACGCATGGAGCGTGCTGGCGTTCATTGGCGTTTTCGTGTGGCCATGCGTGCTGGCGACGCCAAAGCGGTCATGGCGTCACCGCCTTGTCAGCGCGGCGGCTCGATCGTTTTTTCGCATGATCGGATGTCCCCTCTCGGTCACGCGCGACGCGCCGCTCCCGCAAGACAATGCGATCATCGTCGCCAATCATTCCAGCTATCTTGACAGCGCAGTGCTGGTCGCCGTCTGTGCTGGAGAACTCTCCTTCATTGCGAAGGAAGAGCTTGCGCATCAGCGCGTCGCCGGTCCCTTCTTGCGGCGACTCGGCGCCATTTTCGTTCGCCGCTCTGATCCGGCCGGCGGCGTCGCCGACGCCCGGGAGGCCTTGAAGTCGGCGCGCGCCGGCGTGCGTCTCGTCTGGTTTCCGGAGGGCACCTTTTCGCGAATGCCGGGACTGCTGGGGTTTCATATCGGCGCGTTTTCCAGCGCCGCGCAATTGGGGCTTCCAATTGTGCCTATCACCATACGCGGCACGCGCTCGATTTTGCGCAGCGATTCATGGCTGTTCAGGCGAGGTCCGATCGCCGTGCATATTGGCGCGCCGATCGCGCCCGAGGGCGACGATTTCCAAGCGGCGATCGCGTTGCGCGACGCCGCCCGCCAAAGAATATTGGAGCGTTGCGGCGAACCTGACCTCGGTCACGAACGCGTGGCGTTGACGGAATGAGTCGACTCGCGACAACGCGAGATCAGCCCCGCGACGCGGCCGTCACCCCACCTGCCCGCGATGGCGCAGGAAATGATCGGCGAGCACGCACGCCATCATCGCTTCGCCCACCGGAACGGCGCGAATGCCGACGCAGGGATCGTGACGGCCCTTGGTGACGATGTCGGTTTCCTTGCCAAAGCGATCGATCGTGCGGCGCGGCGTCAGGATTGACGACGTCGGCTTCACTGCAAAGCGCACGACGATGGGCTGACCAGTCGAAATGCCGCCGAGCACGCCGCCGGCGTTGTTCGACAAAAACTGCGGTCCATTTTGTCCGGCGCGCATCTCGTCGGCGTTGTCTTCGCCGGTCAGCTCGGCGGCGACGAAGCCCGCGCCAATCTCGACGCCCTTCACCGCGTTGATCGACATCATCGCTGCGGCGAGATCGGCGTCGAGCTTGCCGTAAATCGGCGCGCCCCAGCCGACCGGAACGCCCTCGGCGATAATTTCGATCACCGCGCCGATGGAGGAGCCGTCCTTGCGCACGCCATCGAGATAATCCGCCCATAATTCCGCCGCGCGCGCGTCGGGGCAAAACAGCGGATTGCGCTCAACCTCCGCCCAATCGAAACGCGCGCGATCGATTTTATGCGGGCCAATCTGCACCAGCGCGCCGCGAATCCTCACGCCGGCGATGACCTTGCGCGCGACAGCCCCGGCGGCGACTCGCGCCGCGGTTTCCCGCGCCGAGGAGCGCCCGCCGCCGCGATAGTCCCGGACGCCATATTTTGCGTCGTAGACGTAATCGGCATGGCCGGGCCGATATTTGTCGGCGATCTCTCCATAATCCTTGGAGCGCTGGTCGGTATTTTCGATCATGAGCGCG
Source organism: Methylocystis sp. L43 (assembly GCF_015709525.1). Classification (GTDB taxonomy): domain Bacteria; phylum Pseudomonadota; class Alphaproteobacteria; order Rhizobiales; family Beijerinckiaceae; genus Methylocystis. The sequence continues at coordinate 28,310 of NZ_JADNRA010000031.1, read as the reverse complement.
ATCGGCGCGCCGGTCGTCACCTGTCGGCCGTCGCGGTCGGCAAAAACGCCCGAAAGAATCTTTACCTCATCGGCCTCCCGCCGCTGCGTGGTGAAGCGCGACTGTCCAGGCTTGCGCTTGTCCAGAAATCCCTGGATCTCCTGCGCTTCGAGCGGGATGTTCGGCGGACATCCGTCAACGATCGCGCCGAGCGCCGGCCCGTGGCTCTCGCCGAAGGTGGTGACGCGGAAAAGATGGCCGAAACTGTTGTGGGACATGCGATCTTCTAGGCTTGGCGCCGGCGAGGGTCAAACGGGCGGTTTTAGGGCCCCCGCGTCATGACGCGGCGCGCGCGCGCCGCTAAGATGGGCGCATGACCCTCACGCATAAGCCCGTCGGCCCCGGGAGCCACATCTTCCTCGTTGACGGCTCCTCCTTCGTCTTTCGCGCCTATTTCCAGTCGATCCGACAGGATGCGAAATATAACTATCGCTCCGACCGGCTGCCGACCGGCGCCGTGCGGCTGTTCTGCACGAAGCTGTTGCAGTTCGTGCGCGAAGGCGCGGCCGGCGTGAAGCCCACGCATCTCGCCATCATCTTCGACAAGAGCGAGCACTCCTTTCGAAAAGACCTTTATCCCGACTACAAGGCGCACCGCACCGAGCCCCCGGACGATCTCATTCCGCAATTCCCGCTGATGCGCGCCGTCGTGCGCGCTTTCGGCCTCACCCCGATTGAACAGGACGTCTACGAGGCCGACGATCTCATCGCCACCTATGCGACGCAGGCGCAGGCCAAGGGCGCGGACGTGCTGATCGTCTCGGCCGACAAGGATCTGATGCAGCTCGTCGGAGCCGGGGTCAGAATGTACGACCCCGCCTCGGGGACGGCGGGAACGAAAGGCGCGCGCGAAGAACGCCTCATCGGCGAAGCCGAGGTCGTCGACTATTTCGGCGTTACGCCGGACAAGGTCGTCGACGTGCAGGCGCTCGCGGGCGATTCCACTGACAATGTGCCGGGCGCCAAAGGCATCGGCGTCAAAACCGCTGCTCAGCTCATCAACGAATATGGCGATCTCGAAACGCTGCTCGCCAAAGCGCCGGGCATCAAGCAGCCCAAGCGCCGCGAGGCGCTGACCGAGCCGGACGCCGTCGCGCGCATCCTTCTTTCGAAGAAGCTCTGCGAACTCGTTCGCGACGCGCCGCTCCAAACGCCGCTCGAGGACCTCGGCCTTCATCAACCTGACGCGGCGAAGCTTATCGCTTTTCTGCAGGCGATGGAGTTCACGACGATCACCCGCCGCGTCGCCGAGATGTATGGGGTCCAGGCGCAGGATATCGAGCCCGATCCCCGATTTCTGGGCGCCGCCGGCTGGCGCGGGCGCAACGGCGAATTGTCCGAGATCGCAGCGCCCGCTGCTGAAGCGCCGAACCGCGCGGAGAAGCCGACAAGCGACGCGCTCACGCCCGCGAATCTCGTCGCCGCGCGTCTCGCCGAAGCGAAGTCGGTCAAGATCGACCGCTCGGCTTATGAAACGGTCATCTCGGCCGAGCGTCTGGATGATTGGATCACGGAAGCCGCTGGCGCAGGACTCGTCGCGATCAATGTCGAAACGACCTTGCCGGATCCGATGCGCTGCGAACTCATCGGCGTCTCCCTGGCGACCGCGCCGGGACGCGCCTGCTATGTCCCGCTGCAGCATCGCTCCGGCGACTCGGCTGACCTTTTTTCCGGCGCCAATTTGGTCGAGGGACAGATCCCGCTCGACGCGGCGCTCGCGCGATTAAAGCCGCTGTTTGAGGACGCCTCGATCCTCAAAATCGCGCATAATATGAAGCATGATCTGCTGGTTCTTTCGCGCTACGGAATCAACGTCGCGCCGATCGACGACGCCATGCTCATGTCCTACGCGCTGGACTCGGGGCGTGGCGATCATCGTCTCGAAGAGCTGGCGCGCAACTATTGCGGCCATGACGCTCTGACCTTCGCCTCCGTCGCCGGCGCGGGCCGCAATTTCCTCGGCTTTGCCCGCGCTGCGCTCACAGCGGCGACGGAATACGCCGCGGAACAGGCCGACATTTCCCTGCGCCTTTGGCGCGTGCTGAAGCCGCGGCTCTTGGCCGAGCGCATGACCACGGTCTACGAGACTTTGGAGCGGCCGATGGTCGCGACGCTCGCGCGCATGGAGCGAAGAGGCGTCATGGTCGAGCGCGCGACCTTGTCGCGACTCTCGGGCGAATTTGCGCAGGACATGGCGCGGCTCGAAGCCGAGATCTTCGAACTCGCCGGCGAGAGTTTCAACCTTGGCTCGCCGAAGCAATTGGGCGACATACTTTTCGGCAAGATGGGGCTGCCCGGCGCGAAGAAAACGGCGACCGGCGCCTGGTCGACTTCCGCAAGCGTTCTCGAAGACCTCGCCGTCGCCGGCAATGATTTTTCGCGCCGCATTCTCGATTGGCGACAGCTCTCCAAGCTCAAGAGCACCTACGCCGACGCCCTGCCCGGCTATATCAACGCCGAGACCGGTCGCGTGCACACGAGCTATGCGCTCGCCGCCACGACGACGGGGCGGCTCTCTTCATCCGAGCCCAATCTGCAGAACATTCCCGTACGCAATGAGGCCGGCCGCAAAATCCGCAAGGCCTTTATCTCGACGCCCGGCCATGTGCTGATCTCGGCGGATTACTCGCAGATCGAGTTGCGGCTGCTCGCACATATCGCCGACATTCCTCAGCTCAGACGCGCCTTCGCCGAAAATCTCGACATTCACGCGATGACGGCGAGCGAAATGTTCAACGTGCCCATCAAGGACATGCCGGCCGAGACGCGCCGCCGCGCCAAGGCGATCAACTTCGGCATCATCTATGGCATTTCCGCCTTCGGCCTCGCCAATCAGCTGAGCATTCCGCGCGAAGAGGCGAGCGCCTATATCAAGCGCTATTTCGAACGCTTTCCCGGCATTCGGGACTATATGGATTCAACCCGCAAGACGGTGCGCGAGAAGGGCGAAGTCTCGACGATTTTCGGCCGGGTCTACCACTTTCCCGGCATCTCATCGGCCAATGCGTCAGACCGCGCCTTCTATGAGCGCGCGGCGATCAACGCGCCGATCCAGGGCGCAGCCGCTGACATCATCCGTCGGGCGATGATCCGAATGGATGACGCGCTCATTCGCGCCGGCCTCTCGGCGCAGATGCTTCTGCAGGTGCATGACGAGCTTGTCTTCGAAGCGCCGAACGATGAAGCCGAGGCGACGATCGAACTCGCGCGCCGCGTCATGGAGCAGGCGCCCGCGCCCGCCGTCCATCTTGCCGTGCCGCTGAAAGTCGATGCGCGCGCCGCCGCCAATTGGGACGAAGCCCACTGACGGCGCGTCCGGCTGATCCGTTCGCTCGGGCCGTGTCATTCCCGGCAGGCCGAAGGCCTGACCGGGAATCTAGAGCCACAACAAGAATATCGGGTGCGCTCTGAATTCCCGATCGCGCGCGTTGCGCGCGTCGGGAATGACACCCGAGCAGTTCGAACGAATTTCTTATTACAGGCTGGGGTCATCTCGGTCCGGCGCGTCTTCGGTCCCCAGCCCGAAGCTCAATCGCAACCAGAACCGCTCGTGAAGATAATAGAGCGCGAAGATCGCGATCATTTCAACGCCAGTGATTTCGGCGGCGAGTGCGGCGCTCTGAACGAAAGCGTAGACGATCAGAAAGGTCGAAATGCTCGCCGGCAGGAGCCAGGACAGCGCCTTCACCAGGCTGCGCGTCGGGGTCGGTCGAAACGACTCCCGCGCCAGCGGCAGTCCTTCCATGGAGGCGTAGCTGAGGTCCGTCAGCGGCGGCGCGACGCGGCCGTTCGATGCGGCGACGGCTTTGACCATGCCGACCGCGACCGTTTCATTGGTGATGCGGTCGATGAGAATGAATCCGCCGGTCTCGCGGTTCTCGCCATAGGGATCGCAGGCGATCACGGTCTCGAGCGACAGGCGCGCGCCGCCGATCTCGTTGAAGGCGAGCGTCGACCCTTCAGGGAGCGGCTGCGGCAGGCCGGTTTCGATGTCGATGCGCGCATCGACCGCGGTCACGGCGGCCGGCGCAGTCTTCGTCCCGAGCTTTAAAAGATAGCTCTTGCCGACGACAAGAGGCTCACGCACCAGCCACAACAGCCTCGCTTCGAGACGATCCCCGGTCTTCGCCGGCGAGACCGGCGAACACAAGAGATCGCCGCGCGAAATGTCTATCTCTTCGGTGAGCGTGAGGGTCGCCGACTGACCCGAAACGGCGCTTTCGAGATCGCCGTCGAAGGTCACGATCCTCGCCACGCGGGTGTCGCGCCCCGAGGGCAGAACGCGCACGATGTCCCCCGGCTGAATATTGCCGCCGCTGATGAAGCCCGAAAACCCGCGGAAGTCGAGATTGGGCCGATTCACCCATTGTACGGGCATGCGGAAGGGCGCAATCCGCGTGGCGTCCTCCACCGCGACGCCCTCAAGATAGGAGAGCAGCGGCGGCCCATCGTGCCAAGGCATATGGGCGCTGTGGTGGACAAGATTATCGCCATCCTTGGCGACAAGCGGCGCGACGTAAATCGACGCGAAGCGAAGATGGTCGGCGAAGGCATGAAAATCCGCTTCGATTTTGCGGAACTCCTCTTCGCTGTAGCCGACGAGATCCATCTTGTTGACGGCGACCACCACATGGCGGACGCCGAACATCGAGGTGATGACGCTGTGACGTCGCGTTTGCGGCAGGATTCCCTTGCGCGCGTCGACAAGCAGAATGGCGAGTTCCGCGGTCGAGGCGCCGACGGCCATGTTGCGGGTGTATTGCTCGTGGCCGGGCGTGTCGGCGACGATGAACTTGCGCCTGTCGGTCGCGAAATAGCGATAGGCGACGTCGATGGTGATGCCCTGTTCGCGCTCGGCCGCAAGCCCGTCGACGAGCAAGGCGAAATCCAGATCTTCGCCCTGAGTGCCATGCTTTTTCGAATCGCTTTCCAGCGCCGCGATAATGTCGTCGGGCGCAAGATCGGCGTCGTACAGCAGACGGCCGATCAGCGTCGATTTGCCGTCGTCGACCGAGCCGCAGGTGATGAACCGCAAGAGCGGCTTTTCGCCGACCAGGCGCGCGGGCGCGCGCGACGGCGATGCGGCAGCGACGGCGCCGTGCATGTTAGAAATATCCTTCCTGCTTCTTTTGCTCCATGGAGCTGGAGCCGTCGTGATCGATCAGCCGCCCCTGGCGCTCCGAGGAGCGGCTTTCGCGCATCTCCGCGATGATCTCTTCGAGACTGGCCGCATCGCTTTCGATGCCCCCGGTCAACGGATAGCAGCCAAGCGTGCGAAAGCGCACCATCTTATGTTCGATGGATTCGCCGGGCACGAGCTCCATGCGCGCGTCGTCGACCATGATGAGCGTGCCGCCACGGCGCACGACCGGCCGCTCCTTGGCGAAATAGAGCGGAACGACGGGGATGCTTTCGCGCGCGACGTAGTCCCAGATATCGGCCTCCGTCCAATTCGACATCGGGAAGACGCGCAGGCTCTCGCCCGGCGCCTTTCGCGTATTGTAAAGACGCCAGAATTCGGGCCGCTGATTCTTCGGGTCCCAGCGGTGCTGCGCCGTGCGAAAGGACAGCACACGCTCCTTGGCGCGGGATTTTTCCTCGTCGCGACGCGCGCCGCCAAAAGCGGCGTCGAATTTATACTTGTCCAGCGCCTGCTTCAGCGCCTCTGTCTTCATGATCTCGGTGTGAAGCTTCGAACCATGAACGAAGGGGCTGATGTTCATCTCAATCCCTTTGGGATTGATATATTCGATGAGTTCGAGGCCAAGCTCTTTCATGCGACGATCGCGAAACTCGATCATCTCGCGAAATTTCCAGGTCGTATTGACATGGAGCAGCGGAAACGGCGGCTTGGAGGGATAAAAGGCCTTCATTGCGACGTGCAGCATCGCCGCCGAGTCCTTGCCGATGGAATAGAGCATCACCGGCCGTTCGCACTCAGCGACGGTCTCGCGCATGATGTGGATGCTCTCGGCCTCGAGTCGGTCGAGATGGCCGAGCGGACGTGTCGCCAGCGCCGTCATAGGCTCGCCTCTTGCGGCGCGCCGCGGCGCAATACGCCGTCTTCGCCGACATGCAGGCCGCATTCTTTCTTGTTGTCTTCTTCCCACCACCAGCGGCCGGCGCGTTCATCCTCGCCGGGCAGCACCGCGCGCGTGCACGGCGCGCAGCCGATCGATAGAAACCCCTTGGCGTGGAGATCGTTGATCGGCACTGAAAACTCCTCGACCGCAGCGACGACCGCGTCGCGCGTGTAATCGGCAAGCGGATTAAGCTTGAGCACTCTGTGGGTCTCATCGAAGGCGATGAGCGGCGCCTCGGCGCGCGCCTGCGACTGGTCCGCTCGAAGCCCCGTCACCCAGCCCGAAACGCCCGCGAGCAGCCGCGACAGCGGTTCAACCTTGCGAACATGACAGCAGGCCTTGCGCGCGTCCACGGACTTATAAAAGCCGTTGATCCCCTGCTCCTCGATGAGCGCTTCGAGCGGCGCGGCCTGCGGGTAAACCGCGCGAATACGCCGCGCATAGCGCGCTTCGGTGCGCTCCCACAGCTCGTAGGTTTCGGGAAAGAGCCGCCCCGTGTCGATCGTCGCGACGTCGATATCGAGACCCTGCGTGAAGATCGAATGCGCGATGAACTGATCCTCGACGCCAAAACTCGTGGTGAAGACGATCCGGCCGGGAATGAACTCGCGCACGAGCAGCAAACGATGATCGAGATCGAGCGGCGCCAGTCGCGGCGCCAGCGTTTCGGGGATCGAAGGCTTCATGAACGCACCGCCTTTCGGCGCGCGTCGAGGATGGAGCCGCGCCCGGCGTAGCCGCGCTGATAGCTCATTGAATAGGCGTTGAGCGCGGCGCGCCACTGCTCTTCGTCCTGGCGATCGGCGAGATCGTCGGGAATTTCGATCGTATCAAAGCCGCAACCGATCGCGTGAGGATACTGGTCGGCGACAAGCCGCCCACTGGCCCGCAACTCGCCTTTAAACTCCGCCCGCCGCAACAGGCGCGCCAAAGAGAAGCCGCGGCCGTCAGCGAAAGCCGGGAAAGTGATCGAGATGAGGTCGAGCCGCGGCAAGGCGGCGATGAGCGCCGACGGCTCCGTCGTGTTCGGAACGATCACGCCGAACGTGGCCGTCGGTCCAAGGACCTCCACGGCATGTTCGAGTCGCGGCAATGACACGATGAACTTGCCCGTCTTCGGCAGCGCTTCCTCGTCGGCAAGTCGGCGCCATGCATCCTCGATGAAGCGGCCGTCAGATATCAGCGCCATCTTCGCCCTCCCGACGCAGAACGTCTTTGAATCGCGCATGGCCGATGCGGCGCCAGGTGTCGATGAAGGCTTCGCCCTCCTCGCGTTCGGCGAGATAGTAGTCGACGAGATGTTCGACGACGTCGGGCACCTGCTCGGCGGTGACCCCAGGTCCCAGAATTTCGCCGATCGACGCGGAGAAGGTCGGATCGCCGCCGAGCGTGATCTGATAGGATTCCTGGCCCTTCTTCTCCAGGCCGAGAATGCCAATCGCGCCGACGTGGTGATGGCCGCAGGCGTTGATGCAGCCTGAGATCTTGACGCCGAGCTTGCCGATGCGCCGCTGCCTGGACATGTCGGAGAAGCGCTTCGAGATCGCCTGCGCGATGGGAATCGAGCGCGCGGTGGCGAGCGAGCAATAGTCGAGGCCGGGGCACGAGATGATGTCGGAGACGAGACCGGCGTTGGCCGTCGCAAGACCGGCTGCGTCGAGCATGGTCCACAGGGCGAAAAGATCGTCCTGCTTCACATGCGGCAAGATGATGTTCTGCTCATGGCTGACGCGCAGTTCGCCGAAGCCGAAACGCTCGCTGGCGTCGGCCAGCACCCGCATCTGATCGGACGTGGCGTCGCCGGGGACGCCGCCGATGGGCTTCAATGAAACAGTGACAACAGCGTAGCCGGGGATCTTGTGCGCGCCGACGTTGACGTCGACGAAATTCGCGAAAGCCGGCGTCTCCAATTTCGCGGCGCGCAGCAAGGCGGAGGTCGCCGGCAGCGACTCATAGGGCGGCGGCGCGAAGAAGGCGGCGATGCGCTCAAACTCCTCCGGGTCGTGGGTAAATGCCGAGCGGTCCATCGCCGCGAACTCGGCTTCGACCGCGGCGCGGATTTCGTCGATTCCCTTCTCGTGGACGAGAATTTTCACTCGCGCCTTGTATTTGTTGTCGCGCCTGCCGAAGCGGTTATAGACGCGCAGGATCGCCTCGAGAAAGGCGAGCAGATCCTCGCGCGGCACGAAGTCGCCGACGACCTTGCCGATAAAGGGCGAACGGCCAAGTCCGCCGCCGACCACGACCTGATAGCCGATCTCGCCCGTATCGTTCTTGACGATGCGCAGGCCGATGTCATGCACCAGAATCGCGGCGCGATCATGCTCGGCGCCTGTCACCGCGATCTTGAACTTGCGCGGCAGGAACGAGAACTCCGAATGCAGGCTCGACCATTGGCGGAGAAACTCCGCCGTCGGCCGCGGATCTTCGATCTCGTCCGGCGCGACGCCGGCGAAATGATCGGCCGTCACATTGCGAATGCAGTTGCCCGACGTCTGGATGGCGTGCATCTCCACTTCCGCCAGCGATTCCAGAATGTCCGGCGTATCGACGAGCTTGGGCCAATTGTACTGGAGGTTCTGGCGCGTCGTGAAATGGCCGTAGCCTTTGTCCCACTTATCCGCGATATCGGCGAGCCGACGCATCTGCCGCGCCGTCAGCGTGCCATAGGGAATAGCGACGCGCAGCATATAGGCGTGTAGCTGCAGATAGAGCCCGTTCATCAGCCGAAACGGGCGGAACTCCTCTTCCGTCAGGGCTCCGGAAAGCCGCCGGCGCACCTGCTCACGAAATTCCGCGACGCGTTCGCTGACAAAAGCCGCGTCATATTCATCGTAGCGATAGGTGGTCATCGGCGCATTGGGCCGCTGCGCCACACGCAGATCGACCGCTGTCATAACGCGCCCTCGCCCGCTTGTTTGCCAAGATCAAGGCGAATGCTCGGTCCCTTCACGCGCATCTTCTCTCGATAATGTAACGGCGTCGGCGCGCCGTCGCTCCCGATCTCGACATCGGCGAGATAGACGTCGACCACGCGATTGGCTGAAATGTCACGCTTGCCCAAGGTTTCGAGCGCGGTCGCCTCGTCGGACTTCAGCGCTACGCGCGCGCGACGGTGGTCGCGCTCCCAGCCCGTGGGGCCGAGAAACACCACTTCGCCATCCGTCAAGTTCGAGGCGATAAGGATCTGGGGATGTTTGAAGACGGGCATCACGTCTCCTGCGCCAGCTTCAGCCGAAGGCCGCTCATCTCATCGGACCAGATGATCTGGCAGGAGAGACGCGAATTCTCGTAAAGCATCGGCAATTCATCGAGCTTTTCGACTTCCTCTTCGCGCGGCGGCGGCACGCGGCGGGCCGATTCCGCGTCGAGAACGACGTGGCACTCCGCACATGCAAGAGCGCCGCCACAAGTGTTGTCCATGCCGACGCCATGGTCGCGCAAGATCTCCATCAGCCGCCAGCCTTCGACCGCTTCGAGCTCATGGACAACGCCGTCGCGATCCTCGACGTGCAGGGTCGGCAGACTCTGCTGCGACGATTCGGCGGGCCGCCGCGCGACGATATTCTCGATATTGCTCATGCCTTGACGCGCCGACCTGGTCCGCGCCAGCCAGCAGCCACGGACGTTCTGTATTTCGAACGCATAAACCTCCAAACCGCACGAATGTCAATTCACGATCATATTGTGGTGCTTGTATTTAACTACATATTTTATTCGTTGTTTTAGGCGCGTCACAATTGCAGCGCCATCCGCAGTTAGCTGAAACAGAGCATGACAAGCGCCAAAAACCATGTTTGTTGAGCGCTTGTCATTCATAAACAGCGGCGCCAGCGCGACATGCGATAGGAGCACCCATGGTTAAGAAACCGGTCAAAATCACCAGGGAAGCGCCAGCGAAACGGGAGCCGGAAAGCCGACCGCGAAAGGCCGAGGCTCCGGCCGCCGCCGCGAACGCCGCCGCGCGCCCGGCGGTCATCGTCGTTGGCGCGGACAAGGGCGGCGTGGGCAAAACCACGATCGCCAGAGCCATCCTCGACTTTCTTTCGCTCAATGACATCCATACGCGCGCGTTCGACACCGAGACGCCGCGCGGAACGCTTCACCGCTTCCACCCTGACGAGACGATGATCGTCGATCTGACCGAACCCTCGGACCAGATGAAGATCATCGACACGCTGAATACGTCGCAAGCCAAGGTCAGCGTCATCGACGTGCGCGCTGGCGGATTGAGCCCGGCGCTCGGGGCGCTCGACGAAATCGGCTTCTTCGATGCGGTGAAAAGCGGCGAATTCCGCTTCGTGCTGCTGCATGTGATCGGGCCCTCCATCGCTTCGTTGGAGGAGATCGCCGAAATCGCGCCCTATGTCGCGGACGCCAATTATTTCATGGTGAAGAATCACGTCAACGACACGACCTTCTTCGAGTGGGATCCGAAAACGCACGCGAAATATTTCGAGCACGTCGTCACCTCGGGCGAGATCACGATCCCCAAGCTCAGCGAACTCGCCTACGAGCAGGTCGAGCTATCCGGCACGCCGTTCTCGACATTCATCGGCAATCAGGACGCGCAGGGCAAACCGGCGGAGCATTCGTTCGTGTTGCGCGGCTACGTCCGCACATGGCTGGCGCGCGTCGCCGACGAGTTCGAACGGGTCGGCCTTCTCGATCTTGTTGGCGATAAGAGGCGATAGAGGGTCGCGGCGACGCGCATCGTCTCCGCGAAGACCATATGACGCCTCGCACTCTTGCGTTCTTCGTTTGCTCGCCGCACTCGCGAACAGGCGTGACGACAGCGGCGCGTTTGCTGACCGATTATTATCTGTCGCGCAATGTCGACGTGGAAGGCTTCGACACGGGTTTTCGGGAGCCGCTCTATGCATTGTTCTTTCCGGAAGCGACGCGCATCGTCGATATCAGCGAGATCAAGGGCCAGATTTCGCTCTTCGACCGCCTGCTGGTCGCCGACGAGACGCCAAAGATCGTCGACGTCTGGCATCGCTCCTATGAGCGCCTGTTCGCGACCATCGCCGAAATCGGCTTTCTCGAAGAAGCGCGCAGGCGCGGCGTTGAGCCGATCGTGCTCTTTCAAACGGACGTCACGGAGAGCGCGGCGAACAGCGCGCTCGTCCTTAAGACCACATGGCCGGATCTCATGATGAGCATCATCCACAATCGCGGCGCCTCGCCGCTCGGCCGCGACTCCTTGGCGATTCTTGCGCGCTATCCGGCGAGCGGCAAATTCGTGATCCCGCGTCTTGAGGCGCCGATCGCGCGCGCGCTCGACGACGTCGATCTGTCGCTGTCCCGCTTCACGAGAGAGCCGCCGCCGGAAATGTCCATGGTGGTTCGCGCGGCGCTCAAAGCATGGCTGTCGCCAATCTTCACCCAATTTCAGAGCTTCGAATTGCGGCTTGCGCTGCAGTCGAGCGAATGGCTTCGTTAAGGGACGGGCGCCGTGGAATACCGCAAACTTGGCGACAGCGATCTCTCCGTTTCCGCCATCTGTCTCGGCTCAATGACGTGGGGACAGCAGAACAGCGAAGCCGAAGGCCACACGCAATTGGATTACGCCTTCGATTGCGGCGTCAATTTCATCGACACGGCGGAAATCTATTCCATTCCGCCGAGGCAAGAAACTCAAGGCGCCTCCGAGCGCATCATCGGGAGTTGGCTCGCCGCACGTAAGAACCGCGACAAGGCGATCATCGCCACTAAGGTCGCCGGCCGCGGCGACGCCAACTGGCTGCGTCCCGCAGGCGCCGGAACGGTTCTCGACGCCAAGAACATCGACTCCGCGATCGAGGGATCGCTCAAGCGTCTGCAGACCGACTACATCGATCTCTATCAATTGCATTGGCCGGACCGTTCGCTGCCGCTGTGGGGCGCTGGCGGCACGGTCTATCGACGGCCGACGAAGCGCGACGAAATTCCCATCGAAGAGACGCTCGAAGCGCTGGCGCGGCTCGTCCAGGCCGGCAAGGTTCGGCATATCGGCCTGTCCAATGAAACGCCGTGGGGCGTAGCGCGCTTTCTGCGCGCTGCGGAACTCGGCCTTGGGCCCCGCGTCGTCTCGATTCAAAACGCCTACAACCTCGTCAACCGCACCTTCGAGATCGGACTCGCTGAGTTCGCTGAGCGCGAACGCGTCGGATTGCTCGCCTATTCGCCGCTGGCGCAAGGTTATCTCACCGGAAAATATCAGGGCGGCGCACGGCCGCCCGGCGCGCGCACGACGCTGTTCGAGCGCGCCCAGCGTTATGAGAAGCCGGAAGTCGAAAAAGCGATCGCCGCTTATCTGGCGCTCGCGCAAGATATGGGAGTCGATCCGGCGCAGCTCGCCATCGCCTTCGTGACGTCCCGGCCCTTCGTGACGTCGAATATCATTGGCGCGACGACGATGGCGCAGCTCAAAGCCGACCTCGCGTCGGTGGAGTTCAGGATCACGCCTGAAATCGAGCGGCGTATTGACGCCATCCACCATCTCCACAGCAACCCTGCGCCATGACCGGAGGCGCGACTCTTCGCGCGGAAACGCCGGAGGATCATTCCGCCATACACGGGCTGCTCGTTGCGGCTTTCGAACGATACGGCGAGGCCGAACTCGTCGAGGCGCTGCGCAAGGAAGGCGACCTGGTTTTTGGCGGCGTCGCGACTGTCAACGGCGTCATCGTCGGCTACGCCGCCCTATCCAGGATGAACGCACCCATTCCGGCGCTCGGGCTCGGTCCGGTGGCGGTCGCAGCGACGCTTCGCCAAAAAGGCGTCGCCAGCGCGCTTTTGCGCTGGAGCTTGGCGCGTGCGCAGGACGACCAGTGGCGCGCGATTTTTGTGTTGGGCGAGAGCGCCTTTTACGGCCGTTTCGGATTTAAACCAGAACTTGCGGCCGACTTTAACTCGCCATATGCGGGGCCGCATTTCATGGCGCTGGCGCTCAACGGCGCGCTTCCAGCCAAGGTGGGACCGGTAGACTATGCGCCAGCCTTCGAACGACTCTGAATCGACGCTCAGGCGTGTCCCGCGTGTGTCGACAGCCGTTGTGGATCGACGCCGATCGAGCGCAGCGCACGGGCATATTTCGTCTCGAGGTCGTGATCGAACAGCAACGCGGGATCGGTTGGACAATTCAGCCAGCCATTGCGCTGGATCTCTTCTTCGAGCTGACCCGGGTCCCAACCCGCATAGCCGAGCGCCAGCAGCGCGCGATCCGGACCGCGCCCCGCCGCGATCGCGCGCAGAATGTCGATGGTCGCCGTGAGCGAGACGCCGTCGTCGATCGGCAAGGTGGAATTGTCGAGGAAGAAATCCGGCGTATGCAGCACGAAACCGCGGTCGGTCTGAACCGGCCCGCCCGACAGCACCTGGATGTCTTCGGCGCCGCTCGGCAGGCTGATGCGCTCCTGGGGCGCGATCACTTGCAGCTGAACGAGCAAATCGGGAAAATTGCGCACACGGGCCGGCTGATTGACGACGATGCCCATGGCCCCTTCTTCGGAATGGGCGCAAAGATAGATCACCGAGCGCGCAAAGCGCTGATCCAACATGCTCGGCATCGCGATCAGCAATTGGCCATCGAGAAAGCGGCGCTCCTCGGGACGACCGCTGCGGCGCTCGCTCACCCTCTCCGCGAAATCTTGCTTCTTACCGCTCGGCCTCATAGGGTCATGCTACGCCCGCCGCGTCCTCAGGACAAGCGGCGCAAATCACGTAACCGACTGCCTTGACTGGGGGACCGGGGGCGCCGAAGGATCACGATGCGCTCAAAATTCTTTCTCTACGCGCCCCTAGCCGTCACGCTGGCGCAGAGCTTTCCGGCGGCGTCGCTCGCCGAGAACACAGCCTTCGCGTCGGCGATCGTAAAGGGCGCGGCGTCGAGCGCCCGGCTTTTGTCCGCCGGCCCTCTGCAGGGCGACGCTTACCGCGCCGCCGTCGAGATCGCACTCGCGCCGGAAACCATCACCTATTGGCGCCAGCCCGGCGAGGCGGGCTCGGCCCCTGCGTTCGATTTCTCGAAATCGGTCAATGTCGCCAAAGTCGAACCGTCCTTCCCCGCGCCGAAACATATCGACGAGGCGGGAACCATCGTCGCCGGCTATGATGCGCGCGTCGTCCTGCCGTTGAAGGTGACGCCGCGCGATCCCAACGCGCCGGTGACGCTCAATCTCGTGCTCGACTACGCCTCATGCGGCAAGATCTGCCTGCCGGCGCGCGCCGATTTATCTCTGGAGCTGCCGCGCGACGGCGCTTCGCCCCATGCGGCGGCGATCGCCGAAGCGGAACGGCTGGTGCCCAGCAAGCTCACCGCAGCCGAGGCCAAAAAGCGCTTTGCGGTTTCGCGGAATAGGGCGGAGGGGTCATGGCGGCTGCGCTACCTTGGACCCGGCAAGGCCGAAGACGTCTTTGCCGAAGCGCCTGAGCCGCTATTCATTGAAAGCACGCGCGCGGGAGAGGGATTCGAGCTTAAGCTTTTTTCCGGAAGCAAAACCGCCAAGGCCGCGGACGCGACGTTAACGATCGTCACCGACGCCGGCGCTTTCGAGGCGCCGGCGCGGCTGGAGTGAGCGCGACCGGCCTTCGCCCTACTCCACCTCAGCGTCGATCGGCGTCGCAGCTTCGTGGTCGAGCTTGGGCGTGCGCTTGAACGTCGATTTGCGCCCGCGCAAAGTCTGGAGGATCTTCGCGCCATTGGCGAAGGCGAGATAGATCATCAGCGGCGGAATTGACGCGACCGTTTTCACATAATCGGCGAGGGTCCCGCGCTTGAGCGCCAGATAGGGCGGCAGCGTGATGCCGAGCGCCACCAGGACCGTCATGAGTCCGATGATCTCCAACATCCCGGCGAAGGGCGCGAGCGATCCGTGGAGAATCACGCCAAGGACGAAGGCGATGAGTCCGATGGCGGCTGTGGGGAAGAAAATCTGATGAGCGATCAGCGAGATCGCCATGACGCGGCGCGTCAGGCTCCATGGCGAACGCCAGATCGGCAGGACGGTCTTTTGCGCGACCTGCACGAATCCGTTCGACCATCGCCTTTGCTGGCGGCGGAAATCGCGGATTCCCTCCGGCACCTGACCGGGAATCGGCGGCTCCGAGACAAACAGCCCATGCCATCCCTGGAGCGCCGCGCGCACGGTGAGGTCGAGGTCCTCGCATAGCGAATAGTCGGACCAGCCGCCGGCGTCCTCGACTGTCGCGCGTCGCCAAATTCCGCCAGTGCCGTTGAATTGAAAGAGCCAGCCGGCATGCGCGCGGGAGCGTTGTTCGACGAGATAATGGCCGTCCTGCACGAGGCCCTGGGCGCGCGTCAGCCAGTTTTTCTCGAAATTCTGGAACTCGCAGCGCGACTGCACGAAGCCGATGCGATCGTCGGTCAGAAAAAGCGGGACCGTTCGCTTCAGCCAATTGGGCGGCGGACGAAAGTCGGCGTCGAGCATGGCGATGAAGGGCTCGTCGGTCAGCGTGAGGCCATGCGCGCAGGCGCCCGCCTTGAAACCCGAGCGATCGGCGCGCCGCACATGGTCGATCACGGCGCCGCCGATGCGCAGCTCCGCCGCCACTGCGTCCGCCCGAGCGCTTGTCTCGTCGGTCGAATCATCGAGAAGCTGAATGCGCAGCCGGTCCTTGGGCCAGTCGAGAAGCGCGACGCAGCGCAACGACTGCTCGGTGACGAGCGGCTCGTTGAAGACGGGAATTTGAAGCACGACCTGCGGCAGATCCGTGTCTGGGATGGCGGGCGCCTCCGGATCGCGCACGCCGCGCAGCTGGTCGTAACAGAAGCGGCCGATGACGATCAGATAGCCGATTCCGATCGCCATCAGGATTGAAGCGCAGATCATCGCGACCGAGTCGACGAGGAATTGAAAAAGCCCCAGCAAACGGCCTATCCTTCTTCGTGCGGAACCGGCGAGGGCTTCGCCCCGGCGCGCGCATTCACGCTGTCCTTCGCCCAAACCACCTGGTCAGTGACCCAGGCGTTCAACCAGACCGCCAGCATCGTCGCCTCGCGAACCACAAACACCGCAGGCGCGGCCCACGATAACTGCCATCCTTTGGCCACGGAAAGCAATGTCTCAAGCGCAAACCACAGCAGAAGCGTCGCCGAAGCGGCGGCAAGTGGCGCGATCCCGACGAGCGGCGCCGCGATCGCCGAAGCGATAACTGCTGGAACTGCTTGGCATATTGGCTCGGCGAGGAAGGAGATGAGCTCATCGCTGCGGCGAACGACGCTCCAGCGCAATTGCCGCTGATAAACATCCTCGAACGCGCGCGCGCCGAGTTCCTGGCGCACCAGCCTGTGAGAAAAGACCGGCCGTTTGCCGATCCGCCGCATCGCCTTGGCCAAGGCGTTGTCTTCGCCGACCGTATGGGAAATCGCGTCAAAGCCTCCCGCGCGCAGGAAGTCCGAACGTCGAAACAACATGATCTTGCCGACGCCATGCCCCTGCCCCAGCGCCGAGGCGAGAAACAGCATGCGGGCATGCGGACCGTTAATGATCGCAGCCTCGACTTGCGCGGCGAAATTTTCAAGGCGTGCGCAATAGGGAATGGCGCAGACGAGCCCGACCTCGTCCGTCAGCTGCCTGACGTGCTGCGCCAGCGCGTCGGGCTCGAGCAGCACATTGGCGTCCTTCATCAGTATGACGTCGTGCGTCGCCTGCATGAACGGCGCATAAAGATTGTCGACCTTCGGACTGACCGCGAATTTCGCTGTCGAACGCAGAATGCGCGCCGGCACAGTCGGGTGACGCGCGAGAATGGCGCGCATGCGCTGGACTGCCGGTCCATCGATGTCGGTTGCAGAGACGGTCACGTCGAAATCGCCGTAGTGCTGCGTCAGCGCCGACTCTTGCGTGCGGTCGAACTGGTCCTCGAGCATCTTGACGGGAAGCACCACCGAGATCGGCGGCTGGTCTCGGCGCGTGCCACGGCGCGCGGCGAGCCAGGGCTGCGCGACCGTCGCCGCGACGGAGACGACAAGCAAAACGACGGCGATCATCCAATAAGCGCCTGCGGCCCAAGCGAGGACGGTGTAGGCCGTCACGAAATCTCTCGTTCCGGCGTCTCCGGCACTTCGGCAGGAAACTGGCGCATGACGCCGTCGACGAGCGCCGCCGGCAAGAGGGAGAAGAGGCGCATCGCCCAATACATGTAACGCGGAAAGGCGATGACGTTGCGACGGCGGTCCAGCCCGTTCTTGATGATGCGCGCGGCTTCTCCGTCAGAAAGGGCGCCGGGCTGCCAGGATTCGACGCCCGCTGACGCTGGCGTCTTTGGGAGAGCGCGCGCCGAAAAGGGCGTCTTCACGATGGTGCGCGCCGACATGGGCGTCTTCACATACCCGGGCACGATCAGCGCGACATGCACGCCATGGGCTGCGAGCTGGGCGCGCAGGGAGTCGGCCCACATGTGCACGCACGCCTTCGCCGCACAATAGGCCGGCGAATGCGGGAGCGCGCGCACGCCGGCCATCGAGCCGACAATAGCGATTCTGCCGCTCTTACGGGCGCACATCGGGAGAATCGCCGGCTCGACCGTGTTGAAGACGCCCTCGACATTGATCTTGAGCATTGCTCGGACCGCCTCGGACGTTTCGAGAAGCTGGCCGGGCGAAAGGCCCGTCGCGACGCCGGCGTTGGCGACCAGAACGTCGATGGGGCGCTGTTCATGCGCAGAGCGAACGATGCGCGCCATGGCATCGCGATCCCGCACGTCGGCGAGGTGAGTCTCCGCCTCCTCTGCGCCGGCGGCGAGACAGGCGCGCGCGGCGCCCTCGAGCCGCTCGGCGTCGCGCCCGAGCAAGACAAGGCTCGCGCCTTCTTGCGCATAGGCGAGCGCCAAGGCGCGGCCAATCCCGCTGGAGGCGCCGGTGATAAGAACCCGAACAGCGCTCTTAGCCATATGCGCGCCCCGCCCCGCGGCGCAGCAGAAGTTTCATGTGGCCAGCCTCGGCCGCAAGGTCGCTTCGCCGACGATGCCGGGCGCCCGCGCCGCGCCATAGGCCACCAGACGGACGAAAATCTCGTTCTCGGTCGCGCGCAGCACGCGCCCCGACAGCCTGACGGTCTCGCCGCGCAGGATCGGCTGCACGAACTTTCCGGCGATCGAAGAAATGACGAGGTCGCCGCGCCAGGCCCTCAGCATCGGTTCAAACGCGGCCAGAAGCTTCATGCCATGCACCGGCGGCGCGGCCAGCCCGATCGCCGCCGCCACGGCGTCGTCGAGATGCAATGGATTGGCGTCGCCCGAGACCTCGGCGTAGCGCACTAGCGAAGGCGCGTCGAACGGGCCAATGACGGTCTCGGGCAGTTTGTCGCCGACCTTGATGGGATCGCTCATGACGCGCTCCCAAATCCCGCGCGCGGCACGAGCCGCAATATGGTTTCGATTCGTGCGCAGGGCTCCCCTTCGGGCGTTGCGACTGTCCCGACCATCGTCAAACGCGGCGGCGTCTCCTCGCTGCTCATGGTGACGCTTAAATCGTAGCTCTCGCCGGCGACGAGGGGCGCGTCATAGAAGAAGCTCTGCGACTCATGCACGGGCACGACGTCGCGCTTCGCGCAGAGGTCGCGCACAACGGAAAAAAGCGAAGGCTCGGCGAGCCAGATCGCCGGATAGGCGAGCGGAACGCTCGCGCCGTCGCCGCCGGTTTCTTGCGCATAGGCCGCGGCGCGCGCCGGATCGACGCGCAACCGGAAAGGCCCGAGCGCCAGCGGCGGCTCAGGCTGCATGACGCACGATCAACACGGCGTTGATCCCTCCGAAGGCGAAGGAGTTCGACATGGCGGCGTCAATCTTGTGCTTGCGCGCCGCATTCGGGACGACATCGAGCGGGCACCTGGGGTCCGGCTCCAGGAAATTGATGGTCGGCGGCGCGATCTGTTCGCGAAGCGCCTGTATGGTGATGGCGAGCTCCAAGCCGCCGCTCGCGCCGAGCGCGTGACCGTGAATAGGTTTCGTGGACGAGACCGGCACGACCCGTCCATAATCGCCGAACACGCGCAGAATCGCTTCGGCCTCGGTGATGTCGTTGGCGTGGGTCGCGGTGCCGTGCGCGTTGACGTAGTGAATCTCCTGCGGAGCCATTCCGGCGTCTTCGAGCGCCAAAGCGATCGCGTTCGAGGCGCCTTCAAGATCCGGCCGCACGGGGTCCTTGGCGTCGCTCGTCGTGCCGTAGCCGGCGAGTTCGCATAGGGGCGCGTGGCCGCGCGCCCGCGCCGCCTCCTCCGTCTCCAGCACGAAAACCGCCGCGCCTTCGCCAAGCGACATGCCGTTGCGGCCCTTGGAAAAGGGGCGGCACAAATTCGGACTCAGCACGCGAAGGCCTTCCCACGCGCGGATCGTCGCGTTGATGACGCAGGCCTCGGCGCCGCCGACGATGGCCTTGTCCACAAGGCCCTGGCGGATCATCTGCATGCCAAGTCCGATCGACTGCGACGCCGAGGAGCAGGCGCTGCCGATCGAGAATGTCGGGCCGTGGCAGGAATAGCGCATCCCCAGGGTCGCAGGCGCCGCGCTCGGGATGAGCTTGGGAACGCTCAGCATCTCGGGCCGCGTGCCTTCGACATAATAGCGGTAGATGCCGTCCTCGATCGTCGTCATGCCGCCGATGCCGGAGCCGATGATGACGGCCGTTCTCGGCCCGGCGACGTCCTTGCGTCCAAAACCCGCCTGCGCCACCGCTTCGTCGGCGGCGACGATGCAGAACTGCGTAAAAGGATCGCAGAACGGAAGAACGTTGGCTTCGATATAGTCGGCGGGATTGAAGTCGGGCACCTGCGCCGCGATCTTGATGCGCCCGTCATAAGGGCGCTCCGTCTTGAGCGGACGAATCTGGGCGACGCCGTCGCGCGCCGCTTCCCATAGCTTTTGCGCGCCGACCCCAGAGGCGCAGACCGCGCCCATGCCCGAAATAACGACGCGGCGCCCCTCGGCCCGCGCTCGCGAGAATGCCATCTACTGCTTCTCGCGCTCTTTCTGGATGTGGTCGGCGATCGCCTCGATCAGACTTTTGACGTCTTTGGCTTCCTGCAGCGACCCGTCCATGGGGATGTAAACGTTGAACTTCTCCTCGAGCGCAGTGAGAATCATAACGATGTCGACGGATTTGAGGTCGAGGCTCTCGATCGACGCGTCGGGGGTGATCTTGCTTTTGTCGACCATGCCTTCCGACGCGATCACTTCGATGATCTCGTCGACGAGCTGATTCTTGTCCTGCGGATTATCAGTCACGAATCCCTCCGTTTCAGGCTCTTCGCCGCCGACGACAACCCGCGCTCGCGCGCAACGCATTGACGCGGCGGCGCCGATCCGACGCCTTAATTCCGGGCGCGTGGCCAGAACCGCCCGCCTCTGGCTCTTCCGCTCCAGCGCCCCGTTTCCCGCCCTCGGGCGCAGTCGGCACTGGTTAAGGCGTTTGGTCCCGAAAATAAAGCCCGCCGCGCTCCCGGCCGATTTGCAGTGGCCCGGCGGAGCGCTTCATGCGAAAACGCCGCCCGAAACAACGGAGGGCGACAGCGAACATGACGGGACAGGAGACGGCGCTGGCGGGGGTCTTTCCGCAGGCCACTGACGCGCAGTGGCGCGTCCTTGTTGAGCGGGCGCTCAAAGGCGCGTCCTTCGAAACGCTCGTCTCCAAGAGCTACGACGGGCTTTCCATTGAGCCCATTTACGCCCGCGCCGCGGGTTCGCCTGTCCCGGTCCTGCGCAAAAACCCCGGCCGCTGGGCGATTCTCGCGCGCGTCGACGTCCCCAACGCTGACGCCGCCAACCGCTTGGCTCTCCAGGACCTCGACGGCGGCGCCGACGGATTGCATCTCGTCTTTGCCGGTTCGATCGGCGCCTACGGCGGGGGGCTCGTCGGCGACGACGATGACGCAATCGCTCACGCGCTCGCCAATGTTCGCCTCGACTACGGCATTCCGCTGACGCTCGACTCTTCGCCGCGCGCGCCTGGCGCCGCGCAGGCGCTCATGCGTTTTGTCGACCGCCAACATATTGAACCGTCGCTCACCCGCGTTTCGATGGGCTTCGATCCGCTGGGCGCGCAGGCGCGGCACGGATTCGCTGCGGAGCCCTGGGCGCAAGCTTCCAAGAACTTCGCGCGGGACGTGAAGGCGGCGGCAGACGCCGGCTTCATCTACGCGACCGCCGTCACCGACGCCCGCGTCGTGCATTCGGCGGGCGGGACCGAGTCGCAGGAGCTCGCTTTCGCGCTTTCGTCGGCGCTCGCCTATTTGCGGGCGCTGGCGGACGCCGGAGTCGACCTTGATGCCGCGCGCGGACTGATCGCGTTTCGATTCTGCGCCGACGCCGACGAGTTGCTGGGCGTGGCGAAATTCCGCGCCGCGCGTCGCCTTTGGGCGCGCGTAGAAGAGGCCTGCGGCCTCCCTCCCAAACCAGCTCTGGTCTTCGCCGAGACGGCGTGGCGGATGATGTCGCGGCGCGACCCGTGGAACAATATTCTGCGTGGGACGCTCGCCGCGTTCTCCGCGGCGATCGGCGGCGCCGACGCCGTCGCCGTCCTCCCCTTCACCCAGGCGCTCGGCGCCCCCGACGAATTCGCGCGGCGGCTGGCGCGAGACACCCAGCTCGTGCTGCAGGACGAATCGCATATCGACGCCGTCGACGATCCGACGAGCGGCGCGGGCGGCTTCGAGGCGCTGACAGACGAGCTGTGCGCGCGGGCGTGGGGGCTTTTTCAGCAGATCGAGGCGGAAGGCGGCCTTCCCAAAGCGTTGGAGACGGGAGCCTTTCAGTCGCGAGTCGCCGAAGCCGCCGCGTTGCGGGCGAAGAACGTCGCGCGCGCCAAGGATAAGCTCATCGGCGCGAATCAGTTTCCCGATATTCACGAGGGCGCGCTCGACGTTCTCGCGCCCTATGACGCAGCCGCTGAGACCATTGAGACGCCAACAGCCGCGCTGAGGAGCGCTCCGCTCGCGCCAAGCCGTCTCGCCGAGCCTTTCGAGCGGCTGCGTGAAGAGTCGGACGTCAGCCTCGCTGAGTTGGGCGATCGACCGAAGATTTTCCTCGCAAATCTCGGCCCGGTCGCCGCATTCACCGCGCGGGCGAATTTCGCCAAGAATTTTTTCGAGGCCGGCGGCGTCGAAGCGGTTTTTGGACCCGAAACTGAATCCACGACCGAATTGGTCGACGCCTACCGGAAGTGTGGCGCCAAACTCGCTTGCCTCTGTTCGTCCGACAGGATCTACGGAGACTCGGCGGAAACGGCGGCGCTGGCGCTAAAGGGCGCAGGCGCTGGGCTTTATCTCGCCGGCCGGCCGGGCGACCTCGAGGAGCGTCTGCGCCATGCGGGCGTGACAGAATTTATCTACGCAGGCTGCGACATGCACGACGCGCTGCGACGCGCGCTTTCGGAGGCCAAATGAGAACTCTAGCGTTGGCGCTTGCGGTCTGCGTAGCGGCCCAGGGAGCGTCCGCCAAGCAGCCGCGGGGCCAAAAGGCGCAGCCGGACAACGAACGAGCCCTGTCCGGCCCGGTCGGCGATCCAAACGGCAGATGGAATATCGAAGCGACGACGACCGTCGGAGAGTGTCGCAGTCTCATTCCGCCGTCTTTCGACATCGTCGGCAATAAAATCGCGGCAGCGTCGGGGCCGGCTGCCTCATTTTGGGGCTATGTCGACGAGGACGGCACAATCGTGGCGCGATTCACCGGCGCCGGCGAGCGGGTCGTGCGCTTCCACGGAACGCTGCGCGGCGGCAGGGGCTCCGGCCCTTGGTCATCGTCGACCGACCTTTGCGGCGGAACCTGGCGCGCCTCGCGCAGCGCCGCTGCGGCGCAGTAGGGCCGCAGTTTTACCGGGTGCGCTCCTCGAAGTAGCTGTCGTCGTCGCTCGGGAACAGCCCTTCGCCGCGCGCCGGACGCGCCGCCTGCACCACCGTCGGCGCCGGCGAATCGGCCCCGGCGGATCGCACGCCAAGCCCGTCGCGCTGGTAGATGTCGTCGCGGAACTGGGTGACGCCGTCCGGCGCCGCCCATGCCGTAATATAGACCCAGTAGACCGGCACGGCGGGCGTGATCTTGACGTCCACGCGTTCGCCGGAGGCGATGACCTGGTCAATGTGGTCGCGGTCCCAGCCGGGCGTCTCCTTCAGCAGCCAGGCGACATAGTCGCGAACGTTCTGAAGCCGTATGCAGCCCGACGAGACGAAGCGGAAGTCGTCGCCAAAAACGCCTTTAGCGGGCGTGTCGTGCATGTAAACGCCGTAGGGATTGGCGATGTCGATGCGCACGACGCCAAGCGAGTTGAAGTCGCCGCCGATGTCCTGCCGGAAGCGGAAATTAAGCGCGTCGAGCGAGCGCCAATTGATCTGCTCGGGCTGTAACTCCTGATTGTCCTTGCTGTAGACGCGGATGTGATTGGCGGTGAGATAGTTTGGATCCGCCTGCATCTTGGGGATCAGATCCTTGCGGATCACCGACGCCGGCACGGTCCAGAACGGATTGAAGTTGACCTGGATCGCCTTGGTCTGCATCACCGGCGACTGGCGGTCGATCTTGCCGACGCCGGCCATGTGATGGGTGACGACCTCGCCGTTCTCGACTGTCTCGACCGAAGCGGCGGGGATGTTGGCGGTGACGTAGCGGTTGCCGAGGTCATGCGAAAAACTGCGCAGACGCACCAAATTGGTCTCGAGCTGCTTCAGCCGGGTCTCGGCCGGCACATTCATCGCCTGAATGGTCTGCTGATTGACGACGCCAGTCGAAATGATGCCGTGGCGCGCCTGGAACCGGCGCACCGCCGCTTCGACATAGGAGTCGAACACCGGGCTCGCGCCAGTTTCGGCCCCAATGTCGCCGGAGACGATCAGGCGGCGGCGCAACGCCGAGACCGCCGGACTGTTCGAGCCCAGCCGTAGCTGTTGGCCGCCCGGCACCTGCGGCCAGCCGCCATTGGCCGCGATTTCGCGCAAACGCTCGATCGCCGCTTCCGTGGCGGCCACCGTATGAGTGGACAGGATGGGGGTCGTCGATCGCGACACGGTCAAGCGGGCGTCGGCGTCGTAGCGCTGCGCCCATTCAGCCTGTCCGTCCTGGTCCCAAGCGGCTGCAGCGGGCGTGAGAGCGACCGCGCCAAGGACGAGCGCGGCGCCGGCAAACTGGAAAATTGCGGATTCTCGCACAGATCGCTCCAATCGCATCGCCGGAGCATGCTCCGGCGGTCAAGCCGAAAGACGACGCCTCCTAGAGGACCGCGCCGGCTCTTTCGATCGAGTTGTGCATCTTCGGCGTTAACAAGGGACGAATAGTCCGGCGATTTTGTGACCTGCCGGAGCGCGGCGAAGGGCCGCCGCCAAGTCTTCGCTCCCATTCCTGCCGGCTAGTCCACCCGGACCCAGCCGCTCATGCCCAGGCGCTCTTGAGGCAGGAAGCGCGACTTATATTCCATTTTGCGCGAACCTTCGACCCAATAGCCAAGGTACACATGCGGCAGACCAAAGGCGCGGGCGCGCTCCGCATGGTCCAGAATCATGAAGGCCCCGAGCGACCTGTGCTCGAGTTCAGGCTCATAGAAGGAATAGACCATGGACAGCCCGTCGGAGAGCCGGTCGGTCAAGCAGCAGGCGACCAGCGCGCCAATCTCGCCATTGCCTTGGGCGAGACGATATTCGACGAGCCGCGTGTCGACGTGGCTGTCTTCGATCATCATCTGATAGTCGATCATGCTCATGTCGGCCATGCCGCCATCGGAATGGCGGGCGCTGACGTAGCGGCGAAACAAGGCGTATTGCTCCTGCGTCGCCCGCGCCGGCCGTGTTTCCGCGACGAGTTCGGCGTTGCGCCGGCGGACGCGACGCATGCCGCGCGACGGCGTGAACTCGTCGATCTTGACGCGCACCGAGACGCAGGCTCGGCACTGCTCGCAAGCGGGGCGATAGGCGATGGTCTGCGAGCGACGGAAGCCGGATTGCGTCAGCGTGTCATTGAGCGCCGGCGCGCGCAGCCCGATCAGATGCGTAAAGACCTTCCGCTCCTCGCGGCCCGGCAAATAGGGGCACGGCGCCGGAGAGGTCAGATAGAATTGCGGCGCGTCGCGCGGCTCTTTCGTCACGCTCTAAAATCCCAAATCCCAAAATTTATCTAGAGCGCCCACCCGGCGCGCGCCAAGGGCAGATTCGGCGTCGAAGTTGCGGATTTTAAGACGAGCGCCGCAAGACGATGACGTCCGCCAGCATGTCGTGCAGGCAGCGCTTGTCGCCTGCAAACAGCGAAACGAGCAGCAGCGGCGGGAACAGCCAGGTGACATAAAACAGCACGGCGTGGACGGCCGCCTGCAGAAACGGCACAGGGTCTCCTTCCATCGTGCGCATCTCCAGGTCCATGAAGGCCATGCCGGGCGTCGCCATTCTCCGTCCCGACACTGTCAGGCCATTGTAAAAAAAGGCGACGATCGGAAACAGCGGCGGCAGGATGAATGCAGACAATCCGGCGCTGAGGATGAAGAGCGCGACGAACAGCGCCGCCGACATGCCGGCGACAAGAATCAAATCAAGCGTGACGGCGATGACGCGGCGCGTGCGCACGCCCTCGAGCGCCTGTGGCGGGATGTAAGGGGCGGCGCGCGCCCCGATCGGGGGCATTGGGCGGTCGTGACTGGAAAAGGGATCCCGCTCGTTCATCAATTTACGGCCTTTCTGGTGGCCCGCCAAAGATCGGCGACCTGAAGGCCGGTTTCAAGTGCGCCGCTCGGGGTGCGGAATTC
The DNA here is from genome assembly GCF_015709525.1 of Methylocystis sp. L43. Lineage (GTDB taxonomy): Bacteria > Pseudomonadota > Alphaproteobacteria > Rhizobiales > Beijerinckiaceae > Methylocystis. The sequence continues at coordinate 2,465 of NZ_JADNRA010000031.1, read as the reverse complement.
GGGGATTAGTGGCCCTGCCGCCTTGACGAGCGCCGCCGGTTTGTCGCAAGGCTCGCCCAGCCGGCGCGCGCCCCGCCCGCCCGGAGCAGCCTCGGGAATTGCACATGACCAGCAACGCCGTCGACGGCGGACATTTGCGCGCCTTCATCGAGCGGATCGAGAAGCTCGAGGAGGAAAAGCGTGCGATCAGCGACGACATCAAGGACGTCTACGCGGAAGCGAAAGGGACCGGGTTCGACCCCAAGGTGATGCGCAAGATCGTGTCGCTGCGCCGCTTGGATAAGCACAAGCGGGAGGAAGAGGAGGAAATCCTCGACCTCTATCTTTCCGCGCTCGGGATGGAATAGGCTCAGTCACTCGCAAAAAGGACTGGCCGCTGGGGCTCGCCTCATGCGCGGCATCAGCGGACGCAAGTTCGAGACCCCCACATGGATTTTGGCGCGCAGGATGAGGTCGTGCGCTTTCTCGCCTCGCTCGAGGGCGGCGCGGAGAGAATCGTCACGACTCACATTTCGGTCGTCGCGCTCTGCGGAACGCACGCCTACAAGCTGAAGAAAGCGGTGCGCTTCCCCTATCTCGACTTCTCGACGCCGAGCCGCCGATGGGAGATGTGCGCGCGTGAAGCGGCGCTCAATACAAGCTTCGCGCCCGAACTTTATCTCGGCGCACATCGCGTGACCCGCGAGGCGGATGGGCGGCTGGCGCTCGACGGCGCGGGCGAGATGATCGACGCCGTGGTCGTCATGCGGCGCTTCGCCGACCAAGACCTCTTCGAACAGATTGCGAAAGACCGCCGCCTGACGCAAGCGATGGTGGAGGCCCTTGCGCGTCTAGTCGCCAAGACCCACGACGAAACCAGGCCGGACTATGAAAAGGGCGGCGCGGCGGCGATGCGCCGGACTCTGGACGATACGGCTTTGAGCTTGCGCAACGCGGCGCCAGCAAGCGCAGAGCAAATCGATGTGCTTGTCGCGCGCCTCGGCGGAGCGCTCGACGCGCAAAGCGCGCTTCTCGACGCGCGAAAGGCGCGGGGCAAGGTGCGCCGCTGCCACGGCGATCTGACGCTGCGCAATATCTGTCTGTTCGAGGGCGCGCCGACGCTCTTCGACTGCCTAGAGTTCGACGACGAGATCGCAACGATCGACGTGCTGTACGACGTCAGCTTCCTGCTGATGGATCTCTGGCGCGTCGGCGCATTTGGCTGCGCCAATCTGGCGTTGAACCGCTATCTCGACGCGCGCGACGAAACTGACGGCCTACCGCTGCTTCCCTTCTTCATGTCGCTGCGCGCCGCCATCCGCGCGCATGTCGAGGCGTCGCAACACAACGCCGAACGCGCGCGCCTCTACTTCGATCTCGCGATGAAGCTGCTCGCGCCGGCCAAAGCCGCCGTCATTGCAATCGGAGGTCTCAGCGGGTCAGGAAAATCGAGCGTCGCCGCGGCGCTTGCGCCCGTCATCGGATGTCCGCCAGGCGCGCGCGTCATCAACAGCGATCGCATTCGCAAACGGCTCTTCGGCGTCGCGCCGACCGCGCGTCTTCCGCAGGAGGCCTACGCGAGCGCCGTGTCGGCGCAGGTCTATGGCGAAATGTTCGAGATTGCGGCGCGAACGGCCGCGCGCGGCTGGCCGGTGATCGTCGACGCCGTCTTCGACCGTTCTCAAGATCGCGCAGCGATAAGAGCCGCGGCCGAGATTGCGCGCGCGCCGTTTCTTGGCGTCTGGCTCGATCTCGATCTCGACCGGCGCGCCGCGCGCGTCGATGCGCGCATCAACGACGTGTCGGACGCCACGCGCGACGTGCTCGAGTCGCAAATGGAGAAGCCGACCGGCGAAATCGAATGGTTCAAGATCGACGCGTCGAAAGATACAGCGATCATCGCCGCTGAGATTGAGAATGCTTTGAAGTCGTCATCGCAAGCCGCCAAACTGTGATGTCATTCCCGATCGCGCGCCAAGCGCGCGATCGGGCAACTGTGTATTGGTTAGCATGCGAAGGACGCATTTTCGCGGCAGATGGCATTGAGAATAACGAGGATTTTTCGTGCGAGCGCAATGAGAACCAGTTTTGGCGGTTTTCCGGCGGCGCGTAGTTTGCGGGCAAAATCGCCCAAACGCGTCTTCGAATTGGCGGCGGCCAGCGCCGCCATGTAGAGGGCTTTGCGCACACGCGTCCGCCCGCCTTTGATCATGCGCTGACCACGACGCTTTCCACTATCGTTGTTGAAGGGCGCAAGCCCTGCGAGCGCCGCAATGGCTTTTGGCGAGCGGCGCCCAAGTTCTGGCATCAGCGCCAACAAGGTGACGGCGGCGACGGGACCAATGCCGGGCACGCTTCGCAGACGCCGCTCGGCTTTGCGCAAGGACTCGTCGGCGGCAATGGCGGCGCGAATGCCGTCCTCGAGCGCTTCGATCTCCTTGTCGAGCCAGGCGAGATGGCGCGTGAGACTGTCGGCTGTGGCGGCG
>NZ_JADNRA010000030.1 GCF_015709525.1 Methylocystis sp. L43 | reverse complement strand
GGATCAGCCGTTCCTGATGCCGGTCGAGGACGTGTTCTCGATTTCGGGCCGCGGCACGGTGGTGACGGGGCGCATCGAGCGCGGCGTGATCAAGGTGGGCGAGGAAGTCGAGATCGTCGGCATCCGTCCGACGACGAAGTCGACGGTGACGGGCGTCGAGATGTTCCGCAAGCTGCTCGACCAGGGCGAGGCGGGCGACAATGTCGGCTGCCTGCTGCGCGGCACGAAGCGCGAGGACGTCGAGCGCGGCCAGGTGCTGTGCAAGCCGGGCTCGGTGAAGCCGCACACGAAGTTCAAGGCTGAGGCGTATATCCTCACCAAGGAAGAGGGCGGCCGTCATACGCCGTTCTTCACCAACTATCGCCCGCAATTCTACTTCCGCACGACGGACGTGACCGGCATCGTCACGCTGCCCGAGGGCGTGGAGATGGTGATGCCGGGCGACAATGTGACGATGGAAGTCGCGCTGATCGTGCCGATCGCCATGGAGGAGAAGCTGCGCTTCGCCATCCGCGAAGGCGGCCGAACGGTTGGAGCTGGAGTGGTCGCATCGATCATTGAATGATCGATGCGACGACGGAATGCGATCAACCGCATTCCTATGCGGCGCCGGCGTCGTCGCCAGCATCATCGAGTAACCGCTGACGCGCGCTGAGACAACAGGGGCAGGAGCCGCGCTCTTGCCCCTTTTTTTGGTCTATTCAATTTCAGATAGCGGCAAGAGATTAAGTTCGCCATGAAGCCTTCGGTCGTCAAACTTGAACGCACGCACCAGCGCTGGGCGACGATGTCGATCGCGACCATCCGCATGCCAGACGGAAAGATCTTGCTGCGCGATGTCGAGGACCACGGCTGCGCGGCCGCCGTGCTCCCATACGATCCCCTGCGCAAGACGGCGCTGCTCGTGGCGCAGCTGCGCGCCGCAGAGCTGGTCGCCGTCGGCGCGACGGAGTCGCTCGAAGCGATCGCCGGTCTCGTCGAGGGCGAAGATGACGCGGCCGCCACGGCGAAACGCGAGGCGCTCGAAGAAGGCGGATTGCGGCTCGGCGCGCTTGAGCATGTCGCGACCGCCTGGTCGATGCCGGGCGTCTCGACCGAGCGCATGACGCTTTATCTCGCCGAATACCGCGCCGAGGATCGCGTCGGCGACGGCGGCGGCGTCGCGCATGAAGACGAAGAGGTTCGCGTCGTCGAACTGGGCCTCAAGGAACTTGCCGAGCTGATGGCGGCGGATGGCATCGTCGACATGAAAACGCTCGCGCTGGTTCAGGCGTTGCGTATTCGCCGTCCTGAACTCTTCGACTGACGCGCGCGACCGGAGGCCGACGTAAGCCGACATGCGAATGACGGCGAACCTCTAACAGCCTCCGCCGCTGACCCCCGGCGCGAGCCGCAGCGCGTCGCAGAGATTGCGCGACTGGAAGTCGTTCATCATTTTTCGCGTGATGACGCTGGTGGAGCCCGGCACTTGCATGACGGGGGTTGGAGCCCCCGTCGGTCCGGTCACATAGTCTGCGAAATAACCGTCGTCAGTATATTGCGGCGGCGGCGCGACGCGATGAACCCTGGCGTGCGCGCCGCGCACGCGCACGTCGGCAGCGGCGGCGGTCGTCAGACCAACCGTGGCCAGGACGATGAGCAGGAATAGGGCGACAGCCTTGCGCATGGCGTAGTCCTCCTGCCCCGAAGCATATAAGGATCCGGAGTCGTAAGGAAGCAAGCCAGCGAACGGCAGCCGCAAGGCCGTGTAGAGCAGGTTCCGAAAAAGTTGACAGACTTTTTCGATGAGAACCTGCTCTAATACTTTGATTTTGAGCGGTTCCTTATCGATCACATGATTCCAGGTGATCGGGAAGCGCTCTAAAGCGGTCGCGCGGCTTGGAGCCTCAGGCGGCGAGTTCGTCGCCCAGAAGCACCGCGGGCAGGCGGCGCTCGTCGAGGCGCTCGACCGTGACCGTCGGCTGCTGAGCGAACTGCTCCACCTCGAGCGCCGCGGCGACGGCGGAAATGCCGATCTCGCGGTAAAGCCGCGCGAGAAGGTCATGGGGATGGCCGCCGGACTGGGGTTCGTTAAACTCGACGGAATACTTGTCGGACATGGGTGCGCTCGACGACAGGAGGGGAACTCAAGGGACGCTTTCCTAGGATTGTCCTTCGCAAGTTAACGAGCCGCTAAGGAACCGGCGCTGACGCGGCGCATGCCCGACTTTTTTTCAAATGCGCGAGAGCCGTTGCATTCGCCGCAAAATTGCGAAAAATGCGCCCGAGCCGCCCCTTGGCCCCTTGGCGGCGGTCACGCGAGTCTTTGAACCGATGCGACGTCATCTTCCGCCCGAGCCCTGGTCGAAAGTCGCGCTGTGGAGCCGACGGTTCGCGATTTTCGCCGCGACGGTGGCGCTTTTGGCGATTGTTCTGGGGCGACTTGGCGCCCTTGACCCGGCGTCTGCGCTCGCGTCGCTGGGCGGCGCCATGGCCTTGGCGCTGATCGCGCTGCTTTTGTTTTGCGCCGCTTGCAACGTGATTTGGCGGACAGGACGGCGCGGGGCGGGCGCAGCGGCGACCGCCTTCGTCATAGCGGCGTTGACGCTGGGCTACCCAGCCTATCTGGCTTTCGAGGCGGTGCGTCTGCCGGTGCTTTCCGACATTTCGACGGACGTCGCCGATCCTCCCTATTTCTCCTTCTCCAAAGCCGCCTTCGAGGCGCGCAGCGGCTTCCAGCCTCCGGGTCTCCCGTCCCGCGCGCGGGAGGCGCAGCGGCCGGCCTATCCCGATGTCGAACCGATCGTCGTCGATCTCGACACGGACGAGGCCTATGCTCTGGTGCTGAAAACGGCCAAAGCCCGCGGCTGGACGCTCGTCGACAAGCGGCCGCCGGGTGGACGCAGCGGCGACGGCCATATCGATTTCATCGACAAAACGCTCGTCATGGGATTTGACGACGACATCACCGTCCGCTTCAAGCCGCTGCCCGGCCAGACGCGCATCGATCTGCGCTCAGCGTCGCGTTACGGACGCCATGACTTTGGCGTGAACGCCAAAAGAATCGCCGCGTTCGCCGAGGAACTCCAGTCGCAACTCGACGCGCGCTAGCGCGCTCCCCAAATTGAAGGCAGGCGAGACGCTCGTTTTCATCGGCGTCTTGGATTACTCTGCATGGCGAAGCTTAGCGACGGGAGCGGTGAAATGGTCGAGGAAAGCGGCGTCGTTCCAGCAAGCGCGCCCACGATTCCCCCCTTCACCCGCGAGCAGGAGCTCACCGCCTTTCGCGACATGCTGCTCATCCGGCGATTCGAGGAAAAGGCCGGACAGCTTTACGGCATGGGCGTCATCGGCGGATTCTGCCACCTCTACATCGGCCAGGAAGCCGTCGTCGTCGGCGTCAAGATGGCGGCCCGTGACGGCGACCAGTTCACCACGAGCTACCGCGACCACGGACATATGCTCGCCTCAGGGATGGAGCCCAGACGCGTCATGGCGGAACTCGCCGGAAAGCGCGGCGGCTATTCCAAGGGCAAGGGCGGCTCGATGCACATGTTTTCGCGCGAAGCGAATTTCTACGGCGGGCACGGCATCGTCGGCGCGCCGGCGCCGATCGGCGCGGGAGTCGCTTTCGCCAACGCCTATCGCGGCGACGGCCGCGTATCTTTGACGTTTTTCGGCGAAGGCGCCTCCAACCAGGGCCAAGTCTATGAGGCCTTCAACATGGCGGCGCTCTGGAAACTGCCGGTCGTCTTCATCGTCGAGAACAACCGTTATGCAATGGGCACGGAAATTTCCCGCGCCTCCGCGCAGATCGACTTTTCGAAACGCGGCGCCGCGTTCGCGATTCCCGGCAAGCAGATCGACGGCATGGACGTGCGAATCGTCAAGGCCACGGCGGACGAAGCGATCGCATGGTGCCGTAACGGCAACGGCCCCTATCTCATAGAGGCGCAGACCTATCGCTATCGCGGCCACTCGATGTCCGACCCCGCGAAATACCGCTCGAAGGAAGAAGTCCAGAAGATGCGCGAGGAACATGATCCGATCGAGCAGGTCCGCGCGCGGCTGATCGCCGACGGCGTCAGCGAGGACGAACTCAAGAAGATCGACGCCAATGCGCGCAAGATCGTCGCCGAAGCCGCAGATTTCGCCACTGCGGACAAGGAACCGGACCCGAGCGAATTGTGGACGGACGTGCTGGCGTGAGAGATTGATTGAATGACCGTTAATGTCCTCATGCCCGCTCTCTCCCCGACCATGGAGCAGGGCAAGCTCGCCAAATGGCTGAAGAGCGAAGGCGACGCGGTGAAAGCCGGCGACGTCATCGCTGAGATTGAGACCGACAAGGCCACGATGGAGGTCGAGGCCGTCGACGAAGGTGTGCTGACGCGCATCCTTGTTCCGGGCGGCACCGAGAATGTCGCCGTCAACACGCCGATCGCGGTGATCGCCGAGGAGGGCGAAGAGGTCGCCGACACCGCCGACCACGCGCCGGTCGATCGCGTCGGCGAAGAGGACAAGGCGCAAAAGCAGGCCGAGGCGGCGCCGTCGGCGCGCGGCCAGACTGCGCCGCAGGACCAGCCGGGAGAAGCCAACAAAGCGCAGACCAAAGCCGCCGTCGAGGCCGCGACGCCCGCGCCCAAGGCGACGAGCGTCGCCGAGCAGCCGTCCCCGCGCGTCGCGCCGGAGGTGCCCGAAGGCACGACGATGGTGTCGATGACCATGCGCGAAGCCTTGCGCGACGCCATGGCCGAAGAGATGCGGCGCGATCCGAGCGTCTTCGTGATCGGCGAAGAGGTCGCCGAATATCAGGGCGCCTATAAGGTCACGCAGGGTCTCTTGCAGGAATTCGGCGCCAGGCGCGTCGTCGATACGCCCATCACCGAATATGGCTTCGCGGGCGTCGGCGTCGGCGCCGCGTTCGCCGGGTTGCGGCCGATCGTCGAATTCATGACCTTCAATTTTTCGATGCAGGCGATCGACCACATCGTCAATTCGGCGGCGAAGACGCTGTACATGTCCGGCGGACAGATCAATTGTCCGATCGTGTTTCGCGGGCCGAATGGCGCGGCGGCGCGCGTCGCCGCTCAGCACAGCCAGGATTATTCCGCCTGGTATTCGCAGGTGCCGGGGCTGATCGTGATTTCGCCGTCAAACGCCAGCGACGCGAAAGGCCTGTTGAAGGCCGCGATCCGGAACGACAATCCAGTCGTGTTTCTCGAGAATGAGATTCTCTACGGCAAGACGTCGGAAGTGCCGGCGCTGGAGGACTTCGTCTTGCCGATCGGCAAGGCGCGCATCGCAAGGCCGGGCAAGGATGTGACGCTCGTCTCCTTCTCGATCGGCATGACCTATGCTCTGCAGGCGGCCGAGCAACTCGCCAAAGAGGGGATCGACGCCGAGGTGATCGATTTGCGCACGCTGCGGCCGATGGACACGGCGACGATCATCGAGTCCGTCAAGAAGACCGGCCGCTGCGTCGCGATCGAAGAAGGCTGGCCGCAGTGCGGAATATCGGCCGAGATCGCGATGCGCGTGCAGCAAGAGGCCTTCGACTATCTCGACGCGCCGGTGCTGCGCGTCACCGGCAAGGACACGCCGATGCCTTACGCCGCCAATCTCGAAAAGCTCGCTTTGCCGAGCGTGGCGGACGTCGTCACGGCGGCGAAGGCCGTCCTTTACAGGTCTTAGTCATGGCGCTCGTCACTCCAGACACTGGCGCGCCGCGCATTTTCGCTTCGCCCCTCGCGCGCCGTTTGGCGAAGGAGGGCGGCCTCGATCTCTCTGCCCTCCAAGGCTCCGGGCCGCACGGCCGCATCATCGAACGCGACGTCCAATCGGCGCTCGCGCGCGGAGAGACGACGAAGGCGGCGCCGCTCGCCGCAGCCCCTTCGGCGGACGTTACGCGCAAATTCTTCGAACCCGGCTCCTACGAAGAAATTCCGCATGACAATGTGCGCAAGGCCATCGCGAGACGGCTGACCGAGGCCATACAGACCATTCCGCTTTTCTATCTCAACGTCGACTGCGAGATCGATGCGCTGCTGCGCCTGCGCGAGGATTTCAACGCCGCCGCGCCGCTCGCCTCGGATGGCAAACCGACATGGAAGACGTCCGTCAATGATTACGTCGTCAAGGCGCTCGCCATCGCCCTGCAGCGAAAGCCCGAAGCCAATGTCACCTATACGCCGGACGCGTTGCTGCGCCACGAATCCTCCGATATCGGCGTCGCCGTGTCGATTCCTGGCGGCCTCGTGACGCCGATCATCCGTAACGCGCAGGCGAAATCAGTTCGCGAGATTTCCGAGGAGATCAAGGAGCTTGCCGGCCGCGCCCGCGCGCGCAAGCTGAAGCCGCATGAATATGAGGGCGGCGTGTCGGCGGTCTCCAATCTGGGCATGTATGGCGTGCAGAGTTTCACCGCGGTGATCAATCCGCCGCAGTCGACGATCCTGGCGGTCGGGCAGGGCGAGCAGCGCATGATCGTGAAGAACGGCGCGCCCCTTGTGGCGACAATGATGAGCGTGACGCTGTCCTGCGACCATCGCGCCGTCGACGGCGCGCTCGGCGCCGAGCTTTTGGCGGAATTCAAACATGTCATCGAACATCCGGCGATGATGTTCGCCTGAGAGAGGTCGACTTGCAGCTTCAGTCGACCCTCACCTGTCCGCATTGCGCGCGCGCGGAAATGTTCGATATGCCGCAGGACGCCTGCGTCGTCGTGCATGTCTGCGCCGGCTGCGGCGCGCGGCTGACGCCAAAGACGGGAGACTGCTGCGTGTTCTGCTCCTATGGCGACGTGCCATGCCCGCCCGTGCAGAAGGAGGACGATTGCTGCGGCCGTGCCATGGACGCGCGTCCCTAATCGCGGCATATGGCTTGCCTGGAACAGCTCTAAACAGGCAGGGAGCGGCGCGTGGCGACGGAAGCTGACATTTTGAAGGCTCTGGAAGGGCTCTACGGGCCGGGCGGAGCGCCGCTCGCCGGCGCGGTGAGCGGCGTCAACCTATCGGGCGCGAAGGCCTTCGTATCGCTGGCCGGCGATCCGACCCAGACGCAGGCCTGGGAGGCGGCGCGAGTTGCGGCCGAGCGCGCGATCAAGGCGGCGCCCGGCATTGAGCAGGCGATCGTGACCTTGACCGCTGAACGCGCCTCGCGCCCCGAGGCGTCGCCGCCTCGGGCTCAAGCCCAAGCTCATGCGCATGCTCATGCGCCTGGGCCCGGCGCGCCGCCGCCTCAGCAAAAAGCCGGAATTCCGGCGCTCGAAAAAATCCGCTTCATCATCGCCGTCGCCTCGGGCAAGGGCGGCGTCGGCAAGTCGACGACGTCGGCCAATCTCGCGCTCGGCCTCGCCGCTCAGGGCTGGCGCGTCGGCCTGCTTGACGCCGACGTCTATGGCCCCTCGATGCCGCGGCTTTTCGGCCTGAACGGCAAACCCAAGGTCGAAGGCGGCAAGCTCGCGCCGCTCGAAGCCTATGGCTTGAAGATCATGTCGATGGGTTTTCTTGTCGACGAGAACGTGCCGATGGTCTGGCGCGGCCCGATGGTGTCGCAGGCGATTTCGCAAATGCTCGGCGAAGTCGCCTGGGGTGAGCTCGACGCGCTCGTCATCGACATGCCGCCCGGCACTGGCGACGTTCAGCTCACCATCGCGCAGCAGGTGCCGCTCGCCGGCGCGGTGATCGTCTCGACGCCGCAGGATTTGGCGCTGATCGACGCGCGCCGCGCCGTGGCGATGTTCCAGAAGGTCGAGGCGCCGATCCTCGGCGTCATTGAAAATATGAGCTACTTCCTGTGCCCGCACTGCGGCGGCCGCTCGGAAATTTTCGCGCATGGCGGCGCGCGCCACGACGCCGAAGAGATGGGCGTGCCTTTTCTTGGCGAGGCGCCGCTCGACATCAAGATCCGCCAAACCTCGGACGCCGGGAGTCCGGTCGTGGGCGCCGAGCCCGACAGCCCGCAGGCCGCCGTCTATCTCAATCTCGCGGCGAAGGTGAAGACGCTGCTCGAAACGCAAAAACAGCGCGCTGCGCCAAAGATCGTCGTCGGCTGAAACTGACGGAGGATTCGAAATGTCCTTCAAGCCTTCAGGACAAAACAGCGTCTCTCCCTATTTGATCGTCGCCGACGCCACCGCGACGATCAAATTCCTTCAGGCCGTTTTCGACGCCGCCGTGCTTCGAACCTTTCCTGATGCGGATGGGAGATTGATGCATGCGGAGGCGCGCATCGACGATACTGTCGTCATGCTCGCCGACGCTGCCCCGCAATGGCCAGCGATCGAAGCGCACGTCCACGTCTATGTGCCCTCCGTGGACGAAACTTATGCGCGCGCGTTGCAGGCGGGCGCGGCGTCTGTTCAGGCGCCCGTGCAGAAACACGACGAAGACAAACGCGGCGGCGTCAAAGACGCCGGCGGCACAACCTGGTGGATCGCCACCCGCCTCGAATAGAGAAGGCGCATCCAAAAAAAAATCGCGCCTCCTTTTAGGGAGGCGCGCCAGGCGGGCCGATCAACGGCGGCCGTCAGGGAGCTCAGAAATGCGTCGGGAACCAGGAATCGTCCCCCTGGTCGAACTTGTAATTGTAGCCGACTGAAAATGCGCCGCCATAGGCCCACACATTGATTGTCGCGGCGGGATTGAACCCGCCAAAAGGCCGCCCTGCTGACTGCGGGATCGCCTCAAAGGCGGAGACGGAATTCTTGAAAGCCCAAAGTACGGAAAAATCGAACGACGAGTTTTTCGTGATCGCGTAGTTGAAACCGCCTCCGAGATGATGCCGGTTCACGCTCGGCGAGAGCACCGCAAAGTTCAACGAACGCGCAATCAGCGAGCTGGTGGCGTAATGATAACCGAGGCGAAGCGCCAGCGTCGGCGTCGCGCGCCACTCGGCGGCGAAGGATGCCGAATCCGTATCCTTCATACTGATGCCCGCGCTGTCGCCGAGCGAGCGCACAAACAGGGGCGCGTTGGAATTGCCGATAGAGGGAACGGCGGAATAAAAGACATGTCGCCAATCGGCCATGAGCGTAAGGTTGGGCAGGATGTCGTAGGCGAATCCAGCCTGCAATTGGGCGGGGATGTCGAAACTGCCCTGGCCGCCGAGAAGACCCGAATATTTGTCGAAACGCGACATCCACATGGGCGTCGAGCCGGAAAAGCCGAAGCGCAGGCTGTCCGTGATTCCCCACAGCAACCCTAAGCGAAAGCCGCCGCCGTAGGACCAGTCAAACCCCATGTCTGACATCTCCCACTGATTTATTGAAAAGGGCGCGAACGTCTTCACGCCCTGAACATTCAACATCTGCACTGCGATCGTCGGCGCGAGACCAATCGTAATAGGGCCGATCGCCGTGTGGAAGCGGCGCGCATAATCGACGCTGGCGAAGGCTTGCCTAAGGTCCAGGCCAACGAAGCCGCCGCCGAACGGTCCACCCAGCGGCGGCCGAGCATATCTCACATCATAGGCGCTGTTGATGCCGCCATTCGAATAGGTGACAAAGCTCCACGCGGAGTCGGCGTCGATTGGACGAATGTTGCCCGAGTTGGGGATAGGCGTCCATGGACGACCGCTGTGCACGTCGCCCGCCGCGATGAGCCTCGGAAGTCCTTCGGTGCGGTAACCGCGATAAGCAAGATTGGCGGCGACGCCAAACGCAAACTGCCGGTCAAGGCCAACAATGGTCGCGGGATTGACCGAGGCGGCCATGCCGTCTCGGCCATCGGCCACGCTGGCGCCGGCAAGCGCTCTCTGCCGCGGGCCGTATCCCGTCGCAAAAAAACCGTCGGCGGCAAAGGAGAAGGATGGCGCAAGCGCGGCGATGGCCATGAGTGCGAACAGGAAAGTGCGCGAAACAGTGTTTTTCATTGGGGCGAGTCCCGAAGCGCAACGCTTTCAAACGGCGTGGCGGCGTTCGCCCCGTCGCACCGAACCGACGCATGTTCACGTTGTTTTAGAGGTTACCAGAGGCGCCTGGCCGTGCAGCGTAAATAACTCTTCACAGGCGCAGATTTTGTCCGCCTGTCACGTCTTTGCAACACAAGCGCTTTTTCACGTCGCCTCGGACACGGAGAGCAATCGTCGCCAAATGGCGGGATGGGCTTCGACCGCGCGTCGGCCCGTATTCAATGGCCGCTCTAGGCTTCCCCAGGCCTGGAAATTCTAAATCGTCAGCGTCTAGGCTCAGCGGCGTCAGACGCTATTTGCCGGTACGCCGCGCGAACTTGCGACGCGCGCGGGAACGCGGTAATTTTTCCATAATGGCGAGGGGCGCCGCTAGCGCGGCTGAGAAGCACCCGTCGAACCTGATCCGGGTCATGCCGGCGTAGGGAAGGCCAGCGAAAGAGCGAGCGGCGCGCCTGCGTCGACGCTATGATAGCGCATCCCTCCTTCGTCTTCCTGACTCAGCGTCCGCTTCCCTTGAAGAAGCGTGATGAAGGAGCGCGATCATGAACGTCCACGACAAGCGCATGCCGGCGAGCGTCACCACCGGGCCGATCGGAAAATCGCGCAAGGTCTATTCCTCGCCGAAGGGACGCGACGACATTCGCGTGCCTTGCCGCGAGATCCCGTTGGACCCGTCTTCGGGCGAGCCGCCGCTTCGGGTCTACGACCCGTCCGGACCCTATACCTGCGCATCCTTCACGCCCGACCTTTCGGCGGGATTGCCCTCGGCACGTCCCTGGCTCGCGACGCGCACAGGTCTCGAAACCTACCAGGGACGTGGCGTCAAGCCCGAAGACAATGGCTTCGCTGAAGGCGAACGCCTCGTCCCGCCTTGCCCGGCAGAGCGCAAGCTCTACCGCGCCTCGGGGCCGCATCCGGTGACTCAGTTCGAATTCGCCCGCGCCGGGATCGTGACGGAAGAGATGATCTATGTCGCGCATCGCGAGAATCTCTGCCGCGAGCGCGCGCTCGATGTCGCGAAAGAACGCATCGCCGACGGCGAGAGCTTTGGCGCCGCCATTCCCGAATTCATCACGCCCGAATTTGTGCGCGAGGAAGTCGCGCGCGGCCGCGCGATCATTCCCGCGAACATCAATCACCCGGAACTCGAGCCGGTCATCATCGGCCGCAACTTCCTGGTGAAGGTCAACGCCAACATCGGCAATTCGGCCGTCACCTCTTCCGTTGCGGATGAGGTCGAAAAGATGGTGTGGGCGATCCGCTGGGGCGCCGACACGGTGATGGACCTCTCCACCGGCCGCAATATTCACAACATCCGCGACTGGATCATCCGCAACGCCTCCGTGCCGATCGGCACCGTGCCGATCTATCAGGCGTTGGAAAAGGTCGGCGGCGATGCGCTCAAGCTTGACTGGGAAGTTTTTAAAGACACGCTGATCGAACAGGCGGAGCAGGGGGTCGATTACTTCACCATCCACGCCGGCGTGCGCCTCGCCTATGTGCCGCTGACCGCCAATCGCGTCACCGGCATCGTCTCGCGCGGCGGCTCGATCATGGCGCGCTGGTGCCTGTCGAAGCACAAGGAGAGCTTCCTCTATGAGCGCTTCGACGAGATTTGCGACATCATGCGCAAATATGACGTGTCCTTCTCGCTCGGCGACGGTCTGCGCCCCGGCTGCAACGCCGACGCCAATGACGCGGCGCAATTTGCGGAGCTGGAGACGCTTGGCGAATTGACGAAGATCGCCTGGGACAAGGGCTGTCAGGTGATGATCGAAGGCCCCGGCCATGTGCCGATGCACAAGATCAAAGCCAATATGGACAAGCAGCTCAAAGTCTGCGGCGAGGCGCCGTTCTATACGCTCGGCCCGCTCGTCACCGACATTGCGCCGGGCTACGATCACATCACGTCAGGCATCGGCGCCGCGATGATCGGCTGGTTCGGCACGTCGATGCTCTGTTACGTCACGCCGAAAGAGCATCTCGGCCTGCCGGATCGCGACGACGTCAAGACCGGCGTCATCACCTATCGCATCGCGGCGCATGCCGCCGATCTCGCCAAGGGCCATCCGGCAGCGCGCGAACGCGACGACGCGATGAGCCGCGCGCGTTTCGACTTCCGCTGGGAGGATCAGTTCGAGATCGGACTCGATCCCGACACGGCGCGTGAATTCCACGACGCGACGTTGCCGAAAGAGGCGCATAAGGTCGCGCATTTCTGCTCGATGTGCGGACCGAAATTCTGCTCGATGCAGATCACGCGCGATCTGCGCGAGGAGGCGAAAGAGATCGAACGCCAAAAGGGCATGGCCGAAAAGAGCGCGGAGTTTTTGGAGAAGGGCGCCAGCATATACGTCGAGGCGAAGTAGGCCCTTAAGGCGAAAACGCCCGGCCGAAGCCGGGCGTTTGCTTTCGGGGATTTAGCTCTTTCCGATCACCTGAACGCGGACCTGTCCGGTGCCACGTTCGATGAGGCCGAGCTGGGTCGCCGCGCCGCGCGACACGTCGAGGCTGCGTCCCGTCCAGACCGCCGGTCCACGGTCATTGATGCGCACGACCACCGAACGCCCGGCGTAGGTCAGGCGCAGACGCGTGCCCATCGGCAGGGTGCGGTGGGCGGCCGTCAGGTCCCACATGTTGAACAGTTCGCCATTGGCGGTGTGGCTGTTGGGTTCGTAGCGCCGCGGGCCGCCGCCGTAGAATGACGCGTTGGCGGTGAAGCCCTGCGAAGCCTCCGCGTGACGCGTGGAATGGTGAGAGGCGTGATGCGCCAGAGCCGGCGCCGTCATCAGTGCAAGGATCGTCAGTACGCCACAGATACGATTCATTCAGGATTGCTCCGTTTACGCACAATGCGTGAGGGATGCTGACGAGCGCGTTGGCTACGTCAAGCGCACAGTTTCCATCCGTCTGAATGGAGGCGAAGACAAATTAGTTAATTGTGAATTGTGGCAAAATATGTGCTTCCAATATCATGGCGTAGATGCTCCTGACAATGCCAATTATTCTCGGCGGCGTGCTGATATATTCAATTTGCTGGCGCTGAATGACTTTTACGTGTTGCTTTTTGCGTAACAATTGTGCAGTCTAAACTGGCTTAAGCGCTGCGGCGATGGGGAGTGACAAGAGCGAGCAGAGGCGGCAAACATGCGCGCCGGGAGACTCGCCAATGACAGACGAAAAGCGCGCCGCGATCATCGGCGTCGTCACCGCCTCCGATCGCGCCAGCGCCGGCGTCTATGAAGATGAGAGCGGTCCGGCAATCGAGGCCTATCTACGCGCCGCGCTGACGACGCCCTTCCGCATCGAGAGGCGGATCATCCCCGATGGGCTTGAAAGCGTGCGCGATACGCTTATCAACCTGGCCGATACTGTCGGCTGCGACCTCATCGTCACGACCGGCGGCACAGGCCCGAGCCCCCGCGATCTCACGCCCGAGGCGACGCTCGCGGCCTGCCCGCGCGAACTGCCCGGCTTTGGCGAGCTGATGCGACAGGTCTCCCTGACGCAGACGCCAACGGCGATCCTGTCACGACAATTGGCCGCCCATCGCGGCAAATGTCTGGTGATCAATCTTCCGGGCAAGCCAAGGGCGATCGAACTCTGTCTCGACGCCGTCATGCCCGCGGTGCCGTACTGCCTCGATCTCATCGGCGCGGCCTATGTCGAGACCGATCCGGCGCGCGTCAAAAGCTTCCGTCCCAAACCCAAATAACCGCCCGTTCGGGCAGCGTCAGACGCCCGGATCCAAGCGGCGCGCTTCTCATCGCGGCGCCTCGCCTGTATAGGAAAATGGCGCGTCAGGAAAACCGAATCGAAGCCGCTTAGCTGCGGGAGGCGGGGGCGACTGAACATGAACGAACTGCGTTTGGTGGTAGTCGGCGCGGCGGGCCGCATGGGCCGGATGCTGACCCAGATCATACCCGACACTTTGGGCGTCCGACTGACTGCCGCTCTGGAGCGTCCCGGCTCTGCCGCGCTTGGCGCGGATAGCGGCGGCGCCGCGCCTAACGGCGTGCCGATCACTTGCGACGTCGGCGCCGCCCTCGGCGACGCTGACGCGATCGTCGACTTTTCGTCTCCGAGCACCAGCGTGGGAATGGCCCGGGTGGCCGCGCGAGCGCGGGTGGCGCACATCATCGGCACGACCGGACTGTCTCAGGACGATCTCGCCGCCATCGCCGAATGCGCGCGGGAAACGGCGATTGTACGGTCCGGCAACATGAGCCTCGGCGTCAATCTCCTCGCCGTGCTGGTCGAACGCGCGGCGCGCGCGCTTGGACCGGCTTGGGACGCCGAGATCGTCGAGATGCATCACCGCCTCAAGGTCGATGCGCCATCAGGAACGGCGTTGCTGCTCGGCGAGGCGGTCGCGCACGGCCGCGGAATCGCGCTTGGCGAGAACAGCGCGCGCGGGCGCGACGGTTTGACAGGTCCGCGGCGGGTCGGCGAGATCGGATTCGCCAGCCTGCGCGGCGGCACGGTCGTCGGCGATCACACGGTCATCTTCGCCGGGGCTGGCGAGCGCATCGAATTCTCGCACCGCGCCGAAGATCGCGGCGTGTTCGCCCGCGGCGCCCTGGCTGCGGCGCTCTGGACGCGCGGGAAGGACCCCGGACTCTACTCCATGGCCGACGTGCTTGGCCTTACCGACGCCTGAAATCGACGAGAGTTTATGAGCATGAATCGCACTCTCGTTCTGGTACGCCACGGTCAAAGCGAGTGGAACGCCAGAAATCTTTTCACCGGGTGGAAAAACCCGGATTTGACTCCGCTCGGCGTCGAAGAGGCGCGCCGCGCCGGCCGCGAGCTGAAGAAGCGGGATATTCTGTTCAGCGTCGGCTTCACCTCCGCTTTGCTGCGCGCCCAACACACGATCGATCTCATTTTTGAGGAGCTGGGTCAGACGAACGTCCGGACCATCAAGGACCGCGCGTTGAACGAGCGCCATTACGGCGATCTTTCCGGGCTCAATAAGGACGAAGCGCGTGACAAATGGGGCGAAGAGCAGGTGCATCTTTGGCGACGCTCTTATGACGTGCCGCCGCCAGGGGGCGAGAGCCTGAAGGACACGGTCGCGCGGGTCGTGCCCTTCTATGTCCAGCGCATTCTGCCGCCGGTGATGCGCGGCGAACGGGCGCTGGTCGCGGCGCATGGCAATTCGCTGCGCGCGCTCTGCATGGTGCTGGAACAGATGACGCCCGAGAGCGTAACGACCCTCGAGCTCACGACCGGCGTTCCGATCATCTATCAGCTCAACGCCGATTCGACGGTGGCGTCGAAGACTGTGTTGGCTTAGCGTCGGCGCGGCGGAAGCGTCAATCTCATGCGGCGCGACGGGACGGTGCGCGAAGGCGTGCCGCTGCAACAAGGTCAGAATCAGCTCTTCGCGCGACGCGTGATGTTGGCGGAACCGCGTTGTGGTTCGCGAATTTCAATGTAATCGAGGAACTCACCGATGACTCAGCGGCGTGTGGACGGCGTCGCAAGTCGGGTCACTCTGCATGGGAGGTCCCTTTGAACATCGCCTGAACCCTCTCGGCCAATTCATCGAGCGTGAACGGCTTGCGCAAGAGCTCCATATTCGGGGCCAGTTGTAATGTCTCCGTCGATTTGCCCGCGTATCCGGTGATAAGCAGGATCGGCAGATCAGGGTGCGCGGCTCGGGCGGCGTCAGCCAATTGAAGTCCGCCCAACCCGGGGAGGCCAACATCGCTGATCAAGAGGTCCAACGGCGCGCCTGACTCTATTATTTTCAATCCTGCCGTCCCATCACCGGCTTCAATTGTATCGTAGCCCATTTCAGCGAGGGCGCCGACAATTAGAGAGCGCACCTCCTCTTGATCCTCGACGACCAGGGTTTTTCCTTGATGCGTAGCGCAGGGGGAATCGAAATTCGTCCCGGTCGGCGGCTGGTCTTTGGCGGCTGGGGATTGAAGCGGCGCGTGTCCCGGCAGATAAATTCGCGCTCTGGTCCCCTCGCCAGGGGCGCTTTCGATTCGCACGTGCCCGCCAGATTGTTTGACGAAGCCATAAACCTGCGACAGGCCCAAACCCGTCCCCTGTCCCGTGGGCTTTGTTGAAAAAAACGGTTCGAAAACGCGGCTGAGCAGATCATGATTCATACCCACGCCGCTATCCGTCACCTCGATCTCAACATAGTCTCCTGGCTCCACATCGGGATCGGAAGAATCGCTCGCTAACGTCCGATCGGCGGTCGCGATCCTGAGCGCGCCGCCTTGCGGCATGGCGTCCCGAGCGTTGATTGCGAGATTCAACAAGACGCTCTCGAGTTGGGAGGGATCGCAGCTCACGCTCCAGCGGCATCCCAAGCGTAGATCCAAATGGATTTCAGGCCCCAACGTTCGGCGCAGCATTTCCTCTATGCCTGCCACGAGCTTGTTGGAGTCGATCTCCCGCGGCAACAACGTCTGTCGACGCGAGAAGGCCAGCATGCGGTTGGTGAGGCTGGAGGCGGTCGTCGACGCTTTCCGTATCGCCGCCAGGGGGCCGTCTATCGCGTTCGCGCGCCCAAGTGCAATCTGGCGTTCGATCACATCAAGGGAAGCGACGATGACTTGAAGCACATTATTGAAGTCGTGCGCGATGCCGCCGGTCAGCTGGCCGAGCGCTTCCATTTTTTGCGCCTGGGCCAGCTGCTCCTCGCTCGCGAGCAGCGCAGCATTAGCGTGACGTAGCTGCTCCATCGAAGGAAGGGCGAGGAAATTCGGCATAGCCCACCATAACGCGACCGCCGTCGCTACGGAGGCGATCGCAGTTGCCGCTTTGACGAGCCCCTGCAAGCCGTAGAGCGGGGCCCAGAGGGTGAAAAGATCGAACAAATGCGTCATCCCGCACAGCAGGATGAACGCGGCAAATAGCCCTAACAGCGGCCGAAATATGAGATCGCTCCTCCGCTTTCCCACAATCACGAGCGTCAAGGGGATTGAGAAATACGCCAGAGCGATAATGGCGTCGGAAACCGCATAGAGCCATATCAGCCCCGGTTCCCACAACAAGCAGTAACCATGCGGCGACAGGCCAGAGGTGTCAAAGAGCCACTCGCTCAGTGCAGACAGCATGTAACCAGCTCCAGAGAAGTATTGCAGAAGCATTGAGAGCTGGGCGCGTGACGGACAAAGCCTTCAGCGTTGCTTTGCGCGAACGCTTTTAAGGTCGCCTGTGCCTTTGCCTCCCAGGAGAGACCCCGCTTTAATCTTTCTAGCACGATCGTTGTCGCGGCGGCACCCACCGCTCACCTGGACCATGCCGTCGGTCGAGCTAAAAGCCACCCCACTTGCCTCAGGTGGGTGAAGTGACGTGGTCCCCCAGCGGCGGCGCAAAGCCCTCGCCGCTGCGCATGTCCTCCGGACGATGCATCATGAGGCGCACCGTCAAGCCTGACGTGACCACGGCCAGCAACATTTCGGTCGAAATGCTACTTACCCACAATGCGCTGCAGATTGGCTCAGCCGTGCGCGACGCATTTCAGCCATAGCCGGATAGACGAAACGCCATTTCGGCGCCACATGTCGCTTCATGCCTGAAATCGCGCCCGGCGCGTTCCACTATCCGCGCTTTCTCGATGCAGCGGCGCAGACGACTCTGGCTGAAGAGATCGCCGAGGTCATCGCCGCCGCGCCGCTCTATGTCTCGACCATGCCGAAGACCGGCGCCCCCATGTCGGTGCGTATGACGAATTGCGGCGCGCTCGGCTGGGTCAGCGATAAGGAACGGGGCTACCGCTACGAGCCGCGCCATCCAGGAACCGAGAATGCCTGGCCGGCGATGCCGCTAAGGCTTCTCGAATTGTGGAACGAACTCGCGCATTACCACAAGCCGCCTGAAGCCTGTCTGGTGAATGTCTATGACGAAACGGCGCGCATGGGCCTTCATCAGGACAAGGATGAATCCGATTTCGACGCGCCGATACTTTCTTTGTCGCTTGGCGCGGACTGCCGCTTCAGGCTTGGCGGAACGCGGCGCGGCGATCGCGCGCCCGCCCTGACGCTATCGTCCGGAGACGCGCTCGTCCTCTCCGGACCCGCCAGGATGCGCTACCACGGCGTCGACAGGATATTGCCGACGATTGGGGCGCCTTTGCCGCCGGCGCTCGCGGCGCTTGGCGTGCGCGTCAATCTGACGCTTCGGCGCGTTACTTAAGTTTCGGGTTCAGCGGGCGTTCACCGCTTCCGGGATAATGTCCCGAGCAGTGCACGTAAACTCCGGCGTAGTTGTCTTGAACGCCGGCTTCGTTGTAGTTTCCAACCGGTCTAAAGAGCGCCGGCGAGGCGCCGTATTTGGCCGGGCGCATTTTAAAAAGGGCGGGCGCGACGCGAACGCCGGGAAGAGGAAAGGAACAAGGATGAAGACAATTTCCCTGCTGACGTTCGCCGCGAGCGTCGCTTTCGCCGCATCCGCCGGCCAGGCTCTCGCCGCTGGCGATCCAGCTGCGGGCGAAAAAATCTTCGCGAAGTGCAAAGCCTGCCATCAGGTCGGTGAAACCGCTAAGAACGCCGTCGCGCCGCAGCTCAACGGCCTTGACGGCCGCAAGGCGGGCTCCGTCGAGGGCTACAACTATTCCGAGGCTGACAAGAATTCCGGCATCGTCTGGGACGAGGCCAGCTTCAAGGAGTTCATCAAGAATCCCAAGGCCAAGATCCCCGGCACCAAGATGATCTTCCAGGGCCTGCCGAACGATGCGGACCAGGAGAACGTGTGGGCCTATCTCGTTCAGTTCGGCCCCGACGGCAAGAAGAAGTAAGCGCGCTTCATCTGACATGACGCTTTGGCGGTCCTGTTCTCAGGGCCGCCTTTTTTGTTACGCTCTTCCCATGATGAGAAGAATCAGGGCGCGACACTTGAGGCTCAGGCTGTGTCTAAAATACAACAGTCAATAAAAGTGACGATTTAATCTTTGAAAGAGTTCCAGCTAAAAATCGCTTTTATGTCGTAATTCAGCAACACTCAGTTACAATCGGAAACATTACTTGGAAGCCTTCCATGCTAGCCCCTTGTCGTAATTGACAGTTTTTAAAGTCAAACCTTAACCATTGCCTAGTCGCGATCTTGAACCGCGCGGAAGGGGCAGACATGGCTCAGAAACAATCCCTGTCATTGCAGACGCTCTCCTCCCTTGCTGGGGCGTTTGACCGGAGGACAGGCGCGGCTTCGGTCGGCGCCCTGACTCTTGCCGCCGCGCTGACGCCGGCGCCTCCCGCTTTTGCGCAGTCCCAGTCCGAGCCGCTGCCGGCAATACGGGTCGAGGCCCCGCCGGAGAAACCCCGTGCGGTTACGCAGACGAAGCCAAAGCCTGTCGCGTCGCAGGGGCCCTCCGCGAGCGGGGCCCAACGGTTGCCTCCTATCGACGTAGGAGGCGCGCGGCGCAGCGCTCGGGTTGCACCTGTGCGCTCCGCGTTGGTCACAGGGGCTACCGTTTCGAGCGGGACTATTGGAGCGGCCTCGACCGGCGCGGGCAGTGCGGCCTTCGCTGCGGCCGTCGCCAATGTCGGCCGTAACCCGACCGACGTTCATGGCTACTTCGCAGGCAGAATTTCAACCGCGACGAAGACCAACACGCCGATCCTCGACATACCGCAGTCGGTCACCGTTCTGACACGACAGCAGCTCGACGATCGCAACAGTCTCGCGCTGGAAAACGCCTTGGCCTACGTCCCCGGCGTAACGGTGGCGCAGGGCGAGCGTAACCGCGACCAGATCACCATTCGCGGGCAAAATACGACCGCGGATTTCTACATCGACGGCGTGCGCGACGACGCGGAATATTATCGCGATCTCTACAACATTCAGGCGGTCGAAGTGCTCAAAGGCCCCAGCGCGCTGATCTTCGGCCGCGGCGGCGGCGGCGGCGTGGTCAACCGCGTCACCAAGAAGGCCGACGGCGAAACGATAAACGATCTTCGGTTCGTCACCGGCAGCTTCGGCCGTAAGCGCGTCACCGCCGATTTCGGGCGGGCGATCACCGACACGATCGCCGTGCGTCTTAACGCTCTCTACGAACATTCCTACGGCTATCGCGACTTCGACAAGCTCGAGCGCTGGGGCGTCAATCCGGCGCTGTCATGGAAGCCTTTCGAGAACACCTTCGTGCTGTTCAATTACGAGCATTTCCGCGATCGGCGCACGGTGGATCGCGGCGTGCCGTCATTCGGCGGGTTCCAGTTCCTCGGCGAGAACATTTATCCGGGCTATCCGCTGCCAACCCCGCGTTCGGCTTTCTTCGGCGTCGGCAATCCATCCGTGCGTGACGTGAACTACTCCAGAATCAATATGGACCGCGCCGCTCTCGTGATCGATCATACGACTGAGTTCGGTTTGAACATCCGCAATCAGCTCGCCTGGGCGAATTACGACAAGCTATATCAGAACACATTCCCGGATCAGACGCTGGGACAGTTGTCGCAACAACTCAATCCGGCGCTGAACGGGCTAAGCCCGATCGCGATCACGCCGGTAGGCGTCGCGAGACTTGACGGATACGTGGCGCCGACGCCGCGACGCAATGTCTTCAACCAGACGGACTTGACCTATAAATTCGCTATGACGCCCGACATCCGCCACACGCTGCTCGTGGGTACGGAGTTTGGCAATCAATGGTCTTTTACGGGAAGAGACATCTCGCGGTTCAACAATCCGTTCAACGGGCCGCGAAGGCTGACGACTCCGTTCTGGGCTCCGACGGTTTACGCTCCGGTCTTCTTCGACAACTACTTTGATACGGCGACGCGGCGCTGGAACACGAACCTCGACATTGGCTCCGCCTATGTCCAGGACCAGATCGAGGTGACCAAATATTTCGATGTTCTCGCCGGCGTTCGGTTCGACAGCTTCCATATGAGGTTCAACGACGGGATTACGTTCGAAAACCAGAGCCGCCTCGATAACAAGTGGTCGCCGAGATTCGGTCTGATTTTCAAACCCGTGGAGATCGTCTCTTTCTATGGAACCTATTCGCGCTCGTTCCTGCCGCAGTCGGGCGATCAGTTCAATCAGCTGCCGAGGTCGGCCGCGAGTCTGGCGCCGCAGGGCTTCGAAAATATCGAGTTTGGCTTCAAGGCGCAGCTCCTGCCGACGCTGCTGTTCACGGGCGCGATCTATCAGCTGAACCGTTCGAACCAAGCGTTGACGCTAACTGCGCTGACTTCCGTTCTCGCCAATACGCGCACGCAAGGCGCCGAACTGGGACTCACCGGCAATGTGACCGACGAATGGCAGGTCTCGCTCGGATACGGACACCAGGACGCACGAGTTGTGTCGACCAATTCCGCCTTCAATCCGCGGCAGCCCTTCCTGACGGATGTCGGCAAAGTTAATCCGTCGGTTCCGAGAAACACTTTCTCGTATTGGAACCGTTACGATTTGTCGTCGTTCGTTGGCGGGGGTCCTGGCGTTCTCGGAGTGGGCGCCGGCGTGATCTATGCTTCGAGCTTCTATCCGTCTCTCGATAACAGGGTGATCATTCCCGGTTACGCGCGCCTTGACGGCGCGCTTTTTGTGAAGGTGACGGAAAACATCTCCGGCCAGCTCAACATCGAGAACCTCACCGGCGCCTACTACTACGCGTCGGCGCACAACAACAACAACATCATGCCCGGCGCCCCGCGCTCGGCCTACGTCACTGTCAATGCGAGGTTCTAGCCGGCGAAACATTGCCGGCCCGCGGATTGGCTTGCATGGCGTTGCTTGGCGCCTGTGAAAATCCGCACTCTCGAGGCCGCACATGCGTGCGGCGCCGGCTTAAAGCTCTTGCGCCGCGCCCGCTGGTCCTGCACCTAGGGCGCCGTGACCCGCAAGCCCGACGAAATATCCGCCGATCTGATGCAGCCGCTGGCGACTTTGCCGGTGTTCTACGCCCTTGCCGGGCGGCGCGTGCTCGTCGTCGGCGGCGGCGAAGCGGCGGCCTGGAAGGTCGATTTGGCGGCCGCGACCGGCGCGCGGGTCGATGTTTTTGCTTCTACGCCCTGTGACAAGCTTCGCGAAATCGGTGAGGCGCGCGACAACGTCTCCATACACGCGCGCGCCGTCGCGCCGGAAGATTTCGCCGGCGCGGCGATGGCGCTTGGCGCGATCGAGGACGACTCGCTCGCGCGTCAGGCCCATCAGTGGGCGCGCGCGGCCGGCGTGCCGATCAATCTCGCCGACCGGCCTGCGCTCAGCGATTTCATTATGGGCGCCATCGTCAATCGCTCGCCGCTCGTGATCGGCGTCTCGACGGGGGGCGCATCGCCGGTTTTCGCACAGGCGGTGCGCGGCCGAATCGAGACGCTGGTGCCAGCGACGTTCCAGGCCTGGGCGCGCGCGGCGCAGGCCTGGCGGCCGTTCGTGCGCGCGTCCGGACTCGATTTTCTGGCGCGGCGCGATTTCTGGCGCCGCTTCACGAGGCTCGCCTTTCGCGACATCGAGCGCGCGCCGCAAGACGACGACCGCGCGGCGCTGCTCGAAGAGGCGCGCGCCGGCGCCGAGGCTACGGCGCGCGGGCGCGTCACGCTCGTGGGCGCCGGGCCCGGCGATCCAGAGCTTCTGACGCTGAAGGGCATGCGCGCGCTCGCCGGCGCCGACGTCGTGCTTTTTGATGACCTCGTTCCAGCGAGCATTCTCGATCTCGCCCGGCGCGAAGCGACGCGGATCAACGTTGGGAAGCGCGGCTATGCGCCCTCGGTGCGCCAGGAAGAAATCAGCGCTCTGCTCGTCCAGCTTGCGCGAGAGGGCAAGAACGTCGTGCGGCTGAAAGGCGGAGACCCGCTCATCTTCGGGCGCGCCAATGAGGAAATCGCCGCGCTACGGGAAGCAGGCTTTTCGATCGAGATCGTGCCCGGCGTGACCGCCGCCTGCGCCGGCGGCGCTGCGATCGGCGCATCGCTGACCAGCCGGGAGACGGCCCGGCGTTTGCAATTCATCACCGCGCACACGAAGGACGGCGAATTTCCCGAAGACTTCGATTGGGGCGCGCTCGCCGACGAACGCGCGACGACGGCCGTCTATATGGGGAACCGCACGCTGCCGGAATTGTCACGTCGTTTGCTGCAGGAGGGCATGTCGCATGATACGCCCGCCTTCCTCATTGAACGCGCTTCCACGCCGCAAGAGCGGGTGGTCAAGGGCACGATCGCGGATTTGCCGTCAAAAGCGGCTGAACAGACCATTGTTGGGCCGGTGATGGTGCTGATCGGCTGGGCGCTGGCGGAGAACTGATTCAGCGCTATTGTTGGCAAGCAGGCGCGCGCGGAGAAGCGATATGGCCTTCACGAGACGATCCGCTCTGCTTGCGTCGGGGCTCGGCTTGCTGTCCCCCACGGCGCTCGCCAAGGCCAATTCCAAACCGTCGCCCCTTCGCGAGCCGACCCAAAAACATCTGAACGAACTCAACGGGCTCGTCGTCGACGTCATGAGAAAAACCGGCGTGCCGGGAATGTCGGTCGCCGTCGTTTCGCCCGATCGCGTGCTCTATTTGAAAGGATTTGGCGTGCGTCGCTCCGGCGCGGCCGAACGCGTCGACCCCGACACGGTTTTCCAGCTCGCTTCGCTTTCCAAACCACTCTCCACGACGGCTGTCGCGAGCCTCGTCGGAGAGGGCGTCGTTTCGTGGGATCATCCGATCGTGCGGAGCCTGCCGGATTTCGCCATGAGCGATCCTTGGGTCACGCGCGAGATCACGCTGCGCGACATGTTCTGCCATCGCAGCGGGCTTCCCGACCATGCCGGCGATCTTGTCGAAGATATCGGCTACGACCGCGACGAAATCATTCGCCGGCTGCGCTACATCAAACCGGACACCAGCTTTCGCACGCATTACGCCTACAACAACATGGGGTTTTCGGCGGCGGGTTTCGCAGCGGCGAAAGCTGCAGGCAAGTCCTGGGAAGATATTTGCGACGAACATCTCTACAGGCCGCTTGGAATGGCGAACGCCAGTTCGCGCCACGCCGATTTCGTCGCGCGCAGGAACCGCGCATTCGGCCATGTGCGTCGTGGCGACAGATGGGTGGTCGGCGAACAGCGAAATCCCGACGCCCAGGCGCCGGCGGGCGGCGCATCGGCGTCGGCGCGCGACATGGCGATATGGGTGCGCATGCAGCTCGGACGCGGCGCTCTTGACGGCCGCGAGATCGTCAAGCCGGAGGCGCTTGGCGAAACGCATTTCCCGCAGATCGCCACCGGACCCGCCCATGACCCGATGCGCGGGCCGACCTTTTACGGGCTTGGCTGGGATATCGACTACGGCGGCCCGGCGCGGGTGCGCTGGAGCCATTCGGGCGCCTTCTCTCTTGGCGCTTCGACCTGCGTCTATGTCATGCCGGCGGAGCGGTTCGGCATTGTCGTGCTCAGCAATTCCGCGCCCGTCGGCGCCCCAGAAACAATTTGCCGCAGCTTCCTCGATATCGTCCTGACGGGGAAGATCGAACGGGACTGGCTCGCGCTCTTTGGCGAGGCTTTTGCGCAGATGGCGGTGCCCACATACGGTCGGGACGCCGATTACGCGAAGCCGCTCGCCAGCGCGCCGGCGCGCGCGTCGCGCGCGGCATATGTCGGCGCCTACCGCAATGAGCTTTACGGACCCATCGGGGTCGTCGAAACGGCCGACGGGCTTTCGCTGACGCTGGGCCCGAGGCCAACGCCTTATCCGCTGCGTCACTATTCGGGCGACATTTTCACCTTTCAGCCTCCGGGAGAAAACGCCAGCGGGGTCAGTCCGGTAAGGTTTTCTCGTAGCGGCGGTGAGAAGGCGAGCGCCGTCGCCATCGACTATTTCAACGCGAACGGTCAGGGCGTTTTCGTGCGCAGCTGAGTCGATAGAAGCGACAGAAGATGTTCTTCATCCGGCTTTGCCGCGACAAGGGTTTGCAAGCCGAGTTTTCGAAGCGGCGCGGCCACATGTTCCGACAGCGCGACATGCCTCATGTCGTGCAATGCATCGGCGACGCCGGCGGACTGCGCCAGCTGCAGGAAGATTTCCGCGCTGCGCCGAGAATAGTGCAGGGCGGCGACGACGCGCCGGGCGGCGATGTCGGAGACGGCCTCTGCGGCCAGCGCCCGAGCCGCCCGCGCTTCGTAAACTTCGACCGTGTGGATCTCATGGCCGGCGGCGCGCAGACCTGCCTCGAGAACGGGCTGTCGGTCGCGCCCGGCCAGATAAAGGAAATGCGCCGCTCGCTGATAGCGCTCGAGAAGACGCGGAAGGATCGCCTCGGCGTTCCCGGCGACAATATCGGGGTGGAAGCCAAGCGCGCGCGCCGCTTCGGCGGTTTTCTCGCCGACGGCGTGCAGCGGCGCCGCTCTGAGCTGGCGCGCACCACCGGCGAACGCGACGCCCTTCGCGCTGGTCACGATGACGGCGTCATACTCTCCGTAAGGAATGATCGGGTCAGTGGCGGCGAATTCCAGCACAGGCGAAAGCACGGCGGCGTAACCAAGAGCCCGCAGCTTCCCCGCGGTGCGCGCGGCGTCTTCAGCCGCGCGCAGCACCAGGACAAGATTCACATAAGCCCCGCGACGCCATGCGGTAGGCGCAGCAGGATTTCCTTGCCGGCGTCCGCGCCGATCAGCGCGGCGTCGATGGCAAGGCCCCGGCGGCGCACGACATAGGCTTCCGCGCCGTCGGCTCTGAGCACTTCGCCCAAGAACGAAAGTTCGGCGCCGTGAACCTGCGCATGGCCGGCGATCGGCGTGCGGCAGGACCCATCGAGCGCCGCAAGGAAGGCGCGTTCGGCGATGAGCGCGAAGCCGGTGGCTTCGTCGAAGAGCGGCGCGAGCAGATCGCGCGTGGCGTCGTCGCCGGCCCGCCGCGTGAGGCCGATTGCGCCCTGTCCGCAAGCGGGGGGAAACTCTTCCAAGGAAAGTAGCGCCGTCGCCCGGTCGGCAAGACCTAGCCGCTTCAATCCCGCGAGCGCGAGGAGAGTCGCGTCGATCTCCCCATTCTCGACTTTCTTCAGACGCGTCTCGACATTGCCGCGAAGCAGCGTCGTCTCAAGATCGGGCCGCCGGCGTTTAACTTGCGCGGCGCGGCGCAGCGAGGCGGTTCCAACGACGGCGCCCGTAGGAAGCTCGTCGAGCGCGAGACCGCCGCGCGATATCCAGGCGTCGCGCGCATCCTCTCGCGGCAGATAGCCGGCGATGACGATCTCGCTCGGCAAATGCGTCGGCAGGTCCTTCGAGGAATGCACGGCGAGGTCGATCGCCCCCGCGATGAGCGCTGAATCGAGCTCTTTGGTGAAAAGCCCCTTGCCCCCAGATTCAGAGAGAGGCCGATCCTGAATCTGGTCGCCCGTCGTGCGGATGATCTCGATCGGAAAATCCGATTCGCTTCCGCCATGGGCGCGCATCAGCGCATCGCGGACCATGTGCGTCTGCGCGAGCGCAAGCGGACTGCCGCGTGTTCCGATGCAAAGGGAAGGGGGAGATGTCATTATCCGCCGCCGTTATCCGCGCGACTATAGGCGGGAACGCGCGAGGCGCAAGCGGAACGAGCGCGGCGACGGAACTCTTCAAAAAGCGAGCGTCCGCTCGTCGGAGCGGACGCTCTTTTTTAGCTCCGCGGGCGAACTCTACGCGGCCCGGCGGATTGCTAAACTGATCACCACCAACCACCAAACAGGCCGGTTCCGAGACCTGCGCCGAGGCCAATGCCCGCGCCAAGGCCGGCGCCGAGGCCGCCCAGTCCGGCGCCAAGCAGGCCGCCGCCGCCATAGCCGTAATAGCCCGGGCTGCCGCCCCAACCATACGAGCTGCCATAGGTCGGCCAAGCGGAGCCATAATAGCTGGCGCCGCCATAGCCATAATAGCCCGGACGGTAGCAGCGGGAGTAGCGCATCGGACGATACGCCGAACCCCAATAGGTGGGTCGCGCCGCGTAACCCCAATAGGTGCGCACCGGACGCGCGTAACCCCAATGGGTGCGCGCCGGACGCGCGTAACCCCAATTGGTTCCGCCGCAGTGCCGATGCCAGCCGTAATGGGCACGGCAGTAATGCCTCGCCTCGGCGATGCTCGTGGAGCCGATCACGGCCGTCATTGCAATCGCGGACGTAAACGCCAAGGCCTTAATTTTGTTCGACGCCATTTTCACCTCCATACAGTTTAGACCGACAGCAACCTCAACCTGGACGCTAGTTACCTCTTCGCCTTAGCCATAATTCTATTAAGCTCAAGATATGGCGTCGTCGGGGAAGCAACGATCTGCAGTGCCAACTTGTATCTATCGAGATCGTGTCAAGAGGCACGCCAACGAATTCTTAGAAATTTAATGGAACTATCTTTAGCGCTGCATTATTATACGTAAATTTGACGAAACGGCTAAGAATGATTGGTGTAAACCCTTTTCGAAACACAATTTTCCAACTTCCCGCCGTACGGCGGTATAAGCTCCGTTCCGCCGCTGAGACGTTCAACGGCGCGGCTTTCTGCGCAGGGAGTTCGCATGCGCGTTTTGGGCATTGAAACCACTTGCGATGAGACTGCGGTCGCGGTCGTGTCCGAGCGGCTTGGCGGCGAAGGCGGAGAGATCCTCTCCAATGAGGTGTTGAGCCAGATCGCCCGCCACGCCGCCTATGGCGGCGTCGTTCCAGAAATTGCGGCCAGGGCTCATATCGATGTGCTCGACCGGCTGATCAGACGCGCGCTGGAGAAGGCCAAGACCGAGGCGAAGGATCTTGATGGGATCGCCGCCGCGGCTGGTCCGGGACTGATCGGCGGCGTTCTTGTCGGGCTCACGGCCGGCAAGGCCATGGCGCTCGCCTTAGGAAAACCATTCATCGCCGTCAATCACCTGGAAGCTCACGCGCTGACAGCGCGGCTGACCGATCGCCTGGACTTTCCCTTTCTGGCGCTCCTCATCTCGGGCGGGCACACGCAGATCGTCGCGGTGAAGGCCATCGGCGACTACCGCCGGCTGGGGTCCACCGTCGACGACGCCGCCGGCGAGGCCTTCGACAAGGTCGCCAAAATGCTGGAGCTGCCGTATCCGGGCGGGCCGCAAATCGAGAAGCTCGCGCTCGAGGGCGACGCGCGACGTTTCGACTTTCCGCGGCCGATGCTTGGCCGGGAAGGGGCCGACTTTTCCCTCTCGGGCCTCAAGACCGCGGTTCGGCAGGAAATCCTTAGGTTGCAGACGCTGAGCGAAAGCGACGTCAAGGATCTTGCGGCCTCCTTCCAGGCTGCGATCGTCGACGTGATCGTGGACCGGGTGCGCTCCGGCGTGCGACTCTTTACGGCAAGCGAGGGGCGCGCGCCGCAAGGCCTCGTGATCGGCGGCGGAGTCGCGGCCAACGGCGCCATTCGCCGCGCTCTTATGCGGCTTTGCGCCGAAAGCGGGCTGCGGTTCATTTCGCCGCCGGCGGCGCTGTGCGCCGATAATGGCGCGATCATCGCCTGGACCGGTCTCGAGCGCTTGAAGCGCGGCCTGATCGACGACCTCGACTTCGCGCCGCGGCCACGCTGGCCGCTCGACGCTGCGCCGAGCCGGTCGCACCACGGCAAGGCCTAGGCGATTCGATGCGGCTCCTATTTTCTGCGGCGCTTGCCGCGATGACGCTTGCGCCAACGCCGCAACCGGCGGGACTGCTCGCCGAAGAGCCGACCTTCGCGGGCGTGCGCGTGCTCTACGGGCCTGGCGACGGTTTCGGCGCTGTCGACGCGCGGCTGATCAATGACGCGCGCCGCTCGATCGACATGGCCGCCTATGTTCTGACCGACCGCTCTCTGACGACGGCGCTCGGCCGCGCGGCCATGCGCGGCGTCAAGGTGCGGATCTATCTCGATGGGGAGGAGATGGGGCGCGGCGCATCTGTGATCGAGGAAATCGCCGGCGCCCCGAACGTCGAAGTGCGCCGAAAGGGCCGCGCGCGCGATCTGATGCATCTGAAATCATATCAGGTGGACGGTCGCGTCTTGCGCAGCGGCTCCGCCAATTTCAGCGTCTCCGGCGAAGTCTATCAGGACAATGATCTGATCGTGATCGAGAGCCCACAGGCCGCGGCGCGGTTTCATCAGACTTTTGAACGGCTGTGGTCGCGTCCGGACAATCAGCGGATCGGCGTGCGATGACGCGCGCGACTGTCGCCGTTCTCGGCGCCGGCGCCTGGGGCGTCGCGCTCGCCAATGTCGCCGCGCAAGGCCGCGCGCGGGTGCCCTTATGGGCGCATGACCCTCAAGCCGCCGACGCCCTGGCGCGCGACCGTGAGAATACGCGCCGATTGCCGGGTCTGCCGCTCGCCGCCGCCGTCGCGCCGACGAGCGACATTTCCGTTTTACGTGAGGCGGACATCGTGCTCGCCGTCACGCCCGCGCAGGCGATCCGCATGACTGCGCGCGCCGCGCGGCCGCATTTGCGCGCGCGCGCCGCCTTTGTGATTTGCGCCAAGGGGATCGAACGCGACCGGCGCAAATTCCTGAGCGAAGTCGCGAGCGAAGAACTGCCCCAGGCGGACGTGGCCGTGCTCTCGGGACCAAGCTTCGCGGCGGACGTATGCAGAGGATTGCCGACGGCGGTGACTCTTGCGGCGCATCACGAAGCGCTGGCCCGACGCCTGAGTGAAGAGCTTTCGACGAAGACGTTTCGGCTTTATCGCTCGACCGACGTGCGCGGCGCCGAGATCGGCGGCGCAGCGAAAAACGTTCTCGCCATCGCCGCAGGAATGAGCCACGGCCGCGGGCTCGGCGCGAGCGCGCAGGCGGCGCTCATCGCACGCGGATTTGCCGAACTGATGCGTCTGGGGCGCGCGTTGGGCGCGCGTCAGGAAACATTGATGGGGCTTTCCGGATTGGGCGATCTCGTGCTCACCTGCGGATCGTCGCAGTCGCGCAACTTTGCGCTCGGAGAAGCGCTGGGGCAGGGACAGTCGGTGGAAGACGCCACGCATGGCAAGCTTGCGGAAGGCGCATTTACGGCGCGCGTGTTAGTTGAAATGGCGCGCGCGCATGACGTCGAGTTGCCGATCGCTGAAGCCGTCGACGCCATTCTCTCCGCGCGGCTGAGCGTTGACGGCGCCATCGAAGCGCTGCTGATGCGCCCCCTTAAAGCCGAAGACTGATGGTCAGCGCCGCAACGAACGCTCGCTACTTCGAGTCCAGGATGTCGCGCATCTTTATCGCCAGCTGCTCCAAAGTAAACGGTTTGGTGAGCAGCTTGACGTCCTTGTCAAGAACGCCGTTGTGCACGATCGCGTTGCGCGTATAGCCGGTGATGAACAGAACGCGCAGGCTGTGTCTGCGAAACACCGCCTCGCGCGCAAGACGGGCGCCGTCCATGTCGGGCATAACCACATCCGTGACCATCAGCGCGATGTCGGGGCGACGGCGAATGATGTCGATCGCCGCGCGTCCGTTCTCGGCCTCCAGAACCGAATAACCCAATTCCCGCACGCCTTGCGCGGTGACGCGGCGCGCCGTGTCGTCGTCTTCGACGATCAGCACAAGTTCTTCCGGCCTTCCAAGCGGAAGTTCGAGAGGTCGAGGCGGCCGAAGCGGCAGTTCGGCGGGCGCTTCGACGTTATTGAAGCGCGGCAGATAGAGCTTGATGCAGGTTCCGCGTCCGGGTTCGGAATAGATTTTGACCTGGCCGCCAGACTGCTTGACGAATCCATGGACCTGCGAAAGGCCGAGTCCGGTGCCCTTGCCTGCTGGCTTCGTGGTGAAGAACGGATCGAACGCTTGCGACAAGACCTCGGGCGGCATGCCTTGACCAGTGTCGGTCACGGCGATCATCACATATTGGCCAGGGGTCACTTCGATGTTTTCACTGGCGTAGGCGTCATCAAGATAGCAGTTTGCCGTCTCGATCGTCAGCTTGCCGCCGTCCGGCATGGCGTCGCGCGCATTGACCGCGAGATTGACGATGGCGCTTTCCAATTCGTGCTGATCGATTTTCGTCGCCCACAGGCCGCCGGCGAGAACGGTTTCGAGTTCGATCTTTTCGCCGAGAGCGCGGCGCACCATGTCCGAGACGCTGGAGACGAATTTGTTGGGGTCGAGCGGACGCGGCGACAAAGGCTGACGGCGAGAGAAGGCGAGGAGCCTGCGAACCATGGCGGCGGCGCGATCGGCGCCGTCCATCGCTGAATCGATCAGTTGAATGCAATCCTCGTTCGCGTTCGTAAGCTTTCGCCGCAACAGATGCAGACTCGCGACGATGACGCCGAGCATATTGTTGAAGTCGTGCGCGATGCCGCCGGTCAGATGGCCGAGCGCTTCGAGTTTTTGCGACTGCCGCAACTGCGACTCGAGCGCTTCGCGGCGCGTCGTTTCCCCAATCAGCTGGTCGTAGGCGGTCTTCAACGAGTCGCGAGAGGTTTGCAGCGCATGCATCTGCTTTTGCGCATTGAGAAATGAAAATGCGGCAAGCGCGAAGATGATGCCGCCGATCGCCCACACGGCCGCGTCGAATTCGCCGCCGGCGGCGTTGAGTTCGCGCTCTCGCTTATCGAACAAGTTTTGTTCATTTTCAGTCATCTTGTCGATGATGGCGTGGAGCCGGTCCATCAGCGCCTTTCCGCGCCCGGACTTGACGAGCCGAACGGCGTTGTCGACTCGGAGCGCGCGCATATCGGCGATCGCCTCATCGATAATCGCGACCCTTTCGCCAAGCAGCGGCCGCATTTCCGCGACTGCCTCGAGCTGCTTGGGATTGTCTCTTACGCGCTCTGAAAGCCGGTCGACGACCACAGGCAGTTTGCGCGTCGCTTCGAAGCAGGCGTCCAGATAGCGTTCGTCCTGGGTGATGATAAAACCGCGCTGTCCGCTCTCGGCGGCCTGCAACAATCCGTAAAGCTGATAGAGATCGTTTTGCACTTGAATGGTGTGGCGCAGCCATGCGCCGGCTTCACGGCGCTGCAATTCGGCGCGCAGGGCGACATAGCTGGCGAGCGCAAGCACCGCGAATCCGAGCGCTATGCCAAACAGTCCAGAAGCGACGAGTTTACGTGTCGGAGACATTTTGTTCCGGCGACTGGATGGACGCGCGCCACTCTACGACGCACCTCCTGAATGCGAAAGTCAGGGGACCTGTCGCACTGCGCCTTTGGCCGCGCTCGTCGTCATTGAGGCATAGGCGCGCAGCGCCGTCGTGATTTTGCGAGGCCGTGGCTTGGCCGGAGCGAAGCCCTTCGCGGACTGTTCGGCGCGCCGCGTCGCCAGTTCGTCTTCGCTAACGGCGAGCGTAATCCGGCGCGCCGGAATGTCGATTTCGATTTTGTCGCCGTCCCGGACCAAGGCGATCGCGCCGCCCTCGGCCGCTTCGGGAGAGACGTGGCCGATCGAAAGCCCGGCCGTGCCGCCGGAAAATCTTCCGTCCGTCACCAGCGCGCAGACTTTGCCGAGCCCCTTCGATTTCAGATAGCTCGTCGGATAGAGCATTTCCTGCATGCCGGGTCCGCCGCGCGGGCCTTCGTAGCGGATGACGACCACGTCGCCGGCCTTTACGTCGCCTGTCAGAATGGCCGACACCGCCGCGTCCTGACTCTCATAGACCCTGGCGGGGCCGGCGAATTTCAGGATCGAATCGTCAACGCCGGCCGTTTTCACGATGCAGCCGTCGAGGGCAAGATTGCCCGTGAGCACGGCGAGGCCGCCATCCTTGGAGAAGGCGTGCGCCGCGTCGCGTATCGCGCCTTTTTCGCGGTCGGCGTCGAGCTCCTTGTAGCGGCGGTCCTGGCTGAACGCGACTTGCGTCGCCACGCCGCCCGGCGCGGCGCGAAAGAATGTGCGCGCGGTCTCGCTCTGCGTGACGGCGATGTCCCAGCGTCCCACGGCGTCGCTGACCGAAGGACTGTGGACGGTCGGAAGCTCGCCGTGCAGCAGACCGGCGCGCAGCAATTCTCCAAGGATCGCGATGACTCCGCCGGCGCGATGCACGTCCTCAAGATGAACGTCGGGCGCGGAAGGCGCGACCTTGCACAGCACCGGCACCCGCCGCGACAGGCGGTCGATGTCGGCCATCGTGAAATCGACCTGCGCCTCGTGCGCCGCCGCGAGAAGATGCAGCACGGTGTTGGTCGAGCCGCCCATGGCGATGTCGAGCGTGATGGCGTTCTCGAAAGCTTCAAAACTCGCGATCGAACGCGGCAGCACGCTTTCGTCGTCCTGCTCATAGTAGCGGCGCGCGAGATCAACGATGAGATGGCCGGCTTCGACAAACAGCCGCCGGCGATCCACATGGGTCGCGAGGGTCGATCCATTGCCGGGAAGCGACAGCCCCAGCGCCTCGGTCAGGCAGTTCATGCTGTTCGCCGTGAACATGCCGGAGCAAGATCCGCAGGTCGGACAGGCGGAGCGCTCGATGGTGGCGACGTCCGCTTCACTGACCGAGTCGTCCACGCCGGCGATGATCGCATCGACAAGATCGAGCGCGTGCTCCTTGCCAGCGAGCACCACCTTGCCGGCCTCCATCGGGCCGCCGGAAACGAACACCGCCGGAATGTTGAGGCGCAGCGCCGCCATCAGCATGCCGGGCGTGATCTTGTCGCAATTCGAAATGCAGACCAGCGCGTCGGCGCAATGCGCGTTGACCATGAATTCAACGCTGTCGGCGATGAGATCGCGGGAGGGCAGGGAATAGAGCATCCCGTCGTGGCCCATGGCGATGCCGTCATCGATCGCGATGGTGTTGAACTCCTTCGCGACGCCGCCGGCCTTTTCGATTTCGGCGGCGACGAGCTGGCCGAGATCCTTCAAATGCACATGGCCTGGAACGAATTGGGTGAAGGAATTGGCGACCGCGATGATCGGCTTGCCGAAGTCCTCCTCCTTCATGCCTGTCGCGCGCCAGAGGCCGCGCGCGCCGGCCATGTTGCGGCCGTGGGTCGTCGTGCGTGAACGATAAGGAGGCATTGAACTCTCGCCGTCGCGAAGGCTCGTCATTCGAGCCTTTCCAAAGACGACTATCGCAGCGAACGAGCCGCCGCAACTGTGGTTGGACCAGCCGAAGCCGCGGCTTTCGTGATGTTTCGCCCTGCGCGTGCGCCAGGCGGGACCCGGTCAGCGTGGCCGCGAGTTTGGCGTAGACCCTACCTAAAACCCGCGCTGCTTAAGCAGCGCGGCGCTCCGCCGACGGCGCCAATTTGCTGACGCAGTCTCGAATGGCGGCAATCGAAGCGAAGCTTTGCCGCCGGAGCATGGAGACCGGGAACTCGACGTCGAACGCTTCTTCCAGCGCGAGCATCGTGCGGATCGCGGCAAAGGGCGTCAGCCCTGCGCTGTAGAGATCGTCCGAATCCGACAGATGTTCCACGGGGGTATGCAGACGGCCGTGCTCTTGCAGCAAACGGCGTATCGTATCAATCATCGATCCAACTCCAGGAGCTCCGCGGTTGAGGCGGGCTGCAGCGTTGTTGTCGCGATAAGCGCGAGGGTTTCCTAACAACCTTAACTAGCGCGCCAAGGATTCGGGCGCCTCGCCTGAACGCAGGATGAATTCGCCGCGCATACGCGGAGTCGTGGCTTACAAATGGTTAATCTAATTCACCGCTGTGCGCCGCGCTGTGGCCGTTTCTATTGACCTGCGCTATGTTAGCGGCAATGCGAACGCCGCTGCTTCTTCCGCTGACGATCTTGGTCTTTCTTGGAGCCCTGCCGGCCGGTTTCGTGCTGGCGCAGGCGTCGGAGACGCCATCGGTCGAATCATTTGGGGAGGAGGAGGGCGAGTTCCTTTTCATTCCAGGGATTGGAAGGATTCCGCTGCCGCCCGGAACCCGGGCGCTCGGCCCCGGACAAGGCGGACGCGATCTTGATCCGGAGCGGCGCGCGCCGGCCGCCGCGGCGCCGCCCCCACCGCCCA
Source organism: Methylocystis sp. L43 (assembly GCF_015709525.1). Classification (GTDB taxonomy): domain Bacteria; phylum Pseudomonadota; class Alphaproteobacteria; order Rhizobiales; family Beijerinckiaceae; genus Methylocystis. The sequence continues at coordinate 111,171 of NZ_JADNRA010000030.1, read as the reverse complement.
AGGACCCCGCCCAGCAGCGCGCCGAAGAGATGGCGCGGCTTTATCTTCGCCTCGAGCAGGCCGAAGACGAGCGGGAGGCGAAGGGCGTTTCAGCGGCGATCGTCAGCCGCTGGGCGCGTTCGGAATCGGACACGATCGATCTGCTTGTGGCGCGCGCCCTCGCGGCGGAGGCGGCCGGCGCGCCGCCTCTCGCCCTGAAGCTTCTCGACTATGTGGTCGCCCTCTCGCCGCAATGGACGGAGGGCTATGTTCAGCGCGCCAAGGTGCGGGCGGAGCAGGGGGACGACAGCGGCGCGATCGCCGACCTCGAGACCGCGGCGATGCTTGAGCCGAAGCGTTTTGACGCGCTCGCCGCTCTTGGCGCGCTCAAGGAGAAGATCGGCGACAAGAGGGGGGCGCTCGCGGCCTATCGGAAGTCGCTCGCGATCTCGCCCCAGCAGGAGTCGCTTCAAAAAATCGAGGAGCGCCTGCATATTGACGTCGAGGGGCGCGACATCTGAACGCTGCGGGGAATGCGATGACGACGACCGACAGGCAGGCCGCGAGCGCGGTTGCGCCCGAAGCGCTGGAGCAGCTCTTTACGGGGGCGCGGACCCACAATGGCTGGCTTGCCAAAGACGTGCCGGACAGCCTGCTCGAACTCGCCGTGGATTACGCGAAATGGGGCCCGACAAGCGCCAACTGCTCGCCGATGCGCATAATTTTCGTGCGCTCGCCGGAGGCGAAGGCCCGGCTCGCGCCAGCGATGTCAGACGCCAATCGTCCGAAGACCATGGCCGCGCCCGCCACCGCAATCGTGGCCTATGATCTGGATTTCGCGGAGAGCCTTCCGCACCTTTATCCGGCGACGGACGCGCGGTCCTGGTTCGTCGGCAATGAGACGCTGATTGAGGAGACGGCCTTCCGCAACGGCTCGCTGCAGGGCGCCTATCTCCTCCTCGCGCTGCGCGCGGTGGGTCTCGATTGCGGACCGATGAGCGGGTTCGACAGGGCGAAGGTCGATGCGGAATTCTTCCAAGGAACGCGGATAAAGTCGAATTTTCTGATCAACATCGGATACGGTGATCCCGCAAAGCTCTATCCTCGCGGTCCGCGGCTCGCTTGTGAGGAAATCGCCACTATTCTTTAGGAGGCCAATTTTATGACCCTGCGAATCATTCCCCAGCGCTTCGCCCCGCACGCGCAGGGACTGCTGCGCATCGCCGCCGCTTTGCTGTTCATGCAGCATGGCGCGGCCAAGCTCTTCGGCGTCCCACATGTCGCGATGTTCGACGGTATGAAGCTGTTCTCGCTGTTGGGCGCGGCCGGAGTCCTCGAGCTTTTCGGCGGCCTGCTGCTGCTGCTGGGCCTCTTCACTCGGCCCGTCGCCTTCATTCTTTCGGGTCAGATGGCGGTCGCCTATTTCTTTTTCCACGCCGGCCAGGATTTGTGGCCGCTCCTCAACAAGGGAGAGCTCGCCGCGCTCTACTGCTTCGTGTTTCTGTTCTTTGCCGCGGCCGGGCCCGGCGCCTTCGCGATCGATCGCGAGTGACTCCGCCTTCCGCAAGCGATTCCCGGCGGCGACGCCCTTTCTATTGACATTGGGGACGGGGGCCATATTCCCTTGCGGTATGTCCCAGACGGCCCTCACCGCCAAGCGTCGGTCCCAAGCCTTGGCGCTGCCTAATCTGCTGACCTATGGCCGCATGGCCGCCGTCCCGGTGGTGGCGGGGTTGCTCCTTGGCTTTCCGGAGCATTGGGCGCGCTGGGGCGCGCTCGGCATCTTCATCGCCGCCGGGGTGACGGACTTTCTCGACGGCTATTTCGCCAGGATCTGGCAGCAACAGTCGCCGCTCGGGCGGATGCTGGACCCCATTGCGGACAAATTGCTCGTCGCGACGACCCTGATGGCGCTTGTCGCCGATCGAACGGTCGCTGGCTGGACGATCTGGGCGGCGATCATCATCCTGTGCCGCGAAATCCTCGTGTCGGGGTTACGGGAGCACCTGGCCGAGCTCAAGGTGCGCTTGCCTGTCTCCGCCATCGCCAAATGGAAGACTGCGGCGCAGCTCGTGGCGCTGGGCTTTCTGATCGCCGGACCGGCCGGCGAAGTCGTTCTCCCCGGCACGGTCAAGATCGGCGCGGCGCTCTTATGGGCCGCGGCGATTCTGACGCTGTACACCGGGTTCGACTACCTGCAGTCGGCGTGGAACCACTTCGGAGAAGACGAGGCGGCATGAAGGCGCTGTATTTCGCTTGGGTGCGCGAGCGCATCGGTCTGGCGGAAGAGGAGATCGCGCCGCCGCGTGAAGTTGTCACGGTCCGTGAGCTGATCGACTGGCTGTCGGCGCGGGGCGAGGGATATGCGGCCGCTTTCGCCAACCCGGCGACGATCCGCGCGGCCCTCGACAAGATGCATGCGGCGCCCGACGCGCCAATCGGCGCAGCTAGGGAGATCGCCTTCTTCCCGCCGATGACGGGCGGCTGAGATGGCGCCGCGGCCGACTCCGGCGGTGCGCGTGCAAGCGGAGGATTTCGACCTCGGGCGGGAACAGGCGCTGCTGACGCGGGGGCGGCGTGACATCGGCGCGCTTGTCAGTTTCGTGGGCCTCTGCAGGGACGAGGACGGCGCGCTCGAGGCTTTGGAGCTCGAACATTATCCCGGAATGGCTGAGGCCGAGATCTGTCGCGTGGCCGATGATGCGCTCGAACGATGGCCCTTGCAGGCCTTGACCGTCATTCACCGCTTCGGCCGCATCCAACCGGGCGAACAGATCGTTCTGGTGCTCGCGGCGGCGCGCCACCGCGCGGACGCTTTCGCCGCCGCCGAGTTTTTGATGGATTTTCTCAAAACCCGCGCGCCCTTTTGGAAAAAGGAACGGCGCGCGGATGGCGCGCCCGGCGACTGGGTCAACGCGAAATCCGAGGATGATGCGGCTGCGGACCGCTGGCGCTAGATCAGCTGCTGCGGCGCGATCAGATGCACGACCCACCCGTGGAGCGCGACGGTCGCGACGACCAGAAACAGCGTCGCGAGCGTGAAAACGTCGAGGTTTTCCTTTGGCACGCGCATCATGGTCGGCAGCCCGACGGAAAAAACATAGATTCCATAGAAGCCGAGCACGTCCAGCCATCGCAGGCCCGGAATCAGGCCAAACAGCGAGGCGAGCCAGACCGGCGTGTACGAATAGGCGGTCAGCATCAGAGCGCGGCGGTCGTCGGTCTTCCCATCGAAATGCGGCGCAATGGCCGATATGACGAAGGCGACGATAAAAAACGCCGGCAGGCTCAGCAGATACTGAACGAAGGCGCGATAAAGCCCGCCCGCGAACGTCGGGTGCATGATCCCCTGCGCGCCGTGGGAAAAACCGAAAAGCCACGAGCTGAAGAAGCTCGCGAACGGCGGAAGAAGCGCCAACATCGCAATATAATTGCGATAGAGATCGAGGACGGACGTCCCCTCTTCGGAGATTTTTGCCCATTCGCTCTGCGGCGCGAGGATTAAGCCCTTGATCCGCGATAGCAACTGCATTCCGGCCTCCATTGATTTGCCGCAAGCGCTAATTACCGAGGCGGTCATGGAGCCGGGCTTGCGGGCGCCGGGTCCTCCATGCGAGGGAGAGTGCGGCCAGCTGCGGCCGGTTTGATGATCCACGGTGAAATCTAACGCGACGGGCCGCATGAGAAAACTGCTGGAATATTTTTGGCCGCTCGTCGGCCTTGTCGCGGTCGTCGCCTCTTTTTTCCTTCTCTATCACGAATTCAAAGGAGAATCGGTCGGCGCCGAGGTTTGGGCCAATCTTCAGGCCATTCCGACGAGCCGCTATCTGTTCGCGGGCCTGTCGACTCTTGTCGCCTATGCGGCGCTCGCCTGGTACGATCGCATCGCGCTCCTGCACCTGGGCGTCAAACACATCAACTGGCTGTTTATCTCGGTCTGTTCGTTTACGACCTACGCCCTGTCGCACAACATCGGCGCAAGCGTTTTCTCGGGCGCCATGGTGCGCTATCGCGCCTATTCCACTAAGGGACTGACGGCGACGCAGGTCGCCACGCTGGTGGTGTTGTGCTCTTACACGTTCGGATTCGGCAACGTGCTGCTCGCCGGCCTTTTGCTGACCTATGACCCCGCGCTCATGCAAAGACTGTCGGGCTTCCTTCCGGACATACTTACAAACCCGAGCACAGCGCTTGTCGTCGGTTTGTCCTGCCTGGCCTTCGTCGTTGTCTACATTCTCGGATCGCTCATGCATTTCCGCGCAATCCGGCTGTTCGGGCGTTTCGAGATTCTCTATCCGCGCCCCGGCATCATGCTGCGCCAGCTCTTCGCGGCTCCCTTGGAGCTCATCGGCGCCGCCGGCATCATCTATTTCGCGCTGCCGGAGCAGGGCAATCCTGGCTTTCTGGTCGTGCTCGGCGCGTTTCTCTTGTCCTTTTCGGCGGCGCTGGTGTCCCATGCGCCGGGCGGGCTGGGCGTTTTCGAGCTGCTGTTCATCAATGTCATGCCGGATGTGCCGCGGCTGAAGGTCTTGGCGGCGCTGCTCGTCTGGCGCCTCTTCTATCTCATCGTTCCGCTGCTGATCGCGCTCGTCGTCGTCGCGCTTTTCGAACGCAAGAAACTCGTCGAGCGCTGGCGCCGGATAGAGGAACAGCCTCAAAAATAAAACGCCGGCCATCGCGGACCGGCGTTTCGAACGTCTCGGCGTGTCGCCGCGTTCACATGCGATATTGCTGAAGGCGCGTGGTCCGCAGTCCGGCGAGGCCGTGCTGGTCGATCGACATCTGCCAGCTCAGGAATTCGTCCACCGTCAGCGTGTAGCGACTGCAGGCTTCGTCGAGTGAGAGCAGGCCGCCGCGCACCGCCGCCACCACTTCCGCCTTGCGCCGTATCACCCAGCGTTTGGTCGAAGCGGGGGGTAAATCCGCAATGGTCAGCGGACTGCCATCGGGACCGATGACATATTTGACACGGGGACGGTGCGTCTCGGTCATCTCACTCACTCGCTACTCAAACAGCCACGTTGTAGCGTCTTTATAGAGGCGCCGCTTTAAGAATTGCCTAAACGGATAGGCTCTATAAGCAATGGAAAATAAACTAAATTTTAGGAATATGCGGCGTTACGAGACTTGGCGCGCCGACCGTGCAACCGCCAATACCAAAGCCGCTTAGGCTTTTGCCTGGATTTGCTTGCGTCGAGCGTCTTGCGCTGACGCGGCAAGGTAAGCATCTCGAGCATCAACCGTATTGATTTGGCGAAGCGCTAAAAACGCGTCGTTAACTGCGTCAACCATTCTGGCGAAGCCGTGACAAGCGCCGTCTCCAACGTCTTGTCGTAGCCTGAGACGATCAACACGCCAATCAGGACGAGCGACGCGCCGAGCGCTTGCTTCGCCTGTTTCCCAACGGTCAGCAGCCGGTCCCGCCAACGCGCCATCGCTTGCCGCGAGAGGGCTCCAAGCAACATCAGCGGCGCGGCCGCGCCGAGACCGAACGCGGCCATCGTCGCCGCGACCGCGCGCCGCGAGCACCGATGCGGCGCCGAGCGTCGGGCCCACGCACGGGCTCCAAACGGCGCCAAGCAGTAGGCCGACGCCAAACTGACCGAACATTCCGCCGCGAGCCCCGGCGCCAAAGGCCGCGCTCAACCTGTCGCTGATCGGGCCCCCGGCGGCGGCGACGCGCGCCTGCAGCTCAGGCGCAAGCAGGATCACGCCCAATGCGATCAGCAAAGCCGCCGCGACGAGCCGCAGCGAATCTCCATCGAGGCCGACGGCGAAGCCGATCGTCGCCATGAAAAGGCCGATCGCGACGAAGGACAGGGCGACGCCAATCGCCAGAAGCGCCGGCGCGTAGCGATGCTCCGCCGCCGCGGCGCCGAGCACCAAAGGCAGAAGCGGGAGGACGCAGGGCGACAAAATCGACAACAGGCCGGCGACAAAGGCGACGCCGAAGGCGCCAAGCGCACTCGCATCCATCGATTTACAGAGCCTTTGAGAGCAGCGCCGAAATTGCGCCCGGATCGGTCACCCCGACAGAGCGCCCGACTTCTTTGTCGCCTTTGAAGACGATGATCGTGCTTTGCCGGTTGGCCTTCAGCGTGCGGAGAGCGCTCTTCTGGCTGTCGAAATCGACGCGGAACATGGCGACGTCTGCATATTTCGGGTCGGCTTCGACGCGCTGCACCGCCGGCTCCTGCGCGCGGCAGGTCGGACACCACGGGGCATAGACATGCACGATGATCGATTTGCCGGCCGTTTGCGCGGCGGCGAAGGCCTGCGGCGTAAAACTCTGTTCCGCGGCGCCAGCGGGCGCGGCTGAATAAAGGATCGCGGAAGCGAAAAGAAAGGCGGAAACGGCGAGTCGGCGACGCGAGATCATGTGCTTCCCTCGATAGGCTACCCCTTGCGCGAGCGGCGCTCAGGATTATGAACGAACATAATGGCGCCCCTCCTTGAAACCAAATCGGACAGCGCATGAACGACTGCATCGGCGTCATCCTCGCCGGCGGGTTGGCGCGGCGCATGGGCGGGGGCGACAAGCCGCTCGTCGAGATCGCCGGCCGACCGATCCTTCAGCATGTGGTCGACCGCCTGAAGCCGCAATGCGCGCGTCTCGCGATCAACGCCAACGGCGACCCCGGACGCTTTTCCGCTTTTGGACTGCCCATCATCTGCGACAGTGTTGAAGGTTTCGCGGGACCGCTCGCCGGCGTTCTCGCCGGCATGGACTTTGGCGCCGCGAAAGGCGCGGCGCATGTGCTGAGCGCGCCGGGCGACACTCCGTTTCTGCCCGCCGATCTCCTCTCGCGACTTCAAGCCGCCCACACGCATGCAGGCGCGACGATCGCCGTCGCCGCGTCGAACGGGCGAACTCATCACGTCGTCGCGCTGTGGCCGGTCGCGCTGCGCGAGGATTTGCGGCGCGCGCTCGTTGCGGAAGACGAGCGCAGAGTGTCGGCCTTCATCGGGCGGTATGCGAATGCGGTCGTCGATTGGCCGATCGAGCCCTACGACCCTTTCTTCAACGTCAACCGACCTGAGGATCTGGCGCGCGCGGAGGCGATAGCCAAGGAGGAGTCGCGCAGCTAAATTGTCGAGGCCGACCGCCTCGAGAATCCGGCGCAGGATGGGACATGAGCGAGCAGACAAAAAAGGGATTGACGAGCAAGGTGAAAGAGGAAGCCAGGGCATTTTACCCGGTGTTCCTCTACGTGTGGTTCCTGCTCGCCGTGCTCGGCGTGCACAAATCGGTTGTCCTGTCGCAAGCGCATATCGTGCAGCATCAGGGCTTCGCCGCCGCCAAGGCGCTTGCTTTCGCGAAGGTGCTGTTTGTCGCCAACAAGTTTGGCATCTGGCGCGTCTTTGATAAAAAGCCGCTAATCGTGCCGATTCTGGCCAAGTCGCTGCTGTTCGGTCTGCTGCTCATCGGCATGGACGTCATCGAACAGGCGCTGCTGGAGCATTTTTGGCCGGCCCATGCCGACCATGACCCCGTGGACCTCCACAATCTGCGCACGCTCCTCTCGGTCGGACTTGTCACCTTCGCCGCGCTGATCCCGTTCTTTGGCTTCCGCGAATTCGCCAAGCTGATCGGGGAGACAGAGCTGCGAAAAGTGCTCTTCGTGCGCCGCGAGAATTTCGTTCCGCAGCGCGAAGCCGAGCCCGTGGAGTCCCCCGCGCCTGCGGAACCGATCGAGGGCTAAACGAAGCCTGGATCCATCTTGACGGCGCCTTCGAGCCAGGGCGGCGTCGGCAGGTTTTGGCTGCGCAGGAAGTCGGCGTTGAAGAGCTTTGAGGCGTATCTTGCACCGCCGTCGCACAGCACGGTCACGATCGTATTGCCGGGGCCCATGTCGCGCGCCAGCCTGATGGCGCCCGCGATGTTGATTCCCGAAGAGCCGCCCAGCAACAGGCCCTCCTGCTCGGCGAGATCGAAGACGATGCGCAGCGCCTCGTCATCGGGGATGCGATAGGCGACGTCGACCGGCGCGCCCTCGAGATTGGCGGTGATCCGGCCCTGGCCGATTCCTTCGGTGATGGATGAGCCCTCAGTCTTCAATTCGCCGGTCGTATAATAGGAATAGAGCGCCGCGCCGAAAGGATCAGCCAGTCCGATCTTCACATCCGGATTTCTCTCCTTGAGCGCCATGCCGACGCCGGCGAGCGTGCCGCCGGTGCCGCAGGCGCAAATGAAGGCGTCCACCGCGCCCTCCAGCGCTTCGTAGATCTCGGGTCCGGTGGTGGTGAGATGGGCGACGCGGTTGGCGACATTGTCGAACTGGTTGGCCCAGACGGCGCCGTTCGGCTCTTCGCTGGCGAGGCGCTCCGCGAGGCGGCCGGAAAGCTTCACATAATTATTGGGATTGGCGTAGGGAACCGCCGGCACTTCCACGAGCTGCGCGCCCTGCAGGCGCAGCATGTCCTTCTTTTCCTGACTCTGAGTCTCGGGAATCACGATCACCGTGCGAAAGCCGAGCGCGTTCGCAACCAGGGCGAGCCCGATGCCGGTGTTGCCGGCGGTGCCTTCGACGATGACCCCTCCCGGCTTCAGCAATCCTTTCGCGCGCGCGTCTTCGACGATGGACAGCGCCGCGCGGTCCTTGACGGACCCGCCAGGGTTCATGAATTCGGCCTTGCCGAGAATGCGGCAGCCGGTCGCCTTCGAGGCGGCGTGCAATTCAATGAGCGGCGTGCGCCCGATGGCTTCGATGACGCTGGAGGCGACGGGCATTTATGATTCCTGGCGAGTGGCGGTTCGTTCCTAGCCGACCGGCGGCTCCCGCTCAAAGGCGAAAATCGCGCCATGCCGCGCCTGCGCGCCCGGCGCCAGAATTCGCATCGAGGGCTTTTCGTAGAGATCGCCGTAAAAGTCGTCCGGATCGCCATGCCCCGTCCAAGGCTCTATGCACAGATAGGGGGCGGGCGGCAGCGTCCAAAATCCGACATGGGGGAAATCGTCGAGCGTGACGGAAAGACGCGCGCCTTCGCCATTGTCGAAAACGAGGCCGTGGCTCGCAAGATTGAGAAAGCACAGCGCGTCGCGCGTGAACATTTCCGGTTCGAGCGGCAGTCGCCGGCCGACAAGCGGCGTTTCGCGAATGGGCTTCGAGAAAAGCCCGCCCGGTCCGATGATGGGAACTTCAGCCCGCTCGGCCTTCTCGAATATGATCGCATGCGGCGAGGAAGAGCCGGCGAGCGGCCAGCGAAAGGCGGGATGCAAGCCGCAGGCGTAGGGAAGGGGCCGCGAGTCGGCGTTCGTCACGATGAGAGCATTTTCGAGCGCGCCGGCGCGAAGCTGGAACTCCACTTCGAACCGGAAGGCGAAGGGATAGAGCGCGCGGGTCTCGGCGTCGTCAACGAGCGCGAGGCGCAAATAGTCGTCGCGCCGCTCGGCGACGTCGAAGCGCTTTTTCCAGGCGAAGCCATGGAGCGCAAGCGGATAGGCCTCGCCGTCGACGCGCACGCGGCCGTCGCGCGTCCAGCCGACGACAGGAAACAGCACGGGCGCGGTCTGGTCCCAGACCTTAGGGTTCTTCGCCCAGATCATGTCGACTTCCCGCGCGCGCCAGCTCAAAAGCTCCGCGCCGAAAGCCAGGACCTCCGCGCCGTCGCCGGAGGAATGGGTGAGCTGAATCGCGTCGGTCATGGGTCAATTCCATCGTCGGACACAAGTCCAAGCGCATGCTTCGAAAATCAGCTCGAAGCGCATGCTGACAAAATCAGCGCGATCCTCCAGTGCGGCGCTTGAGCGGCGGCGCCCGCCGCAATAAGGTCGCGCCGCCACACCCGCCACGCATGTTGGCGCCGCGCAACGCCAATGAGAAGGCCTAATGAACAGCAGTCTCGTCTCGGACATCGGCGCCGGAGTTTTCAGAACCGAGTTGACGCTCTTTTTCTCGACGTTCACGACGCTGCTGGCGGTCATCAATCCCTTTGAGGTGCTCCCGGTCTTCCTGTTGCTCCTGCGCGAGAAGAGCAACCAGGAGCGCGGTCGCGTGGCCTTCATGTCCTGTCTCTATGCGCTGCTGCTGATCCTCTTCTTCTTGTTCTTTGGCGCGGTGATCTTAAAAATCTTCGGCGTTTCGCTCAGCATGGTGCGCATCGCCGGCGGGATCGTGCTGATGAAGATCGGCTTTGAGCTTTTTTTACCCTCGTCGGACGGCGACGGAACGCCGGCGTTCGCCAGATCGACGGGCAATATCGCCTTCATGCCGCTTGCGATGCCGCTCATGATCGGCCCCGGCCCGATCGCCACCGTGCTCGGGATGATGGCCACGGTGGAGCACTCTTCCCACGAGGCGTTGGCGTTCGGCGTCATTCTCGGCGCAATCTTTCTCGCCGTGGGCGTCACTTACGCCTGCCTCGCCTTCGCGACGCGGTTGACCACAACGCTGGGGCCGCTGGGAATCGACGCGGCGACCAGGATCGTCGGCTTCTTCGTCTCGGCGATGGGCGTGTCGTTGATCTTCAATGGCGTCATGGACGCGCTTCGGTCGGCAGGCTTTGGCGGCTTGCATTAGCCGCTCTTCGTGCAAGGCTAGAGGCTGCGCAAGGTCTCGCCGAGCCTCAGATAGATCTCCCGATGCGCGTCGCGCAGTCCGGGCACCCATGGTTTGAGCCGGGCGCCGACGACCGCGTCGAAATGGTCGAACCGCTGGCCGATGGCCTTGTCGAGATATTCGTAATACCAGCGCCCCGGCTTGAGTCTTTGGCGTTTGAAGACGCCTTCGCCTCCCACCGGCTCTTCCCGCGCCGTAAAGGGATATCTCTGCGAGATGACGCTCACCGCGCCATCATTGGGCCGCCACTGCGGCAGTGAAAGGTCGCCGCCGCCCCAGCCGACGATCGGCGCCTTGGCGAAGCTGGCCTCAAGCGCCTGATAGAGCGCCGGCTGCCAGAGAATGGGATGGATCGTCGGGTCGGGCCGCCAGGTCCTGCTGAAAAAGCCCGAAGCCCGAACATGTGTGGCGTTGGTCACCAGCGACAGATAATAGGTGCCCGGATGCGATTTGAACCGGGCGTTGGCCTTGCGGCAGCCCTGCAGCGTCATGTCGAAGGCGAGATTGTCCTCGCCGGCAACGAAGGCGCCGGCGTCCAGGCGCGCCATCGCCGTTTTCGGGTCAACTTCGCCGTCGGTCCATTGGTCGAGGTGGAGATCGAAGGGCTTGCGCATGGCGCTCGGCACGCCGGCGGCCATTCCGAGAAAATTGAACGACTCCGCAATGAACCGGCTCGGCCTGCGCTTGAGCCGTCCGTCTTCACGGTCACAGCCGAAGCCGTAGGGCAGCAATGAGCCGTTGATGGCGCCGGCGACGCTGACCACACCTTCGACCCAGCCAGCGTTTGTCCCTTGCCCCCAGAAATTGCTGGCGAGCAGCGCCTGCAACTGCATGGCCGTCTGGGCGCCTGCGCCATGGCCGACGAGGATCACCGGGTTTTCCGCCGACCACTCGGGCGCAAAAGGCTCTGTATATTCCCGCGAATAGCGGGCGTGGCGGGCCTCATCGCTATGCCGGGCACCATAGTCCACGCGTCCGCCGGCAATCTGAGCGAAAAGCTCGCAGGCGCGGTCGTGAAAGGAGCTGACCGGACCTACCTTCGCCTCGTGAACCGCGAAGGGTTCGCCGATCTCATCGAGCGCGTCGCCCCAATAGGGAAGTCCGAACTCTTGAGGCCCCCAGCCGAAGAAATCATGCACGAAAACGATATGAGTGGATTTAAGCGCCATCGCCGATCCGAATTCAATTGAAATTCAATAAACTGTGGCGCTCAAATGAGCGCGTCGTATTCGTAAATTTCACTCACATCGAGCGTCTCGCGCGGCGTCGCGCTGCGACCAAGCGGCGAGCTGATCGGATCGTCGATGCGGTGTCCCTTGAGGTCCGCGCCCGCGACCATATCTGGAACGTAGACGCGCCCATTGCGGGACATCCAGCTCTCCCAGAGGCGATCGATGTTGCAATGATTGAGAAAAAAAACCGGATCGTTGGGCGAGGAGCCGAGCAGCATCTCTCCGCCCACCCAGACGTGGACGAGATTGTGCATCGAGGTGGCGGACGCGCCGTCGTCGTTCATCCACCCTTCGACGCGATTACGGAAGCTGTTCACGTCGGCGTCCCAACCGGGCGAATCATAGGTCGACAGCGCCAGCGCATTCGTCACATGCGCCGTTCTCGGCAGCGCATCCGTGCTGACGCCGAAGGCGCGTCGGAGGCCGCGGTTCACCGAACGCAACTCTCCGGAGATATTCGTGGAGATGCGCACTCTGAACGCGGAGGGATCGTCTTGACGGAAGGCGAAGGGGCCGGTTGAGACCGGATTTCCCTCACCGCCCATGCAGTCAGCGCCCCACACAGCAGCAGCGCGCTGCTGCTGTGGCGGCAAGTCGCCGTCTTCCGCCCAATCCCAATAGGGCAGGCCGAAATTCGTGTCGTTCAGAACCCGCTGGAGGTTCTGCTCGAAGACCATCAGCATCACGCGATGCCATGGCGCGAAAATTGGCCCGCGGTGCGCCGCGTTCCGCTGCGCGGGATTTCCTGGCGGCGTCTCAATCATCATGGCGGTGACGTGCCAGACCACGAAAAGATCGTAGGTGCTCACTGAGCGCGCGGCGCCAGGAATGCCGAATTCATCGGTCGTTCGGCCGGACGCCTCTTTTTTTAATAGTTTGACGCCCTCAATGTATTGATCGCGAATCCCTGGGTTCGTTGAAATATTGCTTCGGACGACGGCCATCGTCTCTCTCCTGAAAATCAATGTTCGCCTGAAAAATCAATGCTCGTGTCTTGAACCTTTCTTCGCTGCAGGCTTGCTTTTGCGCGCAGGGGCGGGCCGGCGCTTGTGGCGTGCTGGAGGGCGGCTCTTGCTCCGGGCCGGCTTTCGCTCGAACTCCTCGGGAAAGCCGTCGATCAGCGCCCGCACCATGTCGACCGCCGACGCGGTCTGGTAGTTCGGCAATGAATGACAATGAACCTGGCCGGACGCGTCAACGCCGAGCGGCGCGCGAACCTTTTTTCCATCCACCAAGATCTTATACGTCGTGACGATTTCTATCTCATGGCCGCGATAGCTGTCCTTGCGCACGGACTGAGCGCCGACCGCGCCATGACCGGCATGCGCAGGCGCTTTATCGCGCGCCCGCGTGAGATAGTCGCCGAGTTTGCGAGGGGCGGCGCCCGTCTCGAGCTTCTTGCTCTCCATAAGGGTCTCCGCTCAATTTCTTTTATGCAATCTGCTGCAGCCGTGGCGCGAAGGAACTCTTAAGTACCCGAAAAATTTAAAGACTTCAGCCGAACCTTCGCCTCATCAAAACGGATTGGATCGAAAATTTTCCACCGAGAATATGACGTCGCCAATGGACAGCGATGTCAAGTGAATTTCCCAAGGCGCTATGATTGATAAATGATTTGGGCCGCTCGGACATTTCCGCCGCCATGGTCGACGGAGCAGCTTGCGTCGCTCGCCGCCGACGCTTAGCGAATCTTTTGAGGCATCCATGTCCGATTCGATGGTTCCCGCCTTTCTTGGGGTCGAGCGTTCGGTGCTCGGCCGACGTTGGCGCGGGCGGCTCGACGCCAGAGGCGAGGCGCAGGCGCTTGCGCTGACCCAGGCGCATGGCATCGACGATTTTCTTGCGCGGGTGATCGCCGGGCGCGGCGTCACGGTCGCCGACGCCGCCGGCTATCTCGATCCCAAGCTGCGCGATCTTCTGCCCGACCCCTCGTCGCTGCGCGACATGGACGCCGCAACGCACCGGCTCGCGGAGGCGATTGAAAAGTCCGAGCAGATCGCCGTTTTTGGCGACTATGACGTCGACGGCGCCTGCTCCTCGGCGCTGCTTATCGACTTCTGGCGCGCGGCCGGCGCGCCGGAGCCCTTGCTCCATATTCCCGACCGGATCATCGAGGGCTATGGGCCGAACGTCGAGGCGATCCGCGATCTCGCCGCGCGGGGCGCGACTCTGCTGATCACCGTCGACTGCGGGACCTCAAGTCACGAGGCGTTCGCCGTCGGTCGGGCGCTTGGCCTCGATGTCATCGTTCTCGACCATCACCAGGCGCCGGAAGTCCTGCCGGACGCGCTGGTCGTCAACCCCAACAGGCTCGATGACCTTTCGGGGCAGGGGGCGCTCTGCGCGGCGGGGGTCGTTTTTCTTGTCCTCATCGGATTGTCGAGGACGCTGCGCGCGCGCGGCTGGTGGAGCGATGATCGACCAGAGCCGGATCTTCTCGCCGCGCTCGATCTCGTCGCCCTGGCGACGGTCGCCGACGTCTCGCCGCTGGCGCGGCTCAACAGGGCGCTCGTCGCCAAGGGTCTGATGGTGATGGGGGCGCGATCCCGTCCGGGGCTTGCCGCGCTGATGGACGCCGCCCGTCTGGATGGGCCGCCACGCGCCAACCATCTTGGCTTCGCGCTGGGGCCGCGGATTAACGCCGGGGGTCGGATCGGCGACGCGGGCCTCGGCGCAAGGCTTCTCACCCTCGCCGATGGCGCCGAAGCGCGTCGCATCGCCCTCGAGCTGGACCGGCTGAATGACGAACGACAGGTCGTCGAAAGGATGATTCTGGAGCAGGCGGTCGCCGAGGCGGAAGCGCAAATAGCCGGGTCCAACCGGCTGTCCTGTCTGGTCGTGCACGGCCAGGAATGGCATCCGGGCGTTGTCGGACTGATCGCGTCACGCCTCAAGGAACGCTTTAACTTACCAGCATTTGTTATTGCTTTTAATGGGCAATATGGAACAGGTTCAGGTAGAAGTTTAAGTGGCGTCGACCTTGGAGCCGCCGTGCGGCGCGCGGTCGAAATGGGCCTGGCGGTCAAGGGGGGCGGGCATGCGATGGCCGCCGGCGTGACTTTGGCCAAGGGCAAGATCGACGACTTTCGCGCCTTTCTCGATGAGGCGCTTGAGGCGTCCGTCGAAGCCGCGCGTCTTGACGATGCGCTGGTTGTCGACGCGGCAGTCGCCGGCCGAGGGGTGTGCCTTGAACTGCTGCGACGGGTGGAGCGGGCAGGGCCATTCGGGCAGGGCAACCCCGAGCCCTTGTTCGCTCTGCCTGAGCAGCAGGTCACGTTCGCCCAGACGGTTGGGGCCGATCATGTGCGCGCCCGCTTGCGCTCGCGCGACGGCGCGACGGTCGACGCCATCGCCTTTCGCGCCGTACAGTCGCCGCTGGGCGAAGCCCTACTGAGGGGAGACGGCGCACAACTTCACGTCGCGGCGAAACTGTCTCGCAATGTCTTTCGCGGCATAGAGCGCGTCGAGACGCGAATCGTCGACCTCGCGCGCGTTCAATAAAGCCGAGAAGACTGTGGCGCCAAGGCCACATCTGTTTTCAATCTCGATGCGTGTGCGCATTTGGAGGGCATGTGTCGCATTTTGGTCTCATTCGCGACGCCTGCTGACGCCAGCGTAACTGCGTTTAACGACAACTTCACACATCAACGAGACACTCCGCGGGTCGCACCGCGCGGCGGTTCCGCGCCGCGTCGAAATGAAGGAAGCGCCGCCGCTTGTGGGGCGTTTTTCGGTGCCGTCGGCGGCGAATCGAAGTTTGGTGGCAAGGACCGTCTGGATGCGATTTGTCGTCTTCAAAAGCGTTGCTCATCCGCCGCGTCCTTTGGTTCGCTCTTCAATCATCTTTTCCAAACTGTTGCCTCTTGTCTGTCTCGGCGCGCTCGCCGGGTGCTCTTCGACCACGGGATCGCATAGAAGCGCCGGCCTCGGCGGATTCGGGCAGATTGACCCGCGTTATGGGGTGCGTCCCAGTCCACGGGTGATTGCTGAGGGCGAAGAAGTGCCGAAGGGCGGCGGCGCCTATATGGTCGGCAAGCCCTATAAGATCGCCGGCCGAACCTATTATCCGAGCGAGAAGCCCTATAGGGCGACAGGAACGGCTTCCTGGTATGGCTCGGATTTCCATGGGCGACGCACCGCCAACGGCGAAATATTCGACAGGGCGTCAATTTCCGCCGCCCATCCCACGATGCCGCTGCCGAGCTATGCGCGGGTCACCAATTTGCGCAATGACCGTTCGATCGTGGTGCGCGTCAACGATCGCGGACCCTATCATGGCGGACGCGTGATGGACGTCTCCCAGCGCGTGGCGCAAGCGCTTGATTTTCATGGCGTCGGCACGACGCGCGTCAAAGTGGAATGGGTCGGGCGCGCCGATCTCGAGGGAGACGACGACGAAAAATTGCTTGCGACCCTGCGCGACGATGGCCAACCGGCGCAGTTCGACGCTCCTGCGCCGGTGATGACCGCGGCGAATGAGGACCCGGCGCGTGCGACGCGCTACGATGAAAGGGCGGAAGTCGCCGAACTCGCGGCGCGCGTCGCCTATGAGAATGGGCAGGCGTCAGATGATCAGATGCGGGCCTATGCCAGGCAGGACAGCGACGCGCCCCTGCCTCCCTTGCGGGAGCAAGCCAGCATCGACGAAGAACCCGTCGCTTCGACCCAGAAGGCCAAGAAAGTCGTGGCGCCGCTGCCGCCAGTGCGGCCCGCGCATCTCGGCGTCCGTCAAGCTTCCACTCACAACGCCATCCGACAGGCGCTGAACTCCTCGGTTCGAACGAACTGAGCGACCCCACGCCGTGATTGCAATTTTCGGCGTCGCGCGCCATCTTCTCCCGGCTTGCCGCGCTGCGGCGTAAATACGGGAGCGCGTCTTGCCGAAATTTCCCGGGCTGCACCTTATTCTGACGCTTTTCGCATTGTGTGCGCTTGGCGCGGCGCCGTCGCGCGCCCAGAATTTTCAAACGAGCGTCCCGAGCGCGATTCTGATCGACGCCGGCACCAACACCGTCCTGTTCGAGAAGGGCGCGGACGACTACCAGAAACCAGCTTCGACGGTGAAAATTCTCACGGCGGAACTGATCTTCCAGGCCTTGGCCGAGGACAGACTGCATCTTGACGACGAATTCACCGTTTCCGAGCACGCCTGGCGCACCGGCGGGGCGCCGGCGGGCGGATCGGCGATGTTCCTTGCGCTCAACAGTCGCGCGCGCGTCGAGGATCTCCTTCGCGGTCTCGTGATCCAGTCCGGCAATGACGCCGCGATTACGCTTGCGGAAGGTCTGGCGGGCTCGGAAGAAGCCTTCGTCATGCGGATGAACAAACGCGCGGACGAGCTTGGCCTTGTGAAATCGCGCTTCGGCAACCCCTGGGGCATGGACGGTCCCGATCAAAAGGTGACGGCGCGCGAAATGGCGAAGCTCGCGGCGCATATCATCAAGACCTATCCGCAGTTCTATGGCTATTTCGGCGAAAAGGAGTTCACCTGGAACAAGATTCGTCAGCAGAATCGCAATCCGCTGCTGACGATGAGCGTCGGCGCCGACGGGCTGAAAACCGGCAATATCGACAAGAACAGCGGCTATGGACTAGTTGGCTCAGCCACGCAGGAAGGCAGACGCCTTATCGTCGCCGTTTACGGCGCAAAGACTCCGAAGGAGAGGGCCGACGAGGCGCGCAAGCTGCTGCAATGGGGATTCCGCAACTTCGAAGAGAAGGAACTGTTCAAGGCCGGCGAAAGCATCGGGCCTGCGCAGGTCTATGGCGGAACGAAGGGCTCTGTCGAGCTGACGGCGAAAGAGGACATCAAGGTGCTGCTGCCGCGCGGCGCCAACGAGCGGCTGATGGGCAAGATCGTTTACGAAGGCCCTGTGCTGGCGCCGGTCGAGGCGGGCGCAACGGTTGGACGCCTCGAAGTGAAGCGCGGAAACTCCGTTGTGCTCGAGCAGCCGCTGCAGACTGCGGAATCTGTCGAGCAGGGGTCGCTGCCACGGCGCGCGTTCGACGCTATTTACGAATCCGCCGCTGCGGCGATTCACCAGAAACTCTCCGGCAAGAAATGACCTTCCAAGCGACGCCCGAAAAAGGCCGCTTCATCACCTTCGAAGGCGGCGAGGGCGTCGGCAAGTCGACGCAGCTTGCCCGGCTCGCCGAACATTTGCGCGACTGCGGCTTCGAGGTTGTGACGACGCGCGAGCCCGGCGGCACGCCAAAGGCCGAGAAGCTGCGCGTTTTCCTGCTCACGGGACGCGCCGCGCCGCTCGGTCCGCTCGCCGAGGCGGCGCTGTTCTCGGCGGCGCGCGCCGATCACGTCGAAACCTTGATCGCGCCCGCCTTGAAGCGCGGCGCATGGGTGCTGTGCGACCGCTTCGCCGATTCGACTCGCGCCTATCAGGGCGCGCGTGGCGGCGTCGACGCCAAGACTCTGGCGCTGCTCGAAAGAGCGGCGGTCGGCGATAGGCGGCCGGATCTGACGATCGTGCTCGATCTTCCGGCGCACGAAGGCCTCACACGGGCGGCGTCGCGGCGGCAAGGCGAAGCGATTGATCGCTTCGAAAGCGAAGCGCCGGCCTTTCACGAGGAGCTGCGGCAGGCCTTCCTCGACATCGCCGAGAGCGAGCCGGAGCGCTGCTGCGTGATTGACGCTTCCATGACCATCGACGACGTCGCGCGCGCGGTGCAGCGTCTCGTTCACGACCGCTTCCTTGCGCACGCCGCACAAGCCGCGCAATGAGCCGCGAAGAGGGGAACCCGGAAAGCGATCGCTACGACGACGCCCCGCATCCGCGGCAGACCCTTGCGCTTTTCGGCCATGCCGAGGCGGAGCATGAATTGCTCGACGCCTACCGCCGCAACAAGATGGCGCAGGCCTGGATCATCGGCGGGCCGGAAGGCGTCGGCAAGGCGACGCTCGCCTGGCGCCTGGCGCGATTTCTCATGGCGCATCCCGAACCCGCCGCAGCGGCGGTTCAGTCCGCCGAGGCCCTTGACGTGCCGGCGGGCCATCCCGCGGCGCGTCGGATCGCCTCAATGGCGCTTGCCGACATTTTTTTGCTGCGCCGCGCCTGGAACGATAAGACCAAGAAGCATTTCACGGAAATTCGCATCGAGGACGTGCGGAAGGTTATTCAGGCCTTCCATCAGGCGTCAGGAACCGGCGGCTGGCGGATCGCCATCGTCGACTGCGCCGACGATCTCAATCGCGCCAGCGCCAACGCGCTTTTGAAACTCATCGAGGAGCCCCCGCAACGCTCGCTGTTTCTGCTGATCGCGCATCAGCCCGGCCGCATGCTGCCGACGATCCGTTCGCGCTGTCGCAAGCTGATGCTCGGCGCATTGTCGCCGGAGGACACGATCGCCGCCGTGAAAAATCTTGGGTCCCCCTGGTCGCAGGCGCCTGAATCGGACCTGCTCGTCGCCGCGGCGCGCGCCGAGGGCTCCGTGCGCGAGGCGCTGCGGCTGCTGGGCGATGACGGCGTCGCCTTCGACGCCGCCGTGCGCCGGCTTTTCGAAAGGTTGCCGCAGGTCGATTGGCTGGGCGCGCATATGCTGGCCGACAAGCTCACCGGCCGCGACAATGAAGCGGCCTATGAGACTTTCATGCGCGCGACGCAGCGCCATCTCGACTCTCGCGTTCGCGCGCTCGCGCAGACCGGCGCCGCTCCTACGAGACTCGCCCGCTACGCGAGCGCCTGGGACGCCATTCGCGACGCCGCCAGGGAAACCGAGGTGTTCAATTTCGACAAGCGCGCGCTGGTGCTGGGGATCTTTGATCGGCTCGCGCAAGCCGAAGCCGGCTAGATCACGCTGTATTTGGGCGGAATCGCCCACATGCAGATAAATTGATCGATTCCCAAAGTTTAGAGCGCGCTGTATGCGAAAAACCGGTTCCCACTTTTTCGCAGCGCGCTCTAGTGGCGGGCGCTAGCGCGCCTCCCGCCCGCTGTTCGCCATAGCGTTTTCAAGAAGCTGCAGTACGACCGCGGGATCGCGCGGAAAGCCGGCGCGAATCCATTCGGCTTGCAGCGTTCTAAGCGCATCGCCCAATTGCTTGCCCGGCGTCACGCCGCGCGCGATGAGATCCGCGCCCTTGATGGGAAAGGCGGGCGTCGGCGTTTCCTCGAGAAAGCGCGCCGCCTCCCGCCAATCCGGATCGTCCGCCGCCGCGGCGCTTTCAGCATGCGCCAGCGCCAGCGCGTCTGCCGCGGCGCGCGCGCCGCACAGGAAGAGCATCTCGCGCAGATGCGACGCCGGCGGCGGCGCGTCGCGTCCATACAAGGGCGCGAGCGTTCGCGCCGCCGCCGCAAGCCGCGCGAATTCATCGTTGGAGAGCCGCAGCCGCTCGCGCAGCCGCTCGGCGTCTTCGGCGGTCAGCACCGAAAAGGCCGCAAGCCGTAACACCGCGTCCGCCGGCTTGCCCAGAGCCGCTTCGCGGTCGGCCAGCCGCTGGAGCCGAGAGGGATAGCCAATGCCGAGAATGACTTCGATGACGCCGGCGTGCGACATGGCGCGCAGCACGTCCGGCGCCCGGCGCGCAAGCAGCAGCTTCATCAGTTCGGCGCGGATGCGCTCGCGCGACAGACGCGACAGATGTTCCCGCGCGACGATCGACTCATGCAGGCCCTCGCGATCGAACGGTCCCTCGCCATAAGAGGCGTTGAAGCGAAAGAAGCGCAGGATCCGCAGATAGTCCTCGCGAATCCGCGTCGCGGCGTCGCCGATGAAGCGGATGCGCCGCGCCTCGATATCGGCAAGCCCGCCGGTATAATCGTGAATCTCGCCATCGAAGGAGAGCGACAGCGCGTTGATGGTGAAGTCGCGCCGCTTCGCGTCCTGCTCGAAATCGCCGCCAAAGCGCACCCTGGCGAAGCGGCCGTCGGTCTCGACGTCCTCACGCAGCGTCGTGACTTCAAAGGGCGTACCCGCGACGACGATCGTCACCGTGCCATGTTCGATGCCGGTCGGCACGCCTTTCAGTCCGGCGTCCCGCGCGGCCGCGAGGACGGCGTCGGGCAAAGCGGTCGTGGCAAGGTCGATCTCGTGAGGCGGCAGACCGAGCAGAGCGTCGCGCACGGCGCCGCCGACGACCCGCGTTTCTGCGCCCGTCTTCGAGAGAGCCGCAAACAGCGTCGCCAGCCGGGGATCGTCGAGCAGTCTCAGCGCCGCATTCATTCGAAGCGGCCTGGCTGCAGTTTTCCGTTCTCGATATGGGCCGGCACATAAGCGCCCTGGTTAAGCCGGCTGAAGCCGAGCGTCACGACTCCGACGATGGCGATGAGGAGGCCCGCAATCGTCAGCAGCGACACGACTTTGCCATGCCAGAGCTCGCGCACGAAGGGCCAGCGACGCTGCAGGGAATGGAAAAGCGCATAGGCGACGAAGGGCGTGAGGAAGAGCAGGGCGGTTTCAACGATTGCGCGCCACATGGGCGGAAACGCCTTTCGTGATGAGGATATCCGACGACTATACGCCGATGAATATACATGGCGTCCGTCGAGGGGCGTTTAATGCGGCATGCATGAACAAACTGTCACGTCCAAATTGCGGTTTTGGCGGTAAAATGCCTCTCCACCGCGCCGGTTGCGCTTGAATTGCAGCGGCGGAGAGACGAAGATTGCGCCAGGCCCTAACTCCCCCCGCTTCGCCTTCGAAAATTCATGCGGAGCCGAATGGCGCGGGGGCTTTGGATCGACTTGCGGCGAAACACGGCAGCGCCGCCACGATGCGCCCGATCCTCTTCATAGACAAGCTGCCTGAGCAAGCTGAAATGACCTCATTCGACACCAGGACGACCTCGCTCGAAACAGCCGTCGTTCAATCCGCCGAACGCGCCCTCGACCATATCGGTCGCGCCCGCGCCGCGATCGGCGCCGTCATTTTTGGCCAGGACGAGGTCGTCGAACAGGCGCTGGTGACGATCCTCGCGGGCGGCCACGGTCTCCTCGTCGGCGTGCCCGGCCTCGCCAAGACCAAGCTTGTCGAGACGCTTGGCCGCGTGCTCGGCCTGGCGGAGCAGCGCGTGCAGTTCACGCCGGATCTGCTGCCCGCCGATATTCTCGGCTCCGAGGTGCTCGAAGAGGGCGCTGATCGCTCGCGTTCGTTCCGCTTCATCAGGGGGCCGGTCTTCACCCAGCTGCTGATGGCCGACGAGATCAACCGCGCCTCGCCGCGCACGCAGTCGGCGCTGCTGCAGGCGATGCAGGAGCACCATGTCAGCGTCGCCGGAAAGCGCCACGATCTACCGCGGCCTTTCCATGTCCTTGCGACACAAAACCCGCTGGAGCAGGAGGGCACCTATCCTCTGCCCGAGGCGCAGCTCGACCGCTTTCTGATGCAGATTGACGTGCATTATCCCGACCGCGCCAGCGAGCGGCGGGTGCTGCTGGAAACGACTGGCGAGACGATGGCCGAGGCGAGCCAGGCGCTCGACGCCGAAGAGCTGATGGCGACGCAAAGGCTCGTGCGCCGGCTTCCGATCGGCGAGAAGGTCGTCGACGCGATCCTCGATCTCGTTCGTTCAGCCCGTCCAGACGAGGGCGACGCGGAAATCGCGCCGCATGTCGCCTGGGGTCCGGGACCGCGCGCGGCGCAGGCGCTGATGTTGGCGACGCGCGCCCGCGCGCTCGTCACCGGCCGGCTTGCGCCTTCGATAGAAGATGTGGCGAAACTCGCCGCGCCGGTGTTGCGCCACCGCATGGCGCTCAATTTCGCCGCGCGCCGCGAGATGACCGTTTCGGACGTGGTTCAGACGCTTGTGGCGCGGATCGGGTGACGAGCCTTCGCTCGGCTCTTTCCTCTGACGGAGAAAGATGACGATGTTTGCTGACGTCGCCACGCGCGCCTACGATCCTGCACAGCGCAAGCCCGCAGATGGCGCGACGGCGGCCGATCTCGCGAGCCGGATGCCGAGGCTGGTGGCGCGCGCGCATGAGATCGCGGCGAGCCTCGCCTATGGCGTTCATGGCCGCAAGCGCGCGGGCGTCGGCGAGACGTTTTGGCAATATCGGCCATTTGCATCTGGCGAGTCGGCGCATCGCATCGACTGGCGCCGCTCCGCCCGCGGCGATCAGCTCTATGTGCGCGAGCGTGAATGGGAGGCCGCGCACGACTATTTCCTCTGGATGGATTGTTCTCCCTCCATGGCCTTCGGCTCGTCTCTCGCCTCCGACGACAAGCTGTCCCGCGGCGTGACCCTGGGGCTTGCGCTCGCGGACGTGCTCGTTCGCGGCGGCGAGCGGGCGGCGGCGCTGGGCCTGACCGCGCCGATCTCGGCGCGCGACGTGATCGACCGGCTGGCGCGCGCGCTGGCCGACAACGCAACGGACGCGACGCGCGACGAGCTTCCGCCGCAGGCGCCGATCCGCCCCCGCGCCCGCGTCATTCTGATCTCCGACTTCCTCATCGATCCGGACGCGCTTGCCGCGCGCCTGCGACGCTTCGCCGACGGCGGCGCCTCCGGCGCGGTGCTGATGGTGACCGATCCCAGCGAAGAAACTCTGCCGTTCTCCGGCGAAACCACTTTTCTCGACACCGACGGCGGCCCCGCCTTCTACGCAGGCGACGCGCGCAGCTTGCGCGCAGCCTATACGCGGCGGTTCGAGGCGCATCGCGACGCCGTGCGCCGCGCGGCGCAACGCGTCGGCTTCATCTTTCTGCAGCATCGCACCGACAGGCCAGCCTCCGAAGCGGCGCTGGCGCTCGCCATGGGATTGCTCGGAGCGGATGGAGTCAGCTTCGAGGAGCGACGCTGATGTTTTCCTTCGCCGCGCCGCTCGCGCTGTTTGGTCTCATCAGCCTGCCCATGATCTATTGGCTGTTGCGTGTCACGCCGCCGCGTCCGCGCGAGATCGTCTTTCCGCCGACGAAAATCCTGCGCGCGCTCAAGCCCGATGAAGAGACGCCGGCAAAAACCCCTTGGTGGCTGATGGCGCTACGGCTGGCGCTTGCCGCCGCGTTGATCTTTGCGATGGCGGGACCGGTCTGGGCGCCCAGCGGCGTCGTCGCGTCCGCCGCGCCGACGCTCGTCATCCTCGACGACGGCTGGACGGCGGCGCCGACATGGGAGCGACGCCTCGCTGGCGCCGCATCAATCATCGAGTCGGCGGCGCGCGCCGGCGGTCCGGTCGCAGTCGCGCTTGCGTCCGAAGCCGCGGCGCCGGTTCCAGGCGACGGGCCGCGCGCGATGGAAAAATTGCGTTCGGCGCGGCCCAAGCCATTTCTGCCGGACCGCAAGGCGATCGGCGAACAGGTCACGGCCTTCGCCCACGCCCATAACGCGGCGCGCATCGTGTGGGTCAGCGACGGCGTCGCGCAGGGCGACGCCGCAGGCTTCGTGCGCGCGCTGAAAGAGTCGGGCGCAGCCGCAGTCGAGATTTACGTCGAAAATCATGCGCCGCGCGCGCTCGCCGCGCCGACAAATGATGCGGCCGCGCTGAGCGTCGATGTGCTGCGCATCGGCGACGACGCGTCGGCGGTCGTCGACGCGGTCGACGCGAAAGGTCGGACGGTCGGCCGAGCCGCAGTGGATTTTGGCGGCGCGCCGCGCGTTCGGGCGAAAATCGAACTGCCGGTAGAACTTCGCAACGACGTCAGTCATCTGCGCATCGAAGGGGAAAATTCCGCCGGCGCCGTCGCGCTTCTCGACGCGCGCTCGAAAGTGAAGCGCGTGGCGCTGATCGGAGGCGGCGCCGCGAATGAGGCGCAGCCGCTGCTCTCGCCGCTCTACTATCTGGAAAAAGCGCTTGCGCCTTTCGCCCAAATCCGCACGGCGCGTCCCGGCGTTGTAGATCCGGTGCAGGCGCTGCTCGGCGAACAACCTAATATCCTGGGTCTTGCCGATGTCGGGCTCGCGCCTGGCGAGACATTTGACGCGGCGTCGCGCTTCGTCGAAGAAGGCGGGACGCTCATTCGTTTCGCAGGGCCGCATCTCGCCAACGCCGACGATGGTCTGCTGCCCGTGCGCCTGCGCCGGAACGGACGCGTGCTCGGCGGGGCCATGTCCTGGGAGGAGCCAAAGGCGCTCGCCGAGTTTGACGCCACGAGCCCTTTCTTTGGCCTGCCGGCTTCGAAAGACGTCACGGTGCAGCGGCAGGTGCTCGCCGAGCCCGATCCGGGACTTGCGGACAAGACCTGGGCGCGCCTTTCCGACGGCACGCCGCTCGTGACCGCGGAACGACGCGGGAAGGGGCTGATCGTGCTGTTTCACGTCAACGCCGACGCCAATTGGTCGAATCTGCCAATCTCGGGGCTCTTCGTTGAGATGCTGAAACGGATCAGCGCGATGGCTGGAGAGTCGGCGCCTGCGAGCGGCGAACGGTCGGGCATGGTCGCCGATCCGTCGGCTTTCGCGCCGATGCGCCTACTCGATGGATTTGGCGCGCTCGGCGCGCCGGGCCTCAGCGCGCAAAGCATTCCGCCGGGCTTCGACGGGCCTGCAAGCGCCGAACATCCGCCCGGGCTGTACGGCTCGGGGGAGGCTTTTGTCGCGGTGCAGACCTTGCGCCCGACTGACGAGATCAGCGCTTTCGATTTCGCCGCCGCCGGACTGAGCGCGGACGTGCTACGCGCGGGCGGGCAGCTCGATTTGCGCGGGCCGCTGCTCGTCTTCGCGCTCGCCGCCTTCATCGCCGACGCGCTGATCGTTCTGTCGCTTGCCGGAAAGTTGCGGCTGCGGCCGCTGGGGACCGCGACCGCGGCGCTTCTGGCGCTCTCTTGCGTAGCGGCGACGATTGATGAAACGCGCGCCGAGTCGGCGCCGAAATCGTCCGTCTCCCAGCGCGACAAGGACGCCGCGCTGACGGCCCGGCTCGCCTATGTGATCTCGGGCGACGCCCACGTCGACGAAATATCGCGGCTGGGCCTCGAGGCGCTCACCCAGGCGCTGAATGCGCGCACCTCTTTCGCACCTGGAGATCCGGTGGGCGTCGATCCGTCGAAGGACGAGCTCGCCTTCTATCCCATGCTCTACTGGCCGATTGTCGCGAGCGCGCCGCAGCCTGCGGCCAAGACGATGGCGAAAGTCGCCGCCTATATGAAGCAGGGCGGCACAATCATCTTCGACACGCGCGACGCGCTCTCGCAACGCATCGGCGGCGCGCCGACGCCGGAGTCGCAATGGCTGCGCGATCTGACGAAAGGCCTGGACATTCCGCCGCTGGAAGTGACGCCGCGCGATCACGTCATCACCAAGACCTTCTATTTGCTCGATGGATTCGTCGGCCGTTACGCCAATGGCGAGACCTGGGTCGAGGCGCTGCCGCCGGAGCCGAAAGATCAGGCCGCGCGTCCGGTGCGCGCGACGGACAGCGTCTCCGCGATCGTCATCACCTCGAACGACCTCGCGAGCGCCTGGGCGCATGACAAACGCGGCCAGCCGCTGTTTCCGTTGACGCCGGGCGGCGCGCGTCAGCGCGAATTCGCGCTCCGCGGCGGCATCAATCTGGTGATGTATACGCTGACCGGGAACTACAAGTCCGATCAGGTGCATGTGCGCGACTTGCTGGAAAGGCTGGGCCAGTGAGCGACCTCACGCTCGCCTTTTCGCCGCTCGTTCCCTGGTCGGCGCTGATCGTCCTCGGCGTGCTTGGCGCCGGCGCGCTGGCGCTGATGGCGGCCAAACGCCAGCGTGGCGCGCCGCTCCGGGCGTTCGCTTTCGCCTTGCTGATTGCGGCGCTCGCCGACCCGTCGCTCGTGCGCGAGAAACGCGATCCGCAAAAGAGCGTCATCGCGGTGGTTGTCGACAAGAGCGACAGCCAGAATTTCGGCGCGAGAAACGCGCAAACGGAAGAGGCGCGCAAGGCGCTCGACTCGGCGCTCGCCAAATTCGGCGACGTCGAGACGCGCACGATCACGGTCGCCAACGACGCTTCGGGCAATGACGGCACCAAGCTCTTCGGCGCGCTCGCCGAAGTATTGAAGGACGTTCCGTCGGAGCGCGTCGGCGGGGCTATTCTTCTGACCGACGGCGTCGTTCACGATATTCCCGCCAGGGCGGAGGCGCTCGGCTTCAAGGCGCCCGTCCAGGCGCTGGTGACTGGGCATAAGGGCGAGCGCGACCGCCGTATCGAGCTTGTCGAGGCGCCGCGCTTTGGCATCGTCGGCAAGGATCAGATCATCCGCGCCCGCGTCGTTGATCTTGGCGGCGATGGCGCCCGCATCCCGATTTCAGTGCGCCGCGACGGCGAAGCGCTGCCGACCTTCAGCCCCGTGCCGGGCGACATCGTCAGCATTCCGGTGCGCATCGAACATGGAGGACAAAATGTCGTCGAACTCGAAATTCCGTCCGCCCCCGGCGAGCTGACGCCGCTCGACAACAAAGCCGTGCTGACGATCGAAGGCGTGCGCGATCGGCTCAAAGTGCTGCTGGTGTCGGGCGAGCCTCATCCCGGCGAGCGAAGCTGGCGCAATCTCTTGCGCGCCGACGCCAATGTCGAACTGGTGCATTTCACCATTTTGCGGCCGCCGGAGAAGCTCGACGTCACGCCGGCGAGCGAATTGTCGCTGATCGCCTTTCCAACCGCCGATCTCTTCGGGAAGAAAATCAACGAATTCGATCTCATCATTTTCGATCGCTATTCGAGCCAGACGACGCTGCCCTCGATCTATTTCGAGAACATCGCCAATTACGTCGAGAATGGCGGCGCCTTTCTCGCGGCTGTCGGTCCGGATTACGCGACCTTGCGGGGCCTCTATTATTCGCCGCTTGAAAACATCCTGCCGGCGCGACCCGACGGCGCGCTCATTGAACAGGCGTTTCGCGCCCGCGTCAGCAAGGACGGCGAGAAGCATCCGGTGACGCGCGGCCTCGCCGGCGCCAAATCCGAGCCGCCGAATTGGGGCGAATGGTTCAGGCAGGTCGACGCCAATGTGGTGAAGGGCGACTCGATCATGTCCGGCGTGCGCGACAAGCCGCTGCTGGTGCTCTCGCGCGAAGGCAAGGGCAGGGTGGCGCTGCTGCTTTCCGACCAGATTTGGCTCTGGGCGCGCGGCTTTGAGGGCGGCGGCCCGCATGTCGATCTGACGCGCCGCCTTGCGCATTGGCTGATGAAGGAGCCGGATCTCGAAGAGGAGGCGCTGCGCGCGTCGGCACATGGCCGCGAGGTCAGCGTCGAGCGCCAGACGATGAAGGAGCGACCGGCGCCGGTGATGGCGACGGCGCCGTCGGGCGCGCGCGACGAGATCGCGGTCGCGCAAGGCGAGCCGGGACTGTGGCGCGCGCGTTTCGACGCCAAGGAAATGGGTCTGTGGCGCTTCCAGAGCGAAGGCCTCACCGCGCTTGTGAACGTCGGTCCGCCCAATCCGCGCGAGTTTCGCGAAGTGGCATCGACGACGGAGAAACTGCAGCCGCTGATGGAAGCGACCGGCGGCACGGCGCGGCGTTTATCGAACGGCGGCGCCGACACCGTTTCGATGCCGCGCGTCGTCGAGTTGCGCGACGCCAACCGTTATGGCGGCTCGGACTGGATCGGGATCAGACAGACCGGCGCCTCGACGCTCGTCGGCGTCGAAATCGCGCCGCTTGGTTTGGGTCTATGGGCGATGCTGGCGCTGGTCGGCGCGGTGGTCGCGGCCTGGGGCTGGGAGGGGCGGCGGTAAAACTGCTGCGTTTCAACACATGCAGGCTTACTGCAATGAAAGGCGTTCATCCCTCCCCTTGACGGGGAGGGTGGTTCGCGAAGCGAACCGGGTGGGGTGAACGTCTCAGCCATTTCAATTTACCCCCACCCGCTCGCCTTCGGCGAGCGACCTCCGCGCAAGGGGGAGGTAGGGCGCAGCTTCTCCTGCTAATCTCCCTCTTTCTCGGAGATTCGCCTTGCCCACCTACCGCTCAATCGGTCTCATGTCCGGCACGTCCATGGACGGCGTCGATGTCGCGTTGATCGAAACCGATGGCGACGCGACCGTCGTCTTCGGGCCGACGGGGCACTACCCCTATAGCGACGCCGACCGCGCGCTGCTGCGCAACGCGCTCGCCGAAGCCGCGACGCTCCAAGATCGAGACGCGCGGCCCGGCGTTCTCGCCTTCGCCGAGCGCATGGTGACCGACCGCCACGCCGAGGCGGTCGAGGCGTTGTTGCGGGATAATGAGATCGACCCGGCAAGCGTCAAGGTCGTCGGTTTTCATGGCCAGACGGTGCTGCACCGTCCCAAGCAAAAGCTCACGATCCAGATCGGCGACGGGCCGGCGCTCGCCGCGCGTCTCGGACTCGACGTCGCTTATGATTTCCGCGCCGCCGACATCGCCGCCGGCGGCGAGGGCGCGCCGATCGTGCCCGTGTTCCATCGCGCGCTTGTCCTCGCCGGCGGCATGAAGGGCGAAGTGGCGCTGCTCAATATCGGCGGCGTCGCCAACGTCACTTATGTCGCGGACGGCGAAGAGCCGATCGCCTGCGACACGGGGCCGGGCAATGCGCTCATCGACGATCTGATGCTTCAGCGCACCGGCGCGCCGATCGACCGGCACGGCCATATGGCGGCGCGCGGCCGCGTCAATGAAGCGACGCTGCTCAAGATGCTGGCGCATCCGTTCTTCGATCAGCCGCCGCCGAAATCTCTCGACCGCAACGCCTTCGCGCTCGATGCGGTCGCCAAGCTCTCGACCGAGGACGCCGCCGCGACGCTGACCGCCTTTACGGCGTCTTCGGTGCTGCGGCTTTTTCCGCATCTGCCGACCCAGCCGCAACTGCTGATCGTCTGCGGCGGCGGCGCGCGCAACCCGATCCTGGTGCGCGAACTCGTCATGCGGCTGCCGTGCAAGGTGACGACCGCCGACGCGGTCGGATGGTCGGCGGATTCGATGGAGGCTCAGGCCTTCGCCTATCTCGCCGCGCGCGTGCTGGAAGGACTGCCGCTCACCTTCCCGACGACGACTGGCGCGCCCGACGCCATGGCCGGCGGCATGCTGGCGCGAGCAACCGCGTAAGCGTCATAAATCGCAGTGTCATTCCGGGAAGGCCTGGATTCCCGATCGCGCTACGCGCGTCGGGAATGACAATGAAGCGTCAGTCGCCCCGCGCGGGAATGGCGATCCTCGGCGGATTGCCAAGACGCCTGTCGAGATAGGCGTCGACATGCGCGATCAGCGGCTCGATCCTGTTCTCGAAGAAATGGTTCGCGCCCTCGACCACGGCATGTTCGATGAGAATGCCCTTTTGCGTCTTGAGCTTCTCGATCAGCCCGGTCACTTCCTTGAGCGGCGCGACGCGGTCCTGGTCGCCGTGAATGAAGAGGCCCGAGGAGGGGCAGGGCGCCAGGAAGGAGAAGTCGAAACGATTTGCAGGCGGCGCGATCGAGATAAACCCCTCGATCTCGGGACGGCGCATCAGCAGCTGCATGCCGATCCAGGAGCCGAAAGAGACGCCGGCGATCCAGCAGGCGCGCGCTTCCGGATTGACCGCCTGCGCCCAGTCGAGCGCGGCCGCCGCGTCGGAAAGCTCGCCCGAGCCGTGGTCGAAGGCGCCCTGCGAACGGCCGACGCCGCGGAAATTGAAGCGCAGCACGGAAAAACCACGCTCCGCAAAGGCGTAGTAAAGGTGATAAACGATCTGATTGTTCATCGTGCCGCCGAACTGCGGATGCGGATGCAGAATGATCGCGATCGGCGCGCCGCGCGTGGCGGACTGATGGAACCGGCCCTCGAGCCTGCCGGCCGGACCGGTGAAAATAACCTCGGGCATTCGGAATCCCTTGCGAAACTGGCAGGCGCGCCTTCTACCACGCGGGCTGGTGTAAAATGCAAGGAAATTCTGCGAGGGGCGCGCTACACCTTCGATACAGCATAGCTAGCCGCTGAGAGGAACGTTCGATTCAAGCCACCGCGCCCGGCGGACCAGGAAGAAGGGCCAGATCGACTTTCGTTCCTTGCCCTTTTCCGGTGAGCCCCGCATCGTGCATTGCGGAGATTTTCATGAACGATAGCTCCAATGCTAGTTCAAAATTCGAGACCCGAGAGCAGCTTGAGGCGTGGTTCATGTTGCAGCCTCGGGAGGTTGCGACAGTTATCGCTTCGCGCGCCGCGTTGCGCACAATTTGGGCGAATTTAGGCAAAGCAGTTCAGCCAAGAGACATCGACTCTCAGGTAGCTGGTCGCTTTCGAGCGGCCGCCTTGGCAAGGGGCGCTACGATAAATTTCCATGCGGTAAGCGCATTTACGTCGGACATAGTAAATGGATCGATATTCGTAGACACTGTTGCGGCCTACACGGCTTATACAGCATCTTCTCAAACAAAAGACGCACTGGCTTCTTCGGCAAGCGGAGCCACCTATGGCGCCTATGCAATTTACGCACTCGAATATGATTACGCTTACGGATCAGACGTCTGGGACAACACGATTGCTGATCTAAAGGTCATTGAAAACGGAGGGTCTGCAAAAAGTTTACTTCGGGCGCCGCTCTGGCCTACGAAATTTCCCAGGTGGGCTAGCGACAGCTGGAAACGACTAAAGCAAAGATTGTCTGCAGAAGCGCACTGGGACGTTTGGATAAATTGGTATGAAGACCGTATCTCTGGCCGCTTAGACGTTGCGGAGTATGAGCTAGCCTTCGCGAGCGTTCCTAGCGAAATTTGGAACCAAGGCCCGGCGGTTGCGAACCGCTGGATCAAGGAGCACCTCCCGAAGGGAGACGCAGCTGAATGGACGTCGGCTCTCTCGACAATGCTGGATGCCCCGATTGGTCAACGGTGGATTGAAGAACAAGGGTTACTGGCCATTGACGCTAAAGGCGTCGACAGTGATTTCGCGGCAGCAGAAGAAGTCCCCACCAAGAATCTACATGCGCTCGTCCGACAAAAGGCGCAGGCCTTTGCAGCTCGGTGTAGTGACTTCGATGATCGTTATGGGTGGGAAGGTTTCGAATCAGCCGCCATGCGCTTCTGCGTTGAGGTCGATCGAGATATCTCTGAGATTCCTTCGCGTATCGTATTTGTTTACGACGCTTGCGCCGTGTTGGGCGGCTTTCTCGATCAGGATAACCGACTGCGTGAACAGCGTAATAGCAACATCGCACCGCTGGATGCTGATATTCGGCGTGAGTTCTTCGATCTAATCCGGACCGCCGCACCCTGGGTGCGTTCATTCCCAACCGCGCGCGAGCTAGATGATCAAGCGGGAGCATACCTCGCGCGCAGAGAACTGTTCGAACCCGCTACGACAATCATCAACTCCGCTGGCGAAAAGGGTATTATCTCAGAGCAGGATCGTGCGCTCATATCCGCCCTAATCAAGACGCTGGAACAGGAAGGATACCTTAGCGGTAAGGCGCATGCACGTGGTCTTTTAGCGACGAAAGGGATGGTGCTTAAAGCTTTTACGTTGGTGGCGGCTTTCTATTCGGGGGCGGTCTCCTCGGATTTCGCCACAAGGTCGGTGTTAGTTCAAAAGATTGGGACCGTAATGGCGGCGCGCGAGGAGCAAGTGATTAAGCTGCTTGAAGACGCGCCGCACGATATTCGCCTCGCAATAAAAGCGGCCCTCGAAGAGTTGAAGCGTAATCCGCCGGGGTCGGCGAAGCATTGAGTCTTATGCTAGCTATTTTTCCGACCCAAGGAATTCGCGGTCACAGCCGTCCATAGTCTCGACGGGATTGAATAACGGGGGCGACTTGCCGGGCGAAGACACCGATGGCGAATTGGCGCGACGGGCGGCCGCCGGCGAGGCTGCCGCCTTCGCCGCGCTGGCCGAGCGCCATTACGACCGCGTCTATGCGCTCGCCTGGCGCTGGTGCGGCGCGCGCGCCGAGGCGCAGGACATCGCTCAGGACGCAATGGTGAAGATGGCGACGGGGATGAGCGCCTTTCGCAATGACTGCGCCTTTACGACCTGGGCCTATCGCATCGCCTATACGACCGCGGTCGACCACATCCGGGCGCGGCGCAAAATTGTGGCGCTCGAACCAGCGCGAATGTCGGCGCTTGTGGACGGCGCCGACGGCGACACCCCAGAGGACGAAATCATGGGGCAGGACCTTTGGCGCGTGGTGCGCGCCCTGCCGGATCAGCAACGCGACGCCGTGCTGCTCGTCTATGCGCAAGACCTGTCGCATGGCGAGGCGGCGGCGCTGATGGGTTGTTCGGAGAAGACCGTGTCGTGGCATCTGCATGAGGCGCGAAAACGTCTGAAGAACCAGTTGGAGCCCGCGCGATGATCGAACCGGATCTTACGCGCCTTAAAGACGCGCCCGTCCCGCCGCCCGAGGGCGAGGCGAAGCGCGCAGCGCTCGCGGCGGCGATGGCCGCTTTTGAAAAAAGCGCAGCCGAGGCCCAAGGATCGGCCGCGCCGCAACGTCTCAGTTACGCATCCTCTCCATCGGAAGGGAAAAGAAAGATGCGTCAGACGTTCTATTTCAATCGCGCGCTCGCGGCCTCGATCGCCGCGCTGATGATCGGCGCGCCCGCCGCCTTTATGCTTTCGCGCAACTATGCGCCGGGCGGCGGGAGCATATCCAGTCCTCCAATCGGCCGCGCCGCGCCGCCGACCGAGGTCGCCGTAGCGCCGCGCATGGAGGCGCCGGCGGCAGTTCAGCCAGCGCCTGCGCCCTCGGCGCCACGAGAAGAGAGAGCGAAGACGGCGGGCGCGCTTGGCGGCCGAGCCGATGGTGTCGCTGCGCCGCCTCCGCGCCTCGCCGGTTCGGTTCGAGACGGCGCCGCGCAGCGGCTGTCGCGCTCGATTCAGCCCGCGAAACCGGTCGCCGCGATGAACGCAGAAGGCGTCCGGCCGCCGATGTCGGTTGATACGAATGTCGCGCCTGAGAGCGAATTTCGCGACAGGTTCGAGTCAAAGGAGACGAACCCCGTCAAGTCAGCGGCGACGGAGCCCGTTTCCACCTTCTCGATCGACGTCGACACCGCCTCCTACGCCTTCGCGCGCCGCGCGCTTAACGCCGGGCGCCTGCCGCCGAAAGATTCGGTGCGGGTCGAGGAGTTCGTCAATTACTTCCCTTACGACTATCCGAAGCCCGAGAGCGCGCAGACGCCATTCAAGCCGACGATCACGGTGACGCCGAGCCCGTGGAGCGCCGGCAATCGCCTCGTGCATGTGGCGATACAGGGCTATGCGCTGCAAAGCGCCGAGCGCCCGCGCGCCAATCTCGTGTTTTTGATCGACGTGTCGGGCTCCATGTCGCCGCAGGATCGGCTGCCGCTCGTCAAGAACGCGCTGCGGATGCTGGTCGACGAGTTGAAGCCTGAAGACACGGTCGCGGTCGTCACCTACGCGTCTGGCTCCGGCGTCGCGCTGGAGCCGACGAAGATTGCCGACAAGGCCAAAATTCTCGCGGCGATCGACGCGCTCGGCGCGGGCGACTCGACCGCCGGCGCGCAAGGCATTCAGGACGCCTACCGCCTGGCCGAAAGCAATTTTGATAAGACGGCGGTCAATCGCGTGATCCTCGCCACCGACGGCGATTTCAATGTCGGCGTCACCGATCAGAGCGAATTGAAAGGGCTGATCGAACGGAAGCGCGAGAAGGGCGTTTTCCTGTCGATACTCGGCGTCGGCCAGGGCAATTACAATGACGCGCTGATGCAGGCGCTTGCGCAGAACGGCAATGGCGCGGCGGTCTATGTCGACACTCTCAACGAAGCGCGCAAAGCGCTCGTCGATGAAGCGTCGTCGACGCTCTTTCCTATCGCCAAGGACGTCAAAATCCAGGTGGAGTGGAATCCCGCCCGCGTCTCCGAATATCGCCTGATCGGTTATGAAACCCGCGCGCTGCGCCGCGAGGATTTCAACAACGACAAGGTGGACGCAGGCGATGTCGGCTCCGGTCACCGCGTCACCGCGATCTACGAGATCACGCCAGTCGACGCTGAAAAGAAGCTCGTTGACGATCTGCGTTACGGCAAGAAGACGCCGGCGCCGGTCGCGGCGCAGGCGCGTGCGGAAAGCGAGCTCGGCTTCCTCAAGCTGCGCTACAAGCTGCCGAAGGAGGAGGCCTCACGGCTCATCACGCAGCCGATCGCCGAATCGCCAAGCGTTGAAAGCATCGCGCACGCGCCGCAGGACGTGCGTTTCTCCATCGCCGTGGCGGCCTTCGCCCAGTTGCTGAAAGGCGCGCCCTATCTCGGCGAATATGGCTATGACGATGTGATCGCGCTCGCGCAGGGCGCCAAGGGCGACGATCCATTCGGCTACCGCGCGGAGTTCGTTAATCTTGCGCGGCTGGCCAAATCGGCGCGGCCGTAAGGGCGCGCAACCTTTTCGTGAGGAGCGGCGCAGGCGCGTGAACGCGCCTGCGCCGCCGCGCTCTGCTATAATGCGGCAACCGAAATCGAGGCCCATGTCCGCCCGCGTCTATATCGACCACAATGCGACATCGCCGCTGCGCCCGCAGGCGCGGACGGCGATGCTCGATGCGCTGGAGACGCTCGGCAATCCTTCCTCCGTCCATGCCGAGGGGAGGGCGGCGAAGGCGCTGCTCGAAGACGCGCGCGCCGCGGTCGCGCAAGCGATCGGCGCGCCGCGGCGCAGCGTCGTCTTCACCAGCGGCGCGACAGAGGCGGCGAATCTCGCGCTTACGCCGGCGCTTCGCCGAGAGGGCGACGAAGCGCCCATCCACGTCCTGCTGATCGGCGCTGGCGAGCATCACTGCGTCCTGCAGGGCCATCGCTTTCCGCCCGACGCAGTTGAAACCCTTCCTTTGACTCCGGAAGGCGTCATTTCGCTCGACGCGCTGGAAGAGGCGCTGGCGCGGCGCTCCGGCGGCCGCCTGATGCTCGCGCTGCAGGCCGTCAACAATGAAACCGGCGTCATCCAGCCCGTCGCAGAGGCGGCCGCGCTGATCCATGCGGCGAAAGGCGTCCTTGTCTGCGACGCCGTGCAATCCGTCGGGCGACTGAAGACGACATTCGCGACGACTGGCGCGGATATAATGTTCTTTTCCTCACATAAGCTGGGCGGGCCCATGGGCGTCGGCGCGCTCGCCTTTCGTGACGAGAGCCTGCATCTGGAGGCGCCGGCGCTTCGCGGCGGCGGCCAGGAGTTCGGACGCCGCGCGGGGACGGAGAATGTCGCCGGAATCGCCGGCTTTGCAGCGGCGCTGAATTCGGCGACCGCAGATTTGGCAGGAGAGGCGTCCCGACTCGCAGATTTGCGCGACGCGCTGGAGCGGCAAGTCTTGAAAGTCGCGCCCGACGCCCGATTCTACGGTTCAAGGGCGCCGCGCGCGCCAAACGCCAGCGCTTTCTCACTTCCCGGCCTCGCCCCACGCACAATGTTGATGGCGCTTGACCTTGAGAATGTCGCGCTTTCAGCAGGCTCAGCCTGTTCTTCAGGCAAAATGACGGAATCGCACGTGCTTGCGGCGATGGGCGCGGCGGAAAGGGAGGCGCTGAGGGCCAGTTTCGGTTGGTCTTCGACGCAAGAGGATGTAGAACAGTTCGGAAAGGTTCTTGCACGTGTCGTGGATCGCATGAGGTCCCGGCATTTCGCCGCCTAGTCGACGCCTAAGAGGGCGCCTACGCTCAGGCGGCGGCGGAACGATCGGCCGACGGGCCTTGAACCCGTCGTGACGAGGAGAAAGACAGATGGCGGCTCGTCAGGAGACCGTTGCGCGCGTCGAGTCCATCGACGTCGACGCCTATAAGTACGGGTTTTCGACCGATATCGAATCGGATAAGGCCCCCAAAGGGCTGAATGAAGACATCGTTCGTTTCATCTCAGCCAAGAAGGGCGAGCCGGAGTGGCTCACCGATTGGCGCCTCGAGGCCTACCGGCGCTGGCTGACGATGCCTGAGCCGCGCTGGGCGCGTGTTCACTATCCCCGCATCGACTTCCAGGACCTTTATTATTACTCGGCGCCGAAATCGACGCCGGGTCCGAAGTCGCTCGAAGACGTCGATCCCGAGTTGCTGCGCACTTACGAGAAGCTCGGCATTCCGCTGCGCGAGCAAGAGATTCTCGCCGGCGTCGAGACCCGCCGCGTGGCCGTCGACGCGGTTTTCGACAGCGTGTCCGTCGCGACGACCTTCAAGGCGGAACTGGCCAAAGCCGGCGTCATCTTCTGTCCGATTTCCGAGGCGGTGCACACGCACCCGGAGCTGGTTCGAAAATATCTCGGCTCTGTCGTGCCGGTGACCGACAATTTCTACGCGACGCTGAACAGCGCGGTCTTCTCCGACGGCTCCTTCGTCTATGTGCCGAAGGGCGTGCGCTGCCCGATGGAGCTTTCGACCTACTTCCGCATCAATGAGCAGAATACGGGACAGTTCGAGCGCACGCTGATCATCGCCGACGAAGGCTCCTATGTGAGCTACCTCGAAGGCTGCACGGCGCCCAAGCGCGACGAAAACCAGCTTCATGCGGCGGTTGTGGAACTCGTCGCGCTCGACGACGCCGAGATCAAATATTCGACGGTGCAGAATTGGTATCCCGGCGACAGCGAGGGCAGGGGCGGAATTTACAATTTCGTCACCAAGCGCGGCGATTGCCGCGGCCGCAACTCGCATATCTCCTGGACGCAGGTCGAGACGGGCTCGGCGATCACCTGGAAATATCCCTCATGCATCCTGCGCGGCGACGGCTCGCAAGGCGAGTTCTACTCGATCGCGGTGTCGAACGGCTATCAGCAGGTCGACAGCGGCACAAAGATGCTGCATCTCGGCAAGAACACCAAAAGCCGCATCATCTCCAAGGGCATCTCGGCCGGACGTTCGCAGAACACTTATCGGGGCCAGGTTTCCGCACATCGTAAGGCGGACGGCGCGCGCAATTTTACGCAGTGCGACAGTCTGCTGATCGGGCCCAACTGCGGGGCGCATACGGTTCCCTATATCGAGTCGAAGAATCCGAGCGCGCAGTTCGAGCATGAAGCGACGACGTCGAAGATTTCGGAGGACCAGCTGTTCTACGCCATGCAGCGCGGGCTTTCGGCGGAAGAGGCGACGGCGCTGATCGTCAATGGCTTCGTGCGCGACGTGCTGCAGCAGCTTCCGATGGAGTTCGCCGTCGAGGCGCAGAAGTTGATCTCGATTTCGCTCGAAGGGAGCGTGGGGTGATGCGCACGTTGAATGTTTCTCTCCCGGAGGAGCTTGAATCGGAGCTTGCTGCGGCAGTCGCTTGCGGCGAGTTCGAGTCGGAGAATGACGCTATTCGCGCCGCTGTCGCGCAATGGCGCACCGAGCGGCTTGTCGAGAGGACAGACGTCGAGGAATTACGCCGGCTTTGGCGTGAAGGCGTCGAAAGCGGCTCCGGGCGTTTCGGCGAGATCGATGAAATCAAAGCCGAGGCGCGCCGTCGTCATTCACAGAGCTAATTCTCCATGCGCATCGTTCGCACGGCGCGCGCTGAAGAGGACTTAATCGAGATCTGGTCTTATATCGCAAAAGAGAATGAGACCGCGGCGGATCGGACGTTGGATGCGCTGGAAAGGAAAACGAGATTGTTGGGCTTACATCCGCACATCGGACGAGAGCAACCGGACATCGGGAAAGGCGTGAGAAGCGCGATAAGCGGCGCCTATCTCATCCTGTACCAGTTGCTCGGAGACCGCGTGGAAGTGGTTCGCTATGTGCATATTAGGCGACGGCTCGAGGGACTGAATTGATGCTCGAAATCAAGGATCTTCATGTCTCCGTCGGCGAGCGGGAAATCCTCAAAGGCCTGACGCTCAGCGTTAAGGCCGGAGAAGTCGCGGCGATCATGGGGCCGAACGGGACGGGCAAATCGACGCTCTCCTACGTCATCGCCGGGCGCGAAGGCTATGAGGCGACGACAGGCGACGTGCGGCTCAACGGAGAGAACATTCTCGACCTTGATCCAGCGGAACGCGCCGCCAAGGGCGTCTTTCTCGCCTTTCAGTATCCCGTCGAAATTCCCGGCGTCGCGACGATGACCTTTTTGAAGGCCGCGCTCAACGCGCAGCGGCGCGCCCGCGGCGAGCCGGAATTGCAGACGCCGGAGTTCATGAAGCGCGTCAAGGAGGCCGCGGCGTCGCTCGGCATCGCGCAGGACATGCTGCGCCGGCCGCTCAACGCCGGATTCTCCGGCGGCGAGAAGAAACGGATGGAAATCCTGCAGATGGCGCTCCTGCAGCCGCGTCTCGCGATCCTCGATGAGACGGATTCGGGACTCGACATCGATGCGCTGCGCGTCGTCGCGGACGGCGTCAACGCGCTCCGCTCGCCCGAGCGCGCCTTCATCGTCATTACCCATTATCAGCGCCTGCTCGAATATATCAGGCCAGATTCGGTGCATGTGATGGCGCAGGGGCGCATCATGCGGTCGGGCGGTCCGGAACTTGCTCTGGAGCTGGAAGAGCGCGGCTATCAGGATTACATCGCGCAAGAGGCGGCATAAGCGATGATCAAGCTGGCGAGCGAAGCGGAAGCGACGCTTTCCTCCTTTTACGAAGAGATGCGCGACAAGGGCGCGCCGCGTCTGCGCGCGGCCGGCTGGGCGTCATTCTCCGAGTCTGGCGTGCCGAACCGGCGCGTGGAGTCATGGCATTACACGGACCTGAAAACGGCGATGGGCCGGCCGGCGCCGCTCGCCACCGCCTCCCGCGCCGCATTGTCACTGCCGCGCGCGCATGATTCTCTGCGGCTCGTCACGCTCGACGGCGTTTTCCGACCAGATCTTTCGGATATCGCGCGGCTTCCCGATGGCGTCGTCGCGCAATCGCTGCGCGACGCGCTGGCGCAGGGCGAGCCGCATGTCCTGTCAGCGCTCGCCAGCGCCGATATTGGCGCGCAGGACCCGATCCTCGCGCTCAATGCGGCGCTGATGCAGGACGGCGTCGTCATTCAGATCGCGCCGGGCGCTGCGATCGACCGCGCGATCGAACTCGCGACGTTGGCGTCCGCGGAATCCGCACAGTCGACCTATACGCGTGCGCTGGTCATGCTGGGCGAGGGCGCTCGAGCGACAATGATCGAAACGCTTGGCGCGCTTTCGTCTGCGCCGGCGCAGGACAACAGCGCCCTCGTCCTTCGATTGGCGCCAGGCGCACGCCTCGAACTCGTCACTCATTTCTCGGGCGGCGTCGATCAGGCGATCCGCGTCGCGTCGCTGCTCGCGCATCTCGACGCAGGGGCCATGATCAATTCCTTCGCGCTGATCGAAGGCGAAGGGCTGAACCGAAGGCAGATCTTCGCGCGCCTCGACGGTGAGAACGCGAAGGCGGTCTTTAACGGCGCGACTTTGGGACGCGGCCGCTTGCACGCCGACACGACCCTCATCATGGATCACGCAAAACCATGCGGCGAAAGCCGGGAGGTTTTTCGCAATATCCTCGATGACCAGAGCGTCGGCGTATTTCAGGGCAAGGTCATTGTGCGTCCGGGCGCGCAGAAGACGGACGGCGTCATGCAGTCGAAGGCGCTTCTGCTCTCTGAGCAGGCGGCGATGAACAACAAGCCGGAACTCGAAATCTTCGCCGACGACGTGCAATGCGGCCATGGCGCAACGTGCGGCAGGCTCGACAAGGATCAGTTGTTTTATCTCACCGCGCGCGGACTGCCGCGCCGCGAGGCCGAAGCCTTGCTTATCGAAGGTTTCGCCAATGAGGCGATGGACGCAATCGAGGATGAGCAGTTGAGGGCGTTTCTCAGCGATCGCGTCAGCGCGTGGCTTTCTAGAAGGATCAGCCGATGAACGAGATTACCCGCATTCAGACGGCTTATGACATTGAAGCGGTTCGGGCGGATTTTCCCATTCTATCCGAGCGCCCCTATGGGAAGCCGCTTGCCTATCTCGATAACGCCGCCTCGGCGCAAAAGCCGCGCGCCGTGATCGATCGGCTGACGCATTTCTACGAGCATGAATACGCCAATGTGCATCGTGGACTGCATTATCTCGCCAACGCCGCAACCGAAGGCTATGAGGGCGCGCGCGAGACGCTGCGCCGCTTCCTCAACGCCGAATCGACGGACGAGATCATTTTCACCCGCGGCGCGACCGAAGCCTTGAATCTGGTCGCGGCTTCCTTCGGCCAAGCACATATCGGCGAAGGCGACGAGATTATTCTGTCGATGATGGAGCACCACTCCAACATCGTTCCCTGGCATTTTCTGCGCGAGCGCAAAGGCGCCGTGCTGAAGTGGCTTGAGGTTGACGACGACGGCCGCTTCGACCTCGAGGTGTTCGAGAAGCTGTTCACCAAGCGCACGAAGATCGTCGCGCTCACGCATATGTCGAATGTGCTCGGCGCGCCGACCCCGATCGCCGAGGTCGCGCGCATCGCTCACGCGCATGGCGTGCCGCTGGTCGTCGACGGCTCGCAAGGCGCTGTGCATCTCGATGTCGACGTGCGTGCGCTCGACGCCGACTTTTATGTGGTGACCGGCCACAAACTTTACGCCCCGACCGGCATCGGCGCGCTTTACGGCAAGCGTAAATGGCTGGAGACGTTGCCGCCGTTCTGCGGCGGCGGCGAGATGATCGAAACCGTGACGCTCGAGAGCGTCACCTATAACACTCCGCCGCACCGGTTCGAGGCGGGGACGCCGCCCATCGCGCAGGCGGTCGGGCTCGGCGCGGCGCTCGACTATATGGAGCGCATCGGTCGGGACGCGATCCGCGAGTATG
Organism: Methylocystis sp. L43; assembly: GCF_015709525.1. Taxonomy (GTDB): domain Bacteria; phylum Pseudomonadota; class Alphaproteobacteria; order Rhizobiales; family Beijerinckiaceae; genus Methylocystis. Next base: position 69,877 of record NZ_JADNRA010000030.1, on the reverse strand, counting down.
AAGCAGGGCTGACCGCTTACGCGCACCAGAGACTGTCGCAGATAGAGGGGCTCAGAATTTATGGGCGGGCGCCGGATAAGGGGCCGATCCTTTCCTTCGACATGGCGGCGGCGCATGCGCACGACATCGCCACGGTGATCGATCGTTCCGGCATCGCCGTGCGCGCCGGGACGCATTGCGCCATGCCGCTACTTTCGCGTTTGGGCGTCACCTCCACCTGTCGCGCATCCTTCGCGCTCTACAACACGCGCGAGGAGATCGACCGGCTGGCGGAAGCGCTCGAAAAGGCCCGCTCTCTTTTCGCCTGAGGAGAATTTCGTGTTCATGAACGATGCTCCCAATACGAGCGAAACCCAAACCTCCGCGACTGCGGACCGGACGGCTCAGGCCATTGAAAATGAGCGGCTGACGAACGACATCGTTAAGGCGCTCAAGACCGTCTACGATCCTGAAATTCCCGCTGACATTTATGAGCTTGGCCTCATCTACAGGGTCGACATTGCGGAAGAAGGCTTCGTGGAGATCGACATGACGCTGACTGCGCCGGGTTGCCCCGTCGCCGGCGAAATGCCGGTGTGGGTCAAAAATGCGGTGAGCGCTGTGCCTGGCGTCAGCGAGGTGAAGGTGAACATGGTGTTCGATCCGCCTTGGGATCAAAGCCGCATGTCGGACGAAGCGCGCGTCGCGCTCGACATGTGGTGAGCGGACACTCCTATGGGAACGATTTTGCGATGACTTCCATGCAGAAGATGAGCGTGATGAACGTTAGCCCCGCCGCGGCGGAGCGGGTCCGCAGCCTGCTTGCGACCGGCGCGGAAGGGAAGGGGCTGCGCGTCTCCGTGGAGAAGGGCGGCTGCGCCGGCATGTCCTACAAAATGGAGATCGCCGAACCGAAGCGGGGCGACGAGGTCATCGACGTCGAGGGCGGTCGCGTGATCGTCGACGCTGCGGCCGTGCTCTACCTGCTCGGCACGACGATGGACGTGAAGACGACGCAGTTCTCCTCGACCTTTGTGTTCGAAAACCCCAATCAGACGTCGGCCTGCGGCTGCGGCGAGAGCGTCGAGCTGACGCCGGCCGACCCGGAAAAGGTCGGCGCCGCGTCGCAGATGGGGAGTTCCTGATCGCGTCGAGGCCGCCATGGACCGCGCGCGTATCGAGGAGCTTTTCGCGCCTTTTGCCGCCGTGTCGGTCAAGCGCATGTTCGGCGGCCACGGCGTTTACGCCGATGGCCTTTTCTTCGCCATCGAAGCCGACGGCGAAATCTACCTGAAGGCCGATCGGCAGAGCGCTGTGCGGTTTCAAGAGGCGGGCTCCCGGCCTTTCGTTTACCAAGCAAGGACCGACCAATCACGATCTCCTATTGGAGCCTTCCTGACCAGGCGCTCGAAGACGCCGACGAACTGGTTCGATGGGCGAAGTTTGCGCTTGAAGCCGCGCTTCGGGCAGGCTCGAAACGGCGGATTCCGGCCGCGGGGAGGCGCAAGGCGCCAAATTCCACTGAGAAAGACTGCTAACGAGCCAATAAGCGTTTGAAAAACATCAATCTTCATACGGTGCTAAGGCTGGCGCCGCCCGCTCGAATCGCCTATAGACAAGTGAACTAGACGCTATCCTTGAACTGGCGCTCACTTGGCCGACGACGACTCCAAAAAAAGCGATTCCGACAAGCCTGGCTCTGACATAAGGCCGGTTTCGATCGCCGACGAGATGAAGCGCAGCTATCTCGATTACGCGATGAGCGTGATCGTGTCGCGCGCGCTGCCGGACGTGCGTGACGGCCTGAAGCCCGTGCATCGGCGCATTCTGTTCTCCATGCACGAGAACGGCCACACGCCCGATAAATCTTATGTGAAGTCGGCGCGTATCGTCGGCGATGTGATGGGTAAATATCATCCGCACGGCGACGCGGCGATCTATGACGCGCTTGTGCGCATGGCGCAGCCTTTTTCGATGCGGCTGCCGCTCATCGACGGGCAGGGCAATTTCGGATCGGTCGACAATGATCCGCCGGCGGCGATGCGCTACACCGAGTCCCGGCTCGCAAAGCCTGCGCTCGCGCTGCTCGAAGATCTTGATGAAGGCACCGTCGACTTTCAGGCCAATTACGACGGCAAGGAGCACGAGCCGACGGTTCTGCCGGCCCGTTTCCCCAATTTGCTGGTCAACGGCGCCGGCGGCATCGCCGTCGGCATGGCGACGAACATTCCCCCGCATAATCTTGGCGAGGTCATCGACGCCTGCATCGCCATGATCGATCGGCCCGACATCACCATCGCCGAGCTGATGGACATCGTGCCGGGACCGGACTTTCCGACCGCGGCGAGCATTCTCGGGCGTGGCGGCATTCGAAACGCCTTTGCGACCGGCCGCGGTTCGATCATCATGCGCGCCAAGTCAGAGATCGAGACTCTGCGCAAGGATCGCGAGGCGATCATCTTCACCGAAATTCCCTATCAGGTGAACAAGGCGACGCTGATCGAGCGCATCGCCGATCTGGTGCGGGAGAAGAAGATCGAGGGCGTCGCCGATCTGCGCGATGAGTCCGATCGCGACGGCATGCGCATCGTCGTCGAACTGAAGCGCGACGCTGTCGCCGACGTCGTGCTCAACCAGCTTTGGCGTCATACGACGCTGCAGACAAGCTTTCCCGTCAATATGATCGCGTTGAACGGCGGCCGCCCGGAGTTGATGACGCTCCATGACGTGCTGCGCGCCTTCGTCGATTTCCGCGAGACGGTCGTCACCCGCCGCACCAAATTCCGACTCAACAAGGCGCGCGACAACGCCCATCTGCAGGTCGGCCTCGCCATCGCGGTGGCGAATATCGACGAGGTCATCCGCCTCATCCGCACCTCGCCCGACGCCACCGCGGCCCGCGAAGCGCTCATGGAGCGCGACTGGCCGGCCAAGGACATGGCGCCGCTCGTTGAGCTGATCGCCGATCCGCGCCACAGGCTCAGCGATGATGGCGCCATCCGGCTTTCGGAGGCTCAGGCGCGCGCCATCCTCGAATTGCGTCTGCAACGGCTCACGGCGCTCGGACGCGAGGAAATCTCCGAAGCTTTGAACAAGCTCGCCGTCGAGATTGCCGATTACCTCGACATTCTGCGCTCGCGCGAACGCCTGTTCGGCATCGTCAAGGACGAACTGCTGGCGGTGAAGGAAGCCCACGCCACGCCGCGCCGCACGCAAATCCTGGAGTCCGACGGCGAGGTCGAGGACGAGGACCTGATCGCGCGCGAAGACATGGTCGTCACTGTTTCGCACGCCGGCTATATCAAGCGTGTGCCGCTCTCGACCTATCGCGCGCAAAGGCGCGGCGGCAAAGGCCGTTCCGGCATGCAGACGAAGGAGGAGGATTTCGTCCACCGTCTGTTCGTCGCCAATACGCATACGCCGGTGCTGTTCTTTTCCTCGCTCGGCAAGGCCTATAAGGAAAAGGTCTGGCGATTGCCGCTCTCGGCGCCGCAGGCGCGCGGCAAGGCGCTCGTTAATCTGCTGCCGCTCGAACAAAACGAGCGCATCACCTCGATCATGCCGCTGCCCGAAGACGAGGAGAGCTGGGCGACGCTCGACGTCATTTTCGCGACGACGCGCGGCACGGTGAGGCGCAATAAACTCTCCGATTTCGTCGACGTTCGCCGCAACGGCCTCATCGCGATGAAGCTTGACGACGGCGAGGCCATTGTTGACGTCGCGACGGCGACAGAGCGCGACGATGTGCTGCTGACCACACGCGACGGCCAATGCATCCGCTTCGCCGTGCCGGAGGTCCGCGTCTTCCAGGGCCGCACCTCGATGGGCGTGCGCGGCGTGGCGCTCGGGCAGGACGATCGGGTGATCTCGCTGTCCATCCTCAATCATTTCGACGCCGCCGGCGAGGAACGGGCCGCCTATCTGAAGCGCGCCAACGCGCTGCGCCGGCGCATGGGCGAAGATGTTTCGCCCGAGGCGGGGACCGAGGCGGAAGAGGCGGCGATCGCCGTGGAGCTGTCGGATACGCGCTTTTACGAGATGCAGGCGGCTGAGCAGATCATACTGACCGTGTCCGAGAACGGTTACGGAAAGCGTACGAGCTCTTACGAATATCGTACGACAGGTCGTGGCGGCAAAGGCATCGTCGCCATGGCGGTGAACGCCAGAAATGGCAAGCTCGTCGCCTCTTTCCCCGTCGGCCATGGCGATGAAATCATGCTGGTGACGGACGGCGGCCAGCTGATCCGCTGCTCCGTCGACGGCATCCGCATCGCCGGGCGCGGCGCTCAGGGCGTCATTGTCTTCGACACGGCCGAAGACGAGCGCGTCGTTTCCGTCGAGCATATCGGCGATGTCGGCGAGGGCGAGGACCCCGAAGCCTAATCTGGGCGCTCAACGATGGGGTAGGCGCATGAGCGAGGGCGGCGACGACGCAGACGGTCCCGTGCTGGTCACCGGCGCGCCGCGTCGCATCGGCCTCGCCATCGCCGAGCGCTTCGCGCGCGAAGGGCGGCCCCTCGTGCTGCACGCCTCTCCGCGTTCGGCGAAGGAGGCGGAGCTTGCAGCGCACGCGATCCGGATACGCGGCGGGCGCGCGGCGACGGCGATCGCCGATCTTGCCGATGCGGAGTCGACGCAGCGCCTCATCGAGCAGGCCGGCGAAGCCTTCGGACCGCTGCGGCTCCTCGTCAACAACGCCTCGATCTTTGAAGTCGACGCGGCGCAGGACTTTTCGCTCGAGCTCTATGAGCGGCAGATGCAGGTCAATCTGCGCGCGCCGCTGCTGCTGTCGCGTGACTTCGCGGCGGCGCTGCCGGCAAGCGTCGATGGCGCCATCGTCAATATTCTCGATCAACGCGTTTGGCGTCTCACGCCGCGCTACTTCTCCTACACGCTGTCGAAATCGGCGCTGTGGGCGGCGACGCGCACCATGGCGCAGGCCTATGCGCCGCGTATTCGCGTCAATGCCGTCGGGCCGGGGCCGGTCTTTGCCAATGCCGCCCTCGGCGAGCGGGAGTTCGAGATGGAAGCCCGCGGCGTGCCGCTGCAGCGTGCCGCCGACGTCTCCGGCGTCGTCGACGCCGTCGTTTACCTCAGCCAGGCGAAAAGCGTGACGGGGCAGATGATCGCCGTCGACAGCGGCCAGCATCTGGGCTGGCGCACGCCGGACGTGGGTCCCGAATAGTCCAGGGCTGGCGCTAGTCAGCGCTCGGAAGGCGGCGCATCGTGAACTCGATCCGCCCATCCTCCAGCTCGCGCCAGAACTCGATCTCGGTCATATAGGCGGCCTTGGGGAAGCGCTCGAACCACTCGCGCGCCTTCGCGCGGGCCTCAAGGCGCTCCAGCGAGAAGGTCTCGCGCCGCCAGCCATTGGTGAGACCGCTCCGCTTCTCGGCGAAGCGCCTCGCCAGATCCCTCGGCGCGTTTTTGGTTACGCTCATAACTCATGCTCCGAGCCAACAATTTAGCGCATCGGAGGCGGGAAGGGGAGTCGCAGATCCGTCATGACCTATTCCGTCGGCTTCCCGCCTGCGGCGACACGCAGCGCAAAGCTCTTGATTCTTGGCTCACTTCCCGGCCAGCGTTCCCTGGAGCGCCAGCAGTATTACGCGCAGCCGCGCAACGTGTTTTGGACGCTGATGGGCAGCCTGTTCGGCTTCGATGCAGACGCTTGTTACGTAGATCGTCTCCACGGCCTGAATGCGCGCGGCGTCGCCCTCTGGGATGTCTGCGCAAGCGCCCATCGGCCTGGCAGCCTCGACCAGCGGATCGAACGCTCGACTGTGCGCGCCAATGATTTCGAGCGCTTTTTCGAAACCCATCCAGATATCACGCTGATTTGCTTCAATGGCGCTACAGCGGCCAGCCTGTATCAACGGCTGGTTCTGCCCAGACTGTCGGTTCGCGCCGCGGCGATTGCTTCACGCCGACTGCCCTCGACGAGTCCCGCGCATGCATCCATGACGCTCGCCCAAAAGCAGGAAAAATGGCGATCCGCACTCGCCCCATTTCTCGATTAGCTTTGGGGCGCTTCCCCGCGCCCCCAAACCGCGCTAGACCCGAGCCATGCCTGAACGTCCCCCCTACATGATCTCGACGGCCATTCCCTATGCGAATGGCGCGCCGCATATCGGCCACGCCTATGAGCGCATCGCCACCGACGCCTTCGCACGATGGAAGCGGCTCGACGGCTATGACGTGCTGTTTGTCACCGGCATGGACGAGCACGGGCAAAAGATGCAGCGCACGGCCGAGAAGGAAGGGCTGACGCCGGGGGCGCTCGCCGACCGCACGGCCGCGCAATTCGCCCGGATGGGCGAGGCGCTCAACGCCCGCGCCGACGACATCGTGCGCACGACGCAGACGCGCCACAAGCAGACCGTGCTCGAAATCTGGCGGCGGATGGAGGCCAACGGCGACCTCTATCTCTCCAAATACGCCGGCTGGTATTCGGTGCGCGACGAGGCCTATTACGACGAGGACGAACTCACCGAGCGCGATGGCAAGAAATTCGCGCCGACGGGCACGCCGGTCGAGTGGGTGGAGGAGGAGAGCTGGTTCTTCAAATTGTCGGCCTATGCCGAGAAACTGCTCGCACATTATGCGGCGCATCCGGAATTCATCACGCCCGAACACTATAAGAACGAAATCGTCGCCTTCGTGAAGCGCGGGCTCACGGACCTCTCGGTGTCGCGCACGACCTTCGACTGGGGCATCGAGATTCCGCCGAACGCGCAGACCGCCGCGAAGCATGTGATGTATGTCTGGGTCGATGCGCTGACGAATTACGTAACAGCTACCGGATATCTTACGGAAGGCGGAAATAGAGCACGCTTCTGGCCGGCCGACGCGCATGTCATCGGCAAGGATATCACCCGCTTTCACGCCATCTACTGGCCGGCGTTCCTGATGTCCGCAGGCGCGCCTCTGCCCAAGCAGGTCGTCGTGCATGGCTTCCTGTTTTCCAAAGGCGAGAAGATGTCGAAGTCGGTCGGCAATGTCGTCGATCCCATCGATCTGGCCGAGCGCTATGGCGTCGACCAGCTGCGCTACTTCTTCTTGCGCGAGATTCCTTTTGGCCAAGACGGCAATTATTCGCACGAGGCGATCGTCAACCGCATCAACGCCGATCTCGCCAATGACCTCGGCAATCTCGCGCAGCGCTCGCTCTCGATGATCGCCAAGAATTGTATGGGCGCCGTACCACGTAAACATGCTCTCACGGACGCCGACAAAGACATTCTCGCGCAGGCGGCCGACGTCCTCGCGAAAGCCCGCGCCGCCATGGAGGATTACGCGCCGCACCACGCGCTGGCGGAAATTTTCCGCATCGTCGCCGAGGCCAATCGCTATTTCGCCGGTGAAGAGCCCTGGGCGAAGAAGAAGAGCGACCCTGCACGGATGGAGACCATTCTTTACGTCACCGCCGAGACGCTGCGCCGGTTGGCGATTCCCCTGCAGCCGTTTATGCCTCAGTCCGCCGGCAAGCTTCTCGATCTCCTGGACGTCGGTCCGGACGAGCGGGACTTGGCGCACGCCGGCGAGGCGAACGCCCTGCAGGAGGGCGCGCCGCTGCCGCCGCCGACGCCGGTTTTTCCGAGATTTGTGGAGGAGGAGGCGAGCTAAGCCCGGTCCAGCGGGCGCGGGAGCCGCCGCTCGCGCCCGCCATGCGCTCACCATAATCAGCCGTTTCAAATGGCGGCGGCGCAGCGGCGTGCAAATGACCTTCGTCTTTGCGGGCTTGTCGGCCGAAGCGCGGGCGTGCAATTATGAACGTCCGGGCTTCCTAGTGAAGGAACTCGCGCCGCTCGTCGAGCGCCCGCGCAACAACGTCCACCTTCGTTGTGTCGTATCTCGGACGGCTCTTTTCTTACAGAGGAACTCATGGAATGGCGCGTGGCATTTCAACAATTCTGACAGCGGTTATCTTCGGCGCGATCGGTTTTGGGCTCGGCATCTACGCTGCGCCGACCGAAGGCGTCGCCAATCTGAAAGCCGCAATCGAGGGCCGGTTCAAACCAGCGCCGGCCGAGGACGCTGCGCCGGCCGAAGGCTCGGCGACTCCAGCCGAGTCGGACGCCGCGGCTGCACCCGACGCCACGGCTGCGCCCGACGCCACTACTGCACCCGACGCCACGGCTGCGCCAGCGCCGGAGGCGCCTCCGGCTGAGCAGCCCGCTGCCGTCGAGGCTCCAATGGAGAGCGCGCCTGCGCCCGCTCCGGCGCCGTTGACCGAAGCGCCGCCGGCGCCCCAAGCCGCGCCCATGGCGATGCCAGAGGCGGCTCCGGCCCCAGAGGCAGTGGTCGAGCAGCCGGTCAAGCCGAAGGTGAAGCCGAAGCCCAAGGCTAAACCCAAGCCGAAGCCCGCAGCTCCGGTCGAGGAGCCGGCTGACCAGCCGGCGCAGTAAAGGCCAATTGCCCGCCGCCCAGTCCCTGTTTCGCTCACGAGCAGGGGCGGGGTGGTGCGGCGGGGCCTTTTTCCGCTCAATGAAGGGATGTCGCCGTGACCAGCGACACAGCGCGCTTCGTCGGCGACATTCCCATCTTTTACGACCGCGGCCTCGGCCCGGCGATCTTTGAGGATTATGCCGCCGATATCGCCTATCGGACGGCCGCGAGCGCCCCCATTGACGTGCTCGAAACGGCGGCAGGCACGGGAATCGTCACGCGCAAGCTGCGCGACTCGCTCGCTCTCGGAGCGAAGCTGACCGCAACCGACCTCAATGCGCCGATGCTCGACGTAGCGAAGACGAAATTCGGCGCTCAGGAGCAAGTGATTTTCCGCCCGGCCGACGCGATGGCCCTGCCTTTTGGCGACGGCGCCTTCGACGCGATCGTCTGCCAGTTCGGACTGATGTTCTTTCCCGAAAAAGACCGCGCGCATCGCGAGGCGCGCCGCACGCTCCGGCCTGGCGGTCGCTATCTCTTCAGCGTCTGGGATGCGCCGAGCTACAACACTTTCTCCCGCATCGGACTCGAGGTGGTCGAGCGCTTCTTTCCCGACGATCCTCCGCAGTTTTTGAAGACGCCTTTTTCCTGCGCCGAGATCGATCCCATCAAGGAATCGCTGCTGGGCGCCGGCTTCACGGACATCACCATTTCCGTACGGCCGCGCGTCAAGGAGGTCACGGATCCGACGTCCTTCGCGAGGGGACTCGTTTTTGGCAGTCCTCTCTTCGAACAGCTCCGCGAGCGCGGCGGCGCGCGCCCTGAATCGCTTGTCGAGGCCCTGGCGGAGCGGCTCACGCAAGAGCTCGGCAAGAACCCCATGCGCCTGCCGATGCAGGCGATTTTCTATGAGGCCAGGGCGGCGTAGGGAGCGCGCGCTACTGCGGCTGCGTCATCAGCTCGAGCACATGGCCGTCAGGGCTTTTGAAATAGACGCCGCGGCCGCCGTTCCAGTCGTTGAGCTGGCCGTCGGTGAATCGACCCGGCGCGCTGCCAAAGGCGACGCCTTCGTCCTTCACGCGCCCGAAGATTTCGTTAAATTCTTTGTCGCTGACGTGGAAGGCGTAATGGCTGGCGCCGAAGCCCTCATCCTTGTCGAACAGCAGGGTGAGTTCGCTATTGACCTTCACCGGCGCGAAATGACCCTTGGCGCCGTCGAAGCGCAGCCCGAAGATCCGTGCGAACCAGCGCGCCGCGGCATCATTGTCGCGCGCCGGCACGATGGTGTGATTGAGAATGATGGCCATCGATCAAACTCCGCCTGTCTCGCGATGAATCTCAGATGGGGAGTCGTGGCCTCCCCGTCACGAGCGTCGCGGCGCTCCTTCGCCGCCGGACCAGGAGGCCGACAGCGCGCCATCTGGTTGGCGCCGGACGCGAACGCCGAATGGCGCGCTTTCGCGATCGAGCGTTTGCGCGAGCCATTCGGCGTCGGCGGTCGAGGCCCGTTCGAGACGAAAGCGCCGCATATGCAGCGGGACCAATCTCAGTTGGATGAGATCGCCGTTTGTATCGAGATCGACGAAATGCATCAGTGAAAGATCGCCGCGATAGCCTTCGTTGCCACTGATGCCCTCATAGTCGTTGAGGAAGTCGCCGCAGCCATAAAGCGCCAAGCGGTTGCGATGAACTTCGAATCCCCTCGCATGATGGGACGAATGTCCATGGACGACGGAAGCGCCGGCGTCTTCGATCAGCCGATGCGCGAATTGTCTTTGGGCGTTCGAAACGCCATAGCCCCAGTTCGAGCCCCAGTGGATCGACATCACCAAAATATCTTCGCTCCGCGCCGCGCTCCGCGCCAGATCGCAGGCGAAGGCGGCGCTTTCCGCAGAAAGGTCGGGCAGAAGATTGACGCCGGGCGACGACGGCGTCGCCGCCCACTCAAAGGGCGTTCCGCTGTCGGGCAGGGCGAAGGACAGCACGACCACCCGTCCCTTGCTCGGGATCTCAATAATCGCCGGCCGCCGCGCTTCGTCGATACTGCGTCCCGCTCCAGCGACGGCGATATTTAGGCGCTCGAGCGCGCCGAGCGTCTCAAGGAGGCCGGAGGGCCCCCAATCGAGAACGTGGTTATTGGCGAGCGCGCAGCAATCGATTCCGGCGGCGCGCAGACATTCCGCATTCTGCGGACTGACGCGATAATTGATCGCCTTGTGTTCGGCCGTCTCGCTGCGCGTCACGCTCGTTTCGAGATTGATGATGCGCGCGTCAGGCGCGTGCGTTTCAAGCTCGGCGAGCACGTCGCCCCAGATATAGGAAGGATCGACCGGCCGCGGAATCGGCCCGGACGCCGCTTCGGCCAGGCGAACATATTCATGCGCCGAGGAAACATATTCCTCATAGAGGTTCGGCGGGCAGGGCGACGGAAGGATCTGATCGACGCCTCGGCCGATCATCACGTCGCCGCACAGGAAAAGTCGGACGGCCGGCGCGCCGTCACCCCGCGGCGCGGCTTCGCTCATATCGTGGGCGGAAGATTCTCTTCGTCGTCGCCGGCGACCAGTGAGACGATTTCTCCCGCAACGTCCTTGAGCGGCGCGCCGGCGCCGAAGATGTCCGGATCGCCGGACATCCACATGGCCGCCTCCTCGACGTCAGCGATCGTTGGCCGCAGATCCATGATCGCCGACAGCGTCGCGTCGTCGATGTCGCCGAGGACGTCCGTCACGTCCTTGATCGTCGCCAGCGGACGGCCGTCGCCGTCCGGCGCGGAAGACTGCGTCAAGTTTCTGCTCCTCGCGCTTGCAACGTCCCGCCCGAGCTTGATCCGTGACGGTCTCGCATGATGCCGGCGATGAGAAAGGCGTGTTGCATAGCCAAGAAAATATAGCGCCGCGCATCTGAGCCGCGAAGGAGCCTGAGGCTAAATATTTGTGTTTTCCGCCGTCCGAGCCATATTGCCGCATTGGCCCAAGCGCGTCATCAAGCACCCAGCGCGCGCACCCGAGGCCATTCCGTGTTGCTCTTTCCTGACCGAGTCTGATGCTCATCGATACCCATTGTCACCTCGACTTTCCCGATTTCGCGCCAGAACTCGCGGAGACGATCGCCCGCGCGAAAGCGCGCGGCGTCGCCAGAATGATCACGATCTCAACGCATCTGTCGCGCTTCGAGCGCGTAAAGGCGGTCGCCGAAACCTACCCGGAGGTCTTTTGCACCGTCGGGACGCATCCGCACCATTCGCATGAAGAGGCCGAGCCGACTGTCGAGGCGCTGGTGAGTCTGTCGCAGCATCCAAAATGCGTCGGACTGGGCGAAGCGGGCCTCGATTATCACTATGACCACGCGCCGCGCGACGTGGCGCAGCGCATTTTCCGGATACACGTTCAGGCCGCCCGCGAAACCGGTCTGCCGCTCGTCATTCATACGCGCGACGCGGACGACGATTGCGCCGAGATTCTAAAGGACGAAATGGGGAAGGGGGCTTTCCCCGCCCTGCTCCATTGCTTCACGAGCGGGCCCGCGCTCGCCCAAACCGCGCTGCAGCTCGGCCTCTATATTTCCTTTTCCGGCGTCGTGACCTTCAAGAACGCCGAATATCTGCGCGAGATCGCCCGCGACGTGCCGCTGGAGCGCATGCTGGTCGAAACCGACGCGCCCTTCCTTGCGCCGGCGCCCCATCGGGGCAAGCGCAATGAGCCGGCCTTCGTCGTCGACACCGCGCGCGTGCTCGCCGACGTCAAGGGAATCAGCGCCGCCGAACTTGCGGTCGCCACAACTGAAAATGCGCTGCGGCTGTTTTCCAAAATGCCGCCCCTGGACGCGGCCGCGTGAGCCTGAGAATCAGGATTCTTGGGTGCGGCTCGTCGGGCGGCGTGCCGCGAGTCGGGCAGGGCTGGGGAAAGTGCGATCCGGACAATCCGAAAAATCGGCGCCGGCGCTGCTCGATACTCGTCACGCGCGGCCCTGCCGACGCAGCGACGCAAGTGCTCGTGGACACCGGACCCGATCTGCGCGAGCAACTTATCGACGCCGACGTCAAGCGGCTCGACGCGGTCTTCTATACCCATCCCCACGCCGACCACACCCATGGCGTCGACGACTTGCGCGGCTTGGTCATTCTGAGCGGACGGCGAATCCCGGCCTATATGGACGAGCCGACTTCGCGGTCCTTCGCCCAGAAGTTCGACTACATCTTCAAGACGCCGCCGGGCAGCTTTTATCCGCCGCTGATGACCGAACATCGGTTGCATCTGGGGCGCGCCGAGACGGTCGAAGGACCTGGCGGCGCCATCGTCGGCACGCCTTTTCGCCTGGACCATGGCGACATGGACGCACTCGGCTTTCGCTTCGACAATGTCGCCTATACGCCGGATCTTCATGCGATTCCACCAGAGAGCGTTCAGTATCTGGAAGGGCTCGATTTATGGATTATCGACGCGCTGCGCCATCAGCGGCACGGCACGCATCTGTCCGTCAGTCAGGCGCTGGAGTTCATCGCGCATTTCAAGCCCAAGCGCGCCGTGCTGACGGATCTGCACGTCGATCTCGATTACGACGCGCTCGCCGTGACGCTGCCCGAGAACGTGACGCCGGCATTTGATGGCATGGCGCTCGAAGTCTGACGCCGGACGCACCGCCAAACACAACAGAATTACATTCCATAATATGGATTATGCGAATCGCGGATGAGGGATCCCGCCGGCGCCATCCGCTCTTGCCTTTCGTTACCCGGAAGTTCTGCGGCGACGGCTTGCCCGATTGCTCTGTGTGCCTTGCTTTGCTTGTCTTGCCTTGCATGTCTTTGCGGTCGCCGGGCGGAACGCCGCGTCCGCGTCGTCGGATGACGCTTTGTGTTGGCGATGTGGCGCGGGCTCAGTTGGCGGCGCGTCAATCCCACCCGCGCAGCGCATCTAAACTCCTGCAAACGCAAACATTCCTGCGGGCGCGGGAATTGGACGCCATTGTCAAACCATGGCGACTGTTTGGATTTTTGGATCACCCCACGGAATTCTCTGGCCTTCCGGGGCGAAACTCTGGTAAAAGGCTCGCTGCGCGGGACTATATGGCATTCAAGAGGCACATCATCGTCGTTTCCGGGCGCGCGCGTTTTTTGAGACGCGCAAACTGGAGCGGTTGGGCGCACAAGGTTGGCATAGCGGTCTTGCCGTTTTTGGCGGAGACGAGCAGGTAGACATGAGCAAAGGTAGAGATTTCCGGGGCCCCCGCAAGCGCGGATTTGATGACGACGCTCCGTATAGCTATGATTCGCCGCGCACGAGCCGCGCGCCGCGATCACCCTTTGGCGGCGGATTTCCAGATGCGCCGCCGCCGATGTCGAACGAGCCAGCAGTCGACGCCATCGTGAAGTGGTTCAAGACCGACAAGGGCTTCGGCTTCGTAGAGCTTGCCAATGGCACCGGCGACGCCTTCCTCCATATCGGCGCCGTTCAGGCGGCGGGATATGACACGCTGCCGCCCGGCGCGAAATTGCAGGTGCAAGTCACGAGTTCGGTGAAGGGCCAGCAAGTGGCCCGCATTCTCGAGGTCGATTTGGCCGGCGCCGCTGAGCGGGCGCCGCCGCCGCCGCCGCGCGCAGGCGGCGGTTTTGACAGCCCCCGGCCCCGACGCCAGTCGCCCGATCCATCGACCGCCGTTCCGGTCTCCGGCAAGGTCAAATGGTTCGACGAGACGAAGGGCTTCGGCTTCGTGCAGTCGAACGACGGCGGCAAAGACGTCTTCGTCCATATTTCGATTCTGGGTCCATCCGGCGTGAACCGGCTCGCCGAGGGCCAGCCGGTCACGATGCAGGTCGTCGATACGGCGAAAGGCAGAGAAGCGCTGTCGATCATCCTGGATTAAGCCTCGCTCCGTAGATCCGCGCGCCGCGATCCTCCTTGAGGGCCGCGGCGCTTTTCTTTTGGGGAAACCTCATGTCCGGCCGACCGCACGGCGATGTCGCCAGACTGATCGAAATCATGGCGGCGCTGCGCACGCCCGGCAGCGGTTGTCCCTGGGATCTTGAGCAGGATTTCCGCTCGATCGCGCCCTATACGATCGAAGAAGCCTATGAAGTCGCCGACGCCATCGAGCGCAACGATCTTACCGATCTCAAAGACGAGTTAGGCGATCTCCTCTTGCAGGTGGTGTTCCATGCACGAATGGCGCAGGAGCAGGAGGTTTTCGCCTTCAAGGACGTCGTCGACGCGATCTGCGACAAGCTCATTCGCCGGCATCCTCACGTTTTCGGCGACGCCCAGTCTCTCGACGCCGACGGCGTGACCACGCAGTGGAGCGCAATCAAAGCGCGCGAGAAGGCGGCGAAGCAGGGCGCGCCGCCGGCCAGTCTGCTTGACGGCGTGCCGCTCGCCCTGCCCGCGCTGACGCGCGCGCTGAAGCTGCAACAGAAGGCGTCCGCGGTCGGCTTCGACTGGGACGACGCGCAGCAGGTTCTTGGCAAGATTCGCGAGGAAACCGAGGAAGTCGCCGCGGAACTCGCCCTTCCTGGCGCAAAGGCTTCGCCGGCGCTCGAAGAGGAGATCGGCGATCTGCTGTTTGTCGTCGCCAATCTTGCGCGCCACGCCAGGGTCGATGCCGAGCAGGCGCTTCGCTCCGCCAACGCGAAATTCGAGCGGCGGTTCCACCACATCGAGCAGCGTCTCAAGGAGATGGGCCGTTCGCCTGAAGCGGCGTCTCTCGACGAGATGGAAGACTTGTGGGTCGAGGCGAAAGGCGCTGAGCGCAAGCCGCGCTGATGACACACTCAAACGTTTGAAGGTTGCGGCGCGCCCGTTATCAGCGCCCCGCTCCGGCTTCGGGGATAATTTCGGCCTGCGGGAACCGCCTCGCGAAGCTCTCCGAACGCTCAGGATCGATACGCACGACGAGATGGACGCCGCCCTCCGGCAACGCTTCGCGTTCGAGCACTTCGGTATGGGCGTGAAGCCAGGCGAGCCCTTCGCCGTCGGCGGCGTCGAGGTCCATTTCAAATCGAACGCGTCCCGCCGCCAGCGTGGACTCGATTCTTGCCAGCAACTCATCGAGCCCCTGCCCGGTCAAGGCTGATACGAGCGTCGGCCGGCGTTGAGACTCGATCCCGCTAACGGCGAGTTGCAGCGCCGAAAGCCGTTCCGGATCGAGCGCGTCGATCTTGTTCCAAACTTCCAAAACGCGCCCTTCGGCCTCGCCTTTCAGACCGAGTTCGCTCAGGATCGACTCGACGTCTTTCGCCTGCGCTTCCCAATCTTCGTGCGAGACGTCGCGGACGTGGAGAACGACGTCGGCGAGCGTCACTTCTTCGAGCGTCGCCCGAAAGGCGGAGACGAGCATGGTGGGCAGGTCGGAGATGAATCCCACCGTGTCGGAGAGCAGGACGCGCGCGCCATGCGGCAGTTTGATCTGGCGCAGCGTCGGATCGAGGGTCGCGAACAGCATGTCCTGCGCCAGCACCTCGGCCTTGGTCAGGCGGTTGAAAAGCGTGGATTTTCCGGCGTTCGTGTAGCCGACGAGCGCGACCACCGGATAGGGAATGTCGCGCCGCGTCTTACGATGCAGCGCGCGCGTGCGCTTCACCTTTTCAAGATCGTGCTCGATGCGCCGCATCCGCTCCTCGATCAGGCGTCGATCCGTCTCGATCTGCGTTTCGCCCGGGCCGCCGAGAAAGCCGAAACCGCCACGCTGGCGTTCAAGGTGGGTCCAGGAGCGGACGAGTCGCGACTTCTGATAGGCAAGATGCGCGAGTTCGACCTGCAGCGCGCCCTCCTTAGTTCGGGCGCGCTCGCCGAAAATTTCGAGAATCAGCCCGGTCCGGTCGATGACCTTGGCGTCCCAGGCCCTTTCGAGATTGCGTTGCTGCACGGGCGAGAGCTGGCAGTCCATGCTTACGAGCGCGGCGTCCTTCGACTTGACGAGTTCGCCGATCTCTTCGACCTTGCCCTTGCCCAGGTACGTCGCCGGTCGAACCTCGTTCAGCGATATGGGCAGTTGACCGACGACATCGAGGTCGATCGCCTCGGCGAGCCCCACCGCCTCCATGAGACGCGCCGCCGTGTCGCGGGCACGCGCCGCGCCGCCGTGGGCCACGTAGGGACCAACAACCAATGCGCGGGCGCCGGCGCCGTTCGGCGTCGTCCCGTTATCTGCTCCGCTGTCAGCCTTCAATCGCCTACCGCTGCTTGTCGGCCTGGCCCTCGTCGTCGCCCGGCTCAAACATTTGTATGGGGTGTCCGGGCATGATCGTCGAGATGGCGTGCTTGTAGACGAGCTGAGAATGCCCGTCTCGTCTCAGCAACAGGCAAAAATTATCGAACCAGGTGACGATTCCCTGGAGCTTGACGCCATTGACGAGGAAGATCGTGAGCGGGACTTTATTCTTCCTGACGAAATTCAAAAATGTATCTTGCAGATTCTGCGAACGCTCTGACGACATCGGCTGTCCTGTTCTGTTTTTTGAGCCGAGCGGAATGACGCCGCCCCCAGGGGATCGTTCTTCTTTTTTCGCCGCCGTGTTCATTAGAACCTTTCAAATGGCGAAGCGCAAGGCGCAACTCGAGCGCTTTCCGCCGCCAATTGATGGCAAGCGCTTGGCTTTAACTCTGCGCCAGCTCTTGCCGCCAACATAATGCAGCGCTTTAACTAGCTCACTTAAGTTAATGTTTCTATGACTCGACCGAGAGCGACTTAAGTTTTCGATGTAAGGCCGAACGCTCCATGCCGATGAACTCCGCCGTTCGGGAGATATTCCCAGAGAAGCGATTGAGCTGAGCCACGAGGTATTCGCGCTCGAACACTTCCCGCGCCTCTCTTAGCGGCAGGCTCATCAGTTTCTCGCCGCGCACGCCGGCGGGAGTCGCGGGCACGAGTTCGCCGACATCGGCCGGCAGCATTTCGGCCGTGATCGTCGCGCTGGAATCGCCAGACGTGAGAATCATCAGGCGCTCTACATTATTTCTCAACTGGCGGATGTTGCCGGGCCAGTCGTGCAACTGCAGGATCGCGAGGGCGTCTTCCGAGATCCGTCGGCGCGGCATGCCGGAAGCGAGCGACATATTCTCCATGAAATAGTCGATGAGCGCCGGGATGTCCTCGCGCCGTTCCGCAAGCGAGGGAATCCGGATCGGCACCACCGCGAGGCGATGAAACAGATCCTCGCGCAGCGTTCCCTCTTCGATCGCCGACGCGAGATCGCGCGCCGAGGACGAGATAATGCGCACGTCGACCTCGACCTTGTTCGATCCGCCGACCCGCTGAAAGGTCTGATCGACCAGCACGCGCAGGATTTTCGCCTGGGAATCCTTCGGCATGTCGGCGATTTCGTCGAGGAACAGCGTCCCGCCATGCGCCTCCTCAAGCGCGCCGATCTTGCGCTCGCCGTCGGCGCCCTCGCGACCGAAAAGCTCGATTTCCATGTTGTCCGGCGTGATCGTGGCCGAATTGATGACGACGAACGGCCCGCCGGCGCGGCTCGACGCCTCGTGGATGCAGCGAGCGGCGAGTTCCTTGCCTGTCCCAGGCGCGCCGGTGATCAGCACGCGCGAATTCACAGGTGCGACGCGGCCAATGAGCTGCTGCAGCTGATGCGCCGCCGGGGAATCGCCGACGATGCGGTCGAAGGCTCCAGCCCGCTGGCGCAGCGCGGAAAGTTCGCGCCGCAGCTGATAGGCTTCGAGCGCCCGTTCGGCGACGAGCACCAGCCGATCCGCCTTGAAGGGCTTTTCGATAAAGTCGTATGCGCCGATCTTGATCGCGCTGACCGCGGTTTCGATGTTGCCGTGGCCCGAGATCATGACGACAGGCAAGCCCTTGTGCTGCTTCTGCGCGACTTCGAGCACTTGGAGGCCGTCGAGCCGAGACCCCTGGAGCCAGATGTCGAGAAAAACGAGATGCGGACGCCGGCTTGCGATCGCCGCAAGCGCTTCATCGGAGTCTTTGGCGGTGCGGACCCCGTGCCCTTCGTCGCTCAGAATTCCGGCGACAAGCTCTCTGATGTCCTCTTCATCGTCGACGATCAAAATATCGCTGGCCATTATACCCCGCTCTGTCCCGGCTCGCTTGCATGCGCCGGCGTTTTTTCAGCCTTTGCGCCAGCCGCGCGCGGCTCCTCTTTCGAGGACGTTTCCGCGGCAAGGGGCACGACGAGCCTGACGCAGGCCCCCCGACCCGACGGCGCGTCCAGCAGCTCCAGCCGGCCTCCGTGATCCTCGACGATCTTGGCGACGATCGGCAGACCCAGTCCGGTGCCGTCCGATCGCGTCGTCATGTAAGGCTCGAGCAAGCGCTGCCGGTTCATCGCCGGGAAGCCCTTACCATTATCGATCACGTCGATTTCCGCCATGCGATCGCGCACATTCAATCTGATTTCGACTCTTCCTTTTTCCAGAGCGTCTTTTTCTTCTCGTGCGGCGATGCCTTCGACGGCGTTCTTCACGATATTGGTGAGCGCCTGCGACAGCAAGCGGCGATCGAACTGCGCGATCACGGGCGTTTCCGGCAATTCTTCGACGATGTCGAGATCGGCGTTGCCGACGCGCATGAGAAACGCGACCTGCCGAATGCATTCGTTGAGATCGTCGCGCGCCGGACGCGCCTTCGGCATACGCGCAAAGGACGAAAACTCATCGACCATACGCTTGATGTCGTCGACCTGGCGCACAATCGTGTCTGTGCATTGGTCGAAAATGTCTCGATCCTCCTGGATGACCTTGCCGTATTTGCGGCGCAGCCGCTCGGCCGACAGCTGAATTGGCGTTAGCGGATTCTTAATCTCGTGCGCGATGCGCCGCGCGACGTCCGCCCAGGCGGAGGTGCGCTGCGCCATCACGAGGTCGGTGATGTCGTCGAGCGTCACCACGTAATTGTGATGTCCCGCATCGGCGCGCGCCGAGGTGACTCGCACATTCAGGGTGCGCTCGGCGACGCCGCGCTTGATGATGATCTGGCTTTGAACGGCGCGCGGAAAAACTTCCGCCGCGTCCTTCAGAATGGGGACGATCTCCGGCAGGACCGACGCCACCGAGGCGCCAACGGTCGCCTGCCCCATCGGGTCTGCGAGCGACAATTCCTCGGCTGAGCGATTAAGAATCGTGACGACGCTTTCCGAGTCCACGCCCATCACCGCGACCGGCACGCCGGAGAGCACGGCCTCGGTGAATTCGCGACGTTCGTCATTGATCCGATTGGCCTCGATCAGCCGGTTTTGCTGAAGATTGAGCTCGGTCGTCATATTGTTGAAGACGTCGCCGAGGCGCGCCAAGTCGCCATGCTGCTTGTCGACGTTGACGCGGACGTCGAGATTGCCGGCCGACACCTCGTCGGTTGCGGCGATCAGGTCGCGGATCGGCGTCACCAGCCGATCGGCGAAATCCAACCCGAACCAGATGGACGACAGCAGCATGATCGTCGTCAGGAAGGCGTACATCAGCACGAAGGCCCGCTGCACGGCGGCGCGATAGGCGTCGAAGACGTCATAACTGCTGATCAGGCTTTGAGCCTGTTTGGGAAACTCCACCGCGATCGGGTCGATGGGCCGGGTCACGTAGAGGAATGTGTCCTGAAAGGCGCTGAGCGCGCGCAAGGCGACGAAGCTCTTGCCGTCATCGATGACGAGGCACAGAGGCTCCCCGCGCCGCGCATCGTCGAACTCCGACTGTGGCGGGGCGATGATGATCGAGGCGGCGTTCTGCGCCACGTCGATGCGGTCGAGAATTTCGCCGTTCGATTTCACCAGCGCCGCGACGGAGAAGCCCAGAAAATACGCCCGTGACTGAAATATTTGATGAAAGTACGGACGGTCCGAGTTGTAGAGAATGGCCGCGCGATCAAGATCGGACGCCGTGAGCTGCGCCTCCTGGAGCAAAGCCCGGCACTGACTCTCGCGGAACACCGCCGCGGCTTCCGCCGTATTGTGGACGAAGACCTTGACGCTCGACATGAAGGCGGGATTGAGCACGCGCTCCAGAGTCAGCGATCCCGCCACGGCCAGCAGAATCGCCGGAATCAAAGCAATGACCGCGAAAAAGCCGACCGTGCGCACATGTAGGCGCGCCGCCGCTTCGCCGCGCCGCCAGACGCGGTAGAGGCGCCAGGCCTTTACGATCACCATCGCGAGCAGAACGGCGACAAAGACGCCGTTGATGAGGAGCAGCGGCAATAGGCGGTCATCTGTCGGCGATATCGCGCCGAATTCAGCCACGACCAGGAATGTAGCCAAAGCGCAGCCGACGGCCCCGATCACAATGATCGGGCCGAACCAGCTGCGAAACGGCGTTCTGCCTTTCGCCTTTGGCGGAGAAGCCGAGTCTCCGGTCAGGGCCATGGCGCCTGTATAGGCTCCGCCTGCGCCGGTTGCAATTGAACGGCGAGGAGAGTCGCTATCGCGGTGAACGCATCAGGCGGATGTCGAGATCGTTCACTTTCTTGCGCAACGTGTTGCGGTTCAGTCCGAGCAGTTCCGCCGCCTTGATCTGATTGCCGCGCGTTGCCGCAAGCGCTGCGGAAACCAGCGGAATTTCGATCTCGCGAATGATCCGATGATAGAGGCCGGGCGGCGGCAACTGATCTCCGTAATCGCGGAAGAGCTTGGCGAGATGGAGCTCGACTGAGCTCGAAAGCGTCTGTCCATCAGACAATTCTTGCGACGGCGCGGCTGACGCTAAGCCCTTATCGCCCGGGTCAGCCTGCCGAATCTCATGTTCGAGTTCGGCCTCGACGAGCTGGTCGGAAATGACTTCCTGCGGGTGCAACGCAGCGAGCCTGCGGATGAGGTTTTCGAGTTCCCGGATATTTCCCGGCCAGCGATATCGCTTCATTCGGTCGAGCGCGGCCTGATCGATGTATTTCTGCGGCAGTCCTTCGCTCGCCGCCACCTTGAAGAAATGATGCACGAGGTCGGGAACGTCCTCGGCGCGCTCGCGCAGCGGCGGCAGACGAAGCGGCACGACGTTCAGGCGGAAGTAGAGATCCTCGCGGAACAGGCCCTGCTGGATGAGGATCCGCAGATCCTTGTTGGTGGCGGCGATGATCCGGACATTGGTCTTGATCGGCGTGCGACCGCCCACGGTCGTGTATTCGCCCTGCTGCAGCACGCGAAGCAGCCTGGTCTGCGCCTCCATCGGCATGTCGCCGATCTCGTCGAGAAACAGCGTGCCGCCCTCGGCCTGCTCGAAGCGGCCGGCCGATCGCTGGTTGGCGCCGGTGAACGCGCCCTTCTCATGGCCGAAGAGTTCGCTTTCGATCAGATCACGCGGAATCGCCGCCATATTGACGGCGACGAAGGGGCCCTTTTTGCGCTTTCCATAGTCGTGCAGGGCGCGGGCGACGAGTTCCTTGCCGGTTCCCGACTCGCCATTGATCATGACCGTGAGGTCGGTCTGCATCAATCGCGCGAGCGAGCGATAGATTTCCTGCATCGCGGGGGAGCGGCCGACGAGCGGCATTCCCTCGATCTCGTCGTGGCGGTCATCTTCGGGCTGCTTGCGGGGCTCGGCCATGGCGCGGCCGACGATGCCCACGAGCTCCTTGAGGTCAAAAGGCTTGGGCAGATAGTCGTATGCGCCCCGCTCCGACGCCCGAATGGCGGTCATGAACGTGTTTTGCGCGCTCATGACGATGATCGGGAGTTCGGGACGAAGCTTCTTGATGCGCGGCAGAAGCTCGAAAGCGTTCTCGTCGGGCATGACGACGTCGGTGACGACGAGATCGCCCTCGCCCGACTGCACCCATCGCCACAAGGTCGCGGCGGCGCCGGTGGTGCGCACTTCATAGCCCGCGCGCGAAAGCGCCTGCGCGACGACCGTGCGTATGGACGCGTCGTCGTCAGCGACCAGAATTTCTCCTCGCGTCATTGCTTCGGTCTCCCGCCTTTGCGAGATGTCATACACGCCGTTCCTCGCGTTGATCCGGCCGTTTGGCCCTATACATCGGCATCAAGACCCGAAACGTCGTGCGTCTGGGGAGGGACTCGCACTCCACGATGCCGCCGTGGTCGTTGACGATCTTCGCAACCAGTGCAAGTCCGAGGCCAGTTCCTGTCGACTTGGTGGTGACAAAGGGATCAAAGAGATGCGCGGCGATGTCTTCCGGAACGCCTGGGCCATTGTCGCGCACGCAGAATTCGAGCGGCAGTCCGATGGGGCTTTTCTCGCCAAGCGCGCGCAGGCTGACGCCGGGCCGGAAAGCGGTCGAGAGTTCGATCTCCCCATCGACGGCTTCGCCGACGGCTTCCGCCGCGTTCTTCACGAGATTGAGGAAGGCCTGCACCAATTGATCGCGGTTGGCGTAAACCGGCGGCAGCGATGGGTCGTAGTTCTCGACGAAGCGAACATTGCGGGCGAAGCCGCTCTGTGCGACGCGCTTCACGTGGTCCAGCACCGAATGGATGTTCACCTGCTCGCGCTGCAACGGACGCGCGTCGGAAAACACCTCCATCCGGTCGACAAGACGCACAATCCGATCGGTCTCGTCGCAAATCAGCCGCGTCAGCGCGCGGTCCTG
Organism: Methylocystis sp. L43; assembly: GCF_015709525.1. Taxonomy (GTDB): domain Bacteria; phylum Pseudomonadota; class Alphaproteobacteria; order Rhizobiales; family Beijerinckiaceae; genus Methylocystis. The sequence goes on along the minus strand of NZ_JADNRA010000030.1, from coordinate 47,017 downwards.
ATCGCCGAGCGCGGATTCGAGCAGTTGTGCGGCGCCGCGAATGCCGGACAGCGGATTCTTGATTTCATGCGCCAGCATCGAGGCCAGCCCAGAAACCGAGCGAACGGCGCCACGATGCGTCAGTTGCCTGTCTATTTTGTCGGCAATTGTCCGCTCCTGCAGCATGACAAGCACGAGCCCGTCGCCTTCGGGCAGCGGCGCGCAATGAACGTCGACGCGTCGGTCGGCCTCCTGGCCCGGTCGGCCGAGATCGACCTTGTATTCATTGATTGTCGCGCCCCGCTCGCGAACCTGCTCGATGAGCGCGGTGAGCGGCGATCCGAACGGCAGCAGCCGATCAAGCGACTGGCCGATGAGCAGAGGCTTACCGAGTTCAAAGAAGGCCTCCGCGGCGGCGTTGGCGTCCTCAATGACGCCATCGCGCGCGACAGTCAGGATCGCATTGGGCAAGGCCTCGAGCATGCATGATCGGCCGGCGTCATTGATGATCTTGAGCGGCTCATAGCCGCCGCAATGCGCGAGGTTGCGTCGGGGGCGGTCGGATATGCTCATGCCGCGATCCCCTGCTCTGCAGGCTGCGCCTTCAGAAAAATCAGTTCAATCAGCCGCGCCGCCTCATCGGGCGAATCTGTGGTGACCAGCGCGTGGCGCGCATCGGCTGCGGCATGTCCCGCCGAGCGACCCACGAGGCGATCGACATAGGCGGCGAGATGTTTGCGCGCGTGCCTCAACCCGGCCGACGCGCCCATCGACGCCAGCAGACCTTCGAGGTGTTCGCGCGCGATTTCGGCGCGCTGCGCCAGAGTGGGCGGCGCGCGCCGCTCGCCGGTCCGCAGAAAATAAGCGATATCGCCGACGATCCAGGGCTGCCCCAGGGCCGCCCGCCCGATCATGACCCCGTCGGCGCGCGAATGCTCGAGCATTTCGACGGCGTCGTCTTCGCCGGCGCAGTCGCCATTGGCGACCACCGGAATTCGCACGGCAGCTTTCGCCGCCGCGATCGCCCGCCAATCGGCCCGGCCTGCGTAAAACTGCTGGCGCGTGCGCCCATGCACGGTGATCATCGCGGCGCCTTCGGCTTCCGCGCGTCGCGCAAGCTCCGCGACGTTTCGGGTCGCTTCATCCCATCCCAGCCGCATCTTGACGCTCAGCGGCACGCATATTGCCTCGCGTGCTGCAGAGATCAGCCGCGCCGCTTGATCGAGATCGCGCATCAGCGCGGCGCCCGCGAGGCCTCCGGTGACACGCTTGCAAGGACAGCCCATATTGATGTCGATCCAGTCAGCCCCAGAGGATTCGGCGCTTCGCGCGGCGGCCGCCATTTCCGCCGGCTCGCGCGCGGCGATCTGAATGACCCGGGGCCACGCGCCGGCGCATTCCAGCCGCATCGCCGTTTCGCGATCGCCGCGGGCGACGCCAGCGGCGGTCACCATCTCGCTCACCGTCGCCGACGCCCCCAGACGCGACGCGATGCGGCGCATGGACGGGTCGGTCACGCCGGCCATCGGCGCGAGCAGCGCGCGACCGGTGAGCGTGATCCCGCCAATGCTCAAAGGCGAAGGGTCAAAGCCAACGCCTAGTTTTTTGGCAGTAGCCATCTTGCCCACATCATAAGCAGTTCTCTTCGCACTTGCAACATAGCATTTCTCTAGCCCGTCGCCATTTGACGGCGTTGGCGAAAAAACCGACAGAGAGCGGCCATGGGCGCCGCTCACCACATTGCTTCCATCGCCATCCTGATCGTCGCCGGCGGGCGCGGCGCGCGGGCCGGCGTCGGCCTGCCCAAACAATATCGACCGATCGCCGGCGTGACGCTGCTCGCCCGAACGCTGCATGGGCTGCATATGGCCATGCCCCAAGCCGCGCTCAAGGTCGTCATCCATAAAGACGACCTCGACCAATACGCCGCGAGCATAGCGGAGCTTGCCGCTTCCGATCGGGCGCGGCTTCTGCCGCCGGCCTTCGGCGGCGCCAGCCGGCAGGAAAGCGTCAGGAACGGCCTCGAGGCGCTCGCGAGCGAGGGTGCGCCGGACATCGTGCTGATCCATGACGCGGCGCGTCCTTTCGCGGACGCCGCGCTCATCGCGCGCGCGATCGAGGCGGCCGCGATCCATGGGGCCGCCGCCCCCGGCGTGCCGCTCGCCGATACGATAAAGCAGATCGACGCCGCCGGCGTCGTCGTCGCGACGCCCGACCGCGCGAGGCTTTGCGCCGTGCAGACGCCGCAGTCCTTTCGCTTCGAACTGATAATGGAAGCCCATCGCGCTGCGGCCGCTGGCGGGCGCGACTATACCGACGATGCCATGATCGCCGAGGCGGCGGGCGTGAAGGTGCATATTTTTGAAGGCAACGCCGCCAATTTCAAACTCACGACGCAACAGGACTTCGCCCGCGCCATGGAGCAGTTGAAGCAACCCGCATTCGCCGATCTGCCGGACATCCGCATGGGTCAGGGCTATGACGTCCACGCCTTCGGGCCAGGCGATTCCGTCTGGCTTGGCGGCGTCGCGGTCCCGCATACGCATGGTCTCGCCGGCCATTCGGACGCCGACGTGCTGTCCCACGCGATCACCGACGCCATTCTTGGCGCCATCGCCGAGGGCGACATCGGCGCGCATTTCCCGCCGTCCGATCCGCAGTGGAAGGGCGCGGCGTCGTCGATCTTTCTGGCGCGCGCCTGCGAATTGGTCCGGGCGCGCGGCGGCGCCATCGCCAATGTCGACGCCACGATCATCTGCGAAGCGCCGAGGATCGGCCCGCACCGGGAGCGTATTCGCGAGAAGCTGGCGGCGACGATGGGCGTCGAGATCGGCCGCGTCGCGATCAAGGCGACGACCACCGAGCGGCTGGGATTTACCGGCCGGCAGGAAGGCATGGCGGCGCTGGCGATCGCCACGGTAAGGTTGCCGTGAGGGACTGATCGAACCTGCATCTGCTCCCCTTCGGGTCACTGCGAGCCGGAGGGGAGCAGATGCAGGTTCGCTGACGAATTGGATTGTCATTCCCGACGCGCGCCTTGCGCGCGATCGGGAATCCAGAGTCGCAACAAACATCCTCGTTATTGCTCTGGATTCCCGGTCAGGCCTGCGGCCTGCCGGGAACGACACGACGCGCAATGACGACTGGCCCGCATGACCTGCTATAAACCCCGCTTTGCAGATCCGAGGCCCGCCATGATCCGCGTGACCGACAGAATCGCGCTCCACGAATGGGAAATCGTGGAGGAATTCGCGCGCGCGTCGGGGCCCGGCGGGCAAAATGTGCAGAAGGTCGAAACCGCCGTGCGGCTGCGCTTCGACATCCGCAATTCGCCCAGCCTCGCCGATGATGTGAAGGCGCGGCTGGCGCGCCTCGCCGGCCGGCGGTTGACGAAGGACGGCGTCATCCTCATCGAAGCGCGCCGCCATCGCACGCAGGAGCGCAACCGGGCGGATGCGCTCGAGCGCCTCATCGACCTCATCCGCATCGCGGCGACCCCGCCGCCGCCGCCCCGAAAGAAAACCCGGCCGACGCTCGGCTCGAAGCTGAGGCGTCTCGACGGCAAGAAGCAGCGCGGCGACGTGAAGGCGCTGCGCGGCAAGCCGACGCATGAGTTATGATATACGTAATGCACATTTACGAGATACGTAATGCATGAACATATGACATACATAAAAGCTAACGCGCTTCTCGACAAAGCCCGCGCCAAAGCCCTGCGTCTTGCGAGCGCCGAATCCTGCACCGGCGGGCTCGTCGCGGCGGCGCTGACGGACATTGCAGGCGCATCGGATGTTTTCGACCGCGGCTTCGTCACCTATTCCAACGAGGCGAAGCGCGACATGCTGGGCGTTGCGGACGCATTGCTCAAAGCGCATGGCGCCGTCAGCGCCGAGGTCGCGCGCGCCATGGCGCTGGGCGCCATCGACCGCTCGCTGGCCGATGTCGCCGTCGCGGTGACGGGCGTCGCCGGACCCGGCGGCGGCTCGCCTGAAAAGCCAGTGGGGCTCGTTCATTTCGCCTGCGCCCGGCGCGACGGCGACGTCGACCATGTCGAGCGGCGCTATGGACCGCTGTCGCGCGCCGAGATCCGCGCCGCTTCCGTCATGCAAGCGCTGGACATGATGATGGACGCCGTCGACGCGGCTCAGCGGCGGCCGTAAACCTCATCGGCGCGCGTGGCGAAGGCGTCCGCATATTTGTGGAATGCGCGATCAAACATTGCGCCCATCACAAAGCCAAGCGCCGGACTCTTGAATTCATAGGCGATGAAGAACTCGACCATCGACCGCGGCGCGCCGCCGCTCGCCGCCGGCTCGTCGCGGAACGTCCAGCGATTGTCGAGTTTTCGAAACGGTCCCTCGGCGCACTCGACCCGGATGTCCAGTTTGTTGGAGTCGCAACAGACGCGGCTCACATAGCGCTCGCAGATCGCTTTGAAGCCGACCTGCATCTCGATCAGCGACACCTCGACCCCAGGCGAGATCTCCGAACGTCGGCGGATGCGAACGGCCTCGCAGAGGGGCACGAATTGCGGATAGGATTCAACGTCGCGCACCAGCGCAAACATTTCTCCTGCGCTGTGCGGCACGTAGCGACGGTTGCGGAAGCTCTTCATGAGCCAAGCTTCTAGTTCATTGACGAGAGCGGCAAAAGTCGGCGCTTTCACGCGCTTGGAACAATTGCGTCACGTCGCAGTTCTATCGACGAGCTCTCGCTGGCTCCTGAGATATTCTACGGAGGAAACAATGGCGAATAAATCCGATTTCACAGCTGATGAATGGAAAAAACTGCTTGAATCTCCGCTGCTGGCCGGCTTCGCCGTAAGCGCCGGCGATCCGAGCGGCTTCATCGGGACGCTGCAGGAAGGTTTCGCGAGCGCCAAGGCTTTGGCCGCCGCAAAATCCGATCCAAATGCGGACGCGCTGATCAAGGCGGTTGTCGAGGACCTTCTCACGCCGGACGGACGCGCCGCCGCCCGCGACGGGGTGAAGGGCGTGGTCGACGGGGCCAAGGTGGACGAGTTCAAAGATCGGGCGCTCGTCGAGTTGCGCCGCACCGCCTCCATCCTCGATTCGAAAGCGCCCAGTGAGTCGAAGGCGTTCAAGGAATGGCTCAATCATATCGCCAATCTGGTGGCGGAAGCGGGCGTCGAGGGCGGTTTTCTGGGCTTTGGCGGGGTGAAGGTCACCGACGCCGAACGCGCGACGCTGGCGGAAATCTCCACCGCGCTTAGCGCGTAGCGAGGCTCGCGTACTACCTCCCCCTTTGCGGGGAGGTCGCTCGCCGAAGGCGAGCGGGTGGGGTCTTCGGTTCACTAACGCGGCACACCCCACCCGGTTCGCTTCGCGAACCACCCTCCCCGTGAAGGGGAGGGAATGCGCCCCTTCTGCTAGCTCCCTTCGACCCGTCGCTGGCGCGCCGCGCGCAGCTTGGCGAAATCGTCGCCGGCATGATGCGACGAGCGGGTGAGCGGCGAGGCGGCGACGTAGAGAAAGCCCTTCGCATAGGCGAGCGTCTTATAGGAGTCGAATTCCTCGGGCGTCACGAAGCGCTCGATCGCATGGTGCTTGCGCGTCGGCTGCAGATACTGGCCGATGGTGATGAAATCGATGTCCGCCGACCGCATGTCGTCCATCACCTGCATCACTTCGAGACGGCTCTCGCCGAGCCCGACCATGATTCCGGATTTGGTGAAGACGGAAGGGTTCAGCTCCTTGGCGCGCTGAAGCAATCGCAGAGAGTGAAAATAGCGCGCGCCCGGCCGCACGGTGACATAGAGCGACGGCACGGTCTCGAGATTGTGATTGAAGACGTCCGGGCCCGCCGCCACCACGCGCTCCAGCGCCCCAGGCTTCCTGAGGAAGTCCGGCGTGAGCACCTCGATCGTCGTTTCGGGACAGGCCGACCGGATGGCGGCGATGGTCTCGGCGAAATGACCGGCGCCGCCGTCATTGAGATCGTCGCGATCGACGGACGTCACGACGACATGCGACAGGCCGAGAGCGCGCGTGGCTTCCCCGACCCTGCCCGGCTCGGTCGGGTCGAGCCGCGTCGGCAGGCCCGTGGCGACATTGCAGAACGCGCAGGCGCGCGTGCAGATCTCGCCCATGATCATGAAGGTGGCGTGCTTTTTCTCCCAGCATTCGCCGATGTTGGGACAGGACGCTTCCTGGCACACGGTCGTGAGCCCGGCGTCCTTTAAGAGGCCGCTGGTTTCCGCCCAGGCCTTCGAACCCGGCGCCTTGACGCGAATCCACGGCGGCTTGCGCAGAATGGGCGCGTCAGGACGGCCCGCCTTTTCAGGATGACGCAGAGGCGGCTCCCCCCGTTTCTTTCGGGGGTCGTCGTTCAAGAGATCAAGCACGGTCAAGGGCGGAGAGTCTCCTCTCTCACCAAGCTAGGCATATCAATGGCGGACGGCAATGTCCTCGGGAGATCTATTGGCGTGAGGGAACGCCCGGCATCCGACGCAGAACAGCGCAGCGCCGATCGCGCCGGCGATCAAAACCGCATCCGCGCAGCGCTGGCCGACTCCGGCGCGAACCGCGAGCTCGGCCGCCAGCCACGCCCCCGTGACACTCGCGAGCAGCAAAGCCCCTGCTCGAACGTCGACGTGCAGAACGTGCCAGAGCTTTGTGGCGCTCCAGCCGACAAGCCCGCCGATGAGCAAAAGAGCGAGGAATTGCGCGTTGGGCGCGCCAACGATCGCGGCTGCGGCTGAGAGCGACGCGTCCATGAACGCCTCCGGCGGGTGAGGAAAGGGTTGCAACTAGAGCTAACGGCCCATTAACGATTTTGACGAGCCTTTGTTCCCAGCGGTCCTACAGAAAGCCGCGCCACGCAGTGCGCCCCTTTGCCGCGGTCGACAAGCTACTTCAAAATAAGCAGATATAACGCTTTTAAATCATGTATTTAAATATTAAACTTATTGTTTAAGTTTAATATCGTGTCTAAATATATTCGACCTCCAGAACGCCCGGTATGGCGCGTAGTGCGCCAGCGACGTCCGGAGTGATCGGATAGCTTCCGGGCAGTCGGATTTCGATTTCCTCCCGTCCGGAATCGCGCTTCAAAAGAATCGACACCTCGCCGTCGCCGCGGCCGGCGAGCCGCGTCTTGATCCCATCGAGCGGCCCATCGTCGCCGACCACGACGCGCAGGCCCTTTTGCGCGCGCGCCGCCGCCGCGGCCAAAGGTTCGACAGTGACGATGCGCGCCCGGACGTCCTCGCCCTCGACCGCCGCGGAGAGGGTCACCAGCACCGCCGCGCCCTTCTCCAGAAGGTCGCGATACTGGGTCAGCCCCTCCTGGAAGAGGATCGCCTCATAGTGTCCGCTGACGTCCGAGAGTTGCAGGATGCCCATCTTGGAGCCGGATTTGGTGCGCCTCTCGGTCCTGTCCAGAACCACGGCGGCGAGCCGGCCAGCGGTCGCGCCGCGCTTGACCGAGGCGGCGAACTCGCTCCAGCGCGACACGCGGATTTTCGGCAAGAGGCCGGCGTAAGCGTCGAGCGGATGGCCCGAGAGGAAAAAGCCGGCGGCTTCATATTCGCGTCGCAGCGTCTCGGCCGCTGGCCAGGGCGGCGTCTTTGGAACAGCGAGATCCGCTGCCTCGGCCTCGCCAAAGAGCGCATTCTGTCCGGCCTTGCGGTCGTCGGCGTGCCTGTTCGCGGCGGCGAGCATCGCCTCAATCGCCGCGAAAGCCCTGGCGCGATTGGGTTCGAGTTCGTCAAAGGCGCCGCAGGCCGCGAGGCTCTCCAGCGTCTTCTTGTTCACTTCGCGCGGGTTCAGCCGTCTCGCGACGTCGGCGAGACTCGCAAATCGGCGCTCCGCCCGCGAGCGCACGAGAGACTCGGCCTGCGCTTCGCCGACCCCCTTGAGCGCCGAAAATGCGTAGCGGATCGCGAGCCTGCCTTCCGCGCCCGGCGCCACGTCGAAGTCGACGCCCGACTGATTGATCGACGGCGGTTCGACGGCGATGCCCATGCGCCGCGCCTCGTCGCGGAACTCGGCGAGCTTGTCGGTCTGGCTCTTGTCGAAGGTCATTGAGGCGGCAAGGAACTCCGCCGGATAATGCGTCTTGAACCAGGCGGTCTGATAGGCGATCAGCGCATAGGCCGCCGCATGGCTCTTGTTGAAGCCGTAGTCGGCGAATTTCGCGAGCAAATCAAAGATTTCATTGGCCTTCTGCTTGGCGAGCCCCCGCTCCATCGCGCCGCTGACGAAACGGTCGCGCTGGGCGTCCATCTCGGACTTGATCTTCTTGCCCATGGCGCGACGCAGATTGTCGGCCTCGCCGAGCGAATAGCCGGAGAGGAGCTGAGCGATCTGCATCACCTGCTCCTGGTAGATGATGACGCCGAAGGTCTCCTTCAGAATGGGTTCGATCGCCGGGTGAATGTAGTCGGGCTCTTCGTCGCCGAGCTTCACCGCGCAATAGGTTGGGATATTCGCCATCGGTCCGGGGCGATACAGCGCCACCAGCGCAATGATGTCCTCAAACCGATCGGCGTGCATTTCGACCAGCGCCTTGCGCATGCCGGCGCTTTCCAGCTGGAATATCCCGACGGTCTCGCCGCGGCCGAGCAGCGCATAGGTCGCCGGATCATCGAGCGGAACCTTGGCGAGATCGAAATCGGGATCTCGGCGGCGCGCCAGGCGGCTTGCCGTGGCGAGAACGGTGAGCGTCTTCAGACCGAGAAAGTCGAATTTGATCAATCCCGCCGGCTCGACCCATTTCATATTGAACTGGGTCGCCGGCATGTCGGACTTGGGGTCGCGGTAAAGCGGCGTCACCTCGTGCAGCGGCCGGTCGCCGATGACGACGCCGGCGGCGTGGGTGGAGGCGTTGGAATAAAGCCCTTCGAGCAAGCCGGCGATTTTAAAGAGCCGCTTGACGCGCTCGTCCTCTTCCACGGCTTCGCGCAACTTCTGCTCGCTCGCCAGCGCTTCGGCGAGCGTGACGGGCTTCGCCGGATTCTGCGGCACGAGCTTGGCGAGCTTGTCGACCTGTCCAAGCGGCATTTCCAGCACGCGTCCGACGCTGCGCAGGACGCCGCGCGCCAGGAAGGAGCCGAAGGTGATGATCTGCGCCACTCGGTCGGCGCCATAGCGGCGTCTGACATAGTCGATCACTTCGCCGCGCCGTGTCTGGCAGAAGTCGATGTCGAAATCCGGCATCGAATTGCGCTCAGGGTTGAGGAAGCGTTCGAAGAAGAGTCCGAAGCGAACCGGATCCAGGTCGGTGATGGTCAGCGCATAGGCGACGAGCGAGCCCGCGCCGGAGCCACGTCCCGGTCCGACCGGAATTCCCTGGGATTTGGCGAATTTGATGAAGTCCGAAACGATAAGGAAGTAGCCCGGGAAGCGCATCTTCTCGATGACGGAAAGTTCGAAATCGAGTCGCGCGGCGTATTCTTCCCGCGTTCGGCCCTGCGCCGGCCCATGCGCGGCGAGGCGCTGCTCCAGCCCTTCGATCGCTTCACGGCGCAGCTCCTGCGCCTCGATGTCGTCGAGAGACTGAGCATCGCGCGCGTCTTGCACGAATCGTGGCATGATCGGCTTGCGCGTCTGCGGCCGGAAGCTGACGCGACGGGCGATCTCCAGCGTGTTGGCGGTCGCCTCTGGGAGATCGGCGAACAGCGCGCGCATTTGGGCGCGAGTCTTGAAGTAGTGCTCGGGCGAGACCCGCCTCCGATCGTCGAGGCTCGTCACCGCGCCTTCGGCGATGCAGAGCAGCGCATCATGCGCTTCGAAATCGCTGGGCTGAGCGAAATAGGGCTCATTGGTCGCTGCGAGCGGCAAGCCGCGACGATAGGCAAGGTCCAGCAGCTGCGGCTCGACGTCGCGTTCAGAGCGCAAATTGTGGCGCTGGACCTCGATATAAAGCCTGTCGCCGTAGAGACGCTCGAGCGTCGCGAGGCGCGCGCGCGCCTGCTCCGGCCTGCCCTGCGCCAGGGCGCGGTCCAATGCGCCATCCGGCCCGCCGGTCAGCGCGATCAACTCCTCGGCGTCGGCGGCGAGCGCGTCGAGCGTCAGATGCGGCTCGTCGCCCTGCTCCGTGTCGAGAAAGGCGCGCGAGGCGAGCCGCATCAAATTGCGATAGCCGGCCTCGGTCTTGGCCAGCAGCACGAGATTGGCGAAACGGTCGTCGCGCGCCGAAACTGCGCCGCCCTTGCCGTCGCCGAAATCGACGCGGAGCTGCGCGCCAGCAATCGGCTGGAGGCCAGCCTTCGCCGCCTTCTCGGAAAATTCGAGGGCCGCGAAGAGATTATTGGTGTCGGTGACGGCGAGCGCGGGCTGCAGGTCGCGCACCGCAAGATCAATCAGCCTGCCAAGCGAAAGCGCGCCCTCGCGCAGCGAATAGGCCGTGTGGACGTGAAGATGCACGAAGCCGGCTTCGGCGGCAGGCATGGTCTGAGGCCTCGAGGACGCGAACGAATTCAGGCCGCAGTCTACCGTTTCGCGCCGCGTGCCGGAACTCCGCGCGCGCCGCCGTCCCCAGATAGCGTGAAAAGCTGCGCCCGCCCCGACGCTTTCAATTGTGGGGCGGCGAGCAGGCTATCGCTGTAAAACGGCGAAGCGGTGAACGTTTACGCCATATTCGGTGAGGAGCCTGTGCATCGCGGGAGAGAGGCGAACCACACGAGACGCGCTCAGATTCGAGCTGCAGTCGTTCCTGAGGCCGACATATTTGGCGTGAAGGGCGTTCGCCTCGCTGTCGCCAACAGTTGGGCGAACCTGCTCAAGCATGGCGCTCACTTCCGCGCCGCCATATTGCTGGACGAGGGAACAGCCGATGCGCACGTCCTGCGCAGTCGCGGGCATTGCGGCGCTCAGAAGAAACGCGCCAAACAGGGCTCCGGCCGCGAAGACCGGCTTTCCATGACTCATGTGATGCTCCCTGGCTAAAGAGGGCCGCTCGGGCTTTGCTTGACCACAGGTTTCAGCGACACAGCACGAACGGCGCTCGGTCCAAAGCCCGGCGGAGGCGGCTGCCTCCCCGGGGCTCATGTGTCCTAGCCGCGTATTGGACGAACGTGTTTAGCGCCTATTACTCTGCAGGGCTATAGACCTTCGCCGCAGATTCGATCGGCTTGAAGGCTTCCTTGGCCAGCGAGGCGTAGAGCTCTCCGAGCTTGGTGGCTTCGGCCATGAAATCCTCGTAGGCGCTCTTGGCGAAATCGGACTGAAGCTGAAGCGCTTCGTCGATCTTCTTGACCGCGATCAGCTTTTCGGCCAGGACGCGGCTCTTTTCAAAGGATTTCTTGGAATAGTCGGTGGTCTCGGCGGCGATGCTCTGCCAGCCCTTGGTCACCGCAGCCGCAGCGGCGGAGACGGCTTCGAACTGCTCTTTGCCGAGCTTCTGAACGCTGTCGAAATTAGCTGCCATGGGTTCGTCCTCATGATTTTGGCGCAAAGGCGCCCTATGCGGCGCTATGCGCCCCGCTCACGACTTATTTATATGCAATGCACAAATTAAAGTCAATGAAAATGTTGCGGCGCAATAAACATGGCGCAGGGCGCGCGCTTAACCCCCGGGTAACTGCAAGCCCTTAGTCTGCCAAATCGTCACTTTTGGCGCGGCTGGGCGGTTGCGCGAACAACAGTGAAGTCAAGGGGCGCGTTTATGCTGAGATCGAGATTGTCGGACCGCCTGCCGCGGCCCCGCTCCCTCGCGGCAACCTTTGCCACGATCACAACGATCCTCGTCACGCTGTCGGCAATCCCCGCTGAGGCGCGCCGCGGACATCATTTCCAGCATCGCAGTGATTCTGACAACCGCAATTCGGCGGTTAAGGCGCGCGCCAACGCGGTCAGCGACGCTGTCGTCGGCGAGCATCGCGGCTTTTCGGCCATTGTCGTCGACGCAAACAGCGGCCGTGCGCTCTATTCCCGTTCCGAGCACGAGTTGCGCCATCCCGCCTCGGTGACAAAGGTGATGACGCTCTACCTTCTGTTCGAGCAGCTCGAACAAGGGCGGCTGCGCCTGGACTCGCCTCTGATGATCTCGCAACACGCGGCGGCGCAGGCGCCTTCCAAGCTTGGCCTGCGTCCTGGACAGACGATCAGCGTCGACAATGCGATTAAGGCGGTGGTCACCAAATCCGCCAACGACATCGCCTGCGCGATCGCCGAGAACGTCGCGGGCGACGAACATAGTTTCGCGCAGATGATGACGCGCAAGGCGCATGCGCTTGGGATGCGCAACACCAATTATGAGAACGCGTCGGGGCTCCCCGATCCTAATCAGGTGACGACGGCCTATGATCTTGCGGTGCTCGGACGCGCCATACAGGAGCGCTTTCCGCGCTACTATCGCTATTTCTCGACGCCGAGCTTCGCCTATAACGGCGCGCTGCACCGAAATCACAATCATCTCCTCGGCCAGGTCGAGGGCATGGACGGCATCAAGACCGGCTACACGCGCGCATCCGGCTTCAATCTTCTGACCTCCGTGCGCCGACGCGGGCATCACATCGTCGCGGTGGTGATGGGCGGCAAGACAGCCTACACGCGAGATCGCATCATGGCGGGGCTGATCGAGGAACATATAGACGGCGGCTCTTCCGTTAGAACCGCGGCGGCGGTGAGCGAGGATCCGCGCGCCCTCCAGGCGCAGGAACAACTCGCTGCTGAGCGCGCGCAGCGCGCTGCGCGCGCGGCTGAGCGCGCCCAACAGATCGCCGCCGAACGCTTGGCTTATGCCGAGCCTCAGGAAGACGCGGCCGCCGAGCCCGAACCGTTTGGCCGCCAGCTGAGCGCTCCGGTTCCCGCGGCGTCCATTCCGCCGCAGGAGAGCGCTGCACGCCCAGCGGTTCGTCCCGCCTTCGTTTCTGGCGGTCAGAAGCGAACGGCCGACGCCGCCGATTCGGAACGCAAGGGCGCGTCCCCCAGCGCCAAGGCCCGCGCCGGGGCCACGCCGGTCGCCGCGCGCGACGGCTCGACGACGAGCGGCGCGCAAAAAATCGACATTATGCCGGTATCGACGACGCCGTCGGCGATTCGCGGCAATGGCGCCAAATCACTGGCCGCCAAAACGGACGCCGTGCGTCCCGGGCGTCCGGGCTGGATGATTCAGATCGGCGCGACCGACGATCAGGAGAAAGCCAATCAGCTGCTCGCGCGCGCGCGCAGCCAGCTTCAAGGCTTTCCCGCCACCGCCAGGGCGTTCACCGAGAAGGTGCAGAGGGGAAGCGAAACGCTCTATCGTGCGCGTTTCGCCGGACTCGAGGAAGACACGGCGCAGTCGGCGTGCAAGGCGCTCAAGCGCTCCGGCTTCTCCTGCTTCACGACAAAGAACTGATCATGTCCGCGACTTGGGACCACGACTACAGCGCGCGACGCGCGTCAGTGCTGGTGACGCCGCATCAGGACGTCCTTGGCCTCATTTACCCTGGCCGCAAGATCCGTCGTTCCGCCAAGATCTGGATGAAGCTTCTTCATCAGATCACGATGGGCGCGCGCAATGTCCGCCGCCGCGGCGCCGCGCTTGAGGCCGAGAATTTCGTAAGCCTCGTCTTCCGAAATCGCGCCCGCACGACGCGCGCCGCCCTCGCCCGGACGAAAACCCCCCGAGTTTGCGTGCGTATCGCTTGCCGAACGCCAACCGGAAAAACGGCGGTCCAGATAAGCCTCTAGGAGCCTGGCGCCGTCAGGATCGTCACGGCGGCAAACGCCATAGAGTTCGAGGAGCGCAGGCCGCGCCAATGAATCAAGCTGCGCGCCTTCGTGCTGCCCGGCCAGAACCACGCCCCTGATGGCCCCGGTGGAGTGGTCGAGCTCCATTTCGATCATGGCTGATCGAACCCGTGATACGCCGCCGGCGCCTGGGCCCGCTTTGCGAAAGCCGCTCAGCGCGCCCCCGCCGACGCCCATCAGCCAAACGCCAAAGCCCAGGAGCGCCATGCCGAGATCGAGGCGTCCCCGCACCAGAAGCAAGGCGCCCATGGCAAGGGCAACGAAGCCGCCGCCGCGCTTCAAAATCACCGCCAACAGCGCCGGCGACGTCTTCGTATAGGCGTTTAGCGCCACAACCGTCAGGAGCAAGGCGAGTCCGATCAGAATGGGCATCCTTTTATCCTCAACCGATCTGAGACAGGAGCAGGCGCGCGGCGCCCTCGCCTTCGCTGGCGCGCCGCTCCAACTCGGGTCTGCCCCCTACTGCATACGCCGCCGCGGCGGCGAGAAGCTCCGCTAAACGCCGCGGAGCAGTGGCGTCGAACGCCGCATAGGCGCCGCCCGTCAGGCGCGCGATTTCACGATAGGCCTGCTGTGCGGCTGAGTCCTGGCCCTCCTGAAACATGAAGGTCTTGACGCCGAGCAGCCCGAGCTCGCCTGCCGTCGCCGCGAGGGCGTCGAGCCGCTCCTCCATGGCGTCGCCAATGTAAATGAGCGCTCCCACGCGTCCCGCACGCGATTCGTCGAGAGCGTGGCGCAGAACCTTGCCGATCTGCGTGCGGCCGCCGCGACAGGCGATGCGCGACATCAGCGCGCCGAGCCCCTCGCCTCCTGAGACGAAGCGCGAGGCGCGGCATTCCCCGAAGCCGCGGAAGTAGACGAGTTGAACATCCAGTCCGCCCTGGGCGGCGGTGGTGCGGAACATTTCGCCCTGTATCGACTGGGCCATGTCCCAGGTCGGCTGTCTGCTCATTGTGGCGTCCAGCGCGAAAATCAACCGTCCGCGCGACGCGCTCGCCGCGACGTTCTTCGCCTTGTCAAGGAAGGCGTCTATCGGCCCCGATTGCACGGAGCCTTGAGTTGCCGGCGGCTTAGGTGAATGTTCGCCCACTGCGGTTCACGTCGTGTTATCTGACGCTCTCTATCAAATCGGCCGCGGTCTCTGATAAACAAGAGGCTCGGCGCGCAACCGGAAACATAGGCTCTTTCGGCGCGCACGGCGAGGATGCGATGTCGGTCCCCAGCGAAGAATCTCCTGTCTTGAGCGGGTCGGCGCTGACGACCGCGATCGGATGGACGCGCATTGCGGCCCTGCCCGCGGAAGATAGCGTTCGGGTCCAGTCCCTTATGCAAGCCTTCGCCGAAGAGCTGATGCGCGAGGGCGTGCGGGTCGGCGGCGTGACGCAAACGCGCGTCGCGGAGTCCTCTGGACGATCGGCGATCATGTTGCGGGACGTCGCCACCGGCGCCTTTTATCCGATCTCGCAGGATCTCGGCTCCGGTTCGGTCGCCTGCAACCTTGATACGAGCGAGCTGGCGCTCGCCTGCGCGGCGATCGAACGCGCGGCGCGCGACGGCGCGCAACTGATCGTGGTCAGCAAGTTCTCCAAACAGGAGGCCGCGCGTGGCGGTCTCTGCGACGCCTTCCGAGCGGCGATGACCGCGCGCGTTCCGGTGATCGCAGCGGTCTCTCCGCACTATCGCGACGAATGGCGCGCCTTCACCGGGCCGCTGGCGGAAGACATCGCGCCCGAGCGCCAGGCGTTGGCGGATTGGTGGGCGAGGCTGCGCGCGCCATCGCCGGATCGAACCTCTATCTGACCGGCGGCGCAAACATCAGGCCGCCCTTGTTCCACAAAGCGTTCAGCCTGCGCTCCATGGCGTAGGGCGCGCCCTGCCCGAGATTGCGCTCAAAAACGTCGGCGTAATTGCCGACATGTTTAACGATGCGGTAGGCCCAGTCCTGAGAGAGGCCGAGATCGTCGCCATGGGCGCCGTCAACGCCGAGCAGCCGTCGTATTTGAGGATTTTCCGACGATAAAGCGGCGTCGGCGTTCGCCTTCGACACCTCCAACTCCTCTGCGTCGATCATCGCGAAAAGCGTCCAGCGAACGATGTTGAGCCACTGATCGTCGCCTTGGCGGACAAGCGGGCCGCGCGGCGATTTCGAAAGAATGTCCGGCAGGACCGCGTGATCCGCAGGCGCCGTCAAGCCTATGCGGACGCCATGCAGCGTCGAAACGTCAGCCGTCAGCGCTTCACATTTTTCCCCGTCATAGGCCTTGGCCGCGTCCTCGAGGCTCGGGAACAGCTTCGGATCATATTTCGCCTTGCGGGCCCGGAAAAAATCGGCGACCGCGAGTTCGTAGGGCGTGCCTTGCTCGATGCAGATCGATGCGCCGTCGAGGTCCTGGACGGAAGCTAAGTTGCGCTGCCGGCGGACCAAGAACCCCTGCCCGTCATGGAGAAAGACGCCGGCATAGATCAGCTTTTGTCCGGCGTCGCGCGCTTGGGTCCACGGCGATGCGCTAACGAGCAGATCGACAGCGCCCGCCTGCAATGCGCCAGCGCGCTCTTTCTGCGAGAGCTCAACGAATCGCGCCTTCGCCGGGTCGTCGAGGACGGCGCTGGCGACGGCCCGGCAAAAATCGACCTCGAAGCCACGCCATTCACCCCCGCCGTCGCGTTGAGCTAAGCCGGGCGCGTCAGTGACGCCGCAGGTCAAAAAGCCGCGCTTCATGATCTGCGCGAGCGTCGGAGCGACATCCGTTTGCGCCCCGGCGCTGAGAGCGAAAAGCGCTCCGGCGAAGGCCGCAAAGAAGGCGAAAGCTGTGCGGCGGATCATGGCGGGCTCGGCATCCGGCGGAGGATATACTACGGTCGCGCGGCGTTCACGCAGGCGAGTTGTCAGAGGCGGCATGTCCGAAGAAAAGAGAAAAGCAAGGCGTAAGTTAAAGCCCGCCACTCTGGTCACGCAAGCAGGCCGCACGCCATTCGATCATTTCGGCTTCGTCAATCCACCCATTTATCGCGGTTCGACGGTGCTGTTCCCGACGGTCGCGGCTCTCGAGGCGTTACGGCAGCCGTACACCTATGGCACCAAGGGAACGCCCACGACTCGCGCGCTCGAGCAGGGCTGGTGTGAGATCGCCGGCGCCGCCGACACGGTGCTGACGCCCTCCGGCCTTGCGGCGATCGGGTTGGCGCTGCTCACCGCCACGCACGCGGGCGCGCACGCGCTCATCGTGGATTCGGCTTATCAGCCGACGCGGATCTTTTGCGACGGCATTCTCGCCCGCTTCGGCGTCACGGTCGACTATTACGATCCCTTGATCGGCGGCGGCATCGCCGCGATGATGAAGCCCGAAACGACCGCGGTGCTCGTCGAGTCGCCCGGTTCCCAGAGCATGGAAGTTCAAGACATTCCTGCGATCGCGGCGGCCGCCCGCGCCCATGGCGCCTGTGTGATCGCGGACAACACCTGGGCGACCCCTCTTCTCTTCCCGCCGCATGAGCGCGGCTGCGACCTCGCCGTCGACGCCGGCACCAAATATCTCTCGGGCCACGCCGACCTCCTCATGGGGCTTGTTTCGGCCAATTCGGAGTGGGCGAAGCGCCTGCGCGCGACCTTCAACGCCTTCAGCATGGGGTCCAGTCCCGACGACGCCTCGCTCGCCCTGCGCGGGCTGCGCACCATGGCGCTGCGGCTGCGCGAACAGGAACGCGCCGCGCTCGACATCGCGCAGTGGCTGGAGGACCGACCGGAAGTTTCGCGCGTGCTGCATCCCGCCCTTGCGACGCATCCCGGCCACGCGCTGTGGAAACGAGATTTTACCGGCGCCTCTGGCGTTTTTTCCGTTATCCTCAAAGAGACTACAAAAAAGGCGGTCGCCGCTTTTGTCGACGGATTGGAATTGTTCGGTATCGGATTCTCATGGGGCGGCTATGAAAGCCTTGTCCTGCCCTTCGACTGCGCTTCTTACAGGACGGCGACGCGATGGGCTCCGGAAGGACCGGCGCTGCGCTTCTCGATCGGACTGGAGGATGTCGCTGATCTGAAATCGGATCTCGAGGCGGGACTGGCTCGGCTCAACGGCTTTTGAAGGCGGCGCGCCGCAGCGCATTCCAGGTTTTCGCATCCCTTGTCGCGAAAAGATATCTTGAAGAGGAGAAGCAATATGGTGGCCGTTTTCCGGGTTGCTGCCTATGTGGCCGTCTGCGGTTTTTTGATTGCGGGCGTCGCGCCGGCGCGGGCGGCCAGTGGTCAAGACTTTCCGAACTCCACATGCGCTTGCAAGGCATGTGGCCAGAACAAGTCGGACGTCATCGGCAAATGCCCCGACGTCTGCAAGGACAAGACGGTCTATGACAAAGGCGACAAGGATGCTCCCGCTGCAGGAGCCAAGAGCCACTCGGGCAAAAAAGACAAGACCGCTAAAGTCTCGGAACCTACGGTGTTTTGTAAGGCCGCCCGCATGAAGCTCCCGAAAGGCTGGATGCGCGCCGATCCCCCGCCGCCCAAAACGCGCTGACCTTTAGGCTTTCGGCGGCGTAGAAGCACTGCCAAAGCTTAGCATCAGATCGCGCAGTTCGGGCTCCTCGACGAGTTCGGCGGCGACGGCGCACTCGAACCATCGGGTGGCGCGCTGCTTCTGCTCGCGCCATTTTTTGCGCTGCCTTTGTACGCGCAGAGAAAACACCTCGACGCGGCAGTCGACGGTCGCGCCGCTGTCGAGGCGTTTTTCATAGCGGAAGTCGCCGAGCTTGGCTTTGTCCATCTTGCCGACGAGGCCGGCCTCCTGCACCGCTTCGATCGCCGCGACGATATGCGGTTTGCGGCCTTTCATCGGCCAGCCCTTCGGTATCACCCAGCGCTTTGTGTCGCGGGAGGTGACCAGCATGATCTCCAGGCGGCCACTGTTGATCCGCCAAGGTAAAGCCGCGTATTGCGTGCGAAGGACGGAACCTGCGCCGACGCGCTTCTTCTTCACTTTGGCGGTCTTCATGCCGCGAACCTCGCAAGCGCGTAGAAGGTCGCGGCGAAAAAGGCGGCCATCGGCATGGTGATGACCCAGGCGATGACGATGTCCTTCGCGACATTCCAGCGGACCGCCGCCACGCGCCGCGACGCGCCCACGCCAATGATCGCGCCGGTGATCGTATGCGTCGTCGACACTGGCACGCCCAGCGCCGTCGCGAGAAACAGAGTGATCGCGCCTCCCGTCTCGGCGCAGAAGCCTTGCACCGGCGTCAAGCGGGTGATCCTCGATCCCATTGTGCGCACGATCCGCCACCCGCCAAACAAGGTTCCAAGGCCCATGGCCGCCTGACAGGCGATGACAACCCAAAACGGCACGTAGAACTCGCCGCCGAGCGCCCCGTGCGAATAGAGGAGCACCGCGATCACCCCCATGGTTTTCTGTGCGTCATTGCCGCCGTGGCCTAGCGAATAAAGCGACGCGGAGGCGAATTGCAGAACGCGAAACAGCGCATCGACGCCGCCCGGCGTCCGGCGCACGAAAACCCAGGAAACAAGCAGGATCAGCGCCAGCGCCAGGACGAATCCGAGCGCCGGCGACAATACGATCGCTGCGCCGGTCTTGAGCAGCCCGTTCCAGACGATCGCGGAAGCGCCGACCTTGGCCACGCCGGCGCCCACGAGACCCCCGACAAGGGCGTGCGAACTCGATGACGGAATGCCCAATCCCCATGTGATCAGATTCCAGACGATCGCCCCCATCAGCGCCCCGAACACCACGAAATCGTCCACGATATCGGGCGAGACGATGCCAGCGCCCACTGTTTGCGCGACGTGAAGCCCAAAAAACAGGAACGCGATGAAGTTGAAGAAGGCGGCCCAAGCCACTGCGAGCTGCGGACGCAGAACGCGGGTCGAGACGATCGTCGCGATGGAATTGGCGGCGTCGTGCAGGCCGTTCAGGAAATCGAAGATCAGTGCGACCGCGATAAGCCCAATGAGATAGAATGAAAAGTTCTGCAAGCGCCGTCCTTAAGTATGCTCGATGACGATGCCGGCGACGCGGTCGGCGACATCCTCGAACCCGTCGACGACTCTTTCGAGATGGCCGTAGATTTCCGCGCCGACGATGAACGCCATCGGGTCTTTGTGGCGGTGCGCCAGAAACAGCTCCTTCAAGCCCTGATCGTGGATGGCGTCGGCCTCGTCCTCGATGCGGGTGATCTCCTCGCTGAACGCGTTGAGACTGCCGGCATTCTGGCGCATCACGCGCAGCAAAGGTATGGCGCTGCGCGTGAGTTCCGCCGACTGGACGATAATATCGCCCATGCGACGCATGGCCGGCTCGAAATCTCGCGTCTCGTAAAGCAGCGTCGCCTTCGCCGTTTGATGCATTTGGTCGATCGCGTCGTCCATCGCGGTGACCAGGTCACGGATGTCGCTGCGGTCGAACGGCGTGATGAATGTGCGGCGAACCGCCAGATGGGCCTCGCGCACGATGGCGTCGGCCTCATGCTCTTGGCGGCGGATTTCTTGACTGCAGACGAGCACGCGGTCGCCCCCGTTCAGCAAGTCCCGCAATGCGTGTGATCCGGCGACGAGCGTCTCCGCATGCCGCTCGAAAAGATCGAAGAAGCGCTCCTCTCTCGGCATGAGCGCCTGAAACCAAGACAGCATCGCGCTCTCGCCTCCCGGGAGAATCGTCACAAAAGCGTCATAAACGAGTTCGCGGCACATAGCCGGCGCCGCATCGAGTGTAAAGCGCCGCAGACGCCGCGGCCGCGACTATTTTGCCGGACGTTGCGTTCTGTTCAACGCTACGGTGCCTTGGTGGGAGGCGCGCGCCTCGTCGGGCGCGATGTTGCGCGACAGCACACCTCGTAACCGCGCCCTGATCTGGCGCGAGGCATGACTGACGCTCACAAGGCTTGAGCGGCTGTAAATGAATGCGCCCTTCTCGCCGACGACGATATCGCCGGTTTGCAGTGTCGGATCCCGGCGGGACAGCCGAAGGTAATGGTCGCGAGATGCGGCCGGATCGTTGCATGCGCATCCTGTCGTCAGCTTGTCGCGAAAGCTGAACGCCGCCGGAAGCGCGGAATAGCGTTGCCCTTTGGCGTTGCGCGCCTGCTCGATGCTTGCGCCCTCATAGAGCTGCACGCGCGCGGAGGGACAGGCGAGTTCGCAGGAGCGCTGGCCGGAAATGCGCGACAATTTGATTAGGGGAAAATAATAGCCGTCGCAGGCGCGCACGCAATAGCCGCCGCCGGACATCGAGTCCGTTTCGGCAGTGTTTGCGGGTTCGGGTTTGGCGGAATGAATTGAAGTCTTTGGCGGGCGCCGCGGCTGCCGCGGGCGCGCACGCATGACCCGCCAGGAACGGTGGGACGAGAACGCCGGAGGTTGATCGGGTCCGAACAGGAAATCTAAAAATTCGCCTTGAGCCAAAACGTCGAAGGGTGAGATGAACGCCAAGGCGAAAGCCAGAGCGCCGGCGATCCCTGTCGCACCCGGGCGGTTGAGCCGCATTCGCCGTCCCCGTCTACTAAACGACTGGCGACCCCGGCAGGATTCGAACCTGCGACCTACTGCTTCGAAGGCAGTTGCTCTATCCAGCTGAGCTACGGAGCCGTCGACGGCGCAGCTTTCGTCGCGGACCATATCAACTCGGCCACGCGACGCCAGCAACGCTCGACAGGGTAGTCATATATGGCGACCCCGGCAGGATTCGAACCTGCGACCTACTGCTTAGAAGGCAGTTGCTCTATCCGGCTGAGCTACGGGGCCGAAACAGCCTCAGTGCGTCCAGAGACCGATGCGGCTGGTCTTGAAATTATCTGAATAGGATACGCCGCGCCGCGCCGCCAGATTGGGCTTCGGCTCCTCGACCCGATAGGCGAGGCCAGTGCGTTCGGCGTAGGCGATCGCCTCCTCCTTGGTGGAAAAACTGAGTCTGACCTGCTGGCGCATGTCACCGGAGCTGGTCCAGCCCATGAGCGGCTCGATGCTGCGCGGAAGCTCCGGCTCAAAGTCCAGCCGCCACATGTCCGACCCCGGACCGGACTGAGTGGCGCTCGGCGCCGGAAGATAGATGCGTGCGGTCATATGGCCTCGTCCTTGGCTGCGCTCGTAGACGCGTCATGTGAGCGGCGCGCGGCGGTCTTTTGCGCTGGTCGGGGCAGCAGGATTCGAACCTGCGACCTGAAGTACCCAAAACTTCCGCGCTACCAGGCTGCGCTATACCCCGCCGGGACCAAGCCGCGCCTACGTCGGCTCTGCCCTCGCTCGAATTTCGCTACCACGCACGGCCGCCCCTCACAAGGGAATGCGACTATCGCTTGAACATGCGGTGCCGCACCTGGTCCCCGGGCGCGAGCGACATTTTCCGCGCGGCGCCAGCGTTCAGCTCCAGCACCGCATAGGCTGGCGCAGGCGAAGTGATGATTCGTTCCGACATGGGCTCGGTGTCGGCGGCCACGCCCACCACCCGCCCGTCGCGCCCGATGAAAACCATGTCGAGCGGGATGTAAGTATTTCTCATCCACATCGAAACAGGCCCCTCGGCCTTGAATTCGAACAACATGCCGTGATCGGCGGGCATCGATTTGCGGTACATGAGGCCGCGGGCGCGCGCCTTGGGCGTGTCCACGACTTCGACTTTGAAGTCATGCTCGCCCGTCGACGTCACGATGCGCATCATTTCAACGGCGGGTTCGGCCCGCGCGACTGTCGAGGCGATCAGCGCCAGACAGAGCGACATGATCATTGTACGGAAGATTTGCGCAGTTCTCATTCGGGTGGGCTCCAAAGAGCCGTGCGCAGCATGGATGTCTTCAGTGCGACGGGACGCTTTTGGCGTCGAGCGGCCGCACTTCGGCCGCCATCAGACCCTTGGGACCGTCGCCGTAACGCACGAGCACGCTATCGCCTGGCTTGAGTTCGGTCATGCCGTAGCGGCGCACCGTCTCCATGTGCAGAAAGATGTCTTCGGTGCCTTCGCCGCGCGTCAGGAAGCCGAATCCCTTCATGCGGTTGAACCATTTGACGATGGCGATCTCATAGCCGCTTGTCGGGACAATTTGGACGTGGGTGCGCCCGGCGCAGGATTGTGACGGATGCACCGCAGTGGTTTCGTCCATCGCGATGACGCGAAAGACCTGCATGCCCTTGTCGCGCTTCTGCGCCTCGCAGACGACGCGCGCGCCTTCAAAGGCCGTTTGCATACCGCTGCGGCGGAGAATGGTGACGTGCAGGAGAATATCGTCGGAGCCGTCGTCGGGCACCACGAAACCGTAGCCCTTGGCGACATCGAACCATTTAATCCGTCCCGCGACTTCGACCAATTCGAGACCGGTCTCATCGGATTCTGTCGCGCTCGCTGTCAAATCATCTTGAAAAGTTACTTTAGCGCTCACCGACCAACTCCCCGTGCTGATCCAGAGCATTCGACTGGCGCGCGCTGGCGATTATCCTAAAGCGCGAATCACCCCGCGTCGCTCATGAATCACTTTTAACAAGATAACACCCGCGGCGCGCCATCCAACCGGCAAATTTCGTCCACCAACGAATGTCTGTGGATACGCGCGCCGCGCTGCGTGAATTGGCGAACCCATTGTCGCTGAAACTGAAACATGCGTGCGCGCGCCACGACGCGCGCCGCGATATTGCGCAATAAACGCGGATTCTGTCGCGGATAAATCGGCGGCAACGCCCAAAATCTTTGAACATGTGGCCCATGCGCCACATCGACGGGGATTTGACAAACCCGCCCCGGACGCGCAATCGGAACCCGGCGAGCCTCGCGCGCCCTGTCGCCTGCCCGCCATTTCCTCGGTTGGAGCGCCGCAAATGACCCACTCGTCGACCGCGCCAGCGAACGCGCCCAAGACTGTCTACGCTGCGGAAAGCGCCTCTGCGCAAGTTGATCCTCGCTATGATCTCGCCACGCTTGTGGCGGCCCGCGAGAGCGAGCGCTTTTCGCTGCATACAAAACACCTCAATGAAATGTGGGTGCGCGTTCTCAAGACGATCGGCTATGACGTTGGCTTCACCCGGGGCCTTGGGCCTTATCTGTGGGACCGCAAGGGCGACCGCTATCTCGATCTCCTCAGCGGCTGGGGAGTCTTCGCGCTCGGACGCAACCATCCCGCGGTGCGCGACGCGCTCGTAAGCGTGCTCGACGGCGAGTTCGCCAATCTCGTGCAACTTGACGTTTCAGTTCTGGCCGGCGTTCTCGCGGAAAAATTGCTTGCCTACGCGCCCTGGCTGGAAAAGGTCTTTTTCGCCAATTCAGGCGCCGAGTCGGTCGAAGCGGCGATTAAATTCGCGCGTGCGGCGACGGGTCGTCCCGGAATCTTGCATTGCGCGCATTCATTCCACGGCCTGACCTATGGTTCGCTGTCGATGAACGGCGACGAAATTTTCAAGAAAGGTTTTGGACCGCTGCTGCCGAACGCGCGCGAGGTTGCGTTCGATGATCTCGACGCGCTCGAACGCGCTTTGGCGGGGCGCGACATCGCCGCCTTCTTCGTCGAGCCGATCCAGGGCAAGGGCGTCAACATTCCGCAAGAGGGCTATCTTCTCGGCGCGCAGGCGCTCTGCCGCAAATATGGAACGCTGTTCGTCGCCGACGAAATTCAGACGGGAGTGGGCCGAACGGGCCGATTCTTCGCCATCGATCACTTCCCGGGCGTCGAACCCGATATGATCGTCGTCGCCAAGGCGCTTTCCGGCGGCCATGTGCCGGTTGGAGCGGTGCTCACGCGTAAATGGATCTTCGATAAGGTCTTCGACCGCATGGATCGCGCCGTCGTGCACGGCTCGACCTTCAGCAAGAACGATCTCGCTATGGCGGCCGGAATCGCGACGCTGGACGTGTTGAAGAATGAGCGGGTGATGGAGAATGCGGCCAAGACGGGCGACCGTCTGCTCGCATCCTTCCAACGAATGGCCGGCGGCTACGAGCTCGTCGCCGATGTGCGCGGCAAGGGCCTCATGATCGGAATCGAATTCGGGCCGCCGAAGTCGTTCAAACTGAAGGCCGCTTGGAATCTCCTGGAGACGGTGAATTCAGGCCTGTTCTGCCAACTCATCTCCATCCCGCTGTTTCGGGATCATAAAGTGCTGACGCAAGTGGCCGGACACGGCAATCACACCATCAAACTGTTGCCGCCGCTCACGATTTCCGATGAAGATTGCGATTGGATCGAGCAATCCTTCGATGCGGTCATTGCAGACGCGCATAAGGCGCCTTCCGCCGTCTGGTCGCTCGGCAAGACTCTGGCGGAACACGCGATAAAGGCGCGAATGAGCGGCTGACGCTCTTGCCTCGACCCTCCGGCGAGGACGCGCGCAGAGTCGCGCTCAAGCCGCCGGCGACGGCTGCTTCTCCACTTCGCGAGAATAATCTTCGATCAGCGCGCGCGAAAGCGCGCCGGGCGTGAATCGATAGACGCCGATTTCCGAAACCGGCGTCACTTCGGCGCCGGTGCCGCAGATGAAGCACTCCGAAAATGACCCCAGTTCCTCAGGCATGATCCGGCGCTCGATGACGTCAACGCCGCGTCTCTTTGCAAGGTCGATCACTGTGCGCCTTGTGATGCCATCGAGAAAACAATCGGCGATCGGCGTATGCAGCGCGCCGTCCTGAACAAAGAAGACGTTCGCGCCGGTGCATTCTGCGACTCGGCCGAGCCAATCGTACATCAGCGCGTCAGCAAAGCCGCGCCGCTCCGCGCGGTGCTTGGAAATGGTGCAAATCATATAAAGGCCTGCGGCCTTGGCCATCGAGGGCGCGGTCAGCGGATCAGGCCGGCGATATTCGGCGATGTCGAGCTTGACGCCTTTCATCTTGGTCTCGACATCAAACATGCTCGGCCAATCCCAAACGGCGATGGCGACGTTGATCGTCGAATTCTGCGCCGCGACCGCCATCATTTCGCTGCCGCGCCAAGCCACCGGACGCACATAGCAGTTCGAGAGGCCGTTGGCCTTTACGGTCTCATGTTTTGCGGCGTCGATCTCTTCGACGCTGTAGGGAATCTCGAAATCGAGGATCCGAGCGGACGCCTGAAACCTCTCGGAATGTTCGCGCGATTTGAAGATCGTCCCGCCGTAGGCGCGTTCGCCTTCGAAGACGCAGGACGCGTAATGCAGCCCGTGCGAGAGAACGTGAAGCTTCGCTTCGCGCCACGGAACGAGCGCACCATTATACCAAATGAATCCGTCGCGCTGATCGAAGGGCGGAAGCGACATGGCGAACTCCGGAAGACGCGATCGAGAGGCCAAACAAGGCGCTGCGACGCTTGGTCAGCACTAGCTATCGGTCAGATTTATGTCAATATAGTTGACGTAAATAGCTCGCGCCAAAACGTCAGGCAATAAATAGCGTGGATGAACTCGTAGCGAGAAAAATCTCCGAGCCGCCCAGCGTCGCCGCTTGGCGGAACGCGGCCGCGGAAGCGGCGGCCGCGGCGGGTGACGGCGACGCTCTCGAACTCGTGGAATTATTTTTTTTCGCCTACCGGGATTTCGTGGGAGACGCCGACCGGCTGCTCGAGAATTATGGGTTCGGACGCGCGCATCACCGCGTGCTCCATTTCGTCAACCGTCGCCCTGGCCTCACCATCGCCGCGCTGCTGGATATATTGAGAATCACCAAGCAGAGCCTCAACCGTGTGCTGAAGCAACTTCTTGAGGCGGGCTTCGTCGAGGCGCGCGCCGGCGTCGTCGACCGCCGCCAGCGCCTGCTCTATCCGACCCCCAAGGGCGCGGCCCTCGCGCGCGATCTGGCGGCGCTGCAATCAGCGCGCTTCCTGAAAGTCATGGACGAGCTCCCGCCTGCGGCGCGCGGCGCCGCCTCCAAATTCCTGTTCGCGATGATCGACTCCGGCGAGCGTGAGCGCGTTCGAGCGCATCTTGCCTACGCGAAAGCGGCCGGCGCCGCGACATGACGGATTTTCCGCAACGCGCCGCGCCGAATGCGAAAGCGGCGCATATCCTCGTGGTCGACGACGATCAGCGCATTCGCACCCTGCTGTCGCGCTATCTGATGAACGAAGGCTATTTCGTCAGCGCTGCAGCCGACGCCAGGGAGGCGAGCGTCAGAATGCGCGACATCGCCTTCGATCTTATCGTTCTCGACGTCATGATGCCTGGCGAAAGCGGCACGGCCTTCGCAGCGCGGCTGCGTAAGAGCGCGGAACCGCTGCGCTCCGCGCCCATTCTGATGCTGACGGCGCTTACCGAGACGGCGGACCGCGTCGAAGGGCTTGAAGCCGGCGTCGACGACTATCTCGCCAAGCCTTTCGATCCGCGAGAGTTGTCGCTGCGCATCGCGAGCATATTGCGCCGCGCGCGGCGCGCAGATCCCACGGGACCAAAGCGTTTTGGCGATTTCGTCTTCGATCCTTCGCGCGGCGAATTGCTGCATGACGGCGCGCCGGTCCGACTCACGACGCGCGAGCGCGATCTGTTGCGGGCGCTGGCCGAGAGCGGCGGCGCCATTGTCTCGCGCCAAACTTTGGCGCAACGTGACCCCGCTCGAAGCGCAAGCGAGCGCAGCGTCGATGTCGAGATCGCCCGATTGAGGCGCAAGATCGAGACGGACCCGAATGCGCCACGCTATCTTCAGACGGTGCGCGGGCACGGCTATCGTCTGCTCGTCGACCTGCTGCACGCCAACCGCTGAAATGATAGAGTCGTCACGATGACCGTCGTCTTACCGGAAGTTCTCGCCGCGCCCCGCAATCTGTGGCGGCGCTTCGCCAACTGGCTGCATGACCGCATGCCGAAGGGGCTGTACGCCCGCGCGCTGCTGATCGTGATCCTGCCGGTCGTGCTCCTCCAGTCCGCGGTGGCTTATGTCTTCATGGAGCGGCATTGGGAGGTCGTGACCTACCGTCTTTCCGCGGGCATGGCCCGGCAAGTGGCGGCGCTCGTCGATATTTACCAGACGTTCCCTGACGACCCCGATCACGCACAACTGCGCCGCATCGCCGCCTTCGATCTTAATATGGAGATTGCGGTTCTCCCCAAGCAGGACCTGCCCGGGCCGGCGCCAAAATCGTCTTTGTTCTCGCTGCTCGACAAGGCGCTCAACAAGGAGCTCTCGCGCAGACTGAAAGAGCCCTTCTGGATCAACACCGCGCTTCCCGGCAGCCTGATCGAAATCCGCGTCGCGCTCAATGACGCGACGTTGAGAATGCTCGCCACGCGCACGCATGCATACGCCTCGAACTCCTATATTTTCTTCATGTGGATGGCGATCGCCTCAATCATCATCCTCGCCATCGCCACGTCGTTCTTGCGCAATCAGATCAGGCCGATCCTGCGGCTGGCCCGCGCCGCCGAGGAATTCGGCAAAGGCCGCGATGTCGCATTCAGTCCGCGCGGCGCGCGCGAGGTGCGTCAGGCGGGAGCCGCATTTCTCGACATGAAACGCCGTTTCGAACGCGCGATCGAGCAGCGCACGACGATGCTCAATGGCGTTTCGCACGATCTGCGAACCATCATCACGCGTTTCAAACTCTCTCTCGCGCTGATGCGCGACTCGCATGAAGCCGTGGAAATGCGCAAGGATGTGGACGAGATGGAGCGCATGGTTGAGGCCTATCTCGCCTTTGCCCGCGGCGACGGCGACGAAACGTCCTCCCCCACCGATCTCGGCGCCATCCTCGACGAACTGAAGGCGGACACCGAGAAGCGCGGTCTCGCGGCGTCCGTGAAGATTGAGGGCGATCCGACAATCGTCGCGCGGCCGGCGGCGATCAAGCGGCTGCTCGCCAACCTCGTCGGAAACGCGCAGCGCTACGGCGCCCGGCTCGAACTCTCAGTGATCAACGACGGCGCGATGATGACCGTGCATATCGACGACGACGGCCCCGGCATCCCCGTCGAGCGTCGCGAGGACGCATTCCGGCCATTCTACCGGCTCGACGAATCCCGCAACCAGAACGACGGAAACTCGGGTCTGGGCCTCGCCATCGCGCGCGATATCGCACGCGGCCATGGCGGGGACATTACGCTCGACCGCAGCCCGCTCGGCGGCTTGCGGGCGACGGCCAGTCTCCCGCTCTAGCGCGCCGGCCAATCACGCGCGCGCGTGGGGATAGCCGCTGTCGTCGTCGTGGTAATCGCGCCCGCCACGTCGCGTCCGCCAGCCGAACAGGCTTTGCGCGAAGGAATAGAACGGCCGCGTCAGTCTTGCGAAATCCTCCGCCCGATCGACGTAACGCTCGCCACGCGTGAGTTCCCGATCGAGCGTCGACAGGGCGTCATGAATGTCGCCCGCGAACCAATCCTCGAGCACGCGGCTCCAGGCTAACGCCAACCCCTGCAGTTTGAGCGAGCCGACCGGACCCTCGCTGTCGATGTCCGCCGCCTCAAGCATGAAGCGCATCGAGTTCACGGTTTCGCGGTTGAGCGCCGCGGCGGTGAGCGGATCGCGCGCCGCCCAGCGCCCGACGCTCGCCAGCGCCTCACGATGGGGTTCGAGCGAATCGAGCCGGCGGCGCAATACGTCATAGAGCCGCTCGCGCGCGGGTTCGTGCGAGGCTTCCTTGGGCGCCGCGTCGAGAACCTCCCGATCGATGCGCCGAGAGAACGCGCCCATGATCGCGCCCTTCGATGGGAAAAGTTCGCGCAGATCGGCAAGCGAGATGCCAGCCTCATGAGCGATATCGGTGAGCGTCACGTCGCTGAACTCTCGCCGCGTGGCGAGCCGAAGCGTCGCATCGATCACTCGGTCGCGGGAGCCGCCGCTGGTCATGTCTGTCTCCAGGTCCGAAGGAATTTTCTAGTCAGTATTCTATTGTCGCCGGGCGGCGGGACAAGGCGCGCGCCGTCTCAACCGGAAAGTTCCCCTGCCCGGCGCTTCGCCGCAGCTACGGCGCGGCGCATCAGCGCGGCGAGGCCGTCCGGCGCCTCAAGAACCTCAAGCGCCGCCGCGGTCGTGCCGCCTGGCGACGTCACGCGCCGGCGCAATTCGTCGGGGCCTGTCTGCGGCTGCCGGCGCATCAGTTCGCCGGCGCCTTCGACCGTCGCCCGCGCCAGCCGCGCCGCGAGCGCTGCAGGCAGACCCGCTTCGGCTCCAGCGGCGGCGAGGCATTCGACGAAATAGAAGACATAAGCGGGACCTGATCCGGAAACCGCCGTCACGACGTCGATCAGCGCCTCGTCATCCACCCATTCGACGCCGCCCACCGTGCGAAGCAGCGAGTCGGAGAGCGCGCGCTGAGCGGCGCTGGTCGTTGGGCTGGCGTAGGCGCCGGTGACGCCGCGTCCGATCGCCGCCGGCGTATTTGGCATCGCGCGCACGAGGGCTTGCGTCGGCAGTCGCGCGGCGAGGTCCGCGATGCGCTTGCCGGCGAGAATCGACACGACGACGGTGTCGCGCGCTACGAAAGGAGCCGCCGCCGCAGCGCCCGCCTCAAGCGCCTGCGGCTTGACGGCGAGAACCACCGCGTCGCAAGGAGCAGCAGCGCCGTTCAGCGCGTAGCCCTTCGCGGCGCACACATCCTGGAGCCGCTGCGAGGGCTGCGGCTCAACGATCGACGCTGCTCCCAGCAGATTCTGCGCGGCCCAGCCTTCCAGCAACGCTAGACCCATGTTTCCGGCGCCGATCAGAGTGACCGACTTTCCGCGCAGTTCGCCCGCGTCGGTCACGCCTCGCCTTTCGTCTCGAAATTGGCGGTGGCGAGCGCTTCCCTGGCGTTCTTTCCGGCCCAGAGCACAAATTGAAAGGCTTGATAATGCCGCTCACATGCCTGAAGCGCGTTGTCCAGCAAAGCCGCGCACTGCGTCGCCGAGGGCTGCGCCCCTCCCGTCAGGATGAGGCCATGACGGTGCATCGCCACGCCTTCCTTCGGCCAGAAGTCGAAATGCCCGATCCACATCTGCTCGTTGATCGCATTGACGAGCGACATCAGTTCACCGCGCCTGCGCTCGGGCGCCTTGAGATCGAAGGCGCAACTGACGTGCAGCGTTTCGAGCTGCGGAAGCCAAGTAAAAGCGACGTGATATTCCGTCCAAGCTCCGGCGACGGAAATTGAAATCTCGTCTTCGTCGTCTCGATCGAAGGACCAATCATTGGTGGCCGCAAGTTGCTCCACAACATCCACCGGATGTTCAGCGCGTTCCGTTTCTTTTTCCGTTGCGATCAGCATGTGCCAACCTTTTTCTCAATGTCAGCATAACGCGGCGACTAAAAGACAGGCGACGATGCGTCGTGGAGCTTTGCGTGAGGGCGCCTCCTTTTCAAGCGATTGATTCAAAGTCGAATCATCTCTTGCGATCACTATACTCCACACAAGAACTCTGACGCCAAAAAAGCGATCGTCAGACCGTGTTCGGGGCGGAGACTGCGGGATTCGCGTGTCTGCGTCCATGGCGCAGCCGCCCTCTTCCACAGCCACGCGCGCCAAAAAAAGCTCTGGATAAAAGACGAGATCGCGCGGCGGGCAAGAGCGCGAAGAACGAAAAAGCCTCGTCCGCACGTTCGCGGGCGAGGCTTGCGTTTTTTGATGGGTCGCCTAGTCTAGCGCGTCATCATGACCGGCGATCCGACGCTCACGCGATCGTAGAGGTCGGAAACGTCCTCGTTCAACATTCGGATGCAGCCATAGGAGGCGGCCGTGCCGATTGACGCGCGCATCCTCTGGGTCGTGCCGTGAATCGCCACTTCGCCGCTGCTGAGCGTCAAAGCGCGCACGCCCATCGGGTTGCGCGGCGAGCCGCCACGGATGAAATTCGGCAGTTCCGGGTGGTCGGCTTTCACCACCGCGGGCGGAACCCAGTCGGGATTGACATATTTTCCCTCGATGGACGTCGCGCCCGACCATTCCTTGCCACGCTTGGGAACGGCGACGGGATAGCTGATGGCGACTCCTGTATCGACAACATAGAATAGCCTTCGCTGGCTGGCGCTGATCACGACGGTGCCGGGAGCGACGTGGGGAGAGAAAGAGACGATGTTGCGCGCGTTCGCGTCCTGCGGACGCGCGGCGACGCCAAATCCGACGACTGTCGCCATCAAAACTGCCTGAAGCGTTCCGGTTCGCCCCACGGTGCGGGATCGACGCAAAAAAGCAAACAGATTACGCATGACGCTACACCCTCGTGTTGAAGCCTCGACAGCGACTTCTCGAATGGCGGCAGTCTAACTTTCGCCATGATCTTGTCGAAACGTTTCGCGTCTTCAGGTTATGGCTTAAGGTTAAGATAATTTGGGATGTTCTAACTTCGCGACCGCTTCGCTTCAGATCATCGCTTCAAGATTGCGCCATCCTTTGGTCAAAATTCATGCGCATTGCGCACTTGCAAGGTAACTGGCGCGGGCGCGGTAGTAAGGCATGAGCGAGACAGCCGGACCGCCGAAGATTTTTGATCGCCCGCTGCTGCGCCGGCGCTTGCGCCGCGCCATGTCGAAAGGCGCGCCGGATTTCCTGATGACGCGCGCCGCCGACGATCTGCTCGATCGCCTGCTGACGGTGAATCGCGAATTTCCCCGCGCGCTCGATCTCGGTTCGCCGAGCGCGCATTTCGCTCAAGCCGTCGTCGCGAGCGGCCGTGCGCGGCCTTTGCGCGCGAGCGGCCATGCCGGCGACGTCATCGCTGACGAAGAAGCGCCGCCGTTCGCGCCGGGCTCATTTGATCTGATCGTCTCCGGCATGTCGCTGCAGTGGGTCAATGATCTGCCGGGCGCGCTGGCGCAAGCGAGACGCATGCTTGCGCCAGACGGACTCTTCCTCGCCTGCCTCGCCGGCGGCGCCAGTCTTGTCGAGCTTCGCGCAGCGCTCGCGCAGGCCGAGGAGGAAATCACCGGCGGCGCCAGCCCCCGTGTATCGCCTTTCGTCGACGTGCGCGACATGGGCGCTCTGCTGCAACGCGCCGGCTTCGCTCTGCCGGTCGCCGACATCGACAGCTTTACGCTGCGCTATGAGTCAATCTTTGGGCTGATGAAGGATTTGCGCGCGATGGGCGCCGCCAACGTCCTTGTCAAACGGTCTCGCAAACCCCTGCGGCGCGACGTGGTCGCGCGCGCGGCACAAATCTACGCCGAGCGCTTCTCGGACCCCGATGGACGCGTGCGCGCGAGCTTCGAAATCGTCTGGGCGTCGGGCTGGGCGCCGCATGAGAGCCAGCAAAAGCCGGCGAAGCCCGGCTCGGCCGTGATGAGTCTCGAAGACGCGATGAAATTCCCGCGCGAGAGCGAATCCTGAACTCGAGCACTTCCCGATCACATGGAATCATGTGATCGATAAGGAAACGCTCAACATCAAAATGTTGGAGCAGTTTCTCATCGCAAAAGTCTGTCAACTTTTTCGGACCCTGCTCTAAGGCGCGACCTCCACCTCGACGCTGCGGGTTTTAACGGGCGCAGGCTCCCATGGCCGCTGATAGGCGAAGACGATTTCGGCATGTCCGGGTTTGAGCGCGCGGATTTTCCAATGGCGCACGCTGGGGCTGCCGACCATGCGACGCCGACCGCCGCCGCCGCGTCCGCCATCGGATATCGACAGAATATCGAGATCGCGGCTCGCGGCATGATCAATGCGCCAGGAATAGCCGGTCGTCATATTCTCCTGCAGCGAAAAGTTTGCGCTGCCGCCCGGCGCGAGCCTGATGACGTCGCCGGCATGCGCGGAAAACGCGACGAAAACACTGAGCAGCAGCAGGCGCGACAGCAGACGCTTCATGAGTTTCCTTTCGCCGACGAACCGTAGTGATGCTGCGGGCGCCGTCGGCTTCCAAGTCTCGCAAGCTAATATACGCCCGGAATGAGCCGCGCCGTTCGGGCGCGATAGGCCTCATAGGCCCCGCCGAACTCCGAGCTCAACAAGCGTTCCTCGGCGTTCATCCGCGCGACCAGCGGTGGGATGTTCAGAAGCGCCAAGAGTACGCCCACCGCCGTATTGAACGCCAGCCCCCAACCGAGCGCCGAGATCAGAAGCACGCGCCAGCGAAAGGATGCAACTTACTTGCGATGCTTTGAAGCCTGGCTGCGCGTGGCGAACCAGACTGACTTTACCTGGCCAGGGCATTTTCCGCATGTCACGCGACCTTTCGGGCTGACGTAAGCGCAAAGCCCGCTCGCGAGGCACGCGTCCGTCGTGACCGGGCGTGCGATCGCCGCAGACGAGAACATGCTGCCAATGCATGCGGCGATCGCGAGGATTTGGAGAATTCGCATAACGGACTCCTTTAAAAATAGAGGATAGAATAGCAGGCTATTTAGCGCCTTCCGCAATCTGTGGAAGCGGGACATTGACCCCCAGCAGCAGTTGGAATAATGGTCGAAATGGACCATTTATTGGTCCATATGAGGCGCCGATGAAGATTTCCGTGACCGAAGCCAAGGGGCAGCTTACCGAGCTTGTCCGACGCGCCGAAGCCGGGGAGGAAATCATCCTCACACGGCATGGCCAGCCCGCCGCTCGTCTGGCGCCCGCCAAAGCTTCTTTGGACCGCAGAGCGCGTCGTAAGTTGCTCCAAGCAGTGCGCGCCTCTGGCGCGGCCAAGGCGACCGCAGGCGCTGACGCTGCCCGCAGCCATGACTTCCTTTATGACGAGAATGGTCTGCCGAAATGATCGCTGTGGACACATCCGCGTTGATGGCGATCATCCTCGATGAAGCTGAAGCCGAAAGATGCAGCAAAGTCCTGGAAGCCGAAAAGTCTGTGCTGATCTCGGCGGTAACTGTGGCGGAAGCTCTCATTGTCGCGCAGCGGCGCAACGTCGGGGAGGAGATGTCGCGCCTGATCGATGGGCTCGGATTCGACGTTTTGAACGTCACGCCTGCGTCCGCGCGCCGCGTCGCCGAGACCTATGCGCGATGGGGCAAGGGTTCGCATCCGGCGGGACTGAATTTCGGCGATTGCTTCGCCTACGAAGCCGCCAAGGAACATTCCTGTCCCTTGCTCTATGTCGGTGAGGATTTTGCGAGGACGGATGTGGCTGCAATATAGCGCTGCATGAGCGCACGCCGCCATAACGCGATTCCCGAGGCGTCAAAGCCCATGCTTTTCAATGAACGCAGGGAGGAATGAAAGAAGCAGGGTCACGCTCTCCTTTGACACCTCCAACCACTGGGCGTGGAGCGCCGCGTTACGAAGATTTTTGAAACTTGAGATAGATTGATTAGTGCTTTTTTCAATGACGCCTTTGGACAATAGAGATTGAGCGACCACAGACATCTCTCGGCTGCCTGCCCCCTCGATACCATGCTTCTTTGCGAGACGTTTTAAGGTATCTTCGAGCACAACACAGGCAAGGACAGCGGCAGGGTCCTTTTGGTCTTCATCGAGGAGCGATCTTGCCGCTTCAAGAAAGTCAGCCTTGAGGTCGATGGAGATTTGTCGCACGAGACTATCGAGCAGCTCGTTCGTTAAGTTGTTACGCAACCCGATGAGAATCCCTTCGATTACCTCAAGATGATGAAGAGATTCACCGTTGATGGCTTGGACCGTGCGCTGGACATCAGGATGGTTGCTCCGATGAACATTTTTAAGTAACTGGTAGCATTCTGTTATAAGCGCATTGTAGCCGACGGTATCCCTAAACCCTCCGCCCATCGAATGGCTATACCAAGACGCTTTCACAGCGGGAAACCGTCCCAAAAGCACATCAACGTGATCGATATATTTCGTTGAAACCGCTTCCATGTGGCGCCCTATTCAATATTTCGGAACGTAACTGCCCGAGTCTGAATTGCTCTTGTCCCTCATCCACAGCTGAGTAGCTGATGCAAAGGTGCCGTGATTCATTCCCACTCAATCGTCCCCGGCGGCTTGCTTGTCACGTCATACACCACGCGGTTGACGCCCTTCACTTCATTGATGATCCGCGTCGCGGCGCGGCCCAGAAAACTCATGTCGAAGGGATAGAAATCCGCGGTCATGCCGTCGCTCGATGTCACGGCGCGCAGCGCGACGACGTAATCATAAGTGCGCCCGTCGCCCATCACGCCGACGCTGCGCACCGGCAAGAGCGCCGCGAACGCCTGCCAGATGTCGTCATACAATCCCGCCTTGCGGATTTCGTCGAGATAGACGGCGTCGGCCTTGCGCAAAATCGCCAGCTTCTCGCGGGTGATGAGGCCCGGGCAGCGGATGGCGAGTCCCGGCCCCGGAAAGGGATGGCGCCCGACGAAAGCTTCCGGCAGTCCGAGTTCGCGCCCGAGCGCCCGCACCTCGTCCTTGAAGAGTTCGCGCAGCGGCTCCACGAGCCGCATGTTCATGCGCTCCGGCAAGCCGCCGACATTATGATGCGACTTGATCGTCACCGACGGGCCGCCGGTGAAGGAGACGCTCTCGATGACATCGGGATAGAGCGTGCCTTGCGCGAGAAACTGCGGTGCGCCGCGCCCGTCCTGCGCGATCTTCTTCGCCTCGGCTTCGAACGTCTCGATGAAGAGCCGCCCGATCGTCTTGCGCTTCACTTCCGGATCGTCGACGCCTTCCAACGCGCCGAGGAACAGGTCCGCCGCTTCGACGTGATGCAGCGGAATGTTGTAGTGATCGCGAAAGAGCCGCACGACTTCTTCCGCCTCGCCCTGTCGCAACAGGCCGTGATCGACGAAGACGCAGGTGAGGCGCTCGCCGATCGCTCCATGGATCAGCACCGCCGCGACGGCGCTGTCGACGCCGCCCGACAGACCGCAGAGCACCCGCCCGTCGCCGACCTGGCGCCGGATGGCCGCGATCGCCTCGCCGCGAAACGCCGCCATGGTCCAGTCGGACTTCAGCCCCGCGACCTTGTGCACGAAATTCGATAAGAGCCTGGCGCCGTCGGGCGTGTGCACGACTTCGAGATGGAACTGCACGCCGTAATAGCGGCGCGTCTCATCCGCGATCGCGGCGAAGGGCGCGTTTTCGGACGCGGCGATGACGCGAAAGCCTTCCGGCAGCTTCGTCACGCGGTCGCCATGGCTCATCCAGACCGGAAAGCTGCCGCCCTTCTCCCACACGCCGTCGAGCAGCGCGCTGTGCTCCAGCGCCGTCACATCGGCGCGGCCGAATTCGCGATGATGACCGCCTTCGACCTTGCCGCCGAGCTGGGTCGCCATCGTCTGCTCGCCATAGCAGATGCCGAGCACCGGCACGCCGGAGTCGAAAACGCTTTGCGGGGCGCGGGGAGACCCCTCGTCGGTGACCGAGCACGGCCCGCCCGAAAGGATCACCGCCTTGGGGCGGATCTCGGCGAAGGCGCGCTCGGCGGTCTGGAATGGCGCGATCTCGCAATAAACGCCCGCTTCGCGCACGCGTCGGGCGATGAGCTGCGTCACCTGCGAGCCGAAATCGACGATCAGCACCTTGTCATGGCGATCGGCGATGTCGTGATGGAAGGCGTCGGGCGCGGTGGTCATGGGTTCTCTTTTTTGTAGGCCCCACCCTGTCCCTCTTTAAGGGGAGAGGGGACCCTAACGACGCAGAGTGCGCGGTTTGTTGTCGGGACCCGAGTCGGACTCCCTCTCCCGCGAAGCGGGGGAGGGTTGGGGTGGGGGCAATCTTTCCTCGACGCGTAATCGTATCATTTCCAACACGCCGTCAAATTCTGCGTAAACCGCTGCATTGGTTACGCGCAAGACTGAAAACCGTTAGCCTCGAACCAGGTGTCGCGCCGGCTGTCGCGCGCAAGCTCAGCATCGGTGGAATGCGTCGCCCCATCGACCTCGATGACAAGTTGGGCGGCGTGACAGAGAAAATCCGCGATATAGGGGCCGCAAGGCCCTTGGCGGCGGAATTGCAGCCCCTGAAACCGGTGGCCGCGCAGCGCCGACCATAATTTTCGGCTCGGCATTCGACATGTCGCGGCGAAGATTGCGGGCGAAATCAACTTTCGGAAGCTTCGCGTCTGTCACGCCCCCTCCCTGTCCCTCCCCCGCTTCGCGGGAGAGGGGACGCCAACGCTCGACATTTGCGCAAGCTCAGACGAATTCACTTTCGCCTCATGACGCACACATAAAACCCGTCCGTGCCGCTTGTCGCCGGCGACAGGCGGATGCCGGGGCCATGCGGCGAGGTGAAGCGTGCGAGGTCGGGGAGGCCTGCGCCTTCCGTAATTTCGGCGGCTGAACGCGCCGCGAAATCGGGATTGGCGGCGAGAAAGGCCGCGATCTGGTCCTCGTTTTCCTCGCGCAGCGCCGAACAGGTGACATAAACGAGCCGACCGCCGGGCTTCACGAAGCGGACGGCCATCGCCAAGAGTTCGCGCTGCTCCTTTAATCTTCGGTCCAGCGCGCCGGGCGCGAGCCGCCATTTGGCGTCAGGATGGCGCCGCCAGGCGCCGGTCCCCGTGCAGGGCGCGTCGATGAGCACGAGGTCGCAGCGCGCCTCGAGATCGGCCAGCACGTCGGCCTTGCCGCGCGGCGCACGGACCTGAATGTTGCGGGCGCCGGCGCGCTCCAGCCGCTCATGGATCGGCATGAGGCGTCGGCCATCAGCGTCATAAGCGTAGACCTGCCCGCGGTTATGCATCTGCC
This sequence comes from Methylocystis sp. L43, assembly GCF_015709525.1. GTDB lineage: Bacteria > Pseudomonadota > Alphaproteobacteria > Rhizobiales > Beijerinckiaceae > Methylocystis. Next base: position 8,901 of record NZ_JADNRA010000030.1, on the reverse strand, counting down.
CCGCGAGCGCCAGCGCCTTGCCGCCGCCGCCGGCGCAAAGATCGAGAACCTGTTCGCCCGGCCCAGCGGCGCAGAGCAGCGCCGCGAGCTGCGAGGCCTCGTCCTGCGGCTCGACGAGCCCTTTCACATAGGCGGTCTCGGCGGTCAGCGCCGGGCCCCGCCCCTGCCCCGCCTCGATGCGCAGGCCGATCGGCGAAAGCGGCGTCGGCGCAGGAGAGAGATGCGCGAGCTTGTCGAGCGCCTGCTCGCGCGAGCCTTTCAGAATATTGACGCGCAGATCGACAGGCGCGCGGGCGGCGAGCGCCGCGCCTTCTTCGGCCGCGCCCGCCCCGAACGCCGCCTCAAAATGCGACGCCAGCCATTCCGGATAATCCCCGCGCACATGATCCGGCGCGTCAGCGAGCGAGGCCGTCTCCAGCCGTTGGCGCTCCTCGTCCGAAAGCGGGGCCGGCGCATGGCCGGCGCCCGAGCAGAGCGCCGCGATCGCCTCGACGCCCTGGCCGCGCGCCTCGCGCAGCGCGCCCAGCATGATCGCGCGCGGATCGTCCGCGCCCATCACATAGATGGCCGAAGCGCGCTTCCGCAGCGCATCGAAGACGAGACTGGCGATGGCGGCCCGATCCTTCGAGCCCGCGAAGCGATGCGCAAGGCCCCAGTCCTTTAGCGCCTCGGCGGCAGGCCGGCGGCGCTTTGCAACATCGTCCAGCACCTCGATCGCGGCGGAGATATGGGCGGCGGGAGTCATCGGAGCGCCGTCCCGCCGGCGCGCGATGGACATAATTCCGTCGCCACAGCCACGCTCTTACGCAAGAGGCGCGAAGATGCGCGCCCTCTTGAGAAATGTGGACGAAACTGATGCGACGCCTTCATCTGATCCTTGCTTCGCTTTTCGCTTTGTCGCTCGCCGCCTGTGCGACGCAGCCCCCGCCGCCGCCGAATTATCCGCCGCCGCCGATGCGCAAGCTCGACGCCAAAACTCAGCTCGAAACCGGCCGGACGTATTAGGTCCGACGTCAATCGAACTTGCCGGCGGCGCGATGTATCGCGTGGATGCGGCGGATCGTGCCTGTCGCCGAGCGATAGACGATCGTCTCGGTGTCGATCGTCGTCTTGCCGAGCGACACGCCGCCGACGAGCGGCCCGGCGGTGACCCCGGTCACGCAGACGACGACGTCGCCCGCCGCCATGTCGCCCACCGAATATTTGCGGCGCGGATCGAGAAGGCCCAGACGCTGCGCCTGCGCGATCTGATCACGCGTTTCGAGCGCCAGCCGTCCCTGCATCTGGCCGCCCGCGCAACGCAGGACGCAGGCGGCGAGCACGCCTTCCGAAGCGCCGCCGCGGCCAAGATACATATCGACGCCGGTTTCAAAAGGATGGGTGGTGAGAATGATCGCCGCCACGTCGCCGTCGGTGATGAGGCGCACGCAGGCGCCGGCGTTGCGGCAATTGCGGATGATTTCGGCGTGGCGCGGCCGATCGAGAATGCTGACCGTGATTTCGCTCGCCCGCACGCCCTTGGCGATCGCAAGCGCTCTGATGTTGTCGCCGGGGTCGCGATCGAGATCGATTGTGCCCTCAGGGTATCCCGGACCGATGGCGATCTTGTCCATGTAAACGTCGGGCGCATGAAGGAGCGATCCCGCCGGCGCCATGGCGACGACGGCCATCGAGCCCGGCATGTCTTTGGCGCAAAGCGTCGAGCCTTCGAGCGCCGCGACGCCCAGATCGACGCGGGGACCGACGCCCGCGCCGATTTCTTCGCCGATGTAGAGCATCGGCGCGGCGTCCTCATCGCCCTCGCCGATCACGATGCGCCCGCGCACGGGAAGCTGCGACAGCTCCTCGCGCATCGCCTCGGCCGCGGCGAGGTCCGCGGCCATCTCGTCGCCGCGTCCACGGAACCTGGCGGCGGCGACCGCGGCGCGCTCCGACGCGCGCGCCAGCTCCAAGGTCAGGTAGCGGTCGATCTTCGACGCGTCGGTTTCAGGCTGCTGCGTCATGTCTCGCTACTCGCGCTCGATGCGGATGACCTGCGCGCGCGAAACGATGACGCCGTCCTGATAGATCAGGTCCAGCGCCTCGCGCACGAGATGTTCGCTCGTCGCATGGGTGATGAGGATGACGTCGACGATCTCTCCCGGCGCGCCGCGCGCGCCGCGCTGCACGATGCTTTCGAGCGATATGCGGCGCTCCGCCATGCGCGTCGCGATCTTGGCGAAGGCGCCGGCGACGTCGCGCACCGACATGCGGATGTAATAGCCCCCTTCGTGGCGCTGCATCGGCGTGCGTTTGAGCTCGGCGAGCTTCGCGGTCGGCAAACCGAACGGCGCCGAACGCACGCCCTTGGCGATGTCGGCGATGTCGGCGACGACGGCCGAGGCCGTGGCGTCGCCGCCGGCCCCCGGCCCCACAAGCGTCAGCTCATGCACAGCGTCGGCGTCGATGGTGACGGCGTTCAGGACGCCCATCACCTGGGCGATGGCGGAGTTCTTGCTGACCATCGTCGGATGCACGCGTTGCTCGACCCCATCAGCGGTGCGCTGCGCAACGCCAAGCAGCTTGATGCGGTAGCCAAGCTCAGCCGCCGCGTCGATGTCGGCAAGCGTCACGCGCTCGATGCCCTCGATATCGATGGCGCCGGCGGCGATGCGCGTGCCAAAGGCAAGCGAGGTGAGGATCGCAAGCTTGTGGGCGGTGTCGAAACCGCCGATGTCGAAGGTCGGATCGGCCTCGGCATAGCCGAGCCTCTGCGCCTCCTTCAAACATTCCTCGAAGGAGAGCTGCTCCTGTTCCATGCGCGACAGGATGTAATTGCAGGTGCCGTTGAGAATGCCATAAACCCGCTCGATCGAATTGCCGGCGAGCCCCTCGCGCAGCGTCTTGACGATCGGAATCCCGCCGGCGACGGACGCCTCGAAGGCGAGCGCGGCATGGTTCTCCTCGGCGAGCGCCGCGAGATGCAAGCCATGCGCGGCGAGCAGGGCCTTATTAGCGGTGACGACCGGCTTGCCATGCGCGAGCGCGGTTTCCACGCTGGCCCTCGCCGGCCCTTCCGAGCCGCCGATCAATTCGACGAAAAGATCGATCGTTGGCGAGGACGCGAGCTTGACCGGATCGGGAAAGAACTCCGCGCCGGAAAGATCGGCGTCCCGAACCTTCGCGGCGTCGCGAGCCGAAACGCCGGCCAGGACGATCTGCCGTCCGGTGCGGGCGGTCAGCGCCTCGGCCTGGCGGCGGAGCAGGCGCGCCACCGCCGCGCCGACGGTGCCGAGCCCCGCGATGCCGACGCGCAAGATCTCCGACATTGCAACCTTTCCGGGAAAATGAGCGGGCGACGAAAGCCCAGAGACGCTAGCGCCTTGTGCCCGATTTGGCGCCTTCAATCAAGAAACCGCCGACGCCACGAGGGGATTGAGCGTTGCAATGGACGCCCTAACTCTTGGACAAGCTGAAGCCAAGCCCGCTGGCGGCGATAGGGAGATGACAATGACGCCTCGAATGAGCGTATTCGCGATTCTGACCGCTTTGTCGCTGGCCTTTTCCGGCACTTATGCGCTGGCCGGCATCGGCCTGCATGTGCAGGCGGCGATTGAGCATACTCAAGAAGCGATCGATGACGGCGCGAAGGGCGACTCCAAGGAGATCGTTACGCATGTGATGAGCGCGCTCGGCCATGCGCGCGAGGCGCTGCACGAAAAGGCCATCGAACGGGACCGCGCCGCCAACAAGCTGCTGCATCGCGCGATCAGGCATCTGCGCCTGGCCGAAATGCGCGCACGGTTTGGCGACTCCGCGCGCGCCGTCAAGCACGCGACCAGCGCGCTCGCCGAACTGAAAAAGGTCAAGTGACGACGTCGCACGACGCGACAAGGACGCGTGCAAGGACTCATGGCGGCGACATAGTCGTCGCCAGATAGCTCGGCATTCTGCTCGCCGCTCTCTCGCGACGCAATTCGCGCTCGCGCGCGGCTCGTCGGCGAGCGTCCCGCTAATGCGGCACGCCCGACCAGATCTTGCGCTTGGTGAAATAAAGCAGTCCGACGAAGACGAGCAGGAAGGCCACGACGCCAAGCCCGATTCGCTTGCGGGACTCAAGATGCGGTTCGGCGACCCACATCATGAAGGCGGCGACGTCCTTGGCGTATTGGTCGATCGTTTGCGGCGCGCCGTCCTCATAAGTCACAACGCCATCCGAGAGCGGCGGCGGCATGCCGATGCGACGGCCCGGCATATAGGGATCGTAAAACTGTCCTTCCGGCAGATTCACGTCTGGCGGCGGGTCCTCGTAGCCCTCCATCAGCGAAGTGATGTAGTCGACGCCGTGTTCCTGATAGGAAAAGCCCGGCAAAGCGTCGAACAGGAAGAGCGGAAAGCCGCGCGAATAGCCTCGCGCCTTGGCCAGAACCGACATGTCCGGCGGATAATTGCCGGCCAGCGCGGCGCGCGCCGCCTGTTCATTGGCGAACGGCGGGGGGAAGCGATCGCTTGGGCGACCCGGCCGATCGAAATATTCGCCCGCCTGATTCGGGCCATCCTTGATCTTGTAGCTGGCGGCCAGCGCTTCGACTTCTTTTTCGGGAAACTCCGGCCCGCCGGGCTGCGAAAGATTGCGGAAGGCGAGCATTTTGATCGAATGGCAGGAGGAGCAGACCTCCTTGTAGACCTTAAAACCTCTGCGCAACTGCGCCTTGTCGTAGCGACCGAATGCGCCGGCGAAGCTCCAGTCAAAGCGCTTGGGCTTCTGCTCATGGCGCTCGCTCTCGTGCCGCGCTTCCTTTTCCTTTGCCACAGGCGCCGCGACCTGATCGGTCGCGGACGGCGGCGCTTCCTGCTGGCTCCAGGCGGGGCCAACCAGCGTCATCGCCGCAGCAATCGCGAGGGGAACGAGCGAGAGGCGCTTCATCGAGGGCTGTCGCTTGGGGGATCGTACGGTCATCTCAGACATGGGAGGTTTCCCCCCGCATCATCGAAGCGTCGATCGATTCAGGCATCGGCTCCGGTTTCTCGATCCTGCCGATGACCGGCAAAATCACCAAGAAGTGCAGAAAATAATAGGCCGAAAGTAGCCGGGCGAACCAAAGATAAGCGCCTTCGGCGGGCTGCGCCCCCAGATAACCAAGCCCTATGCACACCGCGACAAAAATCCAGAACTCCTTGCGAAACAGCGGCCGATACACGGCCGATTTCACCTTCGACGTATCAAGCCACGGCAGAGCGGCGGTGATCAAAATCGAGGCAAAGAGCGCAGTGACGCCGAGCAGCTTGTTCGGGATCGCGCGAAGGATCGCATAGAACGGCAGGAAGTACCACTCCGGCACGATATGCGGCGGCGTGACGAGAGGATTGGCTTCGATGTAATTGTCCGGATGGCCGAGGTAATTCGGCACGAAAAACGTAAGCCAGGCGTAGACGACGAGAAAAGCCGCGATGCCGACCGCGTCCTTCATGGTCGCATAGGGCGTGAAAGGAACGGTTTCCTTCTTGACGTCCTTCACCTCGACGCCGGACGGATTGTTCTGGCCCGTCACATGCAGCGCCCAAACGTGAAGCGCGACGATGGCGACGATGATGAACGGCACCAGATAGTGCAAAGCGTAGAAGCGGTTGAGCGTCGCATTGTCGACGGAATAGCCGCCGAGCAGCCAAGTGGTGATTGCGGTTCCAACGACAGGAATGGCGGAAAAGAGATTGGTGATGACGGTCGCCGCCCAGAAGGACATCTGTCCCCACGGTAAGACATAGCCGAGGAATCCCGTGGCCATCATCAGCATGAAGATCACCACGCCGAGAATCCACAAGACCTCGCGCGGGTCCTTGTAGGACCCGTAATACATGCCGCGGAAGATGTGGAGGTAGACGGCGAGGAAGAACATCGACGCGCCATTGGCGTGCGCGTAGCGCAGCACAGTGCCCCAATTCACGTCGCGCATGATCTTCTCGACGGAATCGAAAGCGAGCGTCGTTTCCGGGGTGTAATGCATCGCAAGGACGACGCCCGTTACGATCTGCGCGACGAGCATGAAACTCAAAATCGCGCCAAACACCCACATGTAGTTCAGGTTTTTTGGCGTCGGATAGGAGACGAAAGAATCATGCATGAAGCTCAAAATCGGCAGACGGCGCTCCAACCAGCGAGCGAAGCCGCTCTTGGGCGTGTATTGGGAATGTCCTTCCATGGGCGTGGTGCTCTCGGAATCTCGCGCGGGAAAATTGAAAGGCGCTTGGCCCTGGCTAGCCGATCTTAATTTTGTTTTCGGCGATGAAGGCGTAAGGCGGCACCTCCAGATTGGTCGGCGCCGGGCCGCTGCGAATTCTGCCCGAGAGGTCATAGACCGAGCCGTGGCAGGGGCAGAACCAGCCGTTGTATTCGCCTTCCTTGCCGGTCGGAATGCAGCCGAGATGCGTGCAGACTCCGATGATCACGAGCCATTCGGGTTTTTGAACGCGTTTCGAATCGGCCTCCGGATCAGGCAGAACCGACAGCGGCGTGTCCTCCGCCGCCTTGATTTCGGCAGGCGTCCGATGGCGCACGAAAACCGGCTTGCCGCGCCATTTCACGGTGACAATTTGGCCTTCTGGGACCGAAGAAAGATCGACTTCCGTCGAGGCCAACGCGAGGGTTGACGCGTCCGGGTTCATCTGGGCGATCAGCGGCCAGACCATGCCGGCCGCGGCTCCTGCTGCGGCGGCGCCCGTTGCGATATAGAGAATGTCCCGCCGGCTTGGCTCCGCCGGTTTTGCGGCGGTGTCTTTGCTTGTCACGCTCGAACCTCTCCCAACGCTCTCAAGTCTTCGCGGCCGAGGCTGCGGCTGCGCCCAAGGCGATCGTTCCACGTTTTGCCGTTTCCGGCCAATCGCTGCGGTGCGCCGCACCAAGGCAATGCCAAGGCTGCGGCGGGGCGGAGGTGATATGTGACGCGAATCCCCGCCGCTGTCCACAAGCCGAAACAGGGAAATTTGGCTATTCACCCTGCCGCACAAGGCCGTTGCCGATATTCGCGGCGATATGCCGCAAATTCGCCATCTCCTCCCACTCGGACGGACCATGACCTCTCTTACGCTAGCCTTGTACCAGCCGGACATCCCTCAGAACGCCGGCGCCATGCTGCGCACATGCGCGTGCCTCGGCGTTTCGGCGGCGATCATCGGGCCGGCCGGATTTCCCACAAGCGATCGCGACTTTCGCCGCGCCGGCATGGACTATCTCGATCACGTGACGATTGACCGACATGCGTCCTTCGCGGCCTTTCAAGCGTGGCGCGCTGCGTCCGGCCAAGCGGGCGAGAGCCGTCGGCTGCTGCTGCTGTCGACGCGGGCGGCGGCGTCCTATCTCGACTGCGCCTATCGCGACGGCGACATCCTGCTCGTCGGCAGGGAGTCCGCAGGCGCGCCGGAAGAGGTCCACGCCGCCGCCGATCTGACGCTCCGCATTCCCATGTGCGGCGGCATGCGCTCGCTGAACGTCGCCGTCGCCGCGGCGATCGTCATGAGCGAGGCGCTTCGGCAGCTGCGCGCCCGTTGAGGTGGGTGCGGCGGCGCACAGCGCGTTACGAAAAAGCCCGCCTAATTTGAGATCGTCGCCGCTTTTAAGGCGATGTTAACGAATTTTGGGAGGGCGATATGACCCATCAGGCAATTCGCATCTCGCTGATACTTTGGCAGCGGCTGCTCAAATCTCTCAATGCGGCCGTGTTCACGGGGATGCTCTGCGTCGGCCTTTACGCCCTCGTGACCAACTTCGCCGAGGCGCGCGGCGCAATTGGCAAGGCCTTCGACAAACTTACTCAGATCCAAAGCTTCGAAGGTTTTAACGTGAAGGCCGCATTCGCAGTGGATCAGATCGCCGAGTCGACGCCGATCTATCACTCCCTGCCCGCGGAAATGCGGGGCATGCTGCCCGACGACATTCTGTCGCTCCGCGCCAACTGGGTGGAGCGCATTCTCTACGTCGGCGATCAGGGTAAGCTGTGCGACTTCGCGTCGGCCACTCAGAAAATGAACGAGGACTATGCCGCCGACCGGCATTTGGCGGCTGACGGGCTGATTACGATGAAGGACTCGCGCGAGGTGAAGGCGCAGGTGCTCGAAGACATGCGCCAGGCGAAAGCCAGGAACGACACATGGCCGAATGGCGAGCCGCGCTTTTGTTATGTCACCGAGCTCACCGAGCGCGGCAGAAACGTCAAGACGGCGCTGGCGCAGTTTCTGCGCGCCGGCTTCGCGGCGGCGACGGCGACGCCGACCGCGCCGCGTGACTCCAAGTTGAAAGTCGCGCGCATGGCGCAATAGTCAGGGGAATCGGGATAGTTTTCCTCACCCTCATCCTGAGGAGCCGCCGCAGGCGGCGTCTCGAAGGACGAGGTGAGGAAAAATACGCGAAAAAGGGTTTCCTCGTCCTTCGAGACGCGTGCTGCGCACGCTCCTCAGCGACTGTCTTGGCGATCAAGCGTTTTGTGTGCGCCATGGCTTTGCGTCCCTGATGATGGCGTTAAGGATCGTAAGGAGCTTTCTGGCGACGGCGATGAGCGCGACGATCTTCGGCTTTCCGCTGTCGACGAGTTTGTCGCGGAAGGCCTTGAGGACGGGGTTGTGACGGGCGGCAACCATGGCGCCGAGAAAGAGCATGCTGCGCACGGTCTTGCGGCCGCCGCCGATGAAGCTCTTGCCGCGCCATTGACCGGATTGGCGGGTGTAGGGCGCAAGGCCGGCCAACGCCGCGATTCGCCTGCGGTCGAGCGCGCCAAGTTCCGGCAGTTCGGCGATCAGCGTGCGCGCAATCACTGGCCCAACGCCTGGAACGGAGGCGAGCAGATCTTGCTTTTCGGCCCAGGCGGGCGTGCCGCGCATATAATCGTCGATCTCGCCGTCGAGTTCGGCGAGTTCCTTTTCGAGCGCCTT
>NZ_JADNRA010000029.1 GCF_015709525.1 Methylocystis sp. L43 | reverse complement strand
CGAAGGATCAGCCGTTCCTGATGCCGGTCGAGGACGTGTTCTCGATTTCGGGCCGCGGCACGGTGGTGACGGGGCGCATCGAGCGCGGCGTGATCAAGGTGGGCGAGGAAGTCGAGATCGTCGGCATCCGTCCGACGACGAAGTCGACGGTGACGGGCGTCGAGATGTTCCGCAAGCTGCTCGACCAGGGCGAGGCGGGCGACAATGTCGGCTGCCTGCTGCGCGGCACGAAGCGCGAGGACGTCGAGCGCGGCCAGGTGCTGTGCAAGCCGGGCTCGGTGAAGCCGCACACGAAGTTCAAGGCTGAGGCGTATATCCTCACCAAGGAAGAGGGCGGCCGTCATACGCCGTTCTTCACCAACTATCGCCCGCAATTCTACTTCCGCACGACGGACGTGACCGGCATCGTCACGCTGCCCGAGGGCGTGGAGATGGTGATGCCGGGCGACAATGTGACGATGGAAGTCGCGCTGATCGTGCCGATCGCCATGGAGGAGAAGCTGCGCTTCGCCATCCGCGAAGGCGGCCGAACGGTCGGCGCCGGCGTCGTCGCCAGCATCATCGAGTAAAGCGAATCCCGGGCCGCGGGCCAAGCGCTCGCTCTTGTGAAATAAGTCGCGCGCAACGGCGCGCGGCGCATGAAGGCGAGCAGAACTGCTCGCGGTCCTAAAGGACGGAAAAATGAACGGTCAAAATATCCGGATTCGCCTTAAGGCGTTCGATCACCGGATTCTCGACACGTCGACGAAGGAGATCGTCTCGACGGCCAAGCGCACGGGCGCTCAGGTCCGCGGTCCGATTCCGCTTCCGACGCGCATCGAAAAATTCACGGTGAACCGTTCGCCGCATATCGACAAGAAGTCGCGCGAACAGTTCGAGATCAGAACGCATAAACGCGTTCTCGACATCGTCGATCCCACCCCGCAAACGGTGGACGCGCTCATGAAGCTCGATCTCGCCGCCGGCGTGGATGTCGAGATCAAGCTCTAAACGGATTCAGGCGGCGCTCGCTAAAGGATGCGAGCGCGCTTTGCGAAGGATTGGATCATGCGGTCGGGCGTCATCGCGCAAAAGGTCGGAATGACCCGCATCTTCACGGAGGCGGGCGAGCATGTGCCGGTCACGGTCCTGAAGCTCGACGGCTGCCAGGTCGTCGCGCAGCGGACTCAAGAGAAGAACGGCTACACCGCCGTTCAACTCGGCATCGGCCGCGCCAAGGTCAAGAATGTCTCGAAGGCCGAACGCACGCGGTTCGCCGCGGCCTCGGTGGAGCCGAAGATGAAGCTCGCCGAGTTTCGGGTGAAAGAGGAAGAGTTGCTGCCGATCGGCGCCGAGATCACGGCGGATCATTTCGTCGTCGGCCAGTTCGTCGACGTGACCGGAACCTCCACCGGCAAGGGCTTCGCCGGCCCGATGAAGCGCTGGGGCTTCGGCGGTCTGCGCGCGACCCACGGCGTCTCCGTTTCGCACCGTTCGCACGGTTCGACCGGTGGCCGTCAGGACCCGGGCAAGACCTTCAAGAACAAGAAAATGGCCGGCCATATGGGCGTCGACCGCGTCACCACGCAAAATCTGCGGGTGGTGCAGACCGACCCCGCGCGGGGACTGCTGCTGGTCGAAGGCGCGGTGCCGGGCACGGCCGGCGGTTGGATTTTCGTGCGCGACGCGGTGAAGCGCGCGTTGCCGAAGGATGCGCCGCAGCCGGGCAAATTCCGCCTCGGCAACGGACAGGGTGAAGCCGCGAATTTAGACGCCGCTCCGCAAGAAGCGCAGAAGGAGGACTGAGCCGTGAAGATCGACGTCACGTCGTTCGACGGCCAGGCGGCCGGTTCGATCGAACTTTCCGATGAGGTCTTCGGCCTTGAGCCGCGCAAGGACCTGATCTTCCGCATGATCCGCTGGCAGCTCGCCAAGCGGCGCGCCGGCACCCATGCGGTGAAGAACCGCGCCGAGATCGCGCGCTCGGGCAAGAAGCTGCACAAGCAGAAGGGCACCGGCGGCGCCCGTCACGGCTCGGCGCGCGCGCCGCAGTTCCGCGGCGGCGGACGCGCCTTCGGCCCGGTGGTGCGCAGCCATGCGCATGACCTGACCAAGAAGGTGCGCCAGCTCGCGCTGAAACATGCTCTGTCCGCGAAAGCCAAGGACGGCGGCATCATCGTTTGGGAGACGGCGGAGCTCGCCGAGCCCAAGACGAAGCTGCTCGTATCGAGTTTCGCCAAGACCGGCCTCGAGAACGCGATCATCATCGTTGGCGGCGCGCCGCAGAACAATTTCGTGCTCGCCGCACGCAATATCCCGAAGATCGACATCCTGCCCGTCGAAGGCGTCAATGTTTACGACATCCTCCGCCGCGAGAAGCTGGTGTTGACCCGCGCCGCAGTGGACGCGCTGGAGGCGCGACTGAAATGAGCAAGGACGTTCGCCATTACGACGTGATCGTCGCCCCGGTCATCACCGAGAAGGCGACGCTCGCCTCGGAGAGCAACAAGGTGGTCTTCAAGGTCGCGAAGACCGCGACGAAGCCGCAGATCAAGGCGGCGGTCGAAGGTCTCTTCGACGTCAAGGTCGAAGCGGTCAATACGCTGGTGCGCAAGGGCAAGGTCAAGACCTTCCGCGGTCAGCGCGGCCAGCAGAGCGACGTCAAGAAAGCGGTCGTGACTCTCGCCGAGGGCCACAAGATCGACGTGACGACCGGACTGTAAGGAAGGCGTGGGGATAGAACGATGGCGCTGAAGACATTCAAGCCGGTCACGCCGAGCCTTCGCCAGCTCGTCATTGTCGACCGCAGAGAGCTCTACAAGGGCAAGCCGGTCAAGACTCTGACCGAGGGCAAGAGCTCAAAGGGCGGGCGCAACAACACCGGCCGGATCACCGTGCGCTTTCGCGGCGGCGGCCATAAGCAGGCCTATCGCGTCGTCGATTTCAAGCGGCGCAAGCTCGACGTTTCGGGCAAGGTCGAGCGGCTCGAATATGATCCGAACCGGACGGCGTTCATCGCGCTTATTCGCTACACGGACAATGAGCTTGCCTACATTCTCGCGCCGCAGCGGCTCTCCGTCGGCGACGAAGTGATCGCCGGCAATCAGGTCGACGTGAAGCCCGGCAACGCCATGCCGATCGCCAACATCCCCGTCGGCGCCATCGTGCACAATGTCGAGATGAAGATCGGCAAGGGCGGCGCCATCGCCCGGTCGGCCGGCACCTATGCGCAGATCGTCGGCCGCGACCAGGGCTATGTGATCATCAGACTGAATTCTGGCGAGCAGCGCCTCGTGCACGGCCAGTGCTTCGCGACGCTCGGCGCCGTGTCCAATCCCGATCATATGAACACCTCGATCGGCAAGGCCGGCCGTACACGCTGGCTTGGCCGCCGTCCGCACAATCGCGGCGTCACGATGAATCCGATCGACCATCCGCATGGCGGCGGCGAAGGCCGCACCTCCGGCGGTCGTCATCCGGTCACGCCCTGGGGCAAGCCGACCAAGGGCAAGAAGACCCGCACCAATAAATCCACCGACCGGTTCATTGTGTCCTCGCGACACAATCGCAAGAAGAAGGGCTAACCTATGGCGCGCTCGATTTGGAAGGGCCCGTTCGTCGACGGCTATCTTCTTAAGAAGGCCGAAACCTCGCGCGGCTCCGGCCGCTCCGAGGTGATCAAGATCTGGAGCCGCCGCTCCACGATCATCCCGCAGTTCGTGGGACTGACCTTCGGCGTGCACAACGGCCAGAAGCATATCCCCGTGTCCGTGTCGGAAGACATGATTGGGCACAAATTCGGCGAATTCGCTCCGACCCGCACCTTCCACGGCCATGCGGCCGACAAGAAGGCCAAGAGGGGCTAAGAAAGGCTAAGAGAGGCTCACGATGTCGAAGGAAGCCAATCCGCGCCGGCTTGCGGACAATGAAGCGAAGGCCGTCGCGCGCATGCTGCGCGTCTCGCCGCAGAAGCTCAATCTGCTCGCGCAGTTGATCCGCGGCAAGAAGGTGGATCGCGCGCTCGCCGATCTGGAGTTCTCCAGAAAGCGGATCGCGCATGAGGTGAAGAAGGCGCTTGAAAGCGCCATCGCCAACGCCGAGAACAATCACGGTCTCGACGTCGACGATCTCGTCGTCGCCCAGGCCTTTGTCGGCAAGGCGCTGGTGATGAAGCGTTTCCACGCCCGCGCCCGCGGCCGTGCGAGCCGCGTCGAGAAGCCCTTCGCCAATCTGACGATCATCGTGCGCGAAGTCGAAGCGCAGGCCAACGCCTAAAGGATTTAAAACCATGGGTCAGAAGGTTAATCCGATCGGGCTGCGACTGGGCGTCAACCGCACCTGGGATTCGCGCTGGTTCGCCAATAAGGGCGAATACGCCAAGCTCCTCCACGAGGACATGGCGATCCGCGAAACCGTGTCGAAAACGCTGAAGCAGGCGGCGGTGTCGAAGATCGTCATCGAGCGCCCGCACAAGAAGTGCCGCGTGACGATCTATTCGGCGCGTCCCGGCGTCGTCATCGGCAAGAAGGGCGCGGACATCGACAAGATCCGCAAGCTTGTGGGCAAGCTGACCGGAAGCGAAGTCGTCATCAACATCGTCGAAGTGCGCAAGCCCGAAACCGAAGCGGCGCTCGTCGCCGAGTCAATCGCGCAGCAGCTGGAGCGCCGCGTCGCTTTCCGCCGCGCGATGAAGCGCGCCGTGCAATCGGCTATTCGGCTGGGCGCGCAGGGCATTCGCATCAATTGCTCGGGCCGTCTCGGCGGCGCCGAGATCGCCCGTCTCGAATGGTATCGCGAAGGACGCGTGCCGCTGCACACGCTGCGCGCCGACGTCGATTACGGCACCGCCACCGCGCATACCGCCTATGGCGCTTGCGGCATCAAGGTCTGGATCTTCAAGGGCGAAATCCTTGAGCATGATCCGATGGCGCAGGACAAGAAGGCGGCCGAACAGGCGTCCGGCGGCGATCATGGCGATCGCGACCGCGGCGGCGAACGCCGCCGTCGCGAGCACCGCGAACCGCGCGACGCGGCGTAACGAACAAGATTAAAGAGCGCAATCATGCTGCAACCCAAACGCACCAAGTTCCGCAAGGCCTTCAAGGGCCGCATCCGTGGCGCCTCCAAGGCGGGCTTTTCGCTGAACTTCGGTCAGTTCGGCCTTAAGGCGCTGGAGCCGGAGCGCATCACCGCGCGCCAGATCGAGGCCGCGCGCCGCGCCATGACGCGCCATATGAAGCGCGCCGGCCGCGTCTGGATTCGCATCTTCCCCGACGTGCCGGTCTCCAAGAAGCCGACCGAAGTGCGTATGGGCAAGGGCAAGGGCGCGCCGGAATTCTGGGCCGTGCGCGTTGCGCCCGGCCGCATCATGTTCGAGATCGACGGCGTGCCGGCGCCTATCGCGCGGGAGGCCTTGACGCTTGCCGCCGCGAAGCTGCCGATTAAGACGCGCTTCATCGAACGCATCGCCGAATAAGGGGAACGTGATGAAATCCAAACAGCGCCTCTCCGACATCAAGGCGATGACCGAAGATCAGCTCAATGACGAAGTGCTGAAGCTCAAGAAAGAGCAGTTCAATCTGCGCTTCCAGCGGGCGACCGGCCAGCTCGAGAACACCTCACGCGTGCGCGTCGTTCGTCGCGACATTGCCCGCACGAAAACCATCGCCGCGCATAAGCGCGCCGAAAAGCAGGGTTAAAGCGCCATGCCGAAGCGAATTCTCCAGGGCGTCGTCGTCAGCGACAAGCAGAACAAGACCGTGGTGGTGAAGGTCGAACGTCGCTTCACCCACCCGCTGTTCCAGAAGACGGTGCGCCGCACGAAGAACTATCACGCCCATGACGAGAACGGCGCGTTCAAGGTGGGCGATTCGGTGACGATCGAAGAGACCGCGCCGATCTCGAAATTGAAGCGCTGGCGGGTCGTCGACGTGACGGCCGAGGCGTAGTCGTTAGAACGAACTGTCCGGACGAAGTCGGCGAGTCAAAGCGGGCTTGCCGAAACCAGACCGGAACGAAAGGCGGGTAAGCCATGATTCAGATGCAAACCAATCTCGACGTCGCCGACAACTCCGGCGCGCGCCGCGTGATGTGCATCAAGGTGCTGGGCGGCTCCAAGCGCAAATACGCCGGCGTCGGCGACATTATTGTCGTGTCGATCAAGGAGGCGATTCCGCGCGGCCGCGTGAAGAAGGGCGATGTGCTGAAGGCCGTCGTCGTTCGCACCGCGAAGGACATCAAGCGTTCCGACGGCTCCGTGATCCGTTTCGATTCGAACGCCGCGGTGCTGATCAACAATCAGAAAGAGCCGATCGGCACCCGCATATTCGGGCCGGTGCCGCGCGAGCTGCGCGCCAAGAACCACATGAAGATCATCTCGCTCGCCCCGGAGGTTTTGTAATGGCCGCCAAGATCAAGAAGGGCGACAAAGTCGTCGTTCTCGCCGGCCGCGACAAGGGCCGCAGCGGCGAGGTGCTGCGCGTGATTCCCGACGAGGGCCGCGCCGTCGTCGACGGCGTCAACATCGTCAAGCGCCATCAGCGTCAGACCAAGGATCGCGAAGCCGGCATCATCAACAAGGCCGCGCCGATCAATTTGTCGAATCTGGCGGTCGCCGATCCTAAGGACGGTAAGGCGACTCGCGTTGGATTCAAGATTCTCGACGACGGCCGCAAGGTCCGCGTCGCCAAGCGTTCCGGAGAATTGATCGATGGCTGAGGAAAAGAAGCCCAAGGCCGAAAAGCCCGCCAAGGCTCAAAAGCCCGCCGCCGAGGGCGCGGAGGCGAAGGAGCCCAAGAAGGCCGCCGCGAAATCGGCTGAAAAGCCTGCGGCTAAGGAAAAGCCGGCGACATCCGGCGACGACGCGGCAGCGGACGGCGCCTATGTGCCGCGCATGCGCAAGCATTACGAAGAGGTCGTGCGCGAAGCGTTGCAGAAGCAGTTCGGCTATAAGAACGCCCTCGAAGTGCCGACGATCGAGAAGATCGTGCTCAACATGGGCGTCGGCGAATCGGTCAACGACAGCAAGAAGGCCACGTCGGCGGCGGCCGACCTTGGTCTGATCGCCGGCCAGCGCCCGGTCGTCACCCGCGCGCGCAAGGCGATCTCGACCTTCAAGTTGCGCGAGAACATGCCGATCGGCGCGAAGGTGACGCTGCGCAAGACGCGGATGTATGAGTTTCTGGATCGTCTGATCACCGTGGCGCTGCCGCGCGTGCGCGATTTCCGCGGATTGAATCCGAAGTCGTTCGACGGACGCGGGAATTATGCGCTCGGCATCAAGGAGCACATCGTGTTCCCCGAAATCGACTACGACAAGGCCGAGTCGATCCTGGGCATGGACGTGATCGTCTGCACGACGGCCAAGACCGACGAAGAGGCGCGCGCCTTGCTGAAGGCGTTCAATTTCCCGTTCCGGCAGTGAGGGCGTAACGGCTCCTCAAACGCGGATACTGAAAGGCGAAACTGGTAATGGCGAAGAAAAGCGCGATTGAGAACAACAAGCGGAAGCGAAGGCTCGTGAAGTCCTACGCTGGGCGGCGCGCGCGGCTGAAGGCGGTCGCGAATGACAAGACGCTGAGCGTCGAAGAGCAGTTCGAGGCGCGTCTCAAGCTTGCTGAGCTCCCGCGCAATTCCGCGCCCGTTCGCGTGCGTAACCGCTGCGAAGTGTCGGGCCGTCCGCGCGGGTTTTATCGCAAGCTGAAAATGTCGCGCATTGCGCTACGCGAATTGGGGTCCCGTGGCCTGGTGCCCGGCCTCGTGAAGTCAAGCTGGTAAGGAGACGCAGATGGCGATCAACGATCCATTGGGCGATCTCCTCACCCGCATCCGCAACGCCCAGATGCGCCGCAAGGACAAGGTGTCCTCTCCGGGCTCGAAGCTGCGCGCGCATGTGCTCGACGTGCTGAAGGAAGAGGGCTATATCCGCGGCTATAGCAGCACCGACTTCGGCAATGGCCGGACCGAGTTCGAGATCGAACTGAAATATTTCGACGGCGAACCGGTCATTAAGCAGATCGAACGCGTGTCGCGTCCGGGCCGCCGGGTCTATGCGGCGGTTGACGCAGTGCCGCGCGTGGCGAATGGCCTCGGCGTCACCATCGTGTCGACTCCGAAGGGCGTCATGGCCGATCACGCGGCGCGTGAGAATAATGTCGGGGGCGAGGTGCTGTGCAAGGTCTTCTAGACCTTGCGCCTCATCAAACAGGATTTGCAACCATGTCTCGTATCGGCAAGAAGCCTGTCGTCATTCCCGCCGGCGTCACCGCCAAGGTGGACGGTCAGCTCGTGCAGGTGAAGGGCGCGAAGGGTCAGCTGGAGTTTCTGGCGCCCGACGACGTCTCCGTCGTCCAGCAGGACAACGCCATCTCGGTCGACCCGCGCAATGAAACCAAGCGCGCCCGCGCGCTGTGGGGCACGGCGCGCGCTCAGATCAACAATATCGTCGTCGGCGTGACCACCGGCTTTGAGAAGAAGCTTGAGATCACCGGCGTCGGCTATCGCGCCGCGGTGCAGGGAAAGACGCTGCAGCTCGCGCTCGGCTATTCGCATGACGTTAGCTATCCGATTCCGGCCGGCATCGCGATCGTGACGCCGAAGCCGACGGAAATCAGCGTCAGCGGCATGGACCGGCGCCAGGTCGGTCAAGTCGCCGCCGAGATCCGCGCCCTGCGCCCGCCCGAACCCTACAAGGGCAAGGGCGTTAAATACGCCAATGAATTCATCTTCCGCAAGGAAGGCAAGAAGAAGTAAGGACCCGCCATGGCCAGGGATGTCAAAGTCGAACAGCGTCGAAAGGCGCGGGTGCGCCGGGCGATCCGTGAACGCGCCAAGGGGCGGTTGCGCCTTTCGGTGTTTCGCTCGTCCAAGCAGATCTATGCGCAGATCATCGACGACGAGAAGGGCGCGACGGTCGCCGCCGCCTCTTCGCTCGAGAAGGCGAACCGCGAGGGTCTGAAGACCGGCGCGGACGTCGAGGCGGCGAAGGTCGTTGGCAAGCTCCTCGCGGAGCGGGCCGTCGCCAAGGGCGTCAAGGAGGTCGTTTTCGACCGTGGCGCTTACATGTATCACGGGCGCGTCAAGGCGCTGGCCGACGGCGCCCGCGAGGGCGGTCTGGAGTTTTAACTGGGGGCGCGCGCCGTTGAGGGCGTGCGCTTCTCGCGCGGAATGCGTGCCGGCGCTGATGCGCCGGGCGTCGATCCGATGGGTCGGCAGTGAAGGAAGCGAGCGGCGCATCACGCCGCGTAAGTGACGGAAGAGACAATGGCGCGTGAAGGAGAAGGCGGTCGCGGCCGCGATCGGGATCGTGACGATCGCGACGGCGAATTTGTGGATCGTCTGGTCCACATCAATCGCGTCGCGAAGGTGGTGAAGGGCGGCCGGCGTTTCGGCTTCGCCGCGCTCGTCGTCGTCGGCGACCAGAAGGGCCGCGTCGGCTATGGACACGGCAAGGCGCGTGAAGTGCCTGAGGCGATCCGCAAGGCGACGGAAGCGGCCAAGCGCGCGTTGATCCGCGTGCCGCTGCGCGAAGGCCGCACGCTGCATCATGACGTGCATGGCCGCCATGGCGCGGGCCGCGTCATCCTGCGCGCGGCGCCGGCCGGCACCGGAATCATCGCCGGCGGTCCCATGCGCGCGATTTTCGAAACGCTGGGCATGCACGACGTCGTGGCGAAGAGCCAGGGGTCGTCGAATCCCTACAACATGATCCGCGCGACCTTCGATGCGCTCGGCCGCGAAGACTCGCCGCGCTCCGTCGCGGCGCGCCGCTCGCTTAAAGTTTCGGTGCTGCAGTCGCGCCGTCAAGGCGTCGACGCCGACGCCGTCGACGCGTAAGGAGACGACCCATGACGAAGAGCACGCAGCAGATCGTCGTCGAACAGATCGGCAGCCCGATCGGCCGTCCCGAACGGCAGCGCCGTACGCTTCTTGGCCTCGGCCTGACGCGCATCGGCCGCCGCCGCGCGCTGGAAGACACGCCGGCCGTGCGCGGGATGATCGCTAAGGTGGCGCATCTCGTGAAAATCGTCGACGCCAAAACCGTCGACGGGAAGTGAGGACGCGGCCATGAAACTCAATGAAATCACCGACAATCCCGGCGCGAGCAAGAACCGCATGCGCGTCGGCCGCGGCATCGGCTCCGGCAAGGGCAAGACCGGCGGTCGCGGCGTCAAGGGCCAGAAGGCGCGCACCGGCGTGGCGATCAAGGGCTTCGAGGGCGGTCAGATGCCGTTGCATCGGCGCCTGCCGAAGCGCGGATTCTACAATCCGTTCTCGACCCACTACAACGAAGTCAATCTCGGGCGCATTCAGCAGGCGCTCGACGCCGGCAAGCTCGACGCCAACGCGCCGGTGACGATCGAGGCGCTGCTCGCGGCCGGCGTGGTCACCAGGCCGCGCGACGGCGTCAAGATCCTCGGCCAGGGCGAGTTGAAGACAAAGCTCGCCTTCGAGGTCTCGGCGGCCTCCAAATCGGCGGTCGCGGCCATCGAGGGCGCAGGCGGCACCGTGAAACTTCTCGCCGGCGAGACGCCAGCGCAATAACTCAAAAAAGTGCGGCCGCTCTCGCTTGAGCGGCTGCGCTGTTTTATACAAAACGCTCCGAACGGAGCGGGCGAGCCTCGACTGCTAAACTGCGAGCGCTTAGCCCAACAAAAATGCGTCGCGTCGACAGCGGCGCGAAAGGGGAGTTCCTTCATGGCATCGGCAGCCGAGCAGCTCGCGGCCAACGTCAATCTCTCCGCCTTCGGCAAATCCGAGGAATTGAAAAAGCGCATCCTGTTCACGCTGGGCGCGCTGATCGTCTATCGCCTCGGCACCTACGTGCCGCTGCCGGGCATCGACCCCGAGGCTTTCGCGAAAAGCTTTTTCGGCCAGTCGAAGGGCATGCTGGAGCTCTTCAACATGTTCGCGGGCGGCGCCGTGCAGCGCCGCGCGATCTTCGCGCTCAACATCATGCCGTATATTTCGGCGTCGATTATCATCCAGCTGCTGACGTCGGTGATTCCGACGCTCGAGACGCTGAAGAAAGAGGGCGAGCAGGGCCGCAAGGTCCTCAACCAATATACCCGCTACCTCACCGTCGCGCTCGCGACGTTCCAAGCCTACGCGATGGCGATCGGGCTCGAGGGCCAGCAGGGAGTCGTCACCGATCCGGGCCTGTTCTTCCGCATCACCACGGTCGTGACGCTGGTCGGCGGCACGATGTTCCTGATGTGGCTTGGCGAGCAGATCACCTCGCGCGGAATCGGCAACGGATCTTCGCTCATCATCTTTGCGGGCATCGTCGCAGCGTTTCCATCGGCGATCGTGTCGACCCTGGAGCTCGGCCGGCAGGGCGCCATTTCGACGGCGCTGATCATCGGCGTCATCGTGATGTCCTTCGCCGTCGTCGCCTTCATCGTGTTCATGGAGCGGGCGCAGCGACGCCTGCTGATCACCTATCCCAAGCGTCAGCACGGCAACCGGGTCTACGAGGGACAGACGTCCTTCCTGCCGCTGAAGCTGAACACGTCCGGCGTTATCCCGCCGATCTTCGCATCGTCGCTGCTACTCTTGCCGACGACCGTGGCGAACTTCTACCAATCGACCGGCAGCGAGAGCATCTTCGCGACGATCTCAGCCTATTTCGGCCATGGGCGGCCGTTGTATATGCTCGCCTATGTCGGATTGATCGTGTTCTTCGCCTTCTTCTACACCGCGATCGTCTTCAATCCGGTCGAGACGGCGGACAATCTCAAGAAGCACGGCGGTTTCGTGCCGGGCATTCGCCCCGGCGAACGCACAGCGAAATTCATCGACGAAGTGCTGATGCGGATCACCGTGCTCGGCGCAGCCTATCTGGCGGTCATCTGCATCATTCCGGAAGGGCTCATCGCCTACGCCAATCTGCCCTTCTATTTCGGCGGCACGTCGCTGCTCATCGTCGTCAGCGTCACCATGGACACTGTGGCGCAGATCCACGGTCATATGCAGGCGCAGCAATATGAGGGGCTGATTCGCAAGACCAAGCTTCGCGGCGGGAAGCGCGCCCGATGAGGCTGGTGCTGCTCGGTCCGCCGGGGGCCGGCAAGGGAACGCAGGCGGCGCGTCTGGTCGAAAAGCACGGCGTGCCGCAGCTCTCGACGGGAGACATGCTGCGCGCCGCGGTCGCGGCGAAAACCCCGATTGGCCTGAGGGCCAAGGAGATCATGGACGCTGGCGCGCTGGTGCCGGACGAGGTCGTGATCGGCTTGATCGACGAACGGCTCGGCGCGTCTGACTGCGCCAGCGGGTTCATTCTCGACGGCTTTCCGCGAACTGTGGCGCAGGCCGAGGCGCTGCAGGAACTGCTCGAACGCAGGGGTTTAACGCTCGACGCCGTGCTCGAACTCGCGGTGGACGAAGGCGCGCTCGTCGACCGGATGCGCAAACGGGTGGATGAAACCCGCGCCGCGGGCGGGGCGGTGCGCGCAGACGACAATCCGGAAAGCTTCAAGACGCGGCTCGAAGCCTATCGAGCCCAGACGGCCCCGGTGTCGGCGCACTACGCGAAGCGGAGCGAACTGACCAGGATCGACGGCATGGCGCCGATTGAGGATGTCACCGCGGAGATCGATCGCGCCCTGTCGGGCGCCGGCTAGATTTTTCGCGGAATCGCTTGACCCTCAGCCCGTTGGCCCCTAAATAGGCGGTCTTCACGTTGTTGGACAGTCGGCTCCGGCTCCCGGATTGGGGGGCGGGGCCTGTTTTCGTATGAAGACGGTTCACAACCGTCCGCATGGGCCGGGCTCCACCGGACGCGGGCGTCATCCCGGAGCTTAAGGCTCCTTCTCACATGGAGAGACACAGTGGCCCGTATTGCAGGCGTCAATATCCCGACCAACAAGCGCGTCGTCATCGCGCTCCAGTATATCCACGGCATTGGCGCCAAGAAGGCAGAGGAAATCTGCGAGAAGGTGAGCATTCCGGCAGAGCGCCGCGTAGCGCAGCTCACCGACGCGGAAGTTTTGCAAATTCGTGAAACCATCGACCGCGACTACATGGTCGAAGGCGATCTGCGCCGCGAGGTCGCGATCAACATCAAGCGTTTGATGGATCTCGGCTGCTATCGCGGCCTGCGCCATCGCCGCCAGCTCCCCGTACGGGGCCAGCGCACGCACACCAACGCCCGCACCCGCAAGGGCAAGGCCAAGCCGATCGCCGGCAAAAAGAAGTAATCGGCCGTCAGGACGATTATGGATGGCCGGGACACGCCCGGCCATGACACCCGAAATCCCTAGCGCCTGGAACTACGGGCGCGTTTGAAGGACGCAAGAAAAAATGGCTAAGGACACAACGCGCGTTCGCCGCCGCGAGCGCAAGAACATCGTTTCCGGCGTCGCGCATGTGAATTCGACGTTCAACAACACCATGATCACCATCACCGACGCGCAAGGCAACACTGTGTCGTGGTCGTCCGCCGGATCGATGGGATTCAAGGGCTCGCGCAAATCGACGCCCTATGCCGCCCAGATGGCCGCCGAAGACGCCGCCCGCAAGGCCGGCGAGCATGGCGTGCGCACCCTTGAAGTCGAGGTCTCAGGTCCGGGCTCCGGCCGTGAGTCGGCGCTGCGCGCGCTGCAAGCGGCGGGCTTCACCGTCACTTCGATCCGCGATGTGACGCCCATTCCCCACAACGGCTGCCGGCCGCGCAAGCGCCGCCGCGTCTGAGTTCATTGTCTGATTTGATTTCGCGCGGCGCGGCGCATGCCCAGCGCCGCACTCAGGAGCTTCAAGGAAAGGCCTCCAAGTGAGCATCCAGAAGAACTGGCAGGAACTCATCAAGCCGAACAAGCTCGAAGTCGCCGCCGGAGACGATCCCAAGCGCGTCGCGACCGCCGTGGCCGAGCCGCTGGAGCGCGGCTTCGGCGTGACGCTTGGCAACGCCCTGCGCCGCATTCTGCTGTCGTCCTTGCAGGGCGCGGCGATCACGTCGATTCACATCGATGGGGTGCTGCACGAGTTCTCGTCGATCCCCGGCGTGCGCGAGGACGTGACCGACATCGTCCTCAACATCAAGGACATCGCCATCAAATACCAGGGCGACGGCATGAAGCGCCTGACGCTCAAGAAGACGGGACCGGGGGCCGTCACCGCGGGCGACATCCAGACGACGGGCGACGTGCAGGTCCTCAACCCTGAACTCGTCATCTGCACGCTCGACGAAGGCGCCGAGATCCGCATCGAGTTCACCGTCGCCAACGGCAAGGGCTATGCGCCCGCCGACCGCAACCGCGCCGAAGACGCCCCGATCGGCCTCATTCCGATCGACAGCCTCTATTCGCCGGTTAAAAAGGTCAGCTATCGCGTCGAAAACACCCGCGAGGGACAGGTTCTCGACTATGACAAGCTGACGCTGACGGTCGAGACGAATGGCGCGATGAGCCCGGAAGACGCGATCGCCTATTCGGCGCGCATTCTGCAGGACCAGCTCAACGTCTTCGTCAATTTCGAAGAGCCGCGCCGCGAGGAGGCTGCGCCGTCCATTCCGCAGCTCGCCTTCAATCCCGCGCTGCTGAAGAAGGTGGACGAGTTGGAGCTTTCGGTGCGGTCGGCGAACTGCCTGAAGAACGACAACATCGTCTACATCGGCGACCTCATTCAGAAGTCGGAAGCCGAGATGCTGCGCACGCCGAATTTTGGCCGCAAGTCCTTGAACGAGATCAAGGAGGTGCTGGCGCAGATGGGTCTGCATTTGGGCATGGAAGTGCCTGGCTGGCCGCCGGAGAACATCGACGATCTCGCGAAGAGATTCGAGGAGCATTACTGACGGCAATCGTCAGTCGGGCTTCGGCAGTCGGATTTCGACTGCCGACCGCCTAACGCCGACTGCCCATAATCGACGGCCGTTCCTTGGCACGGCGGCCGCATAATCAACGGAGAGCCGCATGTATCACGGTCACAAGAAGCGCCGCTTCGGGCGCACGCATGAGCACCGCAAGGCGATGTTCGCCAATATGGCGCAGGCGCTCATCAAGCATGAGCAGATTGTCACGACGCTGCCGAAGGCGAAGGATCTGCGTCCGGTCGTCGAAAAGCTCGTGACGCTGGGCAAGCGCGGCGACCTCCATGCGCGCCGGCAGGCGATCGCCAAGATCAAGGACGTCAAGCTTGTCGGCAAGCTCTTCGACGTGCTCGGGCCTCGCTACAAGGATCGCAACGGCGGCTATACGCGCGTGCTGAAGGCGGGCTTCCGCTATGGCGACAATGCGCCGCTCGCGGTCATTGAATTCGTCGATCGCGACGTGAACGCCAGGGGTCAGGACTCCGGACCGGTTCGCGAAGCAGAGACGGCCGCGTAAGCGGCTCAAGGGCGATCGCTTCGACCGGCATGCTGATCAGCAAACGCGGCGTCGTATCCCGGTATCGGGATGCGGCGCCGAAAGCGTTTTAAGAGCAAGGAAGCGTCGGAGAACCTCGCGCGGAAGTCGCATGATCGACGATTGCGCTTCCGGCTGGCGCTCGTCGGCGCTTCTCCGCACTGAACCATCATCGCAGCGCATTCTTATCGTCTCGCGTCTTTGCGTCTATAAATGCGCCGGCAAAAACGAGCTACGGAGCGCTTCATGAAGATTTCGGCGCGTCACATTTTTACGGCTGCGGCGCTCGCCTGCGCCCTCGCGGCGTCCTTCGCTTTCGCGCGCGCCGAAGTTTCGTCTGGAACGGCCCAGAACCCTCCGCCGAGATCGCCTGGCCGCGTCGAGAGCTTTACGCCGCCGGCGCCCGAGCGCGCCGTGCCGACAAGCCGCGGCGAGCTGATGAATTCCTTCGCGCCGGTCGTCAAAAAGGCGCAGCCGGCCGTCGTCAACGTCTTCGCGTCGCGGGTCGAGCGCATGCCCGCCAATCCGCTATTCGATGACCCGATCTTTCGCCGCTTTTTCGGCGAGGGCGGCGGCATGCCCGGGCGCAACATGGCGCAGTCGCTGGGCTCGGGCGTGATCGTCGATCAAAGCGGCCTTGTCGTCACCAATAACCATGTGATCGAGGGCATGACCGACGTGAAGGTGGCGCTCGCCGACAAGCGCGAATTAGCCGCCAAGATTTTGTTGCGCGATCCGCGCACCGATCTCGCGGTGTTGAAGCTGGTCGACGGCGCCAATTTTCCGACCATGGAGCTTGGCGACTCGGATGCGCTCGAAGTCGGCGATTTGACGCTCGCGATCGGCAATCCCTTCGGCGTCGGTCAAACGGTGACGCAAGGCATTATTTCGGCGCTGGCGCGCACCCATGTCGGCATCAGCGACTATGGCTTTTTCATTCAGACGGACGCGGCGATCAATCCCGGCAATTCGGGCGGACCGCTGGTCGACATGAACGGGCGCGTCGTCGGCATCAATTCCGCGATCTTCTCGAAATCCGGCGGATCGGTCGGCATCGGCTTCGCCATTCCCGTCAACATGGTCAAGAACGTGATCGCCGCCGCGAAGGGCGGCGGCAAGCAGGTGCGGCGGGCCTGGATGGGCGCGACGCTGCAAGCGCTCTCGCAGGAGATCGCCGACGGCCTCGGACTCGATCGTCCCACCGGCGCTCTGCTGGCCGACGTCGATCCGAACGGGCCGTCGGCTGAAGCCGGTCTAAAGCGCGGCGACGTCGTCATCTCGGTCGACGGCCAGACGGCCGATGACCCGGAGGCGGTCGGCTATCGGCTCGCAACCAAGCCGCTTGGCGGGCAGGCGACGCTCGGCGTGTTGCGCGGCGGCAAAAAGATTGTCGCGCAAATTCGCCTCGCGCCGGCGCCGGAAACGCCGCCGCGCGACGCGATAAGGATAAAAGGCGCCTCGCCCTTCGCCGGCGCGACGGTGATGAATATTTCTCCCGCGGTCATCGAAGAGATGTCGGTGCAGGGAACGACCAATGGCGTCGTCGTGTCCGAAGTCGATGACGGCTCCTACGCGCAGCAGCTCAATCTGCAGCGCGGCGACATAATTCTCGCCGTCAATGATCAAAAGATCGGGACGACGCGCGATCTGGAGAGCGTAACGGCAGGGCGCGCCTACTATTGGAAGATCACCCTGGCGCGCGGCGGGCAGGTGTTCACGACCGTCATCGGCGGCTAGGATCGGCGTGAGCGCGCTTGCGATCCTCGTCACGACGATCGACGACGAGGAAAAGGCGCGCGCGCTTGCCCACGCGGCGCTCTCCGCAAAGCTCGCCGCCTGCGTTCAGATACATCCCATTCGCAGCCATTACGTCTGGAAGGACGAAATGCGCGAAGAGCCTGAGTTTTTGTTGCACATGAAAGCGCGCGGCGACGACTATGCCGCGCTTGCCGAACTGGTCCGCCGTCTGCATAGCTATGAGACGCCGGAAATTCTGCGCATCGACGTCGCCGAGGCGGACAAAGATTATCTCGCCTGGGCGATGGAGGCGACGCGACGGTAAGCGCGCCGGCGGAGCGTCTTCCAAATCGCCGATCTCGGCATTACGTTTCCTGCGCGGCGACGCTTCGTGCGCCGCGCCAGCCTTCGGGACCCTTGGATGTCACCTCCCACCGACTATTTCGTTGATCGCCGCAGGCTTCGCCGCAAGCTCGGCTGGTGGCGTCTCGCCGCCCTGATCGCCTTAGGCGTCGCGGGCCTCGTCGCCGTGGTGCGGCTCGGCGGCGCCGATTCCGCCGATAAGCTCACGCCGCATATCGCCCGCCTCGAACTGCAGGGCGTCATCACCGGCGACGACGATACGATCGATATGATCAAGAAGATCGGGGAGTCGAGCCAAACGAAGGCTCTGCTGCTGGAGATTGAGAGTCCTGGCGGCACGACGACAGGCTCGGAACGGCTCTATGAGGAGCTTCGGCGCGTCGCCGAGAAGAAGCCCGTCGTCGCCGTTGTCGGAACGGTGGCCGCGTCCGGCGCCTATATCGCCGCGCTCGCCGCCGATACGATCGTGGCGCGCGGCAATTCGCTCGTCGGCTCGATCGGCGTGCTGTTCCAATATCCTAACGTCTCGAAGCTGCTCAATAATTGGGGCGTCGAGGTCGAGACGATAAAATCGTCGCCGCTCAAGGCCGCGCCCAACGGGCTCGAACCGACGAGCCCGGAAGCGCGCGAGGCGGTCGCCAGTCTTGTCGCCGACTCCTTCGCCTGGTTCAAGGCGCTGGTTCAGGAGCGGCGCAAGCTTGACGACGCGGAGCTGGCGAAGGTCTCTGACGGCCGTGTCTTCACCGCGCGCCAGGGCGTGCCGCTGAAGCTTGTCGATCTTATCGGCGGCCAGCGCGAGGCCATCGATTGGCTGGTCGCCAACAAGGGAATCGCGAAAGACATGCCTGTGCGCGAGTGGAAGAAGAAATCCAGCCTGGAGCGGCTTGGGCTTGTCGGCGCCGCCGCCGGCCTCGCGCGGGTCGCGGGACTGCAGTCGATCGCCGGTTTTTTAGAAAAATCAATTCTGCTCGAACGGAGCGGCGAGCTTGACGGCCTTTTGGCGATTTGGCAGCATTCGGCCGCAAACTGACTCGGGCGTCGCGCTGTGTTCGACGCCAACATATTGGATCGGCTCATGATAAAGTCGGAACTTATTCAACGTATCGCGCGCCGAAATGGCCATCTTTACCAGCGCGACGTCGAGACAATCGTCAGCACGATTCTTGACGAGATCACCTCGGCGCTGGCGCGGGGCGATCGCGTTGAATTGCGAGGCTTCGGCGCTTTCTCGGTCAAGAAGCGCGATGCGCGCACCGGCCGCAATCCGCGCACCGGCGCGCAGGTGTCGGTGCAGCAAAAGAGCGTGCCGTTCTTCAAAACCGGTAAAGAGATGCGCGAGCGCCTCAACGAGAATTATCCGGCCTGAGGCGATCTAAAGCGGCTGCGTCCTCTGGGTTTCGGGACGCGCGGCAGCGGCGAAGCGGCGGCTATATGTGGCGGCTGCCCAGCGTGTTGCGCGGCGCCGGCAAGAGGGAGATGTTATGAAGTCCATCCTGCGCGTCATCATTTTCGTTCCTCTGGCGCTCATCATTTTGTTTTTCTCGATGGCCAACCGTGGCTCGGTGCGCATCGGACTTGATCCCTTTGCGCCGAGCGACGGATCGGGTCCTTCTTTCGAGGCGCCGATCTTCCTTGTCGTTCTGGCGTCGATGGCGATTGGCGTGCTTGCGGGCGGGATCTCTTCCTGGCTTGGGCATCTTTCCGTGCGCCGCGCCGCGAAGATCGCTCGCGCCGAGGCGCGCAAGACGCGTGTGGAGATCGATAAGCTGCGTCAGCAGGCGTTGGCGAGCCTGCCGGCTGATAAGAGAGTGAAGAGCAGTTAGTTAAGCGGACTGTCTCTTCGCCGCGCCTAGAGGCTTTCCGATCACATGGAATGATGTGATCGATAAGGAATCGCAATATTGGAGCGGGTTCCCCTCGAAAGGTCTGTCAGCTTTTCGGACCCTGCTCTAGTGAAAATCCCGCGATTTCGGCAGGACGCGGACATTGCGCGGATGGCCGCCGCGCGGATGCTGCGGATGGATGAATTCGTCGGCGCGAGACAGGACGATTTCCGGCTGATGCGCGTCTGACAGTCTATTGAGGTCTTGGCTGCGGTCGATAATGCGCTGCGCCATCAGATGCACGACATTTTCGGGGCTCTTCTGCACCCTTCCTTCCACCAGCATGAGTCGTGACGCCATCGTCTCGCGGCGGT
Source organism: Methylocystis sp. L43 (assembly GCF_015709525.1). GTDB lineage: Bacteria > Pseudomonadota > Alphaproteobacteria > Rhizobiales > Beijerinckiaceae > Methylocystis. The sequence continues at coordinate 125,859 of NZ_JADNRA010000029.1, read as the reverse complement.
AGCGCTCAAAAAGGCGCGCCCAGATGACGACATTAAGGATGCCGGTTTCGTCTTCGAGCGTGACGAAAATGGCGTTGCCCTGTCCGGGCCGTTGCCGCACCAGCACGACGCCGGCGCCGCGCGCAAAGGCGCCATCCGTGAGCGCCGAAACTTCCGCGCAGGCCATGATCCGTTCGCGTGCGAAAATCGGCCGCAGCACCGCCATGGGATGGGCTTTCAACGAAAGCCGCAGCGTCTGATAGTCGGCGGCGACATGTTCGCCAAGCGACATGGACGGCAGCAGCGGATCTTGTTCCTTGGCGAGTTCGCGCGCGTCGGCGGCGGCAAAGAGCGGCAGGGGTTTGGCGTCGGGCAGACGCCGCACGGCCCAGAGCGCGTCACGACGGTCGCTTTGCAAAGAACGGAAGGCGTCGGCGTCGGCGAGCGCGCGCATCGTCGCGCCGTTGAGCGCCGCCCGCCGCGCAAGGTCTTCGACGCTGTCATAGGGCTTCGTCCGCGCTGCGACGATGCGCCGCCCTTCATTCTCATGCACGCCGTCCGCCTGGCGGAAGCCGAGACGCAGCGCCAATGCGCCATCCTTTGCACGCTCCAGCGTATTGTCCCATTCGCTGAAATTCACGTCGACGGCGCGCACGTCGACGCCATGTTCGCGCGCGTCGCGCACGATCTGCGCCGGCGCGTAAAAGCCCATCGGCTGCGAATTGAGCAGCGCGCAGGCGAAGATCGCCGGATAGTGACATTTGATCCAGGAGGAGATGTAGACGAGCTTGGCGAAGGACGCGGCGTGGCTTTCGGGAAAGCCATAGGAGCCGAAGCCCTTGATCTGTTCGAAACAGCTTTGCGCGAAGCCGCGATCATAGCCGCGCGCCGCCATGCGTTCGACCATCAGCGCCTCGAATTCATGGATGGTGCCAAGATTGCGGAAGGTCGCCATGGCGCGGCGCAGGCGATTGGCTTCAACATCGGAGAATTTCGCCGCGACCATGGCGAGCTTCATCGCCTGCTCCTGAAAGAGCGGCACGCCCTTGGTCTTTTCGAGCACCTTGCGCAATTCGTCCGGCGGCCCGTGCTCCGGCGCGGGCGAGGGATAGATCACCGGCTCGCTTCCGGAACGGCGGCGCAGATAGGGATGCACCATATTGCCCTGAATGGGTCCGGGCCGCACGATCGCCACCTGAATGACGAGATCATAGAATTCGCGCGGCTTCAGACGCGGCAGCATGTTCATCTGCGCCCGGCTCTCGACCTGAAAGACGCCGATGGAGTCGCCTCGACACAGCATGTCGTAGGTCGCCTTGTCGTCGGCCGGCACGTCGGCGAGGCCCATGTCTTTCCCCTCATGGGCGCGCAAATAATCGAAACATTTTCGAATGCAGGTGAGCATGCCGAGCGCCAGCACATCGACCTTCATCAGGCCGAGCGCGTCGATGTCGTCCTTGTCCCATTCGATGAAGGTGCGCTCCGGCATCGCGGCGTTGGCGATGGGCGTGAGCTCGTCAAGCCGCCCGCGCGCGAGAACGAAGCCGCCGACATGCTGCGAGAGATGGCGCGGAAAGCCGAGCAGGCGCGTCGCGAAACGAATGGCGCGGCGAATGACGGGATTTCCGGGATCAAGCCCGGTCTGGCGGATGTAAGCTTGCGGAATGTCGGAGCCCCAGCTGCCCCATTGCGTGCTGGCGAGAGCGGCGGTCACGTCCTCGGTCAGTCCGAAGACCTTGCCGACTTCGCGAATAGCGCTGCGCGGCCGGTAGCTGATGACGGTCGCGACGAGGCCGGCGCGCGCGCGGCCGTATTTGCCGTAAATATGCTGGATGATCTCTTCGCGCCGCTCATGCTCGAAATCGACGTCGATGTCGGGCGGCTCCTTGCGCTCCTGCGAGATGAATCTGGCGAAGAGCAGATCATTCTCCGCCGGATCGACGCAGGTGACGCCGAGCACATAGCAGACGGCGGAATTGGCGGCGGAGCCGCGCCCCTGGCAGAGAATCCCCTTGTCTTCGGCGATCCGCACGATGTCGTGAATGGTGAGGAAATAGCGCGCATAGTCGAGCGTCTCGATGAGCGCCAGCTCCTCGCGCAGAAGCCTATCGACTTTCTCCGGCACGCCTTGCGGATAGCGCATCGCCGCGTGGCGATAGGTCAGCTCCTCAAGCCATTCCTGGGGATTGCGTCCCGGCGGGACAGGCTCGTCCGGATATTCATATTTCAGTTGATCGAGCGAGAAATCGACGCGCGCGAGAAAACATTGCGTCTCCTCGATCGCCTCCGGCGCGTCAGCGAAGAGCCGCATCATTTCTTCCGGCGTCTTCAAATGGCGCTCGGCGTTGATCTCGATCCGGCGTCCGGCTTGCGCGAGCGTCACGCCTTCGCGGATGCAGGTCATGACGTCTTGCAGATCGCGCTGGTCGGGATCGGCGTAAAGCGCGTCATTCGTCGCGAGCAAGGGCGTCTGCGTCCGCGCGGCGATCTCTTTCAGTCTTGCGAGACGCCGCCTGTCGTCGCCGCGCCGCGGCATGGTCGCGCCGAGCCAGACGTCGTCTGGCGCAAGATCATTGAGACGCGCGAGCGTCGAGGGCAGGCGCGCCAGATTGCGCGAAGGCATGACGATCAGCAGCAGATCGTGCGCGGCCTGCGCGAGATCGTCGAAATACAGCCGGCATTCGCCTTTTTTGGCGCGCAGATTCCCCGTCGTCAGCAGCCGCGTGAGCCTTCCCCAACCGTTGCGATTTTGCGGGTGGGCGACGATGTCGGGCGTCTCGTCGGCGAAGACGAGCCGCACGCCGACGACGAGCTTGAAGGATTGGACGCGCTCTGCGTCGATCTGAGCGAGAAGCGCCGCATCGTCGCCAGCCGGCGGATCGCGCAATTTTTCCTGCAGCTCCTTGAGCGCGGCATAGGCGCGCACGACCCCGGCGACGCTGTTGCGGTCGGCGACGCCAATGCCGCTATGGCCGAGCAGCAGCGCCGTCAGCGCCATGTCTGACGGATGCGACGCGCCGCGGAGAAAAGAGAAATTCGTCGCGGCGACGAGTTCGGCGAAAGGCGCGCTCATGCGAAGAGCCCATGCAGGAACCAGCGGGGCGCGGCGGTTTCGCTTTCATAGAGGCCTTCGCGAAACACCCAGAAGCGATGGCCTTCGCGGTCCTCCAGCCGGTAATAGTCGCGCGTTCGCCTGTCGCGGCCGGCTGCGTTGCGCCACCATTCCGGCGCGATGCGCTCGGGCCCTTCGGCGCGGGCGATCATGTGGCGCACGCGGCGCCATTTGAAATGCATCGGCGGCCCGTCCGGCGTCTCGGCCATGGTATCGATGGGCTGCGGCGGATCAAACAGAAACAGCGGCCGCAAGGGCGGTTCGCCCGGCTCCGGCTTCTCCCAGGCATTGGGTTTGGATGGAGACGCGTAAACATAAGAGGCGGCGCGCACGGGATCATGCGTCTCATGCGCCGCAAAGCGCAGCACGCGTTCGCGTCCAAAACGCGCCGCCAGGCGATCGACGAGATCGGCGACGTCGCCTTCCTGCGCGCTCTGCCGCTCGAAGCCGATCTGGCTTTGCGCCAGAGTTTCGGCGTTGAGGACGCAAAAGCGGATGACGTCGAAGCCGAATCCCGGATCGAGCGGATCGGCGAGCGACTCGGCCTTTAGGCGAAAGAGCCGCAGCAGCGCTTCGACATTGCGCGAGGGCGCGCCGGTTTCGAAATTGAGGACAGCGACGGCGCCGTCGGTGCGAAAGAAGCGCGCTTCAAAAGCGCGGCCGCCTTCGCCGCGCCTTTCGAGAATGCCCATCGCTTCCGCGATCAACGGCCGCAGAACATTCTCTATCGCGGAGAGATCGAGGAAGGGCTCGGCGAAGCGCCGCTCGACCATGCATTCCGGCAAGGGCCGCAAGGGCGTGATGCGCGCGTCCTCGCGTCCCAGAATGCGGGTCAGCCGCCGCATGGTTTCGTCGCCGAAACGCGCCGTCAGCGCGGCCGAGGAACGATCGGCGAGATCGCCCAAGGTTGTGAGGCCGGCGCGCGTCAGCGCCACGCTCGTCTCTTTTGGCGCTTCGAGCGCGGCGATGGAGAGCGGGCGGGTGAAAATTTCATCTTCGCCCGGAGGCGTGACGCCCTCTTGGCCAAAACGCGCCAGAGCGCGTGCGGCCTCGGGCGTTCCGGCGACGGCGGCGCGGCCCGTGAAGGAGAGGCGCACCATCGCCTGTAAGATGCAGGTCCGCATCGCCGCTTCGCCGCCAAAAAGATGCGCGCAGCCGGTCGCGTCGAGCATGAGGCCGCAGGGCGGATCAAGCGCCACGAGCGGCGTGAACTGTTCACAAAAGGCGGCAAGCCGCAGCATCAGCCGCTCGTCGGCGTCAGGGTCGGCCTGCGCGACGGCGAGATGGGGGGCGCGCGCCCTGGCGTCGGCGAGCGTCATGCCCGGCGTCAGGCCGAGCGTGATCGCCTTTCGATCGAGCGCGTCGATGCGCAGCGCGCTGCGTTCTTTTTTGACGAGGATGAGCGGCGAATCATCCGAATTTGCGTCCGGCCCTCTGCGGCGCGCCTTCGCCAGGCGCTCCGCCGACAGGAAGGGAAGCCACAGGGCCAGATAGCGACGATGCGTCGAATGTTCTGTCCTCGAAGGCGCCACGGTCACGGTTCCACTCCATACGCCACTCATGCTGCTCTTGCCCCGCCGCGCCGCCACGCTGGCGCAGCAGAAAAATCGCAAAGGCCGCTGATCCCGGCGCATTCGCCGCAAGCGCGCGGGAAGGCGCGGCGCGCACAAGCCAGCGGCTCGCGGCGGCGCTCGGCGCGGGGGAGGCGGAGACGCGCGTGACGAAGATCGGCGCGCCGGCGGCGCCGGCCGCGAGAGCCAGGCGCCGGCTCGCGGTGAGGTCATAGGCGCGCGCCTCGCCGAAGAGTTCGATCAGCGTCGCGCCTACAGTTGCGCAGCGTCCGGCTTCGGCGCCGGCCTGCAGCGCCTCTTTGGCGTCGCGCACGCGAATGAAGGCGACGGCGGCGGGGTCGAGGCCGATGTCGGCGAGGCCCGGCGGATAGGGCGCGCCGGATTCGGCGGTCAGCGCCTCCTGCCGGGCCCAGAGCAGCGGCTTTTCCGCGCCCGCCAGTGCGCGTCTGGCCAGCGCCAAGGCGAAGCCCGTCGCCGCGGGGGCGTCGGCGGCGGTCTCGGCATAGGCCTCATGCAGCGCCGCACGGAGAATGCCGCCGCCGAGCCGCCGATCAAGGGCGGGCGCGCCGAGCGCGATTGTCTCGAAAGTTGCGGCCGGATAGGCGCAAGCCAGGCTTTTCCGCAGCGACGCCAGCGGTTGGGTCATCTCATGAGTTCCTGTTATGTTCTTATAATGACTCCCGATGCGGGAGAGTCAAGGCGGGGGAGGCTGAGGGTTTCCTCATCCTGAGGAGCCCGCGTTAGCGGGCGTCTCGAAGGACGAGGAAACCTTCATGCGCTCCTCTTGAAACTCGCCCTCGTGCTTCGAGACGCGCCTTTCAGGCGCTCCTCAGCATGAGGGCGAGGATGGCGGTTACCAGAAAAGGCGCCGCCCGTCGCGCTCACTTCGTCTTCAGATATTCGACGATCGCCATGGCGCCGGCGACGTCGTCCGACCAATCGAGCTTCAACGTCTTGCCGTCCTCGATGACGTCTTTGTCGTGCCCCTTGTTGGAGAGCGCCGGAAAGGACGTCGTGTCGAAACGATAGCCTTCGCGCGAGAGCGTCTGCGCCGGCTCCCAGGAGAAGCCGACGAGCTTCTTATCATAGTCGAGCCGGCTCTTGATGAACACGGCCGGGCGCTCGCGCGGCACGAGGAGATGATAGAGCGTCGGCACCGAGCCGTTGTGCAGATAGGGGGCCTGCGCCCACACGCCGCCGAGCGGCAGGGCGTTATAGCCCTCATGCGTCGCGGGATCGGCCATGGAGACGTCGGCGCGATTCTCCAGCGAGACGCCTTCGAATTTCGCGCAGGGCGCGATCCGGTCGCCCGAGGGCGGCATCTCGACGACTCTCGTCGGCGGACAGATCTTCGCGAAACTGTCGCGCGCGTTTTTCGCAATCATATCGCTGACGACCCGCGCTCGGCCGAGATCAACGCCGAGGTCGTAGATCTTGCCGTTATGCGGCCGATGACACGCCGCGCAATTTTCTTCAAAGAGCGCCGCGCCTTTTTTCGCGAGCGCGAGATCGACGGGGAAGGGATAGACGGGCGCCGGCAGATCGCGCAGCAGATCCTCGCTGAAAGCGGCGATGCGGATGTCGGTGTCGGCTCCGAGCCCCAATGTCAATTCGGCGGCGAGGTTGCGGAAGATCGGAATCGGAATATTGCCGTTCCATTGTCCGCCGCCGTCGACGAGTTGCGTGTGATCCGGGGACCAGCGGGCCAGACGCTTCTCCTGCTCCCACACGGCCATGAAGTCGGTGATGCCCGGCGTCGGCGGCAGGCTTGTTTTCGGATCGGGAGTTTCGCCGCGCGCTTCGGCGGCGGCGTAGACCATCGACGTGCTGACTCCGGTCGCGTCGGCCATGCCGCCGAAACCTTGCGTCATCTGCTCCTCGAAGCCTTTGTAGTTCTTGTAGACGAGGTCGAGCAGCGAGACATATTCGAGTCCGGCGCGTGTCAGGAATTTTTCGACGATCGCCGGCGCGTCCCGCATGAAGAGTTCGATCTGACGCGTCTCATAGGCGGCGTCGAAGCGGCGCCCAGCGAAGGAGTAATTCTTGTAGAAGTAATTTCTGTCTTGGGCATGCGCCTTGTCGAGCGCTGTAAGAATGGCCCGAGTGGCGCGTTCGATCTTCTCCTCTGGCGTCGTCGCGCCGGCGGTGATCTTCTCGATCGTGTTTCTGACTCTGACGCGATACTGAACGAGATTGAATTGCGTATTCACGCCGCCGTCGAGATAGCGAAAACTGCCGTCATCGAGACGCACGCGGCCGATGTGACAGGCGCCGCAACTCAACGCCGCATAGTCGAGCGCGACGCTGGGATCGTTGCGCGCCAGGCCGGTCCAGCCGAATCCGCGCGCGATGGGGTAGGTGGGATCGCGCTCGTCGATGAAGAGGCCGGCGACGTCGAGAAAATTATTCCCGCTTCCCCATTCTTCGGGCGCGAGCTTTGGCAGGAGCTTCAAAATGATGAACGGAGCGCCGTCGGTAAGGCCGAAGGGAAAATCCGCAAACCAGCGATAGGCGACCGGCTTGCGGCTGATATAGGCGTCGAGCGCCTTCAGTCTTTTTTCCTGCTCGGCGCGCCACTCGCCGGCCGGCGCCGTTTGCGCGAAAGCCGACGCGTGGAGACAGGCGTGTGACGCCAGCGCCAGGCATGCGACGAACGAAACGCGCGCGATCGCGCTTGTGAGACGCATCACCACGGCCATTTTGGGAATCCCGTCGGCTCTTTGGGCTGCGACCGAAACTTCGACGAGGCGATATAGACGTCGCGACGCAGCCGATTGATGCCGCCGATCGGCTGATGCGCCGTGAGCCCGTGCCATGGCGTGAACGCCATGTGCTCGCATTCAGTCACCTGATACGCATTGTCGAAATCTTGCTGGTCGATCTCGATCGTCGCGACATTTTGCTGCGGCGCGGTCGCCTCCGACCATTCGGCGGTCGCGTCTTCGATCGGCAGCGAATCATCATTGCGCAGCTGGACTCTGAAGTCGAAGACAGCCGGTTTGCCAAGCGCCGGATCGAGGCTCTTCTTCATCGCCTCGCGAAGGTAGTTCGTGCTTGGACTTTGTGGAACCGGCGTCTTTTCCGCGCTTCTCGGCGTCACGCTGAATTTCGCGACCCTGTCGGAGCCATAAAGAAACGGCGCAGCCGAAAAATACGGACTCTCGAGCGGATTGCCGACATTGGTTTGCTTGATCTTCGTGACGACGCCCAGGGTCTTCTTCTTCTCGGGCGAGAGCGGCGGCGTAAAAAAAGACGAGATGTCGTCGTGTTTGGCGAGCTGGATTTTTGTGACTTCCAGATATTCGGAGACGTTCGGAAAGGCGAAGCCGGGAAGATTGATCAGCAGGAAATCCTGCGTCTTCGCGCCGGGCTCGTTCAGCAAGGTTTCTCCCTCGACGCCGATGAGCTTGATCGCCATGCCGCGGCTGTCGGGACCATTTTTGCCGAGATCTGGCGCGAGAAAGGGCGTGGCGTTCGAGAAGCGAATCCAAGCTGGGTATTTCTTCCCCGGCGTCGCGAAGACGCCAGCACGGTAATTTGGGGGAATATCCGAATTGACGGTGAACGTCGCTTTGACGCAGCCGTGATCTTTTGGATGCACGCCGCGCCGCGCCATGCCTTCCGGATAGCGCATCTGCAGAAGCTGCGTGGTGAGCGAAATGATCTGCCCGATCTGCTCGGCTTCGCCCGGGGGCGCTTTCTCGAATTTGGTGAGCGGGGCCGCCGGTACGGCGGCCGCCGCCTGTTCGGCGCTGGCGGCTTGGTGCGGGCTTGTTGATACAACCAAAAGCATGGCGGCCGTCGCGACAGACGCGCTCCGTCTTCTCATCATGTTTTCCCTCCCCTCGAGAAAGCGATTTTTTGAATTGCGCATTTGAAAGAAGTCCACCGCAAGGACGTTATACGCCCGCGTGACCTTGACGCCTAGAATGGCGCTATCGTCGTTGTGCAGAATGTTGAGCGGGGCGATAGCGGATGAGGTTGCGGCGAAGCCCGCCGCAAGCAGCTCTCTCAGGAACATTGTTCGCTCCCACCCGAATCGACGAAACTGAAAACACTAACACAATCAGATTTGCAAACTGACAAAGGCGCAAATAAGCTTGCCGCAAGGGGAACGCCGATCCTTCGTTAAGGTTCCGCCGGCAGACGATTTTGCAGCGCAGGATGCGCTGTGCAGCGCCGTGGCCCGCGGTTGCGCCTATCCCTTGCGCAACTATAGTAGCAATCTCAAACATTGCGGAGCGCGCCCATTGCGCTTCGCCGTTTACGATCGACTGCCGATGACATGACTCAGAGCAGCGGTTTTGTGGAAGCGATTCCGCAGAGCCGAATGTCATCGAACGGTCGTGAAAAGCGGGCTTCGATGCGCGCCAGACAATGTGCTCAATGATCCTGGCTGAAGCGAACTCAGATAGCGCGCCCGTAGGTTCACGTCGATTCGGCGTTGAGTCTTGTGCGCAATTTGGCGCCGAGCTTATTCATGATGCTTGTTGCGGCCGCGCGCGGATCCGCCATATGGGGCTGCGCGGCCGCGCAGCGCTCGCGCGGGCCGTCGAGCAGCGGCTTCGACGTCTGCCCGGAGTCCTTTTCGTTCGCTCCAGCGAAGTGACGGGTTCGACTCTCATCGAATTCCAGCAGCCCCTCACAAGCGCGCGACTGATGCAGGCGCTCGAAGCGGCGGTCGCTGAAGAGCCGGTATGCGACGTCGGCGAAGGCGCGTCGCTAACGCCGGAAAACGCCGCTCACGCCGAGGCGATCGATGCGCTCGCGGCGCGGCTGGAGACGGACCTCGGTCGAGGCTTAACGACAGAGGACGCGTCGGAACGACTGCAGAAATGGGGGCGCAACGAGCTCCGCCGCGCAGAGCCGCGCTCGGCTGCGATTGTTTTCGCCGAGCAGTTGACCAGTCTGCCGATTGTTTTGCTCGGCGCATCGGCGGTGGTGTCGCTGGCCACCGGCGGCGTCGCCGATGCGGTGATGATCGCTGCGGTGGTGCTGGTCAACGCCGGCATCGCCGCGGCCACCGAGCGTCAGGCGGACCGTACGATTTCGGGCCTTGCCTCGGAGGAGCTATCGGACGCCGCCGTGATCCGCAATGGCGCACGATTGAGGGTCGACGCGCGCGATCTCGCGCCGGGCGACCTCCTGCTGATCGAGCGCGGCGCCTTCGTGCCGGCGGACGCGCGTCTGATCGCCAGCGACGATCTGACCGTGAACGAATCGCCGCTCACCGGCGAGGCGCAACCGGCCCCAAAAGACGCAAGGATCGTTTTATCGCCGGACACGGGAGTTCCGGATCGTCGCAATATGGTGTTTCGCGGCACGGCGGTGACCGGCGGATCCGGCGCAGCCATTATCACCGCTATCGGCGCGCAGACCGAGATCGGCCGCGTGCAGCAGTTGCTCGGCGCGCTGCAGCGGCCCCAGACTCCCATCCAGCGCGAACTTGGCGACGTCGAGCGCGAACTTGTCATCGTCAATGGCGCCATTTGCGCGTGCGTCTTCGCTCTTGGCCTTCTGCGCGGCCACGGGCTTATCCCGACCTTGCGCAGCGCGATCTCGCTCGCCGTGGCGGCCATCCCCGAAGGGCTGCCCGCCGTCGCGACCACCACGCTGGCCTTGGGCGTGCAGGACATGCGCAAGCGCAAGGTGCTGGTGCGCAAGATCGACGCCGTGGAGACGCTTGGCGCGATCGAGACGATCGGACTCGATAAGACGGGCACGCTCACCGAAAACCGCATGGCGGCGGTGCGCGTTCACGTCGACAATGGCGCGTTTGAGCTACAGGAAGGCCGACTGTTGCACGACGGCGTCGATGTCGACGCCGCAACAGTCGCTATTGCGCGTCGCCTCTTCGAAGCCGCGACGCTGTGCAGCGACGCCGCCGTTGCGCCCGCGGCGAAAGGTTGGGAAATCGACGGCACGCCGACCGAAACAGCATTGGTGCAAGCGGGCGTGGCGATGGGCGTCGATCCCATCGCTCTGCGGCGATCTGCGCCTATGGCGACCTGCGTGGCGCGCGGCGAAGGCCGCAAGCGCATGAGCACGCTCCACGAAGCGACCGGCGGCGCGCGCATTCTCTGCGTCAAAGGCGATCCGGTCGAGGTGCTGGCGCGTTGCGCGGCCCGCAGCATGGCCGATGGCGCCGCGCCGCTCGACGGCCCGGCGCGGACCGCCATTCTCAAGGCCAATGAGCGCATGGCCGGCGACGCGCTGCGCGTTCTCGGCGTCGCGGTCGGCGAAGCCGGCGGCGATCCCCGTGACGAGCGGGATCTCGTGTGGCTTGGACTCGCCGGCATCGCGAATCCTATTCGCGCCAGCGTCGGCCCGGCGCTCAAGCAGCTGCATCGCGCCGGCGTGCGCACGGTGATGATCACCGGCGATCAAAGCGCGACCGCCTTCGCCATCGCGCGGCGCCTCGATCTCAATCACGGCGGCGAGCTGCGCGTGCTCGAAGCCGGGCAGATGGCGAAGATGCAGCCCGAGATGCTCGAGGCGCTGGCGAGGCAGCCGCATGTCTTCGCCCGTGTCAGCCCCGTCGACAAGCTCAATATCGTCAAGGCGCTGCAAGGCCACGGCCATATCGTGGCGATGACCGGCGACGGCGTCAACGACGGCCCCGCCTTGCGCGCGGCGGACGTCGGAATCGCGATGGGCGGAGAAGGCGCCGACGTCGCCCGGCAGGTCGCAGACATCGTGCTCGCGACCGACGACATGGACGGCATTGTCGAGGCCATACGACTCGGCCGCGCGACCTATGCGAATATTCGTAAGGTCCTGCGCTATCTCGTTTCGACCAACGCCTCCGAGACGATCGCCATGCTCGGCGCCGCCCTTGTCGGCGGCGAGCCGTTGACGCCCATGCAGCTGCTCTGGCTCAATCTGGCGACCGACGCGCTGCCGGCGATCGCGCTAGGACTTGAGCCGCCGGAGCCCGACGTGCTCGACAGGCCGCCGCATGATCCGAAAGCGCCGATTCTTTCCGCCTCCGATTTTAGGCGCATTCTTCGTGAGGGGTCGGTGATGGGCGTTGCGGCGCTGATCGGCTATTTCAGCCTCGGCGGCGGCGCAGGCGGCGCGCGCGCCAGCACCGTCACCTTTCATGGGCTCACCTGCGGTCAGTTGCTCCACAGTCTGGCCTGTCGTTCGGAGTTACGCGGATTAAGCTGCGAGGTCGGCAGGCCGCCTAATTCGACGCTCTATGGCGCCGTCGGCGCGACCCTGCTGCTGCAGGCGGGCGTGCAACTCTTTCCGTTGACCCGGCGCCTTCTCGGCCTGTCGCCGCTCGGCGCCGGCGACCTGTTGCGGATCGGCGCCATCGCCCTCGGCAGTTCGCTCGCCAACGATATCATCGGCAGAATCGCCGATCGCGAAGAGGCGCCGCCGCGCGGCAACGGAGAAAGCCATGTCGCCTGACATGATCTTCACGTCGGAGTCGGTGACTCCGGGGCACCCCGACAAGCTCTGCGATCAGATCAGCGATGCGGCCATTGATGCGCTGCTGCGTGAAGATGATCGCGCGCGCGCAACTGTCGAGTGCGCCCTGGCGACGGGCGTCGTCTTTCTCGCCGCGCGCTACGCCGCCGACGCGCTCGTCGATTTGCCGGCGCTCGCGCGCGCGGTCATGCAGGAGGCCGGTTACGCCGCTGGGAGCTTCGACGCGCGCAACTGCTCGATTCTGACGAGCTTCGTGGAATTGCCGCTCGAGGCGCGCGAGCCGCCTCTCCAAGAGCTTGACGACGACGCGGCGATCAGCAGGCGCGTGGCGCGTGAGCAGGCCAATGTTTTCGGCTACGCCTGTCGCGATACGCCTGAATTCATGCCGGCGCCGATCAGCCTCGCGCATAAGGTCGCGCGGGCGCTCGACGCCGCTCGGCGCGACGGATTCTCGTCGCTCTCGCCTGACGCCAAGACGCAAGTCTCCGTCGAATTTCGCGGCGGTCGCCCTGCACGAATCTATGGGGTTTCGCTGACCGTCGCCTTTGACGGCGCGACGATGGACGACGCCAAGTTCGACCGCCTGCGCGCGATCGCGCTTGATGCGCTTTCCGCGGGCGACATGAGGCCGGACGCTAACACGACGGTTCACGTCAACGCCGGCGAGCTCTTTGAAATCGGCGGACCGGCGCGCCACGCCGGCTTGACCGGGCGCAAGAGCGGCATCGACGCCTATGGCGAGATCGCGCGCCAGAGCGGCTCGGCGCTGTCAGGCAAGGATCCATCGCGCATCGAACGCGCCGGCGCCTACGCCGCGCGGCACGCCGCCAAGAACATCGTCGCGGCGGGCCTCGCCGAGCGCTGTGAAGTCCACCTGGCTTACGCGGCGGGGCAGGCGGAGCCCATCAGTCTCTCGGTCGAGAGTTTCGGAACCGGCTATCTCGCGGATGAGAAAATCGCCAGACGCCTCGCCGCGCTTCTGGATTTCCGGCCTGCCTCGATCGTACGCCGCTTCGGCTTGCGCACCGCCCCTCAAATGGCTGGCCCAGCTGGCTTCTATCTTCCGCTTGCCACCTATGGACATTTTGGCCGCGCCGATCTCGACCTCCCGTGGGAAGCGACCGATATCGTAGATGCGCTTAAGGGCTAGGCCTACTCCCCATTCCCCCCGTCGCCATCCGGCGACCAGACTCCGCCCAGCCGGCTCGCATACCACAGCAGGGTGATCGCCGGCGGTAAAACGCTCTCCTTCGACATTTGCCACAGCGCGGCGGCAAAGAGCGCGAGCGCCGCGACGGCTTTCGGGTCGATCGAGACTGCCGGCGCCTCGCGCGCGGCCTGAGGCGCTTCGCCGACGACAAAGAGCCGCGCTTCCTGCGCCGCGGCGCCGATGCGCGCCAGGGGTCCGCTGTGCTGAATGAGCACGCTGCCCGTCAGCGGGGCCACTTCGACGTTGCGAACGCCGGGGATCGCCGACAGGCCCTTGGAGACCGAAGCGAAATAAGCGGCGTCGCCGCGGCGGTCGGCGACACGCAGCCGCGCGCGGCCGGGCATGGCGTGGGCCACCTGCGCCAGGGGCAGGATTGCGTCGTTCATTTACGCGCTCTCGCTTACGGCCCGCGAGGCGGGAGCCTCGCCTGCTGGCGCCGCGCTCTCGGGCTTTGACGTCGCTTCGGGCTTCGTTTCGGTCTTCGCTTCGGTTCTGGCTTGCGCGGCCTTGGCCTGCGCGGCGGCCACCGCAGCCGCGAAAATGTCGGCGGCGGCCTCGGTCTTCGCTTCGGCGAAGAGATCTTCGGCGGCCTCGGCGAGTTCGGCGCCCTGCACGCGCGCTTCGTGATAGGCCATCACCGCGGCTTTCATCGCCGCCTTGGCGACCGGGCGCACGCGCTGCGTTCCCTGACGGTTCAGGAGCAAAACGGCGGCGGCGCCCGTCAACGCGCCCAATGCAAATCCAAAGGGTTTCATCACTTCGACTCCGGTCCGATTCGCTACGGGCCGCCGGGGCCAAGCGGCGACGGCGAAGAAATTCTATCAAGACATCCTATCAGCAACAATCGACGCGATCGCGAAAAGAGCGCGCGAACACGGTCACATAACTGTAACGTGGCACGCTCCTATGAGCTGCGGCTATCCGCTGCTCAATCGGCCCGGACGCCGCTTGTCTCTTTAGAACATCATGAGAAGCCATGACCGCAATGTCCCGCATCTCGACGCTAGACCGCCTGCCTCCAGAGGAGACGAACGGCCAGACCGTGGGGCGCTATCTTGTGACGTCCGTGCCTGTGGCCCGCTCGCGGGAAAGCGCCGGCGAGGCGCGGGCGCGGTTGATCGGCCAGCGTTTCGACGACGCCTCGCATGTTTTCGTGCTTGCCGAAGACGGTCGCCTGATTGGCGTCGTCGCCATACGCGATCTGCTGGGGGCGCCGGAGACGACGCCGCTGCATGACATTGCGCGAACGGCCGAAGCCTACAGCGTCCCGCTCGGCGCGGATCGCGAAGCTGCGGCGAGCCTCGCCATTCACTCGGGACTGTCGATCTTGGCCGTCTGCGACGCCGAAGGAAAATTTCTCGGTGCCGTCCCGGCGCGCGCGCTCATGACGATCTTGCGCGACGAGCATCTTGAGGATCTGCATCACATGGTGGGCATCCTGGGCAAGTCGGAGGCTGCAAGAGACGCATTGACGGCCGCGCCGCATCGTCGCGCGCTCTATCGATTGCCCTGGCTGCTTGTCGGCATGGCCGGCAGCGCCGCGGCGACCGCCATGATGTCGCGCTTCGAAACCGCGCTTAGCGCGCATATCGCCGTCGCCTTCTTTATTCCCGCGATCGTCTATCTTGCCGATTCGGTCGGCACGCAGTCGGAAGTCGTGGTCATCCGCGGCCTGTCGCTGACCGATTCGGCCCTGCTGCCGCTTTTCGCCGGGGAACTGGGCACCGGCGCGCTGCTCGGCGCGATGCTCGGCGGTCTCGCTTTCCCGATCGTCTGGTTCTTCTTTTCGAGCGTCGGCCTCGCCGCGACGGTCGGAATTTCGCTGGCGGTCGCGAGCACCATCGCAACGACGTTCGGATTTCTGATGCCCTGGATTTTCGCGAGGCTCGGCTATGACGCAGCGCTCGGCTCCGGCCCGGTCGCGACCGTGGTGCAGGACACGTTTTCCCTCTTGACCTATTTTGTCGTCGCTTCTTGGCTGGTGTTCTGACCTGCGGGTTGGAAGCAGTCCCGACGCCTGAAGACGGCGACGCCGCAAGGTTCGAGAAGGCGCTCGCCCAGCAATAGAGCTTCGTCGCCGACGAGGGCCGAGATGTCCGTCGTCGCCGCGCCGTAATTGAAAATGTAGCGCTTCGCCCCATTGTCGCGGACGCGGATATCCTCCGGAAGATCGAGCGTCGACATGCCGGCGACATGGAAAACCTGTCGCAGGACGTTCGTCAGCAATTCTTCGTCGGGCCAGCCGGCGAGATAAAAGACGTTGTCGGATCGCGCGAGCGCCGTTTCGCCGTCTTCCGATGTGAATTCGGGCGCGACGCTCTCGCCGAGAGTTAAAAATTCGCGCCATCGCACGAATGCGCCTTGTCCAGAAAGCGTAATACGTGCGCCGGGCCGCAGGCTTTCGACTCGTCTGACGCGAATGTCGATGATGCGTCGCAAGACGCCGGGAGGCAGTTCCGCCGGTATTTGAAAATCAGCGGTCTTCGATCCCGTGCGCGGACCTTGAAGGATCGTCGCGCCGCTTTTCGCCAGCGCCGCTGTGAAGTCGTCAGACGGCGCAAAAAGCGCGGGCGCGATGATCAGCCTTCGATCAGCGATCGCCGCCGCGGTCGGCGGTACGACGTCGATGGAGAGCCCCGCGCGCCGCAGCGCCCGATAGAAGCCCATGACGAGATCGAAATAGGCGAAGTCCTGGCCTTGCGGCTCGATGCGCCACGCCCAGGCGCTTTCATAATCGAATATCAGCGCCACTGGCGCGCGCGCTGTTTCGACATGCGCGTTGAGAGCATCGAGTTCCTTTGAAATGCGCGCGACGGCATCATAGGCTTCGTTCGGCACGGCGTTCGGCAGCAGCAATGCTTCATGCATCTGCTCTTGCGCGAAAGGCGCCTGCCGCCAGCGAAAATAACTCACCGCCTCGGCGCCGGCGGCGAAGGCTTCAAAGGTCCAGAGCCGCACGGCGCCTTTCGCGGGGGCCGGATTCCACGGCGCCCAATTCACCGGCCCCGGCTGCTGCTCCATCACCTGCCATCGGCCGCGCCCGCAGGCGCGGTAGAGATCGTGATGAAAGGCCTGAAAGTCAGGATCGCCGACGCGCATGTAGCGCAGCTTGAAAGCGTCGTCGTGAGAGGAGCGTTCCAGAAAGCCGAGCGGGTAGCTGTCCCACGCGGCGACGTCGAGGTCGTCTGAGAGCGCGTAGTGATCAAAGTCGACGAACGCGCCCATGAAATTATGGAGGATCGTCGCGTCCGGCGCATGACGCCGGATGATTTGCGCTTGGCGGCGATTGAAGGCGACGACCTGATCCGACGAGAAGCGCTGAAAATCCATCAGATGCGATGGATTGGCTTCGGTGACGGTCAGGTTCGGCAGCTCAATCTCGTCGAAGCATCGATATTCCATCGACCAGAAGACATTGCCCCAGGCTTCGTTCAGCGTTTCGATCGAGCGATATTTGGCCTCGCACCATCGCCGAAACGCCTGCAGCGCGACCGGCGAATAGCTGAGCACCGTGTCGTGGCAGCCATATTCATTGTCGGTCTGCCACGCCGCTACGGCGGGATGGCCGCCGAAGGCGCGCGCCAGAAGCTCAACGATGCGGTCACATTCTTGAGCGTAGCCTTCGTGGCTGAAACAATAATGGCGGCGCGAGCCGAATTTGCGCGGACGCCCATTGGCGTCGAGCGCCGTCATATCCGGCATCTTGTCGACGAGCCATTTCGGCGGCGTCGCCGTCGGCGTGCCAAGCACGACCTTGAGGCCGGCGCGATCCAGCGCCTCAATGGCGCGGCTCAGCCATTCCAAATGATAGGCGCCCTCGCTCGGCTCCAGCCGTGACCAGGCGAATTCGCCGATCCGAACAAAGGAAAGACCTAGCTCCATCATCATGGCCGCGTCTTCGCTCCAGCGTGACTGAGGCCAATGTTCAGGATAGTAGCAAACGCCAAGCCGTTGACGTGTCATGGGCGGACTATCATTTGATCCCCTACCGCCGATTCGATGCGGCGTCGCCTTGACGATTTGATGACAATGGGATTGTGGCCGGAATGGAGTCGAGGATCGAGCGAGATCTGGTTGCCGCCTTCCGCCGCAGTTTCGAGCGTGAGCCGCGCCTTTTCCGGGCGCCGGGCCGCATCAATCTTATTGGCGAGCATACCGATTACAACGACGGCTTCGTCATGCCGGCGGCGCTTGATCTCTCGATCTGGGCCGCCATTGCGCCGCGTTCCGACCGCCGCTTGCGGATAGGCTCGCTTGTGATGGACGAAGTCGTCGAATTCGACCTCGATGACGCGAACGCACAGCCGCGCGGCGATTGGACCGATTATGTGCGTGGCGTCGCGATTTTTCTTGAGCGCGCCGGTTACAAGCTGAGCGGCGCCGATCTCGTTCTCGATGGAAATCTGCCCATCGGCGCCGGACTCTCGGCCTCGGCGGCGTTCGAAGTCTCCGCGGGCTTTGCGCTTTTGACGATCTCCGGCGCCGAGGTCGACCTAGTCGAACTCGCCAAGATCTGTCAGCGCGCCGAAAACCAATTCGTCGGCGTTCGCTGCGGCATTATGGACCAATACATATCGTGCTGCGCCGTCGAAGGGAGCGCCCTGCTGCTTGACTGCCGCAGTCTCGTTTCGCGGAAAGTTACGATAGATCCGGACGCGCGTCTTGTCATTTGCGACACGATGGTGCGCCATCAACTCGCGAGCGATGAATATAATTCACGTCGCGAGGACTGCGAGCGCGCGGTCGCGGCGCTCTCGACGCGGCTCGACGGCGTATCGGCGTTGCGGGACGTGACGTTTGCGCAATTGATGCGATACAGGGATTCGATGCCCGAGCTCATCTTTCGCCGCGCGCGTCACGTCGTTGGCGAGATCGACCGGACGTTGCGCGCCGCTGCGGCGCTGGACGCGGGCGACCTTAAGGAATGCGGCCGTCTCATGTATCTTTCGCATGAAAGTCTGCGCGACGATTATGAAGTGAGCTGCGCCGAGCTCGATCTCATGGTCGATATCGCCCGCGACCTTCCGGGAGTCTATGGCGCTCGGATGATGGGCGGCGGATTTGGCGGCTGCACGATCAATCTGATGGAAGCGAGCCGCGCTGAAGCCTTCGCGCAGGCGATGGCTGACAGATATCGCGCAGAGACCGGCGTGACGCCGCCCATCCTCACCTGCGTGCCCGGTCCTGGCGCAGGCCCTGTCGGCGATTAGGAGCGGCTCGTGTCCTTGCTGAGTAACGCTTCGCATCGCCGACTTAATCAGCTCACGGGCGAGTGGGTGCTCGTCTCGCCGCATCGGACGAGCCGCCCCTGGCAAGGCCAGGTTGAAAAGACCCACGCTCCAGAACGACCTCGATACGATCCGACCTGCTATCTGTGTCCTGAAAACGCGCGGGCGAATGGCGAACAAAACCCGGCCTATAAGGGCGTCTTCGCGTTCGACAACGACTTCGCGGCGCTCACGCCGCAGGCGTCAGCGGAGGAGATCGTTCAAGACGGACTGCTTGTCGCGCAAAGCGAGCCCGGCCGATGTCGTGTGCTGTGCTTCTCGCCGCGCCACGATCTGACTTTATCGCGCATGACCGTTCCCGAGATCGTCCCCGTCATTGACGCTTGGCGGGAGGAAACCATTGGTCTGGGCGAACTCGACGCGATCAATTACGTGCAGATTTTTGAAAATCGCGGCGCGGCGATGGGCGCCAGCAATCCGCATCCGCACTGTCAGATCTGGGCGACGCAGAGCATTCCGAACGAAGCCGCGAAGGAATCGGCGCGGCAGAGCGCATATCTGGCGAAGAACGGCTCCTGTCTCCTGTGCGACTATCTGGCGCTTGAGCAAAGCCTCGGCGAGCGGATCGTTTGCCGCAACGATCATTTCGTTGCGCTCGTGCCGTTCTGGGCGATCTGGCCATTTGAAACCATGGTGCTGGCCACAAGGCATATCGGCTCTTTTGACGATCTTACCGGAGACGAGGTTGAGGCGCTCGCTGACATCCTTCGTCGGCTGACGATTCGCTACGACAATCTGTTCGAAACCGACTTTCCCTACTCGATGGGATTTCACCAGCGCCCCACCGACGGCGCGCCGCACGCCGACTGGCATTTTCATGCGCATTTCTATCCGCCGTTGCTGCGTTCGGCGAGCGTGCGGAAATTCATGGTGGGCTTCGAGTTGCTGGGCGAACCGCAACGCGACATCACGCCGGAAACGGCGGCGGCGCGCCTGCGTGACGTTTCCGAAACGCATTATCTGGATACGCCCACACGATAAGCAGGACTCGGCGAATGAGAAAAAGCGCGATCACCGCCGAAGCCGCAGCGCAGCTCGTTCCCGACGGCGCGCGCGTCATGATCGGCGGATTCTTGGGCGTCGGGTCGCCTGATCGGTTGATCGACGCGCTCGCCGCGCGTGGCGCGCGCGCATTGACGATTATCGGCAACGACACGGCCTATCCGACCGTCGGCGTCGGCAAGCTGATCGAAGCCGGATGCGTTGCGCGCGTGGAGGTCTCGCATATCGGCACCAATCCGACCACGCAGCGGTTGATGGGCGCCGGCGCGATCGACGTGGAGCTCATACCGCAAGGCACGCTCGCCGAACGCATTCGCGCCGCGGGCAGCGGGCTTGGCGGCGTCCTGACGCCGACGGGCGTGGGCACGATCGTCTCGGATGGCAAGCAGGTCATTGAGATCGACGGCGCGAGCTTTCTCATCGAGAAGCCGCTGCGGGCGGATTTCGCCCTGCTGCGCGCGCATGAGGCCGACTATTACGGCAATCTGACCTATCGTCTGACGGCCGCAAATTTCAACCCGGTCATGGCCTTCGCCGCGGACTGCGTCATCGTCGAAGCTAACGAGATCGTGCCGGTTGGAGTCATTCCGCCCGACGCAGTGCGCACGCCGGGCGTGCTCGTCACGCACATCGTGGGCAGGGCGCGTTGATGGACGCCAAGGAAATCATCGCGCGCCGCGTCGCAATGGAGCTGCGCGACGGCATGCTCGTCAATCTCGGGATCGGCCTGCCGACTCTCGTGGCGCGGTTCATCCCAAAGGGAGTGTCCGTCGCCATGCAAAGCGAAAATGGCCTTATCGGTTTCAGCGCGCCGCCGCCGGATGGCATGGAGAATCGCGATCTCATTGACGCCGGCGGCGGCTTCATCGCGGCGCTGCCGGGCGCCGCGAGTTTCGACAGCGCAACGAGTTTCGCGCTGATTCGCGGCGGCCATGTCGACATGGCGGTGCTCGGCGCGCTGCAGGTCGACGCCGCGGGACGCCTCGCCAGCTGGATGATTCCGGGAAAGTTTACGCCGGGGATGGGCGGCGCCATGGACCTTGTCGCGGGTGCCAAGCGCGTCATCGTGGCGATGCAGCACGCCGCCAAGGGCGAGCCGAAGATCGTCGAATCTCTCACACTGCCGCCGACGGCGGCGCGGCGCGTCAGCCTCATTGTGACGGAGCTCGCGGTGATCGAGCCGACGGATGAAGGCCTGGCGCTACGCGAACGCGCGCCCGGCGTCAGCGTCGCGGATATCGTCGCCTGCACCGGCGCGCGGCTGATCGTGCCGGAAGTTACGCCTGAGATGCCGATCGAGGGCGAATAGGCTCGCCTGAACGACGATTCGCCTCAGCGTCTGCACGCACAAGCGCTACCAAAGTCTCAGTGATCGACGGCGTTGCGCCGGCTCGCGCTTCTCTTGCGTCTCGACTTTGCAATGTTCTGTGGAGCCGACTCGGGCTTCTTTGTCTCCATCAGCATCAGTTCGTCGATGCGCCGTTGGTAGCGTAGGCCGACGGCGAGATAGCTGAAATCCGTCATGATGCGCAGACGTGCGCGCGCGCCCTTGTCACGCCCCTTCTTCGGATCGTCGATGAGTTCACGCATGAACTTCGTTGCAACTTCTACGTCCGCGTCCGCCCAATGCTGCATGCGCCAATGTGGATATTCGCCGGGACGAACCGGGATCATGCTGTAGGGCACCAGAAACGCGGTCTCTTCCGAGCAGAAATCCATGTTGCCGGAGTAAGCCGTTGCAATCACCGGCTTTCCCAGCGCCATCGCCTCGGACATACCGTAGCCAAAACCCTCCGAACGATGCAGAGAAACGAAGCAATCGGTAATCCAAAGTAGGCTTTTTATCTCTGGATCGGGCAGCGTGCCGTTGATGACCGTAACGCGATCGCGAATCGGCGTGATCGCAGCGTCAAAGCGTTCTTTCATCTCTGGCCTGCGGTCAGCATTGTTCGTTTTGATGACGAGCGCGACATCGCCATAAGGTCGTTCCTTAATCAGCGCGCTAAACGCTTCTATCAGCGCAAAAGGGTTCTTGCGTTCGACATAAGAAAGGAAATCGAAGGAAAAGAAGAAGGCGTAGGCGCTCTCGCGAATCCCGAAATGACGCCGCGACCGCAGTGCGCGGCGTTTAACCTCGCTCGCGAGGGGCATGTGCACGACAGGGATGCTCACCGCTTTTGCGATCGAGTCTCGGATAAAGGCGGAAGGCGCCCAAACTTCGTCGAACCGCATCAGTTGTTTGGCCCATTCCTCCGGATACCGCTCGAGCTCCCACAATGGATAAATGATGTTTTTGCTACCGGGCGTCATCGGATTTGGCAGCACGCTCAGCGCCTGTTCGATTTCATCACCGTTGATGCAATAGATATTTACGCCGTCACCGAGCAACGGCGTAATAGCGGAGCTACATTGAGCAATGAGTTCCGGATCGGGCTGCCCCTGTGGACCATAGACGTCGACGATTCTCGCCTCCACACCGACTTCTTGAAGCGAGCGCCAAGCAGAACGAACATGTTCGCCCATGCCAATGGGGGCAAACGGGTGCCCGACCACACGTACACGCAGATCGCGACGTCTAGCGTAATCGATTCTATACGACAAACGCGTTCCCCCCCGATTCTATGGAATCCAGCGCGTTGCGCACCGCTTGCAAATAGGCGTGCCCGTAGTGGCGATCCGGCTCCAGATAGCTGCCTTCGCACCACTCATTCCAGGCATTGATGAAGACGATTCGTTCCTCGCCGTAGTTCTGCTCCAGCGTCCTCTGGTATGTCCACTCCAGCCACGCCTGGAAAGCGCCTGGAGTCGCATGTTCCAGAATCAAGCTGCGCGTCGGGTGGCGGGGCGTGTTATCCCATCCCACGAGCACGGAACGAATGCGTGGAAATCCGGCCTCGACCCGACGCATAAAAGCCCCAGCCAATTCACGATAGTCATGAACGGCGCCCGTCCAGTCGAAATTGAGCTTTTCGACATCCCGCTTCTCGTCATGAACCATGCCGTGGGCGGGAAATTCGACGGAGATGTCGCAGCCGTAGAGCTTCGGGTCTTCAGGCGCCGCTGACAATTCAAACGACTCGACCATGGCGATGCAGATCTCGCCGATTCCGACAGCGCGGCAATGGTTGCGCCAAATGGTCATCGCCCGCGTCGGATTGGGCAACTCCTTGATGCGATAAATCAGCACCAGCGGTTTGCCGTTCACCCGGATATAGCGCTCGCTTCGAAAATAGCGCTCGAAATCCTTGATGATGTCGAGCGCGGCGTCCTCTGAATATGACTGGCCGAGCAGGACATCATTCTCTTGACCATCCCAGCGTCGCGTCCAATTCTCATTCGCCCAGCAGAGGCAAAAAGGAAAATCTGGCTTGCCAGTTTCTAGCATGCGCTCGAGCGGGTGTTCGAGCAGCCTCTTGCCGTCGAACCAATAATAATAATAGCAGAATCCTGAAACGCCGTAGCGGCGCGCGAGTTCGGCTTGTTGTTCGAGCACATCCGGGACGCGCAGATCGTAATAACCAAGGTCGGCCGGGAAGCGGGGCTGGTTATGACCGACGTAGTTCGGCTCGGTCTTGGTGATGTTGGTCCATTCGGTGAAGCCCTTCCCCCACCATAAATCGTTTTCGGGGATGGGGTGGTATTGCGGAAGGTAGAGAGCAATGGTGCGCAGATTATGGGTCGCCAAGCGTTCCGCCCACCGTCCCAGAAATGTCTGACGATTGCGCGAGATGCGCTGTCGCTTCGATACGGCTTTGGCGGAGGTTGCGTCCGACGTTTTGCTGAGGTGATGCGCGACGACGGCGGTCGGCTCGTAAAGGATCGAAAGCCCCTTTGACTGGACCTTGAAGCTCAGATCAGCGTCTTCGCAATAGGCTGGCGCGTAAACATCATCGAATCCGCCCAGGTCTTCGAACAAGGCCCGCCGGATCAGAACCGCCGCCCCGGATACGTGCTCGACGCGTCGGGGATAGTTAAAGCGGGGCACGCGAGGGTCGAACCCAAACCCGACGAGACTGCCGGTGCCGTCACGGTTCAGCAGAGAGCCGGCTTCCTGCAGCGAGCCGTCAAAGCATAGAAGCTTTGGTCCGACCATGCCGACAGAGGGAGCCGCCGCGGCTTCAACCAGCGTTTCAAGGCACCCCGGCGAAATTTGCGCGTCATTGTTCAGAAAGAAAAGATACTGACCACGCGCTTGCGCGGCGGCCGCGTTGCAGGCGGGACCGAAGCCCAGGTTTTTTTCGAAGCGGAGGTGCTTAATCGTCGGGTTCTTGCCGATTGCGGCGAAGGCCGGGTCTTCGGACGCATTATCCGCAATGATGACTTCAAGAGCGAATGACTGCGGCATCGCCTGGGCGATCGACTGCAGACATTCCACCGTGACGAGTTCTTCGTTCAGGCAAGGGATAATGATGGATACACGGACGTCTTCCGGATTCGGCGTCCCGAAGTCGAGTTGGGCGACCACTTCTTCAAGAAGAAGTCCCTTCAATGCGCAAAGGAAACTGAGACCCTCGACGTCGGGCTCCCGACTTTCGAGTGTTTCGCCGCGCGCCCAGACCTCACCATAGCCGCGCCATTCCGAAGCGCCGTCGCCGGGTCGGGGTTTACGCTGGAACCGGCGACAGACGCGATTTTCTTCACGGCCCCTCAAGACATAGTGAAGCAACGGATTCATTCCGGAGCTTCGCACGTCGGGATTGTAGTGAAGATAGCCCTTTGTTGAGAAGTCTGCCGACGGATCACGCCCTTCACGCCATCCCAAGGCCGCATAATGCCCGATGGGTGAAATCGCGGAAAAATCTAATTGCGGATTTTGTCGCCGGTAATAGGTCTCGTCGAAACCTTCGGCAAGCCGCAGCATCTCGGCAGGCGTTAGTCCGGCGATCGCCGAATGTTCGGGCGGTGACGGCGGCGCCGCCGGTTCGAGTTCAGGCTGGGGGGATTTTCCGGCTTCGCCCGCACGTTGGTCGTCGGGTCCGCCGCTGCGTCCTTCGTAAACGCCATTTTGCAGGAAGTGCAGGAATGGATCGGCGCCGCTGCTTCGCACGTCGTCGTAGCGTTCGAGATACCACGCCGTGTCGAAGAAACGGCTGGGATTGTGCCCGCCACGACGCCCGTGTCGTAGATAATGTTCGATGAGGTCGCCTCGCTCGATAGCGTATCGCTCTCGGTAAAATTCCGGTTCGAACAGTCCGGACCTCTGGATTTCGTCATAGCTGCGGAGAAACACGCGCATCTGATCGGAAAGGCGGCCATTCTCCGCCGCCTCATTCATCCAGCTGGTTCCAAGAGATGCGTCCGGCGCCGTCGGCCGGTCGTCAAGATAGCCTTCGCGCGCATAATGTATCAGCGGATTGGCCCCGCTTTTGATGGCGTCCTCATAACTGTGCAAATACCAGATGGTGTTGAAATGCTCGCTGGGATTACGTCCCTCCAGCCAGCCAAAATTACAATAATGCTCCTCTGGGGAAGTGTTGGCCTCACGAACATCCGGTTGCGTATAGAGATAGTATTCAGGATCGAAGAGCAAGCGAAAGCGACGAAACTCCTCCGAGCTCATCCCAAATTTATTGCCCAACATCCTTGAGAATAATCGAATCATTGAATTTAGACCACGGTTCGTCGTCGCCGCCGGACGCTGTCGGCGACTGCTTCAAGTCGGAATCTGTCAGCACTTTTGCAGAGCGGGAAAGTATCCCTCGCGCGTCGCGCGATTGGCGTGTCCAAAGGGACATCCCATGACTACGCGGCGAGATTGGGTCCCAAGTGCGACAAAATGCCGGCAAAGGAGATATCGCTGCATGTTAACCCCTATGCAGTCACAGGATTATTTCGGCGGCATGCCGTTCAAAGCCTTGCCCCGACAGGCTAGGTGGGAGGCGCGTTTTCCGCCAATTCGAGCACTTTCGCCCATTCGGCGATCGCCTGCTCCAAATCGCGCCGCGGGGCCCGGAGTTCATCGATCCCCTGGTCGTAGTAATGCTGTATCGCGCTCACGAGCTTTTTCTTTCGAATCGCGTTGAGCACGTCCTCGTATCGCCGGCAGTAATAGTCTTGATCGAAAGGCGTCGGCAGCATACGCCCTTCGAAATAGCCGGTCGCCTTGAAGTGGGTCTCGAGCGCCTTCAGCTGCCTTTGCCCTCGCAAATCCTCGTTCTGCGCGCGGTAAATCTCGGCGTCGATCTCTACGTCGGCCAGCGCGCATTTGATCAGGTGGCGCAGCAGATTGGACGGCACGCCGATGACCTTGCCGTCCTCTTGCAATTCCGAGGGCGTCGTTCCCATCGCCTGGCATAATTTCGAGATTGGAGGAAAGTATTTCGTCATCGGAGTCTTCCTGATCACTTGGGATGCGGCGTGTCAGCCACAGGCGCGTGGGTGGAATTTCATGCGGGAAGCGCGCCAAGCGCGCCGCTCACAGCGGCGCACTCAGGGCAAGCCCGTGCTACAGCGGATCGTTCGAAAAAGGCGCGTGCGATGCGTTGGCGCGCTTCATCTGCTGATACTCATCGCGATACTGACTGAAGTGGACGCGTCGGCGGCTGTTCGCCGCTGCGCAGCCGAACGCCTTTCTCGGCCCCCAGCGGCTTGCTCGTAGAGATATTCGCTCAGCTCTTTCATTCGTAGCTCGTCATTTGCGCAATGCTCACCCGCGCGAAGCAGTGGCTACGCTGTTCTTACGAACGAAATCATCTTTTGATCACGCGGGTGTCCCCAATCTCCGATGATCTCCATTGACCAATCATTGGTTTGGTCTGCGATCTCCTGGAGAGAGTTCACAGTTGTATGGTATGGGTCCTTGTCGCAGAAACTGATGACTCCGCCCGGAGAATGCTGGACGGATTTGTAAAGATCTTTCTCGTCTACAAGAAAGACAGTGACGTAAAACACCGCGCGCCTGCGAAATTTAGGTGCAAGCGCGCTTAAACAGTTACCGAGCATCGAAATTGGCATGTGCGAAAAAACGGACTGTGCAATGCCGTAGTCGAATCGGCAGCCGAAGCTTGATACGTCGAATTCGCGGTTAACATTAAAGTTAGCTCGAGGGAAGCTGGACGAGAGATCAAGGGCCTCGACTTCTTTCGCATAGCCTGCCTCAAGAAGGCTTACATTCGAATCAATGGCGAAATAATGTCCTGGACTAAGGTAGGGGATAAGTTTGACACCCGCGCGGAAACTGCCCGCACCAACATCAATGAACTTGTGCCAAGGCCTTAGTCCCTTTGCTTTGAGGAACTCCAATTGGAGAGCTCCCAACTCTTCCCATAAGTCGCCAATTATGCCTCGATGATATCCTTCCTTTACGCGCTTCTCGACCGATGCCTTGTTGTCATATTCGCTAAAGTAAGTCATTGCCGTTCCTGTTTGCTATAAATTGGCCCGGGCGCATGTGACGGTGCGGTCCATCCATAAGAAATCTATAGCCTATTTAGAGTGGCGGCTTTATGGCAATTCTGACGAAAGTGACGCATTCATCAGGAAGCGTGCACGCGTTCACATCAGCAACTCGGGGCGCCCATGATCGACGGATCGAGCTACAACCCCGATCCGGACAGAAGTCCTGCCGTTCCTCTTTGCATTTTTCCTTTAACAACTTCTATGTGCTTCGCCTCAGGGTCTATTCGAATCGCATACTTGTGAAGTTCACCGAACACTGTATTCAAAACCAATTTCACCTCATCGGCACGTCGACCGATCCTAATGCCGTCCGCATCGATGCAGCGAGTGTTTGAGCTTGAAATCATGTTCCGAAAAATGTCAATTCGACTTGAAGCACCTGTGAACTGCGAACTTACGGCTATTCCGTTAGCGCCGACATTGTGGATTCGATTGTCCTCAACTTGGATGTCTTCACTGTCCGTGACCACAATTCCCGAGCGCAGCGCAACATTTTCAACCAGATTCCCAGCGACACGCAAATCCTTTACTAGACCGAAAAGCGGAGATATTTCGGATTGGTTCCAAAGTCCTCCAATCCAAATCCCAATGCCCCTCACATTTCGGATCTCGTTGTTATTGACTGTCGCTGCGTGTGTTACGCCCTTTTCATTACTATTTACTAGGCCATTCAACAGAATGCCATATTCAACTCTTCCATCACCATCGCAGATATTGTTATGGATAGAAAAATCGTGACTGCCACCCCAAACGTCGTAGCAGGCGTTAGCTACGCTTTCAGATTTCGAATTCCGCACTTCGAAATAAGATGACTTAACAAATGCAACGCCGTCTTGAACTGAGTGTCCTTTAGCTCCGATCAGTGTCACGTTTTCAATCAAAACCTCTGTAGAATTATACATAAATATAAGGTGAACGAACTTTTTTTCATTTAAACCGGCCGACGCATCCACTGTGAGATTATGAATATGTATGTTTGAGTTTCCTGCCACGAAATTTTCGTTTGAAAAGACACTGGCAAAATCAGCTCTTCCTCCTGGCATCTGTGCTATATTATAGTTTGGAGCTAAGGCAGGTGAAACTTTTATCTTCGTGCACGGCCCTGAGCCCCTTAACTCAGTTCGAGAAGGAGCAGTTATGACTGACTTGACCAGATATGTTCCGCAAGGAAGTTCCAGTACGCGCCCCCCGCCGCGAATGGCCTCATTTATATGCGGAGCGCTGTCCGAACTCCCGCTGGCGTCAATTCCGGGGAAGTTTTCTCCTTTAACTATGATCTCTGAACCAAAATTTCGGCCGCGCGCCGCTTCCATTTCTCGGCACTGACAGTTACTGCCCAGACAAAATTCCGCTGAAATTATTACAGCGGCGATGATCGCAGTCGGTCCACGCATTCTGTCAGTAGCCTTCGGCCGAGCAGTTGAATTTAGGCGTAATTGAATGCTCTAAAGTCATCTTCATACACCTGTCTTATGAGCTTCGAGGCTTCCGGAGCGAATTCCAAATCGTTGGACAAGTCACCGCTCGACATTTCGCGACCGTCGGGAAGTGTGATATCGGCACCCGGAAATCGTTGCTGTAGTTTTTCGAGCAACTTTTCGAGCCCGTCTTCGAGCCGAAACACCTCAACGTTCGGGACCAAATAGTCGACCATCGGGCGGAGGTGATTGTCGAGAACGTAGCTGTTTGCCCCGAACGAGGCGAAAACCGACGCGACCCATTCATCTAACGGGGTGCTGAGGTTGAAGAAGCGACGTCGCCATTTGTACTCGGACTTGATACGTTCAAAAGGGTGACGAACAGTCATAAAAGTATAGTCTATCTTTTCGAGATCCAGGATGCCTTGTAGCATTGCGCCGTGAAAGTGTTGAGGAGAGCAGGGGAAGATGCTGGGTTGGAAATTTCGATTAAGGAACCCAATGCAGTAATCGGCTAAAGCATACTCGACGGTTGTTCCTCCCGCCTTGGGGACGTGGATAAACAAAATAATTTTATCTCCTATCGAATACAAGGGCATCACGGGTTTCCTTCGACGAATGCAAGAACATTTTTGAATAGTTCGGTGTCGACCTGAAAGTGGTGCGGCTCCACGGTGTGAGTTGTCGCAGGGGAGGGCGCTAGCACTGGCTGCCCGCCATCCCCAAGTAGAAAAATATTTCGCTGACCTCTCGCAAGGCCGATTGCTTGCTGAACCAAATTTACCCAATTCAAAGAGACAACAAATGGCTTTCGCGAAGAAAAAGCCGAATTGTGAAGAGCAGATCCGTACTCTCCTACGAGGCTTCTTGCGTTGCTGAATATCGCAATTTGTTTAGTTAGGGGCAATTTTTCGGGATAGAGTTCACTATAGCCGTGGTCGACGGCAATGCTTGCGAGTTTGGTCCAATTTTCAAGTTCACGGTACGAACTAGGTAGCCCTGCTCGTGAAACCAAAACTTTCTCTGGCAAATCCTCATCGCTGTGCAGTGCAAGACATGACCGAGCTATGCCGTCAAAAAAAGCCGAGTGGGAGGGCGTTAATAAATAGTTGTTGAGCTGTGAAGGTAGAAAGCAGTCTTCTACCAATATGCCTTTTTCGCTTTCCGCAACTATTATTCGCGCATCTGGAATTGCGAGCCGAATGAATTCCTCAACGTATAATGGATCTCGACTGCTTAGTACGATCGGTATCTTGATCCCATTATCGTAATACATCTTGACAATTAGGAGCTTCGGAGCAATTTCGAGTAGGAAATGACCATATATCTTGGCATGAATATGGCTGATAACGAAAGCTCTTTCAATTGTGCTGTCGGCAGGAGTCTCATTAAGCTCACGTAGCCGGTCTTTTCGGCTCGGATGATTGATAACGTCTGGTATATATCCAGGATACTCTTCGTTCGGAATGAATGGCTGCGAGCCGGCGAAAAGGACGCTCGGGCCAACCACGCGGATATTCTTGGCGAGCAATATCGATATGCCGCCCAGCTGAGTCCCCGTCAGCATATATTCTGCTTCGAATGGGGCCAAGGACTTGGAGTGCAGGACTGAAAAAAAATGGGAGTACTGGTGCGGCTCCGACTGACGAATGTAATACCGTGAGAAGACTTCGTCGGCACCTGCCGAGACAAGCGGAAGATCGCAAAGGTTTGTTTCTGACAGTCTTAAGTTTTGGATGTTCATACCGCCGATCATTCCGCAGGTTTGTAGGTTACATGACCGGCCGCGCGCAATTGTTGCGCCATCGTCTCCAAATCATCCTTCATATGATTCTCGTTATTCAGCATCGGAATCGTCGCGGCGCCGCCCGCCGGCGGGGCCGACTGGGCACGCGTACTATTGTCGGGCTCTGCAGCCTGCATCGGTCGTCCCCACACGAGGATAAAAATCGTCGCACCGCTAAACCCGCTTTGATCAGAATCTCCGGATGCTGCTCGCCAAGCTGGCGCGCCGCCTCCGCTTTTTGGTTTCGCGACTGTGGTCGTGCATTTTGGCGCCCAAATTATGTCGACCGATCGTCGACGAGCGGCTCCTGCCCCTCGACGCTCTTGATATCGGCTGGAGCCGCGACACTTGTCGCTTTGGCGGCGCCGCTCTTGAACCGCGGCGATCCAGCGCCAACAGCAAAGAGCCGTTCCATGAGCAAGCTGATTTTCTTCCTTGCGGCCTTTATTGGCCTCGCCGCGTTCAATCCCGCGACAGCCCGGACAGTCGACAAGCAGCGCGCGGCCTGCGAGCGCGATTCCCACAAGTTCTGCGCGGCGGAAGAGCCCAATGCGATCGCCGTCGAAAGATGCCTGCGCACGCATATGAACGAGCTTTCAAGCGCCTGCAAACGCCAGTTCAGGGCAAAGCGCCGCTGATTCAGCGCTTCGCTGAGAAAGCCGTCGCCGGCGGCGCATTCGGCCGAGGGTCGGCGCCGTGAGGGTGCGCGGGTTGATTGCAGCGCCTTCGCAGGCCCACTAAACTGCCGGGCATGAACCGGCTGTCGAAAAGCGCCAAGGCGTGGGGCGCGTTACTTGCCGCCAGCGTGCTGGCTTTGGGCGCTTGCGCCGTATCGGCGCGCGCCGCGCCCTGCGGATCGTCGGCGGCCGGCTTTAGCCAGTGGCTCGAAGAGGCGAAACGCGACGCCGCGGCGGAAGGCGTTTCGCAACGGACGCTCGACGCTGCGCTGGCCGGCGTAACCTATGATCACGCGGTGATTGGCCGCGACCGCGGACAGCGGATTTTTCACCAAAGTTTCGAGAAGTTTTCGAGTCGCCTGGTGACGCCCGCCCGCCTGCGCAAGGCGCGTGCGCTGCTTCAGCGGCACGCGGCGCTGCTCGCACAGATCGAGGCGCGTTATGGCGTTCCCGGAGCGGTGCTCGTGGCGATCTGGGGATTGGAAACGGGCTTTGGCGCCGACAATGGGCGCTTCAGGACGATGCAGGCGCTGGCGACGCTCGCCTATGACTGCAGGCGCTCCCCGCTGTTCAATGAAGAGCTGAAGCATGCGCTGAAAATCGTTGAGCGCGGCGATATGTCCCCGGCGCAGATGCGCGGCGACTGGGCGGGAGAAATCGGCCAGACGCAGTTCATGCCTTCCTCCTATCTGAAATATGGCGTCGATTTCGACGGCGATGGCAGACGCGATCTCATAGGATCCACCGCCGACGCGCTGGCGTCGACGGCGAATTTCCTCAAGGGCAAAGGCTGGCGCGCCGGCGCGGGCTGGAATGAAGGCGAGCCCAACTTCGCGGTTTTGCTCGAGTGGAATCAGGCGCGCGTTTACGTAAAAACAATCGCCCTGCTGGCGACGAAGCTCAGCGCGAAATGAGCGACGTCGCGCCGCGCATGTCCACAGATCGCTGAAGGATCCGCCGCTCGGAGATCTTAGCGAATTCGTCGTTGAAAAAGTTCATTGTTCTAAATTTTGACTGAGCTATAAGGCTCACGGTTCCGTCGCTTCACCAGCGCAGGTTTTGCCATGCCTTACGCTTCAGTCTCGATTTTCCGCCGCGGCATCTTCATGCTTGCGCTTTGTGCGGGCGCATCCGGCGTTTCGCTCTCCGCGTGGGCGCAAAGCAAACTGCCAAAATGCACCGAGGAAAACATCTCGAAGCAGTGCTTCGGCGTCGTAACCGCGCCGGACGGCAATCGCTATATCGGAGAGATGAAGGGCGGCAAGGCCAACGGCAAAGGCGCGCTCATTTTCACGGACGGCAAGAAATACGGGGGCCAATTCCGCGACGGCGCGCCAAACGGCAAGGGAACCATCACACATCCTGACGGCGAGTCCTACACCGGCAATTTCAAGGACGGGAAGAAAAGCGGGCAGGGCAAATTGGTGGCTGCTGACGGAAAAATCTATGTCGGCCAGTTCAAGGAGGACGTTCCCAACGGCATGGGCGCCGTCACCATGCCAGACGGCAAGAAGTTCTCCGGAAAGTTCGTTGACGGCGAACTTGCCGTGAAGCCGAATGCCGGCAGCGCGGCGCAGAACGAACAGAAGGGGTCGAAAAACGGTCTGCCGCCTTGCGACGTCAGTTTGGCGACGCCTTGGAAGCGCTGCGTCGGCGGATTGAAGTTTCCAAACGGCGACTTTTATGCAGGCGAGTTCCGCGACGGAAAAGCGACCGGTCGCGGCTCGATCACCTTCGCGTCGGGCGGACAATACGTCGGCGAGTTCCGCAACGGCATCCGTCACGGCAAAGGCACTTACACGATCGCCAACGGCGAAAGCTACAGCGGCGAATTCGTCAACGGCCGCATCATCGGGAAGGGCGTTTACAAATTCCCCGACGGCAAAAAATATGTGGGCGAATTCCGCGACGGCCGGCCAAACGGCAAGGGCATTCTCAGCTTGCCTAACGGCGCATCCTACCGCGGCGAATTCCAAAATGGCGAGCCGGATGGCCAGGGAACGATGACCTTGCCCGACGGGCAATCGCAGAGCGGACTCTTTAGAGCGGGCAAATATCAGCCCCAATAGACCGCGCGTAGGCTTGGCGCGCCAGCGGGCGCAGGATCATAGGTGATCGCCAGGCGCGCCGCCTTGCTGACGCGAAGCGCATGAAATCGAAAACCCCAGCCGGAGGCTGGGGTTTTTTGGTTCGGCGGTCTTACGCTTCGCCGCGCCTATTGGATGGGCGTGACGATCGAGGCTTGCGCATTATTGGAAATGGAAATGTTGTCAGAGTCCGTCTTGCTGATCGTTGCGCCCTCGCTGTCGATAATGCTGCCGATCGCGAAGGCTTGCTTGTCAATGTTCACATTGCTCTGATTCTGGTTGCCCGAGCCGAGGTCGACGAGGCTTCCGCCTACGGAGCCGTTCTGAACGACGGCGGCGTTATTGTTCACGCCGATCTGCGTAACCGTCGAATAATTGTTGCCGTACGCTTGGGACTGATTCTGGTTCTGATTGTTCTGACCATCGGCGAGGGCCGATCCGCCAGCGAGCGTGCAGAAGGATATTGTCGCGATCAGCTTTTTCATGGGTCTGGTCCCTGGAAGTTGGCCTTCGTTGTTTGGATACTGCCTACAGTCACCCTAGCTTTGCAGCGCGCCGCGGTCGATCGTTTCGACCTCGCCGAGCTGCGATAGAATCGTCGATGTGGCAGAAACGCCACATGTCTCCAGCCTCATCAAAAGGCCTTTCGCAAATAGGTGAGGACGTTCGGAAAATTGACGGCGACCGGCAGACCGCGTCCGCCGAGGTATTGGCCGTTGGCCTGGCTCCAAGTCCAGCCGCCTTCCAGTCCGAGCGCCCATCCTTCGCCAGCCCAATATTCCGCGTTTCCGACGACGCGCTGACCTCTAACTTGCGTATTGAAGCCGAAAGCTACGTTGCCGAAACCGAGAAATTCCGGTGCGGAGCCCATGTAGGTTTGAAACGCCGCTCCGGTGATCGAGGTCTTGAATACGGGAGTCCAAAGATGTTCGTAGGATCCCATAATCGCCTGACCGGAGCTTCTCTGGATCGTTCCCGTCGAGCTGCTCACATAGTCGATCGACATATACGGAATCCCGAGGTACGACAGCGCGCCCTGAGTGGCGGTCGCCGACAGCATGGCTTTGCCATACATTTCGCCGCCAATGGGACCGATGAGCCCGCTCCACTTCCAACGATATTCGCCGGCGAGCTGCGCAGCCCAGCCCCAAGTGGAGTATTTCGGCATGAAGGTATTGTACGCGTTGGCGGAGACATCCCTGATTTCGTGCATCGCTCCCGATGCGTGGATGACGAATGCGGGCGCGCCGACGCGCAATTGCGCGACAAAGTCCGGGTATCCCATGCCTGTCGGATATCTGGACAGAACCCCGTCCGGGTAACGCCGCAGCGTCGGATCTTCAGCCGATACGCTGATCGAGGCGCCCAAGCGCGGCAGGAGACCTGGGAGAACGTTGATATTTTCGATTCTGTGGGTGTACGAAACCGCCGGCGTCGTCATATAGGACGCGTAGCCTGGCATGAAGGTGTAGCCGGTGCGGCTGAAGCTGAAGAGCGAGGGCTGGAGTCCAACGCGCAGTCCGCCCCATTGAACCCAGGCCTGGTCGAGAGCGCCCCGCCAATAGTTTCCATAGAATTGGTTCAGCGATATGCGCGTTTCGCCTTCATAATTTTTTACCGTCCTGGCGAACAATCCGGCGTTGACGAACACGGAGATCGTTCCGTAATCCGTGTTTCGGAACGCCAGAAAATTCACCATGCTGTACGTGCCGGTATAAGCGCCGGACGTTGTGTTGCCGACGAGCGGATTTTTCCAATAGTACAGCATCGGCACAGCGGCGCTCAATCCGAGACCGTTCCATCCGTATCGATAGGCGGGAAGCCGCTGCGAGGTGAATGTGATGTCTTCAGTCGCGAAATCCTTGCCCAGGAAACCGGTAAAGGATCCGTGGACCGCGCCGCAAAAGCCGATATAGGGAATTAGGAAAAACTGGGTGTTGCCATTCAGATTGCACGGCCCCGTCATTCTGACGACGGGCCGCGGCGCCGCTTTTGCAATAGGTTGATTGGCGGGACGCCTCTCCTTCGAGCGCGTTTTTGACGCGGCGTTGAGTTCTTGGATGGCGCGCTCAGCTTCCAGAATCGAAGCGTCGACGCCCTTATCGAAGCTTGCCGGCTGCGCGAGCGCATTCGACGCGCCGGCCATTGCGGCGGCGTAGGCGAATGATGCGACGATTTGTGTTCGCGTTCTCACAGAGCCAGTCCCTTCGGACAATCCAGTCACAGGTTCGTCGTCAATGCATTCGTCCAAAGCTGTTCGTCGCCGTCAGACCTGGCGGCGTCCAGATCGCGAGGCTCATGCTGTCCGTAGCGAAAAGAGAAAGATAACCTTCTGGCGTTTGGTAGGATTGATAGATCGGGCCGTCGGTCGGCACCAGAACCCGAGGCGCGGAGCCATTGCCGACAGTGGAGTTTTGCGCGACGGCGGCGACATTCGTGCCCCCCATTTGCGTGATCTGTGAACTATTCTCCAAGCCGTTCTGGGTCACGGCCGCGTAATTCTGTCCGCCATAACGCGGACCGTCGCCGCGAAGGCTCGCGCTGCCGCTAAACTCACCCGTGGAGTCGCCGATCTGCTGCATCTGCGAAAAATTGTTGAGGCCGTTCTGAGTGACGACCGCTTGATTCGCCTGATTGGAGTCCTGAACGCCGTAGTAGACGTTCACGAAGCCGGACTGCGACAGGTCGATGGACGACTGCGATCCGCCGGTAAACCCAAAGGCGAAATTGAAGGGTGCGCTTTGCGTCGCCATTTGCGCAAAGGCGGAATTCATGACGCTCAGGAGGAAGACTGCGGCAAAAAGCGATATTCGCGACATCTTCTATTCCCAGCTCTTGAATAATGACGATCAAGCGCGCGGCGGCGCTCTCTCAAAGACAAAGCGCTAGCGACTAGCGCCTCAGAAACACTGGCTGCGGACAATCGAAGCGATAGGGGCGATTGTCGCTGCCCGGAACCGGCTCCAAGACCCAGATGTCGTCTCTGAGATAGTCCTGGGCTTCCGTCTGCGCCAAATAGCCGCCGAGACATGCCGGCGAGCTGCCCTCCGAAACGACCACCACGGGCCGTCTCTGCCTGTGGCTCTTGGCGTCGGCTGGCGACGCGAATGCGGAGAACACAACAAGAGTGACGAGGGCGGCTTGCAGTATTGGCTTCATTGGATTGATCCTTTGAACATTGCTGCACGCCGCCTCTCGATCTTATTCGCGAGGCCGCTAAATATTAGGGAACGCCGCCGCCGCCGCCATTGCCGCCGCCGCCCGGAATGCCGCCGCCATTGCCGCCAGCGCCACCGTTGCCGACAGCGTTGTGGTTGGCCGTAAACGCCAGAGCGTTGTCAAACGCCACCGCGTTGTCGTTCAGCGAGTCGTTGATGGCGATCACGTCGGAGATGCGAAGGCCGCCAGCCACGCCGCCACGATCGGCGACATTAATGTTGGTGTCGACTTCGATATTCGACACCGAGGTGTTCGTGATGCTGGTGTTGTTGGAGCCGATGGTGATCATGAAGGCCTGGCCGTTGCCGCCGTTGGCGTCGATGCCGTTGCCGATGCCGTCCTGGCTGGAGCCGGCGATCCCGGCCGAACGCTGCGAAGCCAGGTTGGCCTGCACAGTGCCGACCGTCGCGGTCGACGAGGTCGTGCTGTCGCCGGTGCCGACGCCGACGTTAACCGGAACGATGGGGTTGGTGCCGTCCGCGTCCTGCAGCGCCGTGCCATTGGCCGAGAGAGCGACCGGAATGGCGAGGCCGCCAGCGATGCCGCCCTGGTCGGCGTCATTGCCCGACAGCGCAACCGCCGCGCTGACCGCAACGACCGTCACGTCGCCGGCGTCGCCGCCATTGCCCGAGTCGACGATGCTGCCGACGCTGAAGGCATGCGTAGCCAGGTTGAAGTTGGTGGTGGCCTGGCTGAACGCGCCGGGCTGGAGTTCAATGCCGCCGCCGACGGCGACGTTCTGGTTGACGACGCCAACGTTGTTGATGCCGAGGTTGGTGACGCTGCCGACGTTCACGCCCTGCGAGACGGAGGTGTTGATGCCGACGTTCGCTCCAATCGGATCGGCGAAGGCCGGAGCGGCCAGCACCGTGGCGAGGGCCACAAGGGAGAGCTTCTTCATGGGGAGGATCCTTCTAGTGATTTTGTCTAATTCCGACGACCAGCGCGCCGGTCATCGCGGCGCAGAGTTGTCCGAGAGCAGTCGATCCGTCCAGCCGCTAAATGTCCCGATAACCAGAATTAGTAACAACTGTGGCGAAAGTGCAACGTTATGATGCAGCGCAAGGTACAGCATCTAACACTTCGAAATTGCTTCGATATTTTTAGATTTTCTCGAGAAAAACGTGGGTTCGAGCCTGTGTGGATAACCTCGGCCATGAAGAAGTTAACGTCTTTGGTGGAGTCAAAATGAGAATTATGGAACGGTTCCGAATTATGAACTTTAGATGAATGTAAGACGCCTTCTTGTATTCGATCTAAGTTCAATGATAAATAATAAGCTGAGCGCTCTACCCGGCAAATGGGAAAAAAGCATGAAATATCGTGGAGTTAACCTTATTTCGTCGGTGTTTGTTTCATTGGCGGTCCTAAGCCCAACTTCGCTGATGGCTCAAGGAGATATGGGCCCGATCGGGACCGTGGTCTTGGAGAACATGGTGCGCGAGCAAAATCCGCCGAGCTATGGGTCTCAGCCGTTCAGATCACGGTCTTCCTATAAGTATAGGGCTTGCAAAACGCGCAACATGCATAGCTGCCGGCGAGGAAGTCACTGGCGTAAAGCCAATTAGCGGTCGTTGTGCGAATGACGGTCGACAGTTTTACGTGAAGGTGCGTTTCTAAACAGCTGCTCAACCGACCAGGCTGTGAGACGAGCACGCGCGGAGGCTGTGTCTACATATGTTTTCAAGGGAAGAAGACGGCGAGCGCAGCCGTCGTCCTGAACGTCGCCGAAGATTCGGGCTGATTTGTCGAAACGGCGCGCGAGCTCTGCGCCATCAATAAGGACTTGTTGTTGTTGGCGCGCGGGCTCGCGGCCAAACCTTGGACATGCATGCGCGCCGTTCAGGGGCGACCACGCCGGCGAGCCGGCCCGCTCTTGTTTCGGCGGATTCCTGTCGAAGCGCGGCATGCGTGAAACGCGTCTGGGCCCGCGCGCCTTCCTTCGCGCAGATGCGCCAATCACGACTTCGGCCATAGAAATTGCGACAGGCCAGGAATCGAATCAGTCATATTTCGTAGCTTCTCTCTGCCGATCACCTGCTCCGCGCCGCCGAAGATCTCTCTGGCCAGCTTCTGAAGCTGGTCGGGAGAGAGACCCAGGCTCGTCAATCGAGCCGTCAGCGCAAGGACATCGCCTTTCGCGCCGCCGACCAGGCCGCCGACCCCTCCGAGCACGCCGCCGAGCAGACCCCGCCGCGGCGCCGCCGCAGCGTCCCTTATCGCGGCCTCAGCGCCGGGGATTTTTTCGATCAACTCATCGGCAGGGCCATTCGGATGGCGCTTTTGGAGGAAGCCAAAAACATGACCGACGGCGAGTCTCGCGACCGCGGGCGCGATGCCGACCGACGCCGCGATATGCGCGACCCATTCGTCCATATTCGGCCCTCAAAATTCTCAATTCGACAGTGATGCCGGCGCCTTATAGCGCGGCGGCCGGCGCTAGGAATAGCTTATTTTGTTTGGCGAGCGCGCCGGGGCGCGAACCCGGGGCTCCTATTGAATGTCTCATCCAGGGGCTATTCGGAATTGTCCCATCTTACGCTTCGAATCGAGCGAGGACGTTCCTGCCAGGAAGAGCCATTCCACTGCCGGCGACCAAAGTTTCTGGATGAAGAACCGGTCTTCTTACGAGATCGCCTGGTGCGTAGGTCGAGAATTTCGAGGGGTCCGGCGTCCCGCGCGCCAGTCGATGGCGGCTAGGCTTTTCTAACGAACTCCGTACGCAGCACGAGCCCTTTTACTTTCTCAGCGCGGCAATCGATCTCAGCCGGATCATCGGTGAGCCGAATATTTTTGATCAAGGCGCCGCGTTTCAGGACGACCGACGAGCCCTTTACCTTCAAGTCCTTTATCAAGGTTACGGAATCGCCGTCCTTGAGTTCTGCTCCATTGCTGTCTCTCACCACTACCGTCATCAGGCGCTCCGAGCATTCCCTAGCTGATCATGCGCATCCTTATATTCGCCAACGAGCCCGTTTGCATATCCGAGGCTCATGAATCATGGCGTCGGCAAACTGCCTCTGAAGCCGCGACGCGGGCTTGACGTAATTCATATTTCCATCATATTGGAAATATGGAAAAGCATGACGCCCTAGCCGCCCTTGTCGCGCTCGGTCACGAAACTCGGCTCGATATTTTCCGGCTGCTCATGCAGGCCGGACCCAAGGGGCTTGCGGCGGGGCAAATTGGCGAGCGGCTCGCGCTCCCGCCGGCGACGCTGTCTTTCCACCTGAGCCAGCTCAAACACGCGGATCTTGTCACCTTCCGGCGCGAGAGCCGGTCGCTGATCTACTCGGCGGCCTATCCGGTCATGAACGCGCTGCTCGCCTACATGACCGAGAATTGCTGCCAAGGCGCAGCTGCCTCATGCGAGGCCGCTACTCCTTCAACTTGCCAGCCAGAGGAACGCCATGAAACGCCTGCACGTGCATGTGTCCGTCGATGACCTTACCGGGTCGATCCGGTTTTACAGCGCGCTTTTCGGGTCGGCGCCGACCATCGCCAAACCCGACTATGCGAAATGGATGCTCGACGATCCGCGCGTAAACTTTGCGATATCGTCGCGCGGCGGACAGGCTGGCGTCGATCATCTCGGGATCGAGGTCGAGA
The DNA here is from genome assembly GCF_015709525.1 of Methylocystis sp. L43. GTDB lineage: Bacteria > Pseudomonadota > Alphaproteobacteria > Rhizobiales > Beijerinckiaceae > Methylocystis. Next base: position 86,066 of record NZ_JADNRA010000029.1, on the reverse strand, counting down.
CGCCGGAAGAGCTGAAAGAAGTCTATGGCCGCCTGCAACAGGCTGAACGGCCCGTGCTGGAAGAAGGCGCAACGACCTGCTGCTACGCCAAGTCGGAGAAAGCATGGACGTCCGACCCGCAAGGGCTTTTGTGGGAGTCCTTCCTGACTACCGGTGAAAGCACGATTTACGGCGACGACGTAGCGCTTGCGGGTTTCCGCGCGAGCGCCGTTAAGGAGGAGTCCTCCGCCTGCTGCGGCGCGAAGTCCGCGCTTGTGACTGAAGCCGCCTGTTGTTCTGGAGCTCAGAATGACTGAGACGGTTTCAGGCGCAAGCCATGGCCACAAAACGGACGCCTGAGCGATGACCATCACCATCTATCACAACCCCGCCTGCGGCACGTCGCGCAACACGCTGGCGATGATCCGCCAAAGCGGCGAAGAGCCGGTCGTCATCGAATATCTGAAAGACCCGCCAACGCGCGAGCGACTTGTCGAACTCCTCAAAGCCATGGGCATTTCAGCGCGCGATCTGCTGCGCCAGAAGGGCGCGCCCTATGACGCGCTCGGACTTGGCGATCCAAAGTGGACGGAAGAGGAATTGATCGGCTTCATGCTCGAACATCCGATCCTCATCAACCGTCCGATCGTCGTGACGCCGAAGGGCGCACGGCTGTGCCGTCCCTCGGAAACCGTGCTCGATATCCTGCCCAATCCCGACATTGGCGAATACACCAAGGAAGATGGCGAAGTCGTCGTCGGCAGACTTCAATCCTGAAAGGACGAATATGACGACCATTCAAGTTTTCGATCCCGCCCTGTGCTGCAGCTCTGGCGTCTGCGGCGTCGAGACCGATCAGGCGCTCGTGACCTTTGCCGCCGACGTTGATTGGGCGAAGCAGAACGGCGCGCACATCGAGCGCTTCAATCTCGCGCAGCAACCCTTGGCCTTCGCCGACAACGCCACGGTGAAGGGCTTTCTCGAACGTTCGGGGCAGGAAGCCCTGCCGCTGATCCTGATCGACGGCGAAATCGCGCTCGCCGGACGCTATCCGAACCGCGAGGAACTTGCGCGCTGGGCGGGGCTCAAAAAGGTCGAGGACGCAAAACAAGGCGCGTGTTGTAGCGGCTCGTCCTGCTGCTGAAAGGTCGATATGAAATTTCTCGAACAGGCTCCGCGCTTCCTTTTCTTTACGGGCAAAGGCGGCGTTGGGAAAACTTCGATCGCCTGCGCGACGGCGATAGAGTTCGCGGAAGCCGGACGCCGCGTGCTGCTTGTCAGCACCGATCCGGCCTCGAACGTCGGGCAGGTGTTTGGGGTTGGCATCGGCGATAAAATCACGGCGATTGACGCCGTGCCGAACCTGTTCGCGCTGGAAATCGATCCACAGGCCGCCGCGCAAGCCTATCGCGACCGCATTGTCGGCCCCGTGCGTGGAAAGTTACCGGAAGCCGTGGTGAGGGGCATCGAAGAGCAGCTTTCCGGAGCCTGCACGACGGAAATCGCCGCCTTCGACGAATTCACCGCGCTGTTGACTGACGCCGCCATTACCTCTGCATACGACCATATCATTTTCGATACGGCCCCGACCGGCCACACCATCCGCCTGCTGCAGCTTCCCGTCGCGTGGAGCGGCTTCCTTGAGGCAGGGAAAGGCGACGCCTCCTGCCTCGGTCCGCTTGCCGGATTGGAAAAACAGCGCGCCCAATATAGCGCCGCGGTCGATGCTTTGGCCGACGGTCGGCGCACCCGCCTGATCCTCGTCGCCCGCGCCCAAAACTCCGCGCTGCGCGAAGCCGCGCGCACGCATGACGAGCTGGCGGCGATTGGCCTCAATCAGCAATTCCTCGTTGTGAACGGTCTGTTGCCGAAGGAAGAGGCGGCGCTCGATGCGCTCGCCGCCGCGCTTTACGCGCGCGAGCAGGCCGCTTTGACGGCGACGCCCGATGCGCTGCGCGCCTTGCCCTGCGACTATGTGCCTTTGAAGCCTTTCAATCTCGTCGGACTCGATGCGTTACGCCAGCTCCTCGTTGCGACGCCGCCGCTCCTGGACGTAGCAGTCGGCGAACCTGTCGAGCTGCACGCGCCCAGCCTTTCGGAACTGGTGAACGGCGTCGCCGCCGATGGACATGGCCTGGTCATGCTGATGGGCAAAGGCGGCGTCGGCAAAACGACGCTCGCGGCGGCGGTCGCCGTCGAACTGGCGCATCGCGGACTGCCCGTCCATCTCACCACCTCCGACCCTGCCGCGCATCTCGCCGAAACGCTGCATGGTTCGCTCGACAATCTGACCGTGAGCCGCATCGACCCGCACGCCGAAACCGAACGCTACCGGCAAGAGGTGCTGAGAACGAAAGGCGCGGCGCTCGACGCGCAAGGACGGGCTTTGCTCGAAGAGGATTTGCGCTCTCCTTGCACGGAAGAAATCGCCGTCTTTCAGGCGTTCTCGCGCATCCTCCGCGAGGCGGGCGAGAAGTTCGTGGTCATGGACACCGCGCCGACCGGCCACACGCTGCTGCTCCTCGACGCGACGGGCGCCTATCACCGCGAGGTCGCGCGGATGCTGGACGCCAAGGGCGCGCATTACACGACGCCGATGATGCAGCTACAGGACGAGCGCAGAACCAAGGTTTTGCTCGTGACGCTCGCGGAAACGACGCCCGTCCTCGAAGCGGCAAATCTTCAGGCGGATTTGCGCCGTGCGGGGATCGAGCCTTGGGCGTGGGTCGTCAATAACAGCGTCGCGGCGGCGCGCCCGCATTCTCCCTTGCTGCGTCAGCGCGCCAAAAATGAAATGCGCGAGATCGAGAAAGTCGCAACAATCCATGCGCGCCGCTACGCCGTCGTGCCGCTGCTGAGCGAAGAGCCGGTCGGCGTGTCGCGTCTTCTCGAATTAGCTGGCCGGGAGACCGTTGTGGCTGCAAGCTGCCCATAATTCCTTTCCCTCTCATGGTCATTGCACCAACGCAGCGTTCGTCTCGCATCAGCTCGGCTCTCGTCGTTCGGGCGCTCGGGACCGCTATAATCGGGCGAGCTCCGCCTCGAGTTCGGCGATGCGCGCGGTGAGCGGCGCCGTTATCGCGCGCACTTCATCGAGCGTGTAACGCTCGACGATGTGCTGCGGACAGTTCCAGTCGAACCCCTCGACCTTGACAAGGAAGCCGCGTTCGACGCGGGCGCGGTAATCTGAGGTTTCGAGTCGAGACAAGGTCGCCTCGTCGTCGAGACCGATGATCTTCGCGCGCCCGAAGAGCTTCAGCCGAGTCTTATTCGGATAGTCCATGAAGAAGAGCGAAACGCGATTGTCGTTCGCGAGGTTGCCGAGGCTGATATATTGCCGGTTGCCGCGAAAATCCGCGAAGCCGATCGTGGTCTCGTCGAGCACGCGCACGAATCCCGTCGGCCCGCCGCGATGCTGGATGTACGGCCAGCCGGTTTCGCTGACCGTCGCCATGTAGAACGAATTTCGAGCCGCGATGAATTCGGTCTCCAGTTCGCTCAGGCGATGGTTCCTGGTCTCCGGCGCCCCCTCGATACGCGCATAAGCGTTGCGGCTGCCAAATTGCTCCTGCGCCTTCTTCACCGTCGGGGTGAAAGCGATCTCGGCGTAACGATGCGGCATTGCGTCCTCCTGCGGGCCCGAGCCTCGGTCTCAAAGCCCAAGGTCGGAAAGACCCGGGTGATCCACAGGCCTCGGGCCTTGCGGCCAGCGGAACTTCCGTTCGCTCTCCCGGATCGGTTGATCGTTAATGCTCGCGAAGCGCAGTCGCATCAGACCGCGCTCGTCGAACTCCCAATTCTCATTGCCATGGCTGCGGAACCAGTTGCCGCCGTCATCACACGACTCGTAAACGAAACGCACCGCGATCCGGTTCTCGGCAAACGCCCAGAGTTCCTTGATCAAGCGATATTCGAGCTCGCGCGCCCATTTGCGCTTCAGGAACGCCACGATCTCCGACCGTCCCACCGGGAACTCCGCGCGATTGCGCCAGCGGCTGTCCTCGGTGTAGGCGAGGGACACACGCTCGGCGTCGCGCGTATTCCAAGCGTCTTCGGCCATGCGAACTTTCTGTATCGCGGTTTCACGCGTGAAGGGCGGCAGCGGCGGACGAGCGCCGACGGGTTGAGTCACCTCGACCATTTGGATTCTCCTCTCTGGATTGAGGAATCCGGCGCAGCGTCCACCGCGCCGGGCCCCAAGATCATCAGGCGGCCTTGTTCAGCTCGATTTCCGGGAAGTCGATCTCGATCTGGGTCGCCTTGCCCAGCAAATTGGTGAAGATGTTCATTGCGACATGCGTGATGATCTCGATGATCTCGCCATCCGAATGGCCGGCCGCGCGCACGGCGTCGAATTCGGCCTTGCTCACCTGTCCGGCATGCTCGACGAGCGCGCGGGCGAAGGCGAGCGCGGCTTCCGCCTTGGCGTCCGACGAACGGCCCTTGCGGTTCGCCAGCATCTCCTGACTGTCGAGGCCGGCCTTGCGGCCGATGGCCGTGTGCGCCGAGACGCAATACTGGCAGGCGTTCTGTTCGGCGACGGCCAGCGCGATGCGCTCCCGCGTTTTCGGGTCGAGAAAACCCGCGCCGGCGATCCCGTGGATGCCGAGGAACGCGTTCAGCGCCGCCGGGGAATTGGCCAGCACGCGGATGAAGTTGGGGACCGCGCCAAGACTGGCCTGGACGGCGTCCAGCAATTTTTTGGCTTCGCCGGTGGCGGATTTGGGGTCGATGACGGCAATTCGAGCCATAGGGTCAATCCTTGTTTCGTTGACGGCGCGGCGCGCCTCGGCGCCGCTCCTCCAGACAATGGCTGCTTATTTTTCTTGTAAGAATATCTGACGTATGGAATTCATTATTCCGATTATAGGAATAAAATGGATCGTCTTCACGAGCTCGAGGTCTTCGTCGCCGTCGCCGACGCCGGCAGCTTCGCCAAGGCCGGAACCCGTCTGCGCCTGTCTCCCCCAGCGGTGACCCGGGCGATTTCCGCGCTCGAAGACCGCCTCGGCGCCCGCGTCTTCAACCGCACGACCCGCAGCCTAACCATCACGGATGTCGGTCAGCGCTTCCTGGAAAGCGCACGGCGTATCCTGACCGATCTCGATGGCGCCGAACACGAAGCCGTCGGCGAAACGGCGGTTCCGAACGGCCATCTTACGCTCACGGCCTCGGTGACTTTTGGTCGGACGGCCCTCGCGCCGGTGGTGCGCGCGTTTCTTAGCCAGCACCCGCGCGTAACCATGTCGGTGCTGCTGCTCGATCGCATCGCCAACCTCGTGGAGGAAGGGATCGATCTTGCGGTCCGCATCGGTCCGTTGCCGGATTCAAATTTGGTTGCGAAGAAGATCGGAACCGTTCGAAGGATATTGGTTGCGAGCCCGGACTATCTCGTGCGGCGGGGCGTTCCGCAGACGCCAGCCGATCTGCGTCTCCACTCAATCATCGCGTTCACTGGCCTTATGCCGAACAGGGAGTGGCGCTTTCTCGACGGAAAAAAGGGCAACAGCGTTTCCTTTGTTCCGCGGCTCGAGATCAATGACGCGGCTGCATCCATCGCCGCGGCGGAAATGGGGGATGGGATCACTGTGGCGCTGTCGTACATGGTCGCCGAACAGATTCGCAACGGCCGGCTCGCGCCCCTTCTCGACAATTTCACGCCGCCGCCCGTCCCAGTTCACCTTGTCTATCCTCAGAGTCGCTTGGTTTCCTCCAAACTGAGAGCTTTCATTGACTTTGCGTCGCCGCGCCTTCGCGCAACGCTCGACAGCCTCAATCTTCCCGCGACGAACAGTCTGGCGACAGGGCAGCCGACAACGACGCCCCTGCGCAGGACGCATGGGCTTTAAGTCCCGGCCGAGAACCGCTCGGGGTGGATGCGGGCCACTAGCGCCGCACATGCGCTTCAGCTGCACCAGCAGAGAGCCTTTGACCCGCGTCTTCGCCATGGCGCCAAATAAGCGCTTTCGCTGCTTTGCTCCAACAACCTGCTTCTGGACATTGAAATCGACAATGCCGCGCGCGCTTTTTCCTTCCTTCGTCGAAGGGGGATTCGGCGCGTCGCGCGAGGTCTGCAGCGCTTAAGCAGCATGTCAAGGGCGACAATACTGGCTTTAATTTTAATCGTTCGGTCGACGAGCGATCAACGCATCAACAACGAGAGCGAACGGGCGAACAACGCGCAGGGTCCCGCACGCGTTTTCGGCGGCAAAACGCCCGAGGAGAAACCGCAACAAACATGGACGACGCTCCGCTTGCCGCTATACGCGCGTGACTTAAATGCAATGACGGTCAACGGCCGGAAATCTGTGGTTTTCAATTAGGGCTCACGATGATCTCACGGAAAAAATTAGCCTTTCTTCTGTCACTCATCCTCCCGTTCGCGCTTGTGCGCGCTCCCTGCCTCGCGCATGCGGCTCTCGTCTCAGCTTCGCCTCGCGATGGCGAAACGGTTCCAAGCGGAGAAGTCGTCATCCAACTTCGGTTCAATAGCCGTATTGACTCGAAGCTTTCGCGACTCACGCTTCTCAAGGCCGCAGATCCAGGCGTCGTTCAGCCTCTCGAAACGAGCCCAGTATCCGAAGGACTAAAAGCGAGAGCGCCGGATTTGCGTTCGGGCGCGTACACGCTCGAGTGGCAGATACTGAGCCTTGACGGCCACCTGACGCAAGGCAAGCTCAATTTTCGCGTGGAACGCTGATAATGCAATCTTTCATCGCGCTGTACGGTTTCTTGGATCTCGTGCTGCGCGCCTATCTCCTCGCGACGCAAGCGATCATCGTCGGTGGCGTAGCGTTTCTGACGCTCGTTCTGTCCCCTCTTGAAGGGAAACTAGACGCCGCAGAGGCGCCAATTGCGCGACGTTGCCTTCGCATCATTTTTTGGAGCTGCTGTGCTTCGGTCTTGGGCGAGATCGTTGCCGTGGGCGTGCTGACCGCGATGCTCGTCGGAACGTTGCAAGTGGACTTTGCGGTCGCAGCCAGCGCCGACGCCGTCGTCAGTCATTTCATCGCCATGATCCTGTCGGGCGCACTGGCGCTTTACGTCCGCCTCGGCGCCGGCGCCTTTTTCATGTGGAGGGGGGGCGCAGTTGCTTTAGCGTTGCTGCTGGTTTGTGCGCATGTGGGCGTGACACATGCCGCGAGCCGCCCCGTCGCCTCGGCGTTGCTGGTGACGACCGAGATTGTGCATCTGCTTGCAGCGGCGATCTGGATCGGCGGCATTCCGTTCTTGTTGGTCGCACTCGGAATGACGAAGAGCGGCGAGGCGCGGCGATTGATCGCCTCCAAATTCTCGCGGAACGCCATGTGGTCCGTGGGAGCGTTGATTGCTGCCGGCCTCTTGATGATGACGCGCCACACGTCGGATGTCAGCGCGTTGTATGAAACGAATTACGGAATGCTGCTCAGCACCAAATTCGTGCTGCTGTTTGGCCTGCTTTGCTTTGCCGCCGCAAATCTTTCAACAACGCGCAGATTGTGGCGGATTTCTTCCACGCCGATCAGAAGATTATTGCGTTTCTCTGAGGTGGAGGTGGGACTGGGTCTCGTTGCGCTGTTTTGCGCCGCCGCGCTCGCGTCCGCGTCGCTCCCAACGGACGGCGGCGCGGAGCGCACGAGCCTGTCCGAGATCACGGCGCGGTTCGCCCCGCGCTGGCCGAGTTTCCATAGTCCAGCGTATGCCGAGTTGTCCGCTGCGCAAACGCCCGCTGACGTCTCCAGCGTAGGCGAACCAGCAACGCCCAGCCCACCCAGCCCGGCGGACATCGCCTGGGCGGAGATGAATCATCATTTGGCAGGCGTTTTTGTTGTCCTCATGGGCTTTTTCGCCTTGCTGGAGCGCCATCGCCAAACCGCGTCGGCGGCGCGTAACTGGCCTTTGTTATTCTTGTTGCTTGGCGGCATTCTGATGGTTCGCGCCGATGAAACCGCATGGCCCCTCGGACCCATCGGGTTCTTCGAGAGCCTTCGTGATCCTCAGATCGTCCAACACAAAGTCATTGTGGTCCTTATTGCGACCTTTGCGATATTCGAATGGCAGGTACGACGCGGCCGCTTCAAGTCGGACTGGCCCGCCTTCGTCTTCCCGATAACGACCGGCGCAGCGGCGGCGTTTCTGTTGACGCACTATGGACACACGGAGGGCAAGGACGAGGTTCTGGTCGCGATCAGTCATACGCCTATCGCGTTGCTCGGGGTTGTCTCCGCGAGCGCGCGCTGGCTGGAAATACGTTTATCGGACAGCTCCGCGGGTCGCGTTGCTGGTTATGTTTGGCCCGTCGCATTCATCTTATCGGGCCTCTTGCTTCTGCTCTATCGAGAAGTGTGACGCGCCAGCCCCACAAACTTATAGTGCAACCGGGAAGCTGCCCTACCTTCTCCCGGTCAGAAAAAAGGCTTCCGTGGCGCCTTTGCCCTTGATTTCGAGGCCGTCACGCGGCGCCAAAATGAAGTCCCTGCCCAGATGTTTATAGGTCGATCCCGAAACCTGGATGCGGCCGGGCAGGCTGCTCGACTCCAGTCGGCTCGCGATGTTCACCGCATCGCCCCAGATATCGTAAACGAACTTGTGCGCGCCGATGACGCCCGCGACGACGTCGCCGGAGTTTATGCCCATCCTGATCTCGAGCGGCGTCGGCAATGTCTCGTTGAGACTGTCCAGTGTTTCGGCCATGGCCAACGCCATGTCCGCGACGGCGTGCGCGTGATCGTCCCGATCGCCGAAGAGCCCGCAGGCGACCATGTACGCGTCGCCAATCGTCTTGATCTTCTCGACGCCAAATTTGAGCGCGAGCCCGTCAAACGCCGAGAAAACGCGTCCCAATACGCCGACAAGTTCCGGAGCCGGCAACTTGGAGGAGAGCTCGGTGAAGCCGACGAAATCCGCGAACAGAATCGTGACGTCGTGGACATGATCCGCGATGACCGTTTCGCCGCTCTTCAGACGCGCGATGATCGGCGCCGGAAGAATATTGAGGAGAAGCTGCTCGGAGCGCTCTTTTTCGATGCGCAGCGCGTCGAGCGCCTCGCGCTCTCGGTCCCGTAGATGTTTTTTCTCCAGGGACGATCCGATGCGTGCGCGAAGAAGCACCGGATCGAAAGGCTTCGCGAGATAATCTTCGGCGCCCGCCTGGATGCATCTGACGATGGAGTCGATCTCGTTCAACGCCGATATCACGATGACGGGGATGTCGCTCAAGGCAGGATCCGACTTGAGGATCGAAAGAACATCGAAGCCGCTGATATCCGGCATCAGCAGATCGAGGAGAATGAGATCGAAGGGCGCCTCCCTCAACATCTCCAGCGAGCAAGACCCATTTTCAGCCAGCGCGACAGAGTGGCCCTGTCGTTCCAGACGGCGCTTCAGGAGCTCGCGATTGGACGGGTTGTCGTCGACCACGAGAATGCGGCTCGGCTGTACGGCGAGACTGTCGGCTTCGGCTTCTGAGATCGGCTGGACAGAAGCGACGAAGCGATGTGCGACCATGGCGGAGACCGGTCCCGAGCCGACTTCGGCGTCCGTCGCCGCCTCGGTTTCGGGGAGTGAAAAACTGACCAGGCCGTCGATACGCTCAAGCAGGCGCGACGCTTCCTCCAGAAGTCGATCGAGGTCCGAGACCAGCGCCTGCGCGCCGTCGACGCCCGCTGCGTCTTCCCGCAGCATCTCACCATATCCCTTGATGGCGTTGATGGGCGTGCGCAGATCGTGCCGCAAATGGCGACGATAGTCCTCGGAATCCTCGCCTGGCCCGCGCGTCGGCGCGCGCGACCGACTGACGAGTGACGCGATAACATCAATCAGCGAACGGCTGGCGGCGTGGATTTTCTCGAGGTCGTCGCGAAATTCCCCGTGACCGTTCCTTTCGGCCTCGTCCAGCAAAATTTCCGCATAGCCCGCAATCGCCTCTGCAGGTGCGCTCAGCTCCTGCTGCACATAAGCAAGCAGCGCGCGATCGCTCCTGTCGGCGGACGGCCGAAAGTCATGCGACGTCATCTTATTTTCCCAGAAAGCCGGAATGCGCCAACGCCCGCCGTCCAAGATGCATGACTCGTATTTCTCATAAATGTTTCAACCGGTGGGGCGCCAGAGTTCGCTGTGCGACGACGGCTACAGGATCGCGGCCGCGCATCGCTGGAGACATAGACTTCTAGACGACAATCGATCAGACGATGCTAAGCGCCAGATTGAATCAGGGCCGTGATCTTGCCCAGAAGTCGCGTGATCTCGACAGGTTTCGTGTCATAGTCGTCGCAGCCGGCTTCGATCGCCTTCTCCCGGTCCCCCGCCATCGCATGGGCGGTGAGGGCGATGACCGGAATCCTGCGCGTCGCTTCGTTTTCTCTGACCCGGCGAGCCGCCTCCCAGCCATCGATGACCGGCAGGCTCATGTCCATCAGGATGAGATCGGGCGATTCGGCGGCGGCCATGTCGACCCCTTGTTGGCCGTCTATGGCGATCACGACTTCATAGCCATTGCGCCTGAGGCGCCGCGACAGCATATCCCGGTTCATCTCATTATCTTCGACAAGCAAAATCTTCACCACCGACCCTGTCTCCGATGTCAATGCGCTTGGACGGCGTCCGCCGCGCTGGGATTGAGGCACTGACGCATAATCGTCACCAGCTCCTCAAGATAGTCATGGTCCTTCGTGATGATGTCGGCCCTGAATTCTTTCAGCTTGCGAATATCCTCTTCGCTGAGATCTTTCGCCGTGACGATGATGACCGGCAAATGGTCATAGGCGCGCCGCTTACGCAATTCTCGCAAGAAACCGAACCCATCGAGATTTGGCATCATCAGGTCGAGAAGGATCAGGTCCGGCGCCGGGTTCTCGGCGATCCAGTCGAGCCCGTCCCGCCCGTTGATCGTGGCTTCGGCCGTGTAGCCAGCGCCCGAAACGCAGCGGCAAAGAAGCTCGCGCGTCGCGGAGTCGTCCTCGATGATGAGCACCGTCGTTTCGCTCGAGACCCCGCAATATTGCCTCATCAAGGCCGTCAGGCGCTGACGGTCGATGGGCTTTGTCAAAAGCTCCGCCGCCCCGAGCGGAATCGCCAGAGCGCGCTCGTTGAGAATCGTCACCATGATGACGGGGATGTTCCGCAACTCGTCATCCTCCTTGAGCTGCCTGAGCACGCTCCAGCCGTCGAGCTGGGGCATCATCACATCGAGCGTGATCGCATTCGGCCTGTGCTGTCTCGCCAGGGCCAGCGCTTCCAGCCCGTGACGGGCGGCGATGACGTGATAGCCCTTGTTCTCCAAAGTTCGTGTGAGCAGGTCGCGCGCCGTCGCGTCGTCGTCGACGACCAGGATCGTCAGGAGTGGCCGGGAGGAAGTCGGCTCGACCGATTTTTTCGGCGCCAGGACCTCCTGCCGGTCCGGAAGCCTGATCGTGAAGGTCGCGCCTGCGCCCAACGCGCTCTCAACGGAGATATCGCCGCCGAGCGCCGCACAAAAATGCTTGGTGATCGCAAGCCCCAGCCCCGTCCCTCCGAAACGCTTCGTGGTCGAGGCGTCCGCTTGCGTGAAGGCCTGGAACAGTCGGGCAAGCTGCTCCTGCGTCATGCCGAGCCCCGTATCGGACACGCGGAAAACCACGGAAGCGTCGGCGTCGCGCTCGACGGTCAGAGCGACTTTTCCATGGCTCGTGAACTTGTTTGCATTGCTCATGAGATTGAGCAGGCACTGCTTGACCTTCGTTTCGTCGGACAGAAAGCCGCCAACGTCGTCGGGGCAGCAGAGCTCAAGCGCATTGCCGTTCTTGTCGGCGAGGGGCTGAACGATCGACAGGACCTCACCCACGAGCGGTCTGATCTCCACCCGCTCGATGAAGACGTCCATCTTTCCAGCTTCGATCTTGGAAAGATCGAGAATATCGTTGATCAGGCCAAGCAGGTGCCGGCCCGCGCTCTCGATCCTCTTCAGGTCCTCGATCGGCTCTGGATCGCCATTGTCGAGCGCGTTCTCCTGAAGCATCTCGCTATAACCAATGATCGCGTTGAGCGGCGTGCGCAGCTCATGGCTCATGTTTGCCAGAAAGGCGCTTTTTGTCTTGCTGGCTTCCTCGGCCGCCACCCGCGCGACGGACAATTCCTCGTTAGCGAGCTGAAGTTCGCGCGTGCGCGCCCGGATCTTTTCCTCCATGGAGTCGTAAAGTCCGCGGAGTTCGACGGTCATGGAGCGGATCGCCCTCAGCAGGAGACCCGTTTCGTCTCGGCTGCCAATCTCGAAATTTGCGTCGAGATCCCCCGCGGCGACCTTCTCGGCGACGCCGACAGCGGTCTTGATCGGCTTGGTGATCGTGCGCGCGACGCCCATGGCCAGAGCGATAATCGGCGGAATCATGAAGAACAGCAGCCAGAGCGTCGCCTCCTTCTGCGCGCTGGTGAGCGCGAAGGCCTCCTTCGTGCGCTGCTGTACGACCATGCCCCAACGAAACGACGGAACATAGGTCCACGAGGCGACGACGGGCCTGTTCAGGCGGTCATCGAAGAGGCCTGAGCCGTGGACGCCGGCGAGCGCCCGAGCGAGCGCAGGAAAAGCGCTGCCATCGAGCGGCGCCCTGATGCTGAAAGCCTTGGAAGCGTCGTTCCGCAGCGGGTTGACCACGACCATTTGGCCCTGATCGAAGCGGGCGGCGACCAGCACCTCTCCTGTCTCGCCGAGACCTGTGTAGTCGTTGATGAGGCTGTAAAGCTCCTGGTTATCGAGCTGGAAGACGACGACGCCAATCACGACGCCGTTTTCCAGAACAGGACCCGCAATAAAGGCGGCAGGCTCTTTCAGCCCCGGATAGATCTGAAACGCCGAAATTTCGGCCTGCAGCAATGTGCGCGCGCGATTAATCGTGTCCGAAAGCTCCGTTCCCTTGAGCGGCCCGCCGAGCGAATTTGGGTTGAAAAGGGCAGGGTCCGATTGCTCGAAAAGCGTGAAGCCTTCGGGCGAGACAATCGCGCAGTTGACATAGTTGAACGTGTCGGAAAAACGCTTGAGAACCGGGCCGTGTTTCGTGACAGCTTGGCGATAGGACTCGGAGTCTCTTCCGCTCGTCCTTATGGCTTCAGAAAATTCCCGAGTGGCCTCGCCAATTGAGGCGCTGTGCATCAGAGATTCGACGCTTCTGATTTTCTCAAGCGTCAGAGTCTCCAGCTGCTCCACTTTCTTCTTGGCGACAACCTGCAACGACGTCTGAATCGCCTGCTCGAGAGACTCTCGCGAGATGTCATAGGTTCGCCAGGCGAGGAGGCCGCAGGAGACGATATTGATCGCAAGGAACCAGAAGATGATCTTGGCGCCGATGGAGCGCCGGAGGAAATCGAGCCTGGGAAGCTTCATCGATCAGTCCGCCTCTGTCGGATTCGCCCATCTGCCGCCCCATCGGTTGTACAAGGCGGCAAGAAATTCCTCCCACTCGGCTTTCGTGCGAGTCGGCGGATAGGGCACGGGACGGATCGGACGATCAATCGTCCAGACAAGCTCGATCCGGCCATCAGTTTGAATTTTACCGACAGAGAAAGACCGCCAAGTATGCTGCGTGTAAGGATCAACCGACACCAGACCTTCGGGCGCATCGAGGGTCTCGGTCAGCATGGTGCGTTTGACCCTCTGTACGTCGAAGGACTGCGCCTCCTCGACCGCCTTTGCCCATAAGATGACGCTGAAGTATGAGGTCGCAATAACGTCGCCCGTCACACGGTTGGCGCCATATCTTTCTCGAAAGGCGCGAATGAACCGCTCGTTCGCCGGCTTCTTGATCGCCTCGAAATAGCTCCAGGCGCTGTAATGGCCTTGGAGGCTCGCAATCGGTAGGCTGCGAAGCTCTTCCTCGCCGATGCTGACGGAGACAACCGGCGCCTTGTCAGCGGAAAGCCCAGCGTCGGTCAGCGCCTGATAGAACGCCTTGTTGGAATCGCCCACGACCGAACTGATAATAACGTCCGGCTGCGCCAGCTTAATTTTTTGGACCGCCCGAGAGACGTTGGCGCTTCCGAAGAAAATATAGTCTTCGCCCACAAGCTCCGCGCCAAGCGCGCGGATCGTGTCCTTCATAATTTCGTTGATGCTGTGCGGCCAAACATAATCCGAGCCGATCAGATAGAATTTTTTGCCAATGTGATCGAGGCTCCATTTGATCGCCGGAATGACCTGCTGATTGGGCGCCGCGCCCGTGTAGATAATGTTGGGCGACTGTTCGAGTCCCTCATAGGCCATTGGGTAAACCAAGAGCTGACCGTATTTTTCGATAATGGGCGCGACCGTCTTACGGCTTGCGGAGGTCCAGCATCCGAAGATCACGGATACGTGTTCCTCGGTGATCAGCCGCTCGGCCTCTTTCGCGAAGGTCGGCCAATCGGATTTGCCGTCGGCGATGATGGGCTGAATCTTGCGCCCCAGTAAGCCGCCCTTCGCATTGATCTCCTCAATCGCGAGCAGCTCCGCGTCGACCATTGAATTTTCGCTAATCGCCATCGGCCCAGTGCGCGAATGCAGGATTCCGACCTTGATCGGCGCGCTTTCCGCCCTGAAAAGGAACATCGTCGCGGCGAATACCATCGCGGCGGCGATAGCGACTGCGATAAAGCCTTTCCACGCGCTGCGAGTGTCGAGGGCCATTGGCCGTATCCTGCTTCCAAGTCTGCTAAGATCGAACTGGGCGTCCTTTTACTCGATCGCCGCCTTACGTTCCATTTGCCGGTGGCGCTGCCCGTGTACACGGGCTTCCGCCAAGGGTTGACCCTGCGAAAGCGCGCTCCGCCAGATCGAGAGATTTGGCGCGTGACCAGCAAGACAGGGCAGGCGGTTTCGCCGCCGGTTCACCCTGGCTTGTCAGTTATCTTGCCGCGCCGGTTCGATTGGTCTCCCCGCGCAGCGATCGGCCGCGCGCCATTCCAAACGGTCCCTTGCAACGCCAACTAGCCCTCTCATAAACTTAACCGTCAGATCAGCCACGCCTCAAATAAATCACGCCGCTCGCTGCCTTATCGTCTTTAACGACCTACCAAGCGTCTGATGGCAAGAGGATCACTATGGAAAAAAGTCGCATCACGAGCGTGACTTCCGTTACCGTAATCCTCTTTATCGGTCTAACCGCCTGCAAGCTCGGACAAGCGGTCCTTGAGCCCGTGGCCTTCGCCGTCTTCATTATCGCGATTGCCTGGCCCCTGCAAAAGGCGCTGCAGCCAAAACTGGGGAAGGCCATTGCTTTGACCGCGACGGTCGTGATTGCCGCCGCCGTGATTCTTGCGCTTTTTTCTCTGATCGCCTGGGGCGGCCATGAGGTGCTGGAATGGGTCAGACAGAATCTCGACCGCATTCAGGAAACGGCGATGACATCGACATCGTGGCTCGAAGAGCATGACATTTTCGTCTTCACGCTCTTTGCGGAACATTTCAACACCGCGTCGCTGATCAGACTTCTTCACATGCTTGCCGTGAGAGTGAACACAGTTCTCGCCTTCGCGGTCATCGTGCTCGTCTATGTGATTTTGGGACTAGCGGAGACCGATGCGTTTCAGTCCCGAATTGCAGCGCTGGAAAATCAGGAGACAAGCCGGCGCCTGGTTGAAAGCGGCAGGAAGATCGGCGAAAAATTTCGCACCTATATGTTCGTTCGGACGATCGCCAGCATCGTGACAGGTCTCGCGGTATGGGGATTTGCTCAATTCATGAATCTGGAAATGGCCGGCGCATGGGGCGTGCTCGCCTTTGCGCTAAACTACCTGCCCTACGTCGGCTCCTTCATCGTCACGGCGCTTCTGCCGCTTTTCGCCTTCGTTCAGTTCGGAACCTTTGAAGCGCCCTTGCTCGTTTTTTTGGGCGTGACGGTCATCCAGTTCATCATTGGGAGCTATCTGGAGCCGGTGTTTTCGGGATCGGCTCTCTCGATCTCCCCTCCGATTGTGCTCTTTTCGATTGTTCTGTGGACTTTCCTATGGGGCGCCCTTGGAGCGTTTCTCGGCGTCCCGCTTTCGATCGCAGCTCTGACGATTTTCGAACAGTTCCCATCGACCCAATGGGTGGCGGAGATTTTGTCGGGCGGGCGGCGCGGGGCTTCGACCCGGCAAACGGCCTGAGCCGCGCGGGGCTTTGGCGCTTCGCTTGAAAAGTCTCTCGCCCGCCGCGTTGACGCGCGCTGTAAGTCTCGGCCGCGCGCGCTTGAAACGAGATGGCGCTGCGGCCGAATTCGGATAAGATAAACTGAATTCGCGCTAAGAGGCGTCCGATGCTTTGGCTGATCCGATTCATGGGCTTGCTTTCCCAAGCGATTTTCTTAGAGTTTTTGCATATCTTCGGTTTGATCGTATTTTTGCTCGCCATATTGCTGGGCTATTTCAGGGCTCCGTGGTGGATCGCGCCAATGCTCGCCGTGGCTAGCGGGCTGTTCGCAAACAGGTTCATCGATCTAAACTACCTGACGGATGTATTCCGCAGAGTGGCCTCCGCGAGCGACCGCTGGGCCTTCGTGATCGTCGTTTATTTGGCGATCACGATCGGCGGCTATCTCATCGGACTGCTGGGGCGTCTATTCCTGCGGCGCGTGAGGCGGTCCTAGGATTACGCTTGACGGGGTTCGCGGCCGGGTTGGTTCGTCGCTTCTTGACGAGGTCGAGCGGACCCCGCTGCTTCAACGACGCGACCGCTTTTTTGCGGGCCGGTCGCCACTTGGCGCCGCAGGCGTGTCGGGCGCTGCGCTGGGGAGGCGACGCGGCGGCGGAGCGGCCTGTGGCGGCGATTGGACGCGCGCTCCGCCTTGGTCGGTTGCGTCGCCGTCTGGCCGGGCCGGAAGATGCTCCTCGATGCGCTGCGCCATATAGGAAAAGAATGGGTTCGACGACATGCGCAGCAGCGCGTCCAGGCTGACGATCAGCGTCCCGCGCTCGCCGCGCGGCGCCAGCGAACCCAGGTGGACGCCAAAGTCGTCTGTTTGATCCGGCGTCAGGCCATAGAGGGAGTCGCTGAGCGGGAAGGGTAATGCGACATGCGAGAGCGAATACACGCCTTTCGGATACTGTAGCCCCAACGCTTGGGTCTGCTCGGCCGTGGCGCCGGCCTCAACGACGCGTTCGACCGCATCCTCGGTGCCTTCCCCGGCGTTCGTCACAACCGTTAGACGGTAATCCCTGACGCGAGGCGGCACGATGCGGGAGAGCGCGGACTCCGCGGAGGCGCGCAGCAGCGGACCGAATTTGACGTTGCGATTGAGGTCGAACAGAACGAGTTCGCTGCCGTTCGCCGGCAGATGATCGTAAAGCCCGGAAAGCACGGCCTGGGTGCTGACAGTGAAATCCATGACGGATTGGAACGTCAGGACTGGCGGCAGCGCGGTCAATCGACCCTCTCGACGCGCCAGCGACATTTGCGTTCCAAGCGCATCCGTCAGCAGGTAGGATTGGCGGGCGCCATTCACGGGAAATGAATTATATTTAAATGGATTGAACTCGGGCAGCACGCTGAGCCAGGCCGCCTTGGCGAAGGCGGGCAAAATCGCCGGCAGTCCCGCCAGGCCGGCAAAACGCGCAAACCGCGTGATCCCCACCATCGGCGAGAGCAGGATAAGACGGTCGACTCGAGAGAGACGCTCATCGTCGATGGCGTCGAGCGTATATTTTACCGCGAGCGATCCGCCGTTCGAGAACCCGACGACATGCAGAGGCGCCGGCTCAGGCGCGCGCCGCCGCGCCTCTCTCACGGCAAGACGCGTCGCGGCCAGCCATGTCTCCCACTCCACTTTGGTCAGAGCCGCGGGCACTGTGCCGTGCGCAGGCAGTCTGATCGCAACCACCACGAAGCCGCGATCACGGTAGCGCGTTGCAATATGGCGCAAACTATATGGCGAGTCGGTCAATCCATGCAGGAGAACGACGGCGCCGATCGGCGGTCCTGCGGGTTCGAGCAGATAGGACCGGTTCCAATTCCGCGCAAAATGACCCGGGTAGACCGGACTGCCCTCGAAATAGCGATTGAAGGGAACCTGTTCCTCTGGCGTCAACTGCTGGCTGACGTTGGTGCGCAGGGAAGCGAATATTTTCGCCTCCGCCTCGAGATAGGCCCCCCAATCGGCGGCGTCGATTTCTGTCTTGCTCAGCTCTTGCGGCACGTAAGTGTGCCAGACATCAAGCGGCAGTCCGCGCTGAGAGTTGTATATTCGCACCGCGAAAAACGTCACGACGAAAAGGCTCAGCAACGCCAAAAACCATTTGGCCATTTTCAGCGCCATGCCCAGCATCATGCATCCCCGTTATGCTTCGATCGGCACGCCGCAAGTCTCTCAACTGGCTTCCGCATCAAAACGCCGCGCTGCAGGTGAGCCGAGCATCTAGAGCGACTAGATGAAGAAGCGACGTTAATGCGCCGCGCCCGACATGCGGTTGCTCTCGCAAACAGCGGCAAGCGCAGTTTTCACGATCGCGCAGACTTATACAATCGACTCCACGCAAAAGCTGCTTGCCCAATCGAGGCTGCGCACACAGACTATAATTTATTTCGGACCCAAACCCAGCGGATAAATCGATCGGACGATCTGGACAGCGCTACCGAATCAAGCGCAGGGCGGGTTTGGATCCAGACTTGCTCGGTCTGACTGACGCAGAGGCGGAGGCCCATCGAACGCAAGAGCGCGCCGCGGTCGGCGACGGAGATACTGAATCGCCTCAACGAGATGTGTTCAACGCAGTTTTGCTCAAGGAGCTGCGCATGATCGCCTTGCTGCGCCGCGCCGCCAATCCCGGCGACAGAGAGGGCTCACGCTGGGCTGGCATGCGCATGCATCGGATCTCGACACAGATGATGACGAAGCTGAGCGCGTCTTCGAAGCTTATCGCCGGATGGGATTTTCTCTGCATGCTGCGCGACGAGGGACGCCGGTCGGCGCAAGATTTCCTTGAGCGGCATGAGCGCGACGTCGGAGTCCGCTCGACTCTCGACCTTGACGCGCTATTGGAGCGGGTCTGACGCGATGCGCCTTGCCGGCGTCAGGGATCAAGCTCTTGGCCGCTCGTGCGCACCGAGGCGTCGGCGCGCCGCAAGGGAGAAGGCTACGGCGACGCGCCCAGCATCCATGTCGACGCTACGCTGGATCAGACGATCCGCGACATGCGGCAATCAGAAAAGTTCTTGTGCTGATATTGGAAAGGAGCCCGATCGGGCCCCTTTGTTTTTGTCCGTTTTGTCCGAACGGCTTGGTTGGTCCCGACAGATGATCGGAATCAGTCGGCCGCTAACTCCCAGCCCAGCGCATTTTCTATCGCCATTGGACACATCGGCGTCGCGCGACTCCGTGCCGCGGATTCCATGTCCGGGTCCATTTGATGCATTTGCGTCCGGCAGGAGCGTGGAGCGTCGTCTTCTGTATGAAGGAAGATGCCGAGGCGCCGTCGACGTTGAGATCTGCCGTCGTGGACAAAACCGCCGAGCCCGAGGGGCTTGACGCAAATAAAACCGAAGCACAAGTAACCGCAAACAAATGCGTTTTCAGGTTCCGGCGCATTGAGGAAACTCCCCCTTTTTTAAGCAAACTGCTTACCCTTCAAGATTTTCAATCCTTGTCGATACAACGGGAAAGTCAAGCTTCCTGCGAGCAAACGCACTCTCTCGATCCTCAGCGTCGCCCTCGCGAACGGAGCGGCAAGACGGACGACGTATGTCTTTTCAGGTAATTGGCGCAAGTAACGCTCTGCGCTTCGCGGCGACGCACGCGTCGTTCATGTGGCGATTAGACGCGCAATCTCGTCGAGCGCTCTTTGAGGATCAAGCAAGCCGTCGTGTCGTTATAAAAAATTCGGAAGGCGGCAGCGCGCCGTTGCGGCTCTAAAAACGCTGTCGCCTTCCCCCTCCGGCTACGAAATAATCATCCATCTTTTCACCAATCAGAACCCCGCAGCTATCACATGAACGCACCTCAGATCAGAAGTCGCCATTGGGTCCCACTTCAAGCGAGCCACCAGGCTGGAGCCTGGGAGGAGCTTGACGCCGCTTATGGCGATTTCGGGCGCGCCTACCATAGTTGGCGCCATATCAGCGACCTCTTGCAAGCATTCGAAGAACTTGCCGCGCTCGCAGCGCGGCCCGA
Organism: Methylocystis sp. L43; assembly: GCF_015709525.1. Taxonomy (GTDB): domain Bacteria; phylum Pseudomonadota; class Alphaproteobacteria; order Rhizobiales; family Beijerinckiaceae; genus Methylocystis. Next base: position 66,021 of record NZ_JADNRA010000029.1, on the reverse strand, counting down.
GCTAATCGCGACAGCTATTTTCTGGCACGACGTCGTCTATCGAACGCGCGGCCCAGGCGAATCCCGACGGGCGGATTTTTTGAACGTGCAAGACAGCGCTGATCTGTTTCAAAGCTATGCACTCATGAATTCAGCTGACGTCGAGGCTGTTCGCGAAATGATTATGGCGACGACCAATCACCTTGAAGCCAAGGCCAGCAAAGAACGTTATGTGGGGTTCTCGCGAGATCTGGACCTGTTCGTCGATCTGGACCTCAGTCCGCTTGCCCTGCCATGGGAGCAGTTCGCTGCAAATTTTCAAGACATACGCTTTGAATTCAGTTGGATTCCCAAGGAGGTTTTTAACGCGGGGCAGGCGGCCTTTCTCAGGAATCTTTTGTCGCATGAGGACAAGCTATTCCGACGACCGGAGACTATAAAAATGTGGCGGACGGCGGCGTTGGCCAACATAAGACGTTGCCTGAACAATCTCGCAACCGGCGATGTCGGTGCGCCGCAATGTCCGTGACATGACTCATGCTTTGACAATTGCTCTTGCGGAACCGGCCTTTCAGGTTTGCGAGCGAGCGCGGCGGGGCTGACACTCATAAAACATGTCAAAGTGACGCAGCTTGACGACGATCATGATTCTGATCAGGATTGTAGATCTCAGAAGAATATTGGGAGGAGGAAAAAAATGGATGTCGAGATTTCAGAAGACAGGAAACTGTCACGCCGCTCCTTCATCTTAGCGCTGTTTTCGGCGGCCGCTGTGATCCCGGCGGCGACGCTCGCGTCCTCCGATGCTGAGGCGCTGGAGTCAAACGAGCGGCAATTTACGACCTTCCATCACCAGCCGCGTGTGTCACGGCCCCGAAGTTCAGCGAGAGGGTCACGCCGTCATAGGCGCGTCGCCCGCGTGCGACGCACTGGTCCCACGCAGACAGCTCCCGAGGTTAAACAATAGATCTTGGCTCAATGACGCGCGTCGCTCCGAGTCGTGAGCGGCGCGCGCGACGTCGTCGGCCGACTTTGTCATGCGCACACTGCTCGGCAGGCGCCGACAGCAAAAGGCCGTCCTTCTAGCGGGTTTGAGCGAAGACGCCATAGGCCACGGACAGAACGACCGTCGCGGGCACCGCCAACACCACGCCCATCGTCCCGAAGAGCGAGCCGAAAGCAAGCATGCAGAAAAGCAGCACGACAGGCGGCACCATAAGTGAGCGGCTCTGCAGATAGGGCGTGATCAGATAGCCTTCGACGAAACTCGCGGATCCGATCGCAAGCGCCGCCAGGGCGGCGTTGTCCAGTCCGTGCGGCAACGCGACCAGCACCCCGACAATCATCGCGATGATCGAGCCGAAATAGGGGACGAACGCTAGCGCGCCGCTGATTGTCGCGAGCGCCAGCGGCGCTGGAACCCCGAAGGCCCAGAGAGCCGCCCCTGCGAAAAGCGCGTTCATGGCGACGACATAGAGTTGGATGAAAAGCCACTGCCGCAAGACGGCGCCTGAGCGGTCCAAAAACAGCGCCATGTCGGTGCGCCGCGACGCAGGCGTCAAGGCGAGTGCGCCAGCGGCGTACCGCCCTGGATCGGCGGCAAGATATGCTGCGCCTATGATCGTGAAAATGCCATAGCCGAGGCCACTGCCGACAGAACTGAGGAGAGCGCCGAAGTGTTGGGCGACCGGGGTCGTCATTTTGGAAAAGTCGACGTGCACCACGAATTTTTCGACGAAACGACCCCACGGGTGCTCTTCCACCAAGCGCTCGAGCATGGCGATCGCAGCGGGAATGTCGAGAGCGACCTCGTCATATTGACGCACGAGCTGACCGCCGAACAGCATCAACGCCACGACGATCGCTACGAGCGTGCCGAGCGCGACCAATCCAAGCGACATGCCTTGCGACAGACCGAGAAGCGCGGAAACCCGCCCGGCGACGCCATGCCAAGCGAGCGCCATGAGAATCGTCGCGAAAACCGCTGGGAGAAGATCCGTCAGTTGCCAAAGAACGAATACGACGGCCCCGGTTGTCGCCGCGACCATAGCCACGATGGCTGTTCGAGCGGCGAAGTCGTTCTGATCGATGCTCTTGGTCAGAAAATTGATCTTCATCTCGGACCCGCTCTGCTAGGACCAGGATATTAAGCGACCGCGCGCGTTAGAGAAAGAGTCTGGCGTCCGCTGATCAGCCAAGACGGACTGGAGCGGTGGATTCCGCGACGTCCATGTGTGGCGAAAAAAGCACGCGAACGGAAATTATCCCTTCATTCCTGAAATTGCCCGGAAAATCCCTGGATCGAGGCTACGCTTAGCGCAAGCCCGGAGCATAGGGATGAATTGCGCGAGCGGCGTTGCTGCAATCTGTTCACTATTGATGTCGCCGGAAGCGGTAGATGTTTCGAACCTTGCCGAGCAAGAAACTCCGAGAAGCGCGATCGCCCAGCCGTTGAGGCCGCCGCCCAGCGTTGAGTTCTACTCTTGGTCATGGGCTACGACTCGACGATCATGGTACGAGTGGCTCACTGCAACGGCTGCCATCGAATCTTCTCTTGAAGAGTCGGGCTGGCGTCTTCGCGCAACCGGAGGCTTCGGCGGATATGCTCAAGATGTGAAGGGGAGCGATGCAGAGAATGTCATAGCTTCCGCAATGGAGGTGGATGACATCGTGCTTCCCCATATCGGCACGGTAGGCAAATACTACGGGTCGGATGGTTTTGTCGGCGCACAGATCGGATACGCGCTCATCGATAAGAAATGGGAGGTGAGCGGATTTCTCGGGGTGGGAATAACCACTGAAGGTTACCTCGGCGCGAATATGCGGAGTCCTGCGCTGCGCATTCCGCCAGCCGACATAAGCGCTCTCGCCGCAACCGCATTTGGCGTTCTAGGAAGTCTGGAGTTAAGGGTCACGCCGAATGATCATCTGATGCTCTTCGCGTCGTCCATCTATACGACAGCATTTCGCTGGGGATATTTCGAAGTAAAGCCGGGCATCTTATTTCCCTTCAACGACTCGCTTCCCGTTTGGTTGAAAGGAAAATTATTTTTCGGGCCGCACACGGCGCTCAATTCCTATAAGGGCGAGCTTCAGCCAATGTTTGGAGCGCATATTACGCTCATGGAGATTAGACCGTTCTACGCGAGTCTTGCAGGCGGCTATGTTCGTGATCAGTCTAGCGGCCAGGGAGGCTATACGATTCTTGAGACAAGCGTCAGATTTTGAAATGGTTTTATGCGCATAGAACGCGCCGACATCGGGCTCTCAGCTTCCGGCCGCCTCCGGAAGTACGGATACTCCTCTCCCCACGGGCAGTGTTCACGAAAAAAGCTATCGACCTCAGCTGCGAACGCAGACGCCGGCACAATGAAATGAGCGTTTCGCACGCTCCTCGCTTGCCGTTTTTTCTTATCCAGTCCTTGAAGCGCTCGTCGCCGATGCACTGCGGACAAATATTTGGGTTCTCTTCGTCCTGGTCTGCCACGGCTGTTTCTCATCCGCTCAGACGGCGAAGGAACTTGTTTGGCTCATCGGAGCCACTCAATACTCCTTGGAAGGAAAAGCATATTGGCGCGCCCAAGGGATTCGAACCCTCTGACAGCACGTCCGACACCTTACAAAGCTTGCTCTCGGTGATCAGGGTTGGAGATAGAGAGCAGCGCGTCCGTCAGCTCGCCTATCGGGCGAAGGGGAGCGAAAAGGCCCAGCATGAGCGAGTTAGGCCGGTGTGCGATCACCATCTGGCCACCAAGCCAATTCTCTGAGTTAGACAAAAAATAGCAACGTTTGATTTGTTTTGGTGAGCGCGCTGGGGCTCGAACCCAGGACCCCCTGATTAAAAGTCAGGTGCTCTACCGACTGAGCTACGCGCTCGCTCCAGAGGCGGCGACGGCGGCGCCGAAGTCGACTGAGCGGGTCGGTCCGTTCGGCCGTGCGGGGTCGTCTGTCCCGCGCCTCGCGATCAACTACCGGCGGGCGGCGGGCCGGTCAACCCCCGGCAGGGACCCGCCCGCTCACGCCGTGAGCTTAGCGAAAAGCGCCAGCAGGCCGAACAGGACAGCCGAGACGATCGTCGTGATCCCCGCTTTTTTCAAGAGATCGGGGGAGGCGGGGGCGCCAGGGTCGGCGCCCTCGGGAAGATCTTCTTCGGCCTCTTCGGAAGAGCGCACGCCGAGCGGCAGAACGGCGAACAGCACGATCCACCAGATGGTCAGGTAGATCGCGGCCGCCAGCGGCAGTGAAAAGGGCATGCGCCTTAAGCCTGCTCGAGTTCGATCAAGGCGCCGCAGAAGTCCTTGGGATGCAGAAACAGCACGGGCTTGCCGTGCGCGCCGATCCTTGGCTCTCCATCGCCCAAGACGCGCGCGCCCGAGGCCTTGAGCTGCTCGCGCGCCGCGATGATGTCTTCGACTTCATAGCAGATGTGGTGGATGCCGCCGGCTGGATTTTTTGCGACGAAGCCGGCGATCGGCGAGCTGTCCCCATAGGGCTCGAGCAGCTCGATCTTGGTGTTCGGCAATTCGACGAAAACGACCGTCACGCCATGCTCTGCAACGCGTTCTGGCGCCGAGACCTTCGCCCCCAGCGCGTCACGGTAAATGGCGGAAGCCTTTTCGACGCTATCGACGGCGATAGCGACATGGTTCAGACGGCCGATCATTTTTTTCCTTCCGGAAGAATGCTGTGCAGCGCCAATAAGCGCTGAGGCGGGCAATTTCAACCGGCGGGGCGCGCCTCGTCCTGCTGCGGGCGGGCAAATCCGTCGATCGCGCCGCGCAAGGCGACGAAGCGCGGATCGACGCGTGCGAAGGAACTCCAGGGACAACCTTCGGAAAGGCCGCGTCGAATCGCTTCCAGCGCCTCGGCGCGCTTGCCCAGAGCAAAAAACGCCGCGCCGAGAAAGCAGGGCGGCGCGTAGAGCTCGGCGTCTTGGATCAGCCTGCCGATGAGCGCTTGCGCCTCCTCGGCGCGGCCGGCGCGGGCGAGCGAATAGGCGAGCACGGTCAATTGGAAGGGATCGTCCGGGCTCGCGGCGACGGCGCGGCGCGCCGCGCTCACCGCCTGTTCGTGAACGCCCTGAAGGCTGTAGGCGATGGACATCACGAGATGCAGAGTCGCGGCGTCCGGTCTTAAATCGAGTCCGTCGCGCGCATAGCGGCGCGCCCGCTCGAGGTCGCCGGCGCAGAGGATGAGCCATGCGCGCACCGACAGCAACGCCTGATCGTGCGGCGAGTTGACGAGGCCCTCTTCGCAATCGGCGACGCCGTCGTCGAGACGATCGGCCGCCGCAAGCAGCCAACTGCGGTAGACGCGCGCCTTGCCGTAGAGCGGGTCATCGGCGACCGCCTGATCGAGGAGCGCGAGGCCCTCGGAAACCTTGCCCCTCAGCGCGCCGCGGGCCCAGCCGAGAACGGCCCGCGCCGGCGTGTGACCGCGCAGGACGCCGAGCGCCCGGCCGGCGAAGTCCTCGATCATCGCCGTAGCCTGGGTGGGACGAAGAAATCCGCGCACGACGCGGCCGGCGGCGATGTCGGCGGCGAGCGACCAGACCGCCGGGTTGCCGGGGTCGATCTGGGCGGCGGATGCGATCGCTTCCTGCGCGCGGGCGAAGCCCTCTCGCGTGCGGTCCCCGGCAAGCTCATAGGCGGTCTGCCAGAGATCGAGAATATGCGGCTCGCTCAACGGCGCGAGGCGAAGCGTTTGCGCGGCGCCCTCGTCGATGGTTTCGACCGTTCCGCGGAGCAACAGCCCCCGGCCATAGGCGGTTGCGATCAGCTCCTCGCCGCCGGCGTCGCGCAGCGGCTTCCGCAAAAGATAGGCGCAGCGATCGATGGAATCGTCGGATGCGGCGCGATCCGGCCACAGCCGCGCGGCGATTTCGCCCTTGGTGACCAGGACGCCAGGCGATTCAAGAAGCATTTCAAGAAGTTGACGCGCCTGTGGGCCCAGATGAATGCGCTTGCCGTCGCGCTGCAGTCCGCCCTGCGCGCTGTAACTGAATCCTGAAAATCGCTTAACCAATTCGCCCATGGCAGCCCCCAGCCCGCCGCGATGATGGCAAGACAGCGCGGCTTCGGCAAGAGGCAGTATATGGTTAAGTCTTCAAAATCACGTTGTTTTTTGAAAATTCAGTCCCGTCTGACGGCGCGCTTGGGACCGCAAAAAAAACGCCGGACGTACCTCCGGCCCGGCGTTTGAGCTTTCCTTGATACGCAGTACGTTCAGAAGGCTCGGCGAAGTCTATGCGCGTCCAATTTAACGGCTACATGACGCCGCGCCTAAACGCCGCGCGCGCGTTGGTCATCTTTTCCCCAAACGAACAGCACGAGAGCCAGAACGCCGGCGGCCGCAAAAAGAACGTAAGGCATCCGCGCGAGCAGCGGTCGGCCGCCGACGGTGAAGGGGAACCGCGACACCCAATGCTCGCCGTTGGGACCGTCCGCCGTGACGATCCCGACGAATTGGCCGGTCTCGTTAAAGACATGCTCAAAGTTCAGCGTGCCGGCCGGATAGACCTTTGGCGGCAGGTAGGCCACGGTGATGGCGTCGAGGCGCTCCTGCGACCCCTTGTCGCCGATGTCGCGGATGATGCGAAAGTCAGTCGACATCTCCCGCAGCTCGTCCTGAGCATAATCGAGGACGAAAATCGTCGCGCCAGTCATGGGAATGTCCTCACAGAACCTGTTGCGCGACGCCGCAGGCTGATAGCCGGAGAAATACATGATATCGGGGCCGATTTTCAGCATGCAGGCGTTCTGCCGGCGCTGCATCGCGCCATGAGCGAAAGCGAACGATAGAGGCGCGCAGACGAGCGCCGCCATCATCAGCAACCAAATAGGACTAAGCGGCTTCGACATGCCGTCCTCCCTGTTCAAATGCTGGACGACGCTGCTCTGAAACTCAGCTTGCGCGTCATCCCTTCGTCTAATAGCGGTTCGGTGCGTCGCCCACGCGCGTGCGATAGGCTGTCCAAGGAAAGAACCCGGCAGGAACGAAAAAGATGCGCCCGGTATCGAAATTCCTTATTATCGCGCTGCTTCCGCTCGCGGGCGGCTGGGCGCGGGCGGCGGATCTCAACGACTATCCGACCTCCGCGCGCGCCGATTACGTCTTCGGCTGCATGAAGGCGAACGGCGACACGCGCCTCTCTTTGGAGCAGTGCTCCTGCTCCATAGACGTCATCGCGACCATTCTGCCTTATGAGCGGTATGTCACAGCCGAGACCGTTGCGAGCGTCAATCAGCAGGCGGGGCAGGTCGGCGCGCTGATGCGCAATACGGATGCGGCGCGCGATGCGCTCCAGGAATTACGCCGCGCCCAGGCCGAGGCGCAGGTGCGGTGCTTTTAGCAGCCAATCGATGGAGCTGGAGAACCCATGCTTATTCTCATTCTCGGAATCGTGATTTTTCTCGGGGTCCATACGCTAACGAGCTTTCGCGAGACGCGCGCCAGTCTGATCGAGCGCTACGGCCTTCAAACCTATAAGGCCGCCTACGGTCTCGTCGCCGCCATCGGTCTCGGGCTCATCATCTATGGCTTCATTCGTTATCGCGCGGAGGGCTTGATTTATGTCTGGTCGCCGCCGTCATGGGGACGCCATCTCGCCATGCCGCTCGTCTGGTTCGCCTTCGTCGCGATCGCGAGCCGCCGCGCGCCGCCGGGCCGGATTCGCGGCGCGCTGCGCCATCCGACGCTCGTCGCGATAAAGAGCTGGGCGCTCGCGCATCTTCTCGTCAACGGCGATCTCGGCGGCATGATCCTGTTCGGGTCTTTTCTCGCCTGGGGCGTCTTCGACCGCATCGCGGTGAAGAAGCGCGGGGACGGCGGCGCGCCGCGGATCACGCAGTTCACGCGCGGCGACGCGATCGCGCTCGGCGTCGGAACGGCGCTGTTCCTCATCGTGCTCTATCTGCACCCCTGGCTGTTCGGCGTTGCGGTGCTGCCGGCGTGAGTTGGCGCGCGCAAAATGAGAAGCTGGGGGCGAAAGCGCTCAGCACAGTGGAGAGGCGCTCGCTTGCCTCTTTCGGCGAGTGATTGTCCTTCGTGGGCTGAGCCGGGATTGTTTTTGCACAGAGGCTTTAGAATGAGAGGCATAAAGCGAAGAGGCAACGTTGGCGCGAAGAATCCAAAAAAAGCCAACGGAAACGATAAGCCCGATAATCACCAAATCATTCCTTTGGCTATCAATGGAAGCCCGAAGAAAACAGAAAAAAGCACTGCCGCAAAAGCTTATCAAACTAATAGCTCTGTATGGATTGTGTTTTTCACTGGGCTGACCGTCGTAGCTACGGGCATCGGTGCCTATTTCCAATGGAAAACTAGCCAACCTTCCGTTTACTTGAAAAATATCAAGCTCGAACAAGGTGATAGTTCCAGCTATGATATCGTTGGAGAGTGGGAAAATTCTGGCAATTCCGCAACCTCCGGGGCTGAGGCTAGAATAACATGGGCTGAGACCGACATTCCAATAAGTAAAGACGATGCGTATAGGAGTTACAGCTAATGTCGTGCCATTTTATATCGCACCAAAAAGCTCTGTAAGTGTCAATTACGCTATTATTCCAAAGTCATGCCTAGAAAAATTCATAGCCAGAAAAGTTAAAAAATTTTATATTTGGGGGTCAGCAAGCTACAATGACAGCTTTTTTCTTAGCGTTAACCACATCACACGCTTCTGTTACGACATTCAAAGAGTTCGCCCAGATGGGGCCGGCGGGTTTTTTGCGAGGCCGCAAATTGCGGCGATGGAGACTGCAACGAACACTATCGCGAGAACGGCCAACTGCCGGTCGCTGTATGTGACTAAGTTAGTCCTATGACGGCGTGGTTTCATCTTCGCTTGGCGCCGCGGTTTCCAGGCTTCGGCCCTGCCACGGCCAGCGGCCTTCGAGCTCCGCCTCCATCGTAAAGCTCATCCCCGTGCGGATCATCACGATCAGGCCGAGCACGAAGACGTTTTCGAGGCTTGGATGTTCGACGGAGACGGTCCGGATGATGTCGCCGCCGACGAGAAACTCCAACCCGAGCAGGATCGAGCGGCCGACATTCTTTCGGTAGCCGCGATAGGTAAGGGGATTTTTCCGCCAGGGCGTCAGAAAAGCCAGCGTCGACAGGACCGCGCCAATGACGATGATCAGCACGCCGACGACGTCGAGCGCCAGACCGGCGAAGTTGATGATCTCGTGGATGCTCGCGAGATAGGGCACTAGCGCATCGCTTTCATGCGCCGGCGCCCACGAGCCGCGACAACGCCTTGGCGTGGCCGATGAGCGGCAGCAGCGCGGCGAGCTCCGGCCCGCTCTCGGCGCCGGTCAGCGCCAGCCGCAGCGGATGAAAGAGCGCCTTGCCCTTCCTGCCGGTCGCCGTCTTGATGTCGCTCGTCCAGGCCGCCCATGTGGTCTCGTCCCAAGGCTCCGACGGCAAAAGCTGCGCCGCGTCTTTCAGGAATGATTCATCCTCGCGGATCGGCTCGATCTCGCCGTCCACGACGCGCCACCATGTCAGAATATCGTCGAAACGCGCAAGATTGCCGCGCGCCGCGCGCCATAGCGGCTCCGCCTTGCGGCCGACGATCGTCAAGGCTTCGAGCCGCTCGCGCACGTCATCATATTCGTAAAGCGCGAGAGTCCGGTGTGTCAGAGTTTCAAGATCGGCGGGGTCGAAACGCGCGGGATTGCGCGAGACATGCGACAGATTGAACCTCTGTGCGAGTTCGCCGAGCGAGCGCACGGCGTGGACATTGTCCGAGGAGCCGGTCAGCGTCGCCAGTGCGGCGACGGCGAGAGGCTCGTAGCCGTCTTCGCGCAGCGAGGCGATGGAGAGCGATCCGGTGCGCTTTGACAGAGCCTCGCCGCCCGCGCCTATCAGAAGATTGTGATGCGCGAAAATCGACGCCGGCGCATGCGGCGCAAGCGCTCGCATGAGCTGCAACTGCACGGCCGTATTGGTGACGTGGTCTTCGCCGCGAATAATATGGGTGATCCCCATGTCGATGTCGTCGACGACCGAGGGCAGCGTGTAAAGAAAACTGCCATCCTCGCGGATCAGGACCGGGTCCGACAGGGCCGAACAGTCGATATGCGCCGGACCGCGCACAAGATCATTCCATTCGGCGACGCCCGGCTCGAGCATGAATCGCCAGTGCGGCTGTCGGCCCTCGGCTTCGAGCGCGGCGCGATCAGATGCGGAGAGGCGCAACGCCGCACGATCATAGACCGGGGGCAGCCCGCGCGCCTGCTGCATCTTGCGGCGCTTGTCCAACTCTTCTTGGGTTTCATAGCAAGGATAGAGGCGGCCGGATCGCCGCAGACGATCGGCGGCCTCCTCATAGAGGGCGACGCGCTCCGACTGGCGGAAAACCGCGTGCGGAACGACGCCCAGCCAGGCGAGATCGATCTCGATCGCGCGCGCGAATTCCTCGCTGGATCTAGCAAAATCAGTGTCATCGAACCGTAGCGCGAATCGTCCAAGGTTGGCGGCGGCGAACAGAAAGTTGAACAAAGCGACGCGCGCGTTGCCGATGTGAATGCGGCCGGTCGGCGAGGGCGCGAAACGAACGATCGGAGAGGTCATGAGGAAGCTTCGTCAGGAGTTTCAACAAGGGATTCAGCAGCAGGACTTACAGCAGGAATTTTCAACAGCCGCGCGTCGGGAGAAGATTCTCGCGCCACCATCCTTTTGCCAAGACCCCGCGTCTTTGTCAGGCGGTATTTCGAAATGGCCGCGTCCCGGCGTTGCGCGCCGGAAGCCGCGCGACTCCGCCGGCGTTTGGTGTTGCGATTCTTTGCGTTACGACTCTTAAGAAAAAGCGCCGTTCATGATCCTGGCCTATATCTGCGCCGCCTGGTGCGCCGTCATTCTCATCCTCAATTTCACAAGCGTGGCGCTGATGTCCCGGAAATGCCGGGCGCGGGCGCGGACTCTGCCGCCGCCGGACAATGCGCCGCCGGTGAGCGTCGTGCGGCCCTTGCGCGGGCTGGAGCCCTTCAGCGAGGAGACGCTCGGCGCGACCTTCAATCTCGACTATCCCGACTATGAGATCATCTTCTGCGTGCAGTCGCCGAGCGATCCCGTCATTCCGCTGGTCGAGCGGCTGATCGCGGCGCATCCGGAGCGCGAGGCGCGGCTGCTCGTCGGCGACGATTATGTCAGCGCCAATCCCAAGCTCAATAATTGCGTCAAAGGCTGGGATGCGGCGCGCCATCATCACGTGATTCTCGCGGACTCCAACGCGCTGCCGCCGCGCGACTATATCCAAACCATGCTTGCCGCGTTCCGTGACAATACAGCGATGAGCGTGTCGATGCCGATTGGTTCGCGGCCGAATGGCTTCTGGGCGACGGTCGAATGCGCGATCCTCAATACGTTCCAGGCGCGCTGGCAATATGGCGCCGAGGCGATCGGCGCCGCCTTCGCTCAGGGCAAGAACATGATGTGGCGGCGCGACGTGCTCGACAGAGCTGGCGGCATTCGCGCGCTGGCGAGCGAAATCGCCGAGGACGCCGCCTCGACCAAGGTCATTCGCGCACAGGGCATGGATGTGCGCCTCGTCGACATGCCCTTCGAGCAGCCGCTCGGCCGACGCACGGCGCGTGAGGTCTATTCGCGGCATGTGCGCTGGGCGCGGCTGCGGCGCGCGACCTTTCCCGCGCATTACGTTCCGGAATTCATGAACGGCAGTTTTGCGGCGATCGTGCTCGGCGCCTACGCCGCCGTGCAGCTCGACGGCGGGATCTCCACGGTGGCGCTGGTCACGACGCTCGTCGTCTTTTCGCTGCATGGCGGCGAGATCTGGCTGGCGCGCGTCTGCGGCTTCCCGCTCGATTGGCGCACGCCGTTCGCGCTGATCGTGCGCGACCTGATGCTGCCGGTGATGTACATCGACGCGCTGCTTTACGACGATTTCGTCTGGCACGGCGCCGAGATGACGGTCCGCGAGGCGGAAGAGACGACGGGCTAGCCAGCCCGCGCGTCTCGCCTTACTCCGCCGCGTGCTGCTCCTGCACGCCGCGGGCGACGCGTTCCGCCTTCAAGAGCTCGGCCACCAGGAACGCGACTTCGATCGCCTGTTCGGCGTTGAGGCGCGGATCGCAATAGGTGTGATAGCGGTCGCGCAGATCGCTCTCCGAAATCGCCCGCGCGCCGCCCATGCATTCGGTGACGTCCTTGCCGGTCATCTCGAGATGGATGCCGCCGGCGTAGGATCCCTCCGCCTGATGCACGGCGAAGAAGTTGCGGATTTCCGACATGATCCGATCGAACGGCCGCGTCTTGTAGCCTCCGGCGCTGACGGTATTGCCATGCATCGGATCGCAGGACCAGACGATCTTGCGGCCCTCGCGCGTCACCGCCCGCACCAGCGCAGGCAGGGAATCCTCGATCTTGTCCGCGCCGAAGCGGCAGATCAGCGTGAGTCTGCCGGGCTCGTTCTCGGGATCGAGCGCGTCGATGAGGCGCAGAAGCCCGTCGGGCTTCAGGCTCGGACCGCATTTCAGCCCAAGCGGGTTTTTGACGCCGCGGACGAATTCGATATGGGCGCCGTCTTCCTGACGGGTGCGGTCGCCGACCCACAGCATATGGCCGGAGGTGGCGTAATAATCGCCTGTCGTCGAGTCGATGCGGGTCAGCGACTGTTCGTAGCAGAGCAGCAGCGCCTCATGCGAAGTGTAGAAGTCGGTGCCGCGCAATTCCGGATGGTGCTCCGGATCGAGACCGATCGCGCGCATGAAGCTTAAGGTCTCGGTGATCTGATCGGCGAGCTTCTGATAGCGCTCCGATTGCGGGCTGCTTTTGACGAAGCCGAGCATCCAGCGATGGACGTTTTCGAGATTGGCGAAGCCGCCCGCCGCAAAGGCGCGGATGAGGTTCAGCGTCGCCGCGGATTGCCGATAGGCGAGCAGCTGGCGCTGCGGATCGGGTTCGCGCGCCTGCGGGTTGAACGCGAGGTCATTGATGATGTCGCCGCGATAGCTCGGCAGCTCAATGTCGCCCTGCTTTTCGAGCGGCGAGGAGCGCGGCTTGGCGAACTGGCCGGCGATGCGCCCGACCTTCACCACCGGCGACCCGGCGGCGTAGGTCAGCACGACCGCCATCTGCAGGAAAACCCGGAAGAAGTCGCGGATGTTGTCCGCCGAATGTTCAGAGAAGCTCTCGGCGCAGTCCCCGCCCTGCAGCAGGAACGCCTTGCCGGTGGCCACACCCGCCAAGTGACGCTTCAGGTTGCGCGCTTCTCCGGCGAAAACGAGCGGCGGAAAGCCGCTGAGCTGGCGCTCGACGTCGGCGAGCGCCGTCTGGTCCCGATAGACCGGCGTCTGCTCGATCGGTAGATTTCTCCAGCTGCCCGGCGACCAACGTTCCACTTCGCAAAACTCCGCAAAATCAGGCCGGATAGGCGCTGGGGTCGTTCTCGCAGCGACGCCAGCGGCGCTTATAGTGGATTATTGCCCTTAATGCGACCCTGCGCTTGGCCGCGGCGATTTGGCGAAGCCGGGGGCGACCGGCTATAAAGCCGGGGCGCGAGCGCGGCCGAGAGCGAGGGGGCGAACCGGGGCGATGCCGTTCATTCTGTCGCAATTCATCGAGGCGTCCCGCTGGCTCGGCGCGCTTGTCGTGCTGGCGGTCCACACGAACAACATGTTCACCAACCAGGCTGACATCATGAGCGCGCCGCACGGGCCGCTCGCCTATGTCTGGTGGTTCTATTCGGCCTTCGAGCTGGGGCATCAGGCGGTGCTCGCCTTCTTCGTGATGTCGGGCTATCTCGTCGGCGGCGCGGTGCTCGCGCATATGCGCAAGAACCAAGGCTTCCTGCGCGAATATTTCATTCATCGCGTGTCGCGAATCTATCTCGTCGTGGGGCCTGCCGTCGCGCTCACGCTCGTTCTCGATTCGCTCGGCAGATGGCTGTTCGCCAGCAGCGGAGTCTACGAATGGCCGCTGTTCAAAGGCCATTTCTCCCCGATTCTTTTTCTTGCAAGTTTTCTCAATCTGCAAGGCATCGCCTTCGACTATTTCGGCACCAACGGGCCGCTCTGGTCGCTCGCCTGCGAATTCTGGTACTACGTCACCTTTCCGTTGCTGCTGCTGCCTTTTGCGCGCAATTACCCGCTGGCGCTGCGCTTTTTGGGTTTCGCGCTCGGCGCGGCGCTCTTCCTGGCGCTCTCGACGCCGCCGAGCTGGTTCAAATTCGGCTATATTCTCTGGGCCGGCGGCGCCTTCGCCACGCTGCTCGCCGGGCCGATCATTCGCTCGCGCTGGCAGGCGCTCATCCTCTACGCCGCCGTCGTCGTGGTCATCCGGCTGGTCGTGCGCGGGCATCTTCTCGAGGCGCATCCTTGGCTCGCGGATGCCGGCGATCTTCTCGCGTCCGGCCTGTTCATCAATGTGCTGCTCGCCTTCCGCTATGGGCCGGCCGAAGGCTTTTCATTGCTGCGCCCAAAATTTCACAAGACGCTCGCCGATTTTTCCTTCTCGCTCTACAGCATCCATATGCCGATCCTGATCTTCGCGCGCGCGGCCGTCGGCAGCACATTGGGGAACGACTGGGCGACGCAGCTCGCCACCCCGCAAAATTATGCTGTGGCCTTCTCGGTGATGGGGGTCGCCATCGTCGCCGGATATTACTTCTCCCGAGTCACCGAGGCGAAGACGGGCGCGGCGCGGCGCAAGCTTCGCGCCCTTCTCGACAGATGGGCGCCCGAGCCCGCCGCTCCGGCTCCGGCTCCGGAGCAGCAGCCTGTCGCGGCGCAGCCGCCGCGCCAGCGGATCGAAGCCTAAGCCTGCGGCCTGAGCAGCCGTGACGGCGCGCGCATCGTCACGAGTTCTTCCGCCATCGTCGGATGCACGGCCATCGTCGCGTCGAAATCGCTCTTGGTGGCGCCCATCCGCAGGGCGACGGCGACGAGCTGCGCCATCTCCCCCGCCTCGGGACCAAAAATATGCGCGCCAAGCACGCGCCCGTTCGAGCCGTGGATGATCAGCTTCATATAAACGCGTTCGCCGCGTCCAGAGAGCGTCGCGCGCATGGGGCGAAACTGCGTCTCATAAATATCGATCGCGCCATGCTGCGCGAGCGCCTCGGCCTCGGTCAGACCAACCGTTCCGATTTCGGGCGTGGTGAAGACGGCGCTTGGCGTGCATGCGTAATCGACCGCCGTCGGCGTCGCGCCGAAGACGCTGTCGGCGAAGGCTTGCCCTTCGCGAATGGCGACAGGCGTCAGATTGATCCGATCGGTGACGTCGCCGACGGCGTAGACGGATTCAAGGTTCGTGCGTGAATTCTCATCGACCGCGACCGCGCCATTTTCGCGCAGCTCGACGCCCGCCGCCTCCAGGCCGAGATTCTGCGTCAGCGGCCTGCGCCCGGTCGCGATGAGCAGGCAGTCGACCTCAAGCGGCGCGCCGTCGCTCATCTCGACCGTCAGAACGTCAGCATTTTTCGTAATGCGCGTCGGCAGCGCGCCGGCCCGATGTTCGACGCCCGCCGTCTTGAGCGCTTCGCAGAGGCGCGAACGCAGATCGTCGTCGAATCCGCGTAGCGGCAGATCGGCGCGATAGGCGAGATGCACCTTCGCGCCGAGCCGCGCAAAGACGCTGGCGAATTCGACGGCGATATATCCCGCTCCAACGATCAGCAGCCTTTGCGGAAACTTCGGCAGATCGAAAATCTCGTTCGAAGATATGCCGAATTCGATGCCTGGAATATGCGGGGCGAGCACCGGCGCGCCGCCGGTGGCGATGAGAATGTAGCGGGCGCGGGCGGAGCGGCCGTTGGAAAAACGCACGCCGTTTGGATCGGTGAGCGTCGCGCGCGCGCGGATGAGCTCGACGCCGGAACTCGCGAGCGTTTCAGCGTAAAGGTCTGAAAGGCGCGTGATCTCCTTTTCCTTTGCGGCGACGAGCGCCGGCCAGTCAAAAGACACATCGCCGACGCGCCAGCCGAATCCGGCGGCGTCCTGGAAATCATCGTGGAAACGGCTCGCGAGCACGTAAAGCTTTTTGGGAACGCAGCCGCGAATGACGCAGGTGCCGCCGACGCGAAATTCCTCGGCGATCGCGACTTTCGCGCCATGGCTGGCGGCGACGCGCGCCGCACGGACGCCGCCGGATCCGGCGCCGACGACGATAAGGTCATAGTCGAAAGTCATAAAGGGTCGCCCGATATGTTTCCCAGGATGCGCACGCCTTCGGCGCCGGCGATGAAGATCGCCGTTGCGAGTCCGATGAACAGTCCGTGATCCACGACTCCGGGAATTGCCGAAAGCCGCGCAGCGAGGGCGTCTGGATCGTCAATGGCGCCGAACGCGCAATCGACGATGTAATGTCCCCCGTCGGTGATGAAGCGCTCGCCAGGCTCCGCTTCGCGCATCGCCAGCGGGCCGATGAGTCCCAGCCCGCGCGCGACCCGTTCGATATGCAGCATGGTGGAGCGCGCGCCGAACCGATCGATTTCGACCGGCAGGGGGAAGGCGCCGAGCGTGCGCACCTCCTTCGTCGCGTCGGCGATGACGAACATCCGCGTCGAGGCGGCGGCGACGATCTTCTCGCGCAGCAGCGCCCCGCCGCCGCCTTTGATCAAGCGAAGCGCCGCGTCGAATTCGTCAGCGCCGTCGACAGTGAGATCGAGTTGCGGCGTCTCGTCGAGGGTGGAGAGCGGTATCCCGAGGCTTTCGGCCTGAGCGCGGGTGCGCTCGGAGGTCGGCACGCAAACGACCTCCAGACCCTCTTTGACGCGGGCGCCAAGAAGATCGACGAAATGCGCCGCCGTCGATCCCGTGCCGAGTCCCAACTGCATGCCATGCGTGACGGACTCAAGCGCTGCTTGCGCGGCGGCGCGCTTCATTGCCTCGGCGGAAAAAGCGCTCATGCGGACATTCGCTTCGCTTCGTCGCTCGCTCATTTGGCCGGCGGCGTGCAGACCACCGATGTCTCGTTCAGCACGAAGCAGATCGACATCATGCCGGAACGCAGATCGACGCGGAATACGCCGCCTTCGCCGGTGTGGCGCGAAGCGACCAGCGCATATTCGCTGAAAACGCCGGCGCGCGCGCCTTCGCCTGGCGGATAGCACAGCGTCACGCCGATCGCTGCGCTTTCCTTCAAGCCGTATTGGCAGGCGCCGACCTCGCCATTGGAACGGTCGAGACGAAACACGCGATTGAGGTCCGTCTGCGGCGCGGCCAGAAATTCGTAATTTCCGGCCGTCGCCATCGACGCCCCGGAAAGGGCGAAGACAAGCGCGCCGGCCGTCAAAGCTGCACGTCGACGCGTATGGAAATGGCGCGTTCCACGCATATTTGCGCTCCCTGTCCGAATCGGTCGGCGCAGTCTACACGCAGAGCCCTCGCCTGCGGAGGCGGCAAAATTCGCCTGTCGAATCAACGGCGCTTGATCCCGGGGGGCGGCGCGGCTACCCCCTGCGTTATGATCAGCCGCTCTCCTGTTCTCGTTTTCGATCTCGACGGCACATTGGCCGACACCGCCTATGATCTCATCGGCACGCTGAATGTGCTGCTCATGCGCGAGGGACTGACGCCGCTCGCGCTCGAGGCCGGACGCCCGCTTGTCGGCGCCGGCGCGCGGGCGCTGATCGAGCGCGGCTTCGCCCATCAGGGCGCGCCGCTCGATCCGGCGCGCGCCGAGGGGCTGGTGCGCGATTTCCTGGCGTATTACGAGGCGCACATCGCCGACGAAAGCCGGCTGTTCCCCGGCGCCCTCGCGGCGCTCGATCGGTTCAAGGCGGCCGGCTTTCGCCTCGCCGTCTGCACCAATAAGCCTGAAGAACTGGCGCGGCTGCTGTTGCAAAAACTCTCGGCGGCGGATCGCTTCGCGGCGATCTGCGGCCGCGGCAGCTTTCCCATGCATAAGCCCGATCCGCGCACGCTGTGGCTGACGGTCGAGGCGGCGGACGGCGACCCAAGGCGCGCGGTGATGATCGGGGATTCGAAGACCGACATCGACACCGCCCGCGCCGCCGGAACGCCGTCGGTGGCGGTGGATTTCGGCTATACCGACACGCCGGTCGCGGCGTTTTCGCCCGATCGCGTGATTTCGCATTTCGACGAGCTGTGGGACGCGGTCGCCTCTTTGGAAGAGGCGCTGTTCCAACGCGCGATTGAGGCGTCTTGATCTTTTGAGCCGTGCTTCGCCGTCGAGGCCGGCGCCGCGCACGTTCCGGAAAGGTTCGCAATATGGAGAAAATGCACTTCACGCGGATGGACCAGGGCACCGACGAAGATTTTCAGATCCTCAAACAGGTTCACGAGCACACGCTCAAGGAATTGCCGGACCGGCTCTTTGGACTGCTGCGCGATCTTGGCAACGACACCGCCTATAACATCACGCGCCGCGATCACTGTCTGCAGTCGGCGACGCGCGCGCTGCGCGACGGCAAGGACGAAGAATATGTGGTCGTCGCGCTGCTGCATGACGCGTGCGAAACGCTTGGACCTTTCAACCACGGCGAGGTGATCGCCGCGATTCTGAGGCCCTTCATCAGCCGCGACAATTACTGGATGCTGGCGCAGCACGGCCTGTTCCAGACCTATTTCTACGCCGCGCACCTCGGCCTCGATCCGAACGCCCGCGACAAATTCCGGTCGGACCCGGCCTATGATCAGACGATCGAGTTCTGCGCCAAATATGATGAAGTCTCCTTCGATCCCGCTTACAAAAACGAGCCGCTTTCGACCTTCGAGCCGATGGTGCGCCGCGTTCTCTCGAAGGAATGGACCCCGCCGTGAGCGGCCGGGGCGCGGCGGCGCGGGACGCGGCGGCTCGGCCCGGGCTTGAGCCTCGGCGGCGGGCAGGGCGATCATCGACGCGGAAGGGCGATCTGCGATCTTGACGGAGGGCGCCGGGCTCTCCTACAGGATGAGGATCGATCGCCGATGGCGACGGGCGGCTAGCTCAGCGGGAGAGCACTCCCTTCACACGGGAGGGGTCACAGGTTCAATCCCTGTGCCGCCCACCATTAAGCGCCGCACAGCGAACCTCCCTGTGGTAAGGAGGGAGGCTCGCGAGAGGAATCTCTTATTCGGTAGCCTTGTGAACGGCGTCCTTGGCGTTTTTGGCGAGTTCCTTCGCCTTGGTCGCCGCGGCGTCAAGCGCATCGGCAACGGCGTCTTTGGCCTCGCCGAGCGCCGTCTGGCTCTTCCCCTTCATTTCCTGCAACACGCCTTCGCCTTCCAGTTGGGGAGAGTCGATCACCTTCCCGGCGGCCTGCTTCGCAGACCCTGTCGCTTCATTCAGGGCGCCTTTAAGTTTATCGCTGGTCGAACTCATGAAAATTTCCTCCTTATGAAGATCGCTACGTGACGATTGCCACGGTCAAGACAAATGAATAACTGCCGTGCTGCAGATATGTTCCGGTCTCGGCCGGTTTATTAGTTGGGCTTCGGCGCAGTGACGATTGTGAGATCATTCGCTACATTTGAACGCCGACGCCCGAACAGAGGGCCGAAGGCCAATTCAATGCCTGACCTCTCCGCCGCCCCGCGCGAAATGGAGAGAGCCGCCGTCATCTCGAAGTGCGGCGCCTATCGCTACAGCCTCACGCGCAAATGGAGCGATGCGCCGCTTCTGTCCTTCGTCATGCTCAATCCGTCGACGGCCGACGCTAAAGAGGATGATCCGACGATTCGCCGCTGCATCGGCTTTGCGCGGCGCGAAGGCGCCGGCGGACTCATCGTCGCCAATCTTTATGCGCTGCGCTCGTCCGCGCCCGAGGCGCTCTGGTCGGCGCGCGATCCGATCGGCCCGAAGAATCGGCGCACGCTCGTTGGCCTCGCGGCGCAAGCGGTCGCTCAGTCGGCGCCCATCATCTGCGCGTGGGGGGCGCTGGCCCGACAAGATCAAATCGACGGCGCGCTGCGGACGTTTCACGCATCGGGCGCGCGTCTCGCCTGCCTTGGCAGGACGCAGCGCGGCGCGCCGCGCCATCCGCTCTATGTTCGCGCCGACCAGCCGCTGGAGCGTTTTCCGTAAAACGCCGCGCCGCGCCTGCGCGCTCGGCTGAAGCCCTCATGCGCAATGTGAAAGCGCCAAGGCCGGAAACAGAGTCCATGCGCCCGCGACGAGAGCCGCGACCGCGAGAATGATGCTGATGTGCGCGATAAAGGGTGAGGCGGAGCGAAAGAGCGGCGAACGCAGCCCGACGAGAACGGCGGCGAGAATCAAAAGCGCGACGAAAAACGCAAGCGTCATGGCGGCTTGGAAGAGCGTCGCGCCAGTGACTTGGATGTGTTGCCAGCCGGCGGCGCAGCCCACGCCCTCGAGCCCATAGAGGGCGCTGAACAAGGCGAGCCACACGAGCATGGCGATGACGATCCGAACGACGTCCTTCATGTGAGATAGCTCGAGAATTGCGTCGCGACGAGGCTGGTCGCGGCGACGAAGGCCGCATAATCGGTCCAGAGGCGCACAATGTTGACGTTCGATTTTCTGGGACACGACGCGCCGCCGCGCAAGGTTCGGTAAGCGAGCGAGCAAATCATGATCGCTGCGATCGCAGCATGAATGAGCGCATAGGCGATCATCACAAAAACCGTCGCGCCATAGGCGTAATCCGTCAGTTGGCCTGCGCGCGTTAGCGTCATCGCAAGCGCTGCGATTGTCATTGCGGCGCCGGCGAGCGCGATAAGAAGTCCGCGCCATAGAGATGCGCCGCGCGAAGCGGCGCGCGCCGCGACGTGGAGGCCAATGGCCGCCGCCGCCGCGCCGATGAGACCGAGGGCCAGTTCGAGTACGGATAGCGACAGCCATTGGGGCGGCGGCCAATTGGGACCGACGGTCCAAAGAAAAGCATATCCGAAGAAGAGAGAGCCAAAGAGAACCGTGTCCGCGACAAGCAGGAAGACCGATCCCCACCAGCCGGGAGACCGATCAGTCTCGATGGCCTGGGGCAGAAGCGTCGCCCGCCCGACATTCTGAAATCCAGGACAGTTCGCCGCGTGTTGCGACCAGCCCCAGCGCAGCGACAGGCCGACGACGAACAGCAAGGCCAATGGGATGACCCAATAGACTCGTATCAAAGCGCCGAGGAAGGCCGCTCCGGTGGCCGCCGCGAGGGCGATAGGCAGCGTCGAATTGCCCGGGAAAATGACCAGAGCTTCAGGAATTCCGCTCGCCGCGTCGACGGTCAACGTCTCGCGCAACTCTCCGCGCGGCTCGCCGAGAAAATATTCGCCGCGGGCGATTTTGTTCGCGAGCGCCGGGTCCCTCGCCAGCGGCTCACGATCGCCGACAATCGGTATGCTGGCGAAGTTATACGCGGCGGGCGGCGTCGGCATCGCCCATTCCAGCGTCCCGGCGCCCCAGGGATTGCGAGACCCTCGGATCGCGAGAAGCGCATGCAGCGCAATATCGAACACCACCATCGCGACGCCGATCGCCATGACGAAGCTGCTGATCGAAGAAAACAGATTTATTGCGGTCCAGCCGGCGTCCTCGGGATACCAGGCGATCCGCCGTCGCTGGCCGAGGAGGCCGGCCCAATGCATCGCCACGAAGGCGCCGTTGAATCCGAGAAAGATGAGCCAGAAGGCCATCTCGCCGATGCGAAAGAAACGCTTGCGGCCGGTGAGCTGAGGAAGCCAGTAGTACAGCCCTGCGAGCATCGGAAAGACGAATCCGCCAAACAGCACATAATGCAGATGCGCCGTGATGAAGGCCGTGTCATGCGCCTGCCAGTCGAACGGCACGATCGCCACCATGACCCCGGTCAGGCCGCCAATGACGAAGGTGAAGAAAAAGCCAATGATGTAGAGCATCGGCAGCGTCAGCCGCGGCCGCCCTTTCCATAGCGTGCCGAGCCAGGCGAAAATTTGGATGCCTGTGGGAACCGCGACGAGCGTCGAGGCGGCCGAGAAGAACGCCAGTCCCATATGCGGAATGCCTGTCGCGAACATATGGTGCACCCAAAGCCCGAAGCTCAGGAACGCCAGAGCGACGGCCGCCGCCACCACCCAGCGGTAGCCAAGCAGCGTCGTGCGCGCCATCACCGGAAGGACGGTGGAAATGACGCCGGCGGCGGGCAGGAAGATGATGTAGACTTCCGGATGGCCGAAGAGCCAGAAGAGGTGCTGCCAGAGCAGGGGACTTCCGCCAAGCGCGGATTCGAAAAAGGGAAAGCCGAAGGCGCGCTCCAGTTCCAGCAGAATGGAGCCGAGGATCAGCGGCGGAAAGCCCATCAGGATCATCAGCGCGGTGACGAGCGCATACCAGGCGAAGATCGGCATGAGGTCCAGCGACATGCCCGGCGCGCGAAACTTCAGGATCGAGACGCAAATCTCGACGGCCGCGGCGATCGCTGACACTTCGACGAAGGTGACGCCGATGAGCCAAAAGTCGGTGTTGACGCCGGGCGAATGCGCGCTCGAAGACAGCGGCGGATACATGAACCAGCCGCTGTCTGGCGCAAGGCCGGCCAGCAAGGCGAAGACCAGCATCAACCCGCCGAACACGTAACACCAGAAGCCATAGGCCGAGAGGCGCGGATAGGCGAGATCGCGCGTGCCCAGCA
Organism: Methylocystis sp. L43; assembly: GCF_015709525.1. Classification (GTDB taxonomy): domain Bacteria; phylum Pseudomonadota; class Alphaproteobacteria; order Rhizobiales; family Beijerinckiaceae; genus Methylocystis. Next base: position 43,520 of record NZ_JADNRA010000029.1, on the reverse strand, counting down.
GTTTCGGCAGCAGATAGACGGCCGCGCCTTCGAACAGCGGAATCGCGAAGAGGAACATCATGACTGTTCCATGCATCGTGAAGATCTGATCGTATATCGCGGGCGCGACGAACGCGGAATGTGGCGTGGCGAGCTGCGTTCGGATCAACATTGCGAGGACGCCGCCGATCAGAAAGAAGAGCGTCGCGACAAGAAGAAACATTCTGCCGATATCGCTGTGATTGACGGTCGAAATGACGCCTCTCCAGCCGGGCTGCGAAGACCAGATGCGGCTGAGGGCGCGATGGCGCGCGAGCGCGTTCATTCTGTCGCGCGCCCGAGAAAGGCCGCCCAGCCAGCCGCATCATGTGCGATCACGGTGAAGGCGTCGCCGCTATATCCGGGGCCGCTGAATTCGGCGCCAACTCCGTGATATTCTCCCGGCTCCGCGGCTTCGATCCTCAGCACATTGACTTGCCCAGGAATGGCGTCGAGCTTGCCGGCGAGCCGAGGGGCCCAGAAACTGTGGACCACGTCGAGCGAGGTGATCTCGACGTCGACGGGGCCGCCCGCGGGGATGTGCAGAACGCCCTGCGTGCGCAGTCCGGCGGCGTCAGCGTAGCCGAAGCTCCAGGACCACTGACGCGCCTCTGCGCGCACCCTGACGACGTTGTCGCGGCTTTTCGGAACAAGCGTTTCCCCCAGAACCAGCCCATAGATCAGAAGCGCGGCCAGGGTGACGAGCGGGAAGGCGAGGCCGAGGCCATACAGCCAGAAGCGCTCCTGCCGATGCTCGCTCTGATGAGGGGCAGGCGTTCGGCGATAGGCGATTAGCAGCAGGAGCATCACCAGGGCGAAAATCGCCGCTGACCCCGCCAACATCGTCCACCACAGCGTCGCTATCCGTGCGGCGGCCGGGCCTGCCGGATCCACTGCTGATAGACCTCCGGCGCAACCTGTGACCGCCAGCGGCGTTAAGAGGACGAGACGACGCGCGGAGGAACGCCGGTGGCGAATGAACAAAACGGTGAGCAAAGCGGCTTCATTGATCCGATCAACCAGCTGCCCGAGTTTAACGAAACCGAATCTCGCGTGGCGGTGCTTGGCCATCCGATCCACGCGATGTCCGTCGCCTTTCCGATCGCGCTGACATTCACTTTGCTCGGCGCCGATCTCCTTTACTGGTGGACGGGCGACGCGTTCTGGGCGCGCGCCGGCGTATGGTCGGCGGGCGGAGGTTTCCTGCTCGGCCTCGTCGCGGGGCTGTCCGGAACCGCGGAATTGTTGCTCGTCGCCGGCATACGCGCCAGGACCGCGGCCTGGTCGCATTTCATTCTCGCCGTATTGCTGCTCGCTCTTCTCGGCGTGAATTGGGGCTATCGGTTGTACGACTATCAGGCCGTCGTGCTGCCCTACGGACTTCTTTTGTCGATCTTTTGCGTGATCATGGTGTCGGTGACCGGATGGCATGGCGGCAAGCTCGTCTTCGACTATCGGCTGGGCGCCAAAAAGGGGAGCTGACCGCCCTGCGGCTGGGAGAGCCAGTGCGGAAAGCGAAGCTCGCTGAAGTCAGGCTTGTCGAGCACGAGAAACAGGATGGCGAGGATCGGGATGAACGCCGCAACCGGCTGCAGGGCGGGATGCGGCGGCTGGTGAAGACCCTGGGTCTCCTCCATCGATGTGACCGTGTGCCCGACCCAGCTATGGGTGAGGACCAGAGCGCCGACGAAGACGAGCTTCAGGAACATCCATGGCGTAAAAGCGTCGCGCAGAAAGACGAGCACGGTCCCTGAGGCCACCGCCAGAACCGCGGCGGGCGTGACGCCGAGCGTATAGGCGAAATGCGTATAGCGCCGAATTCGCGCATAATCCGACTGGCTGATCGAGGGGTCGTGGTGCGACAATATCAGCGGCAGGGCGATAAGGCCTGCGCACCACAACGCAAGGGTTAGGACGTGGAACGCCAAGAAATGGGGAACCAGCGGCGCGAGCGGGCCCATCACCGAAGGCGGTCCTGAGGTTTCGCGCAGACGTTGGGGGCGCGCAAGGCTCCGATATCCGCGCCGCCGCCCGGAGGAACAATGCATGCAGCCATGCGCGCGGAGATGGCGATCAATGTGCGATGAACCACGGGCGCTTTCAAAGGAAAAATTCAAAAACTGTAACGATTGAAGCTGCGCTGTGTTCCCAATCCAGAGCTAATCTTTTCGCGAGGCGTGCGTGAATGAAGCGAACCGCTGCGTTAAAGCTGATGAGGGCAGTTCGATCTTTTGCGCCGGATCTTACGGCTGCTCCATCAGCTCCTCGGCCGTAAGCCGGGTGAGCGTCTGGCTTCGTTTCTTGGACGCATAGCTCGGGGAGGCGAGCCAGATGATCCCCGCCAGCAAGATGAACGTCATCGCGCCGAACAGAAAGGCGTCGTTGAGCGCCAGGATCCCCGCCTGCTGACGGATGAGCTGCGCCGCCCGGCTGCGCGCCGCATTCGGCGACATGCCCATCGCCTGCATACGCTCGAGGAACGAGGCGAGCAGGTCGAGCGAGGCGAAGCGGCGTCCGCCGAAATGATCGGCGAGGTCGAGCTGATGGAAGGGCGTGCGGCGGAAAAAGAGAACGCCGAGCAGCGTGATGCCCATGGCGCCGAACACCGTGCGCAACATCGCGAGCTCCTCCGCGGCGCGGATCAGTCGTTCGCCGGCGAGTCCCGTCATGGCGAGCGTCGCGAGCGGCGCAAAGAACATCGCAAGAGAGAAGCCGAAGAAGAACATCGGCGTCGTGATGCTATCGAAAGAGGCGCTCTTGTCGTAGTGGCCGAGCCACACGAATGTCACCGCGAGGCCGATGAAATTGAGGAAGACGATGAGTCGCGCGTCGACGTTTCTCGTGATCTCATGCACAACGGCGGCGGCGGCCATCGCCAAAAAAATCATGGCCAGATAGACCATGCCGGCGAGTGAAGACGTGTAGCCGAGCAGCACCTGCAGCTGCACGATGAACACCGACAGCAGGCCCTGAATGATCAGAAAGCCGATCAGCGAACAGAAGGTCGCGATCGCGAAATTACGGTGCAGAAACAGCCGCAGGTCGAGGGCCGGCCGCCGCTCGCCGAACTCCCAGAAGATGAACATCGGCAAAGCGAGGAGAACGACCAGAAGCAGCCATGCGAGCACGGGCGAGGCGAACCAGTCGAAATCATTGCCCATGTTGAGAATGGTCTGCACGCAGAGCAACACCGTCGCGAGCAGAATGAAACCGATCGTGTCGAAGCGCGTCACGCGGCGCTCAAAGCCGCTCCCATAGAACAGCGCAGCAACGACGCCTGCCGCAGGTAAGGCGACCAGGACGTTGGAATAAAACAGCCAGCGCCAGTTGAAATATTCGGCCCAGAAGCCGCCCATGAAGACGCCGATGGTGAAGGGCGCCATGCTCATGACGCCCCAAAATCCGACGCCGAGCGTGCGCTGATCATCCCGATATTGCCCAAGCGTCACGGATTGCGCGAGCGGAAGGGCGACGCCGCCCATCAGTCCGAGCAGAAAGCGCATCGGCGCGAAGAACCAGATCGTCTCGCTCGCCGCGCACATCAGGGAAACGGCGGCGTAGGCCACAAGGGCGCCGATCAGCACGCGATAGGCGCCAAGTCGTCCCGAGAGCCACCGCGACAACGGAAGGCCGAGTGCGATCCCAACCATATGGTCGGTCGTCGCCCATGTGCCGTAGCTCGGCGTGACGCCCTCGAGGCTTCCGGCCGCATAGGGCGCGAGCACCGTGTAGCCCGGCACATTCGACAACATGACGACGTTCGCCGCGCCCGCCGCGACGTTGAGCAGCAGGAATCGCCAGCCTTTCATTCGCGCCTGTGTGACCACCGTTACGCTCCAGCCGGGAGCGCGGAGCGCCAAGCCGATCGCAGGTCGCCTGAAGAGCGCAGGTTCATCCGTTTTCTCATTTGCGCGTGCGAGTCATGGCTCAAAAAAGCGCATTTGTCACGAAGCGCATGTGCGCGAATAACGCCGCAGGCTTGTCAATGGCGGGTGCCATGCGCCATACCAGCCGCTTGGAAGGGGAAGGCCTATGACGGGGATCTGGTTTCAGGTGGCGCTCATACTCGGCCTCGCGCTCATCGCCGCGATGATCGCCGCGAGATTTCGCATCTCGACCGCGTTGACCGAAATCATCGTCGGCATGTGCGCGCGGACGCTGTTCGCCGCGACGGTCGGCGTCGAAATCTTCAGCGCCCAGGAGCCTTGGGTCAAGACGCTCGCCGGATTGGGCGCCATCGCGCTGACGTTTCTCGCAGGCGCCGAACTCGATCCCGACGTCTTCAAGCTGAAGTGGAAGGAGGCTGCGTCGGTCGGCGCTGCGAGCTTCCTCGCGCCCGCCATCGGCTGCTGGGCGGTCGCCTATTATCTGCTGGGGTGGGAGAGTTCGCCGGCGCTGCTTGCCGGCATCGCGCTCGCCGCCACCTCCGTCGCCGTCGTCTATACGGTGATGATGGAATATGGCTTTAATCGCACCGATTTCGGCAAGACCATTCTCGCCGCCTGTTTCATCACTGATCTCGGCACGGTCGTGACGCTCGGCCTCGTATTCGCGCCCTTCACCTGGAAGACCGCCGTGTTCGTCGCAGCGGTCGGCGCGGCGTTCGTCGGATTGCCGCGGGCGACGCCTTGGATCTTTGCGAAGTTCGGCGGGCGCCCTTCGGAATTCGAGACCAAATTCCTGTTCTTCGCGCTGATGGCGCTCGGCGCGCTCGCGACCTGGGCCGGGAGCGAAGGCGTCTTGCCCGCCTATCTGATCGGCATGGCGCTCGCGGGCTCCGTCGGGCGCGACCATGCGCTCATTCGCAAGATTCGGGCGGTGACCATCGGCCTGCTGACGCCCTTCTATTTCATCCGTGCGGGTTACTTTGTCTCCATCCCGGCCGTTCTCGCCGCGCCGCTTGGCGTCGTCGCCTTTCTTGCGGTCGAGATGGCGACCAAGGTCGTCAGCGTCTATCCCGTGGCGCGCAGATTCGGGTCGCCGCACAAGGACGCCATGTATACGACGCTGCTGATGGCCTCCGGCCTCACATTCGGCACGATTTCGGCGCTTTTCGGCCTATCAAACAATATCATCGACGAAAACCAGTATTCGACGCTCGTCGCCGCGATCATCGCGACGGCGATCGTGCCTACAATGATTGCGAACAGTCTTTATTTGCCGCGACATCGGCTGCCCCGGGAGACGGCGCCGCAGCGCATTCATTCCGCGGAGCCGGCGAAGGAGTCTGTCCTCGAAGGATAAATGCGACTTGATTCCCGGCGGGCGCGATGCAATCAACGTCCCCATTGTCGCTCGAGGAAGCGCGCCTGCCGCGTGGCGCGCCTGCGCTAAACCTCGAAGCGCGGACAACAGGAAGGACAATCTGAATGCGCATCATTTTGAGGCTATCGGCTGTGCTGGCTTTTTTTGCGCTCACGCCGGCTTTCGCTCAAGGCACGGCCGAACAGCGCGAGGCCTGTGAAGGCGACGCGAATCGCTTCTGCGAGGCGTATATTCCGGACGCCGTCGCCATCGAGCGATGCTTGAGAGCCAATGCGGGATCGATCAGCGCCGCCTGCAAAGCCGAACTCGGCCTCGGGTCGGCGGGCAAAAAGCGCAAGCGCTAACAGGCGCGGCGCAACACGTCGCCGCGCCTTCGATCCGCGCCTTACGCATCATCAGGTCGCGACGGCGAGCCGCCTTTCGGCGAGCCGCGCGGCCTCGGCGCCCGATAACATCGCGCCGTTGAAGCCATGCTCGCCGCCAAACGCCGAGGCGAGATAAAGTCCGGCGATCGGCGTTTGCGGCGTTCGCGGAAATCCCATCAAGATCGGCGCTTCGGCGGGCAGCGCCGCAAAGCCGTACACGGCGCCTTCCGGCGTGTTGAGATAGCTCGCCATCGAATAGGCGTTGAGCAGCATCCGCGTCGTGACCAGACCGGAAAAGCCGGGATAGTCGCGCTCGAGAGACGTCTCTATGGCGTCGAGCCAGCGTTCGCGGCGCGCGAGCGCCGCGTCGCGCGGCAGATCACGCCAGTTCTCGATGCGATCGAGGCCCAGCACGCTGACGAGGATCGGCGGCTCGTCCCAAAGACCTGAATCGACTGCGGTGAAATTGGCGATCGTATGAAGGGGCAACGCCCCCTTGGGATCTTCCGCCATCGCGCCGGCGCCATCGCCATATTGATCGAAGCGCCGCATATCTTGTGGCATGACGACCGTCGTGAAATTCGCCAGTCCGACCGTAGAGGGTTTCGCGCTCAAGCCGAAATTGGCCGAAAACAGCGATGTTGAAAGCCGGCGGGACCCGAAGGTCTCCTCCATTTTCGCGCGCGCGGGCGCGTCCATCATCGCCGCCGCCTCCGAAGGCGCGCAATTCGCCATCGCTACGCGCGCTTCAATGCGTTCCTCGCTGTCGCCGGCGCGCCGCGCGACATGGCGTATGGCGACCACATTGCCGCCCGCATCGGTCTCGATGGCGTTGACCTGCCGGCCCATGCGCACCACGCCGCCGGTCTTGGTGATGCACTTGGCGAGCTTGAGGCTCAACTGTCGCGAGCCGCCTTTAATATAGGCGCCGCCGGACGCGATATAGCCGCCCTGAGCGAGCGCGTAGAAAATCCACCACAGCCGGCGCGGGTCGTCGCCGTAATAAGCGAGATTGGCGCCCAGCGCGCATTTTAGGGCCTCGCAGCCGGCAAAATCGCGCTCCATGATCTCGTGCAATGAATTCTGCCAGCCGGCCGCGGCGGGCGCGACTTCCCAAAGGCCGCGCGCCAATTTGGCGAAAGAGCTTTCCTCGCGGGCCTGTTTCAAGGTCCACAGCGCGTCGTGAATCTGCTCGACCTCGCCGAGAAATCTTTGGATGGCGGCGCGCTTGTCGGGGAAACGGGCGGCGAGCGCCTCATAGGCGGCGGCAAAGCCGAAAGGCAGTTCGAAGGCCTCGCCAACCGGCCCGCCGCGCACGGTATAGAGCGCGCCGGTGGGCAGCCATTCGATTTCGTCGAGAATCCCCAGCCGGCGGAGGATGTCGTGCTTCACGTCGCGGGGGTTGCGCGCGTCGGAGGTCTGATGCAGCGAGGCTTCCACAGTCAGCGGACCGACCTTGTAGACCGACGCCGCGCCGCCCAGGCTGAAATTGCGCTCTAACAGGCAGACGCTGTAGCCGGCATGCGCAAGCATCGCGCCCGCCGTCAATCCGCCCAGTCCCGAGCCGATCACCACGGCGTCGAATTTCTTGTCGCTCATTCCGAATCGTCTTTGCCGCTGAAAGATCGTCACTCTATCCCGCCACGCCCCTCTGGCGAAAGGCGTCGGCTGATACAAGATAGGACCCAGCCCGAGAATCTCAGACAAGGCGCTGGCGATGGCAGACGAGATCTTTCCCGTAACCCACACCGACGCCGAATGGCGCGCGCTTCTCACGCCCGAGCAATATGACGTCATGCGCGGGCATGGCACCGAACGCCCGGGAAGCTGCGCGCTCAATCATGAAAAGCGTCGCGGCGCATTCAGTTGCGCCGGCTGCGGTCAGCCGTTGTTTCGCTCGGGCGAGAAGTTCGAAAGCGGCACCGGTTGGCCGAGTTTCTTCGATCCGCTTCCCGGCGCGCTCGGCTCGACCGTCGATCGCAGCTATGGCATGGTGCGCACGGAAGTGCATTGCAGCCGTTGCGGCTCGCATCTCGGGCATGTCTTCAACGATGGCCCGCCGCCGACCGGCCTGCGCTATTGCATCAATGGCGTCGCGCTCGACTTTCAGCCCGAATAGGCATCCAAAAGACTATCGAGCCGCGTGATCGCCCGATAGAGTCAAGGCTGCGACGCTGGCTGCGACAAATTTTTTTCGAGGGACGTCGCAACGGACGCTGCGCCCGCTGGCCTGCGGTTTCTTCGGATAGGTAAGGATGGGGCTCAGTTTCTCCCCAGAGCAAGCGCCGAGCCTGTCCAGACCCGTCGTATCAGCTTTTCGGGCGTGTAGGAAACGCCACAATTCTTGTAGCGAATGCGCGCATTGATCGGTGTGCGCGCAGCCTGCCTAATCCCGTTCTATCGGGCAGGTGAGGGATAGGCGGTCGGCCCGGCTTGTCGAATAAGCGAGTCGCCCCGCGCTTGCGTCGCGCGAGCGGGAGCCGCATCGCGGCGCCCATGACGTCGTCACGCCGCTCACGGCTCTGCCGGCTTGACGATCAATTTTGATTCCCGTCATACGAGGTGTCCGCCAATGAATTTTCAGTAAGCGGATTCATGCGCGCGTCGGCTCGTTGCGGCGAACCGCGGGCCTTGATGCGCGAATTGGAGAAAACTACGGTCGCAAAAAAGGCTGCAGCCTGCATCGGCAGGATTTCAGCCCGGTCGGCCGGGAGCGGGATCGGCGGCGCCGACGCTCGGTTCTCGACGATCGAAAAAAACGAATTCTGGGCCTGTGCGACGCAGGCCTGATAGGGAGTGGACTGCATGTCAGAACGGTCAGCCGCCGCGCCGGGCGCGAGCGGAAAGGACAATCAGCATCTTGCGCCGAAGTCCGACATCGAGATTTCGCAGGCCGCCAAGATGCGGCCGATTATCGACGTCGCGCGCGACAAGCTCGGCATCCCGGCCGAACATGTGCAGCCCTACGGCCACTACAAGGGCAAGATCTCCCTCGACTACATCTCCTCGCTCGACAGCCAGGCCGACGGCAAGCTGATCCTCGTCACGGCCATCACGCCGACGCCCGCCGGCGAAGGCAAGACGACGACGACCGTCGGCCTCACGGACGGTCTCAATCACATCGGCAAAAAGGCGCTGTGCTGTCTGCGCGAGCCCTCGCTCGGTCCCTGTTTCGGCGTCAAGGGCGGCGCCGCCGGCGGCGGCTATGCGCAGGTCGTGCCGATGGAGGACATCAACCTCCACTTCACCGGCGACTTCCACGCCATCGGCGCGGCGAACAATCTGCTCGCTGCGCTGATCGACAATCACATTTATTGGGGCGGCGAGCCCAAGATCGACTCGCGCCGCGTTGCATGGCGGCGCGTCGTCGACATGAACGACCGCGCATTGCGCTCGATCGTCTCGTCCCTCGGCGGAGTTTCGAACGGCTTCGCCCGCGAGGACGGATTCGACATCACCGTCGCGTCGGAAGTGATGGCGATCTTCTGCCTCGCTTCGGACTTCGCCGATCTGCAGCGGCGGCTCGGCGACATTGTCGTCGGACAGACCCGCGACAAAAAGAGCGTGCGCGCCTCGGAAGTGAAGGCGGCGGGCTCCATGGCCGCGCTGCTCAAAGATGCGATCGCGCCCAATCTCGTGCAGACGTTGGAGAACAATCCGGCGATCATTCACGGCGGGCCATTCGCCAATATCGCGCATGGCTGCAATTCGGTCATCGCGACGAAGGCCGGCTTGAAGCTCGCCGACTACGTCGTGACGGAGGCGGGCTTCGGCGCCGATCTCGGCGCGGAGAAGTTCTTCGACATCAAGTGCCGCAAGGCGGGCCTCAAGCCCGACATCACGGTGATCGTCGCGACGATCCGCGCGCTCAAGATGCATGGCGGCGTCGCCAAGGACGATCTGAAGGCCGAGAATGTCGCCGCGGTCGAGAAGGGCTTCGAGAATCTGAAGCGCCATATCGGCAATGTTCGCAAATTCGGCGTGCCGGTGCTCGTCTCGATCAACAAGTTCTCGTCCGACACCGCGGCCGAAATGGCGGCGCTCGACAAGCTCTGCAAGGCGGAAGGCGTCGAATGCGTCGTCGCCGACAATTGGGGCTCCGGCGGCGCCGGCGCGGCGGATCTCGCCAGGGCGGTCGTCAACACCATCGAGACGCAGCCCTCGAACTTCAAGCCGCTCTATCCGGATGACATGCCGCTTGCCGAGAAGGTGCGCACGATCGCCAAGGAGCTCTACGGCGCCGCCGATATCTCTTATGATTCGAGCATCAAGGCGCGCTTCGCCGAGCTGGAGAAGGAAGGCTTCGGCAACTTCCCGGTCTGCATCGCCAAGACGCAATACAGCTTCTCGACGGATGCGAACGCCAAAGGCGCCCCCTCGGCCTTCACGATCCCGATCCGGGAATTGCGTCTCTCGGCAGGCGCCGAGTTCATCGTGGTGGTGTGCGGCGACATCATGACGATGCCGGGACTGCCGAAGGTCCCAGCCGCCAACAACATCTACGTTGACGACTCCGGCCGCATCGCCGGCCTGTTCTAGCGCGTTCCCGGCGTCGTCGCCGCCGCGCCATTTTGAAACCCGCCGCTCGAAAGGAGCTTGAGAAATGTTGAATTCCAGAATTCCCGGCAAGAACTTCCTGTTTGTGCCGGGCCCGACCAATCTGCCCGACCGCATCGTGCGCGCCATGTCGGTCGCGTCCGAAGATCATCGCTCGCCGACGTTCCCCGACCTCGTCAAGCCGCTCTTCCCCGGCCTGAAGAAGATCTTCGGCACTGAAAAGGGCCATGCCTTCATTTTCCCGGCGTCGGGCACCGGCGGCTGGGAAGCCGCGATCACCAACACGCTGTCGCCGGGCGACAAGGTTCTGGCGCAGCGCTTCGGCCAGTTCTCCCATCTGTGGATCGATCTTTGTAAGCGTCAGGGCCTGGAAGTCGTCGTGCAGGAGCGCGAGTGGGGCACGGGCAATGATCCGGAGCTGATCGAAGAGACGCTGAAGGCCGACAAGAACCACGAAATCAAGGCGGTTCTCGCCACGCATAACGAGACGGCGACCGGCGTCACCTCCGACATCGCCGCGGTGCGCCGCGCGATGGACAACGCCAAGCACCCGGCGATGCTTTTCGTCGACGGCGTGTCGTCGGTGGCGTCGCTCGAGTTCAAAATGGACGAGTGGGGCGTCGACGTGATCGTGTCGGGCTCGCAAAAGGGCTTCATGCTGCCGGCCGGCCTGCTGCTGATGGCGGCGAGCCAGAAGGCGATCGCCGCCGGCAAGAGCAACAAGGGGCGCCGCGCCTATTTCGAATTCCAGGACATGATCGCCCAGAACGCGAACGGCTATTTCCCTTATACGCCGTCCGTGCCGCTGCTCTATGGCCTCAAGGAATCGCTCTCGATCCTGTTCGAAGAGGGCCTCGATCAGGTCTACAAGCGCCACCACCACCTCGCCGAAGGCTGTCGTGCCGCGGTCGCGGCATGGGGCCTTAAGTGCTGCGCCAAGGAGCCGAAGTGGAACTCCGACACCGTCACGGCGATCGTCGTGCCGGAGGGCTTTGACGCCGCCAAGGTGATCGAGATCGCCTACAAGCGCTACAATCTCGCGCTCGGCGCCGGTCTGTCCGAAGTCGCGGGCAAGGTGTTCCGCATCGGCCATCTCGGCGACCTCAACGAGCTGATGCTGCTCGGCGCCATCGGCGGCGCGGAGATGGCCATGTGCGACGTCGGCATTCCGGTGACGCCGGGCTCCGGCGCTGCGGCCGCGCAGGCGGTCTATCGCGCCAATCCGCTGCTGAAGATGTAATTGGCGACCGGCGGTCGGAGCATTCCGACCGCCGGAGCCCGACGAACGACTGCCAAAAAAAGAATTGAGAAAGAGGGGGAAACCAGGACATGTCGCACAAAATCGTCTTTCTCGATCGGGAAACGCTCGACGCCAATGTGCGCAAGCCGAATTTTCCTCACGAATATACCGAATACGCCCAGACGGCGCCCGACCAGATCGTTGAACGCCTGAAAGGCGCGACGATCTGCATCACCAACAAGGTGCCGCTGCGCGAAGCGACGTTGAAGCAGCTTCCGGGCCTCAAGCTCATCGCCGTCGCCGCGACCGGCACGGACGTGATCGACAAGGCCTATACGAGCGCGAACGGGATCGTCGTCTCCAACATTCGCAACTATGCGTTCAACACGCTGCCCGAACATGTGTTCGCGCTGCTCTTCGCGCTGCGCCGCAATTTGGTGAACTATTACAATTCCGTTCGGCAGGGGCGGTGGGGCTACGCCAATCAGTTCTGCTATTTCGACTATCCGATCTACGACATCGCCGGTTCGACTCTCGGCATTATCGGCTATGGCGCTCTCGGCAAGGAAATCGAAAAGCGGGCCGTCGCGCTTGGCATGAAGGTGCTGATCAACGACGTCACGGACGTGCCGAACAAGGTCGATATCCCGACGATCCTGCGTGAGGCGGACGTCATCACGCTCAACCTGCCGCTCACCCCGGAGACCAAGAACATGATCGGCGCGAAGGAGCTTGCGTCGATGAAGAAGTCCGCCTGCATCATCAATACGGCGCGCGGCGGCATCGTCGACGAAGCGGCGCTGGCCGACGCGCTGCGCAAGGGAGTCATCGGCGGCGCCGGCTTCGACGTGCTGACGGTCGAGCCGCCCAAGAACGGCAACATCCTGCTCGATCCGACGATTCCCAATCTCATCATCACGCCGCATGTGGCCTGGGCCTCGAAAGAGGCGATGCAGGTGTTGGCCGATCAGCTCGTCGACAATATCGACGCTTTTGTCGCCGGCAGCCCGCGCAACGTCGTGGCGGCGTGAGGCTGACGCCCCCTCCCGGCGCTTCGCGCCACCCTCCCCCGCAAGCGGGAGAGGGGACCAACGCCCGAGGTTGCGCGAATGCGCGTCGATGGCCGAGTCTGCTCCCTCTCCTGCGCGCAGCGCGGTGGAGGGTTGGGGAGGGGGCCAGTGAAAGGTTCGAGTTCCAATGACCAAAAAACTGCTTTTCCTTTTTGACACCGATCCGGTTCCGAGCGTTTTCGACACGGTCGTCGGCTATGACGGCGGCGCCGACCGCATCATCGGCTATGGCGGCGTGACGACCGAAAACGTCGGGGCGCTGGTCGACGGCTGCATTTACACGCGCGGCCCGAAAGAGAAGCAATATACGGCGATCTTCGTCGGCGGCGGCGACATGACGGCCGGCGAAACCGTGTTCAAAGCGGTGAAGAAGCGTTTCTTCTCGAATTTCCGCGTCTCGGCGATGCTCGATTCGAACGGCTCCAATACGACCGCCGCGGCGGGCGTGGCGCTGCTCGCCAAGGCAAGTTCGCTCAAGGGCAAGAAGGCCGTCGTTCTCGCCGGCACTGGCCCGGTCGGCATGCGCGCCGCGGCGATGCTCAACATCGAAGGCGCCGAAGTCGCCATCACCTCGCGTCAGAAGGCGCGCGCCGAGGCGGCTGCAAAAGCCATTCAGGAGCGCTTCGGCTTCACGCCCGCGGCGATTGAAGCCCCGGATAACGCGGCGCGCGCTCAGGCCGTCAAAGGCGCTCAGATCGTCTTCGCGGCCGGGGCCATCGGCGTCCCGCTGCTCGACGAGACGGCTTGGCAGAACGATCCGACGATCGAACTCATCGCCGACTGCAACGCGCAGCCGCCGCTCGGCGTCGGCGGCGTCGAGGCGACCGACAAGGCCAAGGAGCGTCACGGCAAGATCGTCATCGGCGCGCTGGGACTGGGCGGGCTCAAGCTCAAATTGCATCGCGAATGCGTCGGCAAGCTGTTTGACGCCGCCGATCAGGTGTTCGACTGCGAAAACATTTATGCGCAAGCCAAAGAGCTCGCCTGAGCGAGGAAAGATATGAGCGCCAAGAACGATACGATTGGAAAATTCCTCGACGAACTCGCCAGCGATGCGCCGACTCCCGGCGGCGGCGGCGCGGCGGCGCTTTCGGGCGCCATGGGCGCGGCGCTGGTTTCGATGGTGTGCAATCTCACCATCGGCAAAAAGAATTACGAAGCCGTTTCAGCCGATCTGCAGCAGACTCTCGCCAAGGCTGAAAAGCTGCGCGCCGAGCTGACCGCGGGAGTCGATGAAGACGTCGTCGCCTTCAACACGCTGATGGGCGCCTATGGCCTGCCGCGCGGCACCGATGAAGAGAAGGCGAAGCGTTCGGAGACGATCCAGTCGGCGCTGAAAGAAGCGACGCTGGCGCCGCTGAAGACGTGCAAAATCTGCTATGACGTCATCAGCCTGTCGAAAGAGGCCGCCGACAAGGGCAACCTCAACGTCATCAGCGACGCCGGAGTCGCGGTGCTCGCCGCCAATGCCGGACTGCGCAGCTGCGCGCTCAATGTCTTCATCAACGCCAAGGCGATCAAGGATCGCGGCTTCGCCGAGCAGCAGCTTGCCGAAGTCAATGCGCTTCTCGCCAAGGCCGCGGCCGAAACGGAAGCGGTCTATGAGACGGTCAAAGCCAAAATAGGCGGCTGAGGAAGCCGCGCCGCATTGCGAGGAGAGGACTGAAATGGACGTCCACGAGTATCAGGCCAAGGAAATACTGGCGAGCCACGGCGTCGAAGTTCCGCCCGGCACCGTCGCTTTCAGCCCGGATCAGGCGGTCTACGCCGCGACGGAGCTCGGCGGCTCGCACTGGGTCGTCAAGGCGCAAATTCACGCCGGCGCGCGCGGCAAGGCGGGCGGCGTCAAGCTCTGTCGCACCTATCACGAAGTCCAGCAGGCGGCGCGCGATCTGCTCGGCAAGCGGCTCGTCACGTCGCAGACCGGACCGGAAGGCAAGCCGGTGCAGCGCGTCTATGTCGAGGTCGCCGATCCTTTCGAGCGCGAGATTTATCTCGGCTATGTTCTCGACCGCAAATTGGAGCGCGTGCGCGTCATCGCTTCGAAGCACGGCGGCATGGATATCGAAGAGATCGCCAAGAACACCCCTGACGAACTGCTCCAGGTCATCGTCGAGCCCGCCGTCGGCCTGCAGCCGTTTCAGGCGCGCGAACTCGCCTTTCAGCTCGGACTCAATATCAAACAGGTCTCGCGCGCGGTGAAGACGATCATGGGCGCCTATCGCGCCTTCCGCGATAATGACGCGACCATGCTCGAGATCAATCCGCTCGTCGTCACCAAGGACGACAAGGTTCTGGCGCTCGACGCGAAGATGTCCTTCGACGACAATGCGCTGTTCCGCCGTCACAATATCGTCGACATGAACGACCCCTCGCAGAGCGATCCGCGCGAGGCGCAGGCGTCGGAGCACAGCCTGAATTACATCGGCCTCGACGGCGAGATCGGCTGCATCGTCAATGGCGCCGGACTCGCCATGGCGACGATGGACATGATCAAGCATGCCGGCGGCAATCCGGCGAACTTCCTCGACGTCGGCGGCGGCGCTTCGCCCGAGCGCGTCGCGACGGCGTTCCGTCTCGTTCTTTCGGATCGACGCGTGAAGGTCGTGCTCGTCAACATTTTCGCCGGCATCAATCGCTGCGACTGGGTGGCGCAGGGCGTCGTTGACGCGGTGCGCGCCGAAAAGATCGAGGGCGTTCCGCTCGTCGTGCGTCTCGCCGGCACCAATGTCGAAGCGGGCAAGAAGATCATCGCCGAAAGCGGCATTCCGATCATCCAGGCCGACACGCTGGCCGAAGCCGCCGAGAAGGCTGTCGCCGCCTATCAGGGCGCCAAGTAAGCGCCGGAGAACGACACATGAGCATTCTCATTGACGAAAAGACGCCGATCCTGGTCCAGGGCATCACCGGCGACAAGGGCAGTTTTCACACCAAGGAGATGATCGACTACGGCAGCAATGTCGTCGCCGGCGTCACGCCCGGAAAGGGCGGCAAGACTCACCACGGCGTGCCGGTATTCAACACCGTCCGCGACGCGGTGCGCGAGACCGGCGCGCAGGCGTCGATCACCTTCGTCGCGCCAGCCTTTTGCGCCGACGCGATCATGGAGGCCGCCGACGCCGGCGTCCGCCTGATCTGCTCGATCACCGACGGCATTCCGGCGCAGGACATGATGCGCGTGAAGCGCTACTTCCTGCGCTTTCCCAAAGATCGTCGGCCGATGCTGGTCGGCCCGAATTGCGCCGGCATCATTTCGCCGGGCAAGGCGATGCTCGGCATCATGCCTGGCCACATTTACAAGCAGGGTCCGGTGGGGCTGATCTCGCGCTCCGGCACGCTTGGCTATGAAGCGGCGTCGCAGCTGAAGGCGCTCGGCCTCGGCATATCGACCTCGGTCGGCATCGGCGGCGATCCGATCAACGGCTCGTCGTTCCTCGACCATCTGGTGCTGTTCGACAAAGATCCCGAGACGCAGGCCGTGCTCATCATCGGCGAAATCGGCGGTCCACAGGAGGCCGAAGCCTCCGCCTGGATCAAGGAGAATTTCTCCAAGCCGGTGATTGGCTTTGTCGCCGGCCTCACGGCGCCCAAGGGTCGCCGCATGGGCCATGCCGGCGCGATCATTTCGGCGACGGGCGACAGCGCTGCGGAAAAAACCGAGATTATGAAGTCTTACGGGCTCACGGTCGCGCCGAGCCCGGCGGAATTCGGATCGACTGTCGCCAAGGTATTGCAGAGCGCCTGAGGAATGCAGCATTGGCGTCGGCGCCGTCGCGCGCCGCCGTCCGGCCGCATTTTCCGAAGCCGTTCATCCTGCGCGGCGTCGTGAGCGCCTAAGGAGTTTTGATGACCGCCGAGACCCAGACATTGAAGAGCCTGTCTTCGACCGGCCTGCCGTCTGCTTACGCGACTCGCTCGGTCACCGAAGCTTCCGACTTCCTGCGCGAGCAATTGCTCACCGTGATTCGCCGTCACACGCCGGAGATCGAGGCGGTCGTGCGCGACTCCAAGGCGGGCGCAGGTCTGGAGCCGCGTCAGATGGCCCGCGCGCTTCAGGCGCAGGGCATCCTGTTTCAGCTCGTCTCCATCGCGGAGCAGGCCTACGCCATGCGCCGGCGCCGCCGGATCGAGCGCGAAAAGGGCCACGACAAGCTGCTCGGCACGTTCGATTACGTCTTGTCGAGCGCCGCGGCCTCGGGCGTCGCTCCCGACGAAATACGCGCGCAATTGCAGTCGCTGCGCATCCGACCCGTGATCACCGCCCATCCGACGGAGGCGAAGCGCGTCTCGATCCTGGAAAAATATCGCCGCATCTATCTGCTGATGCGCGAACTTGAATCGACCCGCTGGACGGACCGCGAGCGTGAAGCGCTGGTGAAGTCGATCTATGATCAGATCGAACTTCTGTGGCTCACTGGCGAACTGCATCTCGAAAAGCCCACCGTCGATCAGGAAGTCGCCTGGGGCCAGCACTTCTTTCACGAGAGCATTTTCGATCTCGCGCCGGAGCTTCTGTCATCCTGCGAACGCGCGCTGCGACGCCACTATCCCAACGAAACATTCGAGGTCGCGCCCTTCTTCCAGTTCGGGTCCTGGATCGGCGGCGATCGCGACGGCAATCCGTTCGTGACGAACGACGTCACCCGCCGCACCATGCGCGAAAACGCTGCGGCGAGCTTGAATTATTACCGTACCCGCTTCGTCGATCTCGCGCGCATGCTGTCGATCAGCCAGCGCGCCGCCGATATTCCTCAGTCTTTCCGCGAGGAGTTGGCTGAACGCCTCGCCGCGCTGCCGGACGGCGCGGCGATCGAAGCGCGCAATCAAAATGAGCCCTACCGGCAGTTCGTGATGACGATTCTGCGCAAGCTCGACCAGACGTTGCGCGCGGTGAACGCCGAACCGGCGACAGGTCCGCGCTATGCGAGCGCCGACGAACTCATCGCCGACCTGCTGGCGCTCGAAAAGGCGCTCAATGAAGCCAAGAGCGACGCGCTCGCGACGGATCTCGTGCGTCCGCTGCGCCGCGCGGTCGAAACGTTCCGCTTCAGCACGGTGCGCCTCGACATTCGCCAGAACACGACCCGGACGACGCAGGCGCTCGAGGAGCTGTGGCGCGTGAAGACGGGCGGCGAGGCGCCGCCCGACCTCGATGCTCCCGAATGGCGCGAATGGCTGATCGCCGAGCTTGCAAAGCCGCGGACGACGCTTGTCCCCCGCGACAAGCTTTCCGCCGATACGCGCGATGTCATTGAAATGTTCGAGGTGGTCGCCGAGATGCGCACGCAGCTCGACCGGGAAGCCTTCGGCGGATTTATTTTGTCGATGACGCGTTCGGCGGTCGACGTCCTCGGCGTCTATCTGCTCGCCAAGGAGGCGGGGCTTTTTCTCGACGAACCCGGCGTCGAGATCCTCACGCTGCCGATCGTGCCGCTCTTCGAGACGATCGGCGATCTGCGCGCCGCGCCGGCGATCATGCGCGATCTCTTGCAGGTCCCGGTGGTGCGCCGCTCGACGCGCTGGCAGGGCAATCTGCAAGAGGTGATGATCGGCTATTCCGACTCCAACAAGGACGGCGGCTTTCTGTCGTCCAATTGGGAGCTGTTCAAGGCGCAGGCCCGCCTCAGTCAGGTCGGACGCGAGCAGGGCGTCGCCATCGCCTTCTTCCATGGACGCGGCGGCTCGGTGTCGCGCGGCGGCGCGCCGACCGGCCATGCCATCGCGGCGCAGCCGGCGGGCTCTATTCGCGGCCGTTTTCGCGTCACCGAACAGGGCGAGGTCGTCTCGTTCAAATACGCCAATCGCGGGACGGCGGCCTATCAGATGGAGCTTTTGGCGTCCTCCGTGTTTCAGCATGCGCTGAAGTCCGAACGCGAGGAAGCGCTGGCCCCGCACGCTGAGTTCGACGAGGCGCTCGAGGAGATTTCCGGCGCCTCTTTCGCCGCATACGCCAAATTCATCGGCGATCCCGATCTTGTGGCTTACTTTCAGGCTGCAAGCCCGCTTGAAGAGATTTCGCTGCTCAACATCGGGTCGCGGCCGGCGCGTCGCTTCGGCGCCAAAAGCCTGGCGGATTTGCGCGCGATCCCCTGGGTCTTCGCCTGGGCGCAGAACCGCCATTCGATCACCGGCTGGTACGGCGTCGGGTCCGGTCTGAAGAATTTCGTTGACGTGCGCGGCGACCGCGGTTTCGAGCTTTTGCGCCGGATGTTCGAAGATTCGCGGATGTTCCGGCTCATTATCGACGAAGTCGAGAAGACGCTCGCGCTCGTCGATCTCTCGATCGCCAAGCAGTATGCGGGGCTTGTCGCTGACGAAACCGTGCGAACCAAAATCTTCAAGGCCATCGAAGAGGAATTTGAATTGACGCGCGAGATGGCCTTGCGCGTCACCGGCGGCGTCGAACTGGCGGAGCGCTTCAAGGAATATCAGGCGAGGCTTTCGCATCGCCTGCAGACCATCAACGAGGTTAATCGCGAGCAGGTGGCGCTGCTTCGCCGGTTCCGCGAGGCTCAGGACGAAGCAGAAAAAGAGGCCGTCAAAGTGCCTCTGCTGCTCTCGATCAGCTGCGTCGCCGCCGGCCTCGGGGCCACAGGCTAATTCAACAGGAAGGGGAAAAAATATGAGCTTCACTTTAATCGAGCAGGCCACGCCGCGTCTGCATCGCTCGGAACTCGCCGTGCCGGGCTCCGCGCCGGGCATGTTTGAAAAGGCCGCGCAGTCCAAGGCCGATCAGATCTTTCTGGATCTCGAAGACGCGGTCGCGCCCGACGACAAGGAACAGGCGCGCAAGAACATCATCCAGGGCCTCAATGACATCGACTGGGGCAAGAAGGTGATGACGCTGCGCATCAACGGTCTCGATACGCAATACTGCTATCGCGACGTCGTCGACGTTCTCGAGAACTGCCCGCGCCTCGACATCGTGCTGATCCCGAAGGTCGGGGTTCCGGCCGACGTCTACGCGATCGACATGATGATCACGCAGATCGAGCAGTACAAGAAACGCACCAAGAAGATCGGCATCGAAATCCTGATCGAGACCGCGCTCGGCATGGCCAATGTCGAAGCCATCGCGCAGTCGTCCAAGCGCCTCGAGGCCATGTCCTTCGGCGTCGCCGACTATGCGGCGTCGACCCGCGCCCGCACGACCGTCATCGGCGGCGTCAATCCGGATTACGGCGTGCTGACCGACAAGGACGAAAGCGGCAATCGCGAATATTACTGGGCCGATCAGTGGCATGCGGCGCAGACGCGCATGATGGTCGCGTGCCGCGCCTACGGCCTGCGTCCGATCGACGGCCCCTTCGGCGACTTCGGCGATCCGGACGGCTATATCGCCGCCGCCAAGCGCGCCGCGGTGCTGGGCTATGAGGGCAAGTGGGCGATCCATCCCTCGCAGATCGACCTCGCCAATCAGGTCTTCACGCCGTCCGACGCCGAAGTCACGAAGGCGCGCCGCATTCTCGACGCGATGACCCAGGCCGCTAAGGAAGGCAAGGGCGCCGTCTCTCTCGACGGCCGCCTGATCGACATCGCCTCGATCCGCATGGCCGAGGCGTTGATCGAAAAGGCCAACGCAATGGCGGCGTAAGCCGCAGCCCGCCAAAGAGCGGGGCATATAAGGGGCGAGGGACGGCGTGACGCCACCCTCGCCCTATTTTTGAAGCGTCAACATTCGTCTTGATTATTTTCAACAGACGCGCGCCCGCAATACGGTAGGAAGCGCGAAGCAGCTTGCCGGCCACGTTCAGGGAACCGCCATGCGCCAGCTCTTTTCGACTCTCGCATCGCTCATGCTGCTGTGTTCCGCGAGCCAGGCGTTCGCCTGCGCGGGCGATGGTCTC
This sequence comes from Methylocystis sp. L43, assembly GCF_015709525.1. Taxonomy (GTDB): domain Bacteria; phylum Pseudomonadota; class Alphaproteobacteria; order Rhizobiales; family Beijerinckiaceae; genus Methylocystis. The sequence continues at coordinate 23,158 of NZ_JADNRA010000029.1, read as the reverse complement.
GGCCGCGCCGGATGGAAGCTGGATCACAAGGACTTTTCCAATCGCGACAATTTGCCGTTCCTCAGTCCGGGCAATGACAGCCGCGTCAACGCGCAGTTCCTGATGATGGATGCGCGGCCTTGGCCCGTCGACGCGCGAAAAGACGAGGTGAAGCTCGACATCTATCCCGACTATTTCGTGCTTTTCGCGCGCGACGCTTTTAACGACGCCTTCGCACGAAACTCTTGCGATTATGCGGGCCGGCCCGTCAAAGACGTGGCGACGACGCCGAGCGACTTCTTTGAGGAAGGCACGCGCTGCGTCTCGGCTCAAAGCGGCGAGGACGCCTTTATTCAGGCTGTACAGGCCGAAAAGGCTCTTAGCGAAGCGGAGCGCGACGCGCTGATCCGTTCACGCAAGGAATTAACGACGGCCTGCCAAGGAAAGGATGCGGCGCCTAGCGCCTCGAAGGCTTATGTCGCGGGCGCCGACGCATCGGCGGCCGCGCGCGAATTCGCCGCTTATCTTGCCGGCGCGGAGTCCTTTTATGGCGGCGCATTCGACGCCGCGCTCAACGCTTTTCGCAGCCTCGCGAAAGCGCAGAATGTGTGGGTGCGCGAGAGCGCACGCTACATGATCGCCCGCACGCTTTTGAACAAGGCGTCGGTCGGCGCGTTCGCCGAACTGGACGGCGCGCCCGAGCCAAAAGTGTCGGATCACGAATCGCTGAAAGCGGCGGAATCTGAATTCAAATCTTACCTCGTCGACTATCCGCACGGCCGCTACGCGGCGTCGGCGCGCGGCTTGTTGCGTCGCGTCTATTGGCTCGCCGGCGACCGATCGCAGGCCGCGACTGAGTATGCATGGCAGCTGACGCATGCGCGCGATCCGGGCACCAATCTGCGCAGTTCGGATCTCGCCGCTGAAATCGACTCGAAACTCGGTCTCGACTCAAAAGACGTCCATGACGCAAATCTTCTCGCGATCGACGATTTGACGATGATGCGGCCTACCGATGCGTCGCAGAAGAAGTTCTCGGCGGCCGATCTTGACGCGCAGGCGCGAGACTTTGCGGGCCATGAGGCGCTATTCGCCTTTCTGAAGGCGGCGCGCGCCTATTATGTCGACGGCGACCATGCGACGACATTGAAGCTGTTGGGTGATCCGACGCCCGGGCCGTTGTCGCCCCCTTATCTTGGCTTCAGCCGCGAAGTTCTTCGCGGTCAGGCGCTGATGGCGTCGGGGCAATATGCGGCGGCGATCGACCACTGGAGGCGGCTGCTGCCGCTCGCCACGCAGCCCTGGCAGAAAGAGGCGGTCGAACTCGGCCTCGCGCTGAGTTGGGAGCGCTCCGGAGAGGTCAACAAAGTCTTCTTGAAGGACACGCAGCTGTCGTCGCCGCGGATTCGTGCGATGCTGCTGCGATATATTGCAGGTCCGATCCTGCTGCGGATGGCCGTCGCGGACCCGGCCTCGGCTGAGGAGCGCAAGCTTGCGCGCTTCGTGCTTCTCCTCAAAGAGGCGACGCACGGCCAGTATGCGGGCTTCCTTCGGGATTATTCTGCGGAGGGACTGGCGAAGGACGACGCCGACACCGCACGGCCCGGGCAATATCCCAATTACCAGTCCAGCGTCTTGCTGTGGAGCGGCGGCGCCGACAAGGGCTACGCTTGTCCAGACCTCAAATCGATTGTCGGGGAACTCGCCGCCAATCCTCAGGACCCGCTCGCCATGTTGTGCTTTGGCGACTTCATCCGCGTGAACGGTCTCGACGGCTTTGAGGCGTCCCGGCCGGCGCCCGACGAACTTGGCGGCGGCAAATCCATATTTCCCGGCGAACCCTATGCGCGTGGCGAGGTCTATAAGAAGCTTATCGGCTCGCCGGCGACGCCTGCGCGCGACCGGGCTTATGCGCTCTACCGCGCGATCAATTGCTACGCGCCGGCGAACAACAACACTTGCGGCGGCAAGGACGTCGAGAAGGCGCAGCGCAAAGCCTGGTATGACCAGCTCAAGGCGCAATATGGCGCGACGACATGGGCGAGAAGTCTGAGATTTTACTGGTGACGATTTTGCGGCGCGTCGCCGCCGCGTCTCTTCTCGCCGTCGGCGTCATTTGGACAGCGGCGGCCGACACGATTGTGCGCGCGGCGGATTACGACGCCTATTGGCTGTGGGCGGGTGTGCGCGCGCGTCCCGAACTCGCTTCCGCTAAGACCATCTATCTGCTGCAGGCTGAAATCGGACCCGATGAGTCGGGCGAGATGCGTGTAAAGGCGCAGGGCGCCACCGAGCCGAGCTCTCATCCGCAAGCGTTATGGCTGGTCTATCGCGTGCGCAGCATCGACTGGACGTCGGCGATTTTTGCTGCGGTCAAGCGCCGGCTCGCCGAGTGGCGCGCCAAGTCGGACAAGGTCATCGGCGTTCAGATCGACTTTGACGCCGCAACGCGTGGCCTGACCACATACGCGGCCTTCCTTGCAGAGCTGCGTCAGACGTTGCCGGCGGATTGCGCGCTCAGCATTAGCGGCCTGATGGACTGGGCCTCTCAGGCCACGCCGGAAGACATTGACAGACTCGGTCGGAGCGTCGACGAGGTGGTGTTTCAGACCTATCGCGGCCGCGCTACGGTGGACCATATCGACGATTACCTGGCGCGCGTCGGACGGGTCCATACGCCTTTTCGGCTCGGCCTCGCGGAGGGCGCCGTCTGGTCGCCGCCGGAAACGCTGGCGCGCCACCCCTATTTTCGCGGCTATGTCGTGTTTTTGCGCAATCCACCGCAATAAGCGAGTCGCGGCGCGCGACTCCGCGCCCGGTTGACGGGCGCTTGAGATGCTGAAAAGACAGCGCCGACGGTTGTCGCGGCTCCACGGCGCTAACCGACGAATTGCCAAAACAACAAGGTAAAATGCGCGATGTCCGACGATTTCCGCACCCTCCTTCGCGCCATGTTTGACGCCGCCGTCGGCGCTGCGTCGCCAGCCGTCTGCCTGCCGCCCTCTCTCGCGAAAATCGCGCCGCCGAAGGGCCGCACCATCGTCGTCGGCGCCGGCAAGGCGGCCGCCTCCATGGCGGCGGCGGTGGAGGCGCATTGGCAAGGCCCGCTCGAAGGGATCGTCGTCACGCGCTATGAGCATGGCGCGCCGACAAAACACATCGAGGTGATCGAAGCCTCGCATCCGGTGCCTGACGCGGCGGGGCGCGAGGCGGCCAAGCGCATTTTGCAGAAGGTGCAGGGGCTTTCGCAAGACGATCTCGTTCTCGCGCTGATTTCCGGCGGCGGCTCCGCGCTGATGGCGCTGCCGGCCGAGGGCGTCACGCTCGAGGAAAAGCAGGCGGTGAACAAGGCGCTACTGAAGAGCGGCGCGAACATCTCGGAGATGAATTGCGTGCGCAAGCATCTCTCCGCCATCAAGGGCGGGCGTCTCGCCCGCGCCGCCGCGCCGGCGCAGGTCGTGGCGCTGATGATCTCCGATGTGCCGAATGACGATCTTTCGGTGATCGCCTCCGGTCCCACGGTTCCCGATCCGACGACACGCGAAGATGCGCTCGCCGTCATCGCCAAATATAAGATCGACGCGCCGGCCGCGGTGCTGGCGCATCTGCAAAAGAGCGAATGCGAAACGCCCAAACCCGGCGACGCCATCTTTGAGAAAGTGCAGAACATTCTCATCGCCACGCCGCAGGGTTCGCTCGACGCGGCGGCGGCGGTCGCGAAGTCTGCGGGCTTCACGCCCTGCATTCTGGGCGACCTCGAGGGCGAGTCGCGGGACGTGGCGCTCGTGCACGCCGGCATCGCAAAGCAGATCGCCCTCCATGGCCAGCCCTTCGCGCCGCCTGTCGCCATCATCTCGGGCGGCGAGACGACGGTCACCGTGCGCGGCAAGGGACGGGGCGGACGTGACGCGGAGTTCTTGCTCGGATTGACGCTCGCGCTCGAAGGCTTCGGCGGCGTATCGGCGATCGCCTGCGACACCGACGGCATCGACGGCAGCGAGGACAACGCCGGCGCGATCATGACGGCGGATTCATTCGAGCGCGCGAAAAAGGCCGGCGTCGATCTGAAGGCGCATTTCGCCAACAATGACGCCTACACGGCGTTCGAGAAGCTCGGCGACCTCGTCGTGACCAAGCCGACGCGCACGAACGTCAACGACTTCCGCGCGATCCTGGTGCCGAAGCGGGTGTAAATCGTCCTGGGCAAAGCGCTTGGACCCTCGCGCGTGGCTTGTTAAACTGATCTAAAGAGCGCCGACAAGCTTGGCTTGCAGCGCATCCTCTCCACTTTGGAAGCGCCATGAACAAGCCTTTGAGCCCGCAACCCTTCGATCCGCGCGGCGCGGCGGCGATGTTTGAACGCTATCGCCGCGACGATTCGCCAAAGCCCAAGCAGTGGAACGACACGCTCGATCTCATTCTGGCGCATCGTTCGCATCGCAATTTCCTGCCCGAACCGCTGCCGGAAGGCGCGCTGGAGATCATCGTCGCGGCCGCGCAGTCGGCTTCGACATCGTCAAATCTGCAAGTCTGGAGCGTCGTCGCGGTGCAGGACGAGGCGCGCAAGACCCGTCTCGCCGATCTCGCCGGCGGCCAGAAGCACGTCCATCACGCCCCGCTGTTTCTTGTCTGGCTCTGCGATCTCGCGCGGCTCGAAAATCTCGGGCGCGAGAAAGGGCGTGATGGCGCCGGACTCTCGTATTTCGAATTGTTCCTCACCGGCGTGGTCGACGCCGCGCTCGCCGCGCAGAACGCGGTCAGCGCGCTTGAATCGATCGGCCTGGGCTGCTGCTATATCGGCGCGATGCGCAACAAGCCGGAAGAGGTCGCCAAGGAATTGAATCTGCCGCCGAACGTCTTCGCCGTCTTCGGCATGGTCGTCGGCGTTCCCGATCCGGCCGCCAACGCCGCCGTTAAGCCTCGTCTGGGTCAAGGAGCGGTGCTTCATCACGAGCAATATGAATGGGGCGACGCGCAGCGCGAGGCGATCGAAACGCTCGATGAAAAGTTCAAGGAATTCCAGAAGGAGCAGGGCCTGCCCGATCAGGGGTGGATTCGTCAGGCGCTGTCGCGCGTGCGCGGTCCGGAGGCGTTGAGCGGTCGCGACCGCATTCGCGAAGCCCTCAACGCGTTGGGCTTCGCTCTTAAGTGAATCGACGAGAAAAAGGCTGGCCTATGAACGCCGATGTAAAGAGCGCATATTCGGGCGAGATTTTCGATCTCTGGGACACCTATGAGAAAGTCGTCGTCGAAGATTTTATGTTCCATGCTGCGCTGAGCCAAGAGGTCGAGCGCGCCTTGCGCGAGCGCTTCGAGGGGCGAGCCTTCTCTCTGCTCGATCTCGGTTGTGGCGATGCGCATGTCTTCGCGCCCATTCTGCGCCGCATCCCGCCGGCGAGCTACAAGGGGATTGATCTTTCGGACACCGCCCTCGCGCTCGCAGCGGAGAATTTGAAATCTCTGCCGTGCCCGGTGCAACTCGCGCACAGCGACATGCTGTCGGCTCTTTCCGAGGGCGTCTCCTATGATGTCCTCCACAGCAGTTTCGTTCTGCATCACCTGGCGACCGAGGACAAAGCCGAGTTCTTTCGCCGCGCATCGCGCGCGCTCGCGCCGGGCGGCCTGCTGTTGCTGGTCGACACGATGCGCGAGGAAGACGAAACCCGTGACGATTATCTGAAACATTATTTCGATTGGATCGAGAAGGATTGGTCTGGATTGTCACGCGACGAGAAGGACGCGGTTTACCACCATATCTCGACAAGCGACTATCCGGAGCCATTGTCGCTTCTGGAGCAGCAGGCGCGCGCTGCAGGTCTGAAGCGCTTGCCGGGCGATGTTCCGCATCGCTGGCACCATCTCATGCGCTTTGAGCGGGCTTAACTAATGTCGGATGCGGCGGTCGCAGCGCCCCCCAAGCTCGGCGCGCCGCATGAAACCGTCGACGCCGACCGCGTCGTCGCGAAAGTGGCGCGGCGACTGATTCCGTTTCTCGTCACCGCTTTTATCGTCGCCTATCTCGACCGCGTGAACATCGGCTTCGCCGCCCTGACAATGAATGCCGAACTTGGCTTCACGCCGGAATTCTTCGGCCGGGCCGCCGGGGTTTTCTTTATCGGCTATTGCCTGTTCGAAGCGCCGAGCAACTACATCATGCACCGCGTCGGCGCGCGCCTCTGGATTGCGCGCATCATGGTGAGTTGGGGGCTTGTTTCCGCGCTTACCGCTTTCATCTGGAGCGAGGCGAGCTTCGTTGTATTGCGTCTGCTGCTCGGCGTGATGGAAGCCGGTTTCGCGCCGGGCGTCATTCTCTATCTCACATATTGGATTCCCGCCGCCCAGCGCGCGCGCGTTCTCGCCAGCTTCCTGATTGCGGTTCCTCTCGCCAGCGCGATCGGATCGCCGATCTCGGGATTCATCCTCGCCTCGCTGAACGGCGTCGGCGGGATCAGCGGCTGGCGCTGGCTGTTCCTGATGGAGGCATTGCCTTCGATCATTCTCGGGGTTGTCTGTTTTTTCTATCTGCCTGACGGACCTCAGTCGGCGAAATGGCTCACGTCCGGCGAAAAGGCGTCGTTGCGCGCCGTGCTCGAGCGCGAGGCCGGGCGCGATCATGGCGACCATTGGCGCGCGCTCAAGGATGTGCGCATTCTGATTCTCGGCGTCGCCTATTTCGGGATCGTCATTGCGCTCTACGGCTTGAGCTTCTGGCTCCCGCAAATCATCAAGGCTTTCGGATTTGGCGTCATCGCCACGAGTTTGCTGGCGTCCATTCCCTATATTTGCGCCGCGCTGGCGATGTGGGCCTGGAGCCGCAGCTCCGACCGGCGCCGTGAGACCGTCCACCACACGGCGCTCGCCGGCGTCGTCGGCGCAATCGGACTGGCCTGCGCCGCCTATGCGCCGACGCCGCTGCTGTCGATGATCGCGCTGTCAGTCGCCGCTGTCGGCGCGATCGCGGCGCTGCCGACGTTCTGGAGCTTCACGACGCTGGCGCTCGGAACCGGCGACGCCGTGGTCGGCGTCGCAGTGATCAACTCGATCGGCAATATCTCGGGTTTTGCCGGGCCTTATCTCGTCGGTCTGGTCAAAGGCGCGACGGGCGAATTTTCTGACGCGCTGCTCGCGCTCGCCCTGGGACCGCTGATCGCGGCTTTGCTGATTCTCCGCATCGGCAGGGTCGGCTTTCGATTTCTTCGCGCTTGATCAAGAGTTCCGGCCATTTCTCCGCAACGAGAGAGGCTTTCGCCGCGGCGAACGCCTCTCTCGTTACGGCTGATTGGACGTTCGCCAACGCCGCATTAGGCGCGAAGACTCAGAGGCTCCCCAGAAGTTTCGTCATGACCTCGCCCGCCTTGCCGGGCAGCTTCGCCTGCTTGGCGGAGTCGAGATTGGTCGGCTCTCCGACGATGACGACGCCGACCATTCCCAGCGTGTAGTGCGGATCGCAACGGAAGCCATAGACGCCGGGCGTGGACAGCGTGATCGCCAATTCCTCATTGATCTTGCCGCGGAATGGCTCCGCGCCCGAAGGAAGCAGCTCCTTTATAGTGACGGCGTTGTGCCCCTTGTCGGCCGCGACGAATTTAATCGTGTCGCCCGGTTTGATCCGCACGACCTCCGGCTCGAACACCATGTAACGGTCCGCGCCCTTGTTGAGCATTTTGATCTCGACGGTTTCGCCCGCCATCGAGGGGCGCGACCATCCGATGAGGATCGCAAGAGCCAAAGCGGTTGCGCCGAAAGGGTGGCCGAAGGTGAGAGATGCGCGTGTCACGAAGCTTTCTCCCTGGAACTATTATTAGTTGACGCACCAATGCAAATTTCTGTGCAACGGCGCTTCTCTTGGAAGAGAGCCCGACATCTAGCTATGCTGTTTTCGATCATCAATAACGAGCGGCAAAACTTCGCATGGAAGACTTCCATTGTGCCGACTTCTGTAGAGCGGAATTCTTCTAGTTTGACCGCTCTTCCTCGCGCTTGATTTCAAGCGCGAGCCACTCATCTTCTGCCTTGGCGATGTCGGCTTGAAGCACGGCGAATGCTTCGCTCGCCTTTGCGAATTTCGCCGGATCGCGCGCATAGAGCTCCGGGTCATCAAGCAGTCGCTGCAATTTCGCGCATTGTTCCCGCAACGCGTCGATCTTGCCGGGCAGGGTCGCGAGCGCATGCTGCTCCTTGAAGGAGAGCTTCTGCCGTATCGCCGCCTTCTCGCGCGGCGCGGGCTTTTCTTTCGTCTCCCGCGCCGAGGCGAACGCGCCTCGCGTCTCCACGCCCTTGCCGCGCTGAGCGACCATGTCGCTATAGCCGCCGGCGTATTCTATCCAGCGGCCGTCGCCATCGCTCATCAAAACGCTCGTCGCGACGCGATCGAGAAAATCGCGATCATGGCTGACGACGATGAGCGTGCCGGGATAATCGGCGAGCATTTCCTCTAAGAGATCGAGCGTTTCGAGATCGAGGTCGTTCGTTGGTTCGTCGAGCGCGAGGAGATTCGACGGCTTCGCCAGCGCCCGCGCAAGCAGCAAGCGTCCGCGTTCGCCGCCCGAAAGCCTGCCGATGGGCGTGCGCGCCTGTTCCGGCTTGAACAGGAAATCCTTCATGTAGCCGATGACGTGACGCCGCTCGCCATTGATCTCGATCGTGTCGGAGCCGCCGCCGGTCAGCGCGTCCTGCAAAGTGGTTCCCGGATCGAGACTCGCGCGGCTTTGCTCGAGAGTCGCCATTTCGAGATTGGCGCCTAATCGCACCTTGCCGCTGTCGGGCGCGAGCGCGCCGGTCAGCAGATTGACGAGCGTCGTCTTGCCGGCGCCGTTCGCGCCGATGATTCCGATGCGGTCGCCCCGCAGAATGCGCGTCGTGAAATTCTCGACGATGACGCGTTCGCCGTACGACTTGCCGATCTTGATCGCCTCGATCACCAGCTTGCCGGAAAGCTGCGCTTCGCTGGCTTCAAGTTTCACGTCGCCGGTCGGCATGACGCGATCGCGGCGCTCGGCGCGCAGATGATGCAAACCCCCAAGTCGCTTCATGTTGCGCTTGCGCCGCCCCGAAACGCCGTGGCGCAGCCAATGTTCTTCGGCGACGATCTTGCGCTCCAACTTGTGCTGCTGCTTTTCCTCTTCCTCCAATTCGCGATCGCGCCAGGCCTCGAACTCCTTGAAGCCCCGCGCCAGATGGCGCGTGCGGCCGCGGTCGATCCAAAGCGTTTCCCCGGTCAGATCCTGAAGAAAGCGGCGGTCGTGGCTGATGAGCACGAGCGCCGACCGCAACGTCGCGAGCCTTTCTTCGAGCCACAGGATCGTTGGCAGATCGAGGTGGTTCGTCGGCTCGTCGAGCAGCAGAATGTCGGGCTCAGGCGCGAGAACGCGGGCGAGCGCCGCCCGCCGCGCTTCGCCGCCCGACAGGCGCGCGGGGTTTTCGTCCCCCTCTAGCCCCAGATCGTTGAGAAGGGTTCTGGCGACGTGAGGATCGTCGAGCGGCCCGAGGCCAGCTTCGACATAGGCAAGCGCCGTGGCGAAGCCGGAAAAGTCCGGCTCCTGCGGCAGATAGCGCAGCGATGCGCCGGGCTGCAGGAAACGCACGCCGGCATCCGGTTCGATTTCGCCGGCCGCGATCTTGAGCAGCGTCGATTTGCCCGAGCCGTTGCGGCCGACGACGCACAGCCGGGCGCCGGGCGCGACGGCGAAATCGGCGCCCTCCAGCAGCGGCTTCCCGCCGAGCGTGAGCATGACGCCCTGGAGGGCGAGGAGGGGCGGAGGGGCCATTGGAAGCTTAGCAGCGTCTTATGAACATGACATAAGCTTCTTTCACGCAGGCGGGCCGGTTGTCACCCCCGAAGCCGTCGATAGTTCCGGAGCGAGAGCGATGCCGATCACCACCGAGCAAATTCACGCCGGACAGGCGGTCTACACGCCGAACATGCTCGCGATCTACGATGTGCTGGTGCTCGGCCTGTCCAATCGCTGGATCTGGAAATGTCCGACGCCGCGGCTGCTCGCCCATTACGATCAACACATAAGCGGCAATCATCTCGATGTCGGCGTCGGCACCGGTTATTTTCTCGATCGCTGCAGGTTTCCCAATCCGACGCCGCGCATCGCGCTGATGGATTTAAACCGCGATGCGCTGCAATTCTCGGCGCGGCGCATCGCCCGCTACGAGCCGGAGGCCTATGTGCGCAATGTGCTGGAGACGATCGACTTTGACGGCGCCAAATTCGACTCGCTCGGCGTCAATTATCTCCTGCATTGCCTGCCGGGCGACATGGCGACAAAGGCGCGCGCATTCGATTGTCTGTCACCCTTGATGAACCCCGGCGCCGTCGTCTTCGGCTCGACGCTGCTGCAGGGCGGCGTCGCGCGCAGCTTCGCGGCGCAGCGGCTAATGGCGTTCTACAATTCCAAGGGCGTATTCTCGAATACGCAGGACGATTTGGAGACGCTGACGCGCGAACTCGAAAAGCGCTTTGACGCCGTCAGCGTCGAAACGGTCGGCTGCGCCGCGCTGTTTTCGGCGACGGTGAAAGGTTCAGCCGCCTAGCCCCAAAGCCTTCCGCACCCGCGCCGAATAGCCATAGAGATCGGGGCGCAGCACGATTCGGCCGCCTTCATCGACATAGGCGGTAAAATATTCGATGTGGATCGGCAGCGGCTTGGCGAGGTTGATGTAGCGCTCCGAGCCGCCGATCAGGCGGCGAACGCGGCTCTCCGACCAGCCGCTGCCGGGGCCGAGCACGGCTTCGGCGAACGCGAACGGCGCGTCGACGCGCATGCAGCCATGACTGAAGGCGCGATGTGATGCGGAGAACAGGTTGCGCGACGGCGTATCGTGCAGATAGACCGAGAAATCGTTCGGGAAAATGAATTTGATGCGCCCAAGCGCGTTACGTTCGCCGGGGGGCTGGCGCACCACGAGCTTGCCGCCGCGATAGGACACGTTGAACCCGCTCGCCGCGATGGCGGCGACGTCGCCATTCGCCTTCGGCAGCATCTCCTTGTTCAGGATCGACGGCGGCACGTTCCAATACGGATTGACGATGAGGTACTGCAGCGCGTTGGAGAAGATCGGCGTCGGAGTCGCCTCTTTGCCGACGATGACGCGCGTGCGATGCGTCACCTCGCCGTTGCGCACGACGGCGAGTTCGAAATCGGGAATATTCACCTCGACCCGTTCTTCGCCGAGGTCGCGCGGCAGCCAGCGCCACCGCTCCATATTGGCGATGATTTCGGCTTCGACCCGCGAGGTTGAAGCTTTGGCGAGCCCGGCGGCGCGACGCCGCTTGGACTTGCTTGCGGGCGGCAGGACGTCGCTCTGGGTGACGTTCCCAGTGGCTGCGGCGTAAAGTCCGTCAGAGGCCGGCGCGCTGGCGCGCTGCGTTCTCAGCTCGACGAGTTTGTCGCGCAGCTGCTGATAGCCATAATGAGCGGGATTATAGGCCTGCAGCGCGTCGCCGGCGTTTGCGCCGGCGCCGGCGACTTCGGCCACGGCCAGCGCCGGATCGGGGAGGGTCGTTTTCGCCCCGACGAGCCGCGAAATACGCTCAGGTTCGATCCGGGCGCCGCGCGCCTGCAGCGCATAGGCGGCGATGGCCTCCGACAGAGCGAGTTCGTCCGCCGCCGTGGGCGCCGCCTTCTCTGCGTCGGGCGCCGCATAGGCGCGAAGATCCAGCCCGTCGTCGGCGGCGAGCGCGAGGCGGGCGAGCGCGGCCCGAGCCGAATCGCGCCATTCTCCCTTCTCGATCCAGAAGGGTGCGAGATCTCGGGCGGCGTAGGCGGTGGCCAGCGCCGCGCGCAGACGATGGCGTTCAGGGCCGAGAGCCGCGCCGCCGGACGTCGCCCAGGCGTCGAGCGCCGAGGCGAGATCGCGCTTCTCCTCGGGCTGAAGGCTCCGGGCAAGGTCGAGCGGGTCCGGCTTGGTAGGCTCGGCGCGTAGCTCGACGTCGAGCAAAAGCGCCGCGGGCGCGGCGTCCGCGACGGCGAAGTTCGGATTGTCCAAGGCCGGGCGCGTCGGGACGCGCACCACGTCAAACAGCGCGACCAGCGGCGGCGGGTTGAAAAGTTCGGCGCGGCGCGGCGGATACTGCGCCGCGACCGCGGGAGCGGCGAAGGCCGACAAGGCCGCGGCCGCAAGCGCGGCGCGGAGAAGTCGCGTGGCTTTTTCGCCAGCGGTCATAGCGGTTCCTTGCGCAAAATCCCGTCGCGGCGAGATCTGCGGCGCCTTTCCAGTCAAGATATGGGTGGAGCGCCGCCGCGCGGCAATCCTCCATTGCTTCGCCGGAACAGTAACGCGCGGCGTGAGGCTTGTGAATCGGCGCGAGGCCGCGCGACCTGCTCAGCCCCCGAAAAAGCCGGACTGTGGCGGCGACGCCACAACGGCGGCGGGCTCTGAATCCAAGTTAGCGAGGCGTCATCTCGCCGCGTTATGGCCGCGCTCTTCGCGGCCATCCCCGCGACGACGAGAGCATGAGCTGAACGCCGTCTCAGCGCGATGCGGTTGCGATGTCCTGTACAATGGCGGCGGGCGATGGCGGACCGGACTCGGACGCGCTATGATTTGTCATGGACCCCAGAGGCCGCCAATGAAGCCCTACATCGTCATCGTCCATAAGGACGAACACAGCGCCTATGGCATGAGCTTTCCCGACGCGCCGGGATGTTTTTCGGCCGCCGACGAGATTGACGATATCTTCGCCATGGCGACTGAGGCGTTGGAGGGGTGGACCGAAGCGATGATTGAATTCGGCGATCCATTGCCGACGACGCGTGATTTGTCGGACATCAAAGCCGATCCAAAATGGGCTGATAGCTTCGAAGACGCGGAACTCGTGATCGCCCTGCCGGCTCCGCGTCCCGAACTCATCCAACAGGCCGCTTGATTAATTCTTCTCCCAGCCGGCTTGCCGGTAAATGTGCTTGACGGTTCCGATAGGAATGTCTTTTCGCGGGTGAGGCACGGTAACGGTGTCTCGCCGACCGCTCTTTGCGAAGTGATGATGGGAACCAGTAACGCGCACGCGCCGCCATCCCTCTTTTTCGAGGCGGCGAATGATGTCGCGGCTGTTGGTGAGCATGTAAGCGCCTTTTCGATTCGGCGCTAATTATTTCAGCAAGAAGCTGCTCCGGGCACCGCCTTATACACATTGCGGTGATAAATTTATAAGGAGATTGGGGAAAACCATTTATGAAACCTTGACCATCTCGAATCGCTCCACCTCCACAAGACTTTGCAGCACCGTCCTTCCGCGGCTTTCAAGTAGCGCCGGGCTGCACTTCCGCAATGACGCGCGCGCCGATCTTTGCTTCCGCGACCGCAAGTTCATATGCGGTTTGAAGATTGAGCCAGAATCGGGGACCATTGCCGAAATAGCGGCCCAGTCGTAACGCCGTTTCAGGCGAGACGCCGCGCTTGCCATTCAATATGTCGACGATCCGCCCCGAGCTTAGTCGCAGCGCGAGCGCGAGGCGATTCGCCGACATGTCGCGCGCCGCGAGTTCGCGTTTGAGAATTCGGCCGGGATGGATGGCGCGCATCGTCGAATCAAGCGGCTTGACGCAATGGATGATGCTCAATGAGCGCGACCATGTAGCGCGCAATGTCTTCCGCGATGTCGGGATCGCGCTTCAACTCGGTCAAGGCCCGTGGCGACGGAACCTCGTCGCCGTGTTCCTTCGCGACATCGATCCACAGCGCGAGCGCCTCGGCGGCGTTCGTCATCGCCTCATCCAATGAGTCGCCGGCGGAGATGCAGCCGGGCAAGTCGGGAAACCAGACGCCGACAGCCTTCCCTTCTTCCTCCTCGACAATGGCGACGTAATGCGTCATTCGCGTCAGTCCTTCGGCCACCCCGCAGCCTTGTAGATTTTCCAGACCAGGCCAGGGCCAAGGTCTTTTTTCGGATGGGGCAAGGGGATTATGGCGCCTGTCTTGGGATTTCGAAAGACATGGTGCGATCCGGTTACGCGCTCAAGCACCCAGCCGTCGTTTTCAAGGCGGCGTTTGATGTCGCGGCTGTTGGTGAGCATGTCAGCGCCTCACGTTTGTTTAGCGCCTATTCAGATATCACCACTCAGGAACACAGCGTGAAACTACTCGACGTGTCCACAGATATTGGGACATCGTCAGAGGCATGATTTCAATGTTTCACCTGATCGGTTTGACTACCCCGCCTCGACAAAACTCTCCAGCACCATCTTCCTGCCGGCCTTATCGAAATCGACCGTGAGCTTGTTGCCGTCTACCGCCGCCACGGAGCCGGGCCCGAACTTCAAGTGAAACACCCGCGCGCCCACTGAAAAACGTGAACCGCCGCTTGAGCGCGCGATCACTTCGCCCTCGATCGTCACGGGCTGCTTGCCGCGTGCGCCGCGCGTCTCGCGCGTCGCGCCGCTGCGCGCGGAGTCGCTGCGCGTCGCCTGCGCGCGCTTCCATCCCGGCGTCGAATAGTCGGAGCCGTAGACGTCGAGATTGGCGAAGCGCGAGACGCCATAAGAGCCATATTGCGAGCCGCTCGGCGCCTCGACCACCTCGACATTGTCCGTCGGCAGATTGTCGATGAAGCGTGAGGGCACGGTCGCCTGCCACAGCCCGTGAATGCGCCGGTTGCTGGCGAAATAGATCTTGGCGCGGCGCTTGGCGCGCGTCAGACCGACATAGGCGAGGCGGCGCTCTTCCTCGAGGCCGGCGCGTCCCTGTTCGTCGAGCGTGCGCTGGCTCGGAAACAGCCCTTCCTCCCAGCCGGGAAGATAGACGGTTTCGAACTCAAGGCCCTTGGCGCCATGCAGCGTCATGATCGACACGCGCTCCTGATCGACGGCGCTGTCGGCCTCCATGACGAGCGACACATGTTCGAGGAAGGACTCAAGGTCGGGAAAGGCCTCCATCGCCCGAACCAGCTCTTTCAAATTGTCGAGCCGCCCGGTGGCCTCTGGCGTCTTGTCCGAACGCCACATCTCGGTGTAGCCGGATTCATCGAGCACCTGCTCGGCAAGCTCATGCTGCGGCTTTGAATCGATCAGCGTGCGCCAGCGATCGAGATCGCCGATGAGACCGCGCAGCGCGCCGCGGGGCTTTGGCTTCAGCTCCTCGCTCTCGACAAGAACGCGCGCCGCCTGCATCAGCGGAATGGCTTCGCGCCGCGCATATTCATGCAGCATCTGCAGCGTCGCGTCGCCGAGTCCGCGTTTGGGCGTATTGATGATGCGCTCGAAGGCGAGATCGTCGGCCGGCTGCGCGACGCAGCGCAGATAGGCGAGCGCGTCGCGTATTTCGAGCCGCTCATAGAAGCGCGGGCCGCCGATGACGCGATAGGGCAGGCCGATCTCGACGAAGCGCTCTTCGAATTCGCGCATCTGAAACGAGGCGCGCACGAGAATGGCGATCTCTTCGAGCGAATGGTCCTTGCGGCTCAACTGCTCGATGTCCTCGCCGATGCTGCGCGCTTCTTCCTGGCTGTCCCAGACGCCGGTGAGCGTCGGCTTTTCGCCCTCGCCGCCATCGGTGAACAGCGTTTTGCCGAGCCGGCCTTCATTATGCGAGATGAGATGCGAGGCGGCGGCGAGAATATGTCCCGTCGAGCGGTAGTTGCGCTCGAGGCGGATGACCTTGGCGCCGGGAAAGTCCTGTTCGAAACGCAGGATGTTCTCGACCTCGGCGCCGCGCCAGCCATAGACGCTCTGATCGTCGTCGCCGACGCAGCAGAGATTTTGTTTCCCCGGCGCCCGCTGCGAGATCAGCCGCAGCCACAGATATTGCGCGATATTGGTGTCCTGATATTCGTCGACCAGAATATATTTGAAGCGGCGCTGATAGTCGGCGAGCACATCGGGATTGTCGCGAAAGAGCCGCAGGCTCTCCATTAAGAGATCGCCGAAGTCGACGGCGTTCAAGACCTTCAGCCGCTCCTGATAGAGCGCGTAGAGCGCCGCGCCTTTGCCGTTGGCGAAGCTCTCGGCGTCGCCGGCGGGAACCTGCGCCGGCGTCAGTCCGCGGTTCTTCCAGCCGTCGATGCGCATGGCGAGCGCGCGCGCCGGCCAGCGCTTATCGTCGATATTCTCCGCGCGCAGCACCTGCTTCAAGAGGCGGATCTGATCGTCGACATCGAGAATGGTGAAGTTGGGCTTCAGCCCGACGAGTTCGGCGTGACGGCGCAGGATCTTGGCGCTGATCGCGTGAAAGGTGCCGAGCCATTGCATAGCCTGCGCGCCTTCGCCGACGAGCGCTTCCACGCGCTGGCGCATCTCGCGCGCCGCCTTGTTGGTGAAGGTGACGGCGAGGATTTCATAGGCGCGGGCCTTGCCGAGCGCGAGAATGTGGCCGATGCGGGTCGTCAGCGCGCGAGTCTTGCCGGTGCCGGCGCCGGCGAGCACGAGCACCGGCCCGTCGAGCGTTTCGACGGCGGCGCGCTGCTCGGGATTGAGCGCGTCGAGATAGCGCGGCCGTCCCGCGCTGGCCGCCGCGCGCGCGGCAAGCCCGCCCGTCCGCGGCGCGTAATCGTCGATCTCGGGCGGAGGGCTCTTCATGATTCTTCAATCATATAGGAGAACGGAAGGCGAATCACGCTTGCGGCGCTTTCACCTTCCCCTTGAGGGGGGAGGTCGCTCGCCGCAGGCGAGCGGGAGGGGGTGAGAAAACTATGTTTGGCGGCAGTTCACCCCACCCCGGCCTGCTTTGCAGGCCGACCCTCCCCCTCGAGGGGAGGGTGTACTTCCAACGCCCGCTCCAGCACGAACACCCGCAGCGCCGAGGACAGATTCGCTTCGCCGCGCCCCGCATCCACCCCAGCGATGAGCCCCGCGAGCGACACGCCGTCCTGCGCGGCGATGTCTTTCAGCGCGCGCCAGAAGGCGTCTTCAAGAGAGACGCTGGTGCGATGGCCGGCGATGACGACGGAATGTTTGACGACGAGGCGCGAACTGGCGTCCTGAGGCCCCTCGGCCTCGCTCACGCCGGATCGTCCGCTTCTTCCCGCTCGCGCCGATGCGCTTCGAGCCTGGCGCTTTCCAGCTGCGCCTGCGCGGCGGTCAACTCCCGCTCGGATTTGGCGCGCCCGAAGGCGGCGCGCCTCGCTTGCGCGGCGTCGTCCTTGACGCGGCGGTCGCGCTCTTTGCGCGCGCGCCGCAGATTGACGATATCGCCCATCAGGGCTTTTTGCGGAAGGCGTCGATCGAGACGACCTTCTCGTCGCCTTCTTCCTTCGCTTCGACCGGCTTGAGTTTTCTTTGCTTATCGGCGCTCGGCGTCTTGTTAGGCTCTACTTTGGTCGGCTCTGATTTCACCGGCTCGACCTTGGCCGGCTTGAACGCCGTTACCGACTCGGGCGTTTTCGAAACAAGGCTTGGTCCTGAGGAAGGCGCGTCCTCCTCTTCGTTGTCCTCAAGCGCGTCGTCATCGGCGCTCTCAAACCGCAGGCCGAATTCGACGGCAGGATCGAAAAAGCCGGTGACGGCCGAGAAGGGCACGTAGAGATGCTCGGCGACCGAGCGGAACGATAAGGTGACGCCGAAACCTTCTTCGTCGACTTCCAGATCCGAATATTGATGCTGCAGGATGATGGTCAGCTCGCTCGGCCATTGTTCGGCGAGGCGGCGCGAAATCGTGACGCCCGGCGCGTCGGTGCGGAAACTGATGGTGAAGTGATGGTCGCCGGGCAGATAGCCGTTCTCGGCGACGTCGCCCAGCACTTTGCGCATGACGCCGCGCATGGCGTCCTGAACGAGAAGATCGTAGCGAATAATGTCTTTAGCCATTGCGTCGCGCCAGACTGCCATCTGTATGGTCGACCGGCTACCGCTTCCGACCGCCATGCTTGCCGCGCTTGCATTACGGCGGCGCGGCGCGAGAAAAATGAAGTGGAGGCTTCTGTTGCCAGGCGCCTCCTGACCCCGCCTAGAAGTGCTAACCCCTAGGGCTTAATTCCCAGTTTGGGCGCCGCATTACGCGGCGACGGCCACCGGAGCATAGTTGTCGTTGGCAACTATAAGTTTGACCCGATAACGGCGGTATCATGCCGAGCAAAAAATCACCCTTTACACCCTCGTCAATCCTATTTCGCCCCCGCCAAAACCCGCCGCCCGGACGGGCTTTGGTGGAGGCGCCGGGTACCGCCCCCGGGTCCGAATGGTTTATTACGGTGTTCGTTTATCGCCATAGCCGACGCGAACGCCGGCAAACTGAATATAGGCGCTTGCGGGATTTTGTGAAAGGCCCCGCCGTCTGCGTCTTCAGCGCTTTTGCCGAGGGGGCGTGTGCGCGAACGAGCCTGGCCTATTGCGCGCCGACGCGCTTCAACGCGCCAAAGCCCTTCGCGTCCATGGCGAGGTGCAGCCGGTTCTGCAGTCCGGCGTCGTCGCCCGTGACGAGCAGTCCGGCGTTTTCGGCGATCGCCTCGCAGAGCGCAGCCACCCAGGGCTCCTCGCTTTTGGCGAAATCGCTGAGCACATAAGCATGGACCAGCGCCTTATCGCCGGGGTGGCCGATGCCGAGTCGCAGCCGCTTATAGTCGTTGCCGATATGCGCGGTGATCGAGCGCAGCCCGTTGTGGCCTGCGACGCCGCCGCCTGTCTTGATTCGGCATTTGGCCGGCGCGAGATCGAGTTCGTCGTGAAGAACCACGATCTCCTCGAGGCCGATCTTGTGAAAACGCGCAGCTTCGCCGACCGAACGGCCGCTCTCGTTCATATAGGTTTGCGGCTGCAGCAGCATGACCTTTTCGCCGCCGATCGCCCCTTCGCTGACGAGGCCCCGGAAGCGCGCCCGCGCTTGTGGGAAGCTGTGTCGCTTGGCGATCGCTTCGAGCGCCATAAAGCCGATATTGTGCCGGTTCTTGGCGTAGGCGCGTCCGGGATTGCCCAGTCCGACAAGGAGCAGCATGTGAGCCTCTGACATAAAAATGGCCGGGCGAACCCGGCCATTATCACGGTAAGCTTCGCAGCGCTTACTTCTTCTTTTCTTCCTTGGCGGGAGCGGCCGCAGGCGCAGCTGCCGGAGCCTCCTCGACGCCGCCGCCCGCCGGCGGCGTCAGGCTCGCGACGGTGAAATTCTTGTCGGGATTCGTGGGCTTGCAGCCCTCAGGCAGTGGAATCGCCGAAATATGCAGCGAATCGTTGAAGTCCATGCCCGTCATGTCGGCGGTAATGGCCTCCGGAATATTGTCCGCCGGCACCCACATCTCCACCGTATGGTAGACAATGTTGAGCGCGCCGCCGCGCTTGATGCCAGGCGCCGCTTCCTGGTTGATGAAATGCACCGGCACCTGCACGCGGAGCCGCGAACCCGGCTTCAGGCGCAGGAAATCAACGTGCATCGGCGTATCTTTGACGACGTCAAGCTGATAGTCGCGCGGGATGGCGCGCTCCTTCTTGCCGTCGATGTCGAGCTCGAAGATCGTCGTGAGGAAGTGCCCAGCGAAGATCAGCTGAGAGAGGCTCTTCTTCTCGAGCGAGAGCGGCTGCGGCGCTTCGCCGCCGCCATAGAGCACTGCTGGTATACGGCCCTCACGGCGAACGCTGCGGGCGGCCCCCTTGCCTGTCCCGCTGCGCACCGTGGCCGCGAGCTTCTTGGTCTCGGCCATGTCGGTGTCCTTCATGTCAAAAGAAAAGGCGCTGCTTCGCCTCCAGGGGTGTCGGAAACGCAAGCGCCGCGGCGCTTATAGGGGAGCAGGCCAGGAGAGGCAAGCGTATCGGCGAAAACCTGCGCGCCCCCCTTTCCCATCGCGGTAGGCGACTCATATGGCCGCAGATCGCTCGCCTTTTGAGCGGCAATGCGCAGCCGTGGCTTGGATCCGGCTGCCTGCAAGAGAAAGGGCTTCAACATGCGTACTCTCGTGACTTGCGTTGCGCTTCTCGGCCTCGTCGGCTTGGCGGCGACGCCGGCTCAGGCGGACCGTCGGCTCACCCGTGAGGAGAAATCAAGCCTCCGATCGGCAATGAAGGACATGGGATGCTCCGGCGGAAAAATGGAAGTCGATAACGGGAAGTTCGAGGTCGACGACGCTAAGTGTCGGGGCAAACGTTACGACCTGACGTTCGATCAGAACTTCAAGCTGACGAACAAGGAATTTGAAGGCAGCGCAGGCCGCAACGGATATTATGGCAGTGGCCGCTACGACAGGCGCGACTCGTGGCGCGACAACAAGCGCGACTCGTGGCGCGACAACAGCCGTGGCATGGATCGCTATTGAGGTCGGGACCGCCGCGCGGATGGCGCCGCTTGCCGACCTCGGCGAGCGGCGCCAGCCCTGCAATAAGAATGGTGCGCGCGCCTACGCCTTGGTCTCCGGCAGATTCAGCCGGATGTGCAGTTCGCGCAGATGCTTCATCGTCGCTTCCGACGGCGCGCCCATCAGCAAATCCTCGGCGCGCTGATTCATCGGGAACAGCGTCACTTCGCGCAGGTTTTCCTCTTCCGCGAGCAGCATGACGATGCGGTCGACGCCGGGCGCGATGCCGCCATGCGGCGGCGCGCCATATTGGAAGGCGCGATACATGCCGCCGAATTTCTCGATCAGCACATCTTCGCCATAGCCGGCGATCTCGAACGCCTTCTTCATGACGTCGGGACGATGGTTTCGGATCGCGCCGGACGATAATTCCACGCCGTTGCAGACGATGTCATATTGGTAGGCGAGGATCGTGAGCGGGTCCTGATTTTCCAGCGCCTCCATGCCCCCTTGCGGCATCGAGAAGGGATTGTGCGAGAAGTCGACCTTCTTCTCGTCCTCGTTCCATTCGTACATCGGGAAGTCGACGATCCAGCAGAATTCGAAGACGTCTTTCTTCGATACGCCGAGTTCGTCGCCGATGCGCACGCGCGCCATGCCCGCGAGCCGTGCGGCGGCGGTCTCTTCTCCGGCCGAGAAGAACACCGCGTCGCCCGCCTTGACGCCCGCCTTGGCGGCGATCGCGGCTTGCGCCTCCGCGGGAATGAATTTCGCGATCGGGCCCTTTCCGGCCAGCGCGCCGCCTTCTTCCTCAAAGATCACATAACCGAGGCCCGGCGCGCCCTCGCTGCGCGCCCAGTCGTTCAACTTGTCGAAAAAGCTGCGCGGCTGCGCGGCGGCCCCCGGCGCGGGTATGGCGCGCACGGTCTTGCCTTTGAACGCCTTGAAGCTCACGTCCTCGCGGGCGAATTCCTCGGACACGTCGGCGATGAGCAGCGGATTGCGCAGATCCGGCTTGTCGGTGCCATATTTGAGCATCGACTCGCGGAAGGAAATGCGCGGAAATTTTTGCGTGACCGCCTTGCCGTTGGCAAACTCCTCGAACAAGCCGCGCAGCACCGGCTCGATCGCGCCGAACACGTCTTCCTGCGTCACAAAGCTCATCTCGACGTCGAGCTGGTAGAACTCTCCCGGCGAGCGGTCGGCGCGCGCGTCCTCGTCGCGAAAGCAGGGCGCGATCTGGAAATAGCGATCGAAGCCGGCGACCATGATGAGCTGCTTGAATTGCTGGGGCGCCTGCGGCAGCGCGTAGAATTTCCCCGGATGCAGGCGCGAAGGCACCAGAAAGTCGCGCGCGCCCTCGGGCGAGGAGGCGGTCAGTATCGGCGTCTGGAACTCAAAGAAGCCCGCCTGCTTCATGCGCATGCGGATCGAATCGACGATGCGGCCGCGCAGCATGATGTTCTGGTGCAGCTTCTCGCGCCGCAGATCGATGAAGCGATATTTGAGCCGCGTGTCCTCCGGATAGGGCTGGTCGCCGAAGACCGGCACCGGCAATTCGGCGGCGGCGCCCAACACCTCGATCTCGGTGACGTAAACCTCGACCTGTCCTGTCGGCATGTCGGGGTTTTCGGTGCCGGCGGGGCGCTTCCGCACCTCGCCGTCGAGCCGCACCACCCATTCTGAGCGCAGTTTCTCCGCCTGCGCGAAGGCGGGCGAATCGGGATCGACGACGCATTGCGTCAGCCCGTAGTGATCGCGCAGATCGATGAACAGCACGCCGCCATGATCGCGGATGCGATGGCACCAGCCGGAGAGACGGATTTTTTCGCCGACGAGCGCCTCATTGGGCGCGCCACAATTATGCGAACGGTAGCGATGCAAGGCTCGGCTCATGGGGTGGAGGGGTAAAAGAACGGGATTCCGGAACGATCGGGCGTTTTCGCGCGCAGAAAGGGCATGGGCCATCGTCGGCTGTCAAGCCGAGCCCCGTCGGCAAGCGGGGCAATCGGGTGAAGGATTGTCTTACTCACCCTCATCCTGAGGAGCCGCCGCAGGCGGCGTCTCGAAGGACGAGGGTGAGTATAAATGCGCGAAAACGGGCGTCCTCGTCCTTCGAGACGCGTGCTGCGCACGCTCCTCAGCGACTTTCTTGGCGATCAAGCGTTTTGTGTGCGCCATGGCTTTGCGTCCCTGATGATGGCGTTAAGGATCGTAAGGAGCTTTCTCGCGACGGCGATGAGCGCGACGATCTTCGGCTTTCCGCTGTCGACGAGTTTGTCGCGGAAGGCCTTGAGGACGGGGTTGTGACGGGCCGCGACCATGGCGCCGAGAAAGAGCATGCTGCGCACGGTCTTGCGGCTGCCGCCGATGAAGCTCTTGCCGCGCCATTGACCGGATTGGCGGGTGTAGGGCGCAAGGCCGGCCAACGCCGCGATTCGCCTGCGGTCGAGCGCGCCAAGTTCCGGCAGTTCGGCGATCAGCGTGCGCGCAATCACTGGTCCAACGCCTGGAACGGAGGCGAGCAGATCTTGCTTTTCGGCCCAGGCGGGCGTGCCGCGCATATAATCGTCGATCTCGCCGTCGAGTTCGGCGAGTTCCTTTTCGAGCGCCTTGCGCAGGCGTGCGATGCTTTTCTTCAAGCGTTTGTCGGCGCGCCGCTCGCGCTGGCCTTCCGCCGCCATCATCTCGACGATCTGACGCCGTCTGGCGACAAGATCGGCGAGAAGCTGCGTCATTTCGTCGGGCAGCGGACGCGCGGCGGGTCGCGTCGCTTGCGCGAAGCGCGCGATGACCGCGGCGTCGATCGGATCGGTCTTGGCGCGCCGACCAAGCGCCTGCGCAAAGTGACGCACCTGCGCCGGATTGACGACGACGATGGGCAGAGAGGCGGCGGCAAGCGCCGCAGCGACCACGGTCTCGAAGCCGCCGGTGGCTTCGAGCGCGATCAGCGCGGGCGACAGCCCTTTTAGCCGTTCGACGAGCTGCGCAACGCCTTCGCCATTACGCGCCACCATAAAG
>NZ_JADNRA010000028.1 GCF_015709525.1 Methylocystis sp. L43 | reverse complement strand
CCAGCGCGAGCGGCGCGCCGACAAACGCTTGAAGAAAAGCATCGCGCGCCTGCGCAAGGCGCTCGAAAAGGAACTCGCCGAACTCGACGGCGAGATCGACGATTATATGCGCGGCACGCCCGCCTGGGCCGAAAAGCAAGATCTGCTCGCCTCCGTTCCAGGCGTTGGGCCAGTGATTGCGCGCACGCTGATCGCCGAACTGCCGGAACTTGGCGCGCTCGACCGCAGGCGAATCGCGGCGTTGGCCGGCCTTGCGCCCTACACCCGCCAATCCGGTCAATGGCGCGGCAAGAGCTTCATCGGCGGCGGCCGCAAGACCGTGCGCAGCATGCTCTTTCTCGGCGCCATGGTTGCCGCCCGTCACAACCCCGTCCTCAAGGCCTTCCGCGACAAACTCGTCGACAGCGGAAAGCCGAAGATCGTCGCGCTCATCGCCGTCGCCAGAAAGCTCCTTACGATCCTTAACGCCATCATCAGGGACGCAAAGCCATGGCGCACACAAAACGCTTGATCGCCAAGACAGTCGCTGAGGAGCCTGCGATAGCAGGCGTCTCGAAGGGCGAGGGCTGATGCGCGCTGATGCAGCTCAAAAAGTCCCGCTTGCCGAATCTGCGCAGATGCCGGACGCTCATTCCTACCCGACTGGAGTTTTCCCCTTTATCCACTAACTTATCCACATGTTGTCGATTTTTTAATTTTCATCACTATATCTTGACGTCGTCGCAAGACTCACGCAGTCTGGAGGCAAGACGGAATGGCGACGCGGCGAACGATCTCAAGGACGTTCGGCGAGTTTCGGCGACAGCCGGACGAGAGCGTTGCTTTGCGTGGGCGTGATCCTCGTTTTCGGCGTGCTTTCAATCGCGGCGTATCCATCCGCGAGCGCGGGGCGCGCGTCTTTCGAGTTCAGAATTGGCAAAAATTGCGTCGCGGGCCAGCGAATGGCTGCGTGCGGGCGGACGCCTGCGCTTTGAGGGGATGAGACGATGAAAATTGAGCGGCGCTACACCAAGGCGGGCGAATCCCCCTATGCGAACATTCCGTTCCGCACGACGAAGAGCGAGATCCGCAATCCCGACGGCTCGATTGTCTTTTCCCTCGACAATATCGACGTCCCGAACCAGTGGAGCCAGGTCGCCGCCGACGTTCTGGCGCAGAAATATTTCCGCAAGGCCGGCGTGCCGGCGCGCTTGAAGCGCGTCGAGGAGAACGCCGTGCCGTCCTTCCTGTGGCGCTCCGTCGCCGATACGGAAGCGCTCAGCGAACTTCCCAAGGACCAGCGCAACGGTTCCGAAATCTCGGCCAAGCAGGTCTTCGACCGTCTCGCCGGCGCCTGGACCTATTGGGGATGGAAGGGCGGCTATTTCGACGCCGAGGAAGACGCCCAGGCGTTCAGCGACGAGCTTCGCTACATGCTGGCCATGCAGATGGCGGCGCCCAATTCCCCGCAATGGTTCAACACCGGCCTGCACTGGGCCTACGGCGTCGACGGGCCGAGCCAGGGGCATTTCTACGTCGACTACGCCAACGGCAAGATGGTGAAGTCGAAATCGGCCTATGAGCATCCGCAGCCGCACGCCTGCTTCATCCAGTCGATCGCCGACGATCTCGTCAACGACGGCGGCATCATGGATCTGTGGGTGCGCGAGGCGCGGCTGTTCAAATACGGCTCCGGCACCGGCACCAATTTCTCCAAGCTGCGGGGCGAAAAGGAGAAGCTTTCGGGCGGCGGCTCGTCCTCCGGCCTGATGTCCTTCCTCAAGATCGGCGACCGCGCGGCGGGCGCGATCAAATCCGGCGGCACGACGCGGCGCGCGGCGAAAATGGTCGTCGTCGACATCGATCATCCCGACGTCGAAGCCTTCATCGACTGGAAGGTGAAGGAGGAGGAGAAGGTCGCCTCGCTGGTCACCGGCTCGAAGATCGTCAAGAAGCATCTGAAGGCGATCATGCGCGCCTGCATGAACTGCGAAGGCCCCGGCGACGACTGCTTCAACCCCGAGATCAATCCGGCGCTGAAGCGCGAGATCAGGCTCGCACGCAAGAACGACGTGCCGGACAATTACATCAAGCGCGTCATTCAGTTCGCCAAGCAGGGCTACAAGGACATTCACTTCGACACCTATGACACGGACTGGGACAGCGAAGCCTATCTCACCGTCTCGGGTCAGAACTCCAACAACTCTGTGCGCGTCACGGACGCGTTCCTGCAGGCGGTCGAGAAGGACGACGACTGGAGCCTCATCAAGCGCCTCGACGGCAAGACGGCGAAGACGCTGAAAGCCCGCGATCTGTGGGAGAAGATCGGCTATGCCGCATGGGCGTCCGCCGATCCGGGAATCCAGTTCCACACGACGATCAACGACTGGCACACCTGCCCGGCGGGCGGCGCCATTCGCGCGTCCAATCCGTGTTCGGAATATATGTTCCTCGACGACACGGCCTGTAACCTCGCCTCGCTCAATCTGCTGCAATTCCGCGATCTCGAGACCAAGCGCATCGACGTCGAGTCTTACGAGCACGCCGTCCGGCTGTGGACGGTGGTGCTCGAAATCTCGGTGCTGATGGCGCAGTTTCCTTCAAAAGAGATCGCGCAGCTGTCCTACGACTACCGCACGCTGGGGCTGGGCTTCGCCAACGTGGGCGGCCTCTTGATGTCGTCTGGCGTCGCTTATGACAGCGACGCGGGCCGCGCCATCGCCGGCGCGCTTTCGGCGATCATGACGGGCGTCTGCTACGCGACCTCCGCGGAAATGGCCAAGGAACGCGGCCCCTTCGCGCGCTTCATGGAGAATCGCGAGGCGATGCTGCGGGTCATCCGCAATCATCGCCGCGCCGCGCATGGCGAACGCGTCGGCTATGAGCAACTGGCGATCACGCCCGTGCCGCTCGACGTCGCCTCCTGCCCCGATCAGCTCTTGGTCGAACGCGCCGCCGCCGCCTGGGACAGAGCGCTCGCGCAAGGCGAACTCTACGGCTATCGCAATGCGCAAGTCACTGTCGTGGCGCCGACCGGCACCATCGGCCTCGTGATGGATTGCGACACCACCGGCATCGAGCCCGATTTCGCGCTCGTTAAATTCAAGAAGCTCGCCGGCGGCGGCTATCTCAAGATCGTCAACCGCGCCGTGCCGGAAGGGCTGCGCTCGCTCGGCTATCGCGAGAGCGAGATCGCCGAGATCGAGGCCTATGCCGTCGGCCACGCCTCGCTCTCCAACGCGCCCGCGATCAACACCACGAGTCTGCGGGCGAAGGGTTTCACGGACGAGAAGATCTCGGCGGTGGAAGGAGCGCTGCGCAGCGCCTTCGACATCAAATTCGTCTTCAACAAATGGACGCTCGGGCAGGATTTTCTCACCGGCGTGTTGAAAGTCCCAGCGGCTTCGCTCGACGACAAGAACTTCGATCTGCTGACGCATCTGGGGTTCTCGCGCGCCGACATCGACGCCGCGAATGTGCATATCTGCGGCGCGATGACTCTGGAAGGCGCGCCGCATTTGAAGCGCGAGCATTATCCGGTGTTCGATTGCGCCAATCCCTGCGGGCGCACCGGCAAGCGCTATCTCCTGGTCGACTCGCATATCCGCATGATGGCGGCGGCGCAGCCTTTCATCTCGGGCGCGATCAGCAAGACCATCAACATGCCCAATGACGCCTCGATCGAGGATTGCGA
This sequence comes from Methylocystis sp. L43, assembly GCF_015709525.1. GTDB lineage: Bacteria > Pseudomonadota > Alphaproteobacteria > Rhizobiales > Beijerinckiaceae > Methylocystis. The sequence goes on along the minus strand of NZ_JADNRA010000028.1, from coordinate 139,652 downwards.
ACAGGCCTATCTGCTGTCGTGGCGCCTCGGGCTCAAGGCCAATGCGCTCTATCGCGACGGCTCCAAGCTCTCGCAGCCGCTCTCGGCGCAGCTCATCGCCGGCGACGACGACATCGATGCGATGGACGTCGTCGAGGAACTCGTGACCGCCAATATGCCGGCGCGCGCCGCGGCCATCGCCGAACGCATCGTCGAGCGCGTCGTGCATCAGGTGATCCGCGAACGCGAGAAGCTGCCGAACCGGCGCAAGAGCTACATTCAGAAGGCGACGGTCGGCGGCCACAAGGTCTATCTGCACACGGGCGAATATGAAGACGGGCGGCTGGGCGAAATCTTCATCGACATGCACAAGGAAGGCGCGGCCTTCCGAAGCCTGATGAATAATTTCGCCATCGCGATTTCGCTCGGCCTGCAATATGGCGTGCCGCTCGAGGAATATGTCGACGCCTTCACCTTCACCCGCTTCGAGCCCGCGGGTCCGGTGCAGGGCAATGACGCGATCAAATATGCGACCTCGATTCTCGACTATGTGTTCCGCGAGCTTGCCGTCTCCTATCTCGGCCGCAACGATCTCGCGCATGTCTCGCCCGAAGACGTCGGCCATGACGTGCTCGGCAAGGGCCAGCATGAGGGCAAGGCGCCCGAGACGAATTCCGTCGTCTCGCGCGGTCTGCTGCGCTCCAAGACCGACCGGCTAATGGTGGTGCAGGGCGGCGGGGCAGTCGCTTTACGCGAGACGCCGGATGCGGCGCATGAGGCGGACGATCCGACCTCGACGCTCGGCTGGACCGAGCCGACGAAGACTGTCACCGGCGTCGCCGAAAAACGCGCCGAAGCGCGCATGAAAGGCTATGTCGGCGAAGCCTGTCCCGAGTGCGCGAACTTCACGCTCGTGCGCAACGGCACGTGTCTGAAATGCGAGACCTGCGGGGCGACGACGGGGTGTTCGTGAGGAACTAATTGTAGTGAGAGTGCGGAGCCTAATCACCGAATTAACGGAGACATGAACATCATGGCGAAAAATGAGAAAACGAGCAGCCGCGTTGCAACAATCGCTTCCAAAGCCTTGCAAAATCCAAGCTCAGCAACAAGGAAACAAATCAAGACACTTGCTGCCTCTGCATTGACGCAAGCGGCCGACAAATCCAGCACAAAATCGCGCAAAAAGTAAACTGCGGCGCTCGCCTTTGTAGGCGCCGCAGCCCTCGTCCTTCGAGACGCGCCCTGCGGACTCTCCTCAGGATGAGGACTGCTTCTGGCGCCTCAAGGTTGATATCGGAACGCGCGGTCACACTCGGGACGTTCACGCTGGACGTTGCGCAACATAAGGCGCCTCATCCTGAGGAGCCTGCGCAGCAGGCGTCTCGAAGGACGAGGGGCCGACTCCAGTCTGCAAAAAAGTTCAACATTTGCGTTGGTCACGCGAAGCAGCAATTCTGAATCGCGCAGTCCTCGTCCTTCGAGACGCGCCTGCAGCGCTCCTCAGGATGAGGACTGCTTGCTGGCGCTTCATGGCATGGGCTGCCGCGGGCGCTTCATGATGAGGACTGTTTGGGACCGCCCTTCTTGTTTCTGCGCGCCGCGAGCGCCGGCAGCGCGTGATAGTCGCCTCTGATCAGCGCCTCTTTCTTCGCGCGGCTCCAGCCCTTGATGCGCCGCTCAGTTGCAATAGCGTCGGTCAGGCGCTCGAAATGTTCGGACCAGACCAGCTTCACAGGTCGCCGCCGCGCCGTGTAATCGGCGTTGATTCCGAGATTGTGCTCGCTGACGCGGGTTTCGACCTCTTTGCGCGTCAGCCCGGCGTAATAGCTGCCGTCGGCGCAGAGCAGGATGTAGACGCTCGCGCCTGCGTCGTGCATCGCAGTCCTCGTCCTTCGAGTCGCGCCCTGCGGGCCTCCTCAGAATGAGGAGGCTTGGTTTGCGCAAATGATATTTCCTTTAAGCCGCTACAAGCAGTCCTCATGCTGAGGAGGTTGCGCAGCAACCGTCTCGAAGCACGAGGACTGCGATGCTTCGCGGCTGCGCTCAACCGACGCCAGCGACTCGGACACACGCGCGCGCGTCTCCATAGCGAGCGTCTTGCGGTCCTTGCCGGTCGTTTCGATCGCGTCGCCAAAAACAATGTGACATTGCGTAGGGCTGCGCTTCATCAAGCGCCACAGATGCGGCAGGAAGGTCATGTCGCCATACCAGCCGACGTCAATTCTGCGCTCGCCGTCTGAATAAGATATCGCCACAGGCGCGAGCGTCGGCGCTTCGCCGGGCGCCGCCATCGCCTCCAGCGGCGCGAAATGCGCCGAGCGAAAAGGCAGGACGGCCGCGCCGTCGTTCGACGTGCCTTCGGGAAAGACGACGAGATCGCCGCCCGCGCGCAGCACGTCAGCGAGTGAATCATTGACGCGCGCAATATCCTGCTTCGCGCCGCGTTCGATAAAGACCGTGCCTTGCAGCCGCGCCAGCAGTCCGAGCACAGGCCAACTCGCGACTTCGCTCTTCGCGAGAAAGACAAAGGGGTAGAGGCTCGCGAGCGCGATGATGTCGGTCCATGACACATGGTTGGCGACGACAAAGCGCGGCGCCTTCAAAGGCAGGGCGCCGCGCGCATCGACCTTTATGCCGATGACGGCGCAGACCACGCGGCAGAAGCGCGTCTGTATCGCGTGCTGAATCGGCCAGCCGCGCCGACGCGCCAGCGCCTGGAGCGGGACAAGAAAGAGAAGAGCGCCCGCCAGCGTGAGGACGAAGGCGAGCGCGCGCAGATAGGCCATGGCGCGCAGATGCAGCGCCTCTAAGACAGGCGCATGACAGCGCCTGCGCTACCGCGCCGTCGCGGCGTCCGCGAGGAAAAACCGCACCATCTCGCGTGAAGCCTCGGGACCATGGCGATCGGCGAAGGAGCCGTCGGGATTGCCGCCCGACCAGGCGTGGCCGAGCCCCTCGACAGCCCAATGTTCCAGCTGCGGCACGCCGCGCGCGTCCGCGATGACGGTGCGGCTGTAATTGCGGCCGCCCGCCGATCCGGTCTCGCGCGTTTCGCGCGCGAGCGCATCGGCAAGATCGAGCCGAGCCCCTGCGATGATCGTTTCGCCATTGGTCGGATGCACCTTCTGGTCGGCTTCGCCGTGGAAAACGATTGTCCGCACGCCGTCAGACAGCGACCTGCGCGCCGCGCCGAGCTCGAATTTGCCGCCCATCGCCGCGAAGGCGGAGGCGACGTCGCTGGCCGAGCCATGCGCGAGACCGGAATGTATGCCGACTGCGGCGTAGAGCTCCGGATAGGTCGCGGCCATTGTCGCCGCCATGGCGCCGCCGGCCGACAAACCCGCCACATAGACGCGCGACTCATCGACGCGCCACTCCGCCATGATGGCGCAGGTCAGGCCGGCGATGAGGCTCGGCTCGCCCTTCTCGCGGGTCTGATCCGCCGGGTTGAACCAGTTCCAGCAGCCCATCTGATTGGCTTGGGTGGACTGCGCCGGATAGGCGACGATGAAACCATGTTCTTCAGCCAGTTCGTTCATTCGCGAGCCGACGGCGAAGTCGTCGGGGTTCTGCGCGCAGCCGTGAAGCATCACGATCAAAGGCCGTTTGCCGTCTCCAACGCCATTGGGCGCATAGACCTTATAGTCGCGGGCGCCGGCCGGGCCGACATGGCTGCGCGAGACATAGGCGGCGCCTGCCGGAACGTCGATTTTGGGCGCTTTTCGCAGGGCGACGAGCGGCGCGCCGCTTTGATCAAGGCCCGGAAGTCCGGCGTGACGCAGCAACTCCACCGTCTCGCCGAGCGGGCGGCGCAGACGAAACGTCGGGGGATGCGGCTCGGCGTGCGCGGCCGGCTGCGGCGTTGGCGCTGCGGCGCCGTTCGTCAGCGCGCGCATCAGCACGCGCGTCGCTTCGTTGAGATTTTGCTCGCGGGTCAGCTGCGTCGCCCTGTTGAAGGCGCTCGTCAGGAGGTTTTTCATTTGTCTACGCCTCGCGGGAGAGTGGGGAAGGTCAACTGATGCGGTCCTGGAGCGCCGCCTTGACGGACTTGCTCGCTTGCAGCGCGCCGAGCACCGTGATGGATTCAATGGTCTCGCGCGCGAGTTCCGGCGTGACGTCTTCGGCGATGGACGCCAGTCCCAGGACATGGATGCGCAGTCTGCGGCCCGCCGCCTTTACGGCCTCGAGGTCTTCGCGACTGTAGTGGCGCAAGCCGAGATCGAGCGTGTTCCGCACGATGCACTGCTTGACCGCGTCCGCATGCGCGCCGAGCTGATTGCGAATCGCCGTGCGGATGAAGTCGGTGCGGTTGGAGTAGAAGCCTTCGCGCACCAAGAGATCGATATGGCCGAGATCGACATAGCCTACATTAATCGTGATTTTCTCGGCCTCCGGCGGCCTTTCTCGCAATTTGTGTATGTCCGGCATAGCCGTCCTCTTACCATCTGTCTGGATGGTATATGGATGGTGGTGACTTGGGGCGCAAGTGGCGCACACGCCCTTCACGCCATCGTCGACCTGACGACGGCGCCCGCGCGGTCGAGTTCTTCGCTACTCTTGACGCCGCCGCTTGAGGCGCCCTTATGTGCGCCTGCCCGCTCACACTGGCGGCCAAGATCAGGCTTTCTGGGAGATCCTAATGACGTTTGTGCTTGCGCGCCGCGCATGTGTCGTTGCGGCCCTGTCGCTGTTTTCCGCCGGGCTGCTCGCCGGTCCCGCCTTCGCGCACGGCCCGTCGCGCCAGAAGGTCGTCGAAAAGATTGAAATCGACGCCCCGGCCGCGAAGGTCTGGGAGATCGTCGGCAATTTCCAGGATTGGAACTGGCATCCCGCTATTGCCAAGACGGAAGGGACGGGCGGCAACGCCGCCGACGCCAAGCGCAAGCTGACCCTTAAGAATGGCGGCGTGATCGAGGAGTCGCTGACTAAATATGACGCCGACGGCAAGTCGCTGAGCTACAAGATCGACGCCGTCGACGTGAAAGTGCTGCCGGTCAATAACTACGCTTCGACGATCAGCGTGAAGGAAGACGGCGGCAAGAGCGTCGTCGAATGGAAGGGCGCGTTCTATCGCGGCTTCATGAATAATGATCCGCCGCCGGAACTTTCCGACGAGGCGGGGCTGAAGGCGGTGGGCGATATTTACAAGTCCGGTCTCGCCGCATTGAAGGCCAAGGCGGAGAGCAAGTAGGCGCCGCTCATGAGGGTGAGGAAAACACACGCGAAAGCGGGCTTCCTCGTCCTTCGAGACGCGTGCTGCGCACGCTCCTCAGGATGAGGAAGCCCTTCACCCTATCGCCCTGGGGCGATATCGCCGCAACGCGCCGGCGCATCCTTGGCGCCGCGGCGGGGCTCGCTGTGTTTCTGCCGATCGCCGCATTCGCGGCGCATGGCGCGTCGCCGCTGAAAGTCGTCGAGACGACGATCGTGGATGCGCCGCCCGGCAAAGTCTGGGCGGTCGTCTCTGACTTCGCTCACGCCGACTGGCTGCCGGGCGTCGCCAGTGTAGAAGCATCGGGCGACGATGTTCCCGATCAGGCGCGGCGCAGGCTGATCATGGCCGACGGCGGCGTCATCGAGGAACTGCTGACGAAACGCGACGCCGAGCGGATGCTGCTTGGCGTCCATCGCGAAGGCGATGACGTGAAGCGGCTGCCAGCGACGAATTACACCGCGCTGATTACGCTGCGGCCGGCCGAAGGCGGCAAGACGCAGGTCGAATGGAAGGCGCGCTTCTACCGCGGTTATCCCAACAACGACCCGCCACCGGAATTGAACGACGACGTCGCCATCGCCGCGGCGACGGGGCTGCAGCGCGCCTATCTCGCCGCCTTGAAGGCGAAGGTGGAAGCGAGCGTTCCCTCTCCCCGCCAATAGCGGGGAGAGGGCTAGGGTGAGGGGCTTGGTGATTTTCCGAACCTATGGCGCATGATCGGATGTATAGGACAAATGCCCCGGCCCCTCACCCATCCCCTCTCCCCGTAAACGGGGAGAGGGGATGGGCGCGCGCCTTACTCGCCGGTCTCTTTGTTGTTCTGGCTTCACCCGCCCTGGCCGACGAGGCCTTCATCACCGCGCAAGGCGCCGACGCGCTGTCGATCGTCGATCTTTCCAAAATGCAGACCGTCGCGACTCTGCCCATCGGCGGCAAGCCGGCGGGCGTCGCGGTGTCGCGCGACGGCGCGCGCGCCTTCATCACCAGCCCGGAAGGCAAGTTTCTCACCGTCATCGATGCGGCGACCCGCACCATCGAGAAGCGCATTCCGGTCGAAGGCGGGCCGCTCGGCGTCGCCGTGAGCCCCGACGGCAAGCGCGTCTATATCGCCGACCTCTATGGCCGGCGCCTCGTCGAGATTGATCTGGCGAATGGCGCGCAGCGCAGCGTCGGCGTCGGCGCAATGGTGTCGGGCGTCGCCGTCACGGCGGACGGCAACACGATTGTCGTCGCCGACCGCGACGACAATGCGCTTTCCATTATTGACGCGGCGACGCTTTCACGCGTCGCGATCATACCGGTCGGCAAGCATCCCTTCGGCGTGACGATCGACGCCGCCGGCGCGCGCGCCTATTCGGCCAATGTGGAATCCGACGATGTCAGCGTCGTCGACCTCGCTTCTCGCAAAGTCGTCGCGACGCTCAAATGCGGCAGCCGGCCTTACACGGTGGCGCTCGCCAAGGGCCGTGTCTTCGTCGCCAATCAGCATGCCGACAGCGTCAGCGTCTTCGACGCTGAAAGCTTGGCGCCGCTCGAAACGATAAAGGTCGGCGAATATCCGGAAGGGCTTGCGGTCAGTGGCGACGGCGCGCGAGTCTATGTCGCCAATTGGTTCTCAAACGAACTCTGGGCGGTCGACGCGCAGACGCTGAAAGTTCTGGGCAAGGCGGAGACCGGCGACGGCCCGCGCGCTTTCGGCGCCTTTATTCGCGGGACGAACTGACGCGGCCGTCATAAAGCATCCGCAGGAACAGTTGGGATGTCATTCCCGACGCGCGCAAAGCGCGCGATCGGGAATCCAGAATAGTTAAACTTTGCGGGAGTTGCTCTGGATTCCCGGTCAGGCCTTCGGCCTGCCGGGAATGACAAGAGGGATTGCATCAAGGCGTTTCAATATGCTCGGGCCGCACGCCGAGTCCGATGAGCCGCGCCGGCAATCGACGCAGCAGCGGCACGGCGTTGAGGAGTCGCAGCGCCAGCGGCGCATCGAAGGGCTTCTCCGCCGAGAGCACGCTGCGCACCGCGCGATTCTGGATGGCGAGCTGAAGGGCCTGCGTGACGCGGGTCGGAAACTCCCGCCGGCGCTGCACGGCGCGCACGTCCTCATCGCTTAGCGTGTTGGCGCGCAGCTTGGCGGCAAGGAGATTGGCGGCGGCGACGGCGTCCTGGATCGCCAGGTTCACCCCGACGCCGCCAACCGGCGACATGGCGTGCGCGGCGTCGCCGATGCACAGCAATCCGGGACGGCTCCAAATCTTGAGGCGGTTGACTTGAACGGTCAGCAGGCTGACGTCGGTCCAATCCTTGAGCGTGTCGACGCGATCGGCGAGAAAGGGCGTTAAGCCGGCGATCGACTCACGAAACGTCTCGATGCCTTTCTCGCGCAATTTTTCGGCGTCGCCTTTCGGAATGACGCAGCCGCACTGCCAGTAGGAGCCGCGATCGATCATCGCCAGCATGCGCCCCGGCGCGACGCGGCCGAAGCTTTCGTCGGGATCGCTTTCCTTGCGCGGCAGCTTGAACCACAGCACGTCCATCGGCGCGCCGAAATCCTCGACGGGGAGCTTCGTGTCCTCGCGCATCCGCGAGCTCCGCCCATCGGCGGCGATGACGAGCTTGGCCTCGATCTTCAGTTCTCCTTCCGGCCCTTTCGCCGAAACGCCGCAGACGCGGTCGCCGTCAAACGAGAGGCGCTCGCCAGCGGTTTGCATCAAAAGCCGGAAGTTGGGCAGCGCGCGCGCATGCTCAGCGATAAAGTCGAGAAAATCCCACTGCGGCATGAAGGCGATGAAATTGCACGCGCCGGGGAGGCTCGAAAAGTCGGCGACCTTATATTGACGCTCGCCGATCCAAGCCGAAAGCGCATAGGTCTTGTGGTGCGGAAGCCGCAGGAATTCATCGAGCAGGCCGAGTTCGTCCATAATGCGCAGCGTCGATGGGTGAATCGTGTCGCCGCGAAAATCGCGCAGAAAATCGGCGTGTTTTTCGAGGACGATGACGTCAACGCCGGCGCGCGCGAGCAGAAACCCGGCCATGAGCCCGGCAGGGCCGCCGCCGACGACGCAGCATTGGGTCGAAAGGGTCGCGGACATGCAGTCCTCCGTCTGGGGCGCCGCAAGCGGAAGCGCGAGCGGCAACGATGGCGGGGTTGCGGCAAGGCTGGACATTGGCGCCATCAGACGCAATAAGGGGCCACAAAATTGAGGACGCCAGATACATGTCCTATATCGTTCGCTTCTTCACCTGGTGGAACCGCGCCACGCTCAGCACCGGCCTGTGGACGCTGCTGTACGGCGAGCGCGTCGGCGAAGATGAATTCGGCAATGTTTATTACCGTCGGCGCGGCGGCAAGATCGATTCCGCGCTCGGGTTTGAACGGCGCTGGGTGATTTATAACGGCTATTGCGAGGGGTCGGCGACGCCGCCCGGATGGTATGGCTGGCTGCACCACACGGTGGATACGCCGCCGACGGACGAGACCTATCGGCCGCGCGGCTGGGAGCTTCCGCATCAGGCCAATTTGACCGGAACGCCGCAGGCCTATCGGCCGCCGGGCTCTCAGCTTGCGCTGGGCGAGCGGCCGCCCGCCGGCGGCGACTACGCCCCCTGGCGGCCCGAAGGCTGAGCGGCGCTCTCCTTGGAAAGGCCTTTCTTGCCTGCTTTCGTCCCCGGCTTGTTTTTGAAGCGGGCGGAGAATCATGCGGTGATCGGATGAAGTTGCCCTTATCCCTGACGCCAGCGGCTGTCGGCGCGTGGGCTTTATTTGCGGTCGCCGCGTCAGCCGAGCCGATCCGGCACCCGACCGCGATCTTCGCCGGCCTCGACAAAACCACTGGCCGCATCATCAATTTTGACGTCGCGATCGACGAAACGGTGCAGTTCGGCGCCCTTCAGGTGACGCCGCGCGTGTGCAACACGCGACCGCAGACCGAAACGCCGCAGACGACGAGCTTCGTCGAGGTGGACGAACTCATCCTCAAGCCGGAACGCCGGGGCGACCCCAAGCCCGAATCGGTCAAGACCGACGCTAAACAAGAGGCGAAGCGCGTCTTCTCGGGGTGGATGTTCGCCGCAAGTCCCGGTCTCCACGGCGTCGAACATCCGGTCTATGACGTCTGGCTGGTCGACTGCAAAGGCGGCAAGGAGACGGCCGCGCCGCCCGCTGAGGCGGCGGCGCCGGCGGCTCCGCCTGCCGAGGCCGAGGCGACCGCCGCTCCCGAAGGCGCCAGCGGCAAGAAGCGCCGCTCGCGCAGAGTTGAGCCGACGGCGCCGCCGCCGATGGAAAATCAGCCGATCGGACCCGTCGATCAGGCCGCTCCGGCGCCCGTCGAGCCTGAGGCGGCTCCTGCGCCAGCGGAAGATCCTGCCGCCTCGCCGACAGGCGGACGCAAGAAGAAGAAGCGGCGCGCCGAACAGCCCAGTCCCGCTGCGGCGCCGCCTCCAGCGAACAGCCCGCTTTTCCCCTTCTAGTCCGCGAGCGCGGCCAGCGCCTGAGCGCCGCTCACGGGCGCGTTCTTCGGCCAGACGTTGAAGTTGGCCTTCTCGGGGAGCGCCTGTTCGAGCGCGCGATGATATTCCTCGCGCGAAACCTCGATCGCGCCGAGCGAGGCGAGATGCGGCGTAATGAATTGCGTGTCGAGCAGCTGAAAGCCGCCCGCTCGTAACCGCCCCATCAGGTGAACAAGCGCGACCTTTGAGGCGTCGCGTTCCAGGTGGAACATGCTCTCGCCGAAAAATGCGCTTCCGAGAGCGACGCCGTAGAGCCCGCCGACGAGACGCCCATCGAGGCGGCATTCGACCGTATGTGCGAAGCCAATATCGAACAGCGCGCGATAAAGCCTGTGAATTTCGGCGTTGATCCAGGTCCGCTCACGTCGAAACGCCGGAGCGGCGCAGGCGTCGATCACTGCGTCGAAATCGCGATCGACGACGACCTCGAAACGATCAGATCGCACGGTCTTGGCCAGGGAGCGCGACACGATGAAGTCATCGAGCGGAAAGATCGCGCGCCGCTCCGGATCGACCCAGTAAAGCTGATCGTCGTCAGCGCTCTCGGCCATTGGGAAGAGCCCGATGGAATAGGCTCGGAGTAGAAGATGCGGGGTGATCGCATAGGGGGCGTTGAGGCGGGACATCTATTCAAGGATAGCGGCGCGAGAACGCCGCGCCACCCTCGGGTGCGAGTTTCTTTGAAGAAAATCGAATTAATGATGCGTCGTGAAGTTGAGCTTCGCGCCCCGCCACGCGACCATCGCGTCGTCGCCCTTGTTCCAGAACTCGATGTTCTTTGCGAGGTAACGCGCGCCGCTTGCGGCCATGGCCTGCTTGGCCATTACGGTCTCGCCCTTAAAGACAAGTTTGGCGCGATCGGCGTTCGCGCCCAGGAAAGTGACCGTCAGAGCGGCGTCGGCGTCGCCCGAACAGGTGAAGACGAAGGGACCGCGCACGGTGGTTTTTGCGTGGGCGGATGAGAGCGGCGCAGTTGCCGTCAGAACCGCTGCGACGACGACGAAGGATCGATACATCTTCTTGCTCCTTCGCTCTAGTTCTTGCACCTTCGCTCTTAAAAATCGGGCTCGATGCCGCCCGTGGCCAAGAAATGTTCCAACCAATGAATGTCGTAAATTCCGTTTTGAACGTCGGCGTTGCGCACCAGCGTGCGAAACAGCGGAAGCGTCGTATCGATGCCGTCAACGATAAATTCGTCGAGCGCGCGACGCAGTCGCATCAGCGCTTCCGTTCGGTTGCGACCGTGAACGATCAGTTTTCCGATGAGCGAGTCGTAGTTGGAGGGGATCGTATAGCCCTGATAGACTGCTGAATCGACGCGGACCCCGACGCCGCCGGGTGGATGGTAATAAGCGATGCGGCCGGGCGAGGGCCTGAAGCTCGCGGGGTGCTCGGCGTTTACGCGGCATTCGATGGCGTGGCCGTAGAACCACATGTCTTCCTGTCGCAGCGAGAGCGGCGAGCCTGCCGCCACGCGGATCTGTTCGCAGACGAGATCGACGCCGGTGATCGCCTCCGTCACCGGATGCTCGACCTGAATGCGCGTATTCATCTCGATGAAATAGAATTCGCCGTTTTCGTAGAGAAACTCGATCGTGCCGGCGCCGGCGTATTGCATGTCCCGCATGGCGCGCGAGCAGATCTCGCCGATCTCCGAACGCTGCGCGTCATTGAGCGCGGGCGAGGGGCTTTCCTCCCAGATCTTCTGGTGACGGCGCTGGAGCGAACAGTCGCGCTCGCCGAGGTGAACCGCCTGGCCCTTGCCGTCGCCGAAAATCTGAAACTCGATATGGCGCGGCTTTTCGAGGAATTTCTCGAGATAGACCGTATCGTCGCCGAACGCGGCCTTTGCCTCGGTGCGCGCGGTGGCGATCGCGATGGGAAGGTCATGTGCGTCGCGCGCGACCTTCATGCCGCGGCCGCCGCCGCCGGACGCCGCCTTCACCAAAACGGGAAAGCCGATCCTTTCGGCGATCTTGAGCGCTTCCTTTTCGCTCAGGATCGGCCCGTCGGACCCGGGCACACAGGGAATGCCGAGCTTTCTTGCCGTCGCCTTGGCTTCGATCTTGTCGCCCATCAGGCGGATGTGCTCGGATTTCGGGCCGATGAAGGTGATGTTGTGCTCTTCGAGAATCTCCGCGAAGCGCGCGTTCTCCGAAAGGAAACCGTAGCCCGGATGCACGGCGTCCGCGCCGGTGATCTCGCAGGCGGAGAGCAGAGCGGGGATATTGAGATAGGAATCGCGGGCGGCCGCCGGCCCTATGCAGACGGATTCGTCGGCGAGCTTGACATGCATGGCGTCGGCGTCGGTGGTCGAATGCACGGCGACTGTTGCGACGCCCAGTTCTTTGGCTGCGCGCAGGATGCGCAGCGCGATTTCGCCGCGGTTGGCGATAAGGATCTTGTCGAACATCTCTTACCGCCGCCTACTCGATCACGAGGAGAGGTTCGCCGTATTCCACAGGCTGGCCGTCCTCGACCAGTATCGCCGTCACAACGCCGGATTTGGTGGCGACGATGTCGTTGAATGTCTTCATGGCTTCGATCAGCAGGAGCTTATCGCCGAGCGAAACGCGCGCGCCGATCTCGACGAAGGGCTTTGCGTCGGGATTCGGTCGAAGATAGGCGGTTCCCACCATCGGCGACTTTACCGCGTCCGGGTATTCGGCGGGTTCCGCGACTGGAGCGGGGGACGTGACCGACTTTGCCAAGGGCGGCAGGGGCTGGACCGGCGGCGCGGCGCCGACGCTCACGATTGCTGCGGCAGGCGCGCGCGCCGCGCGGATACGCAAATCGCCCTTCTCGACCTCAAATTCGGTCAAATTGCTGTTTGCGACGAGTTCCGCAATCGTGCGCAGCAGATCCGCGTCGATGGCGGGCGCGGGCGCGGCGACCGACGCGGGTTTGCGGGAGGAAGCGGTGCGAGGCGGTTGAGCTTTGCGCGCCATAAGTGTCTCAGCTCTTTCTCAGTTCGTTTTCAAAGACAGCGTCAAGGGCAAGAACGTACGAGAGCGGGCCAAAGCCCGCGATCACGCCGCGCGCCACGGGCGAAATGTAGGAATGGCTCCGAAAGCTTTCGCGTGCGTGCACATTGGATAGATGCACTTCGATGACCACAGCTTCCGCGCCCTTGATCGCATCATAGAGCGCGATCGATGTGTGCGTCAGCGCGCCAGCGTTCAAAATGACAGGCGCGCCCGCGCCGCCGGCTTCATGGATCCAGTCGACGAGATCGCCTTCGTGGTTGGACTGCCGGAAAACCAGCGACACGCCGCGTTCGGCGCAACGCTTCTCCAGCGTCGCGCGGATATCGTCGAGCGACGCCGTTCCGTATATCGCGGGCTCGCGCCTGCCGAGAAGATTGAGATTGGGACCGTTAAGCACATGGACGGCTGACATAGCGCTTCCGAAAACGTTCCCCGAAAAATCTCACAGGCGGCAGGCTGTCTGTCTTAGCCGTGTTGTCGCCGCAAAGAAAGCCCGTCGCCGCGTTAGCAGACGGTCTTGCCGCATTTGCGCAAGTTTTCGATTTTGGCCTTCAGTTGCGCGTAGGGCACGCCGCCGACGATCGCCTCTTTGCCGATCACCCAGGCGGGCGTCCCATCGAACCGCAGCTCATCGGCCAGCGTCGCGACTTCCTTCAGTGCGGCCTTTGTCTCCGCGCTCGACATGTCCTTCTCGAGACGAGGCATGTCGGCGCCGACGTCCTTCGCCGCCGCCAGCGCCTGCTGCTTGCCGATGTGGCCGCGAGTCGAGAGCAGCTTGCGATGGAATTCCCAGAACTTCTGGCTGTCGAGCTGCATGCGCGCAGCGGTCGCGACCTGCGCCGCCTCGACGGAATCGGGGCCGAGAATCGGGAAGTCCTTGAGCACCACCCGCAGCTTGGGATCCGCCTCGATCAACTTGGCGACCGAAGCCATCGACTGTTTGCAGTAGCCGCAGTTATAGTCGAAGAACTCGACCAGGGTGACGTCGCCGCTCGGATTGCCCACGACGGCCTGATTGGGCGAGTTCACGATTTTATCGCCGTGCTGGCCGACGGCCTTTTCGCGTGTGGCGGCCTCGGCGACCTTCTCGCGCTTTCCAAGCTCGTCAATTGCCTCCCGGACCACTTCCGGGTTGGAAATGAGATAGTCGTGCACGACCTTCTCGATCTCGACCTTCTGCTTGCCTGAAAACTCCTCGGCGAAGAGCGGCGTGGCCGCGCCTAGAGCGAGACATGCGCCGGCGGCGAGCGAGATAAAAAAGCCCATTGCATTCTCCTTTGCGCGACAGCGCATCCGTGTCGAAGCCCCTTCGTCGCCGCGCTTCTAGCACAGGGGGCGGCGGGCGTCCTCCCGACCGAGATAGAACAGTTATCTAGAACAGCTCAGCGGGGCAGGGCGGCGGCGGTCCCCACGCCATCGTTCACCAGCACCGAACCGACGCCGTAATTGAACTTCGCTTCGCCCAGGGTGCGCAGCTGGAGCGTGACCATTACCGTCTGGTTGCGCGCCGGCAGGCCCGTGTAGGACTGCGGCTGATAAATCTGCGAATAATTGATCGAGAGCGTCGTGCATTCGTCCTGATAACCGATGCCGCCGCCGAGCGTTGCGACCGAGAATAGGGGCGCCGTGCCGGTGAGATTTGAGCCCGTAAGCGTCGTTCCGTAGTAGGTGGTCGTTGGATTGGTGAGCGAGTTATAGAGGTAGCGGCTCATATCGAAGGTGACGGTGCCCATCAGGAAATAGTTTTTGGTGATGTCGTATTTACCGGTTGCGGAGAGTCCCTGACGACGCACGTCAAAGCCGATCGCCGGCTGTGAGGCGTAATTTGCGTATTGGAGCTGGAGCGAGATCGGATCCAGATTCATTGTCGCGAATACGTCGAGCCGGCGCGCGCGCAAGTTGCCCTTATCGAAGCGGCCCTTGGCGACGAGGCTGAGGAGGGACGACGGCGCAAAGGCGAAGCGCCCGACGATGTCCGACGCGCGCGAGTTGAGGCCGGAATCGAGGCCGACGTTCGCCGCGTCCGCCTGCGCATAGGAGTTGGCGCCGGCGACCTGGCGCGACTGGCCGATCATCGCGTTGATGAAGCCCCCGTTGGACAGCGACAAGGTCGCCTGGCCGCCATAGTTGAGGCGCGTGCCGGTCTCGAACCGGTCGTAGCCGGAGAACTTGCTCCACTCGAACAGCGTTGAATCGTCGAAAACGAGACTTTGCGCGTCGATGTTCACCAGCGATGGAATCGACGTCTCGTTCGGACGGGCGATGACTTGCGCGATCGGTTCGAAGACGATGTCGCCGAAAAAGCTCCTGGCGAGGATCGGATAGCGCCATTCGGCGCCGAAGCCTGGCAACGCTTGACCGCGGAAGCGATTGTCCGCGCCGTTGAAGAATTGCCCCTGCGCGGCGTTGGGGATCGGCGACAGACTCTGGTTATAGATCGGGAACAAGCCTTGCCGGTCGTAATCGAGATAGCTTCCCACGAAACGCGCGAAAGCGAACGGGGTCCACACGCCGCCGACCGGATCGATGATTTTGCGCTTCCAGGCGCCGCTGACCGTCGCGTGCTGGTAATCGCCGCCGACGCCGCGCAACAGACAGCCGCTCTGCGCCGGGTCGGGCGCCCGCCCGTAAATCTGGCAAACGTTGTACAGGCTATAGATGCGGTCGAGCGTTCGCGGCTGTATGGACTCGAAGTTCGCGACATTGGCGGAAGTGCTCGTCACATTGGCGTCGAGTTCAACCTGTCCGCCAACGCCTGCCGTCGCCGCAGGATCAATGTCGAAGACGCGGTTATAGTCGATCACCGGATGGACGACCGGCTGCTGCGCCTGCACGTCATTGGGCGACAGCAGCTGGAAATAATATCCGCGCATGTCGAAATAGCTGCGCGGTCCTTGGCCGGTCAGATAAATCGTCGATGACGCTTCGCGGAAGAAATAGTTCTGCAGGAGATAGTTGTATTGCTGATAATCCTGCAGGAAGTAGCGGTCGGACAGCGCCGTAATGTCCCAGCCAGCGCGCCAACGGTCATTCAGCCAGAATTCGCCGAAAGACTGGATGGCGCCGCGCCACTGCTTGTTGCCTGCGCCGAGCGGGGCTTGCGCGAAGGCGCCCGTGTCTCCTACGTGCGTGCCCTGACCGCGGATCGTATAGCCGCCATTCTCAAAGCGCTGACGGAATTCGGCCGTGACGAACGGGCCCTGCCGGGAAAAATAGATCGGCGTTACGGTTAGGTCGTAATCCGGCGCAATCGCCCAGAAGTAAGGCACGCCCACGCCGGCGCCGAGCTGCTGGCGATAGATGAAAACCGGCGACAGAAAACCGGACTTGCGCTTCACCGACGGATCTGCCGACGACCAGAACGGCACATAGGCGACGGGCACGCCAAGAAGTTCGAAGGACGCATCCTCGTAATAGACCATCTTCTCGACGTTGTCGTGAATGATCCGTTTGGCGTGAATCGACCATGTGCGCGGCTTTGCGGGATCGTTTCGACAGGCCTCGCAGGCGGTATAGGTGCCCATTTCGAAGGTTGTCGTCTCGCCGGCCCGCTCGGCGCGCGGCGAGGTGAAATGCGTATTGTTGACGGTGTCGACCTGCAGGCTGTCGATGAACCCGTTCTTGAAATCGTCGGTGAAATCGAAACGCTCGGCCCTGGCGATGGAGCCGTCGGTCTCGGTCAGCGTGGCGTGGCCTTCGGCGAACACGCGCGACGTGTTCCGGTCATAGATGACGCGGTCGGCTTCGAGCAGCCGGCCCTTGTAATAGATCTGGACGGCCCCGCGCGCCGTGACGGTGTTCTTTTTCTCGTCGTAGACGAGCTCCTTGGCCTCGACGACCATGCGCGCGTCGGCGCCCGCAGCCGGCGGCGCCGCAGCGGCGGAGTGCGTGGCGAAAGCCGCCTCGACGAGCGCGAGCGCGCCCGCAAGAATGGATAGGCGCCGGGAGGAGCTGGTGAGCGCCATCAGCCGTCCTCCGAATAGAGCAAAATGACCGTGCCCAACATGCTCCCGACCAGCGCAGGCGACCATGCGGCCACTACAGGGCTGATCATGCCTGCGCCGCCGAGATCCGAGAGGACTTTAGTAACGATGTAAAGCATGAAGCCTGCGGCCACGCCACCCGAAAGGGTTTTTGCGACCCCGCCAAATCGAAAGAATCTTAATGAAAAGGAAGCGGCGACGAGGACCATCGCGACGAGCAGCAGCGGCCGCGCGAGAAGCGACTGAAACTGCAGCCGGTAGCCGGTCGCGTCGAGACCCGCTTCGGCGGTGCGCGCCGTCATTTCCGGCAGCGACCAGAACGGCGTGCCTTGCGGCGGCGTCGTCGCCGCGGCCACCTGCTCGGGCGTCAGGTCGGTGGCGAGCATGTAGGAGCCGACGCTGCGCGCCGGCTCTCCAGGCAGGCTGACCTGCGCGTTTTCGAGCACCCAGACCCCGGGCTCGAGCCGCGCGCGACGCGCTTCGACCCGCTCCAGGAAACCGCCCCGCGCCGCGTAAATGTTGACGCTGACCTCGGCCAGCTCCGAGCCGCCATTCGAAGAGTTAAGGGCGTGCATGATCGCGAGCCCGTCGACGCCGTGCTGGCGCAGCCAGACGCCGTGGTCGATGCGCAAACTGCCTGGCACGCCGAAAAGATCCCATTCCATTTGTTCGGAGCGCTGCTTCATGGAAGCCGAGAGCGGGTTGTAAATCGCCACGGACACAACCCCAATAAGCAGGGCGGTGAGCGCCGGCGGCGCAATGAACTGCCAAACCGACATGCCGGCGGCGCGGGCGACGATCAATTCAAGCTTCCTGGTGAGGTCGACGAAGGTCGCCATCGATCCGAAGAGAACGGCGAAAGGCAGGATCATTTCGGCGGCCGCCGGAACCCGCATCGCCGTCATCAGCGCGACGGTCGCCGCGCCGGCCTGCGGATTGTCGCTGGCGCGCCGCAGCATCTCGACGAAAACCACGACGAACATCAGACAGAAAATCGTAAAAAAGATCGCCAGAATGGTGCGCATAAACCGCAGCGCAAAATAGCGCGTGATCGTCGCCCCGATCATGGCTGCGGCTGTCCTCCTTTGTGTTTCGGCGCGCCGCCCCAGGCGGGAGCAGTTAAAGCCCTGTTAACGATCGCTAGACGCTCGCATCTTTCCGCGCAAGCGCTGCGCGGCTCCTCTGAGCCGCTCCAACATATTCAATTCGCGAGCGTTGCTTTTGCGCCACGTCGGATTTCTGCGTAAAGATCGCGGCGATTCCGCGGCGGGATGCGAATCTGGAATAGTTCAAAAAATGACCAGAGCCGTGATTGACCGCCGCCGCCCGCGGGAAGATAGTACGGGCCGATCCCGTCAAATCGCGCGCCTGGCGCGCCGCCGGCGCTAACTTTCTCAAAATCCCGACGCATTCGCGCCGGAACGGCTTCCGCTTCGGCGGAGGAGGCAAGAGGCCCTGATGCTCGTCAACGCCAAATATGAACTCCAGCCCTTCGACGCCGCTGAAGCGCTGCTGCGCCAGCCCGAGGAGGCCGCGCATCCGCGCACGCTCGTCGCTTTTGTCGGCCGCGATCTCGCCATGGGCGAGCGCGCCGCGAGCGTGCTCAAGGATGCGGCCGCGCATCTTTCGCGCGCCGCCGCGGCGGCGAAATTCAAGGGCAAATCGGGAACGTCGCTCGAGATTCTGGCGGCGCCCGGCGCGCCCGCGAGCCGGGTGATTCTGATCGGCCTCGGCGCCGCGGAGGAGACAGAGGGCGGCGAAGCCGCCAAGCCCTTCGAGGACTTCGTGGCGCTTGGCGGACAAACCGCGGCGAAAATAGGCGCCGGCGCGCGGGCGGTCGTGCTGTTCGACCTGCCGGAAGGGGTTTCCGCCGCTCACGACTCGGTCGGCCAATTCGCGCTCGGCGGCTGGCTGCGCGCCTATAAGTTCGATCATTACAAGACAAAGAAGAAGGATGAGGCGGATCGCGACGGGCCGATGGAGGTCGTCGTCGCCCTGGCCGATCCGGACGGCCATAGCGCCGCGATGTCGGATGGCGGCCATTTGGCGGAAGCCGTCATGCTCGCAAGGACGCTCGTCAATGAGCCGGCGAATGTGCTGACTCCGCCCGAATTCGCCCGCCGCGCGTCGGAGCTAATGAAGCTCGGCGTCGAGGTCGAGGTCCTCGACGAGAAGGCGATGTCCGAACTCGGGATGCGGGCGCTGCTCGGCGTCGCGCAGGGGTCCGAGGCGGGCGCCCGGCTTGTCGTGCTGCGCTGGAGCGGCGGCGCCCAGGGCGCGGCGCCGATCGCCTTCGTCGGCAAGGGCGTCGTTTTCGACTCCGGCGGCATTTCGATCAAGCCCGCCGCCTCGATGGAGGACATGAAGGGCGATATGGCCGGCGCCGCCGCCGTGACCGGGGCCATGTACGCGATCGCCGCCCGCAAGGCGAAGGCCAATGTCGTCGGCGTGCTCGGCCTCGTCGAGAACATGCCGGACGGCAAGGCGCAGCGGCCGGGCGACATCGTCAAATCCATGTCTGGTCAGACGATCGAGATCGTGAACACCGACGCCGAAGGCCGGCTCGTCCTCGCCGACGCGCTGACATACGTTATAGAGAAGCATCAGCCCGCAGCGGTCATTGATCTGGCGACGCTCACCGGCGCCATTCTCGTCGCCCTGGGCCAGGAATATTGCGGGCTATTCACCAATAGCGACGAACTCGCCGAACGCCTGACCAAATCCGGGAACCATATCGGCGAGAAGCTGTGGCGCATGCCGATGGGTCCCGCCTATGACAAGCTGATCGACTCGAAATTCGCCGATATGAAGAACACCGGCGGCCGGCACGCCGGCTCGATCACCGCCGCGCATTTCATACAGCGTTTCGTCGGCAAGACGCCCTGGGCGCATCTCGATATCGCCGGCACGGGGATGGGCTCGCCGATGAGCGACACCAACCAGAGCTGGGGCGCCGGCTGGGGCGTGCGGCTGCTCGACCGGCTGGTGCGGGATTATTATGAGGGGTAGCGGCCGGGCTCGCTATCTGGGCTGGTTATGCATGCAGAGGAGACGGCGATCGTCGCCGTCTCCAGCGGCCACGCCAAACGAAGCTTAATTACACTCGTGAGACTATAATGATAACAGTCCCTATAAACAGCGATAAGAGGCTGGCTTGTAGATCATAGAGCATGCAATCGTTGGCGTTTATTGGGTTAATCAATATTTCTACTTTATCATTTACCTTGACGTCTCTGCTGTTTTGGCAAAAGCCAAATCCGACATTGCTGACATAGTGCAGCTGATCAAAATCATATTCCACTTTCACCCTGTCCCCAATGAATTCGCCAATTGTCGGCTTGACGTCGACGACTGTCGCCTCCGATCGCCGCCACGCGAAATATCGTCGCAGGTTTAGCCCGCTAAAAAGAACGATAACGAAGCCCGGTAGAATAAGGACGTGGTGTGGGCCTTCAATTTGCATCCGTTTCAGCTCACATTGCGCTTGACCAAGCCCCGCTTCGGTTCCGCAAACTAGGACCTCGTCTCGCCGTGCGGAGGCGGACGCCCCCCAAAGGCCTGAAACGGACGTAGCGTTCTTTTTCGCTGCAATACCTTCTAGCAGGCTAACCGCTTCGCTTGCGCCGTCAAGCCCGGTATTAATAAAACGACTAACATTCCTAAGCTCACTATAGCTTTACGCTCTCACTATAGCTTTGCAGCTTAGTATATTGCGCAAATTTAATGGAAATGCTTTGGCGCCGCCCAATCTGATGGTCAGTTCAGTTGGTCCTGGACTGAAAGGAACGCATCATGATCGAATCTCGATGGAACGCGGATTTCATCGCGACAATCCTCGGCGTCGTTTTCGTGGCGGTCGGCCTGCTGGGGTTCGTCCCCAATCCGATCGTCTCTGACGGCGGCTACTTCCACGTGAATGCAGCCCATAACTTCGTGCATCTCATCACCGGAGCGCTTTTGCTGCTCAGCCCCTATTTCGGCGTTCCGGTCCTCATGATTCGCACGCTGGCCATCGTCTACACGGCGCTCGCCATCCTGGGCTTCATCGCGCCGAACGTCGCTGAACTTGGCGGGCTGATCGCCATGAACCACGCCGACCACTGGCTGCATGCCGTCCTGGCCGTCGTCCTGCTCGCGATCGGCTTCATGAAGCCCATGGAACGATCGGTCACCACTGCCCATATGTAGGAGCTGAAAAGCGCAGCGCCGCAGCCTTGGGGCTGCGGCGCTTTGGGCCGAGGCTGCAATGACCGGTATGGACACAGCAGGGCTTCGCGACGCCGTCCGCGACGCTCTCGACAAAAGCCCTCTGGCGGACGCCAAGTCGATCTTAGTCGAGATCGTCGAGGGAGACGTCGTGCTGAAAGGCTCCGTCGCCTCGTCGGCTGAATGGATGGAGGCGGAATACGCCGCTTCAACGGCCGCTTCGCCCCTCAAAGTCAAAAACGCCCTGACCATCAGCGGGGTTTGGGAGGCGCCGAAAGACGACGTCTACCAGGCCGGCCTTGAATCGTTTCCGGCCAGCGATCCGCCTTCCTGGACCCCGGGCGAGACTTAAGGTTTTCGCTGCGCAGGCCAAGCGATGGTCGGGCGAGTCCGCCAGTCCGGCGCGGCGATCGGCTCCGGCGCTAAGGAAACCTGCGACCGCCCTGGACGAGGCTGTCGCCCGTCGAACTTGCACGAGGCGGAGAGTTCCGACATAGCCGGGAGCGAAAGCCGCCCGACATGCCCGAGATCGCCTTCTATCATCTCACGCGCGCCACCGTGGAGCAGACGCTGCCGACGCTCCTCGAGCGTTCCCGCGCGCGCGGCTGGCGCGCCATCGTGCAGGCGATGAGCGAAACGCGCCTCCAGCAGCTCGACGCCGATCTCTGGTCGTACCGTCCGGAGAGCTTTCTCCCGCACGGGACGAAGGCCGACGGCGCGCCGGAGGCGCAGCCGATCTATCTCACCTGCGAGAACGACAACCCCAATGACGCCGAGGTGCGGTTTTTCATCGAGGGCGCGCGCATCGCCCCGGCGCTCGCCGGCTCTGGCGCGCCGCGCGAACGCGCCGCGCTGGTTTTTGATGGACGCGACGACGCCGAACTTGCCGACGCGCGCGCGCAATGGAAAGAACTGCGCGATCTGGGCTATAGCCTCGTCTATCACCAGCAGAGCGAGAGCGGCGGATGGGTAGAGAAGGCGCGCGAACCGAAAGCGTAGATCACGCCGCATCGGGGCGAGATCGCCAAGATGCGGATCAGGTGATCGATTCCAAAGGCTTAGAGCGCGCTCCAGTCGAAAAACCGGATTCCACTTTTTCGCAGCGCGCTCTTAGCGAAGATTTCGCCGAGCGCCGCGCCAAGGCGCGCGAAAGGCTCGACGCCGTTGATCCGCATAAGCGTCCCGGCGGGATCGAGGCCGATCCCATGCGCCGGGAATGGTTCGAGGCGGTCTACGCTCTCGCCGAGGACGATCCGGCCGGCGTGCCCTGGGCGCATCTTGAGCCGCGCCCGCTGCTTGAAGACTGGCTGGCTGCCCGCTCGCTTACTGGCCTTCGCGCGCTCGACGTCGGCTGCGGATTGGGCGACAACGCCGAAGCGCTGGCGCGCGCCGGCGCGCAGGTCGTCGCCTTCGATCTCGTGGAGCGCGCCGTGCAATGGGCGCGCGAGCGCTTTCCTCGGAGCAGCGTCGACTATCACGTCGCCGATCTTTTCGATGCGCCATCGGAATGGCGCGGCGCCTTCGATCTGGTGCACGAACTCTATACGCTGCAGGCGCTGCCGGAGGCGCTTCTGCCCGACGCCGCGCGGGCGCTCGCCGCTTTTGTCGCGCCGGGCGGAACGCTGCTCGTCATCTCGCGCGCCCGTGACGAAGATGAGGAGATTAGCGGCCCGCCATGGCCGCTCGCGCGGAAGGACATCGAGGCGTTCGCTGTCGACGGCCTGCGGCTTGTTTCTCTGGAAGACATTCCACCGAGCGGTCATCTCCCTCGCCATTGGCGCGCCGAGTTTCGTCGCGACGAGGCTGGCGGGTGAGCGCGCCGCTGCTGTCGATTAAAAGCGTCAGCAAAAAATTCGGCGCGGTCGTTGCGCTCGAGGACGTGTCGCTCGACGTCGGGGCCGGCGAATTCTTCGCGCTGCTCGGCCCGTCGGGCTGCGGCAAAACCACGCTGATGCGTTGCATCGCGGGTTTCGAGTCGCCGGACGCCGGGACCATCGCGCTGAGCGGCGTCGATCTTTCAGGTGTGCCGCCCTATCGGCGACCCGTGAACATGATGTTTCAGTCCTATGCGCTGTTTCCGCATCTCAACGTCTTTGAGAACATCGCTTTCGGGCTGCGACGGCAGGGCGAGACCAGAGACGCCATCGACGCACGCGTCAACGAATTGCTCGCGATGACGCAGCTTTCGGCTTTTGGCCATCGGAGAATCGCCGAGCTGTCCGGCGGACAGAAGCAGCGCGTGGCGCTGGCGCGGGCGCTCGCGCCGCGTCCGAAATTGCTGCTGCTCGACGAGCCGCTCGGCGCGCTCGATCGCAAGCTGCGGGAAGAGACGCAGTTTCAGCTCAAGGAAATACAGCGGTTGACGCAGACGAGCTTCGTCATCGTCACGCATGACCAGGATGAGGCGTTGGCGCTCGCCGATCGCATCGCAGTGATGCGGGCGGGCAGGGTGGAGCAGATCGCCGGGCCGATGGAGATTTACGACCGGCCCGCGACGCGTTTCGTCGCCGGCTTCGTCGGCGAAACGAATTTCATCGAGGGACGCCTGGACCGCAATGGCGCCGCGGCGCTGATCACCGAGTTTGGACGAATCCCCTGCGAGCCCCGAAATCTTCCGGGCGGCGCGCGGGCGACGCTCAGCGTGCGCCCCGAGCGGATCGGCGTTGCGCGCGACGGCGAGGGGATCGCGGGCGTCGTCGAGGATTTCGTGTTTCGCGGCGAAACGACGCTGCTGCGGGTGCGCGTCGCCAGCAACATCGTTCTGCGGGCGGCGGCAAGCCATGGCGAGCGCCACGCGATAGGCGACTCCGTGAGGCTCAGCTTTCCGCCTGGCGCCGGCGCGCTTCTCGCGGAGGAGAGATAGGGTGAGGTTAACAATGAATGCGCGGCGCAACGCGGATTTCCTCATCCTGAGGAGGCCTCGTAGAGGCCGTCTCGAAGGACGAGGAAATCCAGTCGCGCGAGAAGCCGCGCCTTCGTCCTTCGAGACGCCTGCCGCGCAGGCTCCTCAGGATGAGGGCGCTTTCACCGGGCCTGTGGGATGAGCGCGCGCCGCAGACTCTCGCTGGGCGAGCGGCTCGTGATCGCGGCGCCTTATCTATGGATCGGCGCCTTCTTCCTTGCGCCGATGGCGCTCATCGCCAAGATTTCCGTTTCACAGTCGGTGCTCGCGCGCCCGCCCTATCGGCCGATTTTCGAGCCTTCCGACAGTTTGGCCGCCATCTGGGCCAAGGCGCAGACTTTTACGTTTGACGCCTATCGCGCCCTCGTCAGCGACACGCTTTATCTCGAATCCTATCTATCCTCGCTCACGATCGCCGCGATCTCGACGCTGATCACGCTGATCATCGCCTATCCTTTCGCGCTCGCCATGGCGCGCGCGCCCGAGCGCCTGCGTCCCCTTCTCATCGGCCTTGCCGCAGCGCCGTTCTGGACGAGCTTTCTCATCCGCGTCTACGCCTGGATCGCGCTGTTGAAGGATGAAGGGCTGATCAACAATGCGCTGATGGCGCTGGGGCTCATTACCGCGCCGCTGCAGATGTTCGCGACGACGGGCGCTGTCGTCGTCGGCATCGTCTACTCCTATTTGCCCTTCATGCTGCTGCCGCTTTATGCGGCGCTGGAGCGTCAGGACCCCAGCCTTCGCGAAGCGGCGGCGGATCTCGGGGCGTCGCCGGCGCAAGTGTTCTTGCGCGTGACGCTGCCGCTTTCGCGTGAAGGCGTCGTTGCCGGCGCGCTTCTCGTCTTCATTCCCGCGGTCGGCGAATTCGTCATTCCCGATCTCCTCGGCGGCTCCGAGACGCTGATGATCGGGCGAACCTTGTGGAACGACTTCTTCTCCAATCACGACTGGCCGGCGGCCTCGGCCGCGGCGATCGTGCTCGTCGCTGTGTTGATGATTCCGCTGCTGCTGTGGGAGCGGGCGCGGCTTGCCGATGAGGATGACGCCCGATGAGCGCGGCCGTCTCTTGGGCGCGTCGCGCGACTCTCCTTATCGGCTTCATCTTCCTTTACGCGCCGATCGTCATTCTCGCGGTCATGAGCTTCAACGCGTCGCGTCTCGTTTCGGTGTGGGGCGGATTTTCAACGAAATGGTATGCGGCGCTCCTGGAGAATGAGCAGCTTCTACATTCGGCGAAGATCAGCCTCGCCGCCGCGCTGACCTCGGCCACGATCTCGACTCTGCTGGGCCTCCTGGCGGCCATATCGCTCACGCGTTTCGGCCGCTTTCGCACGCGTTTCCTGCTTTTTGGAGCCGTGCATGCGCCGCTGGTTCTGCCGGAGGTCGTGCTCGGCCTCGCGCTGCTGACGTGTTTCGTCGCGTTCGGGGTGGGACGAGGCTTCATCACGCTGGTCATCGGACATGTGACGCTGACAATGTGTTTCACGACGGTTGCGATTCTCGCGGCGTTGCGCGACAGCGATCCGGCGCTCGAAGAAGCGGCGATGGATCTCGGAGCCACGCCTTTCGGGGCCTTCGTCCGCGTGGCGTTGCCGCAGATCGCGCCAGCGATCGTCACCGCTTATCTCTTGGCGTTCACGCTTTCTCTCGACGATCTTGTCATCGCCAGTTTCGCGACGGGCCCTGGCGCGACGACGCTGCCGATGCGCATCTACTCACAAGTGCGTTTGGGCGTTTCGCCGCAGATCAACGCCATTTCGACGCTGCTTCTGGCGCTCGTCGCCGTAGCGCTCGGACTCGCGGCGCTTGTTTCTTCCAGCCGCGCGCGGCGCGATGGTCAAGTGGTGACAAGCTTGGCGCGCGCGCCAGATAATGCATCATGACAAAAAATTGGTTCGCTTCTCTTCCGAATTTCATCACCATCGGCCGTCTCGTGCTGACGCCGGCGGCCATCATCTTGATCGTCGAGCGTCAGTGGACCGCCGCCTTCCTGCTGTTCGCCGTCGCGGGCCTGTCGGACGCCCTCGACGGTTGGCTGGCCCGGACCTACTGCCTCCAATCCGAACTCGGCGCGATTCTCGATCCCATCGCAGACAAGGCGCTGATCGTTTCAATGTACGTGACGCTCGCCATTGTCGACGCGCTGCCGGCGTGGCTCACAATCATGGTGGTCTTTCGCGATGTCATGATCACTGGCGCGGTGTCGCTGTCCTGGCTCATGGGCCGGCCGATGAAGGTGCATCCACACTTTTCCTCCAAGGCGACCACCGCCGCGCAACTGGTGTTCGCGGGCGTCGTTTTGGCCGTTCAGGCATACGGCCTTCATATTCCGCTGTTAAACGTAACGCTCATCACAGTCGTAGCCGCATTGACCGTTGCTTCCGCCTGCGTCTATCTGTGGCTTTGGGTCCAGCATATGAGGCTGTGACATGTCACAGAGAACACCGTCGCTCAGCTCCGGTACTGCGCAGCCGGCGGTCATTCCGCCGCCGCCTCTCGAAACAGGCGACGACGCCGAGATGCGGCAGCTGCAATGGGCGGGGCTGAGCCTTGAAAGGCAGCTCGCGCTCTGGGGCTTGACGCTGCTGGCGCTAGGCCTGTCGCTCTATTTCTTGAGCCCGGTGCTTGCGCCCTTTGTCGCCGGAACGGCGCTCGGCTATCTGCTCGACCCCGTGGCTGACCGGCTGCAGCGGCTGGGCCTGTCGAGGTTGGGCGCCGCGGGTCTCCTGCTCGTCGTCTTTCTTCTGGTCGTCGGGACCGCGGCCGTTATTCTGGTGCCTATTCTTTCACATCAGCTTGCGGGCTTCATCACATCGCTGCCGGGCTATTTGCAGACGCTGCATGGGCTCCTGACGCAATGGAGCGAGCGCTTCACCAGCGATTCCATCAATGGCTGGTTGCAGGAATTCGGGCTGGGGGGCGCCGCGGCGTCCTTCGATGCGCAAAAATATATAAACGATCTCACCAGCCAGGGCGCGACATTGCTCGGCGATTTCGTGAAATCGCTGTTGTGGCGGGGCTATGCGCTGATCAACGTGGTCTCGCTCATCGTCATCACGCCGGTCGTCGCCTTCTATATGCTGGTCGACTGGGATCACATGGTCGCCATCATCGACGATCTGATTCCGCCGCGCCATCGCGAGGATGTGCGCTCGCTCGCGCGCGACATCGATCGCGCGCTTGCCGGCTTCGTGCGCGGACAGTCGCTCGTCTGCCTGTTCCTTGGCATTTGGTATGCGGGCGGGCTTTCGGCGATCGGGCTGAATTTCGGTTTTCTCATCGGCGTCATCGCGGGTTTTCTGAGCTTCATCCCCTATGTCGGCTCCGTCACCGCCTTCGTTCTATCGATCATCGTCGCGATCGTTCAGGGCTGGCCGCACATCAATCTGCCGATTGAGGCGGTGGCGATCGTCACGACCGGACTGATCATGGACGGCTATGTGCTGTCGCCGCGGCTCGTCGGCGCCTCCGTCGGGCTGCACCCGGTCTGGATCATGTTCGCCTTGCTGGCCTTCGGCGCGCTGTTCGGGTTTACAGGCCTGATCGTCGCCGTGCCTGTCGCGGCCGCGCTCGGCGCCTTCATGCGCTTTCTTGCAAAACGCTACCGCGGGAGCGCGCTCTATCAGCACCCGATCCCCGACCGCGCATGACCAAGGCCGGCGCGCCGGAGACATGCGAGCCGGGACGTCAGTTGCCGCTCGACCTGCCGACGACGCCGCGCTTCGGACGCGAAGAGTTTCTGCCCGCCGAGTCAAATATCGCGGCGCTCGAAATGATCGAACGCTGGCCGGATTGGCCGGATCGGGTTCTCGCGCTGATCGGGCCCGCCGGCGCGGGCAAATCCCACCTCTGCGCCATTTGGGCGGCGCGCGCGGGCGCGCTTGTCGTTGCGCCCGACGCCCTGCCGACCCTGGAAGTTCTGGTCGCGCAGGCGCCGCGCGCCATCGTCATCGACGACGTCGACCGCGTCGCTGACGAAACCACGCTGTTTCATCTGCTGAATTTCGTGAACGAAAGCGGCGCCTTCCTGCTGATGAGCGCGGCCCGCCCGCCGCGGGCGGAGGACATTCGGCTTCCCGACCTGCTGTCGCGTCTGCGCCGCGCGCCCGCCGTCGAAATCGGCGCGCCGGACGAGGCGTTGATGCGCGCGGTTCTGGTGAAGCTCTTTGCCGATCGGCAGCTCCTCGTCGAACCGCCGGCGCTGGCCTTCGCCGCGCTGAGGCTGGAGCGTTCCCTTGCCGCGGCACGCGCCTTCGTCGCCGCTCTCGACCGCGAGGCTCTGGCGCAGGGGCGGCCTGTCACACGGGCGCTCGCGGCCAAGGTTATTGAGAAGTTTACTTAAGGATTTGGCCGAATGGTTTCGCCGCCGCACAGGCCTGTGGCATGATGGCCGAGACGGGAAGTGGAAATGAAGCCGCATATGAAGCCGCATATTCAGGATAAACTCGCAGCCGAGCGCACGGGCGCCGATATCGCCGTTATGGATTGCGCCGACGGGATTCTCGTGGAGGATCCCGCCAAGCTCGCGGTCTCTCCACAGCGTTTTATCAACCGGGAGCTGTCCTGGCTGGAATTTAACCGCCGGGTGTTGGAGGAGGCCTCCAACCGCAGCCACCCGTTGCTTGAGCAGCTACGCTTCCTGTCGATCTCGGCCAATAATCTCGACGAATTCTTCATGGTGCGCGTCGCCGGCCTTCGAGGACAGGTGCGCTCCGGCGTGACGGCCCGCTCCGAGGACGGCCTGACGCCCGCCGAGCAGCTGACGAAGATCACCGAACGCGTCACGCTGTTGACGAGCGAGCAATTGCGGCGCTGGCGCGAGCTTCGCGCTGAGATTGAAGACGTCGGCATTATTATCGTCGAGCCCGCGGACGTGTCCAAGGCCGACCGCGAGTGGCTTGAGGAATATTTCCTCAGCCGCGTGTTTCCGGTGCTGACGCCGCTCGCGGTCGATCCGGCGCATCCGTTTCCTTTCATCCCCAATCTCGGCTTCACATTGGCGCTCGAACTCGTGCGCCCCGGCGATCGCAAGACGCTGCAGGCGCTCGTCCGCCTGCCGCCGAAGATCGATCGCTTCGTGCGTTTGCCGGCGACGGCGGGCGTTGCCGGCCGTGAGCGCTTCATGCTGCTCGAAACGCTGATCGCGATGAACGCGCAGCGGCTGTTTCCTGGTTATTTGCTGCGGGCGCAGGGGCTGTTCCGGGTCATCCGCGACAGCGATCTCGAAGTCGAGGAAGAAGCCGAAGATCTCGTGCTGCTTTTTGAGACCGCGTTGAAGCGGCGCCGGCGCGGTTCGGTGATCCGGCTCGAAGTGGCGGCGGATATGCCGGCGAGCTTGCGCGCGCTCGTTGCTG
Source organism: Methylocystis sp. L43 (assembly GCF_015709525.1). Classification (GTDB taxonomy): domain Bacteria; phylum Pseudomonadota; class Alphaproteobacteria; order Rhizobiales; family Beijerinckiaceae; genus Methylocystis. The sequence goes on along the minus strand of NZ_JADNRA010000028.1, from coordinate 110,514 downwards.
AGGAACTCGACGTCAACGAGCCGGAGACTTTCGAGATCGACGGCATGCTGGCGCTCAACGATCTTTCCGAACTCGTCGCGCTCGACCGGCCGGAACTGAAATTCAAGCCCTATAACCCGCGCTTTCCGGAACGGGTGCGCGACAATGGCGGCGACTGTTTCCTCGCGATCAAGCAGAAGGATCTCGCGGTCCATCACCCTTACGAATCTTTCGACGTCGTCGTGCAGTTCCTGCAACAGGCGGCGCGCGATCCCAATGTCATCGCCATCAAGCAGACGCTCTATCGCACCTCCAACAACAGCCCGATCGTTCGCGCGCTTGTGGAGGCGGCGGAGGCCGGCAAATCCGTCACCGCGCTCGTCGAATTGAAGGCCCGCTTCGACGAGGAAGCGAATATTCGCTGGGCGCGCGATCTCGAACGCGCCGGCGCGCAAGTCGTCTTCGGCTTCATCGAGCTCAAGACGCACGCCAAATTGTCGCTCGTCGTGCGCCGGGAAGGCAACGGCCTCGTCACCTACTGCCATGTCGGAACCGGCAATTATCATCCGGTGACGGCGCGCATCTACACGGACATTTCGGTGTTCACCGCCGATCCGGTGATCGGACGCGACATCTCGCGTATCTTCAATTACATCACCGGCTATGCGGAGCCCGCCGGGCTCGAGCGCATGTCGGTGTCGCCGATTTCGCTCAAGAAGAAGCTTCTCGAACATATCGAGCAGGAAATCGCCTTTGTGAAAGCCGGCAAACCTGGCGTCATTTGGGCGAAATGCAACGCGCTTGTCGATCCCGAAATCATCGACGCCCTTTATGCGGCGTCGCAGGCGGGAGTCTCGGTCGAACTCATCGTGCGCGGCATCTGCTGTCTGCGCCCCGGCGTCCCAGGACTGTCCGACAACATACGCGTGAAGTCGATCGTCGGCCGCTTTCTGGAACACGCGCGTGTCTACGCCTTCGGCGGCGGCCATGTGCTGCCGCATCCGCGCGCGCACGTCTACATTTCTTCCGCCGACCTGATGCAGCGCAATCTCGATCGCAGGGTCGAAGTGATGATGCCGATCGTCAATCCGACGGTGCATCAGCAGGTGCTCGATCAGATCATGCTGGCCAATCTGATCGACAATGAGCAGAGCTATCGCGTCCTGCCGGACGGCTCGTCGCTGCGCATCGTTCCGCCCGAGGGCGAGGAGCGATTCAACGCGCACAAATATTTCATGACCAATCCCTCGCTTTCGGGACGCGGCAAGTCGCTCAAGGATTGGCGGCCGCGCTCGCTCTTAAAGCGCGGCCAAAATGCTTGAGGCGGCGGCGCGCGGCGCGACGCAGCGCTCCGACTCCGCGCCAAAACCTGTCGCAATCGTCGACATCGGTTCGAATTCGGTGCGTCTCGTCGCCTATCAGGCGCTCGCGCGCGCGCTGACCCCGATCTTCAACGAAAAGGCGATGTGCGGTCTCGGCAAGGGCGTCGTCACGACAGGCCGACTGCCCGACGAGGGCGTCGAAAAGGCGATGAAAGCGCTGCGCCGCTATCGTGCGCTTTGCGAGACGATGGGCGTCGACGACATCGAGGTGATCGCCACCGCGGCGGTGCGCGGCGCCAAAAACGGCGACGTTTTTCTGGACGCGGCGCGCGACGCCATTCGGCGTGACATTTCGCTGCTGTCTGGCCGCCGAGAAGCGGAGCTTTCAGCGCTTGGCGTCATTTCGGCGATCCATGAGCCGGACGGCGTCGTGGGCGACCTCGGCGGCGGGTCGCTCGAACTGATCGACGTCCACAAGGAAGCGCTCGGCAAGGGGATCACCCTGCCGCTCGGCGGACTCGCGCTGATGGACGCCTCGCGGCGCTCCATGCGCGAGGCGACCCGCATCGCCCGCAAGGCGATCGCCGACGCGAAGCCGCTCGATCATCTTAAGGGCCGCACCTTCTACGCGGTCGGCGGCACTTGGCGATCGCTCGCCAAACTTCACATGCGTCAGCGCAACTATGCGCTCGGCGTCATGCATCATTACCGCATCCAGACGAGCGAAGCCGCAGACTTCGCTGAGCTTGTCGAACATATCGACAGTGAGGCGCTTGAGGACATCGACTTCGTTTCGGCGGCGCGCCGGCCTCTGCTCGCCTATGGCGCAATCGTGCTTGACGAGATCATCCGCCGCGCCAAGCCTCGCGAAATCGTCATTTCAGCCGCGGGCGTGCGTGAGGGCTTGTTGTATGAGCGCCTGTCGCCGGCCGAGCGGCGCGTCGACCCCTTGATCGCGGCGACGCGCGAATTGGAAGCGACATTCGCCCGCGCGCCGGGCTATGGCGACGATCTCATCGATTGGACGGACGCCTATATGGAAAAGAGCGGCATAGACGAAACCGACGAGGAGCGCCGGCTGCGCCACGCCGCCTGCCTGCTCTCCGACATCGCGTGGCGCGCTCATCCGGAATATCGCGCGCAGCGCGCCATGAACATCGTGACGCAGGGGCCCTTCGTCGCCATTGATCATCCCGGCCGCGCCTTCCTGTCGCTTGCAATCGTCTTCCGGCACGAAGGACTCGACGGGGTGGAGGGCCTTTCGGATTTGCGCACGCTGTTGACGACGCGACTGTTCGCGCGCGCGCGCATTCTCGGGGCGCTCATGCGGGTCGCCTATTTATTGTCAGCGTCGATGCCCGGCGTGTTGCCGCGCACGCGCTTGCGGGTCTGCGATCGCGCGGCGACGCTCACTTTGCCTGCCGCTTACGCCGATCTTGCGAGCGAGCGCGTGCTCAATCGTCTGAAGGCGCTCGGCAAGCTCATGGGCGCCGACGCGCAGATAGAGGTCGCGCCCTGAACCAAGGTTCACTCTCCAACGAACTTATTTGAAAGGAATTCGATATGGACAAGCAATTCGCAAAAGGGCTTCTGTCGGCCGCCGTCGCGGTCGCATTGATGAGCGCGAGCGCCGAGGCCTGCACGCGCGTGCTCTATGGGACCAGCGACAAGGACTATCTTGTGGGTCGGACGATGGACTGGGACGTCGATCCGCGAACCAACCTGTGGTCCTTCCCGCGCGGCATGGCGCGCGACGGCGGCGTTGGTCCGGGATCGATCAAATGGACCTCGAAATATGGGTCGCTCATCGCCGACTTTTACAACGCGGCCACGGCTGAAGGTATGAACGACGCAGGGCTCGCGGTTAATCTTCTCTATCTGGCCGAGGCGGATTACGGAGACCCGAAGGCCTCCAAGAAGCCGCTGCTGTCCGTCGGCGGCTGGGCGCAATATGTTCTCGACAACTACGCGAATGTCGCCGATGCGGTGAAGGCGCTGCAAAAGGAGCCCTTCGCGATCGTCGCGCCCGATCTTCCCGGCGGCGTCAAAGCGGCGAGCCATATGGCGCTGGCCGATCAGTCAGGCGACAGCGCCATACTCGAATATCTCGGCGGCAAGCTCGTCATTCATCACAACCCAAAATACACGGTGATGACTAACTCCCCGCCCTTCGATCAGCAGCTTGCGCTCAACACCTACTGGGTCGAGATCGGGGGGTCGAAATTCCTTCCCGGCACGCATCGCGCGTCCGATCGCTTCGCCCGCGCCAGTTGGAATTTAGACGCGACGCCGAAAGTCGACGACAAGCGCGTGGCGATCGCCAGCGTCTTTGCCATCATTCGGAACGTCTCGGTGCCGCTTGGGATATCAACGCCGCAGGAGCCGAACATCGCCTCGACGCGATGGCGTTCGGTCACCGACATCAAGGATCGGCTCTATTATTTCGAGCCGACGCTGAACCCTTCGATTTTTTGGGTGGAGCTGACGAAACTGAAGCTCGAACCGGGCGCCAAGCCCGCGAAGCTCGACCTTGCGGGCAGCCCGATTCTGGCGGGCGAAGTTTCGGACAAATTCGTTCCCGCCGAGCCGTTCAAATTCCTGTCGCACTGACGCGCTTGTTCCTGTCGCACTGACGCGCTTGGCGTTTCTGGGTCTTGGCGGCGCGTCACGGGACGCGCCGCTTCTGATCTTTACTCAGCTGGCGCGCGAGCGACTCGATTGATCTTGTCCACGCGCATGGTCTGTGCGCCAGCGGCGCAGTTGAAGCGCAGGGATGTGCCGACGGCAGAGTCGAAAAACGCCGCCTTTCCGTCCGTGACGGTGACGACGAGGCGCGTCGCCTGGGTCGCCGGCGTCGGATCCTGGTCCAGCGCGGAATCGATGACCATCATGGTCAGACGGCAGCCGTTCTCGCCGCCCACGAAATAGCTCACGACATGTTTTGAGCCAGCGTCAAAGCTCGCCGCCATGAGTGGCTTCATCGTCAAGGAGGCGTCAGCGGCGGACAGGCCCGAGCTTGCTGCAAGGCACAGCGCTCCGCCGAGCGCCGCCGCGACAATTCGATTTCCTGTAGTCATATCTTATCCTTCCGTTTCGGAGCGGGGCCGGCGTAACGCGAAACCGTCGCAGCGAACTGCGCCCCACTCGGGATGGAAGGTAGTTACCGCATTGCAGCACGACAACACCGCACTGCAATAACTTATCGTAATGTCGCATTATCTATATGATATTCAATGGTATTTAATGGCGCACAAATATCCGTCAGTCGCTTGCCTGCGCGCAAAAATGGCGCAGCGGCATGCTGCGCTGCGGCGGAACCTTGAGGCTTATTCGGCGTTCGCGGGTTCGTCCGCCGCTTGCCAGTCAAAGGTGACGACCCGGCCATTTTCCACCGAAAGCGCGAGGCGGCCCCGCTTCAACTCCAACGCCTTTTCGCCGAAGATCGCGCGGCGCCAGCCCTTCAGCGCCTGAACGTCGGCGTGATCGTCATGCGCGACGGCTTCGAGATCTTCGACCGTCGCGATCATCTTGGCGGCGACGCCCGTCTCCTCCGACACTTGACGCAGCAACACCTTGAGCAACTCGACCGTCGCGCCGTTTGAATTGCGTCGGTCGCGCTCGATGCGGGGCACTGTCGCGGGATCGCGCGCAAGGCCGCGCTCCACAGCGGCGATGATTTCGGTTCCCGCGCGGGAGCGCTCCATGCCCTTTGGAAAGGACCGCAAATTGCCGAGCGCTTCGACAGAGCGCGGCGCGGCTTGAGCAATCTCGAGGAGCACGTCGTCCTTCAGGACGCGCGAACGCGGCACGTCGCGCGTTTGCGCTTCGAACTCGCGCCAGGCGGCCAGCTCCATCAGAACGGCGAGATCGCGCGGCTTGCGGGCGCGATGGCGAAGCCGTTCCCAGGCGTTTTCGGGATGCTGCTCATAGGTCGCGGGCGAGGTGAGCGTCTGCATCTCGTCCACAAGCCATTCGAGGCGATTGGAACGTTCGAGCCGCGCCCGCAAGGCGGTGTATATGTCGCGAAGATGGGTGACGTCGGCGATGGCGTATTCGATCTGGGCGTTTGACAGCGGTCGGCGCGACCAGTCGGTGAATCGCGACGATTTGTCGAGACTGGCGCGCGTGATCGCTTTCACCAGTTCGAGATAGGACGCCTGTTCGCCGAATCCGCAGACCATGGCGGCGACCTGCGTATCGAAGATCGGCGCAGGGATGAGTCGGGCGAGGCGCCAGATGATCTCGAGATCCTGGCGCGCGGCATGGAACACCTTGACGACGTCGGGATTGGCCATGAGCCCGAAAAAAGGCGCAAGATCAAGGTCTTCTGCAAGGGCGTCGATCGCCACAGCCTCTTCCGGCGACGCCAGCTGGATCACGCAGACCTGCGGCCAGAACGTGGTTTCGCGCAAGAATTCGGTGTCGACCGTGACGAATGGATGCTGAGCGAAACGGTCGCAGACCGCCGTCAGTTCGGGATTGGTGGTAAGAAGACTCATTGAATTGGTTCTAAACGTTTTTGGTCCAGGTCTGAAGTCCCAAGGAGCGACTTCGGACGTTTCAGCGGCGCTCGGCCGGCTTCGGCCCGACCAAAATACACGGTTTTACAGAAAATTCGCAGACCATCGGACGCCACGTCCGCAACTGGACCGGGCGAAAAGCTGCAACGTGGCGCCGATGCGGTCCAGCAGGGGGCGCGTAGACCGCTCAACTGTCGCAAAAAGACAGCCCTGGGCTCTGGAATTCCAAGATTTCCAAGTTGCGGCCGATGCCTGATGGGGTAGCATGCCGCCGCCACTCAATCCGGGGAGCCACCCAATTCATGCATGAGCGTCTCACTCTCGCAGCGCGCGCGGCCGCGCGCGCGCGGTGTCCGGCGGCTGTCATCGCCGCTTCACTTCTCGTCGTCAGCGCGCCCGCCATGGCTGCGCATAAGGGCGGCGTCAGCCCCGCGTGGGGCCAGTGCCGCGCGCCTGACCCCGACGCGCGCATCGCAGGCTGCACGCTCGTCATTCAGGAGATCGACAAGGAGACCCCGCACAACAAGGTGGCGGCCTATGTCAACCGCGCCGGCGCTTATCAGGCGAAAGGCGACTACGCGCACGCGCTCGAGGACTTTGGCAAAGCGCTGGAGTTTGAACCCAAATCATCGGTGATTCTGGCCGCACGCGGCGCCGCGCATCATGCCAAGGGCGACCTCGACAGCGCGCTCGCCGACTATGATCAGGCGATCGCCGCGGACAAGAAGAACGCCGCCGCGCTTCTGGCGCGCGCCTATGTTTGGCGCGCGAAAGGCGATGTCGAGAAGGCTCTCGCCGATCTCGGGGACGCGGCGAAGGCCGACCCAAAATCAACGGCCCCGGACGTCGCGGCGGGCGCGCTGTATCACGGGAAAGGCGATCATGACCGCGCCATCGCCGCATTTTCCGAGGCGGCGAAGCGCGATCCCAAACTCGCGGCGGCGCGCAACGGACGCGGCGCCTGCCACTACGCCAAGGGCGAATTCGATAAGGCGATCGCCGACTTCGACGCCGCGCTGAAAATCGACGCCAGCTACGTCGGCGCGCTTGTCAACCGCGCCAACGCCTGGCGGGCCAAGAAGGACTTCGCCCGCGCCAAGACCGATTACGACGCGGCGCTGGCGGCCAAGCCTGACCTCGCCGCGGCGAAGAAGGGATCGCAGGACATGGCCAGGCTCATCGCCAAAAAGGGCTCGGGCGCGGCGACGCCGGCCGATGCCGCGCCTTCCGAAGCCGAACACGACCACAATTGAAGCCCGGAGGCGGAAAGGCGCGCGTTACAGCGCCTTGGCTGCCGCCAGAACCTCCTCGGCGTGGCCCGGAACCTTCACCTTGCGCCAAATCTTGGCGATGCGCCCGTCCGGACCGATGAGCACCGTCGTGCGCTCGACGCCCATATATTTTCGGCCATACATGCTTTTCTCGACCCAGACGCCATAGGCACCGAGCGTGTCCTTTCCCTCATCTGACGCGAGAGGCAGCGACAACTGATATTTCGCACGGAATTTGTCGTGGTTCTTGATGGGGTCCGGCGACATGCCGACGACCACGGCCTTCACCTTCGCGAAATTATCGCGTAAGGCGTTGAATTCTATTGCTTCCTTCGTGCAGCCCGACGTGTCGTCCTTAGGGTAAAAATAGAGCACGACTTTTTTGCCCTTCAGCGCGGCGAGTGAGATCTTTTCGCCGCCAGCCCCTGGGAGATCGAAGGCGGGCGCCAAATCTCCCTCCTTCAAGCTTCCCTCTTTCTCCCCCTCCTTAAGTGTGGTTTCGGCCTTGCCGACGGTCGTGCTCATGGCGCCTTCCTTTCGTCGCATCTGCAGCTAAAATCAGTGCGTAGAATGCAGACTGCGCGCCAGCCGGCAAGACCGGCGCATTGCCCGCGTCCGCGCTGCGATCGAGCCGAGAGCGAGGCCAATTGACCGACAGGACGGGGCGCAAGCCTAGCGGCGGCGGAGTCGTCGTCGACGGGGCGCGGCGCGCGATTCAGCGGGCCTGTCGCGCAGCGTGGCGACCGCCATTTTTTCGGGCGCCGCGCCGCGGACTTCCCCGCCTGCTCATGCTCAGCGGGCTTGCCGCAACGCTGCTGTGCACGCTGACGTTCGGCGGTTTCTTCCTGCTGCTTTCGCAAGGCTCCATCACCTTTGCCTGGCTCGCGCCGCGTATCGTCGAATCGCTCGACGAACTTGCAGGCGGCCGGTACGAGTTTTCGCTGGGCGCCGCTGCGATCGGCAATGGCGATCATGGCCCGACGCTGTCCGTCGACAATTTCATCGTCAAGAAAGACGGTCGTCCCATCGTCGCGGCGCCGCGCGCGGAGCTGTCGCTCGACCTTCGCTCCTTGCTGATCGGCCGCATAAAGCTGCGCCGGCTGGAGGTTCTTGATCTGGACTTGCGCCTGTCGGTCAATCCAGACGGCGCCGTCGAGATTTCAGCCGGCGCGCAACCTGTTCCTGCGCCGGCGCCAGCGATTGCGCCCGGCGCGCCAGCGAACGGCGCCGGGTCGGAGCGCGTGACTCTGCTGCGCGACGCGGCGGGCGCCCTGCGCGGGCTCATGGACTTCGCCACGAGCCCGAACAGTCCAATCGCCGCGCTCGATCGTCTCGGCGTGGCGCACGGCCGGCTCACCATCGACGACCGCACGATCGACCGCGCCATCCGCTATGAAGACGTGACGCTCAGCCTCGACAAGGGCGGCGCCGGCATGCGCTTTTCCGCGGCGGCCAATGGTCCCTCGGGGCGTTGGACGGCCGTCGCCGTCGCAAAGGGGGCTCCGGGAGGACGGCGCGATTTCCACGCGCAGTTTCGTAATTTCTCGATCGACGAGATTTCGCTTGCCGGCGGCTTCCGCACAACCCGCTTCGACACCGACGCGCCGCTCTCGTTCGACCTGAGATTTGCGCTCGGTCCGGGCGACGAGGTTCTCGAAGCATCGGGTCAAATGGAGATCGGCCGGGGCTATTTCCGCTTCGACGAGCCAGATCACGAGCCGGTGATGATCGAAAAGATCGCCGGCGTGGCGGTTTGGGACAGGGCCGCGCGCAAGGTCGCCGTCGCGCCGCTTGTGTTCAAGGCCGGCGGTTTCGACATGACCATCGTCGGCGAGGCGCGCCCACCTGACGGGGCGAAGACCATCGCCGATGCGGCGCGCCTGGATGGGCCATGGACGATCGCGTTGCGCCTGAAAGCGCCAACCGTGGTCGCGCCCGAGCGCGCCGGAGAGAAGAATGTCCGCATTGACAACGGACTGCTCAATGCGCGCCTGTTTCGTGACGAACGCCAGATGGTCTTCGATAAATTCGCCTTTGCCGGTCCCGATGCGCGCGTCGACCTCAACGGCGTATTGAGTTGGCGCGACGACATCCGCGTCATACTCAAGATGGGAATCGAGGAGACGCAGATACGCGCGCTCGCGCGTCTATGGCCGACCCATGTCGCGCCGTCCGTGCGCACCTGGTTCGTCGATCATGTGCCGGTCGGCGTCTTAAAGCGCGCCCAATATGCCGCCGATTTCGACGGCGCGGCGCTAAACGCGATGCGCTATGAGCAGGCGCCGCCGGATCGCTCGCTGTTCGCCGAGGGCGACATCGTTGATGCGACAGTCTCCGACATCCTGCCGGGCATGGCGCCGCTCACCGGCATCAACGGGCGACTGCGGATCACCGGGCAGACGGCGTCTTTCGACGCGACTTCAGGCGTCATGGAGACTGGGCCAGGGCGACGCCTCGCCCTGTCGTCCGGCCGCTTCCTGGTCGCCGACAGCGCGCTGCGCCCGACGCCCGCGATGGTCGAGGTCGCCGTGGGCGGCGACGTCGAAGCCGTGTCTGACCTGCTTTCATTGCCCGCGATCGCCGACCACGCGTCTGTCCCCGTCGAAGCGAGCGAGCTGAAAGGAACCATCGAGGGTCGGCTGCGCGTCGATTTCGAGACAGGGGCGACCGCGCGCGACGCGGCGACGACTTTCGCCATCGATGCGACGACGTCGAACCTTGTGATCGATAAGCTGATCGGCCGGGAGAAGCTCGAGAGCGGCGCGCTGCATATCGTCGCTGACCGGGCCGGACTGCGCGTCAACGGAACCGGCCGACTCTTTGGCGCGCCGGCGACCCTCGACGTGCGCCGCGGCTTTGGCGATAAGGGTCCCGCACAGGCGCAGGTCGCATTCACTTTTGACGATGCGGCGCGCCAGCGCGCCGGCTATGCCATCGCCGGCGTCAGCGGCCCGATTCTCGCGACGATACGCACGCCGATCCCGGTCGAGAACGTCGATACGCAGATCGAACTCGATCTTACCCGGACGAATTTCGACAATCCGCTCCCGGGCCTGATGAAGCCGGCGGGAAAGCCGGCAAAGTCTTCGTTCACGCTGACGCGCCACGGCGAGGCGATGTCGCTCGAACAATTCGTGTTCGACGCCGGACCGACGCAGGCGCAGGGCGTCATCGAATTTGGCCGTGAAGGCGCATTCCGCGCGGCCCGTCTCGCGCAGGCGCGGCTCTCGCCCGGAGACGACATGCGCGTCGACGTGCAGCGCAGCGGCGAACTGGTGAAGATCGTCGCGCGCGGCGCGAATTTCGACGCACGTCCGATCATGCAGGGATTGCTGCGTGCCGAACGCGGCAAGGGCAGCGTCGACGACCTCGATCTCGACTTCAAGTCGCCGATCGTCACCGGCTACGGCAAGCAAATTCTCTCAAACGTCGAACTGAAATTGGAGCGTCGCGGCGGCAAGCCCCGCGGGGTGGCGCTTAAGGGCTTTTTCGGCCGCGAGCAGCTCACGGTTGGCATGGGGCGCGGTCAGGATAACCAGTCGCAACTCGAAATTGCGACAAACGACGGCGGCTCGCTGCTCTCCTTCTTTGACATCTATCGGAAGATGGACAGCGGCGCCCTGACCGCGACCGTACAGCTTAGTCAAAACCGCGCCGATGGCGCTTTGCGCATTCGCGACTTCTTCGTGCGCGGCGAACCGACCGTGCGTCAGCTGATGGCGCAAAGCGGAACGGCGCGCGCGGACGATCGCGGCAACTACCGCATCGACCCCGACCTCGTTCGCGTCGGCAGGTTGGAGAGCGACTTCAGCTGGTCGGGCGGACAGCTTACCGTGCGCGAGGGCGTGCTGTCGGGTCCCGAGATCGGCCTCACCTTCGATGGCTACATCGACTTCCCGCGCGAGCGGCTGGACCTTGTGGGCTCATATGTCCCCGCCTATGCGTTGAACAATCTGTTGTCGAATATTCCGGTCGTCGGCGTCGTGCTCGCCGGCGGGCAGCATGAAGGCGTCTTTGCGCTGAGCTATCGCCTCTATGGCGCGCTCTCATCGCCCTCGATCAACGTCAATCCGCTCTCGGCGATCGCGCCGGGGTTGATGCGCAAGATCATGGGCGTCATCGACGGCACCGCGCGAATGCCGCAGCAGCGGTAGTCTTCGAGCTTACGCACGCTCGAGCAGCACGTGCTTCTTCTTGCCGAGCGAGAGTTTGACGACGCCGTCGCTCGCAAACGCCGCTTCGCCGATGACGGTGCGTTCGTCGGTCACCGGCGCATCATTGACGCGCAGCCCGCCGCCCTTGATCTGGCGTCGCGCTTCGCCGGTCGACGCGACGAGACCGGCTTTGACGAAAGCCGTCAGCACGCCGAGGCCGGCGGCGACTTCCTCAGCCGAAACGGCGACCTTGGGGAGTGACAAAGCGAGCGCGCCTTCTTCGAACGTCGTGCGCGCGGTATCCGCCGCCTCATCCGCCGCCGCGCGGCCGTGAATGAGCGCCGTCGCCTCCGTCGCGAGAGTCTTCTTGGCTTCGTTGATTTCGGCGCCCTGCAGCGCCGCGAGCCGAGCGATCTCTTCCATCGGCAGGAAGGTGAAAAGCCTCAGAAAGCGGGCGACGTCGGCGTCTTCCGTATTGCGCCAATACTGCCAGTAGTCATAGGGCGACAGCATATCGGCGTTGAGCCAGATGGCGCCGGCGGCGGTCTTGCCCATCTTCGCGCCCGAGGACGTCGTGAGCAGCGGCGAGGTGAGCGCGTAGAGTTGCGGGCAGCCCATGCGGCGTCCGAGATCAAGGCCCGTGACGATGTTGCCCCATTGGTCCGAGCCGCCCATCTGCAGCAGCGCGCCGTAACGCCTGTTGATCTCGACGAAGTCGTATGCCTGCAGGCACATGTAGTTGAACTCGATGAAGGAGAGTTCATGCTCGCGTTCGAGACGCAGCTTCACCGAATCCATCGTCAGCATGCGGTTGACGGAGAAATGGCGGCCGACGTCGCGCAGGAAGTCTATGTAGTTTAAACCCGCCAGCCAGTCGGCGTTGTCGAGCATCAGCGCGTCTGTGGCGCCGTCGCCAAAGGTGAGAAAGCGTTCGAAGACGGTCCGGATCGACGCCTTGTTGGCGTCGATCTGCTCGACGGTGAGCAGCTTGCGGCTCTCGTCCTTGCCGGAAGGATCGCCGACGCGAGTCGTGCCGCCGCCCATCAGCGGCAACGGCTTGCCGCCGGCGCGCTGCAGCCAGGCGAGCATCATGATCGGCAGCAGCGACCCGACGTGCAGCGACGGCGCCGTGCAGTCAAAGCCGATATAGGCGGAAAGCGCGCCGGAGCGCGCCTTCTCGTCCAGGCCCTCGAAATCGGAGCATTGATGCACGAAGCCGCGCTCGATTAGCGCGCGCAGGAAGTCGGATTTTGGGGTGAAATCGCTTTGGGAAGTCATGAGGCCGGGTGATAGGCGCAACGCGGCGCCCGCGCAAGCGAGCCCGGCTTGAGAGTTCTGGTTGAAATTAATGGCCCCTTACGATATGTAAGGAGTTCTAACGAGAAGGAGCTTGGCCCCCAATGTCGAAGGCGACCCTAACCAGCAAGGGTCAAATCACTCTGCCCGCCGAAGTACGCCGAGCCTTGCGGGTAGATACTGGCGACAGTCTGGTTTTCGAACAGACAAGCGGCGACGCCTTTCTCGTTCGCGCCGCCTCTGGAGACATACGACGCCTTAAAGGCGTTGTTCCGGCGCCCGCGACGCCAGTCACGCTCGAGGCAATGGAAGCGGCGATCCGAAGCCGGGCCAGCGAAAAGTGATAGCACTCGATACAAACGTGCTCGTTCGCTACCTCGCCCAGGACGACCGCGAGCAAGCCAAAGCCGCGACGCGATTTATCGAAGAGGCGCTGACGGCCGGCGATCCAGGGTTCATTTCGGCGATCGTTCTTTGCGAGATCATTTGGGTGCTCGAAAGCCGCTATGATCTGAAAAGGACGGAGGTTGTTTCGATCATCAAAGCGCTTCTCGATACGCGGCAGATTGTCATCGGCGAGGCAAACGCCGTGCGTGCGGCGCTGAATCATTCCAGCGTCGATCTTGTCGACGCGATCATTCACGAGGTGGGCAGGTCGCGACAGTGTCAAAGGACGGTGACGTTCGACCGCAAATTCGCCCGACTCGCCGGCGTCGAGTTGCTCGGCCGGTGAGCGGTCCGCGGCCCTAATGATGGGCGCGATCCCCCCTCTCCCGCGAAGCGGGGGAGGGTTGGGAGGGGTCGGTGTTTCTTGCTTGTCGGCGAGTTCTTCGATCCGGCGCTTCGCGCCGCGGGAGAAGAGAGCGGGCCGTCGTCACGCCTCGCGATAGCACGTTAGAACCTCCGAGGCCGCTTTCTTGCTCCACTGCTGGGCTTTTGGTAAAAGCCGCAGGCCTCGCGCTCGCGCCAGCGCGCCGAGAAACGCAGGACAATCATGCTTTTCTACGAGCCGCTGTTCCTGTTCCTGTTCGGCCCGGCGGTTTACCTCCTGTATCTCTTCTTTGGAGAAGTCCGCTGGCGGCGGGCCGTCATCTTGCTTGCGGCAAGCGTCGCCTTTTACGCTTGGAGCGAGCCGGTCTTCATCTTCCTTGTCTTCGCGTCAGTCGGGCTCGACCTCTATGTGGCGCAGAAGATCGCGACATCGGCCGCGAGCGACACATCCAAACGCTGGCTGGCGCTCGGCGTCGTCGGCAATCTCGCGATCCTTATCTATTACAAATATACGGGTTTTCTGGCGCTCAATGTCGACGCGCTTTTGAAGGCGTTGACGCTGCCGGGGATCAACATCCCGCAGATCGCGCTGCCGATCGGCGTCAGCTTCATCGTCTTTGAAAAGATCACCTATCTCGTCGACGTCTATCGCGGCGTCACGGCGCCGGCGCGTAGTTCGCTGCTTTATGGGCTTTACGTCTTTTTCTTTCCCAAGCTCCTCGCCGGCCCGATCATCAAATATCACGACATCGCGCGCCAATTCGAGGCGATGCCGCACGCCGACGTCGACGACTTTATCGTGGGCTTTTCCCGCTTCATGCTCGGCGTCGTGAAGAAGCTGCTCTTCGCCGATACGCTTGCTAGCGGCGCGGACCTGATCTTCGCGCATGACGTCAGCTCCCTTGGCTTCGCGGAGGCCTGGGCGGGCGTGCTGTTCTTCACCTTCCAAATCTATTTCGATTTTTCCGGCTATTCCGACATGGCGATCGGGCTGGCGCGCATGTTCGGCTTTCGGCTGCTTGAAAATTTCAACATGCCCTATGTCGCGACAAGCATCACCGATTTCTGGCGACGCTGGCACATTTCTCTCACCAGCTGGATTCGCGAATATTTATATTTCCCGCTCGGCGGCAATCGGCGCGGCGAAGCGCGCACCTACCTCAATCTGTGGATCTGCTTCTTCGCTTCGGGACTCTGGCACGGCGCGGCTTGGACCTATATCGCCTGGGGCGCCTATAATGGCGTGTTCCTCGTGCTTGATCGGCTCTTTCTCGTCAATCGCCTGCAGCGGTTGCCGGACTGGCTCGCAAATGTGATTGCGATGATCATCGTGATCGTCGGCTGGACATTCTTTCGCGCAACCTCTCTGTCGCAGGCCGGCGCGCTGCTCGCGTTGATGGCGACTCCATGGGCGCAAGCCAGCGCGCCTGTCGCCATTCCTCCCGAATATATTGTCGTGGCGCTGGTCGCCGCGGCAATCTGCGTCGCGCAGCGCCTGTCGCTTTACGCCAAGGACTTCGATTGGGGCGTCGCGGCGCAGCGCTTCGCCTTGGCGTCGAACGGCGCGCTGTCCATGCTCTTCCTTGCGGCTTTGGCGAAGGGACTTGCCGATCCCTTCAAGCCGTTCATCTACTTCCGGTTTTGAGTCGCATGAGCGATCTCGCCGAAAAGAAAAAGCCCGCCGCGCGACATGAAGGAGAAAGCGGCGCGGCGTCGCACGCGCCCGCGCGCGCTGAAAGCGTCGCTACACGACGCGCCTTCATGAAGGCGCTCACGCTTGCGCGCCTGCCGATCTCCGGTTGCGCCGGCTTCATCGCCTTCCTCTTCCTCGCCAATCTGTGGAATTTCGCCGTCGAAGGCGATTGGCCGAAGCTGCGTATCCGCAGCGCCTGGCCGCTTTACGGCGTCGCGAAGCCAAAGCCCGCGCCCTGGACGTTCGACGCCTTTCTTTCAGGAGAAACGCAAAAGGCGGTCTCAATCAATCTTGGTCGAATGTCGCCGGTTTTTCCGATCTCGGTGCGCGCGAAAAATCAACTCGTCTTTTCGCTTTTCGGCGGTTCGGCCGCGCCCGGAGTCGTAATCGGGCGTAATGGCCAGCTCTATGAGCAGTTCTACATCGACGAATTTTGCGCACGCGACGGCGCCTTCGATTCCGCGCGGCTCGGCGCGTGGTCTTTGACGCTGCACGAAATTCAGGAGAGCGCGCAGGCGCGCGGCAAGAGCTTCGTCTATCTCATTTCGCCGTCAAAGGCGGCGCGCTACCCGGAAGATCTGCCAAAGTCCGCGGCTTGCGCCCTGCGCGCGACGGCGATGCCCGAAAAGCTTGCGCCTTACCGCGCGGCGCTCGATGAAGCGCATGTCAGCTATGTGGACGGCCCGGCGCTCATTGCGGCGGAAAAGCCCAAACAACCGATACCGCTCTTTCCGCGCGGCGGCACGCATTGGAACAGCGTTGGCGGCGCGCTGGCCATGCGTGAAGCGACACGCGCGCTTCCCGCTTCTCCCGTCGGCGTGCTGGCCTTTGCGTCTGCGCCGGCGCCAGAAGCCCTAGGCACCGACCGCGACCTGCTGGATCTCCTCAATCTCTTATCGCCGGACGCGCATTATCCCACGGCGGCGGTTGGCCGGGCAGGGGAGAAGGGCGATTGCGCCCGCCCGCCGCGGCTGCTCGCGCTCGGCGGCAGCTTTCTGCATGAAGTTTTGGCGGCGGCGACCCTCGCGCCCTGTCCGCCGCAAATCGATTATTGGTTCTATATGCGGACCGAGGACAACAGCGTCGAACTCGGCCATTATCGGCGCGCGCCAGGCGACGCCTCGAACGGCGAACGGCTGCCGGCCACGACAGAGGAACTCGATGAGAACCTCGCGGGCGCTGATTTCATCCTGCTCGAAGAAAATGAATCGAGCATCGCCACGACGAAGCAGGTTGGGCATCTCGCCGAGGCGCTGCGCCGTTTGCCTTAGTGAAGATGCGGAATTAAGTGAATCCGTGCTGCGCGCGCTCTTCAGGATGAGGAAGCCCTTCACCCGATCGCGCTGCCCTCACCTTGACTATCTCCCGCAAGCGGGGAGATATCGGGATGCGCGTTTGAACTATCAACTTGTTTCGCCACGTCGCCAGAAAGCGCGGCTCGCGACATAGCGGACTTCAAGAGTCTAATTCGAGAAAACTATGCCGCAGGATCACGATCAATGAAACTTACTGTCGAAACGCTTGTCCATGCGCCGATCGCCAGGGTCTGGTCTGCCTACACCACATCGGCCGACATCACGAAGTGGAACTTCGCGGTCGACACTTGGCATTGCCCGCGCGCCACAGTCGATCTGCGCGAGGGCGGTGCCTTCTCCTCCCGCATGGAGGCCAAAGACGGCAGCTTTGGTTTCGACTTTGCCGGAACTTACACCAAGATCGTTCGGCACGAGCTGATCGAATATTCCTTCGGAGACCGTAGCGGCGCCGTGGAATTTTTGGAAAGTGCGAATGGCGTAACAGTGCGCAGCACCTTCGATGCAGAAACCGAACACTCAATCGAACAGCAGCGCGAGGGGTGGCAAACAATTTTGAACAACTTCAAGAAACACGTCGAGGCCACGGCTTAACGATAGCGGCGATCTTGCATAGCATAACGCGCCATCATGGAACCTCGCTTTTTTGGCGCGATGCGAACATCCCGGCTGCCAACCAAATGTTTCCGCGTTCCGTCAAAAGGCGAAATTCAAACTAGGCCATTACCCATCTGCAGCGCGATCACGCACGCTCGCCGCGGCTCACGCCGCCTGCGACGGATCATCCCAATAGCCCTCTGAGCGGGCGATTTTGGCGTATTCGGCATGCACCAGGGCAGGAGTGTAGAGCCGCTCCAGTCGGCGCACGACGAAATGGCCGCGCGCGAGACTTTGGAAGTGTTCGGTGAAGGCGACATTGATCGCCGCGCCGCTGATCGCGCCGATCACCGGGATGGCCTGCGCAGCGGTCTTTTGCGACACGACCATGCCGAAGCGCGCCCCGATCGCGCCGATCAGCCGCGCCAGGGCAGGCGCCGCTTCGCTGGAGATCTGATGGACAGTCATAAAACGTGCAGCGTCGGACACGGATTTCGCGAGAAGCGCGCGGAGCGCGAGATAGCCGCCCTCTAGAACGGCGCCTTCGGCGGAGGGGCCGCCCAGCGCAAAAACTTCGAGACAGGCGAGGGCGGCGCCCGGGTGGCGCAGGTCCTCTCCCTCGGCCTGCGCAATTTCCGCGATCGAGCGCAGCATGATCGTCGTCGACACCGGCAATTCGATCGGCAGGCTCGCCAGTCCAACGGCGCCGCCGACGCCTCCCGTCAGCGCCGCCAGACGCCGGTGAATGCGTATGGTGTCCTTCGCCGGCTGCGCGTCGAGGCTCGCCAAGGCTATCTTCATTGCCGCGGCGAGCGCCTTTTGCGTCGCCGAGGCGACCGTCGCCTGCAGTCGCGGCGGCAGCGTCATCGAGCCAAAACTCAGCTGCCGGCCCGCCAATCCGGCAAGCCGCGTTGCAAAACTCTGTCGTTCCAACGCCACGACGGCGGCGCGGAGGGCTTCGACGTCGGACTGGGACAGGCCCTGGTCCACGAGAACGGGAAGCGGATAGGAGTTCGCCACGGAATCCTCGGTTCTTTACACCTTTAGAAATCGGACTCTTCCACGTCCTTTGCAAGCGCGGCAAAGGTGTGGCGAGCAGCGGGCGCGCAAGCTCGCTCGTGCGCCGGCGCACATGATATCAGGCGCCATAGCTTAGAGCTGGAGCGGCGCTGTTGCATTTCCCTGGTCGTCCTGTACTGCAGGGCGTGCTTTGCGGCTCCGCGTCAGACGGGGCGCAGATCAGGAAGAGGAGAACTGAATGCTGAAGTTTGGATTGGGTCGCGCGCTGAGCGGCGTTTTCGCTCTGGCCATGCTGGCGCCGGCGAGCGCCTTTGCGGGCGACCGCGTCGGGATCTTGCAGTGCCGGCTGCTCGGCAACGGCATCAGCGTTCTAGTCGAAAATCAGCAGATGGACTGCATTTATCGCGATAACGCCGAAGGCGCGGCGCCGGCCCACTATGCGGGCGCGCTCACCAAGGTCGGCGCAAATGTGACGATCAATGGCCCTGGCCAACTGTCCTGGGGCGTCGTCGCGGCGACGGACCACCTTGGACCCGGCGCTCTCGCGGGCTCCTATATCGGCCCGGGAGTTTCAGCCAAGCTCGGGGTCGGGGGCGGGGGCGCGGCGCTCGTCGGCGGATCCGACAACATCTTCTCGCTGCAGCCCTTCAACGTTCAGGCCGGCTCTGGCGTGGGGTGGACGGCCGGCGTCGAAAGCCTGACGTTGGCCTATATCCCGCCGCCTCCGCCGCTCGCGCCGCGCCGCGGCCATGTCCATCATCATCACCACGGGCATCAGGGCCACACCCACCATCACACGAGCAATCACCACCACTAAGGGGTGCCCCCCCGTCAGACGGGCGCGGTGAAACTCAGCAGCCGGTCGGTGGGGAAATCGTAAAGCCTCGCGCTCTCGCGCCATTCCGGCGCCAGCAGCGCGAGGCATTTTTTTGCGAATTCTTCAGGCGTCTTGAGAGTCATCGGATCTTCGCCGGGCATCGCCTGAGCGCGCATGCGCGTGCGCAGCGGGCCTGGATTGGCGAGCATGACGGTCACGCCATCGCCGGCGCTCTCAGACGCATAAGTGCGGGCCATCGCCTCGAGCGCCGCCTTCGAGATCGCATAAGGGCCCCAGAACGGCTTCATTGCCTCGCGATGCGCCGCCCCTGAGGTAATGAAGAGAACGCGCCCGCCGCCTGACGTGCGCAGGAGCGGATCAAGGGAACGGATCAGACGCCAGTTTGCGGTGACGTTGACCGCCATGACGCGGTTCCAGTCCTTCGGGTCGACGTGCGCGAGCGGCGATAGAGGTCCGAGAATCCCCGCGTTGCCAATGAAGGCGTCGAGCTTGCCCCAGCGCTCGAACAACGCGGCGCCAAGACGGTCGAGGGCGTCGAAATCGGCGAGGTCGCAAGGAACGAGCGTCGCTTGCCCGCCCTGCGCGCGGATTTCATCGTCGAGTTCTTCCAACGCGCCCTGCGTGCGCGCCAGAGCCACGACATGCGCGCCGTCGCGGGCGAGTTCGAGCGCCAGGGCGCGTCCAATGCCGCGCGAGGCGCCGGTGACAAGTGCGATGTGGTCGGAAGGGAGAGTCATGACAATCTATTCGAATAAGGACGGCCTGAGGCCCTGACGCACATGGATCAGCGCTCGAATGAAGACATAGTCTCCTTCGTCGCAATAGAAAATCAAATGCGACTGGAAACGAAACTGTCGAAGGCGCGGGAGAGTCTCTTCGCGGCTGACTCCTATAGCAGGAAAGTCGCCAGCAGGCCAAATGAGCGTTCTAGTCCCGAGTAGTAGGCTTCGGCCTGATAGGGTCCGAACTTCGCCTCGGTAAAGGTGTAAATGTCTATTAGATCGGCTCGGGCGCGGCGAGAAAGACGGAATTCAGCCACGAAGTTGGTCAGCGCGACAACGAGCTTCCTTTAGAATATCAGCCATGGTCGCCTCTGACGCAGTAGAGCTCTCAGCATCTGCGAGAACTGCGCGGAGTCTCCGCAGTTGTTCGTCTCGCGGCAGCCGGCGCCATTCTTCCACCTCCGCTTCAGTCGGCGTCGCGGAGGGCATGACCGCGGATGCTGTTACTTCACTCGCCATGGCATGGGGATCTCGTTAGCGCGATTGTCATGTATCAGCTTGCCTCCGCCAGCAGCGACAGTTGCGCGCGGTTTTCGCCGACAAGGTCGGTCAGCGACGTGGGATAATCCCCGGTGAAGCAGTGATCGGTGAACTGCGGCCGGATGGGATCGCGGCGTTCGTAGCCCATGGCGCGATAGATGCCATCGACGGACAGGAAGCCCAGCGAGTCGCAGCCGATATATTCGCGCATTTCCTCGAGCGTATGCGTCGCGGCGAGCAGATTCTCCTTCTGCGGCGTGTCGATGCCGTAGTAGTCCGGATTGGTGATCGGCGGCGATGAAATCAGGAAATGCACTTCCGTCGCGCCGGCGTCGCGCATCATCTGCACGATCTTCACCGACGTCGTGCCGCGCACGACGGAATCGTCGATGAGGATCACGCGTTTCCCGGCGACGACGCAGCGGTTGGCGCTGTGTTTCATGCGCACGCCGAAATCGCGGGCGATCTGCGTCGGCTCGATAAAGGTGCGTCCGACATAGTGATTGCGGATAATGCCGAGTTCGAACGGCACGCCGGATTGCTGCGAATAGCCGAGCGCCGCCGGCACCCCGGAGTCCGGCACGGGCACGACGACGTCAGCGTCGATCAGGCGCTCGCGCGCGAGTTCGGCGCCCATCGCCTTGCGCACCTCATAGACTGGACGGCCATGGACGATGGAATCGGGACGGGCGAAATAGATATATTCGAAGATGCAGGGGCGCATCGGCTGCGGCGGAAACGGCCGCAAGCTCTGAATTCCGTCCTCGGAGATAATGACGATCTCGCCATTCATCACGTCGCGCACGAAGCGCGCGCCGATGATGTCGAGCGCGCAAGTCTCCGACGCGAGAATATATTTTCCGTTGAATTCGCCGATGACGAGCGGCCGGATGCCGAGCGGATCGCGCGCGCCGATCAGCTTCTTGTTGGTGAGCGCGACGAGCGAATAGGCGCCTTCGATCGAGCGCAGCGCTTCGATGAAACGGTCGATGAGCAGCGGCCTGCGGCTGCGCGCCACGAGATGAAGGATGACCTCGGTGTCCGAAGTCGACTGGAAGATCGCGCCTTCGCGGATCAGTTCGCGGCGCAGCGTCTGGGCATTGGTGAGGTTGCCGTTGTGGGCGACCGCGAAGCCGCCCGTGTTCAACTCCGCGAACAGCGGCTGCACGTTGCGCAGCATGGTTTCGCCGGTGGTGGCGTAGCGCACATGTCCGATCGCCGCGGCGCCGGGCAGGCGCTTGATCGTGTTTTCTTGGGAAAAGTGATCGCCGACCAGGCCCAATCGGCGCTCGCCATGAAAGCGTCCGCCGTCGAAGCTGACGATGCCGGCCGCCTCCTGGCCGCGATGCTGCAGGGCGTGCAAGCCCAAGGCGGCGATCGCTGCGGCGTCCGGCAGATCGAAAACGCCGAAAACGCCGCAATATTCGCGAAGCCTGTCGCCGTCGAGATCGTCTATCGCGTCAATCTCGCGCGATGAGGATCGCTGAAGATCCTCGGCGGCCTCCGTCATGCTTGGTCCCCCGTGAAACGCCGCCGCTCAGCACTCCCGAGCGCCCGGCGTCGTATTCCCGTCATATGTGCCAGCGGCGGGGCCCATCCGCAAGACCATCATTCAGGCTTGTCGCCCGACTGAGGCGCCGCCTCGGCTGGCGCCTCAGCCGGAGCCTCAGAGCTTGCGTCGGTCGGCGCGGGCTGAATCTTGTCCGGCTCGACGTCGGCCGGCGGCTCCTCATTCGTCGGCGCGCCCTTCTTGGCCTTGATCTTGGCGACGAGGCTGTCGATGTCGTCGGGCAGCATTTCGCGCAGCTTCTCGCCGCCAGCCGTCAGGAAGGGCTTGGCGCGCGCGTCCTTGACCCATTCCGGCTGATTGGTTTCGGGCACGAGCCAGCTGTAAAAGACGAAGGCGACGACGGCGAGCAGGGCGCCGCGAACGGCGCCGAACAGGAAGCCGAGCGTGCGATCGAGCGCGCCGACCTTCGAATCGAGGATGACGTCAGAGAGCTTCACCGTGACGAGAGAAACGGCGATCAGAGCGACGAAAAACACGGAGGCCACGGAAGCCGCGAGTGCGATCTCGTCCTTGCTGACATATGGTTTGATGTAGGGCAGGGCGAGCGGATAAAAGAAATAGGCCGCCGCCGCGGCTGCAACCCAAGACAGGATTGCAAGGACTTCGCGGGTGAAGCCGCGCAACAGAGCGAGCATCCCCGAAATCAGAACGACGGTAATCACAGCCAAATCAAGATATGATGGCATCGCTAGCCCCTTGCTTGTTCG
This sequence comes from Methylocystis sp. L43, assembly GCF_015709525.1. Taxonomy (GTDB): domain Bacteria; phylum Pseudomonadota; class Alphaproteobacteria; order Rhizobiales; family Beijerinckiaceae; genus Methylocystis. The sequence goes on along the minus strand of NZ_JADNRA010000028.1, from coordinate 88,201 downwards.
CCCCGAGCTCTGAACGCTTCTGAATGGGCTGTTGGCCGCCTTCCGGGCGGCATCCGCACGACCCTCTCCAGAACCTGTGTCAACTTTGCGCCGCCGCGGGTAGGCAAGCGTCGGTCCGGCAGGCGTCTCGTTTTCGCACTGGCAGCCTTCTAACGCATCTTGAGGCCAGCCGGAAACACTAATGCGCGACCTCTTTAGCCGCGCGCGATCGTTCTTTCGCGCGTCGATATGCGGGCGATGGCGGCGACGAGGCCGCCGACGTCCGCGCAGGGACGGATCGTCACGCCGGAGCCGCGCCCATCATCGGAAATTTGTTGGGATTGCGGGACGACGGCGTGATGGAACCCGAGTTTCCCCGACTCGCGCAGTCGCATGCCGGCGTGAATGACGGGCCGCACGGCGCCGGAGAGCCCGATCTCGCCAAAAAAGCACATGTCAGGCGGCAGGACGGCGCCGGTGAGCGACGAGACGAGCGCGGCGGCCGCTGCAAGATCGGCGGCCGGCTCATGGGCCCGAAATCCACCCGCGACGTTGAGATAGACGTCGTGCATGCCAAGCTTCAGCCCGCCATGCGCTTCGAGAACGGCCAGAATCATGGACAGCCGATTCTGGTCGAAACCGACGACGGCGCGTCGCGGCGTGCCGAGCGAGGTCGGCGCGACGAGCGCCTGGATTTCGATCAGCAGCGGACGCTGCCCCTCCATGCCGGCGACGACCGCGGCGCCCGGCGCGCCAGCGTCGCGGCCGGCAAGAAAAAGCGCCGACGGATTGGCGACTTCGGCGAGGCCGAGGCTGGTCATCTCGAAGACGCCGATTTCGCCTGTCGCGCCAAATCGATTCTTGGAGGCCCGCAGCATGCGGAAATGATGCGCGCCGTCGCCCTCGAAGGACAGGACGGCGTCGACCATGTGTTCGACCACGCGCGGACCTGCAACCTGCCCATCCTTCGTGACATGGCCGACGAGAACGATCGCTGAACCCGTCGTCTTGGCGTGGCGCAGGAGCGCTTGGGCGCTTGCGCGCACCTGCGTCACCGTTCCGGGCGCCGACTCCGCCAAGTTGGTGTGCATCGTCTGAATCGAATCGATGACGATCAACGCCGGGCGGGCGCCTGTCGCGCAGGTGGCGAGAATATCCTCGACCTGAGTTGCGGCGGCCAGCTCCACCGGCGCGTCGGCGAGATTGAGCCTGGTTGCGCGCAGGCGCACCTGGGCGACGGCTTCCTCGCCCGAAATATAGACGACGCGCGCGCCGCGGCGCGCCAGAGTCGCGCAGGCCTGGATCAGCAGAGTGGATTTGCCGATGCCCGGCTCGCCGCCGAGCAGCAGCACCGAGCCAGGCACGAAGCCGCCGCCGGTGACGCGGTCGAATTCGTCGATTCCCGTCGCAATTCTTGGGGCGGCCCGGCCTTCGCCAGCGAGACCCTCGAGTTCGAACACGCGGCCGCGCGCGGCGCGGCGGGAAACGGCGGGCGCGCCGGCCTCCGACTCTTCAACGAGGCTGTTCCACTCGCCGCAGGAGTCGCAGCGGCCTTGCCACCGCGACGCGACGGCGCCGCAATTCTGACAGACGTAGACCGCGCGGCTTTTGGCCATGCATGCTTGGCGCATGGCGCGCCGACGCTTGTCAAGCGGGTAAGCGCGCCCGACGGCGCAAGCGTCACTCGTCGCCGTTGATTCTCGCCCGCATGATGTTGGACGGCTTGAAGGAGACGACCAGCCGCGCCGAAATTTTGGCGCCGGCGCCCGTCTTCGGATTGCGTCCCAGCCGCTCCTTCTTGGAGCGCACCATAAAAGCGCCAAACGAAGAGAGCTTGACGTCTTCGCGCGCGACAAGGCGCTCGAAGATCTCTTCAAGCACCATTTCAACGTATTTCGCGGAGTCCGCGCGCGGCACTCCGACTTTCCGATGGATTGCGTCTGCAAGGTCCGAACGGGTCACGGCGCCCCTCCTTGCCATGCGCTTTTCGGTCGCTTCGCCGTTGGGCTTAGCGGTCGCGTCCCCCTTGGCCATTTTCTGCCCTACAATTCATTAAAAACAACGGTCGTGGGCTGTCCGGAGCGCGCCGGGGGACGACGGAGCGCGATCAGGGGCGGCGCGTTAGCGCCCCGAATCCCGCCCACCGCGGGTATTCGCCACCGGCTATTGTCGGAATTTTTCAGAATTGAATGCAGAAATCAAGCGCAGGTTGTAACCGCGCGTGTAATTTTTCTTTCGAATATTTGCTTACATTGAAATAGTTGTTGTATTACGCCAGCTTACCAGCGTATCAGCGCAGATCCCCAGGTAAAGCCGCCCCCGACAGCTTCCAGCATGACGAGATCGCCCTGTTTGATTCGTCCGTCCGCCGCCGCGACCGCCAAAGCCAGGGGCACCGACGCGGCGGAGGTGTTGCCGTGCAAATGCACGGTGGCGATGATCTTTTGCGGCGCAATCCCAAGCTTTTGCGCCGACATGTCGATGATTCGGCGATTCGCCTGATGCGGCACGAACCAGTCGAGATCCTCGGGGGTCAGTCCCGTTGCGGCGAAAGCGTCCTTGACGACGTCGGTGACTTGGCCCACCGCGAAGCGGAACACCTCTTTTCCCTCCATGCGCAGATGACCGACGGTTTGAGTCGCGGACGGGCCGCCGTCGACATGGAGTTTCGCGCGATGGCGTCCGTCAGAGCGCAGATGAGTCGTCAGCACGCCGCGCTCGTTGGATTCGCCCTGCGACGGTCGCGCCTCGAGCACCATCGCGCCGGCGCCGTCGCCAAACAGCACGCAGGTGGTGCGGTCGGTCCAATCGATGATCCTGGAGAAGGTCTCGGCGCCGATCACAAGCGCGCGCTTGTGCGAACCCGAGCGCAGAAATTTCTCCGCCGTGGCGACGGCGAAAACGAATCCCGAGCATACCGCCTGCAGATCAAACGCGACGCCGTGCGTAATGCCGAGAGCCGCCTGAATCTGCGTCGCTGTTGACGGGAAGGTCCAGTCGGGGGTCGACGTCGCCACGACGATCAGGTCGATGTCGTTCGCCGCAATGCCGGCGTTGGCGAGCGCATCGCGCGCGGCCATTTCCCCGAGCATCGACGTCGTCTCGCCTTCCGCGGCGATATGGCGCTCCTTGATTCCAGTCCGCTGCACAATCCACTCGTCGCTCGTATCGACGAGCTTGGACAGTTCGGCGTTGCTGAGCGTCTTCGCAGGCAAATAGGCGCCCACGCCGAGAACGACGGAACGCAGTTGAGGCATGCTTGTCGTCACTGAGCAGTTTCCCGGGGAGGACTGGTTGAATCGGCGCCGTCCTGCCCCTCGAGGCGGTGCGCCAGCGCGACAGTGTCGCGAATACGATTGAGAAGGTCGCTGCCGGCCATCTCGTGGCCGATCTCGACAGCCCGCGCGAAGCCGACCGAATCGGCGCTGCCGTGGCTCTTGATGACGATTCCTTCGAGCCCGAGGAACACCCCGCCATTTGTCGCCCGCGTGTCCACCTTCGCCCGGAGGTCGCGGAAGGCGCCGCGCGCCAGAAGATAGCCGAGCTTGGCGAGCAGCGAGCCGCTCATCGCCTGTTTGAGATAGACGCCGACCTGCGCCGCGGTTCCCTCGGCGGTCTTAAGGGCGATGTTTCCGGTAAAGCCTTCGGTGACCACAACATCGACGACGCCTTTGCCGATGCCGTCGCCTTCCATGAAGCCCCGATAATCGAAGCCGGGCAGGTTGAGGTCGCGCAGCAGGGTCGATGCGGCCTTAACTTCCTCGATGCCTTTGATTTCTTCGGTGCCGACGTTGAGCAGGCCGACGGTGGGACGCTCAAGACCCAGGATGACCCGCGCCATCGCCGCGCCCATGATCGCAAGATCGACGAGGTGGCTGGCGTTGGCGCCCATGGAGGCGCCGACGTCGAGCACGACCGACTGCCCCCTTAGCGTCGGCCAAAGGCAGGCGAGCGCGGGACGATCGACGCGCGCCATCGTGTGGAGACATATTTTCGCCATGGCCATGAGCGCGCCGGTGTTGCCGGCGGAGACGGCCACATCCGCGTCGCCCTTTTTGACCGCTTCAATCGCGAGCCACATCGACGAGACCCGCCGCCCGTAGCGCAGCGCCTGGCTCGGCTTGTCGTCCATGCGGATCGACACCGAAGAGTGGCGCACGTCGGCGCATTCGGCGAGGCGCGGATGGCGCTGAAGCTGCGCGCGGATCGCCGGCTCGTCGCCGATCAACAGAAAGCGGCTCTCGGGACGCCGTTCGAGCGCGTTGGCGGCGCCCGCGATGGTCACCTTCGGACCAAAATCGCCGCCCATCGCGTCGAGCGCGATCCGAATAGTTTGCGGCATTTAACCCGTTTCTCCCGACTGCGCGCCTGGATTCGCCGCCTTAACTCATGGCCGGCCTTTGTGACGCGTCCGAGAAGCGCGTGCGCGCTCCCGCCCTTGCGGGCGACTTGCCATTTGCTGGCCATAGGCGCAAGTGCCTATTCTGTCTCGCCTCAAGCCTCGCGGCGTGGTTTGAGCCGTCCGAGGGTGGCGAAAGGCGACGTCGGCTGAGCTCCCTCGCCAGGTTGCGGTTCGACGAAATTCGCCCCTGGCTTGCGTGGATAGGGATCAAGCGCCAGCGTGAAAAACTCGGAAACGACGGCGCCGAGATCGACGACGCCGCCGATCAACGGGTCAGGCGGATCCTCATCGAGCGTAATTTCGGTCGACTCTTCGTATCGCCTTGGGCTGCGCCGCGCCTCGTCCCGCGGCGGCGCAAAGCGCATCTGAATGGGTTCGACAAGCTCCGAGTCGAACTCCTCGAGCGTCGTGACGCAGATTTGCCGAAGCCTCGCGCGCAGCTCGCCCTCGATCTCCAATCCGTCGCCGCGCCGTTGCCGCGCCCGCAGTTCCGCATGGAGCGAATGGACAGCGGGCAGGGCGTTGTGCCGCGCCAGCGCGGCGCATTCGACCGGCGTCGCTCGGATGTCGACGTCGAGACCTTCGGGGGGCACTTCAGAGACGGCGAGACGGCGCGAGAGGGGCGGATGCGAGTCGAAAGTGTCGTTCATGGCGTCGTCTCCAAGGCGCGCGCGTTCAATAATCAGATATGTGCGTTGGCGCACGGACGCCAGCGCCGCGCAGCGCGAGAACAGCCGTCTTGCTTTCGCTGCGTTCGAAGATTACGGATTTGGCGAAAGACGATCGACCGAGCGCGGGCGCGCTGCGGCGGATGATTTCGGAGATATACATGGCGCAGGCCTTGCGCGTCTTTTCTCGGTTGGCGACTGTTGCCGGCCTCGCGGTTTCGCTTGCAGGTTGTCTCGGGTACGAGGGCGTCGTCAACCGCGGCGCCGTGCTCGATTCGCGCAGCACCGGGCAGATCAAGCCTGGCATGCCGGCGCAGCAGGTGATGGCGACCCTTGGCACACCGTCGACAACGTCGACGGTCGGCGGCGACGCTTGGTATTACGTCAGTCAACGTATCGAGCGCCAGTTCGCCTTCATGCCTCAGAATATTACCGATCAGCGCGTCTACGCGGTTTACTTCGACAAGTCGAAGAAAGTTCAGCGCGTAGCCGATTACGGCATGGAAGACGGCAAGCCGATCGACTTCATCACCCGCACGACGCCGACCGCCGGCCCCGAATATCATCTGCTCCAGGGCATGCTGTCCAAGGTGTCGAATCTCTTTTAGAGACACGCGCCTCTCGTTTCGAGACGCCGCCGCAGCGAGGTCGAGCCTCGACTAGTGGCGTCATTGTGGCGACAGCGACGCGCCTGCCTGCATAACCTATTGCAATAATTCATTTTTCAGCTGCCGCGCGCCTGTGGCGCGGCCCTAATTATGGCGCGAGCATGGCTGGGACCGCCGATCTTTCGCCCCGCATCGCAGGTAACCTTCTGTTTACGCAAACTTTGCGTAATTGTGGAGAAACCGCGAAGCATGACCGTCACGGTGACGAACGCCCCGCCGCCTTCCAAGGACGAGAAGGCCGCGTCGCCTCGCTCAGGCCGGCAGTCCAAGGCCTCGCCCCAGGCGACCCTGCCGGGCTTACTGCTTGATCAATCCTGTTCTCCGTTGTTGCGCGCGCTTTGCGTCGCGACCCTGCTTTCGGTGCTGGCGGTCCTGGCCATGACCGCCGAGCGCGACGAGACTCGTCGTCCGGAGCGGACCGCGCGCGCTGCACGCGCCCGCGTCGCCGCATCTCCGCTGACGGCGCTGACGCAATTCGCCGATGACGATACGGCGCTCGACTCGGACTTCTCATTGGAGCAGGCGGCGCTCACCTGGTCGCATCGGGTGGGGAGTGACGACGCCTTCGATACGCCGGGCGTGATGCGGTTCGGGTCCATCAAGGTGCAGCAGTCGATCGTCGAGCGCGTCGTCAAGGCCGCGCAGACGACCGAAATGGACCCGGCGCTGCTCATGGCGATCGCCGATAAGGAGTCGAACTTCTCCTCGACCGCGAAGGCGCGGACATCTTCCGCCAGCGGGCTCTTCCAATTCGTCGAGAAGACCTGGCTTAAGGCGATGAAAACCTTCGGCTGGCGCCATGGGCACGGCGAGACGGCGGCGGTGATCGCGAGCGACGATTCGGCGCGCGTCAGCGGGCAGAAGCGGGCGCAAATCTTGGGCTTGCGCAACGATCCCTATCTTTCCGCGGTTCTCGCCGCCGAAATGCTAAAGAAGGACAGCGCCAGGATCGCCGAGAAAATCGGCCGTCCTCTGACCCGCGGCGAAACATACCTCATCCACTTCCTGGGACCGGACGACGCCGAGCGCTTCATGCGGACCATGGACGAGGCGCCGCAGACGTCGGCGGCGTCGCTGCTACCGAGGCCGGCGCGGGCCAACAAGCCGATCTTCTACGAGCAGCAGGGCCGTCGACTCAAGGTTCGCTCGGTCCAGGAGGTGCATGAAGCCTTCGAGACGATGATGGACAAGCGCACCAGCCGCTATGAGGACGTCGCCGCGAAATTGCCGGGAGGCGCGACCGCCTATACTGAATAGGCGCGCCCAAGATAGGCGCGCCCAAGATATGCGTTCCCAAGCGTCGCCGCCGGTCTAGGCTGACACGACGGCGGTCTTCCCCATCATCAGGTCGAGATTTTGCACCGCCGCGCCCGCCGCGCCCTTGCCGAGATTATCGAGCCGGGCGACGAGGAGGGCGTGGCGGCGCGCCTCATTGCCGATGACGAAGACCTCCATATCGTCGGCGCCATTCAGCGCCAGCGGGTTGAGCTTGCCGCTTGTCGGCGCGGCCGCCAGCCGAACATGTTTCGCCTCGGCGTAGTGACCCGCATAGGCGCCTTCAAAATCTTCGGCTTTGGGCTTACCGGGCAACGCGTCGAGCGCGAGCGGTATCGAGACCAGCATGCCCTGCCTGAAATTGCCGACCGAGGGCACAAAAAGCGGCCGCTCGGAAAGCTTCGAATAGGCCATGATTTCCGGCACATGTTTGTGCTCGAGCCCGAGCGCGTAGAGCTCGAACGCCGGCGCTTCGCCGAGCTCATAGGATTCGATCATCTGCCGTCCGCCGCCCGAATAGCCCGAGATGGCGTTGATCGTCAGCGGCTGGTCCGACCGGATGAGCCCGGCGTCGACGAGCGGACGAAGGAGCGCGATCGCGCCGGTGGCGTAGCAGCCGACGTTGGCGACGCGGCGCGCGCGGGCGATCGCCGCCGCCTGTCCCTTGCAAAGCTCGGCGAAACCGTAGACCCAACCCTCCGCCACGCGATGGGCGGTGGAGGCGTCGAGCAATCTCGGGCTCTCATCGCCGAGCGCGTCGCAGAGCGCGACGGTTTCTTTGGCCGCGTCGTCCGGCAGACACAAAATCGCGATGTCGACGGAAGCGAGAATGTCGCGCTTGGCGGCGACGTCTTTACGCGTCTCCTGTGGGAGCGAGACGAGCGAAATGTCCGCGCGTCCGGCGAGCCGTTCGCGAATTTCGAGCCCGGTGGTGCCAGCGTCGCCGTCGATGAAGATCTTCGTTATCGTCGTCATGGCCCGCATCTAATCGATTTGGCGACGGAGAAAAAGGATCGTCGCGAGAACCGTCCGGCGTTTTTGACGCGCACGGCGCGTCATCCTATAGCGCGGCGGGACGCATCCGCCGCAATCGCGGAGGCGCGCAGTCATAAAGTGGAGCCCGATGGTCGACAGTCCGTGCGTAAAGATCTGCGAACTCGATCAGGACGGCGTTTGCGTCGGCTGCGGCCGCACGCGCGCCGAGATTGCCGGCTGGATATCGATGTCCGACGCGCAAAGAGCCCAGGTCGTTGAACTGGCGGAAAAGCGCAAACGCTCGATGAGCGTCAGCGACAAAGGCAAACCCGAACCTCTGATAGCGTCGAGCGAATAGTGGTGACGGCGACATCGAGCGCTCTATATTGATTAATGAGTTTTGAGTTTTGACCGCCTCCTTGAGAGGAAAGATCATGGCGAAGCAGGTAACTGAAACAGACGGCGGGCTGAGAGCGTTCGCGCTGCGATTATTGGATTCGGTCTACAACGTCTCGGTCTATTCGGTGATCGGATACAGCGCGCTGTTGGGTGTGCTCGCGGTCATCGGCCTGGCGATCTTCATGAAAATTATTTACGTGCCAGAATTTCATCCCTGGTAGCCGCGCCCATTTTGCCAAAGCGGCTACTCATCGTCGCGCATGCGCCGTCGCGGAATACCGAGCGGCTGCGGGACGCGGTCGCCGCCGGCGCGCGGGCGCCCGAGATCGAGGGCGTCGAGGTCGAGACGCTCAGCCCTTTCGCGGCGACGCCCGAGCATGTTCTCGCCGCCCAGGCGGTCATTCTCGGAACCACCGAAAATCTCGGCTACATGAGCGGCGCGCTCAAGGACTTCTTCGATCGTTGCTACTATCCTTTGTTGGAGCGCACCCAGGGCCTGCCTTACGCGCTCTACATTCGCGCCGGCCACGATGGAACAGGAACGCGGCGCGGCGTCACGACGATCGTGACCGGCCTGCGCTGGCGCGCGGTTCGCGAGCCGCTCATTTGCCGAGGCGAATGGCGGGAAGACTTCGTCGATGAATGCCGCGAACTAGGGATGCTCGTCGCGGCAGGCCTCGACGTCGGGGCCATTTGAGCCGATCAAGCCATCGTCTATAGCAACCGCACGGGCCGCAGGCCGGCGCGACGATGGTCCGGCAGGGCGAATGCAGCGAAGCGACGATTTTCTCGGCCATCCGCGCGGGCTCGGTTTTCTCTTCGCTTCCGAAATGTGGGAGCGGTTTTCCTATTACGGAATGCGGGCGCTTCTCGTCCTCTACATGGTTGACTACCTGCTGACGCCGGAGCGCATGGACGCGGCGCTCGGCCTAGACGCCTTGAAGCGCGGGCTCGAGACGATTTCCGGTCCGCTCGGCCCGCAGCCTTTCGCCTCGCAAATCTACGGGCTCTACACGGGCCTCGTTTATCTCGCGCCGATTCTGGGCGGGGCGATCGCCGATCGTTGGTTAGGGCGCGCGCGCACGATCGTCATCGGCGCGGCGTTGATGGCCATCGGCCATTTCATGATGGCGTACGATCGTCTGTTTCTGATCGCGCTGCTTTGCATCGCGTTGGGCTGCGGCGGCTTCAAGCCGAACATCTCCGTCCAGGTCGGAGAACTTTATGCGCCGACGGACGTCCGTCGCGACCGCGCCTATTCGATCTTCTACGTCGGCATCAATATCGGCGCGTTCTTCGCGCCGCTGGTTTGCGGAACGATCGGGGAGACGATCGGCTGGCATTATGGCTTCGCCTGCGCGGGCGTCGGCATGGCGATCGGCCTCGTGACGTATGTGATGGGTCTTCCCAGCCTGCCGCCCGAGCCGATACACGGCCAATGGCGCGCCCCGACCGCGCAGGCGCGCGCGCAGTTTCGTCGATCGTTCGCAATCCTGATGCTGCTCTTTGCGCCTTCCGCGCTGTTCTGGGCGGCCTTCGAGCAGCAGGGCAACACGATCGCGCTGTGGGCGGCGCAGTCCACCGACCGCAGCGTTGATGTTTTCGGATGGCGCGCCGAAATTCCGGTGACATGGTTTCAGGCCTTCAATCCGCTGATGATCTTTCTCTTCACGCCGCCGCTCGTCTCCTTTTGGAGCCGGCTTTCTCGGGCTGGGCGCGAGCCCTCGACAATCAGTAAAATGTCGCTTGGCTGTCTCGGCGTCGCTGTGAGCTACGGCGTCATGGCGCTTGCGGCATGGACAAGCGACGGCGGCGCGGCGAGCTGGCTTTGGCTCCTCGCCTTTTTTGCCGTCATCACCGTCTCGGAGCTGCATTTCTCGCCGATAGCCCTGTCGCTCGTGTCGCATGTCGCGCCGGAAGGATCGCGCTCGGCGCTGATGGGCGTGTGGTTCACATCGATGTTTCTCGGCAATCTCCTGGCGGGACGGCTCGGCAGTTTGTGGTCGAGCGTCGCCAGCGTGTATTTCTTCCTGCTGATGGGCGCGCTCGGCGTCGTCGGCGCGCTGATCGTCGAGGCTGCGCGGCGACCGCTCGGCGTCCTCCTCACTTCCCGCTAGCGCCCGTGGCGTGCGACTGCGAAGGCAAGACGCGACGCGCGGACAATCGAGAATTTGCATGCATGTGCGCCAAAACTTCCCCCAAGTGAGAGCGCCAGCGCCCAAACAGATCGCGGCCGCCGTGATTGGGAATGCGCTGGAATGGTACGATTTCGTCGTCTACGGCTTTTTTGCTTCGGTTCTGGCGCAGGCGTTCTTTCCAAGCCGAGACGAGACGGCCTCGCTCTTGCTGGCGCTCGCGACCTTTGGCGCGGGCTTCTGCACGCGCCCGCTCGGCGGCCTCTTCTTCGGATTTTACGCGGATCGGAAAGGAAGAAAGGCGGCGCTGCAACTCATCATGTTCGTGATGACCGCGGCGATCGCCATCATCGCCTTCGCCCCGACCTATGCGACGATCGGCCTCTTCGCCCCCGTGCTCATCGTGATAGGCCGATTGCTGCAGGGCTTTGCGACCGGCGGAGAATTCGCGAGTTCTACCGCATTTCTGATCGAAGTCGCGCCCGCCGGTCGGCGCGGAGTCTATGGCTCTCTGCAGATGGTCGGGCAGGGGCTGTCGATCCTGCTCGGGACGCTCGCCGGCATGCTCGTCGCGGGCGTCTTTTCGGTTGAAGCGTTGCACGACTGGGCCTGGCGGCTTCCCTTTTTCGCCGGCCTGCTGATCGGCCCGGTCGGGCTTTATGTCAGACGTCATCTCGACGAAACGCCAGCCTTCAAAGCGTCGTCGCAGGAAGAAGGCGTCGCGCGCGCTTTTCTCGACCTCGTTCGGCGGCGGGGCGATCGACTTCTCGCCTGTTTCGCCGCCACGATTGGTGCGACAATCTCCTTTTACGTGATCCTCGTCTACATGCCGACCTACGGAAAGACCGAGATGGGACTGAGCCTCGCGCAGTCCTTTATCGCCCAGGCGCCGGGTCTTCTGTTGCTGATCGTGCTGACCCCGTTGATCGGCGCTCTCTCCGACGCCATCGGCAGGCGGCCCTTGCTCCTCGCGTCGTATGGGATGCTTCTCCTTTGCGTCTATCCGCTGTTCGTCTGGCTGCAGGCCGAGCGCACGCTGTTGGCGCTTGCAGCGGCGCAGACGGCCTTCTGCGTCATTCTCTCGGGCCTCTTTGGCGCGCTCTCGACGGCGCTCGCCGAGCAGTTTCCGACGCATGTCCGCACCGTGGGACTCGCAATCGCCTATAATGTCGCGGTGATGATCTTCGGCGGCTTCGCGCCCTTCATCGTCGCCTGGCTGATCGACTATCTCGCGACGCCGATCGCGCCGGCCTTCTATTTAATCTTCGGGGCGGTCATCGGACTGATGGGCGTCGCGGGTCTACACGAGCGGCGACATGCGCCGGGACTCGAATAGGCCCGGACCCGGGCGTCATGCGAGCGGAGGATTTGATGAAGAGAATTGCTGTTTGGATCGCGTCTTTCATCATGACGCAGCAGCTCCTGCTCGCGGAGGCGATCGCCAGACCGGCGAGATGCGTCGTCAATGGCGCCGGCGCAGCGCCATATAATGGGAAATGCGAATTTTCGCCTGAAATGGGCGGCAGCTTTTCGATAAAGCCAGTTGGAAAAAGCGCCTTCGATGGCGCGACGGTGATCAGCGTTTCCGTCACTTTGCCGGGAGTGGCGGAAGTGCAAGGACTGACCCCTGATGGGATCAACTCACGTTGGGGAGAAGCGCAGCGCTCCAAGGCGGACCCCGCCTGCTGGGTCGGAAGCGACTTCAAGATCTGCGTCTACTGACCAAAACAAAAGCGGCGCCGAAGCGCCGCTCTGCAGATGCTTGCCTTGAAGACCCCGAAGCTTAGCGCTTCGAAAACTGGAAGCTGCGGCGGGCTTTCCGCTTGCCGTATTTCTTGCGCTCGACCACGCGGGAGTCGCGCGTCAGGAAGCCTTCCTTCTTGAGCGCGGGACGCAGGTCCGGCTCGTAAGCGGTCAGCGCCTTGGCGAGGCCGTGGCGCACCGCGCCGGCCTGACCCGAAAGTCCGCCGCCGGCGACCGTGACGACGATGTCATATTGACCCGCGCGCTTGGTGACGCCGAAGGGCTGAGCCAGAATCATGCGCAGCACCGGACGGGCGAAATAGACTTCGACATCGCGGCCGTTGACGGTGATCTTGCCGGGGCCCGGCTTGATCCAGACGCGCGCGACGGCGTTTTTGCGCTTGCCGGTCGCGTAGGCGCGGCCCTGCTTGTCGAGCTTTTGCACATAGCGCGGCGACTCGGGCGCCGTGGCGACGCTCCCCTGAAGATCGGAAAGCGAGGAAAGAGTGGACTCGGCCATGATCAGGCGCTCCGGCTATTCTTGACGTTCAGGGCGGCGATGTCGAGCGTCTGTGGGCTCTGCGCCTCGTGCGGATGTTCCGCGCCCTTATAGACGCGCAGATTGCCGAACTGCTTGCGGCCCAAGGGGCCTCGCGGCAGCATGCGCTGCACGGCCTTCTCCAGGACGCGCTCCGGGAAGCGCCCGTCGAGAAGGAACTTCGCCGAGCGTTCCTTGATGCCGCCGGGAAAGCCCGTGTGGTGGTGATAGACCTTCTGGTCGCGCTTGCGGCCGGTCAGCACCACCTTTTCGGCGTTGATGACGATGATGTTGTCGCCGTCGTCCATATGCGGCGTGAACGTCGCCTTGTGCTTGCCGCGCAGACGCAGCGCGATGATGGAGGCGAGGCGGCCGACGATGAGCCCGGAGGCGTCGATCAGCACCCACTTCTTTTCGATGTCGGCGGGTTTCGCCGAATAGGTGTTGCCAAACATGAGATGGGATTTCCGTGTGAACGGTGTGTTCGGAGGCCGTTGGATAGGGGATGGGCGAGGGGAGGTCAAGCAGTTTTTGGGCTGCCGAAGTTGCGGGAAGCTTTATAAACTCGCATGTAGCGCGTCGTGGTAAAATAATACCGTATACGTGCGTTCGCGGCGCAGGCTTCTCGTTCGCCTAAGAAAAGAGCTGGCGCAGGGTTTCATCGAAAAGCAGGTTGCGGAGCGCGCGGGCTTAGAAATCTAGGCAAATTCAACTACCATCCGTCATGGCCGGGCTTGTCCCGGCCATCCACGCCTTGCAAATGCAGCCCATGCGGGCGGGTGAGTTTACACCATGACGAATAGTCCGAACGGCACGCTCTACACCGGCGTCTGAGCGAGAGGGCCGGATCGAGGGATTCAAAAAGATACGGATTACAGCTAAAGTTTTTTTACGAGCCCTATGAGGACATTCGCGACACTAACGTGAGCGGAACATGAAGCATTGAAAGCGGGCTTGGAAAGTGCGGCTGATGCTCGACATGAACCCCATTCGGAGGACTCTATGAGAGACCCGCATAAGCTCCACGGCGTGGATGGCCGGGACAAGCCCGGCCATACGAGCCGACCGAGAATGGCGCGTTTGCCGAGGCGTCGGTTTTGACGACGACGAGTGTCGATGATGTCGTCGGGATGCTTTGCTATGATGGCCTCGCCAAGACCATCGAAGAAATGGATGCGAGCGTTTTGGCGGAAGCAGTTCGACGCGAGCAGTTCGGCGAATAGCGAGAATGGCCGGGACAGGCCCGGCCATGACGCATAGGAGACCTGCGTTCCAGCGGTTCGCTACTGATGCAGCGCTTCGCCGTGCAGCGCGATGTCGAGGCCCTCGCGTTCGTCGTCGTACGTCACGCGAAGCGGCGTGATCATCGAGACAATTTTCAGCGTCGCTAAAGTGCCGATCACGCCCCAGACGATCGTGACGAGGACGCCGATCGCCTGCACGTAAAGCTGATGCGGATCGCCTTCCAACAGGCCCGCGACGCCCGGATCGCCTTCCGAAGCCGTGATCGCGCGCGTGGCGAAGACTCCGGCGAGCAGCGTGCCCATGATGCCGCCGACGCCATGCACGCCGAAAACGTCGAGCGTGTCGTCGTAGCGGAATTTATATTTCGCGACGGTGCAGAACCAGTAGCAGACGCCGCCGGCGATCATTCCGATGACGACGCCGTGCCAAGGCAGGACATAGCCCGAGGCCGGCGTGATCGTGCCCAGGCCGGCGACGGCTCCCGAAATGACGCCGAGAACCGACGGTTTGCCGCGCTGGAGCCACTCCAGCCCGCTCCACACCAGCGCGCCGGCGCAGGCGGCAAGATGCGTCGCCACAATGGCGAAGACCGCGCGGGAATTGGCGGCGAGCGCCGAGCCGCCGTTGAAGCCGAACCAGCCGACCCAGAGCAGCCCCGTCCCGACGACCGCCAGCGAGAGATCGAAGGGCGAGAGATTTTCGCGCCCGAACCCGACGCGGCTTCCGAGCACGAGCGCGCAGACGAGGCCGGCGACTCCGGCGTTGATGTGCACGACCGTCCCGCCGGCGAAATCGAGGAGGCCCATCTTCTGCAGAAATCCGCCGCCCCAGACCCAGTGCGCGGAAGGCACATAGACGATGAACAGCCACAGCGCGCAAAACAGCATGAAGGCGGAGAACTTCATGCGTTCGGCGACGGAGCCGGCGACCAGCGCGCAGGTGATCACCGCGAAGGTCATCTCATAGAGCATGTACAGGATTTCAGGGATCGTCTTGGCGGATGGGTTCACCGTGTCGAGCCCGATGCCGGCGAGAAGCGACCGCGACGCGTCGCCGATAAAGGCGCCCTCGCCGCTGAAGGCGAGGCTGTAGGCGACGCCGATCCACAGCAGCGAGACGAGGGCGGTGGCGATGAGGCTCTGCGCCATGGTGGCGAGCACATTCTTTTTGCGCACCATGCCGCTGTAAAAGAGCGCGAGCCCCGGCAGCGTCATCATCAGCACCAGTGCGGTGGCGGCGATCATGAAGGCGGTGTCGGCGCCGTCGATCTTGCCCCCGCCGTCCTGCGCGAGGGCTGGGCCGGCCACAAGGGTTGCGCCAAGCGCCGCGCCAAAACGATCCCACCGGACTCGCGGAATCCTCGAGCCGACGAATGTTATAGCCGCGCGCGCAAACGAGCTCTGCATCGTGAATCCTGATTGATGATGGGGAAGGCGCTTAGAGCGCGTCGGAATCGGTCTCGCCGGTGCGAATGCGCATGGCGCGCTCCAGCGGCGAGACGAAAATTTTTCCGTCGCCGATATGGCCGGTATAGGCGGCGAGTCTGATCGCCTCGATGGCGCGATCGACGAGCGCTTCAGGGAGCGCGATGTCGATCTTAACCTTGGGCAGGAACGCGACGATATATTCGGCGCCGCGATAGATTTCGGCATGGCCCTTCTGTCGGCCATAGCCTTTCACCTCGGTCGCGGTCATTCCGTGCACGCCGATTTCCGTCAGCGCCTCGCGCACCTCGTCGAGCTTGAAGGGTTTGATAATCGCCGTGATGATCTTCATTTGCGCAGACATGCCCTCATGGATGGCGGATTGAACATTGTCTCAGCAATTGGCATGCCATTATGCGCATAAAATAATCGTTTTGCATCCTGGCGTCGAGTTCGAGCCTGGCCAGTCGTAAGGCGCCAGGCGGCTAAGTTTTATACACTATGCGTACATTGTCAGCGGTGTGGGCGCGGCTCGCTGCCTTCGCCGGTATGCCGCTTGAGATTGGCGATCTTTCGCTTTTTTGTGATGCGGGCGCCCGGTAGAGGTAGAAGCCGATCGTCGGGAGCGCAGAAAGCGGCGGAAGCGGATGAAGCTTGAAGACTGGTCGCCCGAGGCGACCGCCATCGATTTCGTTAACAAGGAAGACTGGCCCGAACGCCGCGCGAAGCTTCCTGAGCCTACAGCGCGTCTCGCGGAGCTTGCGGGATTTGAGGCGAAGCCTGGCTCGCTTCTTTTCGCGCCGGGCGCCGACGGCGCGCCGCGCGTCTATTTTGGCGCGCAGGGCAGGGCGCCGAAGGCGCGCGATCCGTTCTTTGCCGGAAAGCTCGCGACGGCGCTGCCCAAGGGGCTCTACCGGTTTGGCGATGGCGTCGAGGCGCCGGCGCAGGCGGCGCTGGCGTTCATTCTGTCGACCTATTCCTTCTCGCGCTACAAGGCGCCAAAGAGGGAAGTCCCGCGTCTGTGCGCGCCGCAGGGCGTCGACCGCGCGCGCATCGAGCGCATCGCCGGCGCCGTCGGCCTCGGGCGCGATCTCGTGAATACGCCGACCAACGACATGGGGCCGGAGGCGCTCGCCGAAGCGGCGCTCGCTCTCGGCGCAAAACACGGCGCCAAGACTCGCGTCATTGTCGGCGACGCGCTGCTTACGGAAAACTTTCCCTTGATTCACGCCGTCGGGCGCGCGGCTGCGGAGGCGCCGAGGCTCGTCGAATTTGAGCACGGCCCGGACGACGGTCTGCGCGTCACGCTCGTCGGCAAGGGGGTCTGCTTCGACACGGGCGGGCTCGACATCAAGCCTTCGAGCGCGATGGCGCTGATGAAGAAGGACATGGGCGGCGCCGCGACAACCCTCTCGCTTGCGGCGATGCTGCTTGAGGGGAATGCGCCCGTCCGTCTGCGCGTGCTGCTTCCGATCGTCGAGAATTCGATTTCGGCGTCGGCGTTTCGAACGAGCGACATTTACCGCAGCCGCAAAGGCCTGAGCGTCGAAATCGGCAACACCGACGCCGAGGGCAGGCTCATCCTTGCCGATGCGCTCGCCTATGCGAGCGAAACGCCGCCGGATCTGCTGTTCGATTTCGCGACGCTGACCGGCGCCGCGCGCGTCGCGCTCGGTCCGGAGATTCCGCCGTTCTATACCGGCGATGACGGGCTTGCCCAAGAGATCGCCGGGCAGGCTGGCGCCGTGAACGATCCGGTGTGGCGGATGCCTCTATGGGACAGTTACGACAGCGGTCTCGACGGCAAGATCTCCGATCTCGTCAATGTGACAAGCGGCCCCTTCGCCGGATCGATCACCGCCGCGCTGTTTCTGAGGCGCTTCGTGACTGACCCAAAACGCTGGGCGCATTTCGACGTTTACTGCTGGAATCCGTCGACGAAGCCCGGCCGTCCGGAGGGCGGCGAGGTGCAGGCGGCGCGCCTGCTTTATGAATTGATCGAGGCGCGCGCCGAGCAGAGGAACGCGAAGCCGTGAGCGAAGATTTCGATCGGCGGCTGACGCCCGCGCGCCCAGAAGTCGCCGCCGCCTATCTCAAGGGACGCGTGAGCGCCGAGCGCTATGTCGAAGGCGTCGCGATGGAGGTCAGAGACTGCGTCGTCGACCTTCGGCGGGAACCACGTCCCGACGCCGCCGTCGACACTCAGGCGATCTATGGCGAGCGCGTCACCGTTTACGATGAGGAGGAAGGCTGGGCGTGGGCGCAACTTGCGCGCGACAATTATGTCGGCTGGATCGCCGCCAATACGCTGTGGCGCGAATTGAGCGCGCCGACGCATCGAATCTGTGTTCCGCGAACCTTCATTTATCCGGGTCCGAACATTAAATTGCCGCCGCTCAACGCGCTGCCGCTCGGCGCCGAAGTCGCGATCGCCGAGGAGCGCGGCGGCTTTGGCGTGACGCCGGAACTCGGATTCATCTATCGCAAACATCTCGCGCCATGCGAGGCGAAAGCGCCGGACTTTGTCGCCGTGGCCGAGACGCTTCTAGGCGCGCCCTATCTCTGGGGCGGCAAGTCTTGGATGGGCGTTGATTGCTCGGGACTGGTGCAGGTTTCCTTGCTGATGGCGGGGATGAAAGCGCCGCGCGACACCGATATGCAGGAGGCCGCGCTCGGCGCAACGCTCGATCCCGGCGTGCCGCTGATGCGCGGCGACATCGTCTTTTGGAAGGGGCATGTCGGCGTCATGCGCGACGCCGTGACGCTGCTTCACGCCAACGCGACGCATATGCAAGTCACCAGCGAGCCGCTCGACGTCGTGCGAGCGCGCAACGAGGCGGCAGGCGCGGGACCGGTCACGAGCGTCAAGCGCCTGGCAAAAGATGTTTGGGCATGACGAAAAGGCTTTATCTGGAAGATCTTCGCGTTGGACAGCGCTTGCGCACAGCGAGCGTCACGATCACCGCGCAGGACATCATCCGCTTCGCGCGCGACAGTGATCCGCAGTATTTTCATCTCGACGAAGAGGCGGCCAAAGACAGCATGTTCGGCGGGCTCGTGGCGAGCGGTTGGCAAACGGGCGCGCTGAGCGTGAAGCTCCTCATCGACTCCGCCGACCCGCCTTTTGCCGGCGGGCTTGTCGGCGTCGAGGCGCATATCGCCTGGAAACTCCCGGTGCGGCCCGATGATTCCTTGAGGGTGGAAGCCGAAGTCACGCGGATTGTTCATCCGCGCCGCTATGCCGATCGCGGCTTCGTTTCGATGGACATGGCGACCTATAACCAGCGCGGCGAAGTCGTGCTGACGCAGAGCGTCACGGTCGTCGCCTTCCGCGACCCGGCGCGGGCAGGCGTAAGTTCAAACGACGCCACGGCGATTCCGGGATCATTTTCCGCCGACTGAGTTGCCCGGAACGGGCTCCGCCTCGTTGCGAAAGGCCGCTGCGAAGAGCGCGCGCGTATACTCGCTCTTGGGCTGGGAAAACACCTGGCTCGCCGGCCCTTCCTCGACCACCTTGCCATAGCGCATGACGATGAGATGGGCGGCGAGCGCCTTCACGACGCGCAGATCGTGACTGATAAAGAGATAGGCGAGCGAGCGGCGACGCTGCAGGTCGCGCAAGAGATCGATGATCTGCGCCTGCACGGACATGTCGAGCGCCGAGGTCGGCTCGTCGAGCACGACGAATTTCGGTTCGAGCACAATGGCGCGGGCGATGGCGATCCGCTGCCGCTGGCCGCCGGAAAATTCGTGCGGGTAGCGATCCATCGTCGATGGATCGAGCCCGGTTTCCTGCAGCGCGCGCGCAACGATCTCGCGGCGCTGATTGAGCGTAAGTTCGGGCCGCTGAACGGTCAGTCCTTCGGCGACGATTTCCGCGACCGACATGCGCGGCGAGAGAGAGCCGTATGGGTCTTGGAAGACGATTTGCATGTCGCGGCGAAGCGGACGCATGGCGTCGACGCTCTTGCCGTCGATGCGTTCTCCGAGGAAGACGATCGGACCTTCCGAGCGAATGAGCCGCAGCATCGCCAGCGCCAGCGTCGTCTTGCCGGAGCCCGACTCGCCGACCACGCCGACGGTCGCGCCCTCGCGCACCGAAAGGGTGACGCCGTCCACCGCCTTCACATGGCCGACGATCCGACGCATGAAGCCGCGGCGGATCGGAAACCAGACGCGCAGCTGCTCAGCCGATGCGACGACGGGCGCTTGCGTGTCTTCAATAATCGGCGCGCCCTTGGGCTCCGCCGTGAGCAGCGCCTTGGTGTAGGGATGCTGCGGAGATGTGAAGACCTCTCCCACCTCGCCCTGCTCGACGATGCGGCCCTGCTGCATCACGCAGACCGTATCGGCGAAACGGCGCACGAGCCGGAGGTCGTGGGTGATGAACAGCATCGCCATGCCGTAGGTTTTTTGAAGCCGCTCGAGCAGCGCGAGAATCTGCGCCTGAACGGTGACGTCGAGCGCGGTGGTCGGCTCGTCGGCGATCAGCAGATCGGGTTTGTTGGCGAGCGCCATGGCGATCATGACGCGCTGACGCTGGCCGCCCGAGAGCTGATGCGGATAGGCGCTCAGCCGCGCCTGAGGATCAGGGATGCCGACTTCGCCCAGAAGCTCAACGACTCGGTTCCGAACCGCATCTTCGCCGCGCATCCCGTGCAGTTCGAGAATCTCCGCAATCTGCCGCTCGATCATGTGCAGCGGATTGAGCGACGTCATCGGCTCCTGGAACACCATCGTAATGCCCGCGCCACGAATGGCGCGCAGACGATTGTCGTCGACGGTGAGCATATTCTCGCCGTCGAACAGCGCCTCGCCGGATGCGATCGCGCCAGGGGGAAGCAGGCGTACGATCGACAGAGCGCTGATCGACTTGCCGGAGCCGGATTCGCCGACGAGCGCCAGCGTCTTGCCCCGCTCAAGAGAGAAGGAGACCCGGTCGACCGCCTTGGTCTCGTGCCCGCCTTGCCGAAAGGTGACCGAGAGATCGCGAATGTTGAGGAGGGAAGGGGACATCGTTGGCATCACGATAATTGCGACGAAGCCGCTAGGATGCGATCAACGCCAAAATGGTCGGGCCCCACTTGAATCATGCCTGGCGGAAGTCGCATTCGCCTATCCTTGGAGAGGAAAAATCCGCACTTGGCTTGAACAGCCGTTGTGACGTGGATCGCATCAGGAAGCTTACAGGGCGTCGTTTCTCTCAATTCAGCTGTTTGGATGAGGATATCTGGAGTCACTGGCCTCAGTTCGACAAGTCGACTCCCAGTAAGAAGATCGAGGTATAGACGCCGCCTTTGGCTCGGAACCAGAGCCTGTGGGCGGATGACCGGCGCCAACAACTCTGCGAGCGTTAGTTCGCTTGTTACGGCCGAAAGCGGCTTTTCGCGTATTGCAAGGAGCAGCTTCTGGACCGGCGTGGCCAGCTCAAGGGGCGACTCGAAGCCAATGATAAACACATTTGTGTCGATATAGACTGGCGGGGCGCGCACTTTGCTAGTGGCTCCACTCGTCTCTCATGGCGCTTACGTGTTCGTCGACGTCGCGAATTGACATAAACACATCGCGTCGAAGCGCAAACATTTCCTCCAAAGAGAGAATTTGCTCAGGCGGGGGTTCGATCTCGACGGTTATCGTCACGGTGGCGTTCGAATCGATGCCATCCCTTAGTTCGTCGGGAAGCTTCGCCGCCGGATAATGTTCACGCACAATTCTGTTCATCGTGATGCTCCGCCTGCAATCTACCACGCCGTCACCGGAAATTCTTCCTTGGGTCGAAGGCGTCACGGACCGCCTCGCCGACAAAGACCAGAAGCGACAGCATGAGCGCGATGATCGCAAAGCCGGTCAGTCCCAGCCATGGGGCCTGGAGATTGGATTTTGCCTGCAGCAACAGTTCGCCGAGGGAGGGCGAGCCCGGCGGCAGGCCAAACCCCAGAAAGTCCAGCGCCGTCAGCGTGGTGATCGACGAGTTGAGAATGAAAGGCAAGAAGGTCAGTGTCGCCACGGTGGCGTTCGGCAGCAGGTGCTTGACGATAATCTTAAAATTGCTCAGCCCAAGCGCGCGCGCCGCGTTGACATATTCGAAGTTGCGCGCGCGCAGGAACTCGGCCCGAACGACATGCACCAGCGACACCCAGGAAAAGAGCAGCAGGATGCCGAGCAGCACGAAAAAGCCGGGCGTCAGGAAGGACGAAATGATGATGAGCAGATAGAGCTGCGGCAGCGACGACCAGACTTCGATGAAGCGTTGGAACACGAGATCGACGCGCCCGCCGAAGTAGCCCTGTATCGCCCCCGCGGCGACGCCGACGATCGAGGAAATCGTCGCCAGGATCAGTCCGAACAGCACCGAGATACGAAATCCATAAAGCAGGCGCGCGACGACGTCGCGGCCCTGATCGTCGGTGCCGAGCCAGTTATATTCCAGCGCGGCGCAGCCGCGATTGGGCTCGCCCGGTCGCAGACCTTTCGCCGCGGCGACCTCGCATTGCTGCTGCGTCAGCATCCAGGTCGGCGGCGAGGGCGCGGGCGTCGGCAGCTCGAGATTATGCGTGTCATAGGAGAAGCGAATTGGCGGCCAAAGCATCCAGCCATGCGCTTTGATCTCGTCGGCGATCACAGGGTCGCGATAATCGGTGCGGGCCAGGAAGCCGCCGAATTTATCTTCCGGATAGGACACGAACGCGGGGAACAGCAATTCGCCCTTATACCAGGCCAGAATCGGCCGGTCGTTCGCCAGGAAGTTCGAGCCAAGCGCCATGATGAACAGCGTCATGAAGACCCAGAACGACCAATAGCCGCGTTTGTTCGCCTTGAAACTGTCGAGGCGTCGCCGGTCGAGCGGCGTGAGCCGCAGCCAGCCCTCGCGATGAAGCGGCGGGGCGAGATGCGTTTCGGCGTCGGCTGCTGCGCTCACCGTCATACCTCGCGCGTTTCGAAATCGATGCGCGGATCAATCCAGGTATAGGTGAGATCGGAAATGAGATTCACCACAAGTCCGAGCAGCGCGAAGATGTAAAGGTTGGCGAAGACGACCGGATAGTCGCGATTGACGATGCTCTCGAAAGACAGATAGCCGAGTCCATCAAGCGAAAAGATCGTTTCGATCAGCACCGAGCCGGTGAGAAAGGCGTGCACGAAGGCGCCGGGAAAGCCGGCGATGACGATCAGCATGGCGTTGCGAAAGACATGTCCATAGAGCACGCGCCGCTCGGTCAGGCCCTTCATGCGCGCGGTCTGGACATACTGCTTGCGGATCTCGTCGAGGAAAGAGTTCTTTGTCAGAAACGTCTGCGTTGCGAAGGCCCCCAGCGTCATCGCGGAGACGGGGAGAATGATGTGCCAGAGATAGTCCTTCACCTTGCCAAACAGCGACAGCTGCCAGAAGTCGTCCGAGGTCAGGCCGCGCAGCGGGAAGATCTGCCAGAAGGAGCCGCCGGCGAAGAGCACGATCAGCAGCATCGCAAACAGAAAACTCGGAATGGCGTAGCCGACGATGATGGCGTTGGATGTCCACATATCGAATTTCGTTCCATCGCGCACCGCTTTGGCGATGCCGAGTGGAATTGAAATCGAATAGGAGAGAAGCGTCATCCAGAGGCCGAGCGAAATCGACACGGGAAGTTTTTCTGCGATCAGCTTGAGAACGCTCTCGTCGCGAAAATAGCTGCGCCCGAAATCGAACATCGCATAATTCTTCACCATCAGCAGGAATCGCTCCCACGCCGGCTTGTCGAAGCCGAACTGCTTTTCGAGCTCCGCGATGAATTTCGGGTCGAGCCCCTGCGCGCCGCGATATTTCGAGGCGGTTTCGGCTGCCATCGTTCCGGTCTGGCTCGCGCCGCCCTGTCCGACGTCGCCGCCCCCGCCGGAAAAGCGTCCGGTCGCGCCGACGTCGAAGCCTTGCAGTTGCGCGATGATGCGTTCCACAGGACCGCCCGGCGCGAACTGCACGATGACGAAAGAGATGAGCATGATGCCGAGGATCGTCGGGATCATCAGCAGCACGCGGCGGGCGATATAGGCTCCCATTAACGTCTCGCGTTCTTTTACATCGGCCGCATTTCGGCTCCCGACGGACGGCGCCGGGAAATCCTCTTAGCGTCCCGTGAAGTTGATTTTTTTCGCCTTATCTTCGTCCCACCACCAGGTCCACAGCACGCCGGTGTCGAACTTCGGCGGGCGCTCGGGCTGGCCGAAGAGATCCCAATAGGCGAAGCGATGCACCGGATTATACCAGTGCGGGACCCAATAGCGCTGCGCGCGCAAAGCGCGGTCGAGGGCGCGGCTGCAGGTGACGAGCTCTTCGCGCGTTTGCGCCTGGAGCGCTTTTTCAACGAGCGAATCAATCGCTGGATTGGAGACCCCCGGCAGGTTGCGCGAGCCGGGCACATTGGCGGTCTTCGAACTGAAATAAGCGCGAAGCTCCTCTCCGGGGTTCCAGCTCATCATCAGCACGTCATGAACGACGTCGAAGTCGAAGTTTTCAAGTCGTTGCTTGTATTGAGCGGCGTCGACGACGCGGATGTGGGCGTTAACTCCGAGCAGCTTCAAATTCTTGATGAAGGGCTGCGTGTGCCGCTCGAAGACGTTGGAATTGTCGAGAAACTCGAATTCCAGCGGCGTTCCGTCGGGCAAGCATAGAACCCCATCCTTGCGCGTGCAGCCGGCCGCGACGAACAGATCATTCGCCTTTTTGAGCAGGACGCGATCCTGACCCGTGCCGTCGGAAACCGGCGCGACGAAGGGTTCGCCAAAAACTTCCGCCGGCAGATCAGCGCGAAAGGGCTCCAGCAGCGCTTTTTCCTGTTCGCTCGGCAAGCCTTTCGCTTCAAGCTCGGAGTTCTCGAAATAGGACGAGATGCGCTTATAGGCGTCATACATCAGGTTGCGGCTTGTCCATTCGTAATCGAAGGCGTAGCCGATCGCTTCGCGCACCCGCGGATCTCTAAAAATCTTGCGGCGCGTGTTGAAGAACCATCCCTGGATCTGCGGAATATTGTTGTTGGGCGTCGTGGTTCGCTTGACGCGCCCGTCCTTGAACGCCGGAAAATCATAGCCCGTCGCCCAAACGCGCGCGATGTTTTCCTCTCGCTCGGTGAATGCGCCGGCCTTGAAGGCTTCGAAGGCGACCTGGCTGTCGCCGAAATATTCGAAGCGCACGACGTCGAAATTGGCCTGACCTGTCGCGATTGGCAGGTCCTTCGCCCAATAGTCGGGATTGCGATGATAGGCGATGTAGCGGCCCTGCTCGAAGGCGCCGACCTTGTAGGGCCCGGAGCCGAGCGGCGGCTCCATCGTCGTCGCTGCGAAATCGCGGTCCTTGTAATAGGCGCGCGAAAAGATCGGCTGACCCACGACGCTGAGCGGCAGATCGCGCGTGCGGTCAGGCGCGAAGCGCAGCACGAGAACGTCGTCCGCCTCGGCTTCGGCGCTTTCGAGGTCACGCAGCATCTGGCTGATGACAGGATGGCCCTTGCTCTTGAGAATGTTGAGCGAGAAGGCGGCGTCATGCGCCGTAAGCGGCGAGCCGTCGTGAAAGCGCGCCTCTTTACGCAACAGAAAAGCGTAAGTGAGCTTGTCGGGCGAGATGCGCACCTTCTTGGCGACGAGGCCGTAGTAGGCGTCGCGTTCGTCGAGGCTCTGATTCATCAGACTGTCGAAGACGAGCGTCATGCCCGTCGCCGGATTGCCCCGCAGCACATAGGCGTTGAAACTGTCGTAGGTCGAGCTTGCCGGCGACAGCGCCAAAGTCCCTCCCTTGGGGGCTTTCGCATTCACGTAGCCGAAAAATTTGAAGTCGGCCGGCTCGCCAAGGTCGCCAAAGGTCGAAAGGCCGTGGCTCTCGACTTCGCCCTGCGCGAGGGGGCCGAAGCGATTGGAGGCGGCGGTCGGCGCTCCGGGCTTGGCCAGAACGCGCGGCGCGATCAAGGCGGCGGCGCCGGCGCCGATAACAGAGCGACGGGACAGGCGAATGCGCGTCAGATCGACGATTGTGGAACGAGCCAAATGTGACCTCTGGCGGCGGAAGGGCGCTTGCCCATGAGCCGCGATTATGTCGGTTTTTTTGCGGGTTCGCGAGCGGCCCGTTAAGGACCGTCACGCCGCTTTGGCCCTTTGTAGCAAAAATGCGCGACGCGCGCCCAGGGGGAAGTCGAAATGAACTCTGTCAGCCTAGGCCTTCGCGAGCAAGCATTCGTCGGCGGGCTTTGGGTCGGCGCCGAAAGCGGCGCAACCTTCGCCGTCAACAACCCAGCCACCGGGGCGGTTCTCGGCCAAGTTCCCGACATGGGCGCAGCCGAGACAAGCCGGGCGATCGAGTCTTGTGCGCGGGCGCTGCCAGGCTGGCGCGATCGCGCCGCCAGGGAGCGCGCGCATATCATGCGCCGCTGGTTCGAATTGATCATGGCCGATCAGGAGCGGCTGGCGCGCATCATCACCGCGGAAATGGGCAAGCCGCTCGCCGAGGCGCGGGGGGAGATCGCCTATGCGGCGAGCTTTATTGAGTGGTTCGCGGAGGAGGGCCGGCGCATCTATGGCGACGTGGTGCCGGGTCCGACCGACCGTCGCCTGCTCGTCTTCAAACAGGCGATCGGCGTCACCGCGGCGATTACGCCGTGGAATTTCCCGTCCGCCATGTTTGCGCGCAAGGTCGGCGCGGCGCTCGGCGCCGGCTGCACGATGGTCGTGAAGCCTGCGGAGCTGACGCCCTTCTCCGCGCTTGCGCTAGCCGAACTTGCAGAACGCGCCGGCGTGCCCGCCGGGGCGATCAATGTGGTGACGGCGAAAGACCCCGCGCCGGTCGGGCTCGAATTCACGCGAAATTCCCTCGTGCGCAAGCTGACCTTCACCGGCTCGACCGAGGTGGGCAGAATTCTCCTGCGGCAGGCGGCCGAGAATATTCAGAAATGCTCGATGGAGCTTGGCGGCAACGCGCCGCTGATCATATTCGAGGACGCCGATCTCGATCGCGCCGTCGAGGGCGCCGTCGCCACCAAATACCGCAACAGCGGTCAGACCTGCGTTTCGGCGAACCGCATCCTCGTTCATGCGTCGATCGTCGACGTCTTCGCCGAAAAACTCGCGGCGGCGGCTGGCGCGTTAAAGGTCGGCGAAGGGACGGAGGAGGGCGTCGCCATCGGTCCGCTGATCGAAGAAGCGGCCGTTGAAAAGGTCGAGCGTCACATCGCCGACGCCATCGCCCGCGGCGCGAAGGTTCTCACCGGAGGCGCCCGCCACGCGCTCGGCGGCTCCTTCTTTCAACCCACGGTGCTCGCCAATGTGCCGGCCGACGCGCTCATCTTCAACGAGGAGACCTTCGGTCCCGTCGCGCCGCTGATTTCCTTTGAAAGCGAGGCTGAAGCGGTGCGTCTCGCCAACGCCACGCCTTACGGTCTCGCCGCTTACTTCTATAGTCGCGACGTCTCGCGCGTCATTCGCGTCGCCGAGCAGTTGGAATTCGGCATGGTGGGCGTCAACGAGACGCTGATCTCGACGGAAGTGGCGCCATTTGGCGGCGTGAAACAGTCGGGCCTGGGACGCGAAGGATCGCGCTACGGCGTCGATGATTACATCGAGATCAAATATGTCTGCCTCGGTGGAATATGATCATTCGATTCGGATGCGGCCGTCGACCACGGGCGCAATCGCGCCGGCCTTTTCGATGGCGTCGATGATGACGTTCGTCAGCAGCGGACCCTCGAGGTCGCTGACCAGCGGTTTCCCCCGCGCAAGCGCGACATAGCCGTCCTTTCCGCGCGCCAGGAAGTCGATCGTCGCGACCTTGTAGAGCTTTGCGTCATCGAGCGGCTTGCCGCCGATCTCGATCGAAGCCAGCCGCGAGCCTGGCACCGCGTCGCGCCGCACGACGATGCGCGCGCCGGAAATCTGCGCGAATCGCCCCGCGTCCTTGCCGATCAGCCATACGGCGTTTTCCAAGGCGGCACGCAGATCGGCGCCTGTAAGCGCCAGCGTCACCAGCTGATTGTTGAACGGCAGCTCCTTGGCGATGTCCTTGCGCGTCAGTTTTGTCCCGGCGGCATAGTTGCGATTGCCCCGAATGCCGCCGCCGTTGATGATCGCGACGTCGGCGCCGGCGGCGGCGCGCATCGTGTCGGCGAAAAAGTCGCCGATCGCGGTCTCTTCACCGCGCACGCTCGCCTTTCGGCTGTCGAGCGGCGTCTTTGTGCGTCCGATGTCGACGTCGAGCGCCTTGTCGACCTCGGCTTCATATTGCGCGACGCGTTCTGCAATCGCGGCGTCTGGCGTCACGTCCGCCGTGTCGATGATGCGGAACTTGGGCGTCCAGCGCTTGACGCCGTCGTCGGCGATCCGCATCTCGACATCGATCGCGACGAGATTGACGCCGTCGGCCTGTGTCTCGCCGACGGCGGCGCGGCCGTCATAGGCGACAAGAAGATTATGGTCATGCCCGGACAGAACAATGTCGATCGGTCCGAGTTTCGCGAGGCGCAGATCATCCTGCCATTCGGAATGGGTGACGACGACGACAAGATCGGCGCCGGCGTCGCGCAGCGCCTTGGCCTCGCGTTTGGCGGTCTCGATCGCGGGCAGAAGTTTCAGGCTTCCGGGACTGGACCGTCTCGCGGACTCGTCGTCGGTCAGACCAAAGATTCCGACCTTCACCCCGTCGACATCGATGACCTTGCTGTCGGCGAAGCCGGGGAGGGCGCGGCCGGAGGCGTCGCGCAGATTCGCGGCGAGCAGAGCGAACTTCGCTTCGCCCATGCGCTGGCGAAAAACCGCTTCGCCGAAATCGAACTCGTGATTGCCAGGCGTGAACACGTCAACGCCGATACGATTGAGGAGGTCGATGATATGCGCCCCCTTGTCGACGCTCGAAGTGAGCGAGGGCGACAGCGTGTCGCCGGCGTGCGCGACGATGATGTTTTTTGCTTTTGCGCGCTCGCCTTTCAGCCCGCCGGCGATCCGGGCGAAGCCGCCGCGTCCGTCTCTCTCGGCCATTTCGTAGATGTCGCTAAAGACGACGAAGGTGAGATTGACCACGCGCTCGGCTGCGCGGGCGGGAAGAATCGGGATTCCGAGCGCGACAGCTAAGAAAAGAAGGAAAACGCGCCGATTAACAAACCGCGACATAGGCCAGCCCTGATCCGATTGGAAAGACGCGCAATCTGCCTTCCCTCGATGACGAGGGCAATACGTGTTGGTGGGAATCCCTCCCCTTGACGGGGAGGGTGGTTTGCGAAGCGAACCGGGTGGGGTGACGTGCGCCGGGAGAAACGTCATCACCCCCACCCGGCGCCGCTTCGCGTCGCGACCTCCCCGCAAGGGGGAGGTATAGCCGCCCTTCTTCTCCAGTCCCTCGCTTGGAAGCCAGCGCATCTACACAAAAAGAAACGGCGCCCGTGGGCGCCGCTTCGCATCGTGTCAGGAGACCGAACTTAGTAGTTGTAAGCGCGCTCGCCGTGATCGCTGATGTCGAGGCCTTCGCGCTCTTGATCGGGAGTCGGCCGCAGACCGACGATCACATCGACGAGCTTATAGAGGATCGCCGACCCGATGCCGGACCACAGAAGAGTCGCGATGACGGCGATTCCCTGGGCCTTCATCTGCGCGATCATGTCGTAGGTTCCGGCGTAGTTTTCCAGATTGGTGTAGTCGGTGATGCCGACGCCGCCGAGGTCGGGACTGACCAGAATTCCGGTCGCCAAGGCGCCGGTGATGCCGCCGATGCAGTGCACGCCGAAGACGTCGAGCGCGTCGTCGTAGCCCGCCATCTTCTTCACAAAGTCGACGAAGAAGAGGCAGATCGGCGAAACCGCGAGACCAAGGACGATGGCGCCGACCGGACCTGCATAACCCGACGCCGGCGTCACCGCGACGAGGCCGGCGACGGCCCCGGTGATGAGGCCGAGCATCGACGGTTTGCCCTTCAACAACCACTCGACGATCATCCAGGAGAGCGCCGCAGCCGCCGTCGCCACCATGGTGTTGACGAATGCGAGCGCAGTCGCGCCGTTCGCCTCGAGATTGGACCCGGCGTTAAAGCCGAACCAGCCGACCCACAGCAGTGAGGCGCCGACCATCGACAGGGTCAGCGAATGCGGCGGCAAGGCTTCTTTGCCGTAGCCGATGCGCTTGCCAACCATGATTGCGCCCACGAGACCCGCGATGCCGGCGTTGATGTGCACCACCGTGCCGCCCGCGAAGTCCAGCGCGCCCTTGCCGGCGAGCCAGCCCACGGCGGCGTTGATCTCATCGATCTTCGTCTGTGCGGCCGCTTTCGCCGCCTCGTCGCCCGCTGCGGCGAGTTGGGTCGCCGCGTCGACAAGCGCGTTCGGATCGGCGACGCCCCACACCCAATGCGCGATGGGGAAGTAGATGATCGTCACCCAGAAGGCGACGAACAGCAGAACGGCCGAAAATTTCATGCGCTCGGCGAAAGCGCCGATGATCAGCGCCGGGGTGATCATCGCGAAGGTCATCTGGAAGACGAAATAGGCATATTCCGGAATGACGGTGCCGGGGGTGAAGGTCGCCACATTGGAAGCGGCCGTCACGCCCTTGAGAAACAGCTTGTTGAACCCGCCGATATAGCTGCTGAGCGAACCGCCGTCGCCGAAGGCGAGCGAGTAGCCATAAACCGTGTAGATCACGCCGACGAGCGCGACGATCGCGAAGGTTTGCGACAGGATGGACAGCATGTTCTTGGCGCGCACCAGGCCGCCGTAGAACAGGGCGAGGCCCGGGATCGACATCATCAGCACCAAGAGCGACGACGTCAGCATCCAGGCGGTGTCGCCGGGATTGGGAGTCGGATCATTCGCGGCGAAGGCCGGAAACGCCAACGATGCCGAAATCGCCGCTCCCGCGATGATCGAAGCGACAGAAGCGCTTCGAGGCGAAGGAAGTTTCATGTGTAATAGCTCCTGATGTTGCGGAGAGGCGATCAAAGCGCGTCTGTGTCGGTTTCGCCGGTGCGGATGCGGATGGCGCGTTCGAGCGGCGTGACGAAAATCTTTCCGTCGCCGATCTGTCCGGTGCGCGCGGTGTTGGAGATTGCCTGGATCACCTGTTCGACGAGGGCGGCGTCGACGGCGACTTCGATTTTTAGCTTTGGCAAGAAACTGATCGCATACTCTGCGCCGCGATAGATTTCCGTATGTCCCTTCTGACGTCCGTAGCCCTTGACTTCAGTCACGGTAAGGCCGTGCACGCCGATGTTGGTCAGCGCGTCGCGGACCTCATCGAGCTTGAACGGCTTGATGATCGCTGTGACGATTTTCATCTGCCAATCCTGTTGGTTATCGACCTCGTTGGCGAGCGTCGCTCGCGTGACGGCGGCGTCTCTTGATTGCAAGTCGCGGGGAGGACGCCGCCGCGTCGGCGACTTGCCGCTTTCAAATGCCGTGCCAGCCGCGCTGACGCCTGAAATCTACCGACCGGACGCGTATCTGCTGTGACGGCGACGGCGCCGCAGCTTGCAGCGGGTTGGCTATTGCCTTTGCGGGCCTCAATTATGCGCGAGATCGGCGGCGTCCGCGGCTCGCCCGAGCGCTTTCGCTTAGGGCGCCGCGGGCCGGTTCGACGCCTAGTTGTTACGCAGACTTTCGACGGCTGCCTGAAATCTAGGCAGGCTCAGGATCGCGCCGAGTCGCGCCGGCGCACCAGGCCTTCCTGGCTCACGGAGGCGACGAGGCGTCCCTCGTGGGTGAAGATCTGCCCGCGCGTCAGGGCGCGCGCGCCGCCGGCCCACGGGCTTTGCTGCGCATAGAGCAGCCATTCGTCGACGCGCAGCGGCCCGTGAATCCACAGGGCGTGATCGAGGCTCGCCACCTGGATCTTCGGATCGAAGATCGTCAGGCCGTGAACGAGCAGCGCCGTGTTGAGCAGCGTCATATCGGAAAGATAGGCGAGCAGCGCCGTGTGAATGGCGGGGTCGTCCGGGACCGCGCCGCGCACGCGAAACCAGATCATCTGGCCGGCGGCGCGGCGTTCGGGAAAAAATACGTCGTCGGGCGCGACGACGCGCATATCGAGCGCGCTTCGCCGCTTCAGCCAGCTCTCGGCCTGTTCCGGAAGGAAGGCGCGAAAACGCTCGACGAGCGCATGCACGTCGTCGAGACTCTCTGGGTCCGGCGCGTCCGGCATAGGGGCGGCGTGCGCGAGACCTTCTTCTCGCCGCTGGAACGACGCCTCCATTGAGAAGATCGTGCGTCCGCGCTGCATGGCGTTACAGCGCCGCGTCGTGAAGCTCCTGCCGTCGCGGACGCGTTCGACGGTGAAGTCGATCGGAATCGAGGGATCGCCGGCGAGGACGAAATAGCCGTGCAGCGAATGAACGGGGCGGTCTTTGGGCGCCGTCCGCGTCGCGGCGACGAGCGCCTGAGCCACGGCCTGACCGCCATAGACCTGACGGCCGGAAGAGGCCGGGCTATGGCCGCGGAAGAGGTCTGGTCCGACCTCCTCGAGATCGAGAAGCGCCAGAAGCTTGGATGGCGCGGTTTCGTCCATTGCGGACGAGCCGGTCAGTCGATCTGGCGCGCCTCTTCGGGCAGCATGATCGGAATGCCGTCCCGGATCGGATAGGCAAGCCGCGCCGATCGCGAAATGAGTTCCTGGCGCGCGTTGTCATATTCGAGCGTCGTCTTCGTCAGCGGACAGACGAGGATTTCGAGCAGGCGCGGATCAATCCGCGTCGGCTCCGCAGGGGATTCGAGTCTCTCGGCGCCGGAATCGCGTTCGTCAATCATGGTCGTTAATTTCCTTCAATGCCATTGCGGCCGGTCGCCGTTTCGTTGCGCGAGATCGAGCTTCGCGAGCGCGATAAGCGTTTCCGCGCGGGTTTTCAGATCGATGGCTTCGATCAGCGCTTGCTTGTCATTGGCGCCGAACGGACACATCATCGCCAGCGCGTTGACGAGCGTCTCCGTCGGCGCCGCGTCTATGCTCGCCCAGTCGACTTCAAGTTTCGAACATTCGGCGAAGTTGCGCAACATGGACACCATGCTTTCGCGGTCGACCGCGTCGGCGCCGGCGCCTGTCGTCAAATCCTCTAAGAATTCGTCATATCCGACCTGACACTGCCGGTATTGCGTCCGAACTCTAAGCTCCTCGAGAACGCGAAACCGCGCCACGCCGGTGAGGGTGATGAGATAGCGGCCGTCTCCGGTTTCGGCGAGGCGCGTGATCCGTCCGGCGCAGCCTACATCATAGAGTTGCGTCGCTTCGCCGATCGTCTCGTCGCCCGGCAGCGGCTGGATCATGCCGATCAGGCGCGCGCTGGCGATCGCGTCGTCGACCATTGCGAGATAGCGCGGCTCAAAAACATTGAGCGGCAGTTCGCCGCGCGGCAGCAATATGGCGCCCGCAAGCGGGAAGAGCGGTAGAACCCTCGGCAATTCGTCGATGTCGGCGTAGGGACGGTTCAGGCTCATGTCGGCGAACGCCTCCCTAGGAGTAGAGCAGCGTGGACAGCCGCCGCCGTGCGTTCACGGCCGCCTTATCCATCGGTCCCCACGCCTCAAAAAACTGAATGAGCTGCTTTCTTGCGCCATCATCGTTCCAACTACGGTCGCGGCGGATGATTTCAAGCAGCGCATCCGCCGCTTCCTCGCGCAGTCCTTTCGCGTTGAGCGCGAGCGCGAGATCGAAACAGGCCTGCAGGTCGTCAGGATGGCGATCGACGCGATTTCTCAGTTCGTCGATCTCGCCGAGATCCTGGGCCTGCTGGGCGTTCTGAAGCGCGGCCCCAGCCGCCGCGACGCCGCTGTCGCGGCGAATGGCGTCGGGAAGGGCCTCAAACAGCGCCCCCGCCTCATCGAAGCGCCCTGAGTCGATATATAGACGCAGCAAGACGGCTGCGGCCCTGGCGTTGGGCGGTTCGCCGCCGGCGAGTTCGCTCAGCAGCGATTCCGCGCCGGCGAGATCGCCGTCCGCGATCATCGCCTGCGCCGCTTCGAGCGCATCGCCCTCGTCCTCGATCGGGCCGATGAGCCGCTCCAGGAAGCCCTTGATTTGACTTTCGGGCAGCGCGCCGACGAAACCATCGATCGGTCGTGCGCGCTGAAACGCCACGACGGCCGGAATCGACTTGACGCCAAGCTGATCCGCGATCAGCGGATCGGCGTCGATATTCATTTTGACGAGCGCGATCTTGCCGCCGGAGGCGGCCACCAGACGCTCGATGACGGGCGCGAGCTGGCGACAGGGGCCGCACCATGGCGCCCAGAAATCGACGAGCACGATCTGCCGCATCGAAGCGTCGAGAACGTCGGCGCGGAAACGATCCGTGGTCGTTTCGATCGGCGTCGTCGGCGCGTTAGCCATTCCCGCCGTCTCAACCATGCGCGTCTCCCTTTGTCGCCATCATCGGCCGTGTGATCTTGAAGGCTTTGCAGCTTCGAGGCGGCTTAGCGCAGCGCCCGGATGAAGCTCAGATAGACCGGATTGCGGCCTTCGGCCATGGCTTTGGCTTCATATTTGGTTCGAGTCCAACCTGACCATGGCGTTCGCCAGTCCTCGGCGCGCTGCGCGCGCCAGCGGAAGGCTGGGTGGGCGCGCAGCCGCGCCAAGGTCCAGGCGGCGTAATCGTCGATATCCGTCGCAAAGCGCAGCTCCGCGCCCGCATGCATCGCCCGCGCCAGACGGTCGAGATTTTCTCGCGCCACGAAACGCCTCTTGCGCTGGCGCCTCTTTGGCCA
Organism: Methylocystis sp. L43; assembly: GCF_015709525.1. Taxonomy (GTDB): domain Bacteria; phylum Pseudomonadota; class Alphaproteobacteria; order Rhizobiales; family Beijerinckiaceae; genus Methylocystis. The sequence continues at coordinate 54,064 of NZ_JADNRA010000028.1, read as the reverse complement.
AGGATCTGGGTAAAACAGATACACGCGCGACAGGCTGTCCTCCGGCAGCCAGTCGAGCACATCTGCGGCGTCGCCTTGATGCAGGCGGATATTCGTCAGTCCACGCTCGTCGATTCGGGCGAGGAGCTTCGCCATGCCGTTGAGGAAGGGCTCGCAGCCGATGAATTCGACCTCGGGGCTGTCGCTCGCCGCCGCAATCAGATGCTCGCCGCCGCCAAAGCCGATCTCGAGGCGCCTTTCGCGGGCCGTTGGCTCCGGCGGTTGCGCAAGGTCGAGCGACAGACGCGGCAAGAGCTCGTCGATCAGCGTCGCCTGACGTTTTCTGAGCGCCTTGCCTTTCGAGCGGCCATAGAGACGGGCATGAGCGCCGCGTTGCTGAGAGGTCTCGCTCATAAGCGCTAACTGGCCGCGATCATGCTAACGTCACTCTGTTCATGGCCGGCTTGCGCCCGCCATGAACAGAGCCATCTGGCGACGGAAATTTCCCCGCTGCGGCCTTCGCGTTCCGAGCCGTTCGTCGATTTTGGCGGAAGTTACGCGAAATGCGACTTCAGCTGGTCGACGAGATCGGTCTTCTCCCAGGAGAAGCCGCCGTCCGCATCAGGCGTCCGGCCGAAATGGCCGTAGGCGGAGGTGCGGGCGTAAATCGGCCGATTGAGCTGAAGGTGCTCGCGAATGCCGCGTGGCGAGAGGCGAATGAGCTGCGGCAGCAGCTCTTCGACTTTCTCCTCGCACACATGGCCGGTGCCATGCAGATCGACATAGATCGAGAGCGGCTCGGCGACGCCGATCGCGTAGGACAGCTGCAGCGTGCAGCGGTCGGCGAGCCCGGCCGCGACGACGTTTTTGGCGAGATAACGCGCGGCGTACGCGGCCGAACGATCGACCTTGGTCGGATCCTTGCCGGAGAACGCGCCGCCGCCATGCGGCGCAGCGCCGCCATAGGTGTCGACGATGATCTTGCGGCCGGTCAGGCCGGCGTCGCCGTCGGGCCCGCCAATGTAGAACTTACCGGTCGGATTGACGTGCCAGACGGTCGTGTTGGTGATCCAGCCGTCGGGCAGCGCATTGCGGATATAGGGCTCGGCGATGCTGCGAATGTCGGCGGGCGACAGGGTCTCGTCGACGTGCTGATGCGACAGCACGATCTGCGTCGCCTCGACTGGCTTGCCGTCGGCGTAGCGTACCGTGACCTGGCTCTTGGCGTCGGGACCGAGGCCTTTTTCCTTGCCGCTATGGCGCGCCTGGGCGAGCAGCTCCAGAATCTTATGCGAATAATAGATCGGCGCCGGCATCAGTTGGGGCGTTTCGCGCACGGCGTAGCCGAACATGATGCCCTGGTCGCCCGCGCCTTCGTCCTTGTTGCCGGCGGCGTCCACGCCCTGCGCAATATCGACCGACTGCTCGTGCAGCAGCACTTCCACATTGGCGGTGTTCCAGTGGAATCCTCGCTGCTCGTAGCCGATGGCGCGAATCGCGCCGCGTGTGATCTCGATTATGCGATCGAAGGGAACATGCGGCCCGCGGACTTCTCCGGCGATGACCACGCGGTTTGTCGTCGCGAGAGTCTCCGCCGCGACGCGAATGGCGTAGGGGTCGATGCCGGCCTTGGGGCCTTCACGGAAGAATTCGTCAACGATTTCGTCTGAAATACGGTCGCAAACCTTGTCCGGATGGCCTTCGGAAACGGACTCGCTCGTGAAAAGATAATTTTTCCGGGTCACTTCCAAATCTCCGATGGCTTTGAGGAAGAGTCGAACAACTGCGGAGCAGGGGGAGTCATCTGCCAGCGCCCGTTCGGTGCGTCAAGCCGAAAAGGCCAAATCGTTCGTTTTGGAGAACGACATTCTTTTACTCCCGTGGCGGCTCGGACTGCTCTGCGAGCGTCGTCACGAGATCCAGCACGCGCTTTCGCACCTTGGGATCGCGGATGCGTGCGAATGCGCGATTGAGATGCAGGCCTTCCGTCGTCGATAAAAAATCGACGACATATTGCGATGAAGACTCCTCAGCGAATCCGTCGGACGTCGCGGGCGCGCCGCTCGTTGGCGCGCCTTCGAAGAAAAAGGACGGCGGCACGTTCAAAGTCTTCGAAATCTGCTGCAGGCGGCTCGCGCCGATACGATTGGCGCCCTTCTCGTATTTCTGCACTTGCTGAAAAGTCAGTCCGAGCGCGTCGCCGAGCTTCTCCTGACTCATTTTCATGAGGATACGCTGCATCCGAACGCGGCTGCCGACGTGACGATCGATCGGATCTGGCGCCTTCTTCAACGTTACCGCCTCCTGCACAGTTGTAGCCGAATCCTCGCCGGGCGCGCAACCTACATTGCAGGTAGGTGCATGAAATTCAAGAAGATTTCAGTTAAGCACGGTTGAGCGGCGATCTTGCCGGCGACGGGCAGTCTACATTTCCCCGCCTGCGTCGATAGCTGCGCGGCCTGGAACCGCGAAAAGTTGCAAGGTTCGAAGGATCGAAGAAAGCGCTCTGCCTGCATGCAAGCGGCGTCTTTTCGCCGCGGGCGGATCATCGAACGCCCGACGAAGCGGGAGCGACTTTATGGCCGGCGGCGCCGCACGACGCCGAGCAAGGCCAGGGCCGTCGCGAGGGCAAGGAGCGCCGGGAACGCCAGCGCGCCGTAAGCGGCGAAGACGGTGGGCGCCGCCTCCCTCGGCAGACGCCCGTCGATGAGGCCTTCTTCGCCGAGCGGCAGCGACTGAAGGACGCGTCCATAGGCGTCGGTGATCGCCGAAACGCCGGTATTGGCGACGCGGATCATTGGCAGCCCTTCTTCGATGGCGCGCAGGCGCGCCTGGACCAGATGCTGATAGGGGCCGGTCGTGCGGCCGAACCATCCATCATTGGTGACGTTGAGGAACAGACGGGGGCGATCGGCGGCGTCGCGCTGGATCGTCTCGCCCGAGAAAATCGCTTCGTAGCAGATGAGCGGCGCAATTGGCGGCAGGCCAGGCGCCGCGAGAAGGCGCGGACCCGCGCCGCGGTCCCATATGCCCGGAACGAGGTGATTGATTCCAAGCGGCCGGAGCAGGTCCTCCAGCGGCAGATATTCTCCGAAGGGGACGAGATGCACCTTATCGTAAAAGGCGACGATCGAGTCTCCCTTGAGCGCCTCGATCGAATTGAAGATCCTGCCCCGCCGTCCGTCGCCGTCGCCTTCGGCCCTGGCCGCCCCGGTCAGAAGAACGCCGCCCTTGAGCGCGCGGGCGATCGCCGCCAGCGCTTCCGGGTGGCTTGAAATGACGTAGGGAAACGCCGATTCGGGCCAGACGAGATGGGTGACCTCGGCGAGGCCGGACGGCCGCGCGTTTGTCGCGCGCTCCGACAGGTCGAGATAGTGATGCAAGATTTTCGCGCCGTTCTCGGGGCGAAATTTCGCATCCTGAGGGAGATTGGGCTGCATCAGGCGCAACGCCACGCCGTCGACATATTCCGTCTTGTTGGCGCCCAGCCGAAACACGCCATAGGCGAACATCAGCATGGCGAGCGCCGCCGCGGCGAACATCGTTCCGCCGATGCGGCGGGCGCCGCGCGGCGCGCGATCGATGAGCGTCGCCGGCGCGGCGAAAATCACGATCGCGATGACGTCGAGCCCGTGCAGGCCGACGAGAGAGGCCGTCTGCGCGAGCGGCCCGGCGCCGGCGAGCGCCATGCCGAAATCGTTCCAGGGAAAGCCCGTGAACAGATGCCCGCGCAGCCACTCCGCGGCGCCCAGTCCCGCGGCGAGCGCGAAGACGCGGGCGCCGCCAGGCGACCACAAGAGGCGCGCGACAGCGAAACCTGCGGCGGGAAAAACCGCAAGAACCGCCGGCAAGCCGAACACGGCGAGCGGCAGCGCCCAGGCGAATTGGTCGGCTTCGACGAGCATTGCGGCGCCCATCCACCAGAGGCCCGCGACGAAATAGCCGAAGCCCAACCACCAGCCGGCGCCCGCCGCCGAGAGAATCGGCGCGAGGGCAAAGCGCGGCGAGTCTTCGCCGTCCGCCGCGCCGTCGATCAGCCAGACGGCGAAGGTGAGCGGGACGAACATCGCCGGGATGAAATCAAAAGGCGCAAGGGCGAGAGCGCCGGCCGCGCCGGCGCAGAACGCGATCGCGCGGCGCGTCCAGCCGCGGGCGAGGACAATACGTTGCAAAAGAGCTGGCGCCGACGCGCGCACGCCGGCGATTTCGGCAATCTGCGCCATCGATCCTCGAAGCGCTGCGAATCGGCAGGCTGACTTTACAGCGGATTTAGCAGACAAATTTATGCGCGCGCGAAGGATATCTCACGCCGGCCGGCGCGACCGCACGCGCAGCTTGCCGACGCGCCGCGGATCGGCGTCGACGATCTCGAATTCGTGGGAGTCGACCGGCGTCGCGATGATCTCGCCGCGCATCGGAACGCGGCCGGCGAGCCACGCGACCAGACCGCCGAGCGTCGTCACCTCGGCGGGCGTGTCTTCAAGTCTGAAGTCGACGCCGAGCCGCGCCGTCACTTCGTCGAGATCGGCGCGCCCGTCGATGATGAAATCGCCGTTTTCAAGCTCGACGAAGCCCGACTCGTCGATGACGTCATGTTCGTCCTCGATGTCGCCGACGATCATCTCCATGATGTCCTCGATAGTGACGAGGCCGTCGGTGCCGCCATATTCGTCGATGACGAGCGCCAGATGCGTGCGCGTCGCCTGCATGCGGATCAACAGATCGAGCGCCGGCATAGAGCGGGGCACGAAGAGCACCGGCTTGAGCAAATTCGCCTGCGACAGCGGCGTGTCGAAGTCGATCTTTCTCGGTTCGACGGTCGTCGCGTCGGCGCCTTGGGGCCGATCGGCGCAGCACGCGATATGATTGACGAAATCGCGGATATGGATCATCCCGCGCGGATCGTCGAGCGTATCGGCGTAAACCGGCAGGCGCGAATGGGCGGCGGTGCGAAACAGCTCCAGGGCTTCGCGCAGCGGCGCGTCCAGCGAGATGGCGACGATGTCGGCGCGGGGGATCATCGCGTCGTCGACGCGCATGTCGTGCAGGCCGAGGACGTTCTTCAAGAGCGCCCGCTCATGCGGGGTCACGTCGCACGCCGACTCTTCGAGCCTATCCTCGATGTCCTCGCGCACCGAGGCCGGCGCCAGACCGAGCAGCCCGCGCAGCCTGTCGACGAGGCTCAGGCGTGGTCCATCGCCAGTTCGTCTGAATGGAATTGGATCGTCGGCGTTATCGTATGGCGTCGACATGCGCTTTGTTCAATTCGCTCCGCCGGCCGGCCCGTCTGCGTCTTCCGCATAGGGGTCGGGAAATCCAAGCGCCGTCGCGATCTTACGCTCCAGCGCTTCCATCCGCTCGGCCTCGGCGGCGGTCTCGTGATCATATCCGATTAGATGCAGAAATCCATGCGCGATCATATGCGCCGTGTGGGCGCGCAAAAGCGTGCCCTGTTGCTCCGCCTCTCTGGCGACGGTTTCGAAGGCGATGATAATGTCGCCAAGCAGAGGCTTGCGCCCAAGCGGGCCAGGCGTCGGAAAAGACAGCACATTCGTGGGCTGATCCTTGCCGCGCCACTCGGCGTTGAGTTCCTGGATCGCCGCGTCGTCGCAAAATGTGACGCTGATTTCACATTCCGGCGCGAGCGTGGCCGCGCTTAGGGCAAGACTCTGGCGAACGCATTGTTTCGTCAAATCTTCCAGATCCTCGACGCGCCGCCAGGCAGGCGCCGCGACATTCACGTCGATCTCCAAAGTCAGTCCCCGCGCGTCTGCTTGTTGGCGCGCGCGGCGCGCTCATAGGCTCCAACGATTTGCCGAACGAGATCGTGACGCACCACGTCGCCTTCCGAAAATCTCACGCGGCCGACGACGTCGAGATTGGCGAGCAGGTTCACGGCTTCCGAGAGGCCGGATTTCTGCCCGGGAGGCAGATCGGTCTGCGATGGATCGCCGGTGACGATCATCCGCGAGCCTTCGCCGAGCCGAGTGAGAAACATCTTCATCTGCATCGAACTGGCGTTCTGCGCCTCGTCGAGCAGGATACAGCTTCGCGTCAGCGTTCGTCCGCGCATGAACGCGAGCGGCGCGACTTCGATGAGACCCGTCTGCATGCCGCGCTCGACCATCCGCGCATCCATGAAGTCATGCAGCGCGTCGTAAATCGGGCGGAGATAGGGGTCGACCTTGTCGCGCATATCGCCGGGCAAAAAGCCGAGACGCTCGCCGGCCTCGACGGCGGGACGGGAGAGAATCAGCCGTTCGACCGCGCCTTGCTCCATCAGCTGCACGGCATGGCCGACCGCGAGCCAGGTCTTGCCCGTGCCCGCTGGACCTTCGGCGAAAACCAGTTCGTAGCGCTTGAGCGCCCGCAAATACTGGTCCTGCGCGGCGTTGCGCGCGCGCACTGACCCGCGTTTGCGGGTCAGGATCTGCTCGAAAGCGCCGCGTGAAGGCTCCGAATCGGGAAACAGGCTGCGTTGGCGCGCTGATTCTTCTATGGCGCCGTCGACGTCGCCCAGCGTGATCGTCTGACCCATCGCGACGCGCTCATAAAGCGCCTCCAGCACGCGTCGCGCATGTTCGCAGGCCTCGGACTTGCCTTTGAGCGTGACGTGATTGCCATTGGCGAAGGAGGCGACCCGCAAGCGTCGTTCGATCTTGGCGAGATTCTGGTCGTAGAGGCCGAAAACGAGCGAGGCGTGACGGTTGTTTTCAAAGGCGAGCGTGATTTCCGCTTCCGGGTCAACAGGCTCCGGTCCCCGTGCGGCGAGCAACGGGTCGTCGATGGTCGTCAAGCCTTCGCCTCCTCGCTCATGAGCCGTCCGCTCAAGGAATTCGAGCCCGCCGCGATGATCTCCACTCTGACTTCGCGGCCAACGCACGCCATGGGGCCTTCAACATGCACAGCCTGCATATAGGGACTCTTGCCCCCAATTTGCCCCTCGTGCCGACCGGCTTTTTCAAAGAGCACGTCGAGTTCTCGGCCGACCGTCGCCGCGTTGAAGGCTTGCCGCTGCTCTTCAAGCAAAACCTGTAGCGCCGCGAGGCGTTCGCTCTTGACGGTCTCGTCAATTTGATCGTCGCGGTCGGCGGCGGGCGTGCCGGGCCGAGGCGAATATTTGAATGAAAAGCTTGAAGCGAAGCCCACAGCGCGGGCGAGCGCCATCGTCGCCTCGAAATCGGCGTCGCTTTCGCCGGGAAAGCCAACGATGAAGTCCGACGACAGGGCGACGTCCGCGCGCGCCTTTCGCAGGCTTTCGACGATGGAGAGGTATGCGTCTGCGCCGTGCTTGCGGTTCATGGCTTTCAGAATGCGGTCCGAACCGGATTGAACCGGCAGATGCACAAAGGGCATGAGTTTTGGATTTGCGCCATGCGCGTCAATCAGCTCCTGCGCCATGTCGACCGGATGACTTGTGGTGTAGCGCAGGCGCGCCAATCCTTCGATCTGCGCCAGCCGGTCGAGAAGCTGCGCAAGGCTTGCCTGCCGGCCGTCGCCATCCGGACCGAGATAAGCGTTGACGTTTTGGCCGATCAGCGTGATCTCGCGCACGCCGGCGTCGACGAGGCGCATGGACTCGGCGATGATCTCGGCGACGGGACGAGATGCTTCGGCGCCGCGCGTATAGGGCACGACGCAAAACGAGCAGAACTTGTCGCATCCTTCCTGCACGGTGACGAAAGCCGAAACGCCGCGGGCGCGAATCTGCGCGCGACCGGGAGCGGGCAGGACGCGAAATTTGTCCTCGACGGCGAAATCCGTGTCCGAGACCCTTGCGCCGTTCTTAGCCTGGCGCAGCAGCTCCGGCAGTCGGTGATAGCTCTGCGGACCGACGACGACATCGACGGCGCGCTGGCGCTTGAGCACCTCTTCGCCTTCAGCCTGGGCGACGCAGCCGGCGACGACGATTTTCATGTCGCGGCCTTGCGCGTTCAGCGCCCGTTTGGCGATCGCAAGCTTGCCGAGTTCGGAATAGATTTTTTCCGCGGCCTTTTCGCGAATATGGCATGTGTTGAGAATGACGAGATCGGCGTCTTCTTCGCTCTTGGTCTCGGCATAGCCCTCGCGGCCGAGCAGGTCAGCCATGCGCGTCGCGTCATAGACGTTCATCTGGCAGCCGTATGACTTGACCAGAACTTTGGATAGTCGTGCCGCTTCTGACCGCTGAGGTTTGGATCGCGCCTCAATCAGTTCTTTGACGTCTGTGACTATTTTTCTGCTCCATCGCTCGCCCGGCGACTCGGCGCGCCGCCCGAGCGGACTCAGTATACGACTTTTTTTGCGCCTTAGCGCCGCAAGAGGGCTCTGCACTCATATTTTCTGAACTGGCCCGCTGTCACAGCCGTCCCCGCGAGCGTGCATATTCAGATTTCCAGCCGCAGAGCGATCGCCGCGCGCCGCTCGCCGTTGGCGCGTTGATAGTAATTTTCGCGCCTGCCGATCTCCTTGAAGCCCTCGCGTGCGTAGAGCTTCAGCGCGGCCTCATTGTCGTCGGCGACCTCCAGAAAGACGAGGCGGGCGCCGCCGCGCTCGAGATTTTCGAGATGCTTTTCAAGAATGCGCCGGCCCAGTCCCGCGCCGCGTCTGCCAGGGTCGACGGCGAAAGTGAGGACTTCGGCGTCGGGCGGCGTCAGCCGCGAGAGAATGAAGCCCCCTAGCTCGCCTCTGCGACCTTCGGGAACCGCCCCGTCGGCGACGATGTGCGGGTCCGTCAAATAATTTTCAAAATCGATTTTCGACCAACCAAAAGCGAAAGACGCCCCGTGCAGACGTTCGCAGTCATCGGCGCGCTCCGCCCCGATGGGTTCGATGACGAATGTCGGCTTGGCGAAGAAGGACGAAAGCAGCGTCATGGCGCAAAGCTCACGCCTGAGCCGCGGCGGCGGCGCGCGCGGCCGCATCGCCCAAGCCTGCAACAGCCATTAGGGCGTTGGGTCGGGCGGCGGGCATCGTGACGTCGGGCTCTTTAAGATAAAGCGGGCGGGCGGGCGCAGTATCAGGCTGCGCGGCAAGGCCAAGACGCGCCACGAGGGCGATATCGGGGGCAGGCCGCTCGCTCGCGATCCTGACCGGAACGCCGCGGGCGCGCGCCTCCCTCGCAAGCAGTGGCGCGCCGGAGCCGGTCAGCAGCAGCGGGCCGGTCCCCAGCGCGCGAAGCGCTTCATGCGCGTTGATGCGGCGCGGCGAGAGGAGCGGGCGCCCGTCGGGGCCGAAGGCGGCGATGTAGACCTTGTCATGGCGGGCGTCGATCGCCGCCGCGACGACGCCGTCGAAAGGATCGATGATCAGCGGCGCCGCAAGCGCGGCAAGCGTCGAGACGCCGACAATCTCGATCTTACAGGCGAGCGCGATCGCCTGACCGGCGGCGAGGCCGATGCGAATGCCCGTGAAGGAGCCAGGCCCGACGGTCACCGCCACCCGGTCGAGCGAGGCGAACCCCCCTTCGACCTTGCTCATGACGCGTTTGATCAGCGGCAGCAGCGCCTCGGCGTGCCCCCGCTCCATCTCAATCGACTCGGCGGCGATCGGCGCCGCCGCGTCATGGTCCAGCACGCAGGCCGAGACGGCTGGCAGAGCGGTGTCAATCCCAAGGATTCGCATGATTCGTCGATTATGACGGTTTTCGGAGCGCGATCAACGTCGTTCCGGAGACGCCGCCGCTACGCCGGCTCGACCGCCTTCACCTGCGGCAGGAAATGCTTGAGCAGGTTCTCGATGCCGTGCCGCAAGGTCGCGGTGGATGACGGGCATCCGGAGCAAGCGCCCTTCATGGCAAGGTAGACGACGCCGTCTTTGAAGCCGCGGAAGACGATATCGCCGCCGTCGCCGGCGACCGCCGGGCGCACGCGCGTCTCGATCAGCTCCTTGATCGTGGCGACCGTCTCCGCGTCGGCCGAGTCATAGAACTCCCCGTGGGGCTGCGCCGGCGCCGCGCCTTCCGTCAGGAGCGGCGCGCCGGAGGCGAAATGCTCCATGATCGTGCCAAGAATGGCGGGCTTCAGATGCGGCCATTCGGCGCCGTTCTTCGTCACCGAGACGAAATCCGCGCCATACATCACCGCCTCGACGCCGTCGATGGAGAGCAGCGCCTCGGCGAGCGGCGCGTGGATGGCGTCGTCGCGCGAGCGAAATTCCATGGCGCCCTGGCCCAGAACGTCCTGGCCGGGCAGAAACTTGAGCGTTGCAGGATTGGGGGTGGCTTCAGTCTGGATGAACATCGGTAGACTCCTACGTCCGGTTCAAGGCCGGCCGGAAGTGCGCAAATATCACAAATTTGGCGTGCTGTGACATCTCTGCATACTACTTAAGCGCTTCGCCGCGGTCTTGCGAGGTTCTTCGCCGCGAGCGCCACCGCTTGAGCGCAACCCCCACCCACACCGCTTCGACCAGGCCGAAGGGCCAAGCGCCTTGAAGGAATCCATAGATTGATCCCAGAGCGCAGGCGCCCGCGAATCCCAGCACGAACCAATGGCTGCGTTCCTCCATTGAATAAGTCAGCAGCATCGCGCTTACCGCGAAGAGCTCGAACCAGGTCAGCGCATCCATCGGTCAATCTCTTTGGACGCCGTCTTGCTCTGGGCCCTGTCTGGCATTTGCCATGCCCGATCGAATCTCGCAGTGTCCCCCGATGGATGAAATCTCGCTGCTCGACGCCAACGCTGCTTATTACCGTGCCTTCGCCGCACGTGACCTTGGCGGTTTGAATGAACTTTGGGCGGAAGAGGGCGTCTCTTGCGCTCATCCCGGCTGGCCGGCGCTCGTCGGGCGCATGCCGGTGCTCGCCTCCTATCGCGATATTTTTCGTAACCCGGCGCAGGAAGCGGTCACGACGCGAGATCCACAGACGCTCATCGAGGGCGCCGAGGGTCGGGTCTTTTGCATCGAGGAGGTCGGCGGCGGCCTGCTGCTGGCGACGAACTGGTTTCGCTGGAACGGGGAGCGCTGGCGGCTCGTGCACCATCAGGCGAGCCCGCTCGCCCCGCCGCCGACGCGGCGGGAAGGCAAGCGGTCGCTTCATTAGGACGGTCGTCGTCACAGGTGACGCGGCTCAGGAGTCCGCGCCTTCCGCCTGCTTTTTTCGGCTCGTCTTCTTCGGCTCACGGCGCGGGCCTTCCACCAGCCGCACGACCATGCCCCACAGCGTGCGCACGTCCTGCTGGGTGAGGCCCATGCGGTGGAACATGTTGCGCAGGTTGCGCGACATGACGGGCTTTTTCGTCAGCGGGCGGAAGAAGCCGCGCTTGTCGAGTTCGCCTTCGAGAAAATCAAAAAAAGCAAGGGTCATCTCGCGCGTCGCCGGGGGCGAGCGCTCTTCGATCTCAAAGGGAATGGCGTCGCCATGCGCGGCGCGAAACCATTCATAGCCGGTGAGCAGCACCGCCTGCGCGAGATTGAGCGAAGCGTAGGCGGGATTGACCGGAAAGGTGAGGATGGCGTCGGCGAGCGCAACGTCGTCATTGTCGAGGCCGGTGCGCTCGGGCCCAAACAGCACGCCATATTTTTCGCCCGCCGTCACGCGCGCCGCCATGCCCGGCATGGCCTGTGCCGGCGTCAGCACCGGCTTCATCTGGCCGCGTCCGCGCGCCGTGGCGGCATAGACGAATGAGAGATCCTCGATCGCTTCGCGCACGCTCTCGTAGAGCTTCGCGCTTTCGAGGAGATGCACGGCGCCGGCGGCGGCCGCATAGGCGCCCTTGCGGTAGGCGCCGGTGCGCGGCCAGCCTTCACGCGGCGAGACGAGGCGCAGATCGGAGAGGCCGAAGTTGGCCATGGCGCGGGCGCACATGCCGATGTTGACGGCGAGCTGCGGACGCACGAGCACAATCGCCGGCCCCCCGGAAAGGGCCGTCTTGCTGCGATCCGTTCCGGCCCCGACCAATTTGACTCCTCGCCCCAAAGCGGCCGGCAAATTAGGGCGGAAAGCGCGCGGGGGGAAGGGCGGCTTCGCCGCTTAGCCGCAGGCCCCTGGATTGCTACCCAAAACCTTTAGCCGACGCTATAAGGCGCGCGGCACAGAGGAGCGGTTGCATGCGGAAGATCAAGGTTGCGAATCCTGTCGTCGAACTCGACGGCGACGAAATGACCCGCATCATCTGGGCCGCCATCAAAGAAAAGCTCGTTCGGCCCTATCTCGACGTCGATCTCCTTTATTACGATCTTTCGATCGAAAATCGCGACGCCACCAATGATCAGGTGACGGTCGACGCGGCCTACGCCATCAAGGAGCATGGCGTCGGGGTGAAATGCGCGACCATCACGCCCGATGAGGCGCGCGTGAAGGAATTCCAGCTCAAGGAGATGTGGAAATCGCCGAACGGCACGATCCGCAACATCCTGGGCGGCGTCATCTTCCGCGAGCCGATCATCTGCAGGAACGTGCCGCGATTGGTGCCGGGATGGACGCAGCCGATCATCGTCGGCCGTCACGCCTTTGGCGATCAATACAAGGCGACCGACTTCAAGGTGCCCGGCAAGGGGCGTCTCACAATCAAATTCGAGGGCGTCGACGGCGACGTCATCGAGAAGGAAGTCTTCAATTTCCCCGGCTCCGGCGTCGCGCTGGCGATGTATAATCTTGACGAGTCGATCAGCGAGTTCGCGCGCGCGACGTTCAACTACGGGCTCACGCGCAGATATCCGGTCTATCTCTCGACCAAGAACACGATCCTTAAGGCCTATGACGGCCGATTCAAAGATCTGTTCCAGGAGATTTACGACGCCGAGTTCAAATCGAAATTCCAGGCGCTCGGCCTCACCTACGAGCATCGTCTGATCGACGATATGGTCGCCTCGGCGCTCAAATGGTCGGGCGGCTACATCTGGGCGTGCAAGAATTACGACGGCGACGTGCAGTCAGACACCGTTGCGCAGGGCTTCGGTTCGCTCGGTCTGATGACGAGCGTGCTGATGACGCCCGACGGCCAGACCGTCGAGGCCGAAGCGGCTCACGGCACCGTGACGCGCCACTATCGTGAACATCAGAAGGGTCACGAGACCTCCACCAACTCGATCGCCTCGATTTTCGCCTGGACGCGCGCGCTCGCGCATCGCGGCAAGCTCGATGGGAACGAGGATCTTGTCCGTTTTGCCCGCACGCTTGAGGAAGTGTGCGTCGCGACCGTCGAGTCGGGCTTCATGACCAAGGACCTCGCCCTGCTCGTCGGCTGCAATCAAAGATGGCTGTCGACGACAGGGTTCCTGGACAAGATCGACGAAAATCTGCGCAGAGCCATGGAGTGAGCGGCGGCGCGGGAATGATTGTATGTGGCGCCCGTCGCGGCTATATAGGCGTCGCCTATAGGCCAATTAAGGATTCGCGAGATGGCGGTGGATCTGGAAGAAACGTATAAGCCTTCCGAAGACGAACCCTTCATGTGCGATCGGCAGCGCGAATATTTCCGGCGCAAACTGCTGGCTTGGAAGGAGGACATTCTGCAAGAGAGTCGCGAAACGCTGGCCACTCTGCAGAATGAAAATGAAAACCATCCTGATCTTGCGGATCGCGCATCGTCTGAAACCGATCGCGCCATCGAACTGCGCGCCCGCGACCGGCAGCGCAAGCTCATCGCCAAAATCGACGCGGCGCTGACGCGCCTCGACGACGGCAGTTACGGCTATTGCGAGGAAACGGGAGAGCCGATTTCTCTCAAGCGCCTCGACGCCCGCCCGATCGCGACGCTGTCCATCGAGGCGCAGGAGCGTCACGAACGGCGCGAAAAAGTCTATCGAGACGATTAGTCCGAAACCTTCGGGGGAAAAGTGAAGGGCGTCGCCGCCGGCGACGCCCTTTTTCATTCCTTCTGATCCGGGCGGCCGAGCAACCGCGCCATCTCCGCTTCGAGCGAGTCCAGCGGATCGACGTCGGCCGGAGCCGCCTGTGGCGGCGTAGGCGGCGGCGGCGGCGCCGCAGGCTTGGGCGGCGGCGGGGGCGCAGGGGGCGGCGCAGCAGGTCTCGCCGCCGCTGGCGGCGGGGGAGCCGGCGGCGCTGCAGGCCTTGGCGGCGGCGGTTCTGCCGGTCTGGGAGGAGCCGCGGGCGGCGGAGGCGGAGGCGGCGGCGCCGGAGCCGCGGCTTCAGGCGGCGGCGGCTCTTTCGGACGCGGGGCCAGCCGCTGCTGGGCGCGCGCAAGGAAGGGCGGGGTCGGCGAACGGGGCGGAGCCGGGCGCTGCGGCGGCGCGGCCGGGCTCGAAATTCTAGGGCCCGCCGGCGGAGGCGGGGCAGGCGGCGGCGCAGCAGGCTTGGTTGGCGCCGGCGCGAAGAGGTCAGGCGGCAGATTGACGGCGCCTCCCGCCGCGGCGGGTTTCGGCAGCGGCGTTTCCAGCTCTCGAGGCGGAGCCGAGGGCCCGGCCGGCCAGTTCGCGGCCGCCGGCGGTCCGGGGCGTTGCTCCGGCCCGCGGCTGACAGCGCCTTCGAGCCGGCTGATCGTCGCTTCGACGAGGATGTCGTTGGGGCCGCCGATCAGGAGCAGATGTTCGATATTGTCGCGCCGCACAATGACGAGCTGGCGCTCGCGATCGAGGTCATAGACATCGACGACGTCCAGCCGGCGCGCGCGATTGCGGCCTCCCGGCGCTCGAATGCGGCGTCCGAATAACAGACGGAAAATATAAAGCACGAGCACCGCAGCGACGAGGAACGCAACGAGCGCTCCGAGCGCCGGCAGCAGTTGAGTGAATTTATCAGGCATGAACGGTTAGTCTCTCGTTCGGACGCGCGTGAACCTTGCCAAATTAACAGCTTTCATGGCAAGCGCCGAAAAAAGGTTAATGAATGGTTAATGTTTGATGAATCAGCGCCCTTCCGATGTCCGGCGTTGCTATTATGGGCGTTCACAGCCATTGTTTTAGATGATTCTGTAAGCGTCGGCAGAGTAATAATCGGCGCGCCGGCGTCAGCATGGCCGTCGCGATCGGCGATATATGACGCGGGTGGTTAAGAAATGAGCGACAGGACCGAAGCGGCCGCCTTGGGACGCAGCGAGCGGCCCGCGAATATCGGATTGACGCTCGCCCTCGTCATCGCGTTGGTCGCAGGCGTCGCCGCCTATTACCTGACGCCTTCGGACCTCGGGCCGCGCGTCACCATTCTGGCGCTCGCGGTTTTCGGCGTCGCCGGAATCTTCTTTCTATTCGCCTATGCGGTCGGATTGATTCACTTCTCCGGCCGAGTCGCGGGCAATGACGTGACGAAACTCATCGCCGACACATCCGGCGAAGGGCTGCTCGTCACCAAAGGCGATGCGCGCATCGTATACGCCAACGAAGCCTATTCGGCGATGTGCGACGCTAAAGACGCTTCCGGCGTTCAGCTGGTCGAGCGGTTGTTCTCAGGGCCGCCCGAGGTCTCGGAGGCGATCTACAGACTGGTCCAGGCGGCGCGCGCCGCGGTGTCGCATAGCGAAGACCTGCGGCTTTCGCCGCCGCTCTCGGGGCAGGGGCCTGTCGGCTGGTACCGCATTCGCGTGCGGCCCCTGCCGACGACGTCGGGGGGGCGCTTCTGTCTCTGGGCGGTGGCCGACGTGACGGCCGATCGACAGCGGCAGGAGAACGTCTTCCAGGAGCTCCAGCACGCCATCGATTTTCTCGATCACGCGCCGGCCGGTTTCTTTTCCGCGAGTCCGGACGGCGCCGTCTCTTATATGAATAAAACGCTCGCCGGATGGCTGGGCTATGATCTCACGCAAGTCGGATCTGGCGGCGCGACGCTGTCCTCCATCGTCGCCCATAGCGGCGCGGCGCTTCTCGCCGCGATGTCGGGCGCGCCGGGCGACGTGCGCACCGAGCAGATCGACCTCGACCTGCGATGCCGCAACGGCAAGTCGCTGCCTGTCAGGCTGCTGCACCAGGTTGCTTTCGGCCACGACGGCGAATCCGGCCCCTCGCGCACCCTGGTGCTCAACCGCGCCTCTGGCGAACAGCCGGAAGAGAATTTGCGCGCGGCCGAGGTGCGTTTCGCGCGCTTCTTCAACTCGACGCCGATGGCGATGGCGACGCTGGACGGCGAGGGCCGCGTGCTGACGTCGAACGCGGCCTTCGCGAAACTGCTGCCGCAGGCGCTGAAGTCGGGCCAGGGACAAGCCGCCGCGCCATGGTCGGTGCTGACGGGACTCGGCGAACGCGATGGCGCCGCCCTGCGCGCCGCGATCGAAGACGCGATCGAAGGCAAAGGCGAGGTGCGCCCGATCAATGTCGTGTTCGAGGAAGACGCCGCCGGCGCGGCGACGCGTTCGGCGCGGTTCTTCGTCTCTTCCGCCGAGGACGCCGGCAAGAAAGGCGCGATGGTCTATGCGCTCGACACGACCGAGCAGCGCAAGCTGCAGGAGGAGTTCGCGCAATCGCAGAAAATGAATGCGGTCGGCCAGCTCGCCGGCGGCATCGCGCATGACTTCAACAATATGCTAACGGCGATCATCGGCTATTCGGATCTGCTGCTCTCCAGCCACCGGCCGACCGACCCCGCCTTCCGCGACATTCGCCAGATCAAGGAAACCGCCAACCGCGCGGCAGGCCTGACGCGGCAGCTGCTCGCCTTCTCTCGGCGTCAGACGCTGCGCCCGCAAGTCCTGCAACTCGGCGACGCGCTCTCCGAAGTGCAGAATCTGCTGCGCCGGGTCGTCGGCGAAAAGAACGAGCTCGAACTGCGTCTTGGCCGCGATCTCTGGTTCGTGAAGGCCGACATCACCCAGTTCGAACAGGTGATCATCAATCTCGTCGTCAATGCGCGCGACGCCATGCTGGAGTCAGGCGGACGCGTACAGATCCGCACGCGCAATGTCGCCGCCTCGGAATGCGCCGCCTTTAATGAGGCGGCGCTGCCGGCGGCGGATTATGTGCTAGTCGAGGTCGAGGACTCGGGCAGCGGCATTCCCGCCGATGTGAAAGAAAAAATCTTCGAACCCTTCTTCACGACGAAGGAAGTCGGCAAAGGCACGGGCCTCGGCCTTTCGACGGTCTTCGGCATTGTCAAGCAGTCGGGCGGCTTCATCTCCGTCGACAGCGAGATCGGGCGAGGCGCGGTTTTCCGCATTTTCCTGCCGCGCTACGTGCCGGAGGAGAAGGAGACGTCGCAGAAGGCGGATACGCCCAAGGTCGCTGCGGACTACACGGGACAGGGCGTGGTCCTCCTCGTCGAAGACGAAGACGCCGTGCGCTCGATCGGCGCACGCGCCTTAAGTTCGCGCGGATTCACGGTGCTCGAAGCGGCGACGGGGATGGAGGCGCTCGAGGTCGTCGAACGCGTCGACGGCAAGATCGACCTCATCGTCTCCGACGTGGTGATGCCGGAGATGGACGGCCCGGCGATGTTCGCCGAACTGCGCAAGCGCGGCGTCGCGGCGAAAGTGATCTTCGTTTCCGGCTATGCCGAAGAGGCCTTCGCCAAAAATCTTCCCGAGGGCGACTTCGGTTTTCTGGCGAAGCCGTTCTCGATCAAACAGCTGATCGAGACGGTCAAGGCGCATATGCCCTGACGCGGCGGAGAACTAAAGCGAGCGGGATGAGGCTCACAACGCCGGCGCGACGACCCGCATGCGGCGCTTGATCCCGTCAGGTCCGATGACTTCGCGATAGGTTTCCGGCGTAGCGGCCGCGCCATCCGCGGCGCTGGGCTGCGCCTGCGCTGCGGATTCCGGCGTCTTCGTCGGCTCTGGCGCCGGCGCGGCGCCTTTCGCTTTCCGACCGCGCGCCGCGCCGGGCGGCAGCGCGCGCGACAATTGCTCGGCCTGCTCCGCGGTGACGACCTGGTCCTTTGCGTGGCGCTCGGCGATGAGTCGCTCGGCTTCGGCGAGCGCCTCGGCCCACGACTGCCCCGGCGGCTTGCAGCCGCAGGACGGATCATAGGTTGTCTCGAATTTATGCGCGTTGGGATGGCTGGAATAAGCCTCGCCGTCGATCGAAAGCGCAGAACTGAGCACCTTCGATTGCGACGCCGTATAGAGTTTCACCTCGGCGTTGGGACACAGCGCCCGGCACATCGTCGCAAGATCGTCGAGGTTGGAGCCGCGCGCCGAATAGCTGATCGGGAAAAACCCGCCGTCGCAGGCGCGCACGCAGATCGCCATTGGACCCCCGCGCGGCTTCCCGTCTGAAGGTTCCTGATCCGGGTCTGGACCGACGGGCATGTCGCGCGCGCCCGGACTTTCATCGGGCGCGACGCCAAACAGCTCTTCAAAGAAATTGCGCGGTCGTGCAGCGCGCGCTTGCGCCGCCTGAGGATTGCGGCATTCAGCCTCGTAGCGGGCGGCAAGCGCCTGACGCTGGCCGCCGTCGTCGGCGCTCGCCCGTTCATAGCTGGCGATGGCGCCAGAGAGTTGGTTGAGCTGCGCGTTGATTTGATTGCACTGAGGCGGCGGCGGATCGCCGAAGAACAGGAATTGGCCGCGATCGCAGCCGAGCGCGCGGGCTCTCGCCGAGACGCGGGCATAGTCGCCGCGCTGCTTGGCGGCTGCGGCCTGGAATCTCCCCGCGCTGCCGCCGGCGTTGGCGCGGGCGATCTGCGCGCGCAACTCCGTACAGTAGGGACTTTCCCCTGCCGCCGGCGAAATGGCGAGGAGGCCGAATGCGACGCCAGCGGCGGCGGCGAGTTTCGTCCGCATGAAGGCGCTTTTCGTCAAAAAGGGCTTTATGGTCGCGGCCTCATTGAAGTTTTTGGCTCTCTTCACTCTGGTAAGAAGCCGAGAAACGCTTGCGCGATCGCTTGGCGACTGATGTTCCGGCGCGCGTCGCTTACGACGAATCGCGTCATTTTCACCAATCCGGGCCGCGTAGCAAACGTCGCTCGATTAATCGCGCCCATCATGTCGGCAACAAGGCGCCGGACGACGACGCCAATTCCCCCGCCGCGCGCCGAATTTTTTGCCTCGCCCAGGGTCGAAGCCCTTCCCTTGCCGGGGCGTTTCGCCCATATCGGCAACGGCGTCGCTAGAGCGCCGCTCGCGAAGAAGTGGAATTCGGTTTTCGCACAGAGCGCGCTCTAAGCTTTCGAGATCGATCATGTTATCCGCCTTTGGCGATTCCGCCCAAAGGCAGCGTGATCCAGGAGGTTGCCGATATGAAGCGTTCCAAATTGCTGGCTCTGATTTCGACGGCCTTTGTTTATTTCGGCGCCGCGCCGGCCTTTGCGCAGAGTGGGCCGGATCTCATTTTCCGCAAATCGGTCGATTTCAAGCTCCTCACCCCGAACGACAAGCTCGCGACCTACGGGATCGACGACCCGACGATCGAAGGCGTCGCCTGCTACTATACGGCGCATGAAAGGGGCGGCGTCGCCGGCATGTTCGGCGTGGCGGAGCAGTCGTCGGAGGTTTCGCTCGCCTGTCGGCAATATGCCCCGGTCAAATTCAAGGAGAAGTTCGGCCAGGGCGATACGGCGTTCAGCGAGCGGCGGTCGCTGTTGTTCAAGCGCATGCATATCGTTCGCGGCTGCGATGCGAAGCGCAATGTGCTGATCTATATGGTCTATTCTGACAAGCTCGTCGAAGGTTCGCCCGAGAGTTCGACCTCGACCGTCGCCATTCAGCCCTGGGCCGGCCAGAACGAAGTCCCGCAATGCGGAGAGTTTCTGCGCTGACGCTAATCGACGCAGGCGACGACCGCGGCGTCCGGCTCAATCGAGGCGCGCGCAGCGTGGACGTCGATCGAGGCGGTCACATCGTCCGCGCGGCCAAAAGCTCTGGCCGCGCCATGGCCATGCGCCGCACACCAGGAGTCGGCGACGATCTTGCCGCAATCGGCCTTATGCGTGAGGCATTCCGTCAGGCCGTAGCCCTCCTGATCGGCGATAACATAGGCGGCGCCCGCGCCCGCCTCAGCTCGCGCGGCGCAGGCGTAGCCGACGCCGATCCACATTCCTGCAAGTAGCGACGCAAACGCGCGCCGCCCGAACGGCGCCTCATATTTCCACATGATGAACAAGCCCCACGCGACCCCGACAACCTGCCGAAGACCTAGCGCATAGCGGTAAAACCCGAGTTAAATCGCCCGCCGCTCGGCAGGCTCGCGCTTGACGCGGCGGCGCGCTTTAGCGCATGGTCGCCGCCATGACGCTTCGGCTCACCATTTGTCGGAAGACCATTATCAGCTAGCGATCACGCTGGCCGGAGCCGTCACGTCTCTCCAAACGACATGAAGCGACGCCCCGGCCGGCGGCCTTGCGGGGAAATTCATGTCGACGCCTGCGCTGAAAATTTACAATACGCTGAGCCGGACGAAGGAGGAATTCCGTCCGATCGATCCCGCGCATGTGCGCATGTATGTCTGCGGGCCGACGGTCTACGACTACGCGCATATCGGCAACGCCAGGCCGCTCATCGTTTTCGACGTGTTGTTTCGCTTGTTGCGCCATCTCTACGGCGCCGAGCATGTCACATACGTCCGCAACATCACCGACGTCGACGACAAGATCAACGCGCGGGCGTTCGAGCGCGGGATCTCGATTCGCGAACTGACCGATAAGACCATCGACATATTCCACGAGGACGTTCGCGCTCTTGGATGTTTGAATCCGACCATCGAGCCGCGCGCAACAGATTACATCAGGAACGACGACAAGCAGATCGACATGGTTCGATTGATTCAACGCTTGCTCGATTCGGGTCATGCATATGTTGAAGATCGCCATGTGCTTTTCGATGTGACGTCCATGCCCACGTACGGACGACTGTCGAGGCGCCCACTCGACGAAATGATCGCTGGCGCGCGCGTCGACGTGGCACCCTATAAGCGCGGGGATATGGATTTCGTGCTCTGGAAACCGTCGAAGGATGATGAGCCGGGCTGGCAAAGTCCCTGGGGCAGGGGACGCCCCGGCTGGCACATCGAATGTTCCGCAATGTCAGCCGCGCATCTTGGCGAAACCTTCGACATTCACGGCGGCGGCATCGACCTCGTCTTTCCGCATCACGAAAACGAGATCGCGCAAAGCTGCTGCGCTTTCGGGCGCGACGTGATGGCGAATTACTGGATGCATAATGGCTTCCTGCAGGTCGAGGGCGAGAAAATGTCCAAGAGCCTGGGGAATTTCGTGACGATCCACGAGCTGCTGCACACGGAGAAGTTTGGGGGGCGGAAGTGGCCGGGCGAAGTGCTGCGGCTTGCGATGCTGCGCACGCATTACCGCCAGCCGATCGATTGGACAGTTAAGGCGCTGGAGGAGGCGGAGACGAAGCTTACATATTGGATGACCGCTATGGATTTTTCCGTCGCGCCTTTGGGTTCAGATGGGAGGATCGCCGATCAACCTCTGCGCTCTGATGAAATTCCGTCGACCTATTTGGAAGCGCTTTCCGATGACCTAAACACTCCGCTCGCAATGCAAATATTAGATCGCGCATTTTCTGAACTTCGCACAGATCGAGTTCTATCGATCATGCTGGAGCTTTCCGGCATCGATTTGGAAGCATTTCGGGCATGGAGGCACGATCAAGATCAGGCGTTCTTCGAAAAACATGGCGATATTGTCAAGCGACTCATCACTGCTCGCCTCGCGGCCCGCGCTTCTAAAAACTGGGCCGAGTCCGATCGCATCCGCGACGAACTCGCCGCTATGGGCATTGCCCTCAAGGACAATAAAGACGGCACGACAACCTGGGAGGTGAAGCGATGAGCGCTCTTTCCCCCACCCGTCGCGCTTCGCGCGCCACCCTCCCCGCAAGGGGGAGGGATAGGAACGGCGCGACTCGGCGTAGCGATCACGCGCCCATGCGAGGCATTTTGCATGAAGTTGTGCGTTTCGCTGATGCAGGCCAATCCCTCCCCTTGACGGGGAGGGTGGTTCGCGAAGCGAACCGGGTGGGGTGACGGACATGGCCAACCCCCGCGCGCGCGAATTGCGCAAGAACATGACGCCGCAAGAGGTGAAGCTCTGGTCGCAGTTGCGTAAGCTTCGCCCGCAAGGGTTTCATTTTCGTCGTCAGGCGCCGCTTGAAGGCTATGTGCTCGATTTTGTTTGTTACAAGTATCGGTTGATAGTGGAAGCTGACGGCGCGCAGCATGGAGAGGATAAGGGTCTTCGCCATGACGCCAGGCGCGACGCGATTTTTCGGGCGAACGGCTTTCATGTGCTGCGCTTCTGGAATCACGAGATCGACGCCAATCTGATCGGCGTCGTGGAGACCATCATCGCCCGAGCGAAGGAACATATGCGGGAGGCGTCATGAGAAGCGCTGGCGTCTCCCCCACCCGGCGCGCTTCGCGCGCCACCCTCCCCGCAAGGGGGAGGGATCAGAACGGCGCGACTCGGCGTAACGATCGAACGCTTAAGCAAGGCGAGATTTGTGATTTCTTGCGTTTCGAGCATGCAGGCCAATCCCTCCCCTTGACGGGGAGGGCGGTTCGCGAAGCGAACCGGGTGGGCTGAACAGAAGGGGATATCAAATGTCCAATGATGACTGGAAAAAGACGCTTCCCTTCAAGCGCCATTGGGCGCTCTATCTCGCGTTCAAGCTGCTGGTGCTCGCGCTCGCCGCCTACATCGCCTGGCATCTGCTGCGCGCCTTCGAGATCGTGTGATGGCGCGCAGCGCGCAAACGCCCGGTCTGCGGCCATTTCTTCCGGCAGACGCCGCGAGGCTCGCGGCGCTCTTTCGCGCCAGCGTCGAGGCGCTTGCGGCCGATGACTATGACGAGGCGCAGCGCGAAGCCTGGGCGTCTGCGGCTGACGACGAAGCGGCCTTCGCGTCGCGCCTCTCGGACGCGCTGACCATCGTCGCGCTCGTCGACGGGGGCATCGCCGGTTTCGCGTCGCTGCGCGACAACAAGATGTTTGACATGCTCTATGTGCGGCCCGACATGGCGCGCCAAGGCGTCGGATCGGCGCTCGCCGAGGCGATCGAAAAACTCGCCGCCGCGCGCTGCACGACACTGCTGACGGTTGAGGCCTCCGACGCTGCGCAGGATTTTTTCGCGACGCGCGGCTATGTGGCCACGACCCGCAATATGATCGAGATCGGCGGGCAATGGCTCGGCAATACGACGATGACCAAGGAGCTGGCGGCGCCCGCCGCCGGGAGAGCGCATTGATGGCCAAAGAACGGCTGACGCTATACGACACGACGCTGCGCGACGGCGCGCAGACGACGGGCGTCGATTTTTCGCTGGACGACAAGCGTCAGATCGCCGTTATGCTGGACGAGATCGGAATCGACTACGTCGAGGGCGGCTATCCCGGCGCGAATCCGCTCGACACGGAGTTTTTTGCGCAGCGTCCGAAACTGCGCGCGCGCTTGGCCGCCTTCGGCATGACGCGGCGTCAGGGCCGCTCGGTCGAGAATGATCCGGGCGTCGCGGCGCTCCTCGACAGCAGCGCCGACGTCGTCACCTTTGTCGCCAAGAGCTGGGACTTTCAGGTCCGCGTCGCCTTACGCTCAACGGAAGAGGATAATCTTGCAAGCGTTACGCAATCCGTAAACGCCGCCGTCGCGCGCGGAAAGGAAGTCGCGGTCGATTGCGAGCATTTTTTCGACGGCTTCAAGGCGAACCCCGAGTATGCGCTGGCCTGCGCAATGGCCGCGCATACGGCTGGCGCGCGCTGGGTGGTCCTCTGCGACACCAATGGCGGCACGCTGCCGCACGAGGTTGAAAGCATCGTCGCGGAGGTCGTCAAGCAGATTCCAGGAGACCGCATCGGCGTGCATTGCCACGACGACACGGGACAGGCGGTGGCGAATTCGCTCGCCGCCGTGCGCGCCGGCGCGCGGCAGATTCAAGGCACGCTCAATGGTCTTGGCGAACGCTGCGGCAACGCCAATCTCACGACGATCATTCCGACACTATTGCTGAAGAGCGAATTTGCCGACCGCTTCGACATCGGCGTGACGCAAGAGAAGCTGACGCATCTGACGCGCGTGAGCCATGCGCTCGATGAGCTTCTCAACCGCGCGCCGAACCGCCACGCGCCCTATGTCGGCGCCAGCGCCTTTGCGACCAAGGCCGGCATTCACGCCTCGGCTGTGCTGACCGATCCGCGCACGTACGAACATGTCACGCCGGAATCGGTCGGAAATGTGCGGCGCGTGCTCGTATCGGATCAGGCGGGGCGCTCGAACATCGCGGCGGAGCTTGGCCGATTGGGCGTCGTCCTCGACAAGGAGGATCCGCGTCTGGCGCGGCTTCTCGATGAGGTGAAGGAGAAGGAAGCGCAAGGCTACGCCTATGAGGGCGCCGACGCCTCGTTCTTTCTTCTCGCGAAGCGCGTGCTCGGCGAGGCGCCGCATTTCTTCGACATCGAACGCTACAGCGTCGCGGTCGATCGGCGCTTCGCCCGCAATGGCGGCTTTGAGGACCAGGGCGCCGAGGCGATCGTCAAGATCAATGTGGATGGCGAGAGCCGGATTTCCGCCGCCGAAGGCAACGGCCCCGTCAACGCCCTCGATCTCGCGCTGCGCAAGGATCTTGGCGCCTATCAGCGTTTCATCGAGGACGTTCGGCTCGTCGACTATCGCGTCCGCGTGTTCCAGGGCGGCACCGACGCGGTGACGCGCGTTCTCGTCGAATGCGCCGACGGCGAGGGCGCGCGGTGGTCCACCGTCGGCGTTTCGGCCAATGTCATCGACGCGTCCTTCGAGGCGCTCGTCGATGCGATCAACTATAAGCTGCTGGTGTCGGTCGAGCGCAACGACCGTCGAACCGCTACAGCCGTTCGGTGATCGCCGTCTCGCTGATGTCTGGAGAGTGGCGGACCGCCGCGAAAATCATCGGCAGAATGTCTTCCACGCGTTCGGCCACGAGATAGCGCACGTTATCGATTTCGCCGAAGAACTCCTCGTTCCGCATGTGCGCGAAAAGCGACAGCAGCGGCCGCCAGAAGCCGCCGATGTCGGCAATGACCAGAGGCTTGGTGTGACGGCCGAGCTGGATCCAGGTCAGCTGTTCGGTCAGCTCCTCCAGAGTGCCGACGCCGCCCGGCAGCGCGATGAAGGCGTCGGATCGTTCGAACATCAGGCGCTTGCGCGTGTGCATGTCGTCGACGACGACGAGCTCCGTCGCGCCCACAAAGGGAATCTCCCGTCGGTCCAGGAACTCGGGAATGATCCCGGTGACAACGCCGCCGGCGGCGACCGTGGCCTTCGCCAGAACGCCCATCAAGCCAATGGCTCCGCCGCCATAAACGAGGCCGACCCCGGCGCGCGCGAGGGCCGCGCCCAGCGCGCGCGCCGCCGCTGTGTAACGCGGATCGGCGCCGATCGAGGAGCCGCAATAGACGCAAACGTTCTCAATCTTTCGCATGTTCATTCTCTTGCAGCGCTATTTTCATTCTCCTGCAGCGCTATCGCCGCGCTGCGGCTTGGGGTGCGCATTCCTTCTAAAACTCATATATGACGCAAAACGTCGCGACGGCGGCCCATTCAATCGGAGACCTATGCTGAATCCTGATCAAGGCGAATCAAGCGCAATCGATGCGGATGACGCCGCGCCTCAGCCCATTAATGAACAGCAGCTGTCGGAATCGTCTCTTTTCAAGACGATACGCCATTTATGGCCCTACATCTGGCCGCGCGGCCGCCGCGATCTCGAGTTTCGGGTCGCCGCGGTTTTTGCGCTGCTCGTCGTCAGCAAGCTGTTCAACGCCGCGACGCCATATGCTTTCAAATGGGCGACGGACGCGCTGGCCGAGGGCGGACCCGGCGTGGCGGGGAAAATGGCGGCCGCCGCGGTTTATTTCACGCTTCTGATGGGCGCGATCCGCATAACTTCGGTCGTGCTGATGCAGTTGCGCGACGGCGTCTTCGCGGCGGTGGCGATGCACGCCGTGCGCCGGCTGGCGACTGACCTCTTCGTGCATATGCATGAGCTGTCGCTGCGATTTCACATCGGCCGAAAGACCGGCGGGCTCACGCGCGTGCTGGAGCGCGGGCGCAACGGCATCGAGACGCTGTCGCGCCTCATCATGTCGACGGGCGCCCCGACAGTGCTGGAGATGGCGCTGGTCCTCGGCATTTTTCTCTATCAGTTTGGCTGGCGTTACGGGCTCGTCCTGGTCGCGACTCTCGCCGGATATTTTCTCTATACGACGCTCGCCACAAACTGGCGGATCGCCATTCGGCGCAGGATGAACGACAGCGACACCGACGCCAATCAGAAGGCGATCGACAGCCTGCTGAACTATGAAACGGTCAAATATTTCGGTGCGGAGAGACGTGAGGCTGAGCGCTACGACAAATCGATGATCCATTACGAGCAGGCGAGCACGCAGTCCTATGTCTCGCTTGCGGTGCTCAACGCCGGCCAGACGGTGATCTTTATCATCGGCCTCACCACCATGATGGTGATGTGCGTCTATGGCATCGAGGCCGGCCGCAATACGGTGGGCGATTTCGTCCTGATCAACCTGATGATGGGTCAGTTGGCGCAGCCCCTAAATTTCATGGGCACCTTCTATCGCGAGGTGCGGCAGGCGATCATCGACATCGAAACGATGTTTTCGATCCTGGCGCAGAGCCCCGAGATCTTGGACAAGCCGGGCGCGACGCCGCTTCTCGTGCGCGAAGGGCGGATCGTTTTCGATAATGTCGCGTTCCACTACGAGCCGAACCGGCCGATCCTCAAGGGCGTGAGCTTTGAAGCCGAGCCCGGACAAACCATCGCCATTGTCGGGCCGTCCGGCGCGGGAAAATCGACGATCTCGCGCCTGATGTATCGTTTCTACGAGCCGCAAGGCGGCCGCATCACGATCGACGGACAGAATATTCTCGACGTCACGCAGGAAAGCCTGCGGGCGGCGATCGGCATGGTGCCGCAGGACACCGTGCTGTTTAACGATTCGATCGGCTACAACATTCGCTATGGAAGGTGGGACGCGAGCGACGAAGAGGTTCGCGAGGCGGCCCGGCTCGCGCAGATCGACCGCTTCATCGAGAGCGTGCCGGAGGCTTATGAGGCGCAGGTCGGCGAGCGCGGGCTGAAGCTTTCTGGCGGCGAAAAGCAGCGCGTCGCGATTGCGCGCACGATTCTCAAAGGTCCGCCCATTCTCATCCTCGATGAAGCGACGTCGGCGCTCGACAGCTTGACGGAACATGAAATTCAGGAGGCGTTGAGGCGGGTCGCGCGCGGCCGCACGACGCTCGTCATCGCGCATCGTCTGTCGACGATCGTCGACGCCGACGAAATCCTGTTTCTCGATCATGGCCGAATCGTCGAACGCGGCACGCATAAGGCGCTGCTGGCGCTTGGCGGCCATTACGCCGGCATGTGGAACCGTCAGCGCGAGGCCGCCGAGGCGCGCGCCAAATTGCTGGAGGCCGAGCGGGAGGAATTGGAGGAGGCGGAATAGGCGACGGGAGCCTCGGATGGCGAATTCTGGCCGCTTTTTGGCCAGATCGCTTCTTTGTCAAAATCCGGATTGGCGGCAGCTTGAAAGCTTGGCGCATTTAACGGGGGCGGCGGCCTTGGATGCTTTTATTGGCGGCAAGTCGACGGCGCCGAGCCGAAGGTCTCGCGCGCCATGACCGGAGGGTCCGATGTCGGGAAGACTTCTGCTCGCCGCGCTTCTCGCCTGCGTATGCGTCAACATCGCTCGGGCGCAGATCAGGGCGGAACATCCACGCCATTGCGTGATGAGCGTCGGACCGACGCAAATGATGTTCAGCGCTTTTCAAGAAAATCAGACCGACGAGATATTCTGCCGGCATGTGCCGACGCTCGGTCCGACGATGATCATCCTCGACGCGCGGCAGATCGAGCTGCGCGACATGAACATCGAAATCCGCGTGCTACGCAATGTCGGTCAGGCCGATTGGCGCGACGATCTCGACGCCAACACCGTCGCCGTTTTGCCGCCACAGAAATATTTGGCGGACAAGGGCACGACAAGCTTCACGCATAATTTCGTCAGCGACGGAAGCTATGTCGCTCTCGTCAGGGCGACCAGCGACGACGGCGCCAAGGAATATGTCGGGCAGTATGATTTTTCGGTGGGCGAGGGGGCTGAATGGTCCGCCGCGTTCGGCGTGCTCTCGCTTGTGGGGGCTGGCTGCGCGCTGGGGATATGGCGGCGCAAGCGCGCGGCGCCCCGGCCACGGTTCGCCCAAGACAAGTCGTCTCCGTCAGCGCTTCGACAGTCGCGTTAGATTGCCATTGACCCGCTTCGTGTAAACGGCGAGCGCGCGTTCGGCGGCGCGATGCGGTTGTCCTGTCGCCATGCTCATCGCGGCCGCGAGGCTGGCCTCGGCCGCGGCTTCGAGCTTTTCGCTCACCATCAGGTCGCTTTCGCGCTTGCCATGCGCGCCGCCGGTGGCGATCTTCATCAGCCGCAAGCCGATGACCTGATTGGCCACGAAGCTCATCTTGAGCGTGTCGGAGAAAAGCTTGTTCATTTTCGATCGACGTCTGCGCATGTTGGCCCCCTATGGAGGCAGATAGCGCGGTCGATGCGTTGTCCAACAGGAGACGGCAGTGTCACGTGCTCATATACGCGGCGTCTCCTCCTAAGGAGTGGCTCTCCATGGCGAGGAACGCGCTCGCGCCAAACCGAGCTTTCGCTTGTCCGAGGGGATGTGGAGCAGCGATTTCCGCTGCCCTTGAACCTGAACTCCCACTATATTGCGCCATTCCCAAACCTGGGTCTCGCTGGTCACGAGATTTCCACTGCGCCGGGATTTGATTTAAAGTGTCTCGTCATCTTTCATCTGGCGATTGCAAATGCTCCATCGCCGCGCATTCTTGCGCCTGATCACCTCACTTACTGTTGCTGGCGGCGGCATCGCGATCTATGGCTCGCTCATCGAGCCGCTTTTTCGTTTGCGCGTCACCCGTTACGCCTTCACGCCGCTGACGTGGCCAAAAGATTTAAGGCTGCGGCTCGCGATCGTAGCCGATCTTCACGCCTGCGGTCCGTGGATGACCGCCGAGCGTGTGACGGAAATTGTCGACCTGACCAACAGTCAGGGCGCTGACTGCGCCTTGCTCGTTGGCGACTATGTGGCGACTCATAAATTTCAGAGACAGGAGCCGGCGAGCGCCTGGTCGCGCGCATTGGCGCGGCTTGACGCGCCTCTCGGCATTCATGCCGTGCTCGGCAACCATGATTGGTGGGCGGATGAGGCGTCGATGCGCCGCGGCGAGGGTTTGCCGGATGTTGGCAAGGCCATGCAGGATGCGGGTCTCGCCGTTTATCAGAATGACGCCGTGCGTTTGGTCAAGGACGGGAAACCGTTCTGGATTGTCGGACTGGGCGATCAAATCGCCTTTGTCCCGGTGCGGGGGTGGGGCCATCCGCGATATGGGATCGATGATCTGACCGCGGCGATGACGAAAGTCGCTGACGACGCGCCGATTATTCTGCTGGCGCATGAGCCGGATATTTTTCCGAGCGTGCCGGCGCGCGTTTCGCTCACGCTCAGTGGCCATACGCATGGCGGACAACTGAATTTCTTTGGCTGGCGGCCGAGCGTGCCATCACGCTATGGCGCGCGCTACGCTTATGGTCACAAGATTGAGAACGATCGTCACCTAGTCGTTTCCGCCGGGCTTGGCTGTTCGATCGCGCCCGTGAGGATCGGTTGTCCGCCGGAGATCGTCGTCATTGATCTGGGTGTGGCGTAACCGCTCCTTTGGGCGCTTCCATCCCGCGCTCGTCTCCCCCATATTGCGGCCATGGCGAAACCTCCCGGAAAGCCCAGAGATCCTGCGCGGCCGACGCGCGCCAAGGCGTCAAAGCCGGTGGTGGAGCCGCTCGCGCCGCATCTCATGCAGCTCCTCAATCCGGCGCTGGCGCCCGGGTTCGGCGAGGCGCCGCAGGCCGCCTATGACGCCTCTTCGATTCACGGCCTCGGCGAGGAGGACATCGAAAAATACGGCCTCGGCGAGGGATTTCAGGCGGGCGGCGCGACTTCAGGAAGCGCCGCTCAAAACATGGGCGGCGTGGAAGCCACCGCCGACAGTCTTGCGCAACTGCTGCGCCTTGGCGATCCGAACATTCGCGACCAAAAGCCCTGGACGCCGCATCGGCCCGAGCGGCCGGCGAAGTCCGAAGGCGGCGTGAGGTTCGACCTCGTGTCCGAATACACGCCGAAGGGCGACCAACCGGCGGCGATCGCGGAGCTGGTCAAGGGCATCGCGGCGCAGGAACGCGATCAGGTGCTGCTTGGCGTCACCGGATCGGGCAAGACCTTCACCATGGCGAGCGTGATCGAACGCGTGCAGCGGCCGGCGCTCATTCTCGCGCCGAACAAGACCCTCGCCGCTCAGCTCTACGGCGAGTTCAAGAGCTTCTTTCCCAATAACGCCGTCGAATATTTCGTCTCCTATTACGACTACTACCAGCCCGAGGCCTATGTGCCGCGCTCGGACACCTATATCGAGAAAGAATCCTCGGTGAACGAGCAGATCGATCGCATGCGCCACGCCGCCACGCGCGCGCTGCTCGAGCGCGACGACGTCATCATCGTGGCGTCGGTCTCCTGCATCTACGGCATCGGATCGGTCGAAACCTATACGGCGATGACCTTTTCGGTGACTCTTGGCGAGAAGCTGGAGCAGCGGCAGCTGGTCACCGATCTCGTCGCGCTGCACTACCGTCGGATCGGCGCCGATTTCACCCGCGGTACCTTTCGCGTGCGCGGCGACACCGTCGACATCTTCCCGGCCCACTATGAGGATCGCGCCTGGCGCGTCAGCTTCTTTGGCGATGAGGTGGAGTCGATCTCCGAATTCGATCCGCTGACCGGCAAGAAGACGGTCGACCTCGAATTCGTCAAAGTCTACGCCAATTCGCATTATGTGACGCCGAGGCCGACGCTGCTGCAGTCGATCAAGGCGATCAAGGAGGAATTGCGCGCGCGACTCGACGAATTGCACCGTTCCGGGCGTCTCCTGGAGGCGCAGCGACTCGAGCAACGCACCCGCTTCGACCTCGAGATGATGGAGGCGACGGGCTCCTGCGCCGGCGTCGAGAATTATTCGCGCTATCTCACCGGCCGCAGGCCCGGAGAGCCGCCGCCGACGCTGTTCGAATATCTTCCCGACAATGCGCTGGTCTTCGCCGACGAGAGCCATGTCAGCATTCCGCAGATCGGCGCGATGTATAAGGGCGACTTCCGCCGCAAGGCGACGCTCGCGGAATATGGATTCCGCCTGCCGTCCTGCATGGACAATCGCCCGCTGCGTTTCGAGGAATGGGACGCGATGCGGCCACAGACCGTTTCGGTGTCTGCCACGCCGGGAAACTGGGAGCTCAATCAGACAGGCGGCGTTTTCGTCGAACAGGTGATTCGCCCGACGGGATTGATCGATCCTATTGTCGAGGTGCGCCCGGCGCGCGCCCAGGTCGACGATCTTCTCGACGAAGCGCGCGCGACGGCGCAAATCGGCTATCGCTCGCTGGTCACCGTGCTCACCAAGCGGATGGCGGAAGATCTGACTGAATATCTGCATGAGAACGGCGTGCGCGTGCGCTACATGCATTCCGACATCGACACGATCGAGCGCATCGAGATCATCCGCGATCTGCGGCTCGGCGCCTTCGACGTGCTCGTCGGCATCAATCTGCTGCGCGAAGGTCTGGACATCCCCGAATGCGGCCTCGTCGCCATTCTCGACGCCGACAAGGAGGGCTTTCTGCGCTCCGAGACCTCGCTCGTGCAGACGATCGGCCGCGCGGCGCGCAATATCGACGGCCGCGTGATTTTATACGCCGATCAGATCACCGGCTCGATGAAACGCGCGATGGACGAGACCGACCGTCGCCGCGCCAAGCAGGAAGCCTACAATCTCGAGAACAACATCACGCCGGCGTCGATCAAGCGCGGCATCGCTGACATTCTCGGCTCGGTCGCCGAGCAGGATCATGTGACCATCGACACGGGTTACGACATCGCGCCGGGGCATAATCTCGCGGCGACGATCGCCGATCTCGAAAAGCGCATGAAGGCGGCGGCGGCCGATCTCGCTTTCGAGGAGGCGGCGCGCATGCGCGATGAAATCCAGCGGCTGCAACGCGCCGAATTGCTCGCCGAGGCGAGTCCGCAATTTCGCGCCTCCTTTGGTCGGGGAGGGCGCGGCGCCGTCCGCCGCGACGAAGAGGAAAAGCTCGCGACCCGCGCGCATAAGCCGACCGACGCCGACATGGGGCCGCATAATTTCGGCGGCGGGGAAGCGCGGCCGCTGGGTCGGCTCACGCCGCCGCCGCGCGTTTCGCCACGCTCTTCGGGCGGCAAGCCCGGCACGCGCACGGTGAAGGGCAAGCCGAAGTGACGATGCTTCTCACTTCTCCCGTAAATGGGAGAAGGAAGGCATGAAAGCCGGTCCAGATACTTGCTTACGCGCCAGATTTCCGGTAGCTCTTCCGGAAGAAGGTCCGGGATGCCAAAGCCTCTAAAATCCAGCGTCCAAATCTATCGACAGCGAATGAAGCGAAAGGGCCTCGTGCGTGTCGAGGTGCAGGCGCGCAAGGAGGATGTCGCGCTTGTTCGCGGCGTCGCCGCCGCGCTCGCCGATCCCCTCCGCGAAGCGGAAGTACGCGCTGTTCTCCGCGATGTCGTGCCCTCCCCAGCTCCGGGCTCGCTCAAGGCGCTTCTCGCCGCAGCGCCGCTTGAAGGCGTTGACCTAGAACGCCCGCGCGATCTCGGCCGGGACGTCGCCTTTTGAATTTTCTGATCGACACCAATGTGATTTCCGAGTTTCGCAAAGGTGCGCGATGCGATGCGCGTGTCGCGTCTTGGTTCGCCTCGGTAAAGGACGAGCAGCTTTATCTGAGCGTGCTGACGCTTGGCGAAATCCGCCGGGGGGCGGAAAGGCTGCGGCGAAGGGACGTGAGGGGCGCCGACGCTCTTGACCGTTGGTTGGTTGATGTCGAACGCGCTTTCGTCGGACGTATTCTGCCGGTCGACTCTGACGTTGCGGGGGAGTGGGGGCGAATGAGCGCTCTTCGGACCGCCCCTGTTGTGGACTCCTTGCTTGCGGCCACGGCCAAAGCGAATGATCTGACACTTGTGACGCGCAATGTTCGAGACGTTGAGGGACTCGGGGCAATAATTCTTGATCCATTCGAGGCCGTCAAACCTGAGAAGGGGCGTTGAGGCCCCTCAACTCCCTGGTTCACAAATCCTTCGTTCTCGACTAGGGTCCGCGCCGAGTCCGCTCCCCGGCCGGGGCAGCGGGTTTTTCGCATTTCACGCGCTATCTAAGCCGCGCGGCAAAACTCGCGGCGGAGAGCGCCTCACAAGGAACCACATGGCCAAGGAAGAACTGCTCGAATTTCCCGGCGTCGTCACCGAACTGCTGCCGAGCGCGATGTTTCGCGTCAAGCTCGAAAACGACCACGAAATCATCGCCCATACCGCCGGCAAAATGCGCAAGAACCGCATCCGCGTATTGACTGGCGACAAGGTGCTTGTCGAGATGACCCCTTATGATTTGACCAAAGGCCGTATAACATATCGTTTCCGGTAATTTTCCTTTGGCGGAGCGACATTCTTGACAGCCAATCCTCCAATCGCCCGTCCCAAGCTCATTCTCGCATCAGCTTCGCCGAGGCGCCTGGCGCTGTTGCAGCAGGCGGGACTCGACGCCGACGCCCTGCTGCCGGCCGACATCGATGAGACGCCGCACCGCGGGGAATCGCCGCGCGCCTACGCCACACGAATCGCCAGCGAGAAGGCGGCTGCCGCGGTAAAGCTGCGGGCGACGCAGCCCGAGCTGAAGGAGTCTTTTCTCATCGCCGCCGACACGGTCGTGGCTGTCGGCCGGCGCATCCTGCCCAAGGCGGAGACGCGGGAAGAGGCCGAGGAGTGCCTGCAGCTGCTCTCGGGGCGCCAGCACCGGGTCTTTTCGGCGGTGAGCCTGATCACGCCGCGCGGCTATGAGCGCAGGCGTCTCGTCGAGGCGCGGCTGCGGTTCAAGCGCCTCGGCTCGACCGAGATCGAGGCCTATCTCTCAACCGGCGAGTGGCGCGGCAAGGCGGGCGGCTACGCCATTCAGGGACGCGCCGGCGTCTTTCTGGCGAAGATCGTCGGATCCTATACGGCCGTCGTCGGCCTGCCGCTGCATGAGACGGTGTCGCTCCTCGCAGGCGAGGGATATCCGGTGCTCGCGCCGTGGTTCGCGATGGCGTGACGCGGCCCTTCGGCCGCAACGAGGCCGAAAAGGCGTGTGGGCCGCCGAGGGCTTGGCGAGGGCTTGGGGGGAGCGCGCGCGATGGGGCAAGACGTGAGTGACGCACCTACAACAGTTCTTGCAACAGTTCTTGCAGACGCTCCCCTGGCCCAGTCGGCGCAGCCGGCAAGTCCTGACGTTTCCGCGACAGCCGCCGCTTCCGCCGCCCTCCAAAAAGAACGAGACAGGCTCTTAGGCGAGCTGAAGAAGGTCACGGCCGAACGAGACGCCTTTCGCCAGCAGCTGCATCATTTGGCGGCGTATAACAGACCGGACCCACGCCATAGGGCAGACTTGCTCTTCCTTTTGCGTCGTCTTGAGCCGATGGCGGTCGAAGGCTGTTCCAAGTTGCGGGTCGGCCGCGCTCATGATGGCGGCTATGTCATGCTGGACGACTTCGTGGGCGTGCAGGCCGCTTATTCTTTCGGCGTCAACCGCGACACGGCTTGGGATCGGCAGATCGCCGACTGCGGCATCGACGTTTTTCAATACGACCATACAATCGAGGCGCTGCCGGAGCAGCACCCGCGCTTCCACTGGTTTCGCTGCGGAATTGGACCTCTTCCTGACGCGAACCTGCCGCTCACCACGCTGGCGGATGCGCTGGTCAGCAATGGCCACGCACAAGCAATCGAACTCATTCTGAAATGCGACATAGAAGACGCCGAGTGGGACGTCTTCGGAATGGCCGACCCGGCCTGCCTCGCGCAGTTTCGTCAGATCGTTGTCGAATTTCACTGGCTGGAGAGGATGGTTCAGCCTCAGCGCTACCATCAGATGCTCAGGGCGATCAGCGCACTGACGGTGCATCACCAGCCCATTCACGTGCACGCCAATAATTATGCGCCTATGGCGGTAATTAGCGGCGTTTCAGTTCCTTCAGTGCTGGAAGTCACTTTTGTGCGCAAGGCAGGGAAGACATTCAGAAAGACGGACGAGACCTTTCCCACCGCTCTCGATTCGCCGAACGCTGCGGGTCTCAGCGATTATTATCTAGGTCATTTCCGCTTCTGAGGACGCTTAGACGGTCGAGAGGTAGCGCCGGGAGAATCGCGCGCCGAGCCGTGTGAGAATCTCATAGCCGATGGTGCCGGCGCGCGCCGCGGCGTCCTCGATGCAAATGCCGTCGCCCAGCAGTTCGACCCATTCGCCGCGCTGCGCGGCCTCGCGCGGCGCCTCGGAAACGTCCAGCACGACATAATCCATCGACACGCGGCCGATGAAGGGGCAGCGGACTCCGCCGACGAGCGCTTCGCCCGTGGGCTTTTCCGTGCAAGAGGCAGCCCCGACCGGCACGCCGTCCGCATAGCCGACGCCGATCGTGGCGATGCGCGTCCGCTTTGGCGCCGACCACAGCGCGTCATAGCCGACGCAGGCGCCTGGCTCGATCTCGCGCGTTGAGAGAATGCGCGCGCTGAGCCGCGCGACCGGCCGCACCGGGCATTCGGCGTAAGGCGTGGGGTTGCCGCCAAAGAGCGCGTAACCGGGACGAACGAGATCGAAATGCGGGCGCTGCGGCAGGAAGACGGCCGAGGAATTCGCCATGGACGCCGGAATCTCGGCGAAGCGCGCGCGGGCGTCGAGGAACGCCTCGATCTGCCGGGCGTTGCAGGGGGCGTCGCGCATTTGCGAACTGACGAAATGGCTCATCACCAGCGTAGGCGCGATATGGCGCGCACGCTCGGCCGCCTGCGCCGCCTCGCTGATCGGAATTCCGAAGCGGTTCATCCCCGTGTCGAAATGGATGGCGGCTTTGGGCTTGCGCCCCGTCGCCGCCCATTCGTCAATTTCGCCGAGCGAACCCAAGGCTGGGATAAGGTCGGCGGCGACGAGCCGCGGCGCCGCGCCGGGCACGAGCCCGTCCAGCACATAAATGGTCGCGTCGTGGGCGACGGCCCGGGCCGCTTCGCCTTCGACGACATTGGCCACGAAAAAGGTTCGGCAGCCGGCTGAGAGCAGCGCGCGCATCGCGGGCGCGAGCCCCAAGCCATAAGCGTCGGCTTTCACCACCGCGCCGCATTCCGCGCCGCCGGCCAGTCGAGCCATCGTGCGCCAATTGTCGGCGAGGGCGGAGAGGTCGACGATCAGAACGCCGGTCTCCGCCGGATCCGAAGGCTCGGTCCGGGGCCGAAGGCGCGCAGCGGGTTCGTTGATTCCCATCTCAACGCCAATTTAGGCCGCAAAAGGCGGCGTCCAGATGGCGACGGCATTCTACTCTGAATTTGGCAGATGACATTCGAATTTCGCGCGCACCTCGGGCGGCAGGCGGCGCGCGCGGCCGGCTTCGACGCACACGATCCGGACTTTGGCGCGGACAAGCACTTCCGCCTGCCGCAAAACCCGCTGCTCAAGCGTGAGCGAGGCGCCGCCGAGTTCAAGAGTCTCGGTTTCGACGGTCAGCAGGTCGTCCATTGTCGCGGGCTTTTGAAAGTCGACGTCCATCGACCGGACGACGAAAAAAATCGGCGCGCCTGCGGCGCCCGCCAGCAGCGCCTTCTGATCGAGCCCGAGGGAACGCAACATCTCTGTGCGCGCCCGCTCCATGAAGCGCAGATAGGAGGCGTGATAGACGAGTCCGGAAAAATCCGTGTCCTCGTAATAGACGCGAATGGAGAGGGACTGACATGGCGCGATCGTCGTCATTCTGCGTTCGGCTGGCGGCTAGGTTGGAGTTTCATCAAAGAGGCGGGATTGGCTTGAACGCGGCTGTTCTTGATACTGAGCGAAATAATCGCATTTATAGGCCTACGCTCTCAGGCGGCGAAGAGCGTCGCTCGCGCTCGAAGGCGCGTCGCAACCATAACCGAGGAGCTTCCACATGTCTTTCCAGATTGGCGACACCGCGCCGGATTTCGAAGCCGACACGACGCAAGGACATATCAAGTTTCATGATTGGATTGGCGATTCCTGGTGCATTCTATTCTCGCATCCCAAGGACTTCACGCCGGTCTGCACGACCGAACTTGGCTACATGGCCAAACTCGAACCGGAATTTAAGCGACGTAACGTCAAGATCATCGGTTTGAGCGTCGATCCGGTCGACAATCACGCCAAATGGGCCGTCGACATTGAGGAAACCCAGGGCGCGAAGCCGAATTATCCGATGATCGGCGACCCGGACCTGCGCATCTCCAAGCTCTATGGAATGTTGCCGGCGAGCGCGGGCGGCGACGCCAGCGTCAGGACGCCGGCCGACAACCAGACGGTGCGCAATATTTTCGTCATCGGGCCCGACAAGAAGATCAAGCTCATCATGGTCTATCCGATGACGACCGGCCGCAACTTCGATGAAGTGCTCCGAATCATCGACTCGCTGCAATTAACTTCGACACATAAGGTCGCGACGCCCGTGAACTGGCGGCCGGGCGATGACGTCATCATCGCCGGTTCGGTCTCCGACGAGGAAGCCAAGAAGATCTATCCGGACGGCTGGAACGCGCCGCGGCCCTATCTTCGCATTGTACCGCAACCGAAATGACGCGCGGCAGGCGCAGGAAAGCGGGCGATGATCTTCAGGCAACTGTTCGATAGCGTCTCCAGCACCTACAGCTACCTCCTCGCCGGCCATCGCGGCGGGGAGGCGCTGATCATCGATCCGGTGCTCGACAAGGTTGATCGCTATCTGCAGCTGATGCGCGAACTCGACGTACGGCTGGTCAAGTCTTTGGACACGCACACCCACGCCGATCACATCACCGGATCGGGCGCGCTGCGCGACCGCACGCATTGCATCACGGTGATGGGCGAGCGCAGCAACGCTGACGTGGTGTCGATGCGCGTCCGCGAAGGCGAGCGCATCCGCATTCCGGGCGTCGAGCTCGATGTTCTCTATACGCCCGGACACACCGACGATTCATACAGCTTTATGATGGCCGACCGGGTTTTCACCGGCGACACGCTGTTGATTCGTGGCACCGGCCGCACTGACTTTCAGAACGGCGACGCGCGGGCGCAGTACGAGTCGCTTTTCGGCAAGCTGTTGAAGCTTCCCGATTCGACGCTTGTCTATCCTGCGCACGACTATAAGGGCGATACGGTCAGCACGATTGGCGAGGAGCGGGCGTTCAATCCGCGTTTGCAGGTTAAATCCATAGATGAATATGTCGCGCTGATGGAAAGCCTGCATCTGCCCAATCCGAAAATGATGGACGTCGCGGTGCCGGCGAACATTCACATCGGATTGCATCAGGAGGACATCGCGCGGCGCGGCTGGTCGTTGACGCCGCAAGAGGCGCTCGAACTGCTCGGTCAGCCCTCAACGGCTCTCGTCGATCTGCGCGAAACGCGCGAGCGCGAAGTCAATGGCGTCATTCCCGGCTCGCTGCATATGCCGTACGACGAACTCGACGAGAATATTCGGGACGGCGGACTGCTGCATGAATTGGCGGTCGCCACTGGCAAGCGCATCGTCTTTTATTGCGCCTTCGGCGAGCGCTCGGCGATGGCGGTCGAGGCCGCGCAGGAAGCGGGACTAACTTCGGTGCGCCACATTCAGGGCGGCCTCGACGCCTGGATAAAGGCCGGCGGTCCGCTCGCAGGCTAAGTCGGACATTGGCTCGACCGAGTTGACTCCGCCGAAGGAGCTGGAAAGCGTAGCTTGAGACGCCATGTACGCTTCTACGGAGTGTGCATCATGAACTCGAAATTTCTAAGCCGCGCGCTGAAGGCGCTGGAGCATGCCGGCGAGATCGCCGCCGTTCTCTTATTTGGCGCAATGATTTATTTCGTGCTCACCGCGTGATCGCTGGTTAGTCTTCGCCTTCGCCAAACAATCCGAACTGCGCCGCGGGACGCGCCGGCTCGGCGAGGCCGAGGTGGCGGAAGGCGTGCGGCGTCAGCAAGCGCCCGCGCGGCGTGCGCTGCAAGAAACCCTGCTGCAAAAGAAACGGCTCGATAATGTCCTCGATCGCGTCGCGCGGCTCCGACAGCGCCGCGGCGATCGTCTCGATGCCGACCGGGCCGCCGCCGAAATTGACGGCCACCAGATTGAGATAGCGACGATCCATCACGTCGAGGCCTATTGAATCGACCTCGAGGAGCGACAGTGCGTGATCGGCGAGTTTGCGGGTGATTGACCCGACGCCATCCACTACGGCGAAGTCGCGCACGCGTCGCAGAAGGCGGCCGGCGATGCGGGGCGTGCCGCGCGAACGCCGGGCGATTTCCTTCGCGCCCGAGCCGTCGACGCCGATCCCCAGCACGCGCGCGCCGCGCTTGACGATCAGCTCCAATTCTTCCGCCGTGTAGAAATTTAATCGAACAGGAATGCCGAAGCGATCGCGCAGCGGCGTCGTCAGCAAACCCGCGCGCGTCGTTGCGCCGACGAGGGTGAACTTCGCAAGATCGATCTTCACCGAACGCGCCGCCGGGCCCTCGCCGATGATCAGGTCAAGCTGAAAATCCTCCATCGCCGGGTAAAGGATCTCCTCCACCGCCGGATTGAGCCGGTGAATTTCGTCGATGAACAGCACGTCGCGCGGCTCGAGGTTGGTGAGCAGCGCCGCAAGGTCGCCGGCCTTGGCGATGACGGGGCCGGAGGTGGAGCGAAAATTGACGCCAAGCTCGCGCGCGACGATCTGCGCCAGCGTGGTCTTGCCCAGCCCAGGCGGGCCGACGAGCAGCACATGATCGAGCGCATCGCCGCGCGTCTTGGCGGCCTCGATGAAGACCTTGAGATTGGCGCGCGCCGCCTCCTGACCCGTAAAGTCCGAAAGCGACAGCGGACGCAGCGACGCGTCGGCGTCATCGTCGCGCTGCTCGGGGCTGACAAGGCGCGCTGGCGGCGTGGTCAAGCGGGCGGCTCCCATGCGCTGGCGCAGGCGCTATGCTAAGATGCGGCAAACGGAGCCGCGCCGTGAATCGCCCGTCCTCGCAATATGAGTATATGTCTCTCGACGATTTCGAGGAACTTTTGCCCGACAAGCCCGCCGACGAGAAGTGGGAGCTGATCGGCGGCCGCGTCGTGCGCATGATGGTTGGCGCACGCTGGGAGCATAAGCGGATCGTTCAAAATCTGACAGTCGCGCTAATGAATGAGTTTCGGCGGCGCGGGTCGGACTGTCGCCCCTTCGATGAGACGTTCTACCTGAAGCAGCGGCTGCTCGATCTCGCGTGCTTTCCTGACGTTATGGTGCGTTGTGGGCCGCTTTCGCCCGACGCGACCTCGCTCGACGACCCGGTCGTGCTCATCGAAGTTGTGTCGAAAGGCTCCGCCCATCGCGACAGATGGGAAAAATGGGGGCTCTATCAAAAGCTTCCGTCGCTGCAGCATTATGTGCTGGTCGAGCGCGACCATCTCGCCGTCGATGTCATCGACCGTGTCGAGGGCGGGTTCTTTGAACGTCCGCGACTCGGCGCAATAGAAGCGACCATGCGCCTCCCGGCGATAGAGTTCGAAACGACGCTCGCCGAAATCTACCGCGACGTGATTGCCGCCTGATCGCGCGCTCAGCGCGCGAGTTCGCGCAGGCCCCGGCGAATCAGCGCGCTCGCCTCGGCCGCTTCGCCAAGCTGTTTGAGGCTCTCGGCCACGGCGGCCGCCGCCTGCGGGCGCCCGTAGCCGAGATTGACCAGAGCGGAAATCGCATCGCGCGCCGCCGACGGCGCGCCCTCCGGCTCCTCGCCCGAGAGCCGCGCCA
This sequence comes from Methylocystis sp. L43, assembly GCF_015709525.1. Lineage (GTDB taxonomy): Bacteria > Pseudomonadota > Alphaproteobacteria > Rhizobiales > Beijerinckiaceae > Methylocystis. The sequence continues at coordinate 13,365 of NZ_JADNRA010000028.1, read as the reverse complement.
GGGCAGGGTCGACGGCGCCGAAGGCGGGCGCCTTGTCCTTCATCTCCGCGACGATGCGCGCGGCGAGCTTGGGCCCGACGCCCGGCGCGCGGGAGACGCTCGCCTTGTCCTGCATGGCGATGGCCGAGGCGAGATCGTTCGCAGGAAGAATTGAAAGGATCGCCAGCGCCACTTTAGCGCCGACGCCCTGCACGGTCTGCAAAAGGCGGAACCAGTCGCGCTCAGACTCGGTCGCGAAGCCAAAGAGCCTGATCGAATCCTCGCGCACCTGCGTCTCGATGGCGAGCGCGGTGGCTTCGCCGACGCGCGGCAGCTGCTGCAACGTGCGTGTCGAACAGTGCACGACATAGCCGACGCCATTAACGTCGAGAATCACAAAGTCCTCGCCATAGCTGTCGATGAGGCCTTTGAGCTTGCCGATCATGCCGAAATCCGCAGTCTCGCGCCGCGATGCTGGGCGTGGCAGATCGCGACCGCCAAAGCGTCGGCGGCGTCGGCGCTCGTCGCTCCGCTCGCCGGCAGCAACACCCGCACCATCATCTGCACTTGCGTCTTGTCGGCGTGGCCGGCGCCGACCACGGTCTTCTTGACGAGATTGGCGGCGTATTCGGCGATGACGAGGCCAGCAAGCGCGGGGGCGGTCAGCGCCACGCCGCGCGCTTGTCCGAGTTTCAAGGCCGACTGCGGATCGCGGTTGACGAAGGTCTCCTCGATCGCCGCTTCATGCGGCGCATGGTCGGCGATGACCCCCATCAGCCCCAGATGCAGCTGCGAAAGCCGCTCGCCCATGTTGAGACTTGCGTCGGAGCGCACGCGCCCGCAGGCGATGAAGGAGAGCCGCGAGCCCTGCGCCTCGATGACGCCCCAGCCGGTGTTGCGCAGGCCGGGATCAATGCCGAGGATGCGAATCGGGGCAGGGGTCATGCGGCGAGCGTAGGCGGAAAGGGGCGGCGGGGCGAGACTCTTGCGGCGTCTCTTGCGGCGTCTCGGACGCCTCAGGGCGGTCGCGTCTCCAGCGGCTCGCGCGTTTTGCCATCCAGCAGACAGCTGACCGTCACGTCGCCCATGACATTGATGGCCGTCCGGCAGCGGTCCAGCAGCCAGTCGACGGTGAAAAGCATAGCGATGTAGTCGGTGGGCAACGCGACCGCCTTGAAGACCATGGTCATCGTCACCAATCCCGCCTCTGGAATGCCGGCCGCGCCGACGGATGCGACGACCGACGTCACCACGACGATGAACTGCTGGCTGAGCGTCAAATGCATGCCGAGCAATTGCGCGACGAACAAGGCCGACATGGCTTCATAAAGCGCCGTGCCGTCATTATTGAAATTCGCGCCCACGAGCGCGCCCATGCTGGCGGACTCCTCCCGAAGCCCGACATTTTCGCGCAGGCGCGCATAGGTCACTGGCATCGTGGCGGTGGAGCTGCCGGTCGAAAACGCCATCACCAGCGCATCGCGCACGCCCCGCAGCAGTTCGAGCGGACGCACCCAGGAACCTAGACGCACGCGAATAAGGTAGTAGCCGGCTTGCAACGTCAGCGCCGCGAGCACGGCGACGACGAAGCCCCCTAAAGCGAGAAAATCGGCAAAGCCCTTCACGCCGACGATGCTGGCGACGATGCCGAACACGGCCAGCGGCACCAGATCGATGATCCAGTGCAGAATCGTAATCAGGCTGGTCAGCGCCACGTGAACGAGGTCTTCGACGGTGCGCACCTCATGATGCCGCAGGCTTCTCAGCGCGACGCCCAGCGCCACCGCAATGAAGATCACGCCCATCACCGTGCCATTGTCCGAAAATGGCCCGCCGATGCTCCTTGGCACGCTGTCCAGGAATTGCGCGAGAGGATCGGCGCCGGCTGCGGCTTTGGCGGGCGCGTGCGCCGGCGAGGGGTTCGACCATGAACCGGGTTGAAGGACATTGGCGACAAGGAGGCCGATGCCGATCGCCACCAGCGTGTTGGTCAACAGCAGCGTCACCAGCCGCAGGGCCTTCCGCCCGCCAAGATGCGCGCGCATCAGCGCCTGCATAATCGCCAGCAGAATCAGCGGAGGGGCAAGCGCCCCCAGGAGCCGCAGGACGAGCTTCGCCGGCGTCTCGAGCACTGCCGCCTGGTCGCCAAGCGTGACGCCAACGACAAGCCCCAGCGCCACGGCACCTAAGATTCGCAGATAAAGGGGTGTCGCGCGCCACCAGCCGAGGACGCCTAGGCGGTCGGTCGTTCGTTCTTGTGAGATCAAGTGCGCGGGGCCCTTGTCGTGGCTATAGATTGTGTCGAGGCGACAGGATGAGAGCTTTTCCGCCCTCTTCGGGCTGCGATCAAGCCTCCGCCTTTTTTACGGCGTCCGCGACTGCGTCAAAAGCCAGCATGGTCGACCCATGCCGGGCCTTGTAGTCGCGCACCGGCTCCAGCACCGCAAGATCCGCCCATTTGCCGGTCGGCGGCGGACCGTTCTCCTTGAGCATTCGGCGCAGCGCCTCACGCGCCTCGCGCAGCTCCTGCGGCGTGGAGCCAACCACATTGCGCGCCATGATCGAGGCCGACGCCTGGCCGAGCGCGCAGGCCTTCAGCTCATGCGCATAATCGGCCACTTTCCCGTCTTCCAGCCTCAGATCGACGGTGATCGTCGAGCCGCAGAGTTTGGAATAGGCCGAGGCGGTCGCGTCGGGGCGCGGCAGCCGGCCGATGCGCGGAATGTTTCCGGCAAGTTCCAGAATGCGTTGATTGTAAATGTTGTTGAGCATCGCCGCCGGTGCATTCAAGCCAAGGCCTTACCATCGCCTTGGTAAAACTCTATATAGTATTTTGCGCCCCTTCGCGAAAGCGGGGGGTCGCGCCGGGGCCGTCAGCGGCCCTCGTTAGTCTCGAATTCTCGCATGATCTCGAACCATCTGGAGAGGGCGACGATTTGAGGGACCGCCTCGCTGGCGCGAGGCATTCTCTGCCGCTGCGCCTTTTATAGGCGCGCGCTGAAGCATATGGAGGCGCCACATGGATGACGTGGTTAAGACCTGTCCCTTTTCTTCGCTCGAGACGGTTAAAACCGTCGAACGCCCCTCCCGCGATGAAGCCGAAGCCGCCGTGCGCACCCTGTTGCGCTGGGCGGGAGACGATCCGGACCGCGAGGGACTGCTGGACACCCCGCGTCGAGTCGTCAAAGCCTATGAAGAGTTCTTCAGCGGCTATCGGGAGAGCGCCGATGAGGTCCTGTCGAAAGTCTTCGAGGAGGTCGAAGGCTACAACGATCTCGTGCTCGTTCGCGATATTCCCTTCACCTCGCATTGCGAGCACCACGTCGTGCCCTTCGTCGGCAAGGCGCATATCGCCTATTATCCCAATGGCGGGGTTGTGGGCCTATCGAAGCTCGCCCGTCTCGTCGAGATTTTTGCCCGCCGCCTCCAGACTCAGGAGGCGATGACGGCGCAGATCGCGGCGGCGATCGACGAAGCGCTCGCGCCGCGCGGGGTCGCCGTGATGGTCGAGGCGGAACATATGTGCATGTCGATGCGCGGCGTGATGAAGCAGGGATCGTCCACGGTCACCATGCAGTTTTCCGGCGTATTCCGCGAGGATCCGACGGAGCAGGCGCATTTCTACACGCTCCTGCGCGGGGCGCGGTGATGTCGCAGGCGTCCAGAGAGGTGGAGGAGGGGAGCGTTTTCGCGCCGAAATTCGACGCGAACGGCCTCATCGTCTGCGTCACCACTGAGGCGGCGACGCACGAAGTGCTGATGGTCGCCTATATGAACGAACTCGCGCTCGAGAAGACGATCGAGACGGGTCTCGCCCATTATTGGTCGCGGTCTCGGGGCGCGCTTTGGCGCAAAGGCGAGACCTCGGGGCAGACGCAAAAAGTGCTCTCGCTGCGCGTCGACTGCGATCAGGACGCCGTGCTGCTTGAGGTCGAAGTCGGCGGCGACGGCAAAGCGTGCCATACGGGGAGAAAGTCCTGCTTTTATCGGGCGCTCGGCGACGAGGGCGCGCTGGTTTTCTCCGCCGTTGGCGCATAGGCGCCCATATTTGGCGGAAAGTTAACCTGAAGCCCACCTTCCGAAGCGCAGGCTGGTCTCCAAATATATCTTGTGCCGCTTACCATGACGGAGACGGCGGCGCGGGAAGGCCCGTATGTTATCGCTACGCTCACGCAACCCTCAACTTCCCGATGCCGAGGCGGCTGGCGCGATGACGGACGAACCACAAGCTCCTCCGACGACCCTCGTACGCAAGGCGGATACCGAGGCCAAACGGCAAAGACGCGGTCAGCCGACGATCGGGCTGGCGCTCGGCGCCGGCGCGGCGCGCGGCTGGTCGCACATCGGCGTGCTGCGCGAGCTCGCCGCCCATGACATCAAGCCGGACGTCATCGCAGGCACATCGATCGGCGCGGTGGTCGCCGGATGCTACGCCGCCGGCAAGCTTGATCAGATCGAAGCCTTTGCCCGCACGCTGACCAAGCGGCGCGTCTTCACCTTGATGGATCTCTCCTTCTCCGGCGCCAGCCTCATCACTGGCGAACGGCTGCGGTCCGCTCTGGAGAAGGAGCTCGAAGACGTGGAGATCGAGGAGCTGCCTATACCCTTCGCGGCGGTGGCGACTCAGGTTGGGACGGGCCACGAGGTGTGGCTGCAACATGGCTCCCTATCGCTCGCCATCCGCGCATCTTACGCGTTGCCGGGCGTTTTCGAGCCGGTGCGTATTGGCGATCGCTGGCTCTTTGATGGCGCACTGGTCAATCCCGTGCCGGTCACCGTGTGCCGCGCGCTCGGCGCGGAATATGTGATCGCCGTGAACGTCACCGCCGACACGATGTATCGCGCGCGCGTCATCCGCGACGATCCTACTGCACTGCATCAGGCCGCGGAGGCCGGGCCGTTCGGGGAGAAGGCCGACGCATCTTTCGTCGATCGGTTCCTGCCCCGCTATTTCGATCGTCAGCCGGGCGATGCGCCGAACGTCGCCACGGCGATGATCGACGCCTTCAACATCATCCAGGATCGCATCCTGCGTTCGCGGTTGGCTGGCGACCCGCCCGACGCGACGATCACCGCGCGGCTGGAGGAAGTCGGCATGTTCGACTTCCACAAGGCTGATCAGCTGATCCATGTGGGGCGCGAGGCGACGAAGCGCGCGCTGCCCAACATCTTCGCCCACATCCCGCTCTCGGCCCCGCCTGGTCCTTAGGCTTGGCCCTAGGCTTGGGCGATGTATTCGCGCATCGATCGGTGCTCTTCCTCGATGACGCGAATGCGGTATTTGACCACGTCGCCGATCGACACGAGGCCGACGAGGCGCGTTTCCCGGATCACGGGAATATGCCGGCGCCGTTCGATGGTCATCACGCGCATCGTGTTCTCGACGGCGTCGTCTTCTCTCGCCGGCTGAGGGCTGGGCTGCATATACGCAGATATGCGTTGCGTCAGCGCCTCCGGCCCGTCGAGCGCCACCGCCGACACAATGTCGCGCTCAGCGATCAGTCCGGCCAGTCGGCCGCTGTCGTCCAGAATGACGAGCGCGCCGATTCGATAGCGCATCATCAGCTGAGCGGCCTGCTGCAGCGTCGTGTCGGCGCTCGCAGTCACCACCTCTCTTCCTTTCTCTGCGAGTATGTTCGAGATCGTCATCTGGCCCTCCTTTTCGCTCGCGACCGGCCTCCCTCGCCAGCCGACGGGCGTTACTGCGAACTAAAGGGCATGCCGACCCGCGCGATCGAAGAAGCTGAAAAAGAGCAGGCCGAACAGAAACCCTCCTACGTGCGCTTCCCATGCGATCGCGCTCGACACGCCGACCGCCTGGGGAAAGGCGCCAAGAAGCACGTTCACCGCTAACCATGCGACAAGGAAAAACATCGCCTGTCGGTTCAAATGCAGTTGCGACAGCGAAGTGGAATGCGATTCCTCGTCATATGGCGCCCGGGGGCTGCGCCGCTTGTCCGCCAGCCGCGCTCCTGGCGTAAATGCGAAACGCACAATTGCCCCCATTGTTCCTGAGATTGCGCCTGATGCGCCCACGACAGGGGCGATTTCGTAAGGGTGCAGCGCAAGAAACAACAACGCGCCTGCGAAAGCGCTCGCGGCGAGAAAGAGGAGGTAGCGCGCCGAACCGAATCGACGTTCGACCGGCGTGCCGAATGCTGCAAGCGCTAACGCATTCACGATGAGATGCGTCCAGTCGCCGTGTAAAAAAAAGTAGGTGAGCATGGTGGCGTATTCGGCGCCGCCTTCAAGCGTCACGCGCGCCGGGATGAAGGCGAAAGTCGATATCAGCCAGTTTGAGAATTCCAAAGGGCCGTACGCGACGACGAACTGCGTCGCCGTCAGTACGACGATCAGCGTCTTGGTCACTGTCGGGAGATTGAAAATTCGTTCTCGCCTTGCGGGCACGTTCGCTCCTGTTCGTTTTGCTGGGCAGGGGCCCGCGCAGCCTCAATGCTAATCTAGCGCGACCGGCGTCGGCCAGCGTCCCGATTTGAAGCGCCTGGCGGCGAGGGCAAGCGCTGATTCGTGAGCGCCCAGCGGGTCGCTCGAGACAGCTTCCGCCCGGCTCAGCTTGTTGGTTTCACTCATAGGTTGCGGAGTCCTGGCCGTCGTAATCTCCGCCATCCTGGAGGTTGCCGCTCCGATGGCACGATCGCTGCTCTCTTCAGCAAGAATTGGAACGCGGCGGGGGCAGGCGTCCCAATTCTGGGCGGGGGCGCGCGAGCGTCGGGCGGAATTGAATGATATTACCGGGCACTAGGGAGCTTCACGACTATTGGGGTCGATTGAAGGGAGAACGGGCGGCGCCGGATCGAGCGGAAATCGATCCCGTCGCGATTCGCCATATTCTGCCCGACATATTCATCATCGAAGTGGACCCGGAGCGTCGACTGCCACTCCGGCTCTGTGGCGCTCGGGTTAACGCCCTCTGGCAGCGCGAGCAGAAGGGACGCCGTTTCCTTGATTGGTGGCGAGCGCAGCGGCAGGAGGCGATGGCTGAGGCGATGCGCCGGGTTATCGACGCCCAAACGCCGCTAGTCGCGCGCGCTCGGACAGCGCCGGACAGGGATGCGGCGGAACTCGAACTCCTGCTTCTGCCTCTGCGTCATTTCGGCAAGAGCTGTTCGCGCGTACTGGGGTCGCTTGCGCCCACGCAGCGGCTCGAGTGGATGGGAATTTGTCCCGTGGGACCACTCGATCTGGTCGCCGCGCGGATGCTGGAGCACAAGGCGGCGGAGGGCTCAAAAGAGGTTTGGCGCCGCGCCGAGATCGCGCGCCTGGCCGATGGTTAGCGGCTTTCAAAGCCTGCTTGCTGTGAGCCATCGCCTTCAATCACGTTCATAGCAGGGCGAGGCTTTACGCTTTTCGCGCGCGCCGATCACCCTTCTCGGCTGCTCCCTGCTCGAGCCGCGACGGGAATATCCCCTGGCGCTGTTAGTCGTTGGGGAATCGCGGCTTACGGCCACCCATTCGCCGTGGGCGTCACCGGTCTACATGTCGCCGAACCTCTGTCGTGAGCGAGAGATGTGGCGCCGGCGCCACACCCGTCCAGATTCAAACCGAGCGCCTGTGAAACCAGAGGCTTTTGCATTGACTGTGCGCGGCCTCGACTGATTGAGTGCAGTGCATGGCGAGCGATCGCTGAAGGTTTCAACAAGTCAATCGGGCGAAGATTTTCCGCCTCAAGCAACGAGGACACAGATGAAAAGAGCTCTTTCCGTCGCCGCTCTTATGGTTGCGCTGACGGGCTCGGCTTTGGCGGCCGATCTTCCCAGCTACAAGGCTCCTCCGCCGCCCCCGCTGCCGCCGCCCCCGCTGTGGAGCGGCTTTTACGTCGGTCTGAACGCCGGCGGGACATGGGGCAACAGCAACAACATCTGGACCTCGTCAGCCCCGATTTCCTCCCTCCCCGGAGTCGGCGCGGCCAATTTATATGCCGCGTATTCCGCGCTCGGGGCTTCGGGCGTTTCGCAGGGCAACACCAGCGGATTCATCGGTGGCGGCCAGATTGGCTATAATTGGCAGTTCTGGGGCGGCCGCCTTGTCGCGGGCGTCGAGGCTGACATCCAAGGCGTCGCCAGCAGCAACAGCAACAAGACGTCGGTTACCGCGGCGGGCGCATTTCCGTTTATCGCCGCCAGCGAAATCGTTACGACCGCGATCACGACCTCGAAGCGTCTTGACTATATCGGGACGGTTCGCGGCCGACTCGGCTGGCTCTTCACCCCGACCATGCTTGTTTACGGCACAGGCGGTCTCGCCTATGGCGGCGTCTCGGTGTCGACCGGCATCGCGCAGTTCAACAATGACTGCGCTCAGTTCCCGGCGGGATGTCTCGCTAGCTCTGCTTTCTCGTCTGGAACCTTTTCCGACACGCGCGTCGGCTGGACGGCGGGCGCCGGACTTGAGTGGATGTTCATGCCGAACTGGTCCGCCAAGGTCGAATATCTGTATTACGATCTCGGCAATGTCAGCTACTCGGCGGGCCTCTTGACAACCTTGGGCAATACACTCTTCCCGGGTAGCGTTGTCGCCGGAGTGGTTTCGCAGTCGCAGACTCGCTTCAACGGAAACATTGTGCGCGCTGGCGTCAACTATCACTTCAACTGGGGCAATGCCCCGATTGTTGCGAAATACTGATCCAGCCTGACGTTCGAAATATAAGAGCCCGGCCGATCGGCCGGGCTCTTTCTTTTGGAAAGGGCTCACGCCCCGTTTCGTCTTACAGGGGGGCTTAAGCCCCCCTTTTGCTATCTTCGCGGCCTGCGCATTGCCTCACTTCGGGCGACGCTGTATCAAATTGATAATTGTTTCCGGCCACAGGCGTCGCGTGTATTTCGAAGATGTTTTCGATCTCATCGATCGGCTCACGCGCGCCGACAGAATCCCTATTCCCAACAGCTTCCTCAGCGAGTTCCTGCGGGCGACAGGCCTCGCGAATGTCGCTTACCTCGCCTTCAACGTCCCGACGGGCCTGTCCGACCGACCTCTGCTCTCCGCCGCTCATGCGGCGTCGTGGCGAAAATCCCATGTCCAGGCGCGCCGTGTCGACCTCGAGCCCGTCGTACGCGCGGGCTTCGGGGGGATCATGCCGATCGATTGGCGCCTGCTGGATCGCGACGATCCGGTCGTTAGAAAACTCCTGGGCGAGGCGCTGGAGCTCGACCTCGGCGCCGACGGCGTCTCCATTCCCCTGCGCGGCCGAAGCGGCGAATATGGGCTGTTTAGCGTCTGCTGCCCTGAAGACGCTTCATCCCTGCTGTCGCCGCGCCATGACCTGATTCGCCGGCTCATGGTCATGAGCGCGATCTTTCACGTCAGCGTGCGAGACGCTTTCAAAGGAGAATCCCACGTTGACGTTCGGCTGTCGGATCGCGAGTTGGCTTGCCTGCGCCTCAAGGCCCGAGGAATTGACGATCATGAGATCGGAATCGCGCTCGGCGCTCGTGCAACTGCCGTGCGCTTCTGGCTCGAAGCGGCGCGCGCCAGGCTTCACGCCGCCTCCGTCGACGATGCGATTGAGGAAGCCTGCCAGACAGGGTTGATTCGCGTCGGAGTCGAACGGCCGCGTTCCGCGATCGAGTCCGCTCCTACGGACCTTTCTTCGGTCGATCGGCGGGAGCGATGATCGCGCTGCTGCCTGGCGAATCGCGCGCGCTCTTTCCCCGACTCATGGACGAGATGTATGGCCTGCGCCTCGGCGCTGCTCACGCGCATGCCGGTCGGCCGTCCGGCGCTGTTCATCGGCTGGCGGTCGTCGACTATTTTGATTCGCTGGATCCGCTCTACGTACTTGCCCTCGACGAAACGGAATGCGTCGCGGGAGCGCTGCGGGTTTTGCCGACTGCCGGCGTGACGATGTTGAACGATGCCTTCGCGGGAGCGGCGCCGGATGGCATACGCGTCGAAAGCCCGCTGATTTGGGAAGCAAGTCGTTTGACGCTCCGCGCCGCCGGAGATTTTCGCGCGACGGATGTCGCCAGCGATCGCACCATCGGTCAGCTCGGCGTCGCGCTGAATGCAATCGCTGAAGCCGCCGCGCTGACGCATGTGATCGGCGTTTTCGACAGGTCGATGCATCGCCTGCTGTCGCAGCGCGGTTGCGCAGGCGAAACATTAGCGCGGTCCATGCGCATCGACGGCGCCGACATGTGCGCTGTGCTTTATGAGGTCGGCGCTGCGATGAACGCGCCGTTCAAAAGTCTCGCCGGCGCCACGGCGCCGCCGATCAATCTTGCCGATCTAGAAAAACTACGCCAGACGGGCTGCCGGTCATGAGCACAACGTCTCGCGGGCGAGCGATCCAAGGGAAATAGACTAATGCGGGGCGTCGGCGTCTCGCCGCGGGGCGGCGAGCGACGCTTCTTCGTATGTGCGCGCGCGATTTGTCAGGCGTTCACGAAGGCTGTGATCGCAAGCGTGATAGCGGCGGCGGCGGCGAAAATTGAGAGAATCGCAGAGATCGCGTTCATGGCGTTTGTCCTGTGGCTCGCTGCCCATTGAGGAAACGAAGAGCCGCATCTGAGGCAGGCGCGACAAATTAGCGCACCGACTTAGAAATATGCCAAGTAGGAAAAGGTTTTGCGATGCACCTGCCACACCGCTCAAAAGAGCGCCGCGCTGATTCGGCTTGCAGCCCGTAATCCCGGCTTAAACAACGGTTAGTCGGCTGGGCTTCAGCGTCAGTGCGCCGCAATGACGATTAATCCGTCAAAGACATAAGCTTCGCTTTAAGGTCGCCGATTTCCAGCTCGGCCTGCACCTGAGTGCTGACGTCATATTGCACGCCGAGGAAATAGAGGAGGCGGCCGTCGGCGTCGAACAGAGGCGTGATGTTGAGCGTGTTATGAAAGAGCGCGCCATCCTTGCGATAATTGCGCAGCGTGACTTCGATCTGTTCTCGATTGCGGATCGCTTCGCGCAGCCGCAGTCTTCCCTCTTGGTCGCGGTCGCCGCCCTGAAGAAAGCGGCAGTTGCGTCCGATAATCTCGTCGAGTTCATAGCCGGTGATTCGCATAAACGGTCGATTGGCGTAAATGATCGGCGAATCTTCGAGTTCGGGGTCTGCGAGCGTGACGCCATTGACGCAGGCGTCGAAAATGGTCGTCAGCATTTTCGGAATGATTTCCGCTTCCTTGCGTAATGCGAAAAGCTGGCCTTTGTTCTGGCTTCTGGCGCGCGCCCACACCCGATAGGCGCTCGGCGCCATGCCGGCGAAACGCCGGAACGCGCGCCGAAAACTCGCCTCGTCGGCGAAGCCGGCGCTGGCGGCGAGTTCCTTGACCGGCTTGGCGCTGGTTTCCAGCAACATGCGCGCGGTCTCGACCCGTATCCGATCGATGAAGGTCTTGGGCGACTCTCCGGAGGCCAGTTTGAGCCTGCGATGCAGCGTTCGCTCGGACGTCGAAAGAGCCCGCGCCAGCTCCTGAGCGCTCATCGCCGCATCGGATTGCCGGATGATTCGCTCGGCGTCGGTCAGAAAGGCGCCGGCGCCTTCGTTCAGCGCCGCGGCGTTGTAGACGGTCTGGCCGCGCTGCGCGCCTTTGACGGGCGCCGCCTCGCCCAGGGTGACATCCGCCGCAATTCGCGCCGCATCGACTCCGCAAAGCGCGCGAACGACATGCAGAGCGACGTCGATCCACGACAGCGGGCCAGCGGCGGAGACCACTCGACGGTCCTCGATCAGCCGCGCGCCCCAGGCTGCGTCGATTCGCGCATACCGCTGCTTCAATTCTTCATGATGCCACCAGCTTGTCGTGCAGCGGCGGCCATCCAGGAGACCCGCCTCGCCGAGAAGAAAAACGCCCGATCCGCACCCTGCGATCAGCGCCCCGCGCGCGTGGTGGCGCCGCAGCCAGGCGGCCGCCGCGCTAAAGCGCGACATGTCCGGCGGCTTTCCGTCCTCGTCGGGCCAGAAACTCGGCACGATGATCGCGTCGCAGGTCGCAATGGCCTCGAATGGCGCCGCGACGGGGAAGATCGCTCCCGCGCGATCGCGGATCGACTCGCCGTCCGCGCTTGCCGTAACGACATAGAAAGGATTTTCGGCGTTTTGAGCGGGCGCGGCGGCGCGAACGACGGCGCGCCGCGCGAGCGTCAAAACATCCGTCAGTCCCGAGAAAGCCGAGCCCAGGCATTCATTTAGGCCGGCGATGACAATCTTTTTCATCCGCTCAACTTTTGGCGAATTATGACGCCTGTTTGGCTATTGCGCCATCCTGACCTAGATTACTTCTAATCTCATCCTGCGCTAGTCGAGGCATCTACGGCTCCGGCGGGGGGATGCATACATATTGGCGACGACGCCCGGCCCGCCGCGGCTCTCGTCATGGAGGTGAAAATGAAGGCGAATTGGAAGAAATATTTGCCTTGGGTCCTGTTCGTCGCAGTCGGCGCGTTGCTTTTCGGGCTGTTCCAGCATCAGCAGACCCGCACGCCGGCGCGCGAGATCACCTTCAGCGAGCTGCTGGTGCAGATCGATGAAGGCCGCGTCCATGACGTGACGATGTCCGGCAATGAGATTTCCGGCCACTTTAACGACAACCGCTCCTTCACGACCTACGCGCCGAGCGATCCGAGCCTCGTGCAGAAGCTTGAGTCCAAGAAGGTGCAGATCAGCGCCAAGCCTGCGAACGACAGTCCGGGTTGGCTCACGACTCTGCTCGTCAATGGCTTGCCGCTGCTGCTCTTCATCGCCGTCTGGATCTACATGGCGCGGCAGATGCAGGGCGGGGCAGGCGGCCGCGCGATGGGCTTTGGCAAATCGAAAGCGAAACTGCTGACGGAGACGCAAGGGCGCGTCACCTTCGAGGACGTCGCCGGCGTCGACGAAGCCAAGGAGGATCTGCAGGAGATCGTCGAATTCCTGCGCGATCCGCAGAAGTTCCAGCGGCTCGGCGGGCGCATCCCGCGCGGCGTGCTGCTCGTTGGACCGCCCGGCACCGGCAAGACGCTGCTGGCGCGCGCCATCGCCGGCGAGGCGGGCGTGCCGTTCTTCTCGATCTCGGGCTCTGACTTCGTCGAAATGTTCGTCGGCGTGGGCGCCTCGCGCGTGCGCGACATGTTCGAACAGGCGAAGAAGAACGCGCCCTGCATCATCTTCGTCGACGAGATCGACGCGGTCGGCCGCCATCGCGGCGCCGGCCTTGGCGGCGGCAACGACGAGCGCGAGCAGACGCTGAACCAGCTGCTCGTCGAGATGGACGGCTTCGAGGCGAATGAGGGCATCATCCTGATCGCCGCGACCAACCGTCCGGACGTGCTCGATCCGGCGCTGATGCGTCCGGGCCGTTTCGACCGGCAGATCCAGGTGCCGAACCCGGATTTCATCGGCCGCGAGAAGATCCTCAAGGTTCACGCCCGCAAGGTGCCTTTGGCGCCGGA
>NZ_JADNRA010000027.1:140527-142621 GCF_015709525.1 Methylocystis sp. L43 | reverse complement strand
GCGATGTTCTTCGCGCTGGCGTTGACGCGCGATGACGCATAGGCGAGCGCTTCAAAGCTTCGAGCAACACGCTGCGCGATGCCGACAAGCGCGACTTCGGCGGCCGCGACGGCGGTCGCCATGACCGTGACGCCCTTCGTGACCGACGCAATCGCATCGGTGACGCGGCGTTGCTGTGTCGCGTCGCTTTTCCAGCCAAGCTCGACGACGAATTCCTTCAAAACATTTGCGTCGTCGCTCATTGGTTCAGACCCTCCAGGCCCACAGCCAATATTGCCTCTTTGACCTTCTTAAGGCTTTTGGCGGAAAGCCCCATCGCACGCCCGGCGGCGTCGACCTCCGCCAAGGACTTCTCGAGCCCTTGGAAAGCGGACTCGATCGACGGCGGCGGCGCTTGGGGCGTGAGATCAAGGGTCCGAGTGTCGCCGCCGAAGTTCACGACAACGGAATTCGAAGCGCGGTCGCGTCGCAGCGACAGGCGTTCGCGTCGTTTCGCTCTTGTCAGTCGTCTCGCCAAACTGCTCATCGGTCACACTCCCCTCGGAATTGGTCGCATTTCAGAGATCGCCGCCGCTTGCTGGGCGGCGAGCCTTTCACCATTGCTGACCGATGCGGCGCGATGCGGGATAGCGTTGCTCGAAAGGATCGGGCTTTCGTCCCCATGCGCTGTCTTGCGCCTGGCGGCCATCGTCGCCCTTGTCGGCGGCCGAGATCAGCTCCTCGCCCAAGCGGCGCACCTGTGCTGCGTCGAGATTTTCGGTTGCCCAGCGGACGACTTCCGCGATTCCATCTTCGCTGTCGGCGCTCAGATTGCGGCCGACCGCCTCTCGCGCAACGCTCCCAGCGCCGCCCCCCAGCGCCGTGGCAAGCCCGCCGATGAAATTGTCTGAACTAATTTTTCGTTTGGTCATGTGAGGTTCTCCATCTGGAATGATCGACGCCCCGGCCGGTGGACATGGCCGGGGCGCCGAAGGGTGGTCACGGGCATGAGGATCCAGAACCGTGACCGGCGGGAGTTACAGGCCACACCCCGCTGGGCCATCGCCGCCGGAGAAAGCCGCGCCGGCGGTAATCTGATCAGCCCGGAAGCCGGGCGTCCGGATCGCGCTCCAGTTCCTTCAACGTGTCCGCCCAAGCGGTCGTCGTCGGGTGGCGGGACCAATGATCGGCCGTCGCGCGCGCGGGGAGCGAATGACCATCGAGCAACTTCCCCACTTCGGCGAGCAAGGCGACGGGAACGGCGCCGTGCCGCAGAAGAAAGGCCAAGCCGAGCCGGCGCTCGACGACTTGGCGCTCGAGGTCCAAGAGGCCGTGCAGCAGCCGCTCGGTCGCTCCGGATGACTGCAAAACGGCGGCGGCCATGCGCTTGACGTGCGCTTCCGCGGTGCCGATCGCTTCCTTGCGCCGAGTAGCCTCTTGCTCGGCAGCATCCCGCGCTCGCCGGATCGATTCGAGCGACGCTTCGAGGCCCTCGATTTCGGCCTCCGCTTTCGCGCGCGGTGACCGCTCAACCTCCAACACGTCGCCCGCCCTCGTGAGGGCGGCCAGGACCGCGCCTGCCGGCGGCGTTGCGGGCAGCTGGGGCAGTTCCGCCCTTAGGCGCTCAAGGCGGTCGCCGATATGAATCGCTCGGTCCCAGCCGGCCTCAGCTGCCCGCTTTGCCTCGGCGAGCCGCTCACGCGCCACGTCGACGGCAACAATCGCATCGGCCAACTGCTCCCTCGCGGCGGCGCGTTCGCCAAGGGCGTCGGGTTTCGTTTCAGCGTCCAGCATCATGACCTCCCTTACGCTGCGCCGATTTTCTTCGCTGCGGGAAAGCGCGCGAAAAACGAGCTCTCCCCAGAGGCGTCGGCGGCGAACCGAGGACGGCGATCGGCGGCGGGCTGCCGCGGCGTCTCGGGCTCCTGGGATCCATGGACATACTGCTCCAGCGCTGCTTGGACCTCAGCAAAAAGGTCGGAAGGCAAGGCGCCGCTGAGAAAATCCAAAATCGCCTGCAAACCATCCTGGCGCGAAGGCGAGTCGACAGCGGGCTTGCGAGGCGCGCTGGCGGGCGCGGTGGGCTTGCGAGGCGCGCTGGCGGGCGCGGTGGGC
>NZ_JADNRA010000027.1:75125-140110 GCF_015709525.1 Methylocystis sp. L43 | reverse complement strand
GGGCTTGCGAGGCGCGCTGGCGGGCGCGGTGGGCGCGGAGTCGAACGCCATAGTTGGCGACCGGCTGACGAAATTCGAAGGGACAAAAAGCTTCTCGATATTTGTGCCGCGAGGGCTGGGCATAGACTTGAACATTTTTTTGCTCCTCAAGTTTCAGACGATCCCCATCTCGAGCGCGCGGATCATTTGTTCGCTGAAAACCATCATCTGGCCGCCGCTGAGCGCTTCGACGAGCGCGCCAGCGCAAGCGTTGGCAACGTCATCATGTCCGCCTTGCCCGTGATCAACGCTGTCGCGACCGGAACGAGCCGTGCGGCGCTCAAGTCCGCATAACTGCGCGATGAGACGCTGATTATCGAGAAGTTCAATGCGCCCTGAGTTCAGCGGCGCAAGCAGCTCGCGATAGAGATCACTCTTCGGCTTAGCGCACTGTTCGATCCGCACGCCATGCTTGGCGAAGGCTTCGGTGACCCAATCCGCTCCCCAACGATCGGCAGTTGCGCGTGAGATCCCATAGCCGCGAACGATCCCTGCGAACTCGGCGGTGACGATGTCCGGCGAAAACGGCGGTCGAACTTCGCGAACAGCGTCGAGAACGGCAATATCGCGCTCGCCCACGCGCTCACGATGCGAGATCGCCAGCGTCATCGAATCGCCGCCCGAACCACCGCTGGCATCAATGAACCCGACGTAACGAGCGCCAGAGACGCGCGGCAGTTCGAACCGGCCGGGGATCACACAGGCCGCAACTGTTTCCGGCGACACGAACGTATCGATATCGCTTCGCCACTGTGCATCCCACTCGGCTGATGCTCGCGCGGCATCTTCCTCGTAAGCGGCGGCGACCTCCTCCGCTGGCACCGTGTCGTTGAACGCCCGCGTCGGACCCCAGGCGACAAGGATGCGCGGGTTGCCCTTTTCGCCGAAGTGCTTGCGCCAGACCTGATAGCCGAAACCGCGCTTCGCATGGGGCGAGCCCAGTGAGATCAGCTGACCGCGCGTCGTGACGAGACTTGGCCGAACCGCGGCAATGATTTCGGTGTCGGGTGACGCGCTTTCGTCGGAACGCCAATGGCAAATCTCATCGGCGAGCGCAGCGACGACGGTGGGACCGCGCAGGCCGCGATGATCCGCAGCCCGCACTTCAACATCGATCCCGTTCGACAGCGACAAAGCCCATTGCGTTCGACCCGTCACCAACCGAGAAAGCGCGGGCGAGGAATCAAGGCAACCCGAGATGTAATCCAGGATCGTGCGCGCCTGGCGCGTGCTTGCCGCGATGCAGAGAACCAGACCGCGTTCGCCAGCCTGAAGGGCGTCGCTGTAGTCACAAAGCCCGCTGAGATAGCATGCGAGCGCGGCGACGCCGCTGCTCTTGCCCGATCGCCGACCGGCGAGAATATGCATCTCGCGGACGCGCTGTGTCGGCGGCGCCTCTCGCTGCGTCAATCGACGATAGTGCTCCAGCTCAGACGCCGTCAGCTGCTCCCCCTGCGAAGCGAGGAGAAGCGCGCGCATCGGTTCTCGACTTTCGCCGCCCATGACGCCGCCGAGCAATGCTGCATCGTCGAGCGCTGCGCGGAGTGAGACGAGCGGCGTCATCAGCACCGCTCCCATGACCAGCGGACGCCGTGCACGAGGATTTCTGTGAGCGCCAACTCAATCGCGGCGTCGCCGCCCTCGCGATAATCCACCATCCCCACAAGGCGTCGCGCGACCTCTTCCGCGTCCGCGGCGCTGCAATCGGCGCGCAGCGCCGCCATGAGGCCTTCGACGCGCGACCGAACGTCCGGGAACGCCGTCCAGCGGCGTTCGCCGATCGCCGCGGCGCGATGCAGCGCCTCGCCCAGGCGATACAGCGCCGCACGATCGGCAGGGGCGAGCGCGTCGAGGATCATCAGCGCGGACCCTCGTTGTCGCCGCCGCCGTCGCCGGGTGGCGTGGCAGGGACGGCTGTAGCGGCCTTTGCAGCCGCCTCCGCCGCACGATGCCTGGCGATGATCGATTCCAGCGAGTGAGCCGGCGGCGTCATCGCCGCCCGCGCGGCCTTGCGGCGGCGCAGATCGCGCTCAACTCGTGCAATCACATTGCTGGTGCGGACCAAAGCATCAAGCGCCTCGGCGTCCCCGGCAGCGACTCGGCGCTGGAGTTGCTCATGCGATAGGCGGAGGCTGAGGAGTTCGCGAAGGCGCAGCTCGTCGCCCTGACCGAATTCATCAACGAGGGCCTTCAAGACATCCCGCGCACGTCGTGCCTCGGGGCTCCGACCATCAATCCGAAGCGCTCGGTAAACCGAATTCGTGACACGGCTGCGCTGTTGCTTCGGCAGTGCTGCGATGGTCGTCGATGGATTCACCGATGGTCTCCCAACATCCGCGCGACCTTGCAGTGACTTGCGGTCGATCGAGGCAACCAACGAATCACGCGCGCTCCGTCAGCGCAACATGCGCGCGACACGCATTCGCAATCGCTGTAATTACATGTCGAAAGAAGGCGACCAACGGATATCGAATCCCTGCCAAACATCGCCCCGAGCTGTCGTCATGCGCACACCGCCAGCTCTTCAGGAATGCAAAATGACGAATCAGGACGTGAGTCCGCGCGGGCTTTTGATGCCAATTTTGATCTTGTCCGTGTTGCGCTCTTGCCGACGATGGGGCTCGCTTGCGGTGTTAGGCCTCAGGCAATGATGCTTTTGGACTTCAGGTGAAGGCATGCGCGCGCTGCGCGCGCGATCCCTGTGCCCTTGTCCCCTCGTCACCTTGGAGATGTCGTCAGAAGACGATCATCGTTGGGGAGGTGATGCGGCGCTCCATGTTTGGAGCTATTTCTCTGGAAGCGTTTCGTCGAACATGCTGTCCCATTCGGGATCAGGAGGGGGGTCTTCCTCGTCTATTCGCCATGAATCGGCGGCGGTCCGGATGTCTTCGAGAAATTCGAGATTTTCGAGAACGTAGGCGTAGCGTCGTCGGGCGCGGCGCGCGATGTTGACGAAGTCTCCCGGCGGCGGGAGGAACTTGGGGCGCACATCGCTCAGTATTGATCGATATGCGGCGGCAATGATCTGCGGCGTGAAACCGTCGAACTCCGGGTCGTCATCGTCATCGAATTCGAGACAGTCCAGCGCCGCGCAAATCCAATCGGAACGGCTGCATCCGGCCGACGTCGGCAGTGCGCCCGTAAGGGCTGCGAGCAAAATCCGCGAGGTTGCAAGATCGGTTTGACCGAAGACGAACGCGACGAGCGGCTTGCGCATCTCTCGGATCTTGTCGAAAGGCGGGAGCGCTCGGAGAGCTTCGCGCACCTCCGTTTCCGTGCGAGGCGCCGGCCAGTCACGAGCCAAAATGCCGGCGGCCCGGCGCACGAAACGCTCCACCGGCTTGGTGCGAGCGAGGATTATTTCCACGGGGTTAGAGGCGACGGCGGCCGCGCTCACAATCTGCACCGGCGCGCTGGCGCGCTCCGGATTGGCGATCTGTCGTTTATTGGTCATCTAAAATCCTTGCTGCGTCGTCATACGCAGGATCGGAAAGAAGGCCCCGCGCACCCTTGGCGTGTTCGGCCGCGGCGACGCGCATGGTGAAATCCTCTGCGTCGCGACGAGGGTAGCGGTCGAAGGGTTGCCGCGTGGACGGTGCCACCGCCGGCTTATCCGACCAACCCTGACGATTTAGCCAAGTGGCCGGATAAGGCGTGAATCTTTCGCGCTGAGCCGGGTCGGGTTCTTGCGCCGCTCGTTCAACGGCGAAGCGCGCAGCGCCTTCGATTATTTCAGCCGGTGACGCGCCGTCTTGGAGGGCTCGCCCGAACGCCTTCTGCGCGTAGGGCTTACCAACTGGGCGCGGATAGACCGCCCAAAACTTCTCGAAGTAGGCGCGCAGCTTGGCTTGCGATTCGGAAGTGCTCCTAGTCGCGCGTCTCATTTGCCGCGCTTCGTGCTCGGGGAAGAGAGTCTCTACTTCAGATGGTTCTTCAGATGGTTCTATAAGATGGTTCGCCTTCACGCGCGTGAAGGGTTTTGTGAACGGAAATGAAGGGTTTTGCGCACGCCCGTGAAGGGTTTCGTCTGCCAAAGCCTTCACAGGCGTGCAGGGTTTCTGCTCTTTACCCTTCACGTCCGTGAAGTGTTTTCCATCTTTACGCTTCACGTCCGTGCAGGGTTTCTGCACATTACCCTTCACTGGCGTGCAGGGTTTTTCGCCTGGCAGCGCATCTTTGAGGACTGGCCGATACCGGTGCGTTGCGGCCCGGCCGCCGCCCTCTTCGATCACAAGATGACCAGCCGCGACCATCGCCCGAAGTGCTTTGCGGATGCTGTTTTCGACAACACCAAGATTGCGCGCCAGCGTCGGCACAGCGGGCCAGGCGTCGCCAGATTCGCGGTTGACATAGGACGACAGAATGATCGCGAGTCGCGCCGCAGTCGGCGGCAATCCGTCGTCGCGCGCCACCTGTGAAAGCCAGCCGAACAAATTTCGCGTGTGATCGTCGCTCATGAGCGCGCCTCCCCGTGGGGTGGCGCTTGAGCGTGAAGCCCGGCGACGCGCATCAGTCCTGCAAAGCCGATCAGCGCTGCCTCAGCGCGGTCGCAGTCGCACTTGCGCGCGAAGAGCGCGGCCTGCGAAGGCCATCGGCTGATTGCGACGCTTCGGGCGCTGTCCTTGTTTTCTTTGCCCGGCGCAATGCCAGCGACTCGCTTCCAACTCGGTGGAGCGATCATGGCGAGAGGAATGCCGGCGGCGGCAAGCACTCCCTCGATGATCCCGCGCGAGCGACCGAAACCAAACGCGGCGGCAGAGCCATCTGTCGGGCGAGGTCCGATCAATTCGCAGAAGGCGCGAGTCGCCTGCGTCGAATAGACGATACCGGCGAAGAGCGCCGGATTGACGGCGCGCCGGCCCTTCGCCCCGTCCAGCAATGTCGGCATGTCATGGATTTCGATTAGCTCGCCGCCATGGGTTAGAACCGCAAGCGCGCCATCTAGGCCGGGGTCTATCCCGATGATTATCGTCATCGCGCGCCCTCCCCTGAAAGGAAGGCGAGCGTCGACCGAAGATCGTCGCCCGCGGCGCCGGCATGCAGACTGGAAAATTCTTGCGAGCTGTCGGCACCGCAGTTAGTTTCGTTATCGATCGGCCAGCCAAGCAGATCAAACCGACGCCCGCCATCCCGCTCAGCGGGGGCGGGCGTTGCCGCATTGGAGGGGCGCATTGCTCATACCCCGCCATGCTCGCGCTCGCGGCGCTTAATTGCCGCGATGAACGTTGATACGCGCAGATGCCAAATCCTGCCGATCTTGAAAGCGCCGGGAAGCTGGCCGGTGGCGCAGAGGTGGTAGGTCTGTCGCTCCGATTTGCCGAGAAAGCCAGAGATTTTCTTGATTCCATCTTTGAGATCGTTCGCCATCGACTCAGTGGCGAGCACCGCCTCCTCCGCTTCCGTATGACGTTCTGTTTGCATTAGATGCCCATTTATGATTGCATTCGCAATTATTGTTATAGATGGTAGCGGTTGCAACCATTTTTTTGACGCTGTATCGTTGAGGAGAATTTTTGGGGGCTTTGCTTGTGAGCGGAGAAGATCGTGCAGCTACGTATGGGTATGCGGCTGTCGAAGCCGCGCTCGCGCGCGTGTTCCTTGAAAACTCAAAGAACATCGCGCCGTTGCGGGGACGCCTGAAGGCATTTCAGCGCGCTGGCTTAACCCCTGAGTCGCCCGGGCGCGGGCGCGTGATCAGATACACGATTGCAAATATCTATGATTGGGCTCTTGCCCTCGCGTTGGCAGACTTCGGCCTTCCGCCGGAATCAATAATTCCATTCATCAAGCAGGGATATTTTTACGACGATTACCTGCCGACGATCGCAAAGGAAAAGAACGATTTCCTCTTCTTTTGCGTTCGACCATTTATCCTGAACAATCCCGAGAAGCGTCTTCCTTATCACGTAAAATTGGGCTCCCAAATCGCAGCTGAAATCAAGCGAAATGGGCGTCGACCCAAGGACGCTTACGCTCTGCATGACCGAGTTGCTTTGATCAATCTCACTAAGCTCGCAGGCGATCTCGACAAGGCTCTCAAGGAAGTGAAGGACGAAAGGGGCTAGGCATGTCGGTCCGAAAGCGCACGTGGTCTACGCCGAAGGGCGAAACCCGCGAAACATGGGTTGTCGATTACGTCGACCAGGCCGGAAAACGGCACATCAAGACGTTCGCACGGAAGAAAGACGCGGACGGATTCCACGCCAGCGCAAAGGTCGAAGTGCGCGAAAGGACTCATACGGCGCACAGCTCCAGCATAACGCTGTCGCACGCGGCCGACTTCTGGATTACGACGTGCGAAGGTCGCGGTCTCGAGCGAAGTCCGCTCGAAAGTTACCGACAACACGTCAAATTTCACATTCGTCCGTTCCTAGGCAACGTCAAGCTCTCCCAACTCTCGGCACCACTGGTGCGAGAGTTCGAGGACAAGCTCCGGAGAGGCGACCCGGCGCCAGGCGAGACTGAGGGCAAGGCGCGTTCTCCAGCGATGATCCGCAAAATCGCAACTAGCCTGGGGGCTATCGTTGCGGATGCGCAAGAGCGCGGCCTTATCGCCCGCAACGTCGTGCGTGATCTTCGCTCGCGTCGGCAGAAAGGCTCCGAACGCCGTGCAGACCGGCGCCAAAAAGGAAAATTGAAGGTCGGCGTCGATATCCCAACGCCGCAAGAGATCAAGGCGATCGTTACTCATCTTGAAGGCCGCTGGCGACCGATCCTACTGACCGCGATCTTCTCTGGTCTTCGCTCGAGCGAGCTGCGCGGTCTCAGATGGCACGACGTCAATTTGAAGAAAGGCGAGATCCACGTACGTCAGCGTGTCGATCAATGGGGAGCGTTTGGGGCACCGAAGTCGGAGTCAGGCGAACGAATCGTTCCCCTGCCACCGATAATTGTGAACACCTTGCGTGAATGGAAGCTCGCCTGCCCCAAGGGCGAGCTTGATCTCATTTTTCCAACTGGACGGGGCACTCCGGAGAATCACGCCAACGTAATCAACCGCGGTCTCCAGCCGGCGCAGGTGGCAGCCGGAGTCGTCGACAAGCACGGCGCAGCCAAATATACCGGCCTTCACTCGCTGCGCCACTTCTATGCATCCTGGTGCATTAACCGCCGCGCCGATGGTGGCCTCGAATTGCCCCTCAAGGTCGTCCAAGAACGCATGGGACATTCGTCGGTTCAGATGACTGCCGATCGGTATGGCCATTTGTTCCCGCGGGCGGACGACGGTTCCGAACTCGCAGCGGCGGAGCGGGCTCTCCTCGGGTGACTGCGACACAGATGCGACATGAGAATACAACAGATCACGAATTCAATTAGATATCGCGAGAAATCACGGAATCATAATCCTTGTGTCGGGGGTTCGAGTCCCTCCTCCGCTACCACAGAAGTTTTTGTTATCACGGCACATTCTCGAACGCCTTTCGTCCGCATCGTCAAGGTTTGAGACTTTTTTCAGTCAGGTTTGACAGCTTTCGTTCGTCGCCTGTTCAACTCAGCATCAAATGACGCCGCGCATCTTCACGCGAAGATCCGCGCCCTTCACGTAGTGACGCGCCATCTCGATGTGCGTGGTCCGAGCGCGTCTGCGATCCTTCGCTCGTCATGTCCCGCCTCGCGCAAGATCGAACACGTGCCCTCCCACGTCGGGCCGATCCAAGTTCCTAGCGTGAGCAGGCCGACACCGGCGACGAGGGATAAGAATGGTGCCTCAGTGCGGCTCGGGCGCTCGGTCATAAGTCCTCTCCATCGCTGCAAATTGCCGAGATGTCGATTGGCGGCCTCCCCGATGTCGCTGTCGCAAATCCGCGCGGCGCTCCATTCTTGAAAAAGTCCGCGACCCTGCCGCGAGTCGCGAGCAGGTCAAGACTCCCACCGCGCAAATGAAAAGAAAGCGGAGGACGCAAGCTCACCTAGGACCTCATCCGAACGGAGCAAGCGTCGAAAAGGCGCGGCATGCTACTGAGACGATAGACAATCACAGTTCAAACCGCCTCGGCCGGGACGAACAGCGGCGCTCGCAAGAGCGACGAGCCGGCGGCGCATTGCTAACGCAGGTGCGAAGTTCGAAACGTCAACCTCAGTTTATTTCTTACAAAAAGGGAGTGATCAAAAATGGCTACTAGAACCATTCGCGTGTGGTGGAAGTCCGTCGCCACCGGCTGGCTGAATTTCAACTGGGATCCGATCACGTCGCAGTCCGTCGTTCACATCTCGGCCTGCGAGTGGAAGCCGAGCACCACTATTGGCGGCAAAAGCAAACATCGGGGCGCTGCGCCGATTTTCGTAAAGAACATTCGCCCTCATGGCAGCAACGTTGAAGCGAACGGCGTCGAATTTTTCGCACAAGTCGAATGGGGAACGCCGCTCGACGTTGTGTTCGACATCACCGTCCTCGACAAGCCCGAACAGGAGCACACCGTTTAGCCGTTTCCGATCTGCGGCGCCGTCGAATAAGTACACACAGGCGGCGCCGGTTCGCCATTAGCAACCGTCGTCAACCCGCAACCCGCAACCATCGTCAACCCTGACGAAAATTCCGATTACGACCCCACCCCCGCCCCCCGCCTTCTCCGTGTACACGTCGCGTAGGAAGGACCCGATCGACTGACGTTCCGACTCGCCTCGATTGATCCGAGTTGCCGGCCGCGCCTGTGCATCTGGTGGCCATTCGGTCGGCGGCGTTCCTTATCGATCGGCAGATCGCATATGCCGTGGAAGCTCCAAAAGCGCCTCAGACACATGAGCGCGCTCAAGCATGTGCGTCTCGGCCAGGTTTTCGATCGATGCACGCCAGTCCGGCGCGCGCGAGAGCAGTTCAAAAAGGATCGCGCGCTTTACACGACAAGCGTCTGCCGTTCCGCAAGAGGTCGTTATCGATCGCCGTGAAGCCATTGCGTTGGGGATCGGGGGAGGCCGACTGGGTCATCGCGCGCCCCCTGCAAACTTAGCTCGCCTGCGTCGACGATGATTCTGATAGGGGTTGTTTCGGTGCTGGGTCATCGGGTTCGTCGGGCAGCGCCAGATGGGCGGGCAATTGCGGCTCGCGGTCGATAAGATCGGCGAAATGCGCTTCAAAGGACCGTCCGGCGAGCGCCGCGTCAAGGCCCGCGAGCGCGGCCGCGATCAGAGCGGCTTCCTCTTCCTCGAGTACACGCATCGCCGTGCCGAGATGAACGAGCACATACGCGCCGGGAGGCTGCGCGCCGATAAGCAGCATGGAAATGCGCTCGGTGCAGCCGGCGCCTTCGCAGAGCGCCGACATGTCGTCGCCGTCGATCACGCGCATCGGAACGCCAAGGCACATGGGAATCCGTCCGTCCGACGCTTCAGTCGTGCGCGCGCAAAACCTTGCGGCTCGCATAGGCGACGCCAAGCGCGCCCATCGCGACGATGGAAATCCAGCCGAAAGCGAAACGGCAAGCGCAAGAAGGTGATCAGACTGGGTGACGATATGCGTGAGACTCTCGGCGAGCCCATACGGATGCGCGCCGGCGGTCGCTCACGTGCGACCTCTTTGAACTTCAAACAGAGCCGAGGGCGTTGCAGCTCAACGCGGCCCTAATCGCGCAGCCTAACGCGGCTTTATTAAATGGTTTTTGCACGCTGGGCGCGCCTTGGAATGGCTGTTGAAAATTTGACTGTTGGTATCCGGTTGCGAAAATAAGTGGAATCCTACGGTCTCGTACGATCTCGGCAGCCGGAAAGCTCGCCACGCCATTGAGATTAACGTCCAAAATCGCGAGTCCATAGTCGGCTTCCGCCGCCAGTTGCAGCGCTTCTTCAATGCACTGCGCATGCGCTGCGATTTCATATCCGAGTTCGCTCAGCATTTCTTCAAGAAGAAGCGCGACCAGCCCCTCGTCCTCAACCAACAATACGCGCATGTTTGGTCTCTCACTCGCAGACGGCGATAGGGGCGCTCATTGCGCAGGTAACGCCATCGGGAGAAAAGTCGAGGGATATCGTTCCTTTTAAGTCGCTGGCGAGCGACTTCTCGAGCAGCTTCGAACCAAATCCGCGATCAACCGGCGCTTCGACGCGCGGTCCTCCTGTTTCTTTCCATATCAAGCGCAACCGGGGCGGGCCGGTTTCGCCTTCGATGCTCCAGCAAACGTTTACCCGCCCCTCGCTGCTCAATAGAGCGCCGTATTTGAGCGCATTTGTACAAAGTTCATGCAATCCCATCGCGAGCGCTAAGGCCGCTTTGGGCTTGAGTTTCAGATCGGGACCTTCAACGCTGAATCGATCGGACGCTCCATGAAGCTCTGCGGCCTTGACCACGAGCTCTCTGAGGTCCGCAGCCCTCCAACTGCCGCGCGTCAAAACGTCATGCGCCGCCGAAAGCGCACAGAGCCTGTTCTCGAAAGCCTCGACTTTCGCGTCGACGCTGGCGCCTCTAAACGTCTGCGACGCGAGCGACTGCACGACCGTAAGGGTGTTTTTCACCCTGTGATCGAGTTCATGGATCAGCAGCTCTTTGTGTTCTTCCGCTCTCTTCCGGTCGGAAATATCGACCGCCCAACAGCCCGCCGCCGTGATGTCGCCCGAAGCGTCTCGTACGGGGAAAAACCCGGTCAACCAGTGCCGGCTGGCGGCGCTGGAGCCCTCCGAAAGCTCTATATTCCGCGAAGCGGTTCCCGTTGAGAAAACCTCGCCCAGAAGCATTTCGAGAGAACTGGCGCTGTTTGGAAATATTTCTTTGAATGTGCGGCCGATCTGGCCCTTCGCCGTGAGCGCGCTGACGCTAGCGATTTCATCGTTGATGCGCGTGCAGCGGCCCGCCTTGTCGAAAAACGCCAGCCCAATAGGCGCGCTACAGAGCAGCGCTTCCAACTCGAGAGTTCGAGCGAGGAGGCTTTCATTCGCGACGCGTAGCCGATCCTCAGCGCTTTTCGCGCGTAACAAGGCCCTGACCGTGGCGACGAGCACTGGCGCTTCGGCAGGCTCCACCAAATACGCATCGGCGCCCGCGTCGAGCGCCGTTACCTTGGCGTCAGGCCCAATAAAGGTGGCCGAAGTCTGCAGCACCATGATGTCGGGCCGCTTACGCTTGATCTCTCGACATACTTCGGTGCCCAGAATGTCGGGCAGCATCGTATCGAGAACGACGAGGTCCGTCGGGCGCGAGGCGACGAAGGCGAGCGTCTCCTCACCGCCGCTCGTTTCACTGACTGACCAGCCCGCTTTTTGCAGCGCCCGCACCTTGGCGTAGCGCGCCTCGGCAATGTCGTCGACGACCAATAGACGGGCGCTTTCGATGTTCATGGCTGGGCTCCCGCGCCGAGCGCCTCAGCCACTACAGGAGCGAGCGCCTCTTTCGAAAGCCCGCTTTTTGCGACGACTTGCTTGGCGCCGCCGAGACGCTCCAGGTCGTGCTCGTTCAGAGCTGTCGCCGTGACAACGACAATCGGAACCTGCGCTGTTTTTGGATTGTCCGTCAGCCGATCGAGCACATCGAAGCCGCTGATGCCGGGAAGTTTGAGGTCGAGCAACACCAGATCCGGGAGGTGTTCGGCGGCGCTCGCCAGACCCGCTTCGCCGGTCGCGGCTTCGCTGAGAACGTAGGGCTCGTCCGCGAGACATCGACGGATGATGTAGCGCGAGGCCTCGTCATCGTCGATCAAAAGGACGCGCTTCGCTTCTGTCTCGTCGATCAATTCATGCAGCTTGGCGAGGAGCCAGGCGCGTTCAATGGGCTTTACTCCATAGCCGTCAGCGCCGAGCCGCGCCGCTTTCGCGCGGTCCTCAATGGTCGAGACGACAATAACCGGGATTCCCTGCGATTCCGGCGCGCTCTTGAGATCAGCCAGCAGCGCCCAAGTGTCTGCGCCTTCCAGTAGGAGATCGAGAATAATCGCGCGGGGCTTGACCTCATGAACTTTCCGGCGCGCCTCCTTCAAGTTTCGCGCGCCGATCAGCCTGTAAGGAGAGTGACGCAGGGTGGCCTCATAGACCATCATGTCCGCAGGGTCGTCTTCGATCGCAAGAACCGGAATGCGCTCATCTTCCGGCGGCGGCTCGATCAAGGGCTCGGCAAGGTCCACCATGGCGCCCGCGTAGGCGGCTGGCAGCGTAAAGGAGAAGGTCGATCCCTTGCCGACCGCGCTGTCGACTTGGATATCGCCGCCCAAAAGCTTGCACAGCCGTTTCGACAAGGGAAGGCCCAGTCCCGTGCCCCTCACTCGGCGCTGGATGGGACTGTCGAGCTGTGAGAACTCCTGAAAAATGAGCTCATGATGCTCTGGGGCGATGCCGATGCCGTCGTCCTTCACCGTGAAAGTGAAGCACCCGTCCGACATCGACGCCTTGATATGAATTTCCCCGGCCTCAGTGAATTTTAGCGCATTCGAAATCAGGTTGCGCAGCACCTGTGAAATCTTGGCCTCATCGCTAAACATCGCCGGCAGCGACGAAGCGTCCTCGAACACGAGATTGACCTTGTCTCCAACCAGCAGCGGCCGCAGCATGCCGCGCAAGGCGCCGAAGAGATCGCCGATCCGAAATTCGACGGGCCTGATCTCGATTCTGCCGGCTTCGACTTTCGCGAGATCGAGAAGGTCGTTGACGAGTTCGGTCAGGCTCTCCGCCGACTTCCGGATGAACGAAATCTGTCGCTCCTGCTCAGGCATGAGTTCGCCGTCACACCGATCGAGCAGCAGGTGGGTCAGCGCCAATATCGAGTTGAGCGGCGTCCTGAACTCGTGAGTCATGTTGGAAAGAAAGCGAGATTTGAGGCTGTCCGCGCGCCGCAGATGCTCCGCCTTTTCGTCGAGATCGGAATAAAGAGCGACCACCCCGCGGTTCGTGTCGTGCAGTTCTTCGTTCAGTGAAGCCAGTTCCTTGCGCTGCCGTTCGACCTCCTCCAGACTGAAAATAAGCTCCTGATTCTGCCGGCGCAGCTCGATCATTGGGTCGTTGGCGTCTTCCCTCAGCAGGCGATCGGAAATTTCCGCAAGATCAGAATGGGAAAACACCTTGACCGTTCCAGGCAGCAGCTTTTTGAGAGCCACAACGGTGCCTGAACTGGTCGACTGGATGGAAAACTGATCCACAAGCCGACGCGCGCCGATCAGCCCGACGCCCATGCCCGTGGTGGAGCGATGGCGGCCGGCAAGGACGTCTTCAAGGTTGGCGATCCCGGCGCCTTCGTCCGAGATGGTCGCCTGGAACAGTTGCGGGGACGTAGAACCTGCCAGCGAAAACTTGACGCATCCGCCGCCGCCATATTCAACGGCGTTGCGTGCGATCTCGGACACCGCCGTCGCGATGCGGGTCTGATCCTGCCGGTCGAATCCAAGCAGTCCGGCAAGCTGGCGCGCGCGCTGGCGCGCAAAGACGATGTCCGGCTCGGCCTTCAAAGACACTGACAAAATGCGAAGCATCACGACTCACCCCAAGGCGCGCAACGCCACGATGGTGGCGTCGTCTCGGCCCCGACGATAATCCCGCGTCAGCACTCCTGCGATAAGCGCCGGATGCATCCCGCAAAGACCGGGATACTGCGCGATATCCCAGCGAGCGGACAAGCCGTCGCTGTGCAGAACGACCACACTACCTCTCGCGAGGCCATACTGAAAGGTCCGAATCTGCGGCGTCCCATGGCCAGCCATGCCATTGTAAGAGACCAGGCTCCGAGCTTCACCAGGGCTGACGACCGCGCCGGAGATGTTGCCCACGCCGCAGAATTCCACCTGGCCGCTCGCGACGGCCAAACGCGCAAGGCCTACCGCCGCGCCTCTGGTCGGCCGAAGGGCCTGATGGATCCGCTCGACATGCTGCGCGACCGGCAGGTCCTTGCTTGAGGAAAACGTCGAGATGGCGCGCTGCGCAGCTTCAGACGCAAACGGTCCATGCCCCGTTCCGTCCACCACGAGAAGGTCGATCGCGCCGCCTCTCTCGGCAGCCAGCCATGCGTCGCCGCAGATGGATTCCCCCGGACATGTCACCGCGACCGCGCCCGCCACGAACCGGGTGTTCGACGCCGCGCCGTTCCTGCGAAAACGCGCCAGCACCGCTGCGCCCTTCGAAGGCTTCGAGTAGATGCCGAAGGTGCTGGAGAGCCGCTGCGCCGCGCCCAGTCCGCCGCCACGACTGCCGAAGGTCGAATACCCATCGCCGAGACATTTTGCGACGTCGGCGAGCCCCGGCCCGCGATCGAGCGCCAGCAGTTCGACGCCCCGCCCGTCGGCGTCATCGAAGAGATCGATGGAAAACTCGCCCTTTTTCGCGTGTTTGAGGATGTTGGTCGCGAGTTCAGTGGCGACGATCGCTATTCTGCCGATCGCCTCCTCCGAAAAATCTTGTGACGACGCCAACTGCGTCGCCGCCCTGCGCACTTCCGCGACTCGCGAAGGATCATCCACCGGCAACAGCATGTCATTTCCAACGAATGAGCGAGATGCGCGTTCCCTCGCCAGGTCGAGATTCGATGTCGAACTCGTTGACGAGCCGCTTTGCGCCTCCCAAACCCAGCCCAAGCCCCCCGCCTGTCGTGAAGTGATCGCGCATCGCCTGTTCAATGTCCGCGATGCCAGGACCTTCGTCCAAAAACGTCAGTCGCAACCCTCGGCGCGCGCCGTCGCGAAGGGTTTCCATGACCAGTTCGCCGCCTCCGCCATATTCGAAGGTGTTACGCGCTATTTCGCTCGCGGCGGTGATGAATTTGGTTTGATCGATAAGGCTCATGCCCATTGCGCCAGCTTGAAAGCGGACTTTCTGCCGAACGCGAACGATGTCTTCCGAGCTTCGAATCGGAACGGTTTCAATCGTCTCCGTAAGCATCGGTCGACTCTGACTGCTCGATCAGCCTGCTGATCGTCTCCAGACCTTTATCGACGTTGCGGGCGGTCTGAATGCCGCTCAGCTGAACGCCCAGCTCGACGAGGGTGATCGCGACATGCGGCCGCATGCCCACGACGATGGTGACGGCGTCAAGCACCCGTGACGCGCTGGCTATGTTGCTAAGCATGCGGCCGATGAAGGAATCGACGATCTCGAGCGCGGAAACGTCGATCAACACGCCCTTCGCCCTGCTGGTGACGATCGCGTTGGTCAGATCGTCCTGCAGCGCCATGGCGAGGCGGTCATGCATGTCGATTTGAATCGTGACGAGAAGGCACTTGCCGACTTTGAGGATCGGGATCTTATCCACCGCATCAGCCCCGCGCCGCCAAGCGTTCCACCTTCTGACCCGTCTTTTTCAACGCCAGCGAGAGGGCGTCCGCCATCGTTGCTTTGGAGACGACCTGAAGATCGAGTCCCAGATGGACGATCGTCTGAGCGATTTGCGGACGGATGCCGCTGATGATGCAATCTGCGCCCATGAGCCGCGCCGCCGCCACCGTCTTGATCAAATGCTGCGCGACCAACGTATCGACGGCCGGCACGCCCGTGATGTCGATGATGGCGATTTCGGCCCCCGCGTCGACGATCGTTTGTAGAAGATTCTCCATCACGATCTGCGTGCGTGCGCTATCGAGCGTGCCAATGAGCGGCAGCGCGAGAATCTTGTCCCAAAGCTGGATGACCGGAGTCGACAGCTCCAATAATTCGTCCTGTTGACGCTTGATGACCTCTTCGCGGCTCTTCTGATAAACCTCGGTGGTAAATAAGCCGAGACGATCGAGAAGCGCCCCCGAGGCGACCAGCACGTCCGCCATGTGCTTTTCACGCGCCAGCGTTTGCCGCAGCAGATCAAAAAGCGGCTCTTTCAGCGAGAACACGAATAGCGCGGTCTCGACGGGGCTGTATCCGCGCAGCGCGCGGGCCGCCGAAATCTCTTCGAGCACGTCGCGCGCATCTTGCCACTGTTCGCTGGCGATATCTTCGCTGGCGCCATTCTGAAGAGCGCGGCGCAGCTCTTTCAGAAATCGCCCACAGGCGTCCTTCAAATCCTTGTCGGACGTCTGACCGCTTCGCGTGGCGCCCACCGCCGTCAGCGCCGCGATCCATCGGCTCAGCAGGTCCTTCTCGCTCTGTTCGATAGCATTCGCGAGCGCGTCAAAGTTTGCCGGCATGACTACTCCCCGAATGACCCGAACAACTGCCGAATACGCTCCGATAAAGCTGGTTGCTTAGATAGGGCACTCTGTAGCTCAAGGCAATGCTGCGATCGTCGCCGCCAGGGGTCACGTCAGCTGAATAAGCCCCGGCAAGCGGTGTACAGACCCAAACAATTCAGTAATTTAGCGACGCGCCTGAATTGATCGGGAGTGTTTTTATTTGATAGGATGAATAGTTTCTTGCACCTTATTTGACCATTGGAACCCGTTCGATGCGCCCGTTTGGTAGCGCGCCGTTGCGCCCATCGACTTGAGGGAGACACTGGAGAAGGGCGCCAAAGCTCGCGACTTCAGTGCGGCGGCATCCAGATCCAGAGCGGAGGCGGCCCGGGAAATCGGACATCTTTTGCGATCGTCGCGTCGTCGACATTGTCCGGTTTCAGATAGACATAATAATTGTCGACCCGCTGAAATAACTCATTGGTGGGCGTGCTCTCGGGACTGACAAGCATGTTGTTGCTGAAGCGCACATGCATGTAGTGGGGCAATAATTCGGTGAATTTCGCGAGGCGGGCCTCAAAAACGAAGCGGTAGAGCTGCCGGCCTGTGACTTTCAGCACTGCGGCGGTCGCGTCGTCGATCGGCGTGAGCGGCGCCTCCTGCCAGCCGACTCCAACCTGCACGAAACCCTGCACGCTCGGCGACATGACGTAAATGGGTTGTTCGGCTTTTGTGTTCTCCAGATAAATCGTCACCTCATAACGGCCGTCGCCGAGCTGCGTAATCGACGCGATGTCGCTCTGGAGGGTGGAGGTCGCAAGTTCTTCGAGGGCGGCGAGTCGCTGCCGACCGGCGTCGAGTTCATACTGCTGGTAGCGCGCCACGCCGTAATTCGCTGACGACGCGAGGACGAACAAAAGCGCTGCGGCGGCGAAGATGCGTCCTGCTGTCGCCCACAGCGTCTTGCCGAGTTTTTCGAAATCGCGCGCGCCGTCTGCCTCGGCGCCGATCGGCGCGGGCGTTTTTTGCGCGGTCGGTTCGGCATAGCGGATCGGCGCAGCGACGAAGGCGCGCGGCGCGCTGCTGGGAAGAAGAATTCCTTGCCGCATCTCAAACATGCGATCGGCGCGTTGCGCCAGCGCATGGTTGTGCGTGACGAGCGCCATGGCGAAATTTTCTTCTCGTCGCAAATCATCGAGCAGCGCGAAGATCTCTTCTTCCGTCTCCTCGTCGAGGTCGCTTGTGGGTTCGTCCCCGAGAAGCAATTGCGGTTCGTTGATCAGGGCCCGAGCGATGACGACGCGACGCTGCTCGCCGCCGGACATCTGTCCTGGGAAGGTTGTCACCCGATCGCTCAGGCCGACGCGGGCGAGAAGGCCTTGCGCGCGCGCATAGGCGCATTCTGGCGTCACGTTGTAACCGAGTAGCGCCGGCAAGGCGACGTTGTCGATGGCGCGAAGATTCGGAAGGAGACTCTGGAACTGAAAGACGAAGCCGATCCGCTCTCGCCGGATATCGGCAAGCTGCGCCTCGGGAAGATCCCAGATCTCGTCTCCTGCGAGTTGAACGTTGCCCGCCGTCGGCGGCGTCAGCCCGCCGACCATGGCGAGCAGCGTCGATTTACCGGAGCCAGATCGTCCGACGATCGAAACGAACTCGCCTGCGCCAACGATCAAATCGGCAGAGATCACCGCGTCCACGCCAGGATCGCCGCCGTAATGCTTCCGCAAACCCTTGGCGGAAAGGATCATCGCGCGCTTTCCATCTGGATCATCGCGTAGGGTTCGAAACGCCGTGTCCGCCAAGCGGCGACGAAAGCCCCTCCGACGCCGATCGCGACGCCGCAGAGCGTGGCCGCGCCCGCGGCGATCCATATGACCCCGGCAGGCGGGGCGTCGAAGGGGACGCCGAGTGACGAGAAATAAAAGCCGAGAGAACGGGCAAAAACGAAGATCAGCGAGAAACCCGCACCGATGCCTAACAGACCGCCAAAGCCTGTGATGAGCCCCGCCTCGATCAGGGTGATCGATATGATCTGCGCCGGCCGCGCGCCCATAGCCCGCAGCACGCCGATTTCGCGATAGCGCTCTTGGACGATGGCGGAAAACAGCAACGACACGAGAAAGAATATCGCCAGCATCAGCAAGCCTGCAAAAATCGCCACGCCCCAGAAGAGACTGCCAAGCGATTGGCGCGCGGCCGTGAAGATCGGATTGCCCGAGACAATTTTGATTGCCGGGATCTGGCCAATGGCGAAACGCGCTTGCTCCGCCGAGGCGCCGGGCGACAGTTGCAGGAGAAATGCAGAGACGCGATCCTGCTCGACTGATGGAAGACATTCCGCCGGTCCTGCGGCGTGATCATGATGCGTCGCACCGGCCCCTTCGGAAGGCGAAGACGCGGGCGGATGAACAGGGACGGTCGCGGGGCGCGCCCGGATCGCGGCGGCGATAAGTTCGTTGAGCGCGGAAAAGGTGATGAAATAAGATTCATCGAAGGGACCCACGCCCGTTCGGCCCAATCGTCCCATCACGACCAGCGACCGGCCACAAATCGTCAGGGCTTCGCCAGTTTTCAGCGCGACCCGCTCCCCACCAAGCAGGCCTCCCGTGGCCGCCACGGGTTTCTCCCCCGCGGGCAACCAGGATTCGACGGTGAAATCGGTCGCCTGATCATAGGCGATCAGATTGATCGCGCGCCCCTCGACGCTCGCGCGGATGAGATGCTGCGCGGCGACCTTCGCCACGCCGGGAACGGCTCTGAGCTTGTCGCCCAGACCAACATCCAGATCGAGATCCGTCGGCTGTATCGTGAGCAGCGTGCTGGTGATGTTCACCAAGGCGCCATGCGGCACGACAACGAGGTCGGCGCCCATTCGCGAAAAGGTCGTCAGGATTCCTTCCCGCAGCGACCAGCCGGTGACGAAGCCGGAGAAGACAACCCCGACGGCGATCATCACCGCCAAGCCGAGCAAGAGACTGCGCAGCAGCCGACGTCCGACGTTCTGAGCGCCGAGCCGCACCAGCAGGAAGCGCGAGCGATGGCGTTTCGTCATGGGTGGAACCGTTATCTGCAGGTCGATGCGGCCTGGCTTACGGGGCGAGGCCGCGTCGTTGTGTAGCCGCGATCGCTTGAGAGGCTCGTCGCCGGACGCAAGCGAGTCATCTTTGCGGGTTCCGCCAATCCCGTCAGACCGTGGTGCAGCGGCTGTGGATCAGTTCTTCGTTGTTCCGCGGGACAATGACGCAGTCGTGGTGACCGCCAAAGTTCGGAATATAACCAACGGGCTCCAGCGTATCCTGCGTGAAGATGAAGGTTCCTCCTTCG
This sequence comes from Methylocystis sp. L43, assembly GCF_015709525.1. Classification (GTDB taxonomy): domain Bacteria; phylum Pseudomonadota; class Alphaproteobacteria; order Rhizobiales; family Beijerinckiaceae; genus Methylocystis. The sequence goes on along the minus strand of NZ_JADNRA010000027.1, from coordinate 120,743 downwards.
AGCCGCTGGAATCCGCTGAAGATCGCGAGCACATATTTGCCGTCATAGGTGACATGCATCGTCTGCAGGTCAACGCCGACATTCTCGAAGCGCTTGATTGTCGTCCACGTATTGGTGTCGACGACGACGATGGCGCTTTTCGCCGGCTTGCGATGCAGCTCGGAGACAAACATTTTCGAGCCGTCCATCGAATAGGTGATGTGGAACGGGCTCGGCGTCGATCCGACCCAGTGCGAATCCTTGAACTGGGCGACTCGCTTCCAGTTGCGCGGATCGCGGTCCGCACAATCGAACACGCCCATGCTGTTTTGGCGGGTGTTGTTCGTCATGGTGAACCATTTGCCGTGCGGTCCAAAACCGCATTCGTGTCCCGACGACACGACATTGTCCAGCTTGATGTCCCAGATGCCGTCGGCGATCTTTTTGACGGGAATGCTTTCCTTCGTCGTGCCGTCAGGGGAAGAAATGCACGCAACCGGCTCCATCGTCGTGCGGTCGATGACGACGCCGACGGCGAACATGCGAAGCGTCACCAGCGAGAGCGGATGGATCGGATGGTGGACGCAATTATCGGCGCCGGTGAGCGTCTTCACCGAGTCGCCCGGAAGCTGTCCCGAATAGGCGAGATACTCGCCCATGGGCACCATCTCCCAATCGAGCTTGTTTCCCTTAACGCCGCGATAATCATAGAGCCCGGTGTCAGACGCCTTTAAGAGACGGGAAACGCGAACGGTCCCTCCCTTGAACCAATTGTCCTCGAGCACGCCGTCCGGCTCGTTTCCACGCCAGTCGAAACGGAAGGCGTCGATCACCGTCGTCTTCTGGTTTCCGGTGGCGCGATTGAAGAAGGCGACCACATCCTTTTGCCCGTCCGCGACCGTGAAGCCAGACGCATCCGGGAAGATCACGGTGTGCACGCCAAGTCCGATCCCCGTGGTCTCGGCGACATTCTCGAGCAAATTCATCTGCTGCCCGTCGAAGCCGACGCGATAGATCTGATTGCCCTGGCCCCACAAAGGATCGAGCATTCCATGTTCCCGGATCTGCGTGGGGATGCCATAAATCAGGACGTTCTGCCCACCTTGGGTCGAGTTTACGAACTCGAAGCCTTTGCGCGGGTCGGCCGAAGGGAAGGCCGCGAGATGATGGGCGATCGGGCAGCTGTCGCCGTAATTCCAATATTCGATCCAGGCCATTGTCTTGCCGGTCGCAAGATCCTGCACCTGAGCGCCCCCGCCGAGCTTCGTCGGGGTGAGCCAGACGTAGTCGCCGAGCGTCGCAAGACGCGGCGCATTCACCTCCGCCGCCGACGCTGCGTCTCCCATCAGGCCTGAGAACAGCCCTGTCGCATTGGCGGATTTGCCGCCGAAAATGGTCCCGATGATTCCGGCGGCGCCGGCGCGCAGCACTTCTCTACGTTCCACCCGGCCACGCTGATCGAGAGGCCGCACAACTTGCGGCGCGACGAGTTCCGACACCACTTTTTCCGACGGGAAGTTTTGATCGGTAGACATCGGTCTCTCCCTAAGCGCGGCGGCTCAACCCAATCCAATGAATCGAGAAGTGAGAATTGTCTGCGATATAGTTCATCGCCCGGCAAGCACTTTTGTGGATGCTCAAGATTCGCTTGAGCGAGGTGGTCGCGCTTCTGACGCGGCCCACGAGCTACGCCCCCCGACAATAATCCGATCTTTCGCCGGCCACCCAGACGGCGGAGACCGAAATATCCTTCGGGTCGAACGCCGCCATGTCGGCGCGATACCCCGGCGCGAGGCGGCCGAGCGAGCGTCCGAGACCCAGAAACTCGGCAGGGTGGCGAGAGGCGCAGCGCAGCGCCCGCTCCAGAGGAAGTCCGAGAAGCCGCACGCAGTTGCGCACCGCGCTCGCCATCTCGATCGACGATCCGGCCAGCGCGCCCTCCTGCGTGCGGCAACTGCCGTCGCGCACAGCGATCGGCGCGCCAAGAAGATCGAACTCTCCCCTTTCGCCGCCGACTGGCGGCATGGCGTCGCTCACCAGCATGGGGCGCCCGACGCCGCGCATCGCCAATCCCAGCATGGCGGGGACGACGTGCGCGCCGTCGACGATGAGCCCGTAAGAGGCGTTGGGCGATTCGAGCGCAGCCGCGGCAGGTCCGGGCTCGCGGGCGGAAAGCGGACGCATCGCGTTGAACAAATGCGTGAAGCCCGTAAGGCCCTCGGCCATTGCGGCGCGGGTTTCCTCATAAGTCGCCATCGAATGACCGAGCGAGACCTTCGCGCCCGCAGCGACAAGTTCGGCGATGAAGCCGTCGGGCGCCTCCTCGGGCGCGAGCGTCACGAGCAATACGCCCGCGCGAAACGCGCCGAGCATCTGGCGATGATGCGCTTGCGGGCGGCGGATAAATTCTCGCCGATGAACGCCCGGCTTTTCCGGCGACAAGAACGGGCCCTCGAGATGAATTCCGAGAATGCCGGGCTCGCTCGGCATGATTGCGCTGACGGCGCGAAGCGCCGCCGCCATCGTCTCATCGCCGTCGGTGATGAGGGTCGGCAAAAGCGATGTCACGCCGAACTTGCGATGCGCCTGCGCCATCTTCGCCAAAGCGGAGGGCGTTGGATCGGCGTTGAAAAGGACGTCTCCTCCGCCGTTGACCTGAATGTCGATAAAGCCCGGCGCGAGCCAGGCGCCTTGAGGGACGTTATAAACTTCTACTGAGGATGGGAGGTCCGATCGCGGCGTCAGCGCCGCGATTCGCATATCGTCAATCACGACGGCGAAGTCGCCATGCTTTTTTTCGCCGTCGAAGACGACGTCCGCGGCCACTGCATATCGAGAGCAGCCGTTCATCGCGTGCGCGTGATCTTGCGCAGGTGGCGCGGCTGGTCGGCGTTCTTTCCGCGCATCGCGGCCAAGCGAACGACCATGGCGTAGAAGCTCTGGATGAGACAGATCGCGTCGGTTTCGGGATGTTCCGCGGGCAATGCTGGAAGCCGGTCCGGCGTCCGCTCCTCCGATGAGGTGATGAAGACCGCCGCGCCCTTGGCCTTAAGATCCGCGGCGAGCTGCGTCATCCCGGCGGCGGCGGCGTCGGTCGGCGCAAACATGAGCACGGGATAGTCAGGCGCCACCAGAGCGACCGGGCCGTGGAGGAATTCGGCCGACGAAAAGCATTCTGCATGCAGATCGGAGGTTTCCTTCAGTTTCAGTGCGGCCTCGCGCGCGATGGCGAGCGTCGGACCGCGTCCGATCGTGACGAGGCTTTCCGCGCCTGCGATCCTCTCGAGCACGCCGCTCCAGTCGAGATCGCCGGCGGCCGCGAGGCGATCCGGCAATGCCGTCAGCGCGCGCGCGAGCGCCTTGTCCTCAGCCCAAAAGGCGACCAGTCGGGCAAGCGCCGCCACCGACGCGACGAAGGTCTTCGTCGCGGGAATGCTCAGTTCCGGGCCCGCCGCCATCGGCAACACGAATTCGCAGGCCTGCGCCAGCCCGCTCACTGGGTCATTTGTAATGCAGGCCGTCACGGCGCCGCAGGCGCGCGCCGCAGCGGCCTGTTCGATGATGTCGCTGCTTTCGCCAGACTGTGAAATCGCGAGAAACAGCTGGTCAGCCAGGCGCAGAGGCTGATGATAGATCGTCGTGATGCTGGGCGCGGCAGGCGCCACCACGACGCCGAGGTATCGCTCGATCAGATGCTTGCCGAAGGTCGCGGCGTGCGCCGAACTGCCGCGCGCGCAGGTGACGACGACTTGAGGCGGCTTGCGCCGTAACCGATCCGCGAGCACTGGGAGAACCTCGGCGAGCCCGTCACCCTGCCGTCGCACGGCCGCCGGAGCCTCTCGCATGTCGGAAATCATCTGAGCGTCGAGGACGGTCATTGGTTTAGGCTTCCGTTCAAACCCATCAGCACAGAGATTGAGCCGGACGCGCGGGAAAGCAAGTTTCAGCGCAGCTCCCGCGTCGGAGCCGCCGTCATCAGCCTGCTACAGCAAGCTTAGCTTGAACTCTCTCCGTCATTGGCCATATGCGGCTTATCAGCTGGAATTGCGCCGATGTGCCCGACGGAGACCGAACGCCAAAGTCCGCGCTATGCCAAGATCGACGTCTGGGAGCCGGCCGAGATCCTGGACTCCATGATCGAAGGGCAATTTTCCGCCGTCGCCGCCGTTCGCGCCGCGCGCCCCGCGATTGAGCGGGCGGCGCTTGCCATTGAGCGCCGGCTGCGCGGGCCTGGACGGCTCGTTTACGTCGGCGCGGGCACATCCGGTCGTTTGGCCGCCCAGGATGGGGCGGAGCTCATGCCGACCTTCGGCTGGCCGCAAGATCGACTTCTGCTCCTCATGGCGGGCGGACAGACCGCTCTGCTACACGCTGTTGAGGGCGCCGAAGACCAGGACCATCAGGCGGTCGAACTCGTTCGGCGGCATGAGATTGGGGCGTCCGATGTGACCATCGCGGTGGCCGCAAGCGGCACAACGCCTTTTACGCTCGCCTGTTTACGCGAGGCGAAAAACAGAGGCTCCCTGACAATCGGCGTCGCGAATAATCGCGGGACGCCGCTTCTCCAGGAGGCCGATCATTCGATTTTTCTCGAAACCGGCGCCGAACCGATCGCCGGCTCGACGCGGATGAAGGCGGGGACCGCCCAGCGAATCACGCTTATTCTGCTCTCGTCGCTCGTCATGATCCTGCTCGGGCGCGTCTACGACGGCCTCATGGTGGATGTGCAGGCTTCGAACAAGAAACTGGTCCGACGGAGCGAAAAAATCCTGTCGCGTCTGACCGGCCGCGGCGACGAGGAGATCCATGAGGCCTTGCAGCGCGCCGGCGGGAGCGTGAAGCTCGCCTTTCTGTTGCTGCAGGGTTACGGGCTCGCCGAGGCGGCGGCGGCGCTGGATGAGGCCGAGGGCCATTTACGTCGCGCCATGAGCTTGATGGTCGAGCGGCGAAAGGCGGCTGACCTTCGAGAGACCCAGCCGTACATTCGGGAAGATGTGACGCACGAGTAAGGCTCAATCGCGCGCCAGTTCGTGGGCTCGCGCACTCCCGCTTCAGCCAAATTTCAGCGTCCGCACTCGTGTGATGGACGCCTCGGCGTGCGCCCGCATGGACGTATCCTGCGCGCAGGCCGAGAGCAGCCGATGGGCGAATTCCGCCGCCTGGTCCTGCTCGTCTTTCATGTTGTTGCCGATGAGGATCAAATCCGCGCCGGCGCGAACCGCCTTCGCGCAGGCCTCGCCCGTCGACATCAGCTTTTGCACGCCCTGCATTTGCAAATCGTCTGTCAGGATGCAGGCGTCCGGCGCCCAGACGCGCATTTTTTTCACCGCGACAGCCGAGAGGCAGACGGGTGTGTTTTTTTCCCATTGGTTGACGATGCCATGGCTGAACAGGACCATCGGCACGCGCGAGATCAGCTCCTTGAACACGTTGACTTGCGCGTCGGTGAGGCAATCGGAAAGATCCATGACGTGGTCGTGGGGGTTCACCTTCGCGCCGCCGGTTCCGGGAAAGTGCTTCAAGCAAAGTTTCAAATTCACCGAACCAGCGACTTCCGCCAGCGCCTCCACGCATGCCTCGACAACCTTCGGATCGCTCGAATAGCTGCGCTGGACCGACCCGACATCGGGGCTGTCGGGGTTGATGTCGAGATCGACGACAGGCGACAGGTTCACATCAATGCCGATCTGTCGCATCTGCGCATAGGACGGGCGTAGAACGTCGCGCCGCTCCGCAGGGGTCAATCGCCCGAACTGTCGGGCGCTGGGCAGCGGATTAAAGCCGCGTTCTTCCTTCAACCGGCGGACCTTGCCGCCTTCCTGATCGATGAAAATGAGGGGACGCGAAGGGAGAGCGTGAAGACTCTCGCAAAGCTCCTCAAGCTGAGCCGGCCCATAGACGTTCCGCTCGAATTTCTGATCAGTACAGTCGTAGTCGAAAAGGATGACGCCGCCCAAGCCGAAGCGCCGGGCAAAATCTCGCAGCCAGCCAGGTATGAGCGGGTCGCGAAAGCCCAAGATGAACAGTTCGCCGATCGGGAGATCCATGAGCGTAAAATGGTGATCGTGAGACGACTGTCAAAGCGCTCGCTCGACGCGATCCTCCAAGCGTGTCTCCCGCAATCTCCCCGAACGAGAACAGGCATTTCCCTGCCCTCGCGATCAAAGCAGCCAAAAGGCTGATTCGCGAGGCGTGGTGCAAAGACCCATGCGCCGAATGCCGCTGCTCGGAAGAAGCGGCTTCATAGCAGTCGACGGAAGATAAGGTCGATCAGGAGCGTTTGGGACTGGGAATGGCAAGCATTGCCTCCCGCTCCCTGTTAAGCGCTCGCCTTCGGCTTGCGCCCGCGCTTCGCCGGGGCAGCCTTGTCGCGCGATTGACCGAGCCCCATGCTCTTCGCCAGGTCCGAGCGCCGCGCCGCATAGTTCGCCGCGACCATGGGATAGTCTGCGGGCAAGCCCCACTTGGCGCGATACGCCTCAGGCGTCATCCCCAGCGTCGCGAGATGCCGCTTGAGCGATTTGAACCGCTTCCCGTCGTCCAGACAGATCAGATGGTCCGCAGTAATCGACTTGCGGATGGAGACTGCGGGCGTGGGTTGCTCGGCTGGCGAAGCCGGCGTCGCCGGCGCGCCCGTCGCGAGGCGGCGCAACGTCGCATCCACGGACAAGATCAGAGCGGGAAGCTCCGAAACGGGGAGCGAATTGCGCGAGACGAAGGCCGCCACGATTTCGGCGGCGAGCTCGGTCGTATTCGGCTGATCTGTATTTGATGTCACGGACAATCCTCGAAGCGGTCGTACCCGCCATCGATACGCGGACATTGGTTCCGCGTCGATAGGCGCCCTGCTACTTGCGCCGCAAATACCGCGGCGCCAAACTCTGGGCGACCAGGGTTTATCTGATCGTCACGGCCCAAGGCCCACTCCTAAAAACCCAAGACTAAGGGCGCAGCAGCCTGTGCCCTCCTTTAATTCACTCTTGAGAGCCCGTCTGAAGATCGCCGCCAGGTCTCAAGAGGGTCACCCGAGGAGCTAAGCCCTCGGGGTGCTGTATTGGCTAAAGAGAGATCACTTACCGGCGATAGCGCGATCCAGTAGCCTGCCCGCCAGCCCGGCAACCGCCATAGGGGCCACGGTGTCCGTAAACGCCACATCCCCCATAAACCTTCTCGATCGGAGCCTGAACCGCAGCATTTACCAAGGCTGCCGGCATGGCGTTCAATGCTGTAGGCGCCAAAGCAAAAGCAAAACCAAGACCAAGACCAAGACCAAGTGTAGCCGCAGTCACCAAAATCCGAAACTGTGCCATAAGTTCTCCTGTAGTTATGGGCGACACGCTATCTCTTAATTCGCAATTGCGCCACGCGTTTCGCGCGCTCTCAGCCGCCGAGATACTTTTTTCGCAAACGGTCGATCAGGCCGGTTTCCCAGGCGAGCATCACCTGTTTTGACAGCTTCAGACGGATTGGGCTCCCAGACTTCAGAGCGAACCCATATTTTTCGTGTCTTACGACCTTGCCTACGGCGATCACGGGTAAATCAGGGTGCTGATGTAGGTGATAAACGAGGGAAGGCTGGTCGGCTACAATCGCATCCACGCGATTTTCCGCGAGCGCCTTGACGAGAGTGCCGAGGGTGCTGAATCCCCGTCCGGACAGTCCCGCCTTCGCGACATACATGTTCGCGACGCTCCCGCTGAGCGTGCCAACAATCTTGCCTTTAAGATCCGTTAAATCCTCGATCCTGTCTTTGTCCGCGACCCATATCCGCCGTTCCAGAGAGTTCACAGTCATGACGCTGGTGATCGAAGACGTTATGTAAGCCACAACGCCCGCGCCCATGACGAGCCAGATGCCAGCGATCATCGTCCCGTAACTTCCGAACACCAGCTTGTGATTTGTTTTCCCAGACGTCAAAACCGAGAGGACGTGATAAAAACTCTCGGAAAAGCCCTGTTTCCACTCCGCTGGAAACTCGGGGTCCAGGCGCCTATCCAGCGCCGTAAGGAGAAAAGAAGCGACGATCACGCCAAGCCCCATCCAAAGATACACTCTAAGATGGCCATTCTCCTCAAGCTGCTCGAAAAAACTCCAGAAACCAGCCGGGGGCGCTTGATGAATCATCATCTGCAAGCCCGCATCGAACCAGGGCTGGGAAAAATCCATTCGCTCCATCCGCTCGGCGTTTATCGTCAACTCGGTGACCGCAACGTCGGATTTTCCCGTGGTTACTGAATCGAGAAGCTCTTGGAGGGTTGATGCTTCCCGATATTCGTAATCCAAGCCCATGCGCTTGGCGCTCTCCTCCCACAGGTCGATCGCAAATCCAGTAAATCCTTGGTCAGTCTTCATGACGAACGGAGGGCTTTCCAACACCACGACCTGCATCTTTTTCGCCGAAGGGAAGCTGGTTTCCGGGCATGCGGGCGTTGACGCAACAATGGCCAAGCAGGCTAAGGTCGCGGACAGTAATAGGCTGATTTTGATCATCATTCAGGCCGGGGCGGGCTCTCTGAAGCTTCAGTGTCGCAATCGCGCTTGGTGATCTATAACGTGTCGAAGCGGTCTCGCCAAAGACCGACGCTCGAGCGCAGATGTCGGCTATGCGAGCCCTGCCGCGGCCGCGGGGCGGGGCACGACGGCGGGGGGACACCTGGCAGGCATGTAGGCGCGCCGATCAGCCTTTAAGCTGCAAGCGTCGCGCCGCCGTCCACGACAAGGTCCTGAAGCGTGATGTGGCTGGCGAGATCCGACGCAAGAAACACGATGGCGCTTGCGATCTCCTCCGGAGCGGCGATCTTTCCCAGCGGAATTCCCAGTTTGAACGATTCGAGGTCTCCGGCGATCACTTGCTTCTCTGCGTCTGCCGAACGCCACATGGACCGCTGCATGGCGGTGTCCGTGGAGCCTGGGGAAACGAGATTGCACCTCACGCCGTAAGGCGCGAGCTCCAAGCCCACGCAGTGCGTCAGACTGGTCAGCGCCGCCTTCGAGGCGCAATAGGCGCTCATCAGCATGCGCGGCGTATGCGCGGCGTTGGAGCCGACGCTGACGATGGCGCCCGAGCGTTGCCGTTTGAACTGCGGGATGGTCTGCTGAAACAGGTGGAAGGGGCCGGACGCGTTGACGTTCATACACGCGGCCCAGTCATCCAGGCTCAGCTCTTCCGTCAAACCAAGACGCAGCACGCCCGCGGTGCTGACCAGCACATCCAATCTCGGACGCTCTTTCAGCAAGGCTCGGCAGGTCTCTTGTACCTGATCGCGCGCGCTGACGTCGAGGCGCATTGTCGCGAAAGGATAGCTCGAGGCCGGGAACGTCTTGTCCAGCCCGACAACGTCGCCGCCGAGCGCGGCGAATTGGGCGGCCGTCGCATAGCCAATTCCCTGGCCGGCGCCCGTGACCCAGATCCGCTTTCCTGAAAAATCCATTCGCAACCGCCGAGACGTCACGCGGAGACGACCGCGGCGAGCCGGCGATCGATGATGTCCCACCAGCCATTCAAGGTCGGCTTTTTCGCCAACTCGTCAAAACCCACATCGATGCCGAGCTTGCGCCATTCGGTGACCAGCATCATGACTCGCACCGAATCGAGGCCGTAATCGATAAGGTTTTCGTCGGGGTCGAATTCTGATTCCTCGACATCGAGCGCCGACAAGAGCTGTTTCTTGAGGACTTCTCTGGTCAGCGGCGCAGAATGTGTGTTTCGCGCGGCGAGCACGTCGTCGACGCCGACCACCATGCCGCAGCGTCCCGCGACATAGTTCAGGGTCATGAGATGATCTTCGAGCGAAAAATCGCCGATGGCGTCGGCGATCATGAAAGGCTTGATGTCATGCATGAACGCGTCGAGCGCCGTCGTCAGACAACCGATGTGGCCGTAGACGCCGCAGATCGCCAGTTGATCTCTGCCCATCTCCTTCATCATCTCGGCCAATCGCGAGCGCTTGAACGCGCTGTAACGCCACTTCGTCAGCACTGTCTCCCCGGCGTCCGGCAATAAAGGCTCAACAATTTTGCGTCTGTGCGGTTGGGCGTTCAGACCAGATCCCCACATATCATTCAGCAAGCCCCGATCTTCATCGCTCTGTTCAATGGGCTGGGCCGTATAGATCACCGGGGCGCCGTGGGCCCTGAAAAAGGCGCGCAGCCTTCGAATATTTGAGATGAGCTGATCGACGAGCGGACTTTCCTCGCCGTAGAAGCCGACGAAATAGTCTTGCATGTCGTGGATCAGCAGCGCCGCGCGCTCGGGCGCAAAACTCCAATTGACCTTGTTTATTCGAAAGGAGTCCGGGCCCGGCATTGCGTAGGATGCAAGGGATTGTATGGCCATGGTCAATTCCTGTCTGCGTTTAGACGTTGAGCTTTGCCTGGATGTCGTCGCGCAGCGTTTGCTTGTCGACCTTACCGAAGGCGGTAAGCGGCATCTGATCGATGAATTCAAAACGATCGGGGAGCTTGAATTCCGCAACTCCCTGGCTGCGCAGATGCTTGCGCAAAGCGATCGGCCTTAACGCGGCGTCGCTCGCGACAATGTAAGCGCAACTTTTCTCCCCCATAACAGCGTCAGGCATGGAAATAAGAGCCGCGTGGACCACAGCATCGTGCTGAAGCAGCACATTCTCGATCTCTTCAGCGGGAATCTTCTCGCCGCCGCGGTTGATCTGATCCTTCTTGCGGCCCACCACTTTCACATCGCCGTCCGCTGTCATCACGACGAGATCGCCTGTGCGATAGAAACCGTCTTCATCGAATGCGCGGGCGTTGTATTCGGGACAGCGATAGTACCCCCGGATCGTGTAGGGACCGCGAGTCAGCAGCTCTCCGACTTCGCCCGCGGCGACCTCTTCGCCATCCGGATCGACGACTTTCAGCTCATCATCGGGACTCATCGGCCGGCCTTGAGTCGTGAAAATGCGCTCGGTCGCATCATCGAGACGCGTGTAGTTGACGAGCCCCTCCGCCATGCCGAAAACCTGCTGGAGCCGACAGCCGAAGACGGCGACAATTCGGTGGGCGACCGTCTCGCTCAGTCGCGCGCCGCCGACTTGCACCACGCTCAAGGTCGGCGCTTTCAGAGAGGCGTCAACAGTCGCGTCGAGCCATAGCGAAGCAACCGTCGGCACAATCGCTGTGATATTGACCTCGTGACGGCGCATGAGATCAAAGCAGAGGTCCGCGCTCGGATTTCGCGCCATCACCACTGTTCCGCCGACGTGAAAAACGCCAAGCGCGCCGGGCGAACTGAGCGGATAATTATGCGGCGCGGGTAGCGCGCACAGGTAGCGGCTCTCAGCCGTCAGACCGCAGATTTCCGCGCTCCGCCGCACGCTGTAGTAATAATCGTCATGGGTGCGCGGAATGAGCTTTGGAATGCCGGTGCTGCCTCCCGACAATTGGAAAAACGCCACCTGATCGGCCGCGGAAGGGCGCGGTTTGTCCTCCGCGCCGTCTGAGTCACCTTGCCACAGCGCCTCAAGATTTTCCGCATATTCAGTTCGTCCGTGGATGGCCACGACGCTTAACGTCGGCGCGAAGCTGCGCAAGCCTGTGACATAGACTCTGTCCGCGAAGAGATGATGTTCGGCGGACGCGATGAGAAGCTTGGGCTGGAACTGCTGCGCATAGGCGGTCATCTCCAGCCTGTCGTGGCTGAACAGCGCGTTGACCGGCGCCACTCCCATTTTGAGCAGCGCAAAAAAGACGATGTAAAACTCGGCGACGTTGGGAAGTTGAACGAGCGCCGTATCGCCCTGCTCTATTCCGCGCCGCATGAGGCTAGACGCAAGTCGCGAGGACTTAGCGTCGAGCTCCGCGTAAGTAAACGAGCGATCGCCGCAAATCAGCGCGATGCTGTCGGGACGATGCCGGCATGCATATCGCAAAATTTCGGTCAGCGGCTCGCCGCGCCAATAGCCCTTGTCGCGGTATCTACGGGCGAAGGCGTCGGGCCAGAGCGTGAACTCTATCGGCATGCGGGGCGCTCCCCCGTTTCTATTCCGAAAGCGCGCAGCATCGTGCCTAACTTGGCTTCAGTTTCCGCCCATTCGGATTCCGGATCAGAAGCTTCGACGATGCCGGCGCCGGCAAAGAGTCGGATGGCTTTGTCGTGAACCGTTCCGCACCTTATCGCCACCGCCCATTCGCCATTGCCCTCTGAATCGCACCATCCGACGGCGCCGCTGAAAACGCCGCGGTCGAATGGCTCCAGAGCGCCAATCAACGACCGCGACTCAGCGGTTGGATAGCCGCAGACCGCTGGCGTCGGATGCAGCCGGCAGGCAAGTTGAAGCGCCGACGTGTGGTGGTTCGCCAGCTCGCCGGTGATCAATGTCGAGAGATGCCACATCGTCGACGTGTTCATGAGCGCTGGCTCAGTGGGCGTCGTTAGAGCTTTGCATACGGGCTCCAGCGCTTCCTGTATTTCATCCACAACAAGCCTGTGCTCGAAATTGTCCTTGTTCGACTGCAACAGCGTGCGGCTCGCCCGCCGATCCTCTTCCGGGTCCGATCTGCGTTTGGCCGAACCGGCCAAGGGATTAGAGCGAATGGCGGCGCCGTCCTTTCGGATCAGGAGCTCTGGACTTGCGCCAAGCAATATCGCGCCATCGCTCAAAGGCGCCTTGAAATGATAGCCGCTGGGATTTTGCTTCACCAAAGCGTTCAAGATCGCTGCAACGTCCACCGGTTGCGCGAGTTCGATTTCGAGGATGCGGGATAGAACCGCTTTCGACATTTTACCGGCGCGAAAGCTTGCGATCGCGCGCGTGACGGCGTCTTTGAATGCGTCCTTGTCCGGGAGGCTACGCATGCCGAGCACCGTCGGCGCCCGCTTCGAGCGTCGCTCCTCGACCATCAGCGACTCTCTTGCGAAATCCGTATAACTCGTTGGCACGAACAGTGAGCAGGGCTGCCGTATGTCGAAAGGAATGGCGCCCGCGACGATGGGATTCGCCTGCCCGGACTGCCGCGCCCGATTGATTGCGCCCCGCACGGCCGTCTGCAGGAAACTATCCGAATGCGCCGCGCCGCACGCCGAAAGACAAATTCTCTCGGCGACGCCGAATGCTTTGATGCTTCGATGCGGCGACGTGAACACAAAGCTGGGATTGGCTTCAATGGTCAAAACTGAAGGAGCAAGATTAATCGCATTCATGTCGTACCTCTCTTGCTATCGATTTCATTCTTCATCAAAAAGCGTCGCCTACATGCACGGCGTGCACTTCAAGCTTTCTCGGTCTTCGTGAGTTGAGGCTGCGGCCGTTCGCTCTTTTCGGCGCTCGTCGAAGGCAAATCCTCGCTCCTCTTTGACGAGGCGAAACGAAGTGAACGAAATCCGATCGCCATCGCCCCGCTTGAAAGAAGCGCGACAAGGCTGAAAATGAGAATGGCTGACGTCAGCGGAAAAACGCGAGTCAGGCCTCCAAGCGCAAGCGCGCCAAATGCATCGCCGGTGACCGCCTGGGAGGCCCATAGACCATTGACCCGGCCCAACAAATGTTCCGGCGTGTGGCGTTGGACAAGAGTGAACTGCAGAAGCGAGGCGATCGAGCTCAAATAGCCAAAGCCCGCGAGCGCCATAAAGGCGACGACTGGATCGCTGACAAATCCGAGCGACCCGAGCGCGACGAAAGCCGCCGCGCCGCTTGCGAGCAGCAGCGCTCCGGAACGAGCAAAGCCGCCGAGCCAGCCGCCCGTTAAGGCCGCGACCGTCGCGCCAAGCGGCGCAGCGGCATACATCATCCCCACCGCCGACGGCCCGACGCGGTACACGTCCTCGGCAAGGGCGGGCAAGAGAATGCGAACGCCGCCGCCGAGACTAACAAGCGCGCCCACTGCGACGACGGCGCCGACGAGCCTGTTAACGAAAAGATAGCCTACGCCCGCACCAAGCGCGCGCAGGGGGTGCTGCGGTTCGCGTCTGGCGGGAGGCATCGGCGGAAGCCGCATGAGCTGAGCGACGGTCAGCAGCGCGCCGATCGCGGCTGCGAGGTAATTCCAGCCGACGCCGAAAGACGCGATCACCATGCCGCCGATCGCCGGAGAGAGGATTCCGCCCATGCGAACCGTCAGCATGTTGAACTGGCCGGCAGCGCCAAGATTTTCGCGGCCGACGAGAAAAGGCGTTGCGGCGAGCAGCGCAGTAACGCCAAGCGCGCTGAAAAATCCGTCCCACAACGCCAACGCATAAATCGCCAGCACTGAAGGCGACGCGCTGAAGCCATTGATGGCGAGCGCCGCGAAGCCGAGGCCGCAAACAGATCGCGCAAAGAGGATGAGCTTGCGTCTATCCCACCGGTCCGCAAGCACCCCGCCCGCCAACAGCCCGGCGAAGGCGCCGCCGCCGCCGAGCGCCATGGAAATTCCGACTTGCATGGGCGAGCCGGTCAATTCCTGGATTTGAACTGGGACCGCCACTGTCAGCATGCCCAGCGAAAACACCGAAAGGGTTCGCGCAATGACGACGGTGCGAAATGCTGCATTGTCGCGCAGCAGGCTGAGGTCCAACAGCAGAGTTGATTTGTTCTTGACGACGACGCACGCCGGATCAGGAGATGAACCCGACGACACGGCATCGCCTTCGTTACGCGTCTCTTGCGACGCTTCTGGGGAGAGCTGAGTGTCCATCCCTAGCTCCTCGCCTCTCTGTCGCGCAGCAAGCCATTGAGGATTGGGCCCAAAGCCTGCAAGGAGCGCGGAGAGACAATGTCCGTGTGGGCGCAGTCCAGGTCGACGACGTTGAGCTGGCCCACATAGGGACGCCAGGTCTCCTGGACGTCCATTCCCGGCGGCAAGGTCCGCCTCGCTACGAATAGCGTTGCCGCTCCGGGATAGCGCGCCGTCCTCGCAGTGGAGAGTAGACGCACTGAATCTTCGTAATTCCGCATGATATTGTTGAACATCTCGGCCTTCTCCTTCGCCAGGGCCGAGTCGAGAGCGTCTTTGGAGGCGTTCATGAACAGCGCGCGCTCCTTCTCGATCTCGTTCTCTTCGTCTTCCGTCGGCGGTCTGCTCCAGTCCTGGATTTCTGGCGGATAGGTGTCGAGCAGTCCGAGAAAGTCGATTACGTCGCCTTCTTCGACGAGTCGCACAGCGATCGCCTGCGCCACTACGCCGCCGAGCGAATAGCCGAGCAGCCGGTAAGGTCCACGAGGCTGAATATTGCGGATCGTTTCGAGATGTCTCTTGCAGACCTCATCCATCGTATCGCAGACGGCGATGACTCCGTTCGGCCGCGGCGACTGGAGTCCGATCACGGGACAGTCGCTTTGGAGATAGCGGGTGAGGACGCTGAACTGCCACGAAAAGCCGGAAGCTGGATGAATGCAGATCAGCGGCGCATCGGCGCCCGAGCGCAGATGCAGCACTTCGCCGAAGCCCGCCTTGCGCTCTTCGCCCGCCTGTTCGTCGAAAAGCGCGCGCGCAAGCCGCTCAACGCTCGAATTGACGATGACTTCGCCGACGGAGACAGGCGTCTTGAATTCAGTCTCCAACGCCGCGGCAAGTTGCATGGCGAGCAAGGAATGTCCGCCGAGCGCGAAGAAGTCATCGTCGGCGTTGACCTCGTCGATCCCAAGAACACGCGCGAATATTTCTGAAAGAGTCGTTTCAATTCCCGGAAGCGGCTTGCGGCCTTGGCGTTGAAGCCCATTTCCCGGCGCCGGCAACGCCTTTCTGTCAAGTTTGCCGCTGGCGTTCAGCGGGAATTCCTTGAGGCAGATGACCGAAGTCGGAGTCATATGGCCTGGGAGACGACGCAAAAGCGCGCTGCGCAACGCCTCGCCATCGAGTTCCGCATCCTTTGATGGAACGACATAGCCGATCAACTGACGCTCATCGGCGCCGCCGCCGACTCGTTCGCCCGTCGCTCTTGCTATAACTACGGCCTGCGCGACGCCGGGCTGCTCCAGCAGCACGCTTTCGATTTCGCCGAGTTCGATCCGCTGACCGCGGATCTTGATCTGGTCGTCGCCTCGACCAAGATATTCGACGGTTCCGTTCGCGAGCCAGCGGACGATATCGCCTGTGCGATACATTCTCTCGCCGTCCGCAAAAGGATCGGCGACGAAGCGACTGGCCGTGAGCGACGGGCGGCCGAGGTAACCATCGGCAAGTTGCACGCCAGAAAGATAAAGTTCGCCAGCGACTCCGACCGGTGTCGGCCGCAGCCAGCCATCGAGAACCCGCAGGGCTGTGTTCCACACAGGTCTCCCGATGGGAACGCTGGCCGCCTCAGCAGCGTCCTCTGCGCCGACCCCGCAGGCCTGTTGATAGGTGACGTCGACCGCCGCCTCTGTCGGACCGTAGAGATTATGTAGCGGCGCGCTGAACAGTGTCTGGTATGACCGCACCAATTCCCTTGACAGTGCTTCGCCGCTGCAGAAGACGAGACGCAGACTGCTAGAGTCCGCCGCATGGCCGGATTCAGATTTTGCCGTCGCGACGAAGGTCGCGAGCATTGACGGAACGAAATGGATCACGCTGACCCGGTGGTCCTGTATGAGCCGAAGTAGCTCACGTGGATCGCGATGCGCTTCGGGCGGCGCGACGACGAGACGCGCGCCCGTAATCAGCGGCCAAAAGAACTCCCATACCGAAACATCGAAGCTGCTTGGCGTCTTCTGCAAAATGACGTCGTGGGCGCTCAATCGGTACTCATGCTGCATCCAGCGCAAACGATTGACGATCGCCCTGTGAGAGACCGTCACGCCCTTGGGGCGGCCTGTCGAGCCGGAGGTATAGATGACATAGGCCGCATCGTCGGGGCTTGGGCGAATGACGCTCTTTAAGCTTTCTTCGTTCGGACCATCCAGCAGCCGATCATAGACGAGCAATGCGCCCAATCGCTCGAAGCGATCCTGCAGCTCAGACGTGGTGACGATGAGGAGAGGTCGGGCGTCTTGCACCATGTACGCAAAACGTTCTTCCGGATAGCTGGTGTCGAGCGGCAGATAGGCGGCGCCTGCTTCTTGTGCGGCCATCAGCGCGATGACGAGTCGGACAGAACGCGGCAGCGCAATCGCGACGATGTCGCCGGCCGTGACGCCGGTGGCCGCGAAGTTGCGCGCGAGCGCCGCCACTTGCCGCCGAACCTCGCGATAGGACAGCGCATGATCGACGTCGACCAGCGCTATAGCCTCCGGCGTGCACTGCGCCTGGTCCGCGAGCAGCTCACATAGAGTGCTCGGATAATTCTCCACCTTCGTCGCGTTGACGCGCGCGAGCAGATCTCGCTCTTCGGTGAGCAAAACGTCCATCGCAGAGAGCGGCGCATCGGGTCGGTCGACGATCTGTTCCAGCAGTTTCGTCACACGGTGGGCAATGCGCTCCGGGTCCTTGACGCCTTCACGATATTCGAGCCGCAGCTCCAATTGTCGGCCCGGCAGAACCATCAGCGTCAAAGGATAATGCGTATAGCCGCGATTGCGCGCGCCGACGCATCGCAGACCGCCGAAGTCCGCCGCGAACAGATTCGCCTCTTCCGGATAATTCTCCACCACGAGCAATGTGTCGAACAGGTTCGCGACGCCGCACAGCCTTTGGATTTCGCCAAGCCCAACGCCGTCATGCTCAAGCAGCCGAATTTGTCGTTGCTGGACATTGGCAAGCTGCTCGAGCAGCGGCTCATCCGGGCGCAGCCGCAAGCGGACCGGCAGCGTGTTGGTGAAAAGTCCGATATGCGCTTCGACGCCTTCGATCGCCTCGGACCGGCCTGACATCGGCGACCCGAACACGACGTCGCTGCGACCCGTCACTATTGAAAGGAAAGCGCCCCAAACGCCTTGCATCAGCGTGTTGAGCGTCAGGCCACGGCTGCGGCGCAGCGCCTCAAGTTCTGCCAGGAGCCCGGGCTGAAGACGAAGCGGCAGCTCATGAATGGCGCCGAAGCGCTTCGTGTCTTCAAACAGCAATGTCGGCGCAACGCCCTGCAGCGCTTCTCGCCAGGCGAGACGCGCCGGGGCCGGGTCGAGGCTTGTGAAGCGACGCACGACCGTTGGATAATCGGGCGTGAGCGGCGGCAGCGCATGACCCGCATAGGCGCCGAGCAACTCTCGCAGCATGATTGTTGAAGACCAGCCATCGCCGATCAAATGATGCGAGCAGATGAGCAGAACATGCCTGTCGGCGGCAAGGCGCACCAGCGTCGCCTGCGCCATCATCCGCTCCTGCGCCTCGGCGCCAAGAAAGTCCTGGTCGAGTTCCGCCCGCTCGAGGCGATCGAGTTCGCCGACCTGCTGCTCTTCATCGCATGCGTCGAGATTGCAACGCTTCCATGGCCAGTGACGTAGACTGGAACCCTCATCGAGCAGCGGAAGGATTTGCAGCGCCGCGCCCTGTTGAACGTCGAAGATGGCGGCCAGCTGGGGGTGACGGCGGAGCAGCGTCTCCAGCGCATCCTTCAGTCTTTCGACATCAAGCGGACCTTCGACATCAAAGCGGGAAATTGCGTTGTAGCGGCTGGCTTGCTCGCCAAGCCGGGCATGGAACAGCAGTCCTTCTTGTAACGGCAATGCAGGCAATACGGCGGCGATCGGACCGAAACGCTCGCGCAAGGCTTCCAGCTCCGCCTCGCTGATTACGTTGGTCTCGAGAGCTTCGCCGGGATCGACGTCAGACTTCGACTCGAGCGCCTTCGCCATACGCGCGACGCTGCGGCACTCGAAGATGTCTCGCGGGCGCAACAAGGCGCCACGCCGACGCAGCGCCGCGCAAAGGCATATCGCGGAAATGCTGTCGCCGCCGAGAAAGAAGAAATCGTCATCGGCGCCGACGCGGTCCACGCGCAAGATGCCCCCGATAAGTTCGGCCAGCATCGCTTCGGGTCCAGGAAGCGGCTGACGACTTTGTGATTGAGCCGATTCGGACGGATCGGGCAAAACCTTCCGATCGAGCTTGCCGTTGGCGCTCAGTGGAAATTCTTTCAAAACCACGATCGCAACAGGCGTCATATAGGCAGGAAGGCGCTTGCTCAGCGCCGCGCGCAGCGCTTCGCCGTCGAGTTCGTCGCGGCGCGTCGCGGGCGTGACATAGCCGATCAATTGGCGCGCATCGGAGGCAAGCGCCGACGCATGCCCGCAGCCGAAAATGCGCGCGATAACCGCCGCCTGCCCGACGCCAGGCTGCTCGCGCAAAGCGCTTTCGATTTCGCTGAGCTCGATCCGCTGGCCGCGAATCTTCAGCTGATCGTCGCTACGACCAAGATAATCGACGGTTCCGTCAGGCAACCAGCGCGCGATGTCGCCGGTGCGATACATGCGTTCGCCATCGGCTTCCGGGTCGGCGATGAACCGGCTGGCGGTCAGCGAAGCGCGGCGCCAATAGCCTTGCGCAAGCTGCGTCCCCGTCAGATAGAGATCGCCGGCGACGCCGATCGGCGCAGGACGCAGACGCGCGTCCAATATGCGCAAGCCCGTGTTCCACAAAGGCCGCCCGATCGGCACGCCCGGTCCCCGCGCCGACGCGAGCGCCCGTCCAAATGCAGGTTGATAGGTCACCTCGACCGTCGCTTCGGTCGGTCCGTAAACATTATGCAGCGGGGCGTGAAACAGGTTTTCGAAAGCTTCAGCGAGTTCCTTCGACAAGGCCTCGCCAATGCAAAACACTGCGCGCAGGCTTGCTGCGTCGCGCGCGGCGTTCGCCGTCGTCCGAACGCCGGCGACAAAGGCGGCAAGCAGCGACGGGACGAAATTCATCGTCGTGACCCGATAGTCGCGGATGACCTGAAGCAGCGCTTCCGGATCACGGTCCACGTCTTCCGGCGCCATCACGAGACGCGCACCGCATGTCAGGGGCCAGAAGAATTCGCCGACCGAGACATCGAAGCTGCAGGGCGTCTTCTGCAACACAACGTCATCGGCAGTCAGTGAATATTCGTCTTGAAGCCAGTACAGGAGATTAACGACCGCGCCGTGAGAGACAACGACGCCCTTCGGCTTCCCGGTGCTGCCTGACGTGTAGATGATATAGGCCGGATGGTCGGGCGTGAGCGCCGCCTTGGGCACGAACGAATGTTCTTCGACGCCGGGTGCAAGCGCATCGAAGATCAGAACCGGTCCCATATTTTCGAACCGGCTTCGCAGAGTCTCGCTGGTGATGATCACGCGCGGCGCTGCGTCCTCGGCCATATAAGCCAGTCGCTCGTGGGGATAATTGATGTCGAGGGGCAGGTAGGCGGCGCCCGTCTCCAGCACCGCCATGATCGCAATACTTAAGTGAACAGTCCGGGGAAGCGCGATCGCGACATGGTCCTCGGCGACTACGCCCGCATCTGCAAGCATTTGCGCAAGTCGAGAGACCTGGCGCCGAACCTCTCGATAAGTCAACGTGTGGTCTGCATCAACGAGCGCTATAGCGTCCGGCGTCTTTGCCGCCTGGGCGGCGAGCATGTCGCATAATGTCAGCCGTGGAACATCTTTCGCTGTGTCGTTCGCCGCCGCGATCAGCGCGCGCTCGTCTTCGGTCAGGAGCGGAGCGGCGCCCATTGCGAGCTTGGGATCTTCCGCGAGGCGCTCCACGAGACAGGCGAGCCTGTTCGCGTGCAGTTCCAGATCCTGCTCGTCGTAGCGATCGCAATTCGCCACGAGATCAATCGTCAACCTGCCGTCGTCGACATAAAGATCGACTTCCACATCTTCGACCGGCCCCGACGCCAGCTGATGCGTCACGCCCGCGACGCCATCGAAATGGAGCCTATAGTCGAACATCTTGAGATTGAGCATCGGCCCGTAGAGAGAGCGATCCGAACCGACCAACCCAAGATCTCGCCGCAGCTGTTCGGCTTCGTAGCGTTGGCGTCGGCGCACCGCCTTCAATTCGCAGGCAAGCGCTGTCGCCGCCTCCGACAGCAACATCGATGGCGCCATGCTCAGCTGTACAGGAAGGACGTTGACGACAGGGCCTGCGGCGAAGAGCGCAATGGATCCCATGCGTCGCATGAAGGGCATGCCGACCGTCAATCGCGTCGCGCCGCTCATCCGATGCAGATACGCGAAAACGGCCGCCATCGCCATTTCGACGCCGGAGACGCGAATCGTGGCGCCGTGCGTCTCGAACGCCGTCACAACATCTGGCGGAAGAGAGATTCTCCGCCGCAGCGGCAAGGATACAGCCCCGGCCTGGGAACTCTTCGCGCTCGGCTGCGACAATGCGATCGGAGTGGGCAAATTTTTGGCGTGATCCAGCCAAAAACCTCGGTCTGCTTCCTGCGCTTTCGAGCCCTCGTAGGACTGATATTCTTCGACAACCTCGGCGAAGGAGGTGAAAGGCGAATCCCCTAGAGGCTTTCGGCGCCTTAGCGCCGTATAGATCTCAGCGATGCGCCGCGCGATGGCGGCAAAACTGAAACCGTCGACCATCAAATGGTGGTATCGCTGATACCAGAACCAACGCGCGCCGTTCGATGTTTCACCGAGACGAATCAGCGCGTGCCGATAGAGCAACGCGTCGCCATCCAGCGGCAGGTGCGCCGCCAGATCGGCGCGCATGAAGGCGAGCGCTGCAGCCTCCGGATCGTGTTCTTCGCTGACGTCAACGACATCCGGATCGGGCGACTCTCCAGCATTTCGGCGTTGAGGAATGATTTGCGCGAGCCGGCCCTCGGACTCAGTAAATCGGGCGTGAATTGTATCAGCCTCGGAAAGTCCGATGCGAATGGCGCGGCGTAGAGATTCAAGATCGACGTGGCCATTCAGCTCCACATATTGCGCAACGATGAAAGCGTTTCGAGTCGGTGCAATCTGATCGCCCATCCAGATGCCCGGCTGGGCGGCAATGAGCGGGAGTTCAAGCTCACTAGGCGCTGAAGGTCGCAAAGGCGGAGCAAGAAGCACTTGTGGTCCCTTCGAATGCAAGGCTGTTTACGAAATCATTGGTTAGCGCGGACGAGAAGCCTCACGAAGAGACTTCGGGCGCATGTCGGTCCAATGCTCGTCGACGAATTTTACGCAGTCGTTCCGATCGCTCGGACCGAATAGTCGTCGCCAGCCCGCGGGCTCTGGTGCGAAAGTTGGCCAGAGACTGTGTTGTCCCTGGGAATTGATGAGAACGAGAAACGTAAGGCTTTCGTCGTCGAATGTATTTGTCTGCGTGTCGTTCACACCTTCACTCCGTCGCGTTTTGAAATCGCCAGTCTTGAGGCGTCTGAGCGAGACGCCGTAACGCCCGCAGGAGCCGCACGATGATCGGCGAGCAGAAGGGACAGTCCGTCGATCAATCCGCCACGCCAGCAGAGCGGATCGTGCCCGCCCGAAAAGACGCGGTAGTGGGCGTCGTGCCCTGCGTCGATGAGAGTCCGGTGAACGCGGTCGCTGGCGACGCGAATGGCTTTCTCAAAGCTTCCAGCCTCAAGAAAGACGCGAAGACGGGAAACGCGGCTCTTGCTGCTCTCGATCAAATCCACGACGACGTCTCGCGCATGGCTGCGCGTGTCAGGAACATGCGGGCGCAGCTCCTCCCCCACATAACTTCCCGGCCACCAAAACGAGCCAGATTGACTGAGCACGCAACCGAAACACTCTGGCAAGCGAAGTCCGGCGAAAAGCGCCGCGAGTCCGCCAAAGCTCTGTCCCGCTATGACGGTCGTGCTCGGATCGTGGCCGTACGGCGCGAGGCTTGCCACGATTGGCAAAAGCTCCTGCTGAACGGCCTCCAGAAAGGCTTCGTCACACGCGAGTTCGCGACGACGCATGTCTGCATTGAGCGAGTCGATGAGCACATAGACGCATGGCGGGAGCAAGGCGGCTTGTGTGGCGTGATCCAGGGCCGAGAAGACCGGCATAGCTTCGGCCCAATATTGTCCGTCCAGGAGCACGACGAGAGGAAGCTTGCCTTCTTTAGGCGCCGCGCCCGTTCGATAAATCCAAACACGGCGGCTGTTGCGCAACCGAGCGCTGTGCCATTGCATTCGATGCAGGCGGCTCTGATCGGCGGCGGCGCGGTTGTTGCGGTCGACGTCTCGCCATGCCGTTTGCAATGGCGCCTGTGGAAGGTGTGCGGCGGACAACGTCTGTCCACGCAGGCCGAGATGGCAAAGGTAGGGGTTCAACGGATCGGGCTGCGCGAACTTCAGCGCCGCACGCCACCACTCCTTCGGCGACATTTCGCCGTCAGCGCCGCGGGCGCCATGGAGATGGTTGTCATCGAGAGGAATGAAGCAATAGCTTCCGCGCCATTCAGCCTCTACCTCGAAGGACCAATGCCAGACATCCGTTCCGGCGATCCGCTCCAAAGAGGCGGGTTCATTGCTATGATGATTAGTGACCGAGCAGATATCGATATAGACGCATCGAGTCTTTGAGGCCGTCGCGTCGCCTTCGGGGTCTCGCCACAAGAACAAGACGCGCGCACGGTCCCCGCCTATCGCCTGGACAATTGGACAGCCTTCGATGGAGACCCGACGCCACCAGCGAACGGAACCCACGTCTCGGCCGAAGCGGCCTTTCAACAATTGCAGACAAGGCGTCGTCATCGCGCCGCCTCCTGCAATTGCCGGTGAGACGCGGCCCAAACGCTGTCGGCGGGCCCACATTGCACGCGATGCGCTGCCGAGCGCGCCATCCACACGAAACATAGTGCGGCGGAAAGCGCGACGAGGTCGACGCCGAGCGCGGCCATGCTCGCCGAACCTTGCATGCCGAGAGCAGGCAAAGCCCAACTGAACAGCGAAGTGAAAGGAATTGCAGCGGCGGCTATCGCGGCAAGCCAGAGAAGTTCAACGCTGGCCGCGGCCGCTCCCCTGAGAAACGACCAAAGGACGCTCGCAAGGAACACGGCGTAATATACGCCATTGTGCCACACATCGATGTTCGCGACGCGGCCGTTCAACCATTTCGCCGCCACGATCGTGATAGAGATCGCGCAGATCGCGCCGAGACAAACGCCGACCGTAGCGGCGGACATCAGCCGCGTCGATGTCTTCTGAATGACAGGCCCGCCGTTTCGCCGTTCAGTTCGCCGGCGAGACTCAATCCAAAGCAAATTGCCGGAGTAGAAGAGGAAGGCGCCCGCGATGCCAAGTAGGAAGTAGCAGACGCGCACGACATCGCCGCCGAAGGTGGCGAAATGCAGGGCGAAGAACGTCGCCACGACGCCCGTCCAAGTTCCCTCTCTGCCCGGCAGATAGTCCGTGTTGGCGATCTCGCCGGTGACGGGACTGATGACCGCAAACCCCTTTCCTCTCGTCATATAGCGGGTGTCGTATCCCCAAACTTGAACGGACGCGCCGCGAGATCCAGCGTTTCGGTAGCGCATTTCGGCGGGGACGAAACTCGGCGAGGCAGCCTTCACCCGCTCAAGGAGCGCGTTGACGGGCAGCATGGGCGCGGGTCGTTCGTCCTTCTTGATTGAGTTGAAGGGGTTGCTCGCGGCCATGATCGACTTCAGACGGCCGTCATAGACGACGTAGTCGAGCGCGTCGTACAGCTGGTCGTGCAGGCAGAAAACAACAGCGCTCAGCGCGATGACGATGTGGAACGGCAGGCTGACGACGCCCACGACGTTATGCGCGTCGAGCCACATGCGCTTGAGATTGGCGCCGATTCGCAGCGCGAAGAGATCCTTTACGAGCGAAGGCAGAACGATGATCAAGCCCGACACAAGCGCGACGGCATAGACGGCGCTCACGACGCCCATGATGGTCTCGCCGATGTCATTGGCGCCTGGAATGCCGGCGGTTCGATGAATGTTGTCGACGAAGTCGGCAAGACTCGAGCGATATGACTGCGCCAGGCGCACCTCGCCTGCGGGAGAGAGCTCCGCCGACCACGGCGTCCTGTCGTCCTTGCCTTTTCGCCATGTGAGGCGCGCCCAAAGATCTTCGGTATCGGTCAGATAAAGTGTGAATTCCTTCGCTGCGTCAGGGCGAACGGCAAGCGTGCGCGCGATCAATTCATCCGATCGGGCAAGGGCGGTGAGGCGGACTGGAGCGGGGGATGAAACCCAGCGCGCGAGGGGCTCGGCGAACACCGTGATGGAGCCGGCGTAGAAGGCGATAAACAGAAACATACCGGCGGTGATGCCAGTCCAGGTATGAACAACCTTATAGAGTCGAACAACGTCGCTGCGCATCGTGCGTTGTCCCAATTAGCGAAGGAAGAAGCGGCAGGCGAATAGGCCGGCGTATGCCAGTAGATTTGCGCCGCCCAGCCAGAGCCAGGCGCGCATACCGCTCGAAAAGAAGAAACAGAGACTCAGCGTCGTCAGCCAGATCGGCGCGGTCAGCCACATCACGAGCTGAAATTTATTTGGGGTCGCGAGTCCGCCGGGAGTGAGCCACGCAAAGAGACCCGCAAGCCCGATCGCGAGGCTAAAGCCCAGAATGGCGCCGGCCGAGGTTTTGCTGGCCCAATCGCGTCGAATCTGATTCATGGCGCGTTCCTGGTGAAGGTTCGCAGCGCTCCTAGGGCTGGGAAAACGATGAACAGAAGCATGATCAAAACGAGCGCCGCGAAAATCGCGGTCGAAAGCTGAACCACCTGACTCCACAGAAGAACGCCGAGAAGCAGCAGCGCCGCCCCCGCGACGCCGCTCCACAACCCAGGCAACGGCCGCGACAGCCAGCGCTGGTTCCGCGCCCCGAGATAGAGGCCGGCGGCGCCCATCGTGATGGCCGTGCAGGCGGCCAATTGCATAGCTGCGGGCGAGAGGTTCATCGTCCGCTCCCATCCTTAGAAGTTGAAGGTTGCCGACAGTAGGACGGTACGCGGCGCATCGAGCGTGGCGAAACCGTCGTTAAACGCTCCAGACCAGTAGCTGCGATTGAACAGATTGTTCACATTCGCCCGCAGCGTCATGTCCGTGCCGTAGATCTTCGTAGTGTAGCGAGCGCCTGCGTCGAAGCGCGTCCATTCAGGAATTCGGTAATAGTTCAACGAGTCGACATAGAGGGCGCTCGTATAGATGACGCGACCTTCTACGGTCACCCCGACCAGATAGGGAAGATCCCATTCGCCATAGAAGTTGGCCTGCCATCTTGGTATGCCGAAGGCGTTCTTTCCGGTGGTCTTTCCGTCCGCGCTCTGCGTGATGACGCCGACCGTATAGGAGACGCCGCCCAGCACGCGGACGCCGGGGATCGGCTCGCCAAAGACGTTCCACTCTATGCCCTGGTTGCGTTGCTGGACGGGCCTTTGGGTCTGCGCGGCTCCCGTGCCCACCGTCGACATGGTTGGCTGCGTGATCTCATAGAGGCTGAGCGTATTCGCGAGAATCCCCAAATCCAGCTTTGCGCCGGTCTCGATCTGCTTGGAGACGAAGGGCGGGAACGTCTCGTTGTAATTAGCTGCGAGGACGTTCGTGACGCGCAAACCCTGACTGAGGCCTTCAATGTAGTTGGCGTAAAGCGACAGGCGGTTGTCGAATGGCTTGACGATCAGGGCGAAGGCCGGCGAGAGGCGATGGCTGTCGTAGGAGCTGGTCTCAAAGCCTGTATTGGCCTGGAAGTTCTTGGTCATCACGCGCTGGCTGCGCAGGCCGCCGATGAACTGGATGCGTTCGTCGAAGGCCGAAATGGTGTCGGCGAAAGCGAGGCTCGCCAGATAGGTTTCTCCCGTCTTTCGCGGATCGGTCGCGAAATAGGGTTGGCCGAGACGGAACGGCGTGTTCGGAACGACCGGCGGCGGCGGCGCCTGAGGCGGCACGACGGGGAGATAAATGTTCGATCTGTAAGGGCCAATGAATCCAAACTCGGAACTTTGGCTGAATTTCAGCGCCGAGGCGCTCACCACGAATTTGTGGCGAAGCGGTCCCGTGTCCAACTCGCCGCGCAATCCGCCCTGCGTCGAAAGCGTATTGGTGTAGCCGCGCAGATTGACGATGCGCGTTCCGGTGAAGTTGCCGAGCAAGTTTACGCCGGGCGCCTGAGTTCCGTTGGTAAAGCCGAAGTTTCGGCTGTCCAAGAAGCCGATGCCGGCGAAAACAGTGACGTTCTCTGCGACATCCAGCTCGCCGCGCGCCATGACCGCCTTGTTCTCGAACCGTGCGTTCGAACCAACGAAGAGATTCGTGCTTGCGCTTGGCGCCGCGGCCACGCCAATGCCGCTGAAGCTTGCGAAGAATGCGCTGCCGTTCTTGAAGATTTCCTGGCTGTGATAGGCGTCGATCGACAGCCTGACGCGCTCTTCCCGGAAATCGAGCGCCAGCGCGTTCAGCCCCCGCACTTTCCACTGCTCGTCGAGCGTCGTCCCGCCGCTGCGATAAACGCCGTTGTAGCGAACGCCGAATTGATTGTGGTCGCCGCCGCGTCGCCCGACATCGATATGCGTGCCGAACTGAGAACTGGATGTGTAATCCGTGCTGACGCTGGTGATCGGCGCATCGCCCGCATGTTTGGTGACAAGATTGATCGAGCCGCCGACCGCGCCGAAAGGCGCCATGCCGTTGAGCAGCGCGCCCGGCCCCTTGAGCACTTCGACGCGCTCCAGGAATTCGGTCGGCACATGGCCGTCCGGCGCCAAGCCATACATGCCATTGAGCGCAAGCTCGCTGCCAAGCACGGGGAAGCCGCGAATTCTGAAATTCTCGCGAATGTGCCCGGCCGACGTGGTCATGCGGACCGACGGATCGTTCTCCAAGACCTGCTGCAAGGTGCGCGCCTGCTGGTTCTCGATCAGCGCCGACGTGTAGCTTGTCACATTGAACGGCGTATCCATGAAATCGCGATTGCCGAGCATGCCGAGCCGGGCGCCGCGAGCGACCTCGCCTCCGGCGTAGGCCGGCGGAAGATTGCCGATTTCACCCGTTGGCGGAGACGGCGCAACGCCGTTTGCGCCGGAGAGCAGCGGAGGACCGACCTGCGGGGCGGCGGACGTGGCGCCACGCGACGTCGAAGCCACATGCGGCCTCGGGCCGCTCGGATGAACGCTGCTCGCCCGTGCGCTCGATGCGACGGGACGTTGCGTTTGTTGCCGCGGTTTGGCTTGCGGCTTTTCGCGCGGGGCGTCCACGGTCACCGGAGGCAATGTTTGCGCGGCGTCCTGCGCCGAAGCCGATGCGATTTCGAGCGCGATCACAACCGGCGCGCCGAAACTACATACAAACCGGGATTTTTTCCCGATCTCCCAAGACTCGAGGCAGGAAAATATGGAATGTTTCTTAGTCATTCGTCCGCCTCTACTATTGTGCAGTGCGACGCCTCGCGTTGTATGCTGCACATAGCGCGGATATTTTTTCTTCGTCAATTATGCAGTCGTTATTTCGGAAGTATTTTAAGCGCGATGTGACATATGTACCATATATTACTTATATTTATTCTCATTCCAAAGAAGATAGTTCTTTGTTGCTTAAGTTGTAAACAAAACGACTCGCACGCAGTCACCGCGCAGCGCCGAAGCCAACTGAATCCGATTACGCGGCGGACTGTCGAGGCGATCAAGGGCAGTGGTCTCTTACTTGCGTGCGACCTTGCAGACACATCGAGCTTCAGATCGCGTGGTTGGGCGCAACGCTTGCAGCTAATCGTGATTCACCCGGCGCGCGCTTACGCCGCCGAGCGGAAGGAGCTCTGCTATTGTTCGTGCGCCCGGCTTTGCTCGAGTGCGACTGAATCGCGTGAGACTTTCTCTGTGACGGGACTGCGCCCTCGTCCGCTCAGCAGCGCGCGCAGCAGGACGGCGATCGTTGTCCCATTGTGCAGCGTGGCGGCGGCGAGAGGAGAAAGGCGGCCGAACGCCGCAGCGCCCAGAATCGCCGAATTCACGCCTACCGCGATCTTAAAGTTCGAATGGATCAGACCCATTGCCTCCCGGGCGATGGTGAGCATCGTGGCGACGGAATCGAGTCTGTCTTCCAGCAAGACAATGTCGGCGGTGGCTCGCGCAATATCGGCGGCGCGCGGCATCGAGATGCCGACGTCCGCCGCCATCAATGCGGGCCCGTCGTTCACGCCATCGCCGATATAAGCGACGCGGCGGCCCTCCTGTTTGAGCGCCGCTATGATGTCGGCCTTGTCCTCCGGCTGCTGTTCGTAATGTACCGCATCTATGCCGAGCGCCTCCGCGAAAGCCAGCGCCGGCGCCTGGCGGTCGCCCGTGATCATCACGAGGCGCTTGACTCCTAACGCGCGCAACTGCGCAAGCGTGCGCGCGCTCTCCGGCCGCAATCGATCGCGCAATGCAAAGACCGCAATCGGGCGCTCATCGGCGGCGACATAGAGAAGCGATTTGCCTTGCTCTTGAAGCGCTCGCACGGTCTTGCGGGCGTCCGCAAATGAAATGTGCTCGTCGTCTTCGAGATAATGCCGGCTGCCAAACCGAATGCGACGTCCATCAACATTCGCTTCCACGCCATGGCCGACGATGAAATTCACCGCCTCATGCGGAACATGGGCGAGCCGGCGCTGCTGCGCGAGCCCGACGACGGCGCGCGCGATGGGGTGGCTCGTGTGTTCGCCGAGCGACGCGACTATGGCGGCCGCCCGTTCTTCGTCGATCTCCGGGTCCAGCGGACAAATGTCCGTGACCTCGAGCGTGTTGTGGGTCAGCGTGCCGGTCTTGTCGAAGACGATCGTGTCCACTCCGGCGAGCGTTTCGATCGCCGTTCCGCTCTTGACCAGACAGCCTTCTTGCGCCGCCCGATACATTGCCGATTTTATGGCGATCGGCGTGCCGAGCTTCACGGCGCAGGAATAGTCGACCATGAAGACGGATTCGATCCGGCGCCAGTCGCGCGTGAGCGCGAACACCACTGCAGCCGTGGCCAGCGTAATGCCGACGCGCCGATCCGCAAAGACGCTGGACACAGTCTGGATCTCCGCCGGACGGTCGAGCGCTTCCTGAATATAGCGCGCGATACGCCCGGTCGTCGTCGCCTCGCCCACGCGCTCAGCGTGGACCACGAGCCGTCCGTCGGTGACAACGCCGCCCGCGAGCGCATGCTCTCCGACC
Source organism: Methylocystis sp. L43 (assembly GCF_015709525.1). Lineage (GTDB taxonomy): Bacteria > Pseudomonadota > Alphaproteobacteria > Rhizobiales > Beijerinckiaceae > Methylocystis. The sequence goes on along the minus strand of NZ_JADNRA010000027.1, from coordinate 90,882 downwards.
GCGCGCGGCAGGGGAAGGCTTTCGCCGGTCACCGACGACTGATCGACATAAGCGTCGCCGGCCACCACCGGGCCGTCAACCGGAATGGTTTCGCCGGCGCCGATAACGACGCGCTCGCCGCCTTTCAGCTGCATGAACGGCACGCGCGCGAGTTCGCCGTCGCGGCGTTCCACCCAGACATCGCCAGGCGCCTGTCGCAGGAGCGAACGCAGCAATTCGTCGGACTGCTGGACGGTGGTGGCCTCGATATGCTCCGCCAGCGCGAGAAGAAAGCGGGTCACGCTGGCGGTGGCATATTCCTGGCGCGCCGCCGGCACGCCGATGGCGAGCGCATCAAGAACGTCGGTCTTCAGCCTGCCGCGCGCCGCCGCAAAGATTCCGCGCGCGAGGACGTCCGAGATGTTGAGCCAAGTGATCGCTGCGGCGAGCGGCGCGGGAAGCACGAGCGCGGCGACGATCGCGCCGGCTGCGAGAGTCACGCGCCTGGCGTTGGCGGCTGGCGGAGGCCGCCAGATATCCGCCGCCGCTGATGGCGTTCGACGTGCGGTCGCGAGAATGGCGTCGCGGACCTCAGGCTGTCCGTCATACGCCAGCGTCAACGAAAGGCAGGCGCGATTGGCGCGCACGGACGCGACGCCCGGAAGCTGTCGCAGCGCAACTTCCGTTTGCGCAAAATCGTCCGCATCGGACAAAATCCGCAACCGCAGTCGCTTGTCCAACTCATGCACAATTTCTACACACGCAATGGTCAGCGAGGGGGCTCCCTTCCTCAAGAGCGTTTCTCGGAAATGCTTGCGAGGCTCACGCAGCCGCTAGATTCGCTCCTAACGTAGTTTGGCGCCCCGGTCCACAAAAGCGTTGTGGACTTAGCGGAGTCGCTACCGCGCCCTTTCAACCATGTTCTTTGCCTTTCGCCTTAAGGACGATTAGCTAAGATCGCTGGCGCGACCCGCCGAAACCACTGACAGGAGCCGAGTCATGTTTGTCGCAATGAACCGCTTCAAAATCGTCAAGGGAAAGGAACAGGCGTTCGAGGACGTCTGGCGCTCGCGTCAGTCGCGGCTTCAGGAAAGGCCCGGCTTCATCGTCTTCCATCTGCTCAAAGGGCCAGAGCGGGAGGACCATATTCTCTATGCGTCGCATGCGCTGTGGGAAACTCGGCAGCACTTCATCGATTGGACGCATTCCGAACATTTTCGCGAGGCTCACAAAAACGCTGGTCAGAACCGCGATCTCTATCTGGGCGGTCCCGAGTTCGAAGGCTTCGACGCGGTTCTCACCGAAGCCAATCCAAACTATGCGCCGACTGCCGCAGAATAGGGTTGATGCTGCACGAGCACGGGCGTCAGCCTCCCGAGGAGGGTGACGCAGCTGGTTAGGCGCGATCCGCGAGCGGCAAACTGACGATGAATTCGCTGCCCCGGCCGGCGCCCTCGCTGCGCGCTTCCACCCGGCCGCCGTGGATCTCGACAAGGCTGCGCACAAGCGCGAGCCCAATGCCGAGCCCACCTTCGGAAAGCCGAATCTGGTCGTCCGTCTGCGCGAAGAGATCGAAGACGCGCGGCATCATGTCGGCGCTGATGCCGACGCCATTGTCGCGAACCCGCAAAACGACCTCGTCGTCCCGCCGCGCGGCGTCGATTTCGATGCGCCCGCCCGGCGGCGTGTATTTCGCCGCGTTGTTGATGATGTTGGCCGCAATCTGCGCCAGACGAACGGAGTCGCCGAAAACCAGAAGCGACTCATCCGCGATATTCACGGTTACGCGGTGGCTCTTGTTGTCGATGAGCGGCTGACAGGCCTCCAAGGCATGCCGCAAGAAATCCGACACGGCGACATTTTCCTTGCGCAACTCGATTTTGCCACGGCTGATCCGGGAGATTTCGAGAAGGTCGTCGACGAGGCGAACAAGATGATCGACCTGGCGCTCAACCATGGCGAGCAGCGGAGTGTCGGGGAATTCGGGACCATACTTCTTCTTCAGAATATTCACGGCGTTCCGGATCGGGGCGAGCGGGTTGCGTAACTCATGCGCCAGGGTGGCGAGGAACTCGTCCTTGCGGCGGTCGGCCTCTTGCAGCGCGCTTTCGGCCTCATGTCGCGCGGTCACATCGGCATGGGTGCCGATCGCCCTTAGCGGCCGGCCATCAGCGTCCCGCTCCACGACCCGTCCGTGGTCCAGGATCCAGCGCCACGAACCATCCTTGTGACGCAGGCGGTGCTCGCATTCGTAGAAATCCGAGCGACCCTCCAGATGGTCAGATAATCTGGCGGCGACCTCTTGCTTTTCGTCGGGATGAATCAGGCTTTCCCAGGCTCCGACATCGGGTTCAATCTCGCTGAGATCGTAGCCGAGCATCGACGCCCAATGGCCGCCGAACTGGACTCGGCCGCTGGGCACGTGCCAGTCCCAGAATCCCAGCTGGCCGGCTTCCAGCGCCAGCGCGAGCTGCTGCTGGCTTTCCCGTAGCGCCAGTTCGGCCTGCTTGAGATCGTTGATGTCGGTATTGCTGCCGAACCACTCGACGATCTCGCCGGCTGCGTCGCGAATGGGCGCGGCCTGAACGCGCATCCAGCGCCACTCGCCATCATGTCGGCGGATGCGATGCTCGCTCCAAAACGGCTCGCCGCGACCGATCGCTGCTCGCCACTGCGCCGCTGTGGCCTCGAGGTCATCAGGGTGAACGACCTTGGTCCAGCCGTCGCCCAACATTTCCTCGGCGGTCTGACCGGTGAAGGCCATCCACTCCTGTTGCGGCTTTTGATGCAGTCCGGATGGCGGACAGCTCCATGTGATGGCGCTCGCCGCTTCGACGAGAGAGCGATAGCGAAGTTCGCTTTCGCGCAGCGCCTCCTCGACGCGCTTGCGCTCGGAAATGTCGATGTTCACGCCTGTGAGGCGCACCGGCTTGCCGGCCGCGTCCTTGAAACCTTGAAACCGCCCGGCAATCCAATGCACGCTGCCGTCGGGCCAGACGACTCGCCACTCATGCTCGACGGGCTCGCCCGTCGCCAGCGTTTCGTTGGCCTTGGCGACCGCGCCCGCGCGGTCGTCTTGGTGCACCAACTGTTCCCAGGCCGACCGCCTCCGGCCGAACTCGCCCGGCGACAGCCCATACATCGCCTCCAATTCCGGCGTCCAGATGTTCACGTCCGTCAGGATGCGCCAGTCGAAGGCGCCGATCTTCGCGGCCTCGGTCGCGAGCCGCAGCCGCGCCTCGCTCTCGCGGAGCGCCTCCTCCGCCTGCTTTCGATCGGTGATGTCCTGCGTAACGCCGAAGCCGCCAAGAAGCGCGCCCGCCGCGTCAAATTCCAGATAGGCCTTCTCACGGACCCATTTGACCTCTTCCCCGGACACGATGCGGTGTTCGATGTCGTAGGGTTCGCCGCGAAGGCCGGCCTGCCACTTTGCGTCAACGTCGGCCTGGTCGTCGGGGTGCACGATGGAAAGAAAACTGTCGTAGGTCAGCGGCGTCCCCTTCGGCACGCCGAAGATCCGATGGTTCTCGTCCGACCAGGTCAAAACGTTCCGACGCACGTCGAGCCGCCACCAGCCGATCTTTCCAACCTCCTGTGCGCGGTCGAGATCGTTGCGGCTTTGCTGCAGCGCCTCTTCGGCCAGCTTGCGCTCGGTGACATCCTCGACGAGAGTGATGATCCACCTTGGTTCCCCGTCGGCCGCGCGAATGAGCGAAACGCTCTTGCGGACCCAAATGTTTTCGCCGTTCTTTCGAACATAGCGGTTTTCGATGACGAAGCCCGGGATCTCGCCCGCAAGCATCCGTTCGGCCAAGGCCCTGTTGGCTGGCCAATCATCCGGATGGATCAGCTCCAAACCCTTGAGGGCAAGAAGTTCCTCGCGCGTGTAGCCGGTGATCACGCAATAAGCGCGGTTGGCGTCCAGGTGCGTATCGTCCGGCCCGTTCATCGCGAAGCCAATTGAGGCGTTTGCGAAGGAGACACGGAACCGTTCCTCACTGTCGCGCAGCGCCGCCTCGGCCTGCTTGCGTTCGGTGATGTCGCGCACGAAGGCGCGCATGCCGACAACATGGCCTCTTTCGTCGACAACGGTCCACGTTCGCAGACTTATCGGAAATACGGTTCCATCCTTGCGGATATATTCCTTCTCATATTCGGCAGATTCGCCGCGCGGAACAATGTGCTCCCGCACGATCGCCGCTTCCATGTCATGCCAGACGTCTGGAGTCAGTTCTTGATACGTCAGACGCTTCAGCTCTTCGAGAGTGTAGCCGAGCATCTTCTGGTAAGCAGGGTTGGCTTCGAGAATATGGCCGCTCATATCGACGGTGACGATGCCGTCGCGACTCGTCTCGAAAAGCGGACGATAGCTCTCTTCGCTTGCCGGCAACGCATCCAAGCGCTCTTTGCGCTCGGTTATTTCTATCCGATCATGGAAATCGATGATGGAGCCGCCGTAGCCAATGAATACGTCTTGCGCATCATAGCGCGGCGCGCCGACCGCTAACGCCCAGCGAAACTGGCCATCCTGGCGCTTAAGCCTGGCGACGACCTGAAACGGGCGCTCTGATTCTCTCGCCAGAGCTAGCTGGACCTTCACCTGTTCGATATCGTCCTGGTGGATGGTTTTCAGCCAGCCTCCGCCCATCGCAGCTGCGGCTGTTTGACCGGTGATTGTCGGCCATTGCGCGCCGATGAAATTGCATTGTCCGTCGACGTCCGTCGACCAGTTTACAACCCAGAACGTGTCCATATTCGAGGTCATTGGCTTTCCGATGGACAGGGTAAAGCGCCGAGCGGAACACTTCGGGGCGAGGGCTCGCTCAAAGGACGTCCGCCGACGGCTTGAGCAGCCGCGCGCGGCGCTCAGTCCTCATGATGTTCCCGCCAAAAATTGTGTCAGGACCGCCCCTCGCCGCGACATTCCTACTAACGCTGGCGTCTAGGAAAAATCTAGCTAAGACGTAGCATTAAGGGCGCACTCAAGATGCGGCCCACGACGCTATGGGCAGGCCGCCGCGCACCTGGTGAGAGCGCGCCAAACAAGGCGGCCAAAGCGGTTGATCAGGGGCGGTCCGGAAGAAAAGGCTTTGGCAACAGGCGTCGTTCCAAAATGCCTGCGCCGAAATGTCGCCTACTTCTGCTGTGATTCGTCCCCGCACGCGGCGAGGATTTCTTCCAAAACGTCGATATCGGCCGGCTTGACCAGATGGCGGTCGAAGCCCGCCTCGCGGGTGCGCATCTTGTCAACATCCTGCGCCCAGCCGGAGAGCGCAATAAGCTGCGCCTGCTGACCGGCCGGCGCGCTGCGAATGCGCCGCGCGGTTTCGTAGCCGTTCATCTCGGGCATGCCGAGGTCCAGAAACACGATTTTTGGGTGGAAATCGGATACGAGCGACACGCCTACTGCTCCGCAATAGGCGGTTCTCACGTCGCAACCCAGTACGTTCAGCAACATCGCCAGGCTGTCGGCGACATCCCTATCGTCGTCGATGACGAGAACACGCGGCGCCGAGGGCGTTGTTACGGAGCACTCGTTCAGCTGGACAGCGTCTGCCGCAGAGAGTGGCGCTCGCATAACTATTCGTTCCTCTTGCGCTCGGCGTTTTCACTTGAATACTTAGTGCGCCCATTTTCGCAAGGGCGTCCTCAGCGCCCCCAACAAGACGCTTGGCGACATCACGCGCCGAAGCTCATATTCCGGCCGTTGAGAAACATTCGGACCAGCTCCGCGAGGTTCTTGACGCGCATTTTCGCCATGACGTTGGCGCGATGCGCTTCCACCGTGCGCACGCTGATGCCGAGATCATGGGCAATGACCTTGTTCGAGCGGCCTTCCGCGAGCCTTTCGAGAATCTCGCGCTCCCGCTTGGTCAACGACTCAAATCTTTCGGAGATCTGCCGCTCTTCCGCATAACGCGACTGCACGGCGTCGTGCTTTGATAGCGCCCGCTTGACGGCTGCGAAGAGCGCATCGTCATCGAACGGCTTCTCGAGAAAATCGACAGCGCCGCGCTTCATGGCCTCGACGGCCAGAGGCACGTCGCCATGGCCGGTGATGATGATGATCGGCAGACGAAGATTTCGGTTCTTCATCTCGAGAATCAGGTCGAGTCCGCTCACCTCCGGCATGCGAACGTCGGCGATGACGCACCCGGCGCTCTCCGGCCCGATGGACGAAAGCATGGCTGGCGCCGACGGAAAACTCGATACAGCGAATCCTTCAGATTCGAGAAGAAGCTGAAGGGCGTCGCGCACCGCCGCATCGTCGTCCACGACAAATACTGTTCCCGAGTTCATCCGCTGAATTCTCGTCCTCGCAACGGAAGGTCACAGGAGAATATAGCGCCGCCTTCGGGATTGACCTTAGCCCACAGCCGGCCATCGTGCGCTTCGACGATCGCGCGGGAAATCGACAGCCCAATGCCCATACCCTCTTTCCGCATTGCAAAAAGATCAAGCGGATCGGCGTTGTCCCGTCCGCCAGGTCCGCAGCCGGTGTCTTGAACTTCCACGCGTATGGCCTTTGCAGCCTGCGTCTGTGTGGAAACCACCAGTTCGCGTCGCGGCAAATCCTGCATCGCTTCAATCGCGTTTCGTATAAGATTCGCCAGCACATGGCTGATCTGGACACGGTCGGCGACGATGCAATCATCGTCTTTGGTCAGCCGCTTGCTGATCGAGACGCCGGCCTCGGCGGCCTCGGCGTCAAAAAGGGAAAGCGTCTCCTCAATCAGCGAATTAACGCTCACAAGCGTCTTGTCTGGCTCGCCCTGCGCAACAAGCTCGCTCAGACTGCGGACGACCTGCCCGGCGCGCATGATCTGCATGACGGCCTTGTCGAGCGCTCCAACGATCGGCGCGACCGACTCCTTCGGCAGCCCGCCTGTGAGGCGCTGCGCCGCCCTGAGATAGGCGCTCGCCGCCGTCAGCGGCTGGTTGATGTTATGGGCGAAAGTCGCAGCCAGTCCGCTAATGGCTCTCAGGCGTTCGAGCTCTTTACGACTAACGCCGAATACATTGGGACCAGCATCATCCACCGGAGCGACCCTATTGGCCTGAATCAACCCAAACGTAGCAGCGCCCCACCCGCGTCGCCATTCTTTTTGCGGCGCGTCCGCTCTCCAGTTGGGGTTCGCTGTTCTGGATTGAGCAAGACGCGCCAGGGTCTGGGGTCGCGGCACAGCTCACGCCAGAGTTTGTTTATCCCTCTGAGCGCGGATTTTAGGCTGAGTTTGCCTCACGCCGTTCGCCGCAAAAAACGAATCGAGCGTCCGCCGCGTCGATCGGTTTCCGGACAAGCCTTTGAGCGCGCGGTTTCGTCGCACATGGGCGTCGAAGTGCGGACGGTCCCGCATGAAAATACCAAGGACGACGGACACGTCTGTGGCAAGCGATGGCGCGCCGAGCTCCACAAGTCCCTGAATATCCGAGACCATCATCTCGAATACGAACCATTCGCCCTTTTCCAAGTTCAGCAGGTAGCTTGCAAGCAACTGTTTCTGCTTCGGAGAAGGCGTTAAAACCGCTTCGCGCGGGCCAACGCCCGACTGCTCCCCACGCCGCGACACCGACAACATTGGACGCTCCCGTCGTGCTTTCGTGCTCTGCTCAAGGCGCTGTTGCCGCTCTTGCGGCGGCATTTACTTGGAGAGATCGACACCCGCGTCATAAGAGCACGCTCGCGCGCGAGGCAAAATTGGTAGACATACGTAAGGAGGAATATTGGGTCAGCCCGTGTTGTATTCGGGTATAGTGCGCTGCGCGCGACGAACGAAAGCAAGAGAACAGATAGCGCTGGGATGGAAGAGATTCCGGGGTGCAACGTCCGCCGACCAGAGCAACTTCTTAACGAAGTCTTACCGTCAAAGGCAACTTTTGCTCATGAAGCCCGGAACAACAGGCGGCGCGAACGGACCTGGGACACTGATCGACTCTGATGGGTCGAAGAATCCAGTTTCTACGTAAGATTACCAGCTTGGCAGCGGCTTAGTCTCAGCGAAAAATGAACATCGCTCAGCCGCCTTTTCGAAAAGGTTACAAGCCGGCGTTTGCTTGGTGCTGAGCGGCGTCTGCGGCTTCGGTGTCGCGGAGGAATTTTTGCACAATTGGAGCGCGACTGATGGATACGGTTTCGGCGGTCACCAAGTCCCGGAGGGGTTTCGCGTCAATGACACCGGAGCGGCAACGTGAGATTGCGCGCAAGGGCGGCAAGAGCGTGCCAGGCGAACAACGCAGTTTCGCCAAAAACCCGGATCTTGCGTCGACGGCGGGACGCAAAGGCGGACTTGCGGTCAGCGCGGCGAAGCGCAGTTTTTCAGTCGATCGACAGCTTGCGTCGCAAGCGGGCAGAAAAGGGGGGCATGCGACGCGCAACACGCGCACAGAGGATGACGTCATATCAGAAGGCGCATGACGAATCGCCGCGCCGGCGCCACCTCGCGTTTGGCTCGGACCGCAAGAGATTTTCAGAGAGCCGCGCGTCCCGCAATTTGCCATGAGCGTGCTGCAGTGGCTCACTGCAGCGCCTCAACACATGTCGCCGCGGCCCACTTCCATCAACTTCTGGAGAATACGGTCGCGGGCAAGAAGCTGCGATCGTGAACATAGCGCGTCGCGCAACCCTCGCACAGCAGTTACGATAAGCGCCTTGAACGCAACGCCGACGGGCAGAGTTCCTTAAGGCCGTCTCATCCATCAAGAAGACGCGAGCGCCGCAGCCTCGAAGCGAAGCCGCAATGAACCGGCTAGGGCGCGCGCCGGTAGGTCATCCTCACCAGCACCGTCGCCACACACGGCATCGACGGCCGCCATGAGGGCCGCCAGCACCGTCGCCACACGCGGCGCCTCGCCTCCTCGACAAAAGAAGTGGTTGTCGCCGCATCGCTCGATGTGCGCTGGCTCCAGCCCAAGACAACGACTTAATGTACATCCCAGCGCGGAGATGAAAACCCTAGGGACGGACGAAAAGCCGTATTATCGAGGGCTGACGGCTCAACTCATACGCAAAACCTGCCTCGATACACCCACGCGCCGACGCGAAATGGCCGGAGCCCCCACACACGCAACCAAGGAAAGATGACGCAAAAACCCACCCATCAGGCGCCCCATAGAGGACTGGCGATCGCGGCGCTGATTGTCGCCGGGGAAGCCGTTTTTCTGCTGCCTTTCGTCTTGGCTCGCGTATTCCGGCCGACGCTTCTCGATGTGTTCGGCGTCACCAATCTCGAACTCGGCGCCGCCTATTCGGTTTATGGCGTTGTCGCAATGGCCGCGTATTTGTTCGGCGGCCCGCTCGCCGACAGATTCTCCGCACGCGCGATGTTGGCTGTCGCGTTGACGTCCACTGCGGTCGGCGGCCTTGTGATGACGGCGATTCCGTCCCCGTCGACGCTGGCGATCTTATACGGCTACTGGGGAATCACCACGATCGCGCTGTTCTGGGCGCCGTTGATTCGCGCCACGCGTGAGTGGGGAATCAATTTTTCCCAAAGCCGCGCGTTCGGATTGCTCGAAGGCGGCAGAGGCGCGCTGGCGGCGGTCATGGCGTCGATCATGGTGGTCCTGTTCGCCGCGCTGCTGCCAGAAGACAGCGAGACGGCCAGTCTCGCCCAGCGCACCGAATCTTTGCGATGGATCATACTGCTGTTATCCGCCATGACCTGCGGAGCCGCCTTGCTCATCTGGCTGGCGCTGCCGGAGCGTAAAACGTCGGCGCAAGGGACGGCGTCGATAAGCGACGTCGCCCGCGTGTTCGCCATGCCCTCAGTCTGGCTGCAGGCTGCGGTGATCCTGTGCGCTTATGTGGGCTTTAAGGCGATCGACGACTTTTCGCTGTATGCGAACCAGGTCATTGGCCTGAATCAGGTCGACGCGGCGCGGACCGGCGTCGCATCGCTCTGGATACGGCCGGTTGCTGCGATTGGCGCCGGCTACCTGGCGGAGCGGGTTGGCGCGCCCCTCATGATCGTCAGCTGTTTCGCGCTGCTCGCAGCCGGGAGCTCCATGCTGGCCTCCGGCGCTATTGGCGCGGGCATGGTATGGACGTTTGTTTTAACGATCATCTTCACCAGCATCGGCATCTTCGCGCTGCGCGGCCTGTATTTCGCGATCATGCAAGATGGCAACATTCCTTTGGAGCACACAGGGAGCGCAGTTGGCTTGTTATCGGTGATCGGCTACGCGCCGGATGTTTTTATGGGGCCGCTCATGGGCTATCTGCTCGACCAGTGGCCGGGGCCCGCCGGGCACAGGCGCCTGTTCTGGATTGTCACGCTATTCGCGGTGCTCGGCCTGTTCGCCAGCTACGTTTTCGCGCGGCGCGCCCAACCTCGAACCCACCCCGTGAGCCCCTAAATCTCCCGATGCACACAACAGGTGCCCCGACGAGGTCGTCGCACGAATGACTCGGGCCGCGTCGATGATTTGACACGACTCCCTGCGAAGCAGCGCGCTGCTCCATTGACGCCCCTTGAGGCGGTCGCTTGCCGCAGGCGCGTGCTGAACCACCTGTAGGCTTGGATCTAGCCGCGCCGCCAGAGCGCGTTTGGCGAAAGCGGAGCGGTTCACGGGGCGATTCATGGGCTCAGTCTTTCGACCCGCCGCGAATTTCTGGGCTTCGCTGGCGCTCCTCCTGTTGGCGCTCGCTCTTGTGGCGTTTTCGCTCGTCGTTTGGCTTTGGCCGCAAAGCGATTCTGCGCGACGCATGAATTGGGCTCCCGCGCAGCCGGTCCCCTTCAGCCATCAACATCACGTCAGCGGATTGGGAATCGACTGCCGATACTGTCATACCGCCGTCGAAGTTTCCGCCAATGCAGGCATGCCGCCCACTTATACCTGCATGACCTGCCATTCGCAGATCTGGACTAACGCCGCCCTGCTAGAGCCGGTGCGCAACAGTCTGAAGGCCGAGCGGCCGTTGGTCTGGCGCCGTGTGAGCGATGTTCCAGATTTCGTCTACTTCGATCACAGCATCCATATCGCCAAAGGCGTCGGCTGTTCGAGTTGCCACGGCGACGTGGCCAACATGGCGCTGACCTACAAAGCCAAGTCGCTCACGATGCAGTTTTGCCTTGACTGTCATCGCAATCCCGGCCCCCGCCTGCAGCCAAAAGACAAGATCTACGACACGGACTGGACGCGCGACGCGACGACGCCGGCGCCTGAGGTTCTGCTCGCGCAATACGGCGTGCCGCAGAGAAACCTGACGGACTGTTCGATATGTCACAGGTGAAGAAGCAGTGGCGTAGCCTGGAGGAGCTGACGCAGGACGCGGACTTCCTGTCGCGGGTCGAGCAGGAGTTTCCCCTGCTCGGCGCAGCGCTAGCGGCGCCGCGCGACCGCCGCCAGGCATTGGCGCTCATGGCCGCCTCGTTGGCGCTTGCCGGCGCGGGACTTGGCGGGTGCGACGGCGCGCCGGAAGGAGATTTGATTCCTGCCGTTCGAATGCCGCCCGGCATCGTTCCGGGCATGCCCGATTACTACAGCAGCGCGCATATTGAAGGCGGCTACGCCGCCGGAACCGTCATCAAACATTTCATGGGACGGCCGATCAAAGTCGAAGGCAATCCCTTTCATCCGGCGAGTCTTGGCGCGACGAGCCCGATAGCTCAGGCTGAACTCCTCAACTTCTACGATCCGCGCCGCTCCTGGGGCGTGACGCAAGCCAATCTCCCGCGAAGCCGATCGGCGCTTGAGCAAGCGCTTGGCGAGCAGCGCGACAAGTTGGCGGCGACGGGCGGCGCGGGCTTCGTCATTCTGACAGGCGCGTCGACGTCGTCGACGCTCGCGGCCCAATTGGGCGCGCTACGACGATCCTATCCGCAGATTCGTTGGCTGCACTGGGAGCCGATCGGGCGCGACAACGTCGACAAGGGAATTGCGCTGGCCTATGGCGCCCGCCTCGAACTCAAGCCGCAAATTCAAAACGCCGACGTCATTCTCGCCATCGACAGCGATCTCTTGAGCGCCGCGCCGGGGCATCTGCGCATCGCGCGCGAATTCGCGGCGCGACGGAACCCGACCCGGGCGAAAATGAATCGCCTCTACGCCATCGAGGCCACGCCGTCGCTCACCGGCGCCGTCGCCGACGAGCGCTTTATCGCAGGACCACGAGAGACGCATCGTGTGCTGCTTGCGCTCGCCGCAGCGCTGCTCGGCGGAGCGTCCGTGGAAGGTCCGCCGTGGCTCGACAGGGTCATATCGGATCTCAAGGCCAATCGCGGGCGCGCCTTCATCCATCTTGGACCGGATCACGCGCCGGAAGCTCATGCGCTCGTGCTGGCGATGAACGAGACCCTCGGCGGCCGCGGCGCTGTCTACACGCTGCTCGACGCCGTTACGCACGCCTCGTCCGACGACTCGCTCTCCCTCGCGACGCTCGTCGCCGACATGCGCGCAGGTCGCGTGAACGCGCTGCTCATCATCGACAGCAATCCTGTCTATGCCGCTCCAGGCGCCCTCAATTTCGTGGAAGCTCTAGGCCGCGTGGACTTTACCCTCTGTCTCAGCGCGACGCCGAACGAGACGACCGCCGCCTCGCTCTGGGTCGCGCCGATGGTTCATCCTTGGGAGGGGTGGAGCGACGGGCGCGCCTTCGACGGAACGGCAAGTCTAATGCAGCCGCAAGCCCTGCCCTTATATCAGGGGGTCGAGCCGTATCATCTGCTGGGGCTGCTGCTTCGGCCTGACCCGCCGAAGAACCTCGATCTCGTGCGGCAGACCTGGAAGGATCAGCTTGGCGCGACCGTCGACGACGCATGGATCAATGCGCTGGCTCAGGGCGTCATCCCCAACAGCGCCAGTCCCGCGAGCAATCGGCCGCTGCGCGACGACGCCGCGCGCACTCGACTTCCAGAGCCGTCATCGGCCGCGACAGTCCTCTTGTTTCGCCCGGACCCCTATCTTCTCGACGGCCGCTACGCCGACAATCCCTGGCTCCAGGAATTGCCGCGGCCGCTCAGCAAAATAAGCTGGGGCAATCCGCTCCTAATATCGCCCGCGCGCGCTCGTGAGCTGTCGCTGACGAATGGCGACGTCGTCCGGATCACGGTCGATGGCGTGCGCATGACCACACCGATCGCCATCGCCCCGGGCCAGTCGGATGATTGCTTCGTCGCGCTTCTTGGATTCGGCAGACGCCGCGCGGGCCCCGCGGGGCAGAATGTCGGCGTGGATTTCTTCGAGCTTACGGGACGCTCATGTGGCGCGCCGGACATTCAAAAAACCGGCGCGACAGAAGAGCTGGCGAGCACGCAGCGCCACGCCACGATGTTCGACGAAGGGGGCGTATATGCACGAAGCGGCGCGCTGTCGCAGTTCCTCGCAGATCCTGAATTCCTTCGTCGAAGCGATGAGCCGCTGCCGTCTTTTTATGAATGGAAGCCTGAGGGGCCGGCCGCCTGGGGCATGAGCATCGACCTCAACGCCTGCATCGGTTGCAACGCCTGCGTGGTCGCCTGCCAGGCGGAAAATAATATTCCCGTCGTCGGCAAGACAGAGATGCTGCGCGAGCGCGAGATGTACTGGCTGCGCATCGACCGCTATTACGACGGCCCGCCAGAGTCCCCGAGAGTCAACTTCCAGCCCGTTCTCTGCATGCATTGCGAGGAAGCGCCTTGCGAGCCGGTCTGCCCCGTCGGCGCGACGATGCACGACGCCGAAGGGCTCAATGTGATGGTCTACAATCGCTGCATCGGCACGCGCTTCTGCTCGAACAATTGCCCCTACAAAGTTCGTCGCTTCAATTATTTCGACTTCGCGGACGAAGAGCGCCGCGCAATCCAATCACGAAATCCCGAGGTCACCGTGCGCGCCCGCGGCGTCATGGAGAAGTGCACCTTCTGCCTGCAACGCATCGCCGCCGCGCGCATCGTCGCCGATCGCGAGGGCGAGAAGGCGTCTGCGGTCGTGACCGCCTGCGAAGCCGCCTGTCCGACCCGGGCCTTCACCTTCGGCGATCTTGCCGCCAAGGGGAGCGAAGTCGCCGCGCGTCGCGCCGGACCACTGTCTTACGCGCTACTGGCGGAACAGAATACGAGGCCGCGCGTCACCTATGAGGCGCATATTTTCAATGTCGATAAACCTAAAGAGACGCAGAAATGACGTTGTTCCAGGCCCGTTCGGCGCTCGGAGTTTCCGCGGACGACAGACGTCCGCGAGCGAACGATCCGATCGTTGCGCCGGAGCAGACCATATCGACGATGACGGCGATGATATGCGCGCCGCCGCTGCGTGAAAAATGGCCGCTATGGTGGAAGCTCAGTCTGGCCGCGGCGCTGCTCTTGGTCGTTATCCTCGTCATCGCCATCGTCTGGTTGTTTTATGCGGGCGTCGGCGTCTGGGGCATCGCCTGGCCGGTGGTCTGGGGCTTCGCGATCATCAATTACGTGTGGTGGATCGCCATTGCTTCCGGCGGAACCTTTATTTCGGCGCTCTTCTATCTCGCCGAAGTCGAATGGCGCAACGCGCTTAACAGAATCGCCGAGACGATCACCATCTTCGCCGCCGCCTGCGCCGCCATCTATCCGGTTTTGCACCTCGGCCGGCCTTGGCTGTTCTACTGGCTGTTTCCCTATCCCAATGTCATGACCGTCTGGCCGCAGTTCCGCAGCCCTCTGCTTTGGGACTTTGTGGCGATCCTCACCTATGTCGTCTCTTCGATTCTCTTCTGGTATTTCGGCCTCGTTCCCGACCTTGCGACGATGCGCGACAAGGCCGACGCGCCGCATAAGCGCCGCTTCTATGGCGTCCTCGCCTTGGGATTCCGAGGCTCGGAAAACGCGTGGCGCTATTATCGTGTCGGTTATGGTTTGCTGGCCGCGCTGATGGCGCCGCTCGTCATTTCGGTGCACAGCATTGTGGGCCTCGACTTCGCCGGCGCTGCGACGGTCGGGTGGCATTCGACACAGTTCCCGCCCTTCTTCGTGTTCGGGGCGTTGCTGTCAGGTTTTGCGGCGGTGATGCTGCTCGCTATCCCGGTGCGCCGGCTGCTTGGCCTCGAGGCTTTCATCACGGGACGACATTTTGACATCCTCGGCAAGCTGCTGCTGACAAGCAGCCTTTGCGTGGGCTACGCCTATCTGATGGAGGCGTTCACGACCTTCTATGGGCCCGATCCAGCGGAGAAGCGGCTTTTCATCAATAAGATCGCCGGCGAATTGTCGCCGATCTACTGGGCGACGATTCTCTTCAACGTCTTGACGCCGCAATTGATGTGGTGGCGGCGCGTTCGACTTAACGAAATTCTCGTCGTTCTCATCAGCCTCGCCGTGATCGCGGGCATGTGGTGCGAGCGCTACGTCATCGTCGTGATGAGCTTGCGGCGCACGCATCTTCCTTCCGCTTGGGGCGGCTATACGCCAACCATCTGGGATTGGCTCACGCTTTTCGGCACCGTCGGTCTTTTCATCGCTGGCCTTCTGATCGCCATTCGCCTGCTGCCAGCGGTTTCGATGTTCGAAATGCGCGAAGTGATTCTTCGCAACGCGAGGCGAGACCGATGAGCCGCGAGCCCGAAACGCTGGTGGCGCCGAATGGTCTAGCGGCGACCTTCCTATCGGAAGAAGCGTCACTCGCAGCGCTCGCACGCCTGAACGAGGCGAATGTTGGCGAGACGCAGCTCTTCAGCCCCCTCGCGCCGCAGCGGACGCTCAGACCGACGCGACTGCCCGCCGCCGCGCTCGCTTTCGGTCTGCTCGGCGCCGGCGTCGCCTTCGGTCTGCAAACTTATGCAAATGTCGTCGCTTACCCGCTGGATATCGGCGGGCGCCCGCCGTTT
>NZ_JADNRA010000027.1:0-74669 GCF_015709525.1 Methylocystis sp. L43 | reverse complement strand
GGGCGCCCGCCGTTTTCATGGCCTTCGTTCATCCCCATCGCGTTCGAGGTGGGCATCTTGTCCGCCGTGCTCACCACGATCATTGGGGCCGGCGCCCTCTGCGGCTTCACCCGCTATTACGATCCCGTCGATAAAACCAGGGCCATCCGCGACGCGATGATCGATCGATGGGTGATCGTCGTGCGCGCGGCAAATTCGAACGCTTTGGCGCGCTCGCGTGACATCATGCAAGATTGCGACGCGCGCATGATCGAAGAGGCCGAGCTGTGAGGCGGGCAATCGCCATCAGCGCCCTCTGCCTGCTGGGCGCCTGCGGCGACATGAGCAATCAGCCCAAGCAGCGAAGCTATTCGCCGCTTGTCGGACCAGCACAGACGCCGGCCGACGCCGTCGCCTTTCTCTTTCGTGAACCGAGCGCGCCGCCACTGACGCTGGCGCTCATTGAGCGGGGGCAGCAGCGCTATCGAATTTTTTGCACGCCCTGTCACTCCGAGCTTGGCAACGGCCAGGGCATGATTGTCCAGCGCGGCTTTCCGGCGCCACCCTCCTATGACAGCGAACGACTGCGCCAAGCGCCGACGCGCCATTTCGTCGATGTGATCGCTCAAGGCCACGGCGCCATGTATTCCTATGCGGCGCGCGTGCCGCCCGCCGATCGGTGGGCGATCGCCGCCTATATTCGCGCCCTGCAAAAAAGCCAGAATGCGTCGGCGACGGATCTTGCAGCCGCAAAGGCGGAGACCGGGCAATGACCCACATCATCCTGATCCTAGCGTGCGCCGGATATGCTGGAGCCTTTCTCGGCTGGGCGTTGGCTCCTGGGCTTTTTGGATTTGCTTGGCTGACGGCGCTCAGCGTGTGGATCGCCTGGCCGCTCGGCGCCATGGCGCTGACGCTGATTCACGCGCTGACAGGCGGGCGCTGGGGAAACGCCATCCACGACGTCCTCGCCGCCGGCGTGCGCAGCGTGTTTCTCGCCCCGCTCTTGGTGATTCCTTATGCGCTGACGGCTAACCGAGTTTATCTGTGGCTTCGAAGCGGCGCGGCGCAGTTCGACAACGCGCTCTATCTGAACGGGCCCGCTTTTGTACTTCGCGGCGTGATTTATCTGCTGATCTGGCTCATTCTCGCCGTGCTCGTCATGCGCGCCAATGACGACTCCGACGAGCTTGCGCGGCTTGCGCCGGCGGGCCTCATACTTCTCGCGCTGACGTCGACCTTCGCGGTCATTGACGCCGTCATGTCGCTTGATCCGACTTTCGCGTCGAGTCTGTTCGGTCTCGGCTTCATCGCCGAGATTGGGGCGCTCGCTCTCTCCGCCGCGACGCTCGCGCTCCTGTCTTCATCCTCGCCAGACCCCGAGGCCTTGCGCCAGCTTGCGCGCCTGCTTCTCGCCTTCGTCATTCTGTGGAGCTATCTGGCGCTCATGCAGCTCATCATCGTCTGGCAGTCCGATCTGCCGCATGAGGTCGCTTGGTATCTCCCGCGCTGGCGTCAGGGCTGGGGCGTCATCGCCTGGCTGATCGTCCTTACGCATTTCGTTGCGCCTTTCTTCACGCTGCTTTCGGCGAGAGCGCAACATTCGCCAAAGGCCGTGGCATTCGCGGCAGCGTCGACCGTCTTCGGCGGCATTCTTCATCAGTTCTGGCTGGTCGCGCCGGCGGCCGGCGCTAATTCAGGAGAGATCGCACTGCTTACGCTTTCAGCCTTACTGGCCATGGCCTGCACGTCCGTGCTGGCCTCCAGGCTGACAAAACGCGTTTGGACTCGGATCGAGGCGTGAGCGCAATGGACGAGAAAGACCTTGCGCCAGCTGCGCACGAAGGAAGCGACATCAGCGGCGGCTTTGTCGCCGTCGGCTTCGCTTCGACCGTTCTCGGCATCGTCTTCTTGGCCCTTCTCGCATGGGCGCTCTATCCCGACGCCATGATCGACAGGACCATGCATTTACCGCTGCCGTTATTCCCCGAACCGCGACTTCAGATTGATCCGGCGGAGGATTGGACGGACTTTCACCGGCGCGAGTTGACGCGCTTGAACAGCGCCGGCTGGATCGATCAAGCCAAAGGCGCGGCGCATATTCCAATCGCTGCCGCGATGCGAAAAATCGCACAAGAGGGCATCGCCGATTGGCCGACCCCTGCGGTCGCCTCGCCACTCACTTCTCCGCCACCAAAGGAGAATGCGAATGAACCCGCTTCTGATGCTCGGGGCGTTGCTGCTTCTCAACAGCCTCCCGGCCTATGCGCAACGGACGCCCGACATAACGGGCGTTGCCTACAAGCAGAAACTCGGCGCACGCCTGCCGTCAGAAAGCGCGTTTACCGACGCGGACGGACACGACATTCGCATTGGTGATGTGTTCAATGGCGCGCCGGTCATTCTCGTACTCGGCTATTTCCATTGCGACAAGCTCTGCGGGGTGACGCGCCTTGCGCTGTTGCGCGCGGCGCAGAAAGCGGGCTTGTCGGCGGGCTCTGACTATGTCTTCGTCGCGATCAGCATCGATCCGCTCGAAAAGGCCGACGCCGCACGACAGGCGCGCGAGATCGATTTCGCCGCGGCGGCGCCAATCGGCGCGACTGAGGGATTCCGCTATCTCACCGGAACGCCCGAGTCCATTCGCGCCGTAGCCGAGGCTGTCGGATATAGTTATCACAACGGCGCGCGATCGCAGACCTTCATTCATCCGATTGGCGCCGTTGTCGTCACAACGCGCGGCTTCGTCTCAAGTTACCTCTCGGGCATCGGCTCCTCTCACGACGAGATCCGCGGCGCGCTCGAAGCCGCCGCGACGCAGAGTGCTGCGCCGCGCGCATCGCCGACGCTTCTGCTCTGCTTGGATTTCGATTCGACGACCGGCCGATACACTTTCGCCGTCATGAAATTCCTGCGGATCGGCGCGGTCGGGATGGCGCTTGCGCTAGCGGGAATGATCTATCGCGAGTTCCGCAAAGGCGCGCGCGCATGAATGGCTACTGGCCAAGCGCCACGACCGAAGGACGTGAAGTCGACGTTCTGCTCCTTGCGCTTTTGCTGGTGTCATGCGCCGTTCTCGCTCTCGTCTTCGGGCTCATCCTTCTCTACATGATTCGATATCGCGCCGGCAGCGGCGTCTCTCGCGGCGAGCGGTCGCACAAGACCTGGCGTTTCGAGATCAGCTGGACAGCAGCGACTCTGGCGATCTTTTTCGGCTTGTTCATCTGGGGCGGCGATCTTTACGTACGCCTGTTTCAGCCGCCCGCCGACGCCTTGCAGATCTACGTCGTCGGGAAGCAATGGATGTGGAAGGTCGAGCATCAGGGCGGCCAGCGAGAGATCAACGCTCTACACATTCCCATCAACCGGCCGATTCAGCTCGTAATGACGTCGGAAGACGTCATTCATGATTTTGCCGTGCCGGCGTTTCGCATCAAGCATGACGTTTTGCCAGGCCGCTACCAAACCCTCTGGTTTCAGGTCGACAGGATCGGCGTCTTCCAACTTTTCTGCACTCAGCTTTGCGGCGTCGGCCATTACACGATGACGGGCGAGGTCGTCGCCATGTCGCAGCCTGACTTTGAAAATTGGCTGGCAAGCGGCGCGGCGCCTGAAGGCCACGAAGACATGGCGGCCGCCGGCAAAGACCTCTTCACGGCGCATGGATGCAGCGGCTGTCATGGCGAAGGCGGCGTCGGCGGATCGCCAGAGACGACCGGCATCGCTGCGCCGGCCTTGAGCGGCCTGTATGGCCGCTCAGTCAAATTGCAAACCGGCGCGACCGTAACGGCGGACGATAAATTCATCCGCGACTGCATCCTTACGCCCGACAAGACGCCGGTCGCCGGCTATCCGCTGATCATGCCGTCCTTCGCAGGCCAGATCAGCGAAGAAAAAGTGCTGCGGCTCATCGCTTATATCAAATCGCTCAAATCGGGGAGCCGGACATGACGCATTCGGCGGCGCACGTTTCCTATCTTGAAGATGGCCATACGCTGCGCAGCTGGCTGCTTACGACCGATCATAAGCGCATTGCGATTCTCTATCTCGTCGCCATCACCTTCTTCTTCTTCGCGGGCGGCGTCGCCGCCTTTCTCATGCGCTACAATTTGATTTCTTCGCATGGACTGCTCGGGTCCGCGGAGACCTATAATCGTCTCTTCTCCATGCACGGCATATTAATGGTCTGGGTCTTTCTCGTCCCGGCCGTGCCGGTGACGCTGGGCAATTTTCTGACGCCGCTGATGCTGGGCGCCCGAGACCTCGCCTTTCCGCCGCTCAATCTGTTGAGTTGGTATCTTTTTATAGTCGCGGGCTTCGTCGCGCTCTACGCCGTCGTGGCCGGCGGCGTCGACACCGGCTGGACCTTTTATACGCCCTTGACGTCTCTCTACTCGAAGGGACACGTCGTGGCCGCGTTCATCGCCATCTTTATCGCCGGGTTTTCGTCGATCGCGACGGGGCTCAATTTCATCGTGACGATACACAAGCTCCGCGCTCCCGGCATGGGCTGGTATAAAATGCCGGTCTTCTTATGGTCGCTCTACGCGACGAGCGTCATCCTCGTTCTCGCGACTCCAGTGCTCGCGATGACTCTGCTGCTGGTTGCGTTTGAACGCATTTTTGGGATCGGCGTCTTCGATCCGGCGATCGGCGGCGATCCGCTGCTCTTTCAGCATCTCTTCTGGTTCTATTCGCATCCCGCCGTTTACGTGATGATTCTGCCGGGCTTCGGCGTCATCAGCGAGATCGTCCCGGCGTTTTCCCGCAAAGAGCTGTTCGGCTATAAATTCATCGTCTGGGCGAGCATCGCGATCGCCGTTATCGGCTTTCTCGTCTGGGGCCATCACATGTTCGTCGCGGGAACCTCGCTCTTTTCGGCGATCGTCTTTTCGCTGCTCAGCTATATGGTTGCGGTGCCGTCAGCCATAAAGGTCTTCAACTGGATCGGCACAATGCACAAAGGCTATATCCATTTCGACTCGCCGATGCTTTACGCAATCGGTTTCATTGGCCTGTTCACGACTGGCGGACTGACCGGTCTCTTCGTCGCGGCGCTCGCCGCCGACGTCCATCTCACGCAGACCTATTTTGTCGTCGCGCATTTCCATTATGTGATGGTCGGCGGCATGGTTTCGGCCTATTTCGCCGGTCTTCATTTCTGGTGGCCGAAAATCACCGGGCGTCTCTATCCGGAGATGTGGGGCCGCGCCGGCGCGATCACCATATTCGTGGGTTTTAACCTGACCTTCTTTCCGCAATTCGTCCTGGGCTATCTTGGCATGCCGAGGCGCTATTTCGCCTACCCCCAACAGTTCGAAGCGCTGAATCTGCTCTCTTCCGCCGGCGCAGTGGTGCTCGCCATCGGCTATCTTCTTCCGCTGGGCTATCTCACCTGGTCGCTGCTTTATGGCGACCGCGCGTCGGCGAATCCGTGGGGCGCGACGGGACTCGAATGGTCGACGCCATCTCCTCCGCCGACGGAAAATTTCGCCGTGACGCCAATCGTCACGCAAGCGCCCTATCAATATGAGCAACCCGAGGCCGTGATCCATGAGTGACGCCGCCGCTCACGAGTTTCAGTTCTCCAGCGCCGCGCATCAGCGCGAAACGGCGATCTCGGGGATTTGGCTTTTTCTCGCGACAGAGGCGCTGTTCTTCGGCCCGATCTTCCTTGCGTGGATCTATGCCCGTCTTGCCGATCCAAGCGCCTTCGACGCCGGCGGTCGACAGACCGAGCTGGCGATCGGCGTGACGAATACGGCGCTGCTGATCGCGAGCAGTTTCGCCTACGGCGTCGGCCTCGCCTGCATCGAATTCGGCAGCCGTCGCGGAATGGTTCTCTGGCTGCTGATCGCTTGGGCGCTCGGCGCCGCTTTCATCGGCCTGAAATTCGGGGTGGAATGGCGAATGGATCTTGAGAAAGGTCTGTTCCCAGGCGCGACTTTCTCAGTCCACGGACCGTCGCGAAGCGGCGCCCAGCTTTTCTTCGCCTTCTACTTCTTCAGCACGGCGCTTCACGGCCTTCATCTTCTCGTCGGACTGGCGCTTCTCGCCTGGATAATCGCGAAAGCGCGACAGTTCACGTCCGAACGTCACAGTCCTGTCCGCGCCGTGGGACTGTATTGGAGCTTTATCGATATTATTTGGCTTATCCTGTTTCCGCTCATCTATCTCATCGGACGGGCCTCATGACGACGATCGTCCTTCGGCTCGTCGCGATCGCGTCGCTCATGTTTGCGCTTCTCGCCGCAGAGCTGGCGGCGACCTTTGCTTTTCCGGGCTGGGGACGCGGCGGCGTCGCGATCATTGCGGCGGCGATGGTTGGCGTAGCGGCGTTCGGATTCATGGACCTGCGTCAAGAAGGCGTTGTCGTCTGGCTGTTCGCCGCCGCAGCGCTTCTGTGGCTCATCATTCTTCTAGGCCTTGGCGCCCTCGATCCGATGACACGCACGCTCTATCCGACAGTCATCGCCGTCCCATAGAGCCTTCTACTCGGCCGCGCGCTTCATCTCCGGATAGGTGCAGTGCGCGTCGGGCGCAGCTTGGCGCGCGCGCAACGGGATGACCTTCGCCTCGACGAAGGGCAAGCCCAGCGACGACCAGACGTCGACCAGCGCCTCCACGAGTTCGGCGACATGCGCCTCATCGTGGCGCGGCGTCGGCGTAATCCGCAGGCGCTCCGTGCCCAGCGCAACGGTGGGATAATTGATCGGCTGAATGTAGATCGAATGGCGTCGCA
The DNA here is from genome assembly GCF_015709525.1 of Methylocystis sp. L43. Lineage (GTDB taxonomy): Bacteria > Pseudomonadota > Alphaproteobacteria > Rhizobiales > Beijerinckiaceae > Methylocystis. The sequence continues at coordinate 67,948 of NZ_JADNRA010000027.1, read as the reverse complement.
GCAGCAGATCGCTCGCCTCCTTGCAGCGCGCCGCGTCGCCGACCATCACCGGCACGATGTGCGATCTGTTGTCCATGACCGGCAGGCCGGCGGCGCGCAAGGCGTGTTTCGTCAACATCGCCATATGCTGATGACGCGCGCGTTCTTCTCCCGAATGTTTGAGATGGCGCACGGCGGCGCGAGCGCAGGCCGCAACCATCGGCGGCAGCGCGGTGGTGAAAATGAATTGCGGCGCGTAACTGCGCACTGCATCGACGATCGCCGGACTCGCGGCGATATAGCCGCCGAGCGCGCCAAAGCCCTTGGCGAGCGTGCCCTCGATCATGTCGATGCGGTCTTCGACGCCTTCCCGTTGACAGATGCCGCCGCCGCGCGCGCCATACATGCCGACCGCGTGCACTTCATCGACATAGGTGAGCGCATTGTACTTTTCAGCAAGCGCGACGATCTCCGCGACCGGCGCAATGTCGCCGTCCATCGAATACAGGCTTTCGAAGACGATCAGCTTGGCCCGCTCCTTGCCGGCCGCCTTAAGCAATTCCTCGAGATGGTCGACGTCATTATGACGCCAGATCTGTTTTTCGCATCCCGACCGGCGAACGCCTTCGATCATCGAATTGTGATTGAGCGCGTCGGAAAGAATCAGACAATCTGGGAGCAGCGACGCGACCGTCGAAATGCCGGCGAGATTGGAGATCCAGCCCGATGTGAAGACGAGCGCCGCGGGTTTACCGTGCAGATCGGAGAGTTCCGCCTCGAGCTCGACGATCGGATTGTGGGTGCCGGATATGTTACGCGTGCCCCCCGCCCCGGCGCCGTGGCGGTCCAGAGCGTCTCGCGCCGCATCGACCACAGCGCGGTGGCCGCCCATCCCGAGGTAATCGTTTGAGCACCAGATCGTGACTTCGCGAGGCGCATGCTCTTCGCCCTCGGGACGCCACAGCGCCGTAGGAAAGCGAACGGCGTCGCGTTCGAGATTGGCGAAAACCCGGTAGCGCTTCTCCATCTTCAACCGCGCGATCGCCGACTGAAAATGCTGGTCGTAAGTCAAAGCCATCGGATTCATGTGACTCTCCATCGGCGTAACTTCCCTAGACGCGCCATTCTGCGGGCGCTAAACCTCACTGACGCGCGAGCGGCGCAGAGGCGCCTCGATCGCGACGATACGAAGCGAGTCGTATTCATTCGCTTCGTCGGGACAACTTTCTTTGACGCCCCACGACCAGAGCGCGTTGGCGCGTAGCGGCGCAACGAGAAACCAATGCTCTGCGACGGCGAGCGCCATAAGCGTCGCAAGAATTGTAAAGCCGACAAGCTCGAACGCCGTCGTCGCGACGAGCGCCTTTTGCGCGATCAGCACGGTGACGATGGTCGAGGCGCTAACCGAGAGCGGGAAAAACAGGTTCATCGGCCTGCGCGTCATGAAGGTCGCCAGATAGCGCAAATGTTCCGGCAGCAGCTCTTCGCTTAGGTTCGGAGCGCCGAAATAGAGATTGAGCTTGGCGCTCGTATGCATCCACCAAAGAATGAGAAAGGTCCATGCGCCAATCTGATTGGGCTGATTGCGAGTCAGCGCGACGAGCGCGACTGCGCACAGGATGATCGCGATTTCGTGATAGAGGCTCGTGCGCACCGCCTCGACGAAGCGGGGCCAGCCGCGCAACTGCGGCGGACAGGCCGTTTTTCGCGGACCCGTGATGAAGCCCATGTAGTAACTCACGAGCTGCCAGGCCCACGCCGTCAGTCCGCAAACGAACGCGTAGTAGGCGGACGAGGCCGTCGTTTCGCTGCGCGTCGCGACGATGCCCCACAGCGCCAGCGCGAACAGCGCGGTCGCGCCCGCCATGCTCCACACGAATGTGCGGCGAGAAAGGCCGTCGAGATAGAGCAGCACGCCGGTGCTCCCCCACCAGAGCAGGAGCGTTGCGACGATCGGCGGTACATAGTCGGACATACGGCGCTCCTCACCACACCGGCGCAAGACGAATTTGAGCCGGCAGCGCGTTGGATTTCGCTGGGACAAAATAGAGTCGCGCGAAGGTCGCGGCCGCCACTGCGGTCAGCGCCGCCTGCTTGGCTCGGGCGACGACGCCCTTCTGCTTCTTTGCCGCGGCGATCGCGCGTTCGATCGCCACAAGACGGTCGAGGCCGGGTTTGAACAGCGGATGATCAAGATCGAGCGTGATCGGAAAGACCTGGCGCGAAATTTCGGTCGTCAGGCGCAACACCTTGAAGTCGTAGTCGTCGGGATGCATGCCGATCGCCGCGTGGAACGCGGGGCGGCAATGATCGCGCACATACATGGTCGCGAAAACGGCAAGCAGGAAAAATTTGATCCAGTAAACATTGAGGCCCGAGACGAGCTTCGGATTGGCGCGCATCAGCAATGCGAAGGCCTCGCCGTGACGGAACTCGTCGTTGCACCACTTCTCGAACCATTTGAAGATCGGATGGAAGCGGCGCTCGGGATGGCGCTCAAGCTGGCGGAAGATGGTGATATAGCGGGCGTAGCCGATTTTCTCGGACAGGTAGGTCGCGTAAAAGATAAATTTCGGCTTGAAAAACGTGTATTTCTTCGTCTTCGTCAAGAAACTCAGATCGATGCCGATACCGAAATCCTTCAGCGTATCGTTGATAAATCCAGCGTGGCGCGCCTCGTCGCGGCTCATGAAGCCGAAGAGATCCTTCATATCCTGGTTGTGGGCGCGCTTTTTCATCTCGGCATAGAGCACGCAGCCTGAAAACTCCGCGGTGATCGAGCTGATGAGAAAGTCGCGGAACTCCTTGTCGAGTTCTTCGGAATAGACGAAGGCGGCGTCGAACTCCTCGGTGCGCTGGAAATGCTTATTGTTGGGGTCGGAGCGCATCTCCTCCATCAGCGCATCCCACTCCTTGCGCACGGGAGAGACGTCCGTCTTGTCAAGCTCCGCGAAATCCGTGGTGTAGAAGCGCGGGCTCAGAAGGGTGTTTTCCTGGGCGACGCGGGTCGCTTCGATCGAGACGTTGTGGCGCAACGGGGCGTTCATAGCGCTCTCCTGTTCGTGAAGCTGACGTCGTAAAGTTCGGTGAGCTCGAAATTGCCAAGAAAGCGTGCCCACAGCCGTTCGATGAGGCCGGCGCGAATGATCGTCGCGCGGCGCTCGACCGTGACCCGATGTCCGAAGGGCGCTTCAACTGGCGCATTTTGTACAAACACGCGATCGCCCGGCCTTATGTCGAAATCGCCTTCGATCTCGACATGAGCAAAGAGGCTTTCGGCCGTATGGCCGATTTCGACCCTACAGGGCGCGTCGAACGTCTGGCGGGTGATGGGGAGCAACCAGTTCATGGCTCGCGCCTCCTTTCGGTAAAAAGCTGCGCGAAGGCGCGCGCATTGTCCGGTCCGAAGGCGTCAAGATTGACGCGTCGCCCGGTCGCCGAGTCTTCGAGCGAAACTGTGCCGTCGCTCCAGCGCGTCAAAGCAAAGGGCGTCGATGCGTCGAGGCCCGAACGGCGCCGCTCACGCGCGAGCCCCCGCAACGTCGATCGAATGAAGCCGTAGGCGCCCGGCTGCACGACATAAAAGAGCGCGCCGTCGCGAGCGTCGCGCACGGCGACTGAGCCATCATTGCGATCCTCGAAGAGCAATGCGAGACTTTCAACCGCATTCCTCAGCGGCATATGCACCGCGCCGACGCCAGTGAGTCTGGTCAAACCCGTCGCAAGCAGAGCAAAGACGATGAGAACGCCGGCGCCGCGTAGGATCGGGCGCGGCAGGCCGTCATGCGCGCTTAAAGGCGTTTGAGTCTTGCCGATTGACGCCTGGCTCATGATCGAAGCCCTCCTTCCCCGTTACGCTGCGACTGCATCGCCCGCCGGCATGCTTGCTTTTTGCGACGAAGCGGATGCGACCGCGTCGTCTTCGCCAATCACGAACATGTCGCCACGTTCGGCCGCGGCCGCGACCAGCGCGCGCCCCAAGATATCGCCGACATGTCTTGCATCGGCGAGTCCGCGCAGCGCCGGCTCTGGATGCGCGAAGCGGAACGGGCGCGCGAAGGGCCATAGATGCAGGTAGCCGATTCGCTTGTCGGGTGAGAGCGTCAGCATGACATCGCCCGAATCGTCGCTTTCGATGCGCAAGCCCGCGGCTCTAATCTGCGAAAACGGCAGATTGTAAAAGACCTGTAAGGCGACCCCGATCTTCATCACGACGCGGCGCGAGGTAATAATGAAGAGCGCCGTGCGGGCCGAGGCCCAGGCGAGCAAGGCAAGCAGCGCCAGCGCGCCAAGACCGATCGCCAGGGTGCGAGCGCCCGCCAGCGCGGCGGACCCCGCCCCAGATTCAACCGCAGCATCGAAGACGTTCCACGCGGTCAGCGCCGCGAAGTAGCCGGCGACAACGTCGCCTCGGTAGGCGCGGCGGAAGAGACTCGTCCACTGAGGACGGCCGTGCCACAGGATGCGCTCTCCTTGTGGAACGTCTTCCGGCAAGAGCTTCTCGAGATTGATGGCCTTCACAGCAGCGGCTCCACTCTTGCGGGCGTCGCGTAGAGCGTGCCCGCGCCATAATAGGCGGCGATCTTTTCTTCCTCGAGCAGCGTCACCTGATCGGGATTGCGTGTCCTTGGAACGTTGGCGAACTGATCGGCAAGGATCGCTTCGACATGAATCTGCCGCCTCGCGCCGTCGACCTTGGCGAAGGGCACGGGCAGAAGGACGTCGCCTCGACCCTCGCTCAGCGTGACTTCATAGAAGCGCAGAAAGTCTTCCGCGCGATCAACCCAAGCGTCCTTGATGACGCCAGCGATGCGTCGATCCGCGGCGACGACCTCCATGCCAATGGGATTGGGATCTTCGCTCGACACCGCAAAATTTGTGGCGATGCGCAATGGCGCGATGAGATCGCGGCCGTCGTGCATTTTCTCCGGCACATCGGCGCGCAGCGCAAAGGCGCCGGGTCCAACCTCGGCGAGCATGGGATCGCCGTTCGGGGTCAGCGGCGCGCCAGGCCAGACCGCCACTTTCGTGGCGTTCGGCGCTCGCGTATCGCGTTCAAAATTGGGCGCTTGAATTTTAGCGCCGTCCCCCCGCAGGAAGATCTTGGGCGTCGGGATCAGCAAGAACCCGCGATCTCTTTGCGGACCAACTTCGGACTCCAGTGGGTAGCCCTCGCGGCGATCCTCGCGACGAAGATAGAAAACGAGGCCGGCGAAGAAGATGAAGAAGGCGTAAAGGACAACCTGCGCAACATCGATGTTGCTGGTGATGGCTCCGCGTATCATTGCATCACTCCGGAGTTGAAACTTGAATTGGGAACGAGATCGAAGTCCGTCGGCGCTTCGCCGTCCTGTTTCGTAAAGCGGACCAAAGGTCCGATCGCGACGACCGTCGCGAGCAGCAGGAGGATTTCGATGGCGTAGACGATGGCGTAGCCGCTGGCAGGACTCACAAGCGCCTCGCCCAGCGCGCCGCTGGCGGCAAGCATCGAGCCCGCGTCATTGATCACGCCACTCGCCGCAATCGCGAGACCGGCCGCGGTCGCCTGCGCGGCGCCCCATGCGCCGAGCGCGAGACCGCGATCTTCCGGCCGCGCCGTCTGCATGGAGGCGGTGAGCGTGCCATGCGCAAAAAGGCCGCCGCCGAGCCCGATCAGCGTGACGCCGATGCTGAACAGCGTTGAGGAATCCGCCGGCGCCGCGAAGATCACCGCGAAGAAGGCGATGACGCCGACGACCGCGCCAACGCCGGCGACGCGGTGAGCGTCGGCGCCGCGCGTCAGCCATCGCGCCGCGATGGCGAGTCCCACGCCGCTGCCGAGCGCCAGCATCGCGGTGAGCGCCGTTGTTGCGCTGACAGGCAAGTGCAGCACGCGCCCGCCATAGGGTTCGAGCAAGATGTCCTGCATGCTGAAGCCGGCGGTGCCGAGCGCGGTCGCGAACAGCCGCCGTCGCGCCCGGCCGGTGCTCGCGAAACGCTTCCAGGCTTCCGAGAAGTCGACGTTCTGTAAGGGTGGGAGAGCGCCGCGCGCTTCTTGTTTCCACAGCGCGACGCAGTTTAGGACCATCGTCACGACGGCGGCGCCCTGCACGACTTGAATGAGGCGGATGGCGCTGAAATTTGCAAGCAGCGCGCCGAAGGCGAGCGCGCTTACGCCCATGCCGACGAGCAGCATGGCGCACAGCAGCGCGACGACGCGCGGGCGCGTATGCGCGGGCGCGAGATCGGTGGCGAGCGCGAGACCGACCGTTTGCACCGTGTGCAGACCTGCGCCGACTAGCAAGAACGCCAAGGCCGCCGCCGCCTGTCCGATGATAATCGGTCCCGTCGTGTCGCCTGAAAGGATGAGCAGTGAGAACGGCATGATCGCCAAGCCGCCGAACTGCAGCATGGTGCCGAACCAGATGTAAGGCACGCGCCGCCAGCCGAGCACCGAGCGATGCGTGTCGGAGCGAAAGCCGATGAGTGCGCGCAACGGCGCAAAGAGCAGCGGCAGCGACAGCATCAGCGCGACAAGCCAGGAGGGCACGCCGAGTTCGACGATCATCACGCGGTTCAGCGTGCCGATGAGCAGCACCGCCGCCATGCCGACCGTCACCTGGAACAGCGAGAGCCGCAGCAGACGCGGCATCGGCAGTTCGGCTGAGCCTGCGTCCGCAAAGGGCAGAATCTGCGGACCGATGCGCATCAGGCCTTTGACCAGAACGGCGCTGGCGCGATTCATGAGCGTCGCGCCTCCACAGCCTGCGAGATATAAAAGCCGCTGACGATCGTCTCGCTTTGCGCGACGCGCCAATCGCCGAGGGCTTTCTGCGCCGCCATCTGCCGTTCGAGCGAAGAAAGCGCGATCGGCGCAATGGCCGGGGAGCGATTGCCGCGCGGGAACAGCTGTCCGAGGGCGTGCATCGCCGCAAGGGCCGCCGTGCGCGGCGCGATGGTGAAGATCAGCTTGCCGTCGACGCGCGGCGCCAAAGCGGCGAGCGTTCGCGCGATATCGGCGCCCTCGTAATGGATCAGACTGTCCATGGCGACGACATGATCGAAACGCCCAAAGGCCGGATTCAGCATGTCGCCAACGGCGAAGGTCACGCGGCCCGCGCCGAAATCGCGGGGCGCGCGCTCTTGCGCCAGAGCGATCAGCGTCGGCGAAAGATCGACCGCAACGACCTCGGCGCCGCGACGCGCCGCCTCAATCGCCAGCGCGCCCGTGCCGCAACCGGCGTCGAGCAAACGCTGGCCACGCAGGTCCTGCGGCAGCCAGGACAACAGCCTGTTGCGCATGGCCTCGCGGCCGGCGCGCACCGTGGCGCGAATGCGATTGACCGGCGCGTCGGAGGTCAGGCGCTTCCATGCCTCGACAGCGGTCCGGTCGAAATAGGCCTCGAGTTCGCCGCGTCTTGCGACATAGCTTGGCGTCGTCATCAGTCGAACCCCAAAAATTCGAAGAGATCGCGATCCTTCATGGGCGCAGCGTCGAGCGGCGCGTAGCCGTTCCACAGCTCATCCGCGAGGCGCAGATATTCGTTCTGCACCGCCTCAAGCTCGGGCGACGGCTCCATCTCAAAGAGCGTCGATTTCTTGAGGCGGCTGCGGCGAATGACGTCGAGATCGGGGAAATGCGCGACGCGCCTGAGACCCACCGCCGCATTGTAGCGGTCGATCTCATTGGTCGCGACGCTGCGATTGGCGATGACGCCGCCAAGCCGCACCTCGTAATTCTTCGACTTCGCGCGAATCGCGGCGACGATGCGGTTCATCGCGAAGATCGAATCGAAGTCATTGGCCGTGACGATCAGCGCCCGGCCGGCATGCTGCAGCGGCGAGGCGAAGCCGCCGCAGACGACGTCGCCGAGAACATCGAAGATCACGACGTCGGTATCTTCGAGGAGATGATGCTCCTTGAGGAGCTTCACGGTCTGGCCGACGACATAGCCGCCGCAGCCCGTGCCGGCCGGCGGCCCGCCGGCCTCGACGCACATGACGCCATTGTAGCCCTCGACGACAAAGTCCTCGACGCGCAATTCCTCGGAGTGGAATTTCACGGATTCGAGCGCGTCAATCACCGTCGGCGCGAGGCGCTTGGTCAGCGTGAAGGTCGAATCGTGCTTGGGATCGCAGCCGATCTGCAGCACGCGCTTGCCCAGTTTTGAAAATGCGACGGAGAGATTCGACGACGTCGTGCTTTTGCCGATCCCGCCCTTGCCATAGATGGCGAAGACCTTCGCGGCGCCGATGCTGATCGCCGGATCCAGCTCGACCTGAAAGGAGTCGGTTTCGACCGGCTTGCGGATCGGGATGTTCATGCCGCGATCTCCTCGACGACGCCTTCGAGCCGGTCTTCGAGCTCTTCGCTCGCCTGCTGCAGCGCCGCCAGCATTTCTTCGTTCGGCGTCCAGTATCGGCGCTGATGCGCCTCAATGAGACGGTTGGCGATTCGCGCGGACGCGATGGGATTGAGCTGCGCCAGACGTCGCCGCATCTCGGCGTCGAGCACATAGGTCTCAGTCAGGCGCTGATAGACCCATGGTTCGACTTGCCCCGTCGTCGCCGACCAGCCGAGCGTGTTCGTCACATGCGACTCGATGTGGCGCACGCCTTCGTAGCCATGCTTGAGCATGCTCTCATACCATTTGGGGTTGAGCGTGCGCGTGCGCGTCTCCAGCGACACCTGCTCGTTGAGCGTGCGCACCACGCCGTCGCCCCTGGTCTGGTCGCTGATATAGACGGGCGCGGCGACGCCCTTGGCGCGCTTCACCGAACGGCTGACGCCGCCGAGCGTGTCGAAGTAATGATCGATCGTGGTGACGCCGAGCTCGACCGAGTCGAGGTTCTGATAGGCGAAGTCGACTCCGCAAAGGACGCTCTGCAGCACCTCATTGCGTCGCGTTGGCTGTCCGGAAACGCCATAGGCGAAGCCCTTGCGGCGCATATAGGCCTCGGCGAGCTGATCTTCGTCTTCCCAACAGCCGCCGTCGATCATCGTATTGACGTTTGCGCCATAGGCGCCGTCGGCGTTGCCGAAGACGCGGAGCGCCGCGGTCTCCATATCGCCGCCAAATTGGCCTATGAAAGCGAGCGCGTGTTTGCGAATGAAATTCTGCTCCACAGGCTCGTCGGCGGAAGCCGCCAGCAAACACGCCTGGGCCAGCAGTTTGATCTGCAGCGGCAGGAGATCGCGGAAGATCCCCGAGAGCGAAATCATGACGTCGATGCGCGGCCGGGCGAGCCTTTCGAGCGGAACCAGCGTCGCGCCGGCAAGCCGGCCGTAGCCATCGAACCGCGGCTCCGCGCCGATCAGCGCCAGCGCCTGCGCGATCGGCCCGCCTTCCGTCTTGAGATTGTCGGTGCCCCACAGCACCAAGGCGATCGTTTCCGGCAGGTCGCCGACGTCGCTCATGTGGCGTTCGATGAGCCGCGCCGCCTGCCGCGCGCCGTCCCGCACGGCGAAGACGCTTGGAATGTGGAACGGATCGAAGCCGTGCAGATTGCGGCCCGTCGGCAGCACGTCGGCCGTGCGCAAGACGTCGCCGCCTGGCACAGGCCGCACGAAGCGACCGTCGAGCGCATGGATCAGCGCCTTAAGTTCGTGATCCTGCGCAAGCGCGGCGTCGGCGCGCGCAAGCATGTGCAGCGTCTCGGCCGCCACCTCGTTATTGGCGAGGCTTTCGGGCGAAGCGCCTTGCGTCAGCGCCTCGATTGTCTCACGCTTGATCTGCGCGCCCGACGCCTCGGACATCGCCAGCAGCATGTCGACACGCGCGTCCAGCGCCATAGGTTCGCCCACGACATGCAGGCCGTGCGGGATGAGCGTGTATTCGAGTTCGAGAACGGCTCTCGCGAGTTTCGCAATCTGCTGTTCCGCCGCGCCGCGCCATGCCGGCTCCGCCGCACAAAGGTCGAGCGCCGCCGCCTGGGTTTGAATGAGCTCGGCGAGTTCATTGCGCTCGCCGGTCTCGGAGGGGCTGACGCCGCGCCAGCGAGCGATTGAAGATTTCAGTTCGCTCAGTCCGCGATAAAGCCCGGCGTTGGCGACGGGCGGCGTCAAATAGCTGACGAGCGTCGCGCCGGAACGGCGCTTGGCCAGCACGCCCTCGGACGGATTGTTGGAGGCGTAGAGATAGAAGTTCGGCAGATCGCCGATGAGACGGTCGGGCCAACAGTCAGCGGATAGGCCTGTCTGCTTGCCGGGCATGAATTCAAGCGCGCCATGCGTGCCGAAATGCAGAACGGCGTCGGCGCCAAAATCCTCGCGCACCCAGCGATAGAAGGCCGAGAAGGCGTGCGTCGGCGCAAAGCCTTTCTCGAACAGCAGCCGCATCGGATCGCCCTCATAGCCGAAGGCGGGCTGGACGCCGACGAAGACATTGCCGAAGCGCGCGCCGTAGATATGGATTGAGCCGCCATCGCTCTGATGCCGCCCAGGCGCCGGACCCCATTGCGATTCGATGTCGCCGAGCCACGTCTCTCGGCGCACATGGTCGTCGGCGGCGACCCGCTCGTGGACGTTGGCCTGGGCGCCAAAACGCGTGGCGTTGCCTTCGATGACGGCTGTGCGCAGCGCCTCGACCGTCGCCGGCGGTTCAATCGCATAGCCGCTGCGCTTCATTTCCTGCAGCAGGAGATGAAGAGACTCAAAGACGGAGAGAAAGGCGGCGCTTCCTACCGCGCCGGCGTTCGGCGGAAAATTGAAGAGCACGATCGCGACTTTTCGCGCCGCTCTCTCGGAGCGTCGCAGAAGGGCGAGCTTTTCGACCCGTGCGGCGAGCATCTCCGCGCGCTCGACGCAGACCTGCATATCCCGCGCGCCGTCGCTTGCCGGGAAAACACAGTTGCGCGCGCAGGCCGCGCATAAACCCGCGTCCTGCGGACGTCCGCCAAAGATCATCGGACCTGTCGAGCCGTCAAGCTCCGGAATGGAGACCATGATGGTGGATTCGACCGGGAGCAGGCCGCGATCCGAGCCGCGCCATTCCGCCAGAGTCTGAAACTCAACCGGATGCGCCGCAATGTAGGGAACGTCGAGTTTGGCGAGAATTTCCTCGGCCGCTTTCGCGTCATTGTAGGCGGGGCCGCCGACGAGCGAAAAGCCGACGAGCGAAACGAGCGCATCGATGATAGGCCTGCCGTCGCGCAAGAAGAAGTTCTCGATCGCCGGACGCGCGTCGAGTCCGGTGGCATACGCCGGAATGACCTTGAGTCCGCGCGCCTCCATCGCCGCGATGACGCCGTCGTAGTGGCGCGCATTGTCCGCGAGCACATAGGAGCGCAACACGAGTAGACCGATCGTCGCCTTGGCGCCGCCGGCGGGCTCGGGCAATAGATCGAGCCTTTCGCTCACCCTGTCCGGCAAGCGCGGGTGGTAGAGGCCGACCTCCGGATATTCGATCGGCGCATGGGGATTCAGCGCGCCGCGCAACATCCGCCGCGGGCCGTCAGCGTAACGATCGATGAGCAAGCGGACCATATTGGCGATGTTCTCGTCGGAGCCCGCGAGCCAATATTGCAGCGTCAGGAAGTAAGCGCGGACGTCCTGCGCCGTTCCTGGTATGAAACGCAGGATCTTGGGCAGACGGCGAAGCATTTTCATTTGCTTCGCGCCGGCGGCCTCGGACTTGCCCTTCTTGCCGCGCAAACGTTTCAGAAGCGACATGAAGCCGGAAGTCGGCGCACTCATGTCGAAGCGTCCCATGCGGGTCAGCTTCGCGACCTCGCCCGCCGACATGATGCTGATCATGGCGTCGCAATGATCGCGGCGCGCCGCAAGGGCTGCAAGCAGAGGCGTGAAATGCTCTTCCAGGAAGAGCATGGCGTTGACGATAATGTCCGCCTCAGCGATCTCGATGAGACACGCGTCGAGCGCCTTGGGGCTGGCGGCGAATTCCGACGCTGCGTGGACGCTGAGCGTAAGACCGGGGATTTCGCGTGAAAGCGCTCGGCGGGCGCGGTCGGTCGCGGCAGCCACATGCGTGTCCATCGTCACGATGACGACTTTCACGGGCGTCGCCTCAGCGTGCGAAATGCGCTTTTGCGTCATAGAGCGTCTCGACGGTGATGGTCGCAAGGCCGCGCTCGGCGGCGAATTTCTCGGTGTTTCGGCGCGCTTTGCCGCGCACGAAGAACGGGATTTTCTTCAGCTCCTTCTCGGCGTCGTCGGCCCAGGCGAGGACGATGTCGCTCACGACCGCCGCCGAAGATGGCCGCCGAGGCTCCTGTTCCTCTCCGAGATGCGAGGGCGCGGCGCCGTCATGGAATTCGGCGTCGTCGCGAAACATCGTCAGAAGATGTTCCTCAAGCCCCATCATCAGCGGATGAACCCAGGAATCGAAGATCACATTCGCGCCTTCGAACCCCATGTGTGGCGAATAGCGGGCGGGGAAATCCTGCACATGCACGGGCGCCGAGATCACCGCGCAGGGAAGGCCGAGCCGCTTGGCGATATGACGCTCCATCTGCGTCCCAAGCACGAGTTCGGGCTGCAGTTCGGCGACTTTCGCTTCGACGTCGAGATAGTCGTCGGTGACGAGCGCCTCGACGCCGTAGCGCGCGGCGGCCTCGCGAACGTCGCGCGCAAATTCACGCGCATAGGTTCCAAGGCCGACGACCTCGAAGCCGAGTTCATCCTGCGCGATGCGCGCGGCGGCGATGGCGTGCGTCGCGTCGCCGAAGATGAAGACGCGCTTGCCGGTGAGATAGGTCGAGTCGACCGAGCGCGAATACCAAGGCAGGCGCGAGTCATTCGTCTCCAACGCCGTCGCGGGATCGATTTCGGCCATCCGGGCGACTTCCACGACGAAGTCACGCGTCGCGCCGACGCCGATCGGAATGCTGCGGGTGAAGGGCTGGCCATGCGCGCGCTCCAGCCATTGCGCGGCGGCGAGCCCGATTTCCGGATAAAGGAGCACATTGAAGTCGGCGTCGCCGAGGCGCGTCAGATCCTTCGGACTGGCGCCAAGCGGCGCGACGACATTGACGTCGACGCCGAGCGTTGCGAGCAGCTTTTCGATCTCGCGCACGTCATCGCGGCAACGAAAGCCCAGCGCCGTTGGGCCAAGAATATTGCAGCTCTTGCGAGCGCGTGATGGCCTATCGCGGCGCGCGCCAGCAAGGCCGCGCACGAGACGATAGAAAGTCTCCGACGCGCCCCAGTTCTCCTTTTTCTGATAGGCGGGCAGTTCGAGCGGAATGACGGGACATGGCAGATCGAGCGCCTTGGCGAGACCGCCGGGGTCGTCCTGCAGCAGCTCCGCCGTGCAGGACGCCCCGACGATCATCGCCTGGGGGGAGAAACGCTCATAGGCCTCGCGCGCCGCGCTCTTGAACAGTTCCGCCGTATCGGCGCCGAGGTCGCGCGCCTGGAAAGTCGTATAGGTCACTGGAGGGCGCATATCGCGCCGTTCGATCATCGTGAAAAGAAGATCGGCATAGGTGTCGCCCTGCGGCGCATGCAGCACGTAATGCAAGCCGCGCATGGCCGCCGCCACCCGCATGGCGCCGACATGCGGCGGTCCTTCATAGGTCCAGAGCGTCAGCTGCATGGCCTAGACCTCGAGCCGGGCGCGGCGGTTGAGCGGCCGCGCGAAGAGTTCGGCGAGATCGCCGGCCTGGTCGTACCCCTGAATGGGCGAGAACAGGAGTTCGATCGACCATTTCGTCGCGAAGCCTTCCGCCTCCAAAGGATTGGCGAGGCCAAGCCCGCAGACGACAAGATCGGGACGCGCGGCGCGACAGCGATCGAGCTGCTTTTCAACGTGCTGGCCTTCGACGATCGGCGCGTCCTTCGGCAGCAGATAGAGTTCGGCGGCCATGTGACGGCGATGCAGATAGGGCGTGCCGATCTCGACGATCCGCATCGCCATTTCGCGGGCGAGAAAGCGCGCAAGCGCCGGCTCGAGCTGCGAGTCCGGGAAGAGGAAGACGCGCTTGCCGGCGAGCGCGTCGCGATAATGGGCGAGCGCCTGCTCCGCGCGCGCGCGCGCCGGCGACGTCACTGCGTCGAAACGCGCCTCGGAAACGCCGAAGGCTTTAGCTGCGGCGCGCAGCCAGAGCGTCACGCCTTCAGCGCCGAGCGGAAACGGCGCCTCGATCCAGCGGGCGCCCCGCTCCTGCAGCGCATGCGCCGTATCGGCGAGGAAAGGTTGGGCGAGAAGAAACGACGTGCTGGGGCCGACCGGCGGCAGGTCGGCGGCGCGGCGCATGGGGAGGAAGCGTACAGGCGCGACGCCCAGCACGTCGAAGAGGCGGGCGAACTGGTCCTCGACGATATCGGCCAGCGCGCCGACGACCAGCAGCGAATGCGGAGCGCCTTCCGCCTCGGGCGGAAGCGTGGGCACGAGAGCGGCGAGACAGGCGTCTTCGCCCTGCGTGAACGTCGTCTCAATGCCGCTGCCCGAATAGCTCAGAATGCGCACACGCGGCGCGTGCTGTCTCGATTGGCGCGCGGCGGCGCGCGAAAGATCGATCTTGATCACTTCCGACGGGCAGGAGCCGACAAGAAACAGAAGCTTGATCTCTGGACGTCGCGCCAGCAGCCGATCGACGACGGCGTCGAGTTCGTCATCGATGTCGGCGACGCCGGCGAGATCGCGGTCTTCGAGAATGGCGGTGGCGAAGCGCGGCTCGGCGAAGATCATCACGCCCGCCGCCGACTGGATGAGATGCGCGCAGGTGCGGGAGCCGACGACGAGAAAGAACGCGTCCTGGATTTTGCGGTGCAGCCAGACGATGCCGGTCAAACCGCAGAATACTTCGCGCTGGCCGCGCTCCTGAATGACGGGCGCGGCGTCACAGGCGCCGTTGGCGAGTCCCGAAAGGGGCGCGAGCGCATTCATCGCGCGCATTCCATTTCGGTTTTTTCGCGTGCTGGCTCCTGCAGGCGCGCGGCGCGCAGCTTGAGCAGGAACTGCGTGGCGTTGACGACATAGGCCGCGTAAGCGGCGAGCGCGAGGAACATCAGGCCGCGCGCGTCGAGCCAGCCGAAGGCGAACGCGGCAAGATAGGCCGTGTGCAGCGCCAGCACCAGCATGCTGAACACGTCTTCCCAGAAAAACGCCGGCGCGAAGAGATAGCGGCCGAAGACCTCTTTCTCCCAGATGGAGCCGGTGATCATGATGGCGTAGAGCGCCAGCGTCTTGACGACGACCGACGCCGTCGCCGCGGCCTCGCCGTGTCCGGTCGCGAGATAGCGCAGCACGAGAATCAGGCTGACGAGGAAGATGAAGAACTGCGCGGGCGCGAGCACGCCCTGGACGAGGGTCCAAACCGACGCGTCGCGGCGGCGGCGTTCCTCGGCCGTATACAGCGGTCTGGCAATTTGAGGCCGGTGATCGCACATGCCCGCTTCCTCGCGCCGCATTGTTCTTGCGAGTGATTTGCCCCGTTTGCGAGCGGCGCGTTTCACCCTTGGAGGAAGCTTAAGGCCGTTTGGCGGAAAGTGTCAACTAAAATTGACGTTATGTTTACATGACAAAACCGCGGTCCTGGTTTATGGTCCTTAGAAAGTAGGCGCCGGCGGGCGTCCCAGTTGGACTCGGAAAAATTTTATCGGCGCGCGACGATTGCGACGCGTCCCGGCCATTACAGCGAGACTCGGCCGGAAGGTCTTGAGCAATGCGCGCGCTATCGCATGCGAGCGCCGGTTGCGGCGCGGGGCGGCCGAGAGGGGCAGCCTTCTTGCTAAGCTTTGGGCGAGTTTGTAAGCATCAACGCACAGACCGCTTGTCGGAGTATCTGGTCGAAACCGAAAGAAACTCTTTGTGAGCGACGCGCCCTCCTCCGCGACCACGACGGGATTTCTAAGCGCTGACGCACGACTCGGCGCGCTCGACGCGCAAGGAGTCGCCGGCCTTCTCGCCGCCGCCGCCGATATGACGCTCATCGTTGACGCGAAAGGCGTCATTATCGACGCGGCGGCCAGCGCCGAATGCAATGCGCCCGTGCGCGAATGGGTCGGCCGGTCTTGGCTCGATACGGTGACGATCGAGAGCCGGCCGAAAATCGAAGCGCTGCTGCGCGACGCGCAAAAAGGGACGACGCCGCGCGGGCGGCAGGTCAACCATCCGGCGGCTTCGGGTCCCGATCTTCCGGTCCGCTACAGCGCCGTGCGGGCCGCCGCCGGCGGCGCCATCGTCGCGTTCGGCCGCGATCTTCGGCCGCTCGCCGCGCTGCAGCAGCGCGTCGCCGAGGCGCAACAGGAGATGGAGCGCGAATATCACCGCATCCGCAACGCCGAGAAGCGCTATCGGCTGTTGTTCCAGCTCGCGTCCGAAGCGATCTTAATTCTCGACGGCGCCGGCAATCGAGTCGCCGAGGCCAATCCCGCCGCTCTCGCGCTGATCGGCAAGGGCGCCAAGAAAATCATCGGCGCGCAGTTTGGCGATCTTTTCGACGAAACGAGCCGCCGCGCCGCGCAGTCTTTCGTCACCGCGCTGCTCGTCGCGCCGCGCGTCGACAATGTCCACGCCCAGCTCGCCGAAAGCAGGGAATCGCTACTGCTTTCTGGCGCGCTGTTTCGGCAGGACGGCGCCGCCAACATCATTGTCATACTGTCGCGGATGAGCGGCGCAACGGCGCTCTCGGGCGAAAAGACCGGCATGCTCAACGCGCTCGAGCGGATGCCGGACGCCTTTGCGTTGACCGATAGCAACCGGCGGATTCTTGCCGCCAATGCGGCTTTCGTGGATCTGGCGCAAGCGGGTTCGGAGGAACAGTTGCGCGGCGAACCGATCGAGCGCTGGATCGGGCGGCCCGGGGTCGACGCCGAGGTGCTCTTCGCCAATCTCCAGACGCATGGCGTCGTGCGCCATTTCTCGACGCTCGCGCGCGGCCAATACGGCTCCTCCGAAGATGTCGAGATTTCCGCCGTCGACGTCGCCGAGGGCGCACGCCACTATCTTGGCTTTTGCATCCGCAGCGCCGGCTGGCGCGCCGGCCGCGAGCGGCTCGGCGGCCATGAGCTGCCGCGAACGGCCGAGCAGTTCGCCGATCTTGTCGGCCGCGTGCCTTTGAAGAATCTCGTGCGCGAAACCACCGATCTCATCGAACGCTTGTGCATCGAAGCCGCGCTGGAGCTGACGCATGACAATCGCGCCTCGGCGGCCGAAATGCTCGGCCTCAGCCGCCAGGGTCTCTACACCAAACTGCGCCGCTATGGGCTTGGCGACCTCGACGACGACGAAGCGGCGGGCGACGGCGAGTGACGCCACGTCCCGCATTTTTGTGTAAATCTAGATTGACATAAATTAGCGTCAAGCATAGCGTCGCATGATGCAGACGCCGAAACCTGCTGCCGTTCTCGAGCTTCTCAAGCCCATCACATGGTTCGCGCCGATGTGGGCCTTTGCTTGCGGCATCGTTTCGTCTGGCGTCTCGCCGCTCTCCCGCTGGTCCTTTGCGCTCGCCGGCGTGGTTCTCGCCGGACCGCTGGTTTGCGCGACGAGCCAGGCCGTCAATGACTGGTATGATCGTCACGTCGACGCCATCAACGAGCCGAACCGGCCAATTCCCTCGGGGCGCATTCCCGGCCGCTGGGGCTTCTACATCGCCTGCCTCTGGACCGTGTTGTCGCTCGCCGTGGCGGCGGCGCTCGGCCTTTGGGTGTTCGCCGCCGCCGTGCTCGGCCTCGTTCTCGCATGGGTCTACAGCGCGCCGCCGCTGCGATTGAAGCAGAATGGCTGGTGGGGCAATTCCGCCGTCGCGCTCTGTTACGAAGGCCTGCCCTGGTTCACCGGCGCCGCCGTGATGGCGGCCGCGCTTCCCGATTGGCGCATCATCGCGCTCGCCCTGCTCTATAGCTTCGGCGCGCACGGCATCATGACCCTGAACGACTTCAAGTCCGTCGACGGCGACCGTCGCATGGGCGTTCTGTCATTGCCGGTGCAGCTTGGCGTCGATGAAGCGGCGCGCTTCGCCTGCTACGTCATGGCGGCGCCGCAGTTCGTCGTCGTTGGACTTCTCGCCTATTGGGAGCGCCCTGTTTATGCGGCGATCGTCGCGGCGCTGCTCGCCGGACAATTCGCGCTGATGCGCAGACTTCTCGCACATCCGCGCGAACAGGCGCCCTTCTATAACGCCACGGGCACGACTCTTTACGTGCTTGGCATGCTGGTCAGCGCCTTCGCCATGCGTGGATAGGGGACATCGATGAACGCGCCGCCGCTCGCCTGGTCCGGCATTATCCGGCTCGGACTTGTCCAAACCGCGCTCGGCGCCGTCGTCGTTCTGATGACCTCGACCATCAATCGCGTTATGGCGGTGGAACTCGCGTTGCCGGCCTTTGTGCCTGGAGTGCTCGTCGCCTCGCATTACGCGATCCAGGTTCTGCGCCCCGCCTGGGGATATGGCGCCGACGTCGGCGGGCGTCGCACGCCCTGGATCGTCGGCGGCCTCGCGGCGTTGGCGCTCGGCGGAATTGGCGCCGCGCTCGCGACAGCGCTTGCCGCGACAAACCTCGCCGCGGGCTTGGCGCTCGCCGCTTTCGCCTTTCTTCTCGTCGGCATGGGCGCCGGCGCCGCCGGCACGTCGGTGCTCGCGATGCTGGCGACGCGCGTCGCGCCTGAGCGCCGCGCCGCCGCCGCGACGACCGTTTGGGTGATGATGATCCTCGGCTTCGCGGTGAGCGCCCCGCTCGCCGGGCACTTTCTTGATCCCTTTTCGATGCAGCGCCTCGTCGTCGTCACGGCCTGCGTCTGCTCCGTGGCCTGGTTGACGGCGACGATCGCCGTCATTGGTTTGGAGACGGACGCCCCATCGCCGGTTTCGGCGGCGCAGAGGCCGCCCTTCCGTGCGGCCTTCATGCAGGTGTGGAGCGAGTCGGCGGCGCGCCGGTTCACCATCTTCATCTTCGTTTCGATGCTCGCCTACAGCATGCAGGAACTGCTCGTTGAGCCCTTCGCCGGCGTCGTCTTTGGCATGACTCCCGGCGCGACCACGAAGCTCGCTGGCCTCCAGCACGGCGGCGTTCTGCTCGGAATGATCGGCGTCGCGTTCGCCGCGACCGGGATTGGCGGACCGCGTCTGGGCTCGCTGCGGATGTGGACCGTCGCCGGCTGCGCCGCGTCAGCCGCTTCGCTCATCTGCGTCGCGGCAAGCGGCTACGCCGGACTCACGCTGGCGCTGCGCGCATCTGTCTTCGCGCTCGGCGTTTCCAACGGCGCTTTCGCGGTCGCCGCGATCGGGTCGATGATGGGCCTCGCGAGCGAAGGCGCGCACGCGCGCGCCGGCACGCGCATGGGGCTGTGGGGCGCTGCGCAGGCCGTCGCCTTCGGCCTCGGCGGCTTCGGCGCGACGGTTCTGGTCGATCTCGCGAAACTCGCCGTCGCGACGCCGCTCGCGGCCTATTCGCTCGTTTTTGTTGGCGAAGCCCTGCTCTTCGTCGTCTCGGCCGCGCTCGCGAGCCGAGTCGCCTCGCCACAGCCCGCGCGCGCGAGCGCGCCATTGCCGCCGCATGTCGCGACGGCGCAATCCTAAAGGAGCCGCTGATGTGTGAAGACGCGCTCTTTGACGTTGCTGTCGTCGGCGGCGGACCCGCGGGCGCGACTGCCGCGCACGATCTCGCGCGGCGCGGCCGCAAAGTCGCGCTCATTGACAAGGCAGGCCGCATCAAGCCGTGCGGCGGCGCGATCCCGCCGCGGCTCATTCGCGACTTCGCCATTCCCGACCATCTGCTGAAAGCGCGCGTCTCCTCGGCGCGGATGATTTCACCCAAGGGCGTCGCCGTCGACATGCCGATCAAGGGCGGCTTCGTCGGCATGATCGACCGCTGCGAATTTGACGAATGGCTGCGCCGCCGCGCGGCTGCTTATGGCGCGATGCGCGTGACCGGCGCCTATGAGAGGATCACGCGCGACGAAGACGGCGTTGCGCGCGTGCATTACCGCGCCAAAGGCGAAACTGAGCCGCACTCTCTTCGCGCGCGCTTGGTCATCGGCGCCGATGGCGCGCTTTCCCAGGTCGGCCGCCAGGAAGTGCCCGGCGCCGATAAGACACGCTTCGTCTTCGCCTATCATGAAGTCATCGAAACGCCGCCTGCCGAAGCCAGCGACCCTGATCGCTGCGAGATTCATTATCGCGGCGCGCTCTCGCCGGATTTCTACGCCTGGATTTTCCCGCACGGCGACACGATGAGCGTCGGCACGGGAAGCGCCAACAAAGGCTTTTCACTTAAAAACTCTGTGCGCGATCTGCGTGACGGCACGGGCCTCTCCGATGCATCGACCGTGCGCCGCGAAGGCGCGCCGATTCCCCTGAAGCCACTGAAACGCTGGGACAATGGCCGAGACGTCATTCTCGCCGGCGATGCGGCTGGCGTTGTCGCGCCCGCGTCGGGCGAAGGCATTTATTACGCCATGCTCGGCGGCCGACTTTCGGCGGACGCTGTCGAAGAATGCCTGCGCACGGGCGACGCGCGCGCGCTTTCGATGGCGCGCAAACGTTTCATGAAGCTGCATGGGCGGGTCTTCTTCATTCTCGGGATGATGCAATATTTCTGGTATCGCAATGATCGGCTGCGCGAGGCCTTCGTCAATATCTGCAAGGATCCCGACGTTCAGCGCCTCACCTGGGAGGCCTATATGAACAAGGAGCTTGTGCGCGCCGATCCGATGGCGCATGTGCGCATCTTCTTCAAGGATCTCGCGCATCTCTTGCGGCTCGCATCGCCATGACGGATTCGCTCGCGGCCGATCGATGGACTCTCGTCGCCATCGCGACCGCGATCGTCGCGCTCGTGGCGCTGCTCGGCGGTCTCGCGACTGAAATCAGCGATTGGTACGAGGGCTTGAATTTTCCGTCATGGCGTCCGCCGAACTGGCTGTTCGGCCCGGCATGGACGGTGATTTTCCTGCTGACCGCGACGAGCGGCGTTCTCGCCTGGGAACAGGCGCCGGACGATGGGGCGCGCGTGTGGCTTTTGGCGCTCTTTGCGATCAACGCCGTGCTGAACATCGCCTGGAGCCCGCTGTTCTTCAAGCTGCGGCGGCCCGACTGGGCGCTGGTCGAGCTCATCTTCCTGTGGCTGTCGGTCCTGTCGCTCGTCGTCGCCGTCGGCGCGATCTCGACATTCGCCGCAGCATTGCTCCTGCCCTATCTCGCCTGGGTCAGTTTCGCGGGCTGTCTCAACTGGCGCATGGTCGAACTGAACAAGCCCTTCGCAACCTATTGGCCCAAGGCCAAACGCCCGGCGGAACGCGCATGAGCGCCTTCATGGTAGACCCGCAACTCATCGACTGGATCTTGATCCTCGTGGCGCTCGAAGCCATCGGCGTTCTTGGTCTGCGAACACTCACCCGTGGCGGGCCGCCGCCAGCCGGCTTTCTCTGCAATCTCCTGGCTGGGGCGGCTCTGCTCGTCGCGCTGCGCTGCGCCCTCGCGGGCGCGCCGACGCTGGCGATCGCCGCAAGTCTCGCCATGGCCTTCCTCGCGCATCTCGCCGATCTCGCGCTTCGATGGGCGCCGCGCGAGACTCAGTCGATGATCGGGAACGTGACGGCCAGCGCCCAGGCGAGGCCGAAGGCGGCGCCGAGCGCGCCGGCGCGGGGATCGCGCGTGCGCGCATAGACCCATCTCCCCACCAGCCCATAGACCGTCAGCAGAATGACGATGACGATGGCGATAATGACGAGAAAGAACAGCCGCCTTGGATTCAGCGCCACCGCGATCGCAAGTGAGGCGATGAAGCAGAACTTGCTGAAGACATAGCCGCCGCGCGCGGCGCCCGGGCCGCGCGTCATCCATTCGTCGGCAAGAAAATAAAGCGCGCAACCGATAAACATTATTGGGACAAGCGGCGCGCGCGCCCCCGTCGGCAGGAAAGCGATGACATAGGCGTCAAGCGGCAGACCGAGAACGAGCGTGTACATAGCGGCAAGCGCCACGGCCGCCACAAGCAGAGGCTTCCAACACGGCGGTCGAAGGACTGGCAAGCCTCCCTGTGCGAGCCATAGGCCGGCGAATATCAGGACGCCGTAGACCGCGAGATGAGCGACGAGGTAATCGCCGAGCAGGATCGGCAGGAAATTAGTCGGCGCCTTCCATAAGATAAGCGGTGTGAGCAACGCTGGCGCTATGGCGATGGGCGCCAAGCGCCGCCACGGCAGCCCTGCGCCAAGCGGAACGGCCGAGACTTGCGGCAGGAACTGCGCGAGCGGCCGCATCAGCGCGATGAGGCCTGCAAAGAGCAGCGCGAGCCACGGGCCGCGCGCGTCGATATAGCCGGCCTCGCTTCTCCCGAAGACGGCGTTCATCCAGTTGAGCGTCTCGGTCATCGCGTCGCGACTGTAGAGAACGCCGATATGTTCGACGCCCCGCGCGATCGCCAGCCGGCGCCCGGTTCCACGCGCGATGTCGCCATAGGTGACGCCCGCCTGCGCCGTCCCGCCGGCTGTTTGCGAAACGACGCGCACGCCGGCCTCGATCAGCCGTTGCGACTCCCATGCGCCGTCGATGATGACGAGATTTTTCGGGCTTTCGCGCGTGACGCCTTCGCCGAAGAAGGAAAACGCTGCGACCGCGGCGATCTGCGGATCGCGGATCGCGTGACGCACGACAAGATCCGTGGCCATCGAATGGCCGACAAGCGCGAGCCGCCCATCGGCCCAGGGCTGACGCCGCGCGAAGCGCACGACCTCGTCGATGTCGTTGAGGAGCGCCGCCGTGCTCGTTTCGAGTTTGGCGAGTCCGCCTGGCATAGGCGTCGGATTTCGGCCATGCCCGGAGAAGTCGAAGGTGACCGCCACATAGCCGTTTCGCGCGAGCGTCGTTGCGATCGGCGCCATCAATTGCTGAGAGCCGGAAAAGCCGTGGGCGATCACGATCGCCGGCGCCGGCGGACTGTCGAACTTGCGCATCACCGTGACAGGGGCGTCGCCGATGTGAAGACGTTCGATCACAAGACCGGCTTCGGACTCCCATAAACCGTGAAGCGAGAGCGTAACGGCGCTGAATGCGACCAGCGCAAAAAAAATCGAGCGCATCTTTTTCATCATGCTGCCCTGCGCGATTTCGCAGCGAACGGATTCTAAAGCCCATTGCCGGGCTCTCGCATGTGTCCGTGCTGCATGACACACTCCAGCTTACCGCAAAGCTACCGTCAATTGAGCTTTACTATCGCGTTTTTGTGCGTTTGAATGCTTTTACGCGGGCGATGGCCTGCTGTGAGCTCGAACGGCGCACTCAGGAAGCGTTAAAAAACTCTTCATTCTCATAATAATAGAGGCGAGGCCGCTCGCCCGAAAAAACCGGATGGCTGTCAAGCTGTAGCGCTTGAAATGTCCGTTCGGAAGGTCGGAACGCAACAACGATGATTTCGGGGCATGGGCGCCGGCGGGCCATCGCCGTGGCGACCGGCTCGGGAGGCCAGACGATGACCGATCTAGGCGAATTCGATCCCGCTTCAGCCCGACGCGCGATCCCTGGCGCGTCCCCATGCCCGAACGAATTTCAATGGCCCGAGCCTGACGTCATCGTTCGATCCGACCTCCAGGCGCGGCAGGCGCGACTCGCCTGCGTGATCCTCGACGACATCGTTCCACGTCTCCAGCTGATGCACCACGCGCTGTCGGCGCATGAACCGGAGAAGGCGTTTCAAACCGAGGAGATCGAAACCTTCGGCGCGCTGTTGACGCATGGCGACGGCGAAGAATCATCGGCTTTCTTCGACAAGATGCGGGCGAAAGGCCATTCGCTCGAAACGCTTTTCGTCGGCCTCCTCGCCGAAGCGGCGCGTCACCTCGGCGTTCTTTGGGAAGAGGACCGCTGCGATTTCATCGACGTCACGCTCGGCGTCGCACGCATGCAGAAGCTGATGTGCCGCTTCGGCGGCGTCGAGGAATCGGCGGCGTGCGATCCGCGCCAGCGCGCGCTGCTCGCGACGCTTCCCGGTGAAAAGCACGTCTTCGGCGTCGACATGGTTGCGGTGTTCATGCGCAACGCCTCCTGGGACGTACGCGTCGAGAGGGACCTCGACGCCGACGGCGTCGCCGACGTTTCGGCGAGCGGTTGGTTTGGCGTCTTCGGCATAACGCTGAGCGCCGAGTCGGAGCTGGAGACGCTGGCGCGCACCATTCGGGCGGTGCGCGAATCCTCCGCGAACGCCGACGTCGGCGTGATGGTCGGGGGGCCCCTCTTCAAACGCAATCCCAATCTCGTTGCGCAGGTCGGCGCGGACGCCACCGCGTCTGATGCGGCGACAGCGACGATTCTGGCGAAAAAGCTGGTCCTGCGTCAGCCGTGCGCGTCGACGCGCCAGGCTACGACGGAACGCCGCGTTTAGTTTCGCTGCTTGCGTCGATCGCGAAGCGTGCGAGGCCAGACGGAGCGGCGCGCCAATCGAACATCCACTCTTCGAAGATCCGAAAGGTTTCGACCGCAGCGTCGATTGCGCGCGCTTGTTGCACGCCAGGCGCCAGGGTCTCGACGCGCGCCAGCAGGCCTGGCCAGACCTCTAGCCGTGACGGGCCGCCGAGAAAAAACCGGCGCGCCTCGCCAACGACCGGCGCCAGCGCTTCGGCGATCAGCGCGCCGCCAAGCGCAGAGCCCTCGACCACATAGAGCGCGCCGAGCGCGCAAGCCTCGCTCGAAGGCTGACGCAGCGCCGCGCACTGCGGCAGGCGGCAAACATCGAAGCGCATGATCCCGAGCGCGGCGAGATCCAATGCAATAAGCTCAGCGCGCGAACTCGCGATAAAGCCGAGCTTCTGCATGGCGCTTGCGTGAGTATTCTCGAAGGCTAGGTGAAAACCATAGAGCCGCATGAGCAATTGACGGTAATCGTCAAGGCCGATCGCGCCGCGCGCCGCCGCCGAAAGTCCGGAATGCCGATGCAAACGCTGATGCGTCTCTCGAGTCGCGGCGCGCAGCGCCTCGCGAACGGACGCACGACTCGTCATTTTTTTCCGCCGTAGCTTTTCGAAGCCGAGCGTCCGTCCGCGGTCGAGGCGCCGTCGACCGAAATATGTTCGAGCACTTCCGCGGCGCGCGCGACCGAAGCCCGAACGCTCTCGAGGGTGTCCGGAATGCCGGCGGTGTCCAGACCGTCGGCGATTTCCAGCGCGGCGAGCTGCGCATTGTCAATGATGCTCGACATCACGTTCTCGATGGCGAGCGCCGCGCTCGAGTCGATGCGCCGCATCAGCCGCCGCTGGCTCAAGAGGAGATTATCGCGAAAATTCCGGCGCGCCGCCTCCGCCGCCCTGCGCTCGGTGAGATCGGTGAAAAGAATGACATATCCCAATATGCGCTCGCGCGACGCCAGCACGGGATCGGCGCGCACGGCGATGGGCCGCGTTTCGCCGATTCGATCGACAAGCAGCGCTTCGCCGCGCCAGGGCGTGTGGCTGTCGCGCAGCGCGCGCAACCTCTTTTCCACCTCGTCGGGATCAGCGAAATGGGCGCTTAATTCATCGAGATGACGAAGCGGTCGCGGCAGGCCAAGCAACAGATTGAGCGCCGAATTCGCTTCGATCACGGCGCCGTCGGCGGCTGCGACGACAATCTGCTGGTTGGAGGAATGAACCTGGCGCAGAACGTGCTCGAGCTGATC
Source organism: Methylocystis sp. L43 (assembly GCF_015709525.1). Lineage (GTDB taxonomy): Bacteria > Pseudomonadota > Alphaproteobacteria > Rhizobiales > Beijerinckiaceae > Methylocystis. The sequence continues at coordinate 42,435 of NZ_JADNRA010000027.1, read as the reverse complement.
TTGCGCGACAAGAATCCGTAGAGAGCGAAACTGCGCGACGACGTCGGTGACGCTCTCGCCGATCAATCGCGCGGCCGCGCGATCCGCGGCGGTCCAAGGATCGGAGGTGCCCTCGACGACCTGGTGCCACTGGGCGAAGGAGCGGCGCGGCGAAAGCTCGTTTGGGTCGTCCCCATCGGATGGCGCTTTGAAGGGATTGCCGCCCCAAGTCACCGTTCGCACGCGCTCCTTGCGAAACCAGATCAGCAGTTCGCCCGGCTCGCTGGAAATGCGCGTCGCGATCACTCCGCTGGCGAGCCCTGTCAAAGGCGCGAAGGCGGGCTCTTGCGACGGGAGCGCGGATGTTGCGAAGACGCCGTCGTTGACGCGCCGTTCCAGCCATTGACCGAGATCGCGGATTTCTTCGGACCCGGGAACGTCGCCGACGGTTTGCGTCTTGCCTTCAAACAGCAGCGCGGCGCCGCTGGCGTTGAGCGGCAGCAACAGGGAGCGCGCTCTGTCGAACAGCGCCCCGCGCCAGTCTCCGTCGCGCGTCACGCTTTCGATCATGCGCTGCTCCAGACGGCGCACCGAGAGTTCGGCCTGTCCTTGCGCAAAACTCTCCAGCGCCGCGATGCGTGTCCCCATGACCTCAGCCAGCAACTCGCAGACCGCGCGCATCTCGAAATGAATCAGGCGCGGCGCGTAATGATGACAGGAGATCAGGCCCCAAAGTTCTCCGCCGACCATGAGCGATACGACAAGCGTCGCCGCCACATCCATGTTTTTCAAATATTGCAGATGGATGGGCGACACGCTGCGCAGGAAGCACATCGACATGTCGAGCTCTTCGCCTGTGAGCGGCGAAAGGCGCGGTTCGAGAACCGACGGCGTATAGCCGACGTCTGCGAGCAGCCGCACGCGGTTGCGCTCATAGAGACGACGCGCGATCTGCGGAATGTCCGAGGCGGGATAGCGGTTGCCCAGAAAAGCTTCAAGTTCCGGGCGCTTCGTCTCCGAGAAGACCTCGCCATGACCTTCGTCGTCGAAACGATAGATCATGACGCGATCATAGCCGGTCAAATCGCGAAACATCCCGGCGCAGGCGTCGCACAGGGCGCGCAGGGTCGAAGATGAGAGGATCGTGTCGACGCCCCGCTGAATCGCGAGCGTATAGTCGACCGGCGGGCCGGCATTTTCCAGTTCGACGATGAGGCCGCCATGCGACGCACGATGCAAGAGGGCGTTGAGGGGCTCTCCTCTGGCGCCGGCGGCGCACCGCAGGGCCACGGGGATGGCGTCTACCGGGCGGTCAAGGTAAAGGCGGCTGCGGCTCCAGAGGTCGCCGCCAAGCTTGCGCAGATGCGCGCCGCGCAAGGGTTGGGCGTAGCCAAGAAAGGAAGCTGCGTTGCCGCTCTCCTGCACGATGACGCCGTCCGACTCACGAACCGCCAGAAGTGCGCCGTGCGGTTGAATCGAGCCGGCGAAATGAATCTGCTCGCGTTCGCAATTCGAAAGATTCGCCTGACCGAAGGCCGGCGAGGCGGCGGGATCGAGGGTCACGGCTTAGCTTCCCCTGCCTGCGAATAGAATGGATGTTGTAACCTATTCTCGTTGGTATTTTTTTAGTTTCGCATGCAGGCTCTGCCGGCTCAAACCCAGATGGCGGGCGGCGACCGTGCGATTGCCCCGGAACCGTTCAAGCGCGCGCGCAATGGCTTTGCGCTCGATCGTTTCGGTGGTCATCTTGACGATCTGCTCGAGCGTGCGATTGTCGAAATCGTCGACTGCAACCGATGCCTCGGCGACCGGCTGTGGCGGCGCCTCTGCGGTCCCACGGCGATGACCAAGATCGCGGATGAGAAGCCCGAAGTAGCTCGGCTGCGAGGCCTCGTCGCCGATGGCGGAAATCTCGACGGCGGTCGATTGGCCAAGCTCTCCGTCAATCGTGGTCTGAAAGCGCCGCACATCGCCGTGTTTTTGAATGAGCCCGATCACCAGATTGGCGTCGGCGCCGGGGCTTGAGAGCCATCGCATCAATTTGCGGCCGATCGCCGCCGCCTCCGAACCGATCTGCACGAGATCGAGGAAAGCGCCATTTGCGGCCTGTATGACGCCGTCGCGATCGACGACGACAAAGCCGTCGGGCATCCGATCGACGAAGCTTCTCATCGAAAAGCCATCGGCCTTATCAGCTGCGCCCGGATCACGCATCGGCGCGAGCTGGAAAAGATAAAGCGCGCCGGACTCGGCATTCATCAACGACGCGCGCAGGCTCCACAGTTCGCCGAACGCCGTCACGCGCAGCACGACGCCAGGCGCGCGGCCTTCTTCGCGCGTCTTCGCCAGCATCTCATCGAGGACGCGCCGGTCGCGCTCATCGAGCCGCGCCAGGAAGGGCGCGCCGGGGGCGAGATCAAGATTCTTGGCGGCGCAGAGATTGGCTTCGACGACGCGAAGATCGGAGACGTTGACTAGCGCCACAGCTTCGCTCGTCGCATCAAACAGCGTGCGGTAGCGCGTCTCTATTTCGCGCATTTTCCAGTAGTCTCGCTCGCGCGCCTCCTGGGCCAGCTGAAGACGCGACTGCAATTCGCTGATCGCCTCGAGACTACGTCCGATGGCGACAAAACCCGCCGTTTTGCCAAGACTGAAGGTCGTATATTCCATCGCCAATTCGCGGCCGCTCGGAAACCGCTGACGCACCCGAAAACAAGAGGCGTCGCCACCCAAGCGCACATCCTCGATCTTCTGCAGCGCGCCCTGGTCGATCGCCGGCTCCATCATCTCGTCCCAGCGCCGGCCGAGCCACCCATCGAGCGGCTCCTTCGCCAGTGACTTCGCCCGCACGACATTCTGGATGACGCCGTCTTCGTCGAGCGTCAGCGTCAGATCGGGGCGCGTGTCGGACCTATCGGTCATAGCCGATCCCCGGCGGGCCGAAGGTAGGCCCGGCTAAGGCGTCCCACAGCCCCTCAAGGCGTCCGGCGTTGACGCCAGCAGACATGAACAGACCCCCGGTTTCATTCAGCCCCATCAGAGAATGGACCCTGTTGGTGGAGAATGCTACGCCACAGCCGTCAATTTCTGCCGATTAATTGACTAAATCTGTCACGCGAGCTTGCGCGGAGCGGCCAAAGGTGTCAATTTAAAATGACACATGGCGTGTAAGCACTTCGCGCCGAGCCGAGAGGACCGTGCATGTCGCCGCTTCCGGTCAAGCTTTCACGAACAACGACGCGCGCCATCGACGCGCGCCGCATGCAAGCTGAAGGCGCGCTCGCGGCGCAGAATTTGTCGCCGCCCGACTCGCTCGCGCCATTTCCCTTCACCGCGATCGTCGGCCAGGACGACATGAAGCTCGCCTTCGTGATCGCCGCGATCGATCCGTCCGTCGGCGGCGTGCTCGTCTTCGGCGACCGCGGGACGGGAAAATCGACGGCGGTGCGCGCGCTGGCGCGCCTGCTGCCGCCCATGCGTTCGGTCGTCGGCTGCGCCTATAATTGCGATCCCGCAGCGCCCGCCGCGCTTTGCGACGGCTGCAAAAAACGCGCCGCGCAGGGCGCGCTCAAAACGACGCTGCGCGGCGCGCCGGTCGTCGATCTGCCGCTCGGCGCCACCGAGGATCGCGTCGTTGGCGCGCTCGACCTGGAACGGGCGCTGACGCAGGGGGAGAAGTCCTTCGAGCCCGGCCTGCTCGCCAAGGCCAACCGCGGCTTTCTCTACATCGACGAAGCCAATCTTCTCGAAGATCATCTCGTCGATCTTTTGCTCGACGTCGCCGCGTCCGGCGAAAATGTCGTCGAACGCGAGGGGTTGAGCGTGCGCCATCCGGCGCGCTTCGTGCTGATCGGCAGCGGCAACCCCGAAGAGGGCGAGCTGCGTCCGCAGCTCCTCGACCGCTTCGGCCTCGCCGTTGACGTGAAGACGCCGACCGACATCCCGGTTCGGATTGAGGTCGTGCGCCGCCGCGACGCATTCGAGCGCGATCCGGCGCGCTTCGCCAAGGCCTGGTCGGTCGAAGAGCACAAGCTGCGACGCAGGATTGCGACGGGACGCGAACGCGTGGGCGCCGTCGCGGCGCCGGACGAAGCGCTGGAGAAGGCCGCAATGCTATGCGTCGCGCTCGGAGCCGACGGCCTGCGCGGGGAACTGACGCTGTTGCGGGCCGCCCGCGCGCTCGCGAGTTTTGAGGGCGTGGAGCGCGTCGGCGACGCGCAGCTGCGGCGCGTCGCGCCCTTCGCGCTCGGCCACCGGCTGCGGCGCAATCCGCTCGACGATATCGGCTCGGCGACGCGCGTCGCGCGCGCCATCGAGGAGATTTTCGGCGCATGAGCGGCGACGGCGAGGCCGCCGCCTGGGCGCGCGCGAGCCATGCCGCGGCGCTGTTTGCGGTTGACCCTTTGGGTTCCGGCGTCTCGCTGAGAACCCCGCCGGGGCCCGCGCGCGACGCCTGGGTCGCCCTGCTGCGCGACTATCTCCCGAGCGGCGCGCCGATGCGCCGCGCCCCGCTCTCCATCTCGGACGACCGCTTGCTGGGCGGACTCGATCTCGCCGCCACGTTGCGCGCGGGACGGCCCGTCGCCGAAACCGGCCTGCTCGCGCAAGCCGATGGCGGAGTCCTCGTGCTGACCATGGCGGAGCGCCTCGGCGGCGCGACGGCGGCGCGTATCGCGGCGGCGCTCGATTCAGGCGAGATCGAACTCGCACGCGACGGACTTTCGGCGCGCCAGCACACGCGCATCGGGGTCGTCGCCCTCGATGAAGGGCATGACGATGACGAGCGGCCGCCAGCGGCGCTGCTCGACCGCCTCGCATTTCATCTCGACCTCGGCGAGGTGAGCCATCGCGCCGTCAAAGAGCGTTGCGCAAGCGCCGCGCAGGTGGCGGCGGCGCGCGCGCGACTCCCGTCGGTCGTCGCGCCTGCCAAGGCGATCGACGCGCTCGTCGCCGCCGCCGCGCGGCTCGGCATCGACTCCTTGCGCGCGCCGCTGCTGGCGCTGCGCGTCGCCCGCGCGTCCTGCGCCCTCCGCTGCGCGGATGTGGTGGACGACGAAGACCTCGCGGTCGCCGCCTGCCTGGCGCTGGCGCCGCGCGCGACCTGCGCGCCGCCGATCGAAGAGAGCGAAGTCCCTCCCGAGGAGGCGGGTGACGAGCCCGGCTCAGAGAAAAATGACGCCGACCCCAAGAATGACAATGCGCAGCCGCGCGAGGCGCCGGCGCCCGACGATCTCATCGTCGCCGCCGCCCGCGCCGCCATTCCGGCCGATGTCTTGGCGCGGCTCGCAACCGACGCGCGAACGCGCGCGCCCGCCGCACGCGGCGGAAAGTCTGGCGCCGCTCTCGTCTCCGCTCGGCGCGGCCGGCCGATCGGCGCAAGGCGCGGCGCGCTGCGCGAGGGACGCCTCTGCCTCATCGAAACCTTGCGGGCCGCCGCGCCCTGGCAGCCGCTGCGGCGCGTGGATGCGCCTGACGACGCGGGGCTCGCCGTGCGCGTGCGCGCCGACGATTTTCGCGTCACGCGTTTCCGCGAGCGTCGCGAAACCACCGCCATCTTCGTCGTGGACGCCTCGGGCTCCTCCGCCATGCAGCGCCTCGGCGAGGTGAAGGGCGCGATCGAACTGCTGCTCGCCGATTGCTATGTGCGGCGCGATAGCGTCGCCCTCGTCGCCTTCCGCGGCAAGAGCGCGGAAATCCTGCTGCCGCCGACGCGTTCGCTGGCGCGCGCCAAGCGGCTGCTCGCGGCGCTGCCGGGCGGCGGCGGCACGCCGCTGGCGCACGGACTCGACGCCGCCGGCGCGCTGGCGGAAAGCGTCAGGCGCAAGGGCCAGACGCCGCTTCTGATTTTGCTGACCGACGGGCGCGGCAATATCGACCGCAAGGGCGCGCCCGATCGCGCCAAAGCGCTCGACGACGCGCTCGACGCGGCGCGGCGTTTACGCGCGCCTGGCCTCGCGGCGCTCGCCATCGACTCCTCGCCTGCAGCCGCGGCGCGCGCAGACGCCCCGACGCGCAAAATCGCCGAGGCGATGAACGGCCGCTATCTGAAAATGCCCTTCGCCGACGCGGCGACTCTGTCGCAGGCGGTGCGCGCGGCCGCGCCGGCGCCGTGATCCTCCCGCATCTCTTCGCGCCCGTCGTGCGGCTCACACTCGAGCGTGACGGCGCCGACTGGCCGAACCGAGAGGCCAGCCGCATGATCGAAGCCGGCGGCGTCTGCTGGCATGTCCAGCTCATGGGCGCTGGCCCGCCGCTGCTGCTGTTGCATGGCGCGGGCGCGTCGGCGCACTCCTATCGCGACCTCGCGCCGCTGCTTGCATCGCGTTTTTGCGTCATCGCCCCCGATCTTCCCGGCCACGGCTTCTCGACGTCGCCGGGCGCGACTACGCAATCGCTGCCTGGCATGGCGAAAGCGCTCGCCGCCTTGCTGCGCGCGCTCGGCGCCGCGCCGGAGATCGTCGTTGGCCACTCCGCCGGCGCCGCCGTGTCGGCGCGCCTCGAACTCGACAAGGCGATCGCGCCGCAACTGATCGTCGCGCTCAACGGCGCGTTCGCGCCCTTCGGCGGCGTCGCCAGCCACGTGCTGCCGTCGCTCGCCAAGGCGCTGTTCCTCAACCCTTTCGCGCCGCGCTATTTCGCCTGGTCGGCGGACCGCGCCGCGGTGGCGCGACTTCTCGCCGGCACCGGCTCGACGCTCGACGCGCGCGGCGTCGATCTTTACGCCAGGCTGATGCGCAATCCGGCGCATGTCGAAGGCGCGCTCGCCATGATGGCGCATTGGGATCTGCATGCGCTCAATCGCGACCTTCCGCGCCTCGCCACGCCGCTTGCCCTGATCGTCGCCGCCAATGACCGCACCGTGCGGCCGCAAAGCGCACGCAACATCGCCGCACGCCTGCCGACGTCGCGCGTCCAGGAGATCGGCGGCCTTGGCCATTTGGCGCATGAGGAAGCCCCCGCGCTGCACGCGAGATTGATTTTTGACCTCTGGGACGCCGCGCAGCGCCGCCCCATCGAAGAACTGGCCACCGTCACGCCGTGAGGCGATCCGTCGCGCGTTCATGGCGCCCTGAAATGTCAATCTCCGTTGCAAAACGTCAAGTATGATTTACGATCAGCGCAATTGACAAACGTCGGAAAGGGAAAGCATGCGCATCCTTTTCATTCATCCGAATTATCATTCCGGCGGCGCGGAGATCGCCGGCAATTGGCCGCCGGCCTGGGTGGCCTATCTTTCCGGCGCACTCAAGAAGGCCGGCTACGCCGACATCAAATTCATCGATGCAATGACCTTCGACATCGGCGAAGAGGATTTGCGCAGAGAGATCGCCGACTATGCGCCCGATGTCGTCGGCGTCACCTCGATCACGCCGTCGATCTACAAGGCGGAGCGCGTGCTGCAGATCGCCAAGGAGGCGGCGCCCCGGGCCGTCGCCGTGCTCGGCGGCGTCCATGCGACTTTCATGTATCGCCAGGTGCTCGCCGAAGCGCCGTGGATCGACGCCATCGTGCGCGGCGAAGGCGAGGAAATCATCGTCGATCTTGTGCGGACGATCGACGAAGGCGGCTGGCCCGCACAACGCGACGCCATCAAGGGCATCGCATATGCACAGGACGGCAAGGCGGTCGCGACCGCCGCGGCGCCGACGGTGAAGGATATCGATTCCATCGTCGCCGACTGGAGCCTGCTGAATTGGGACAAATACAGTTACATCCCGCTCGGCGTGAAGGTCGCCATTCCCAATATGGCGCGCGGCTGTCCCTTTACGTGCAGCTTCTGCAGCCAGTGGAAGTTCTGGCGGGATTACCGCATTCGCGATCCGAAGAAAGTCGTCGACGAGATCGAGACGCTGATGCGCGATCACGGCGTCGGCTTCTTCATCCTCGCCGACGAGGAGCCGACGATCAACAAGAAGAAATTCGTCGCCTTCTGTCAGGAGCTGATCGACCGCAAGCTCGATATTCTCTGGGGCATCAATACCCGCGTCACCGACATTTTGCGCGATGAAGCGCTCCTGCCCTTCTACCGCAAAGCGGGATTGATCCATGTTTCGCTCGGCACCGAGGCGGCGGCGCAACTAAAGCTGGATCTCTTCAACAAGGAGACGACCGTCGCGCAGAATAAGAAGGCGATCGAGCTGCTGCGCAGCGCCGGCATCGTCGTTGAGGCGCAATTCATCGTCGGCCTCGAAAACGAGACGGCGGAAACACTGGAAGAAACCTATCAGATGGCGCGAGACTGGAAGCCGGACCTCGCCAACTGGTCGATGTACACGCCCTGGCCGTTCTCCGATCTCTTCAAGGAGCTTGGGGACAAGGTCGAAATCTTCGATTATGAAAAATACAATTTCGTCACGCCGATCATCAAACCGCAGGCGATGGACCGCGGCGAACTGCTCGACCGGGTGATGAACAATTATCGTCGCTTCTACATGAAGAAGGCGCTGTTCTCCTATCCATGGGCGGGCAGCGGACAGCGACGACGCTATCTCCTCGGCTGCCTCAAGGCCTTCCTCAAGGCGGGCTTTGAGCGAAAATTCTATGATCTCGGCAAAGTCGACTATTGGGGGCCGCAGTCGCGCTCCAAAGTGAAGTTCAACTTCGACGCGACGCGCCTGCGCGCCGCCGACGAGGACGTCGAGTGGCAGGTCACGCATAAGCGCCCCGCCAGCACGATGCATGAGGCGGCGCAGGCCATGGCCTGCGGCGGCGGCAAGGAACAGCTCATCGAGCAGGCGGACGACGCGCCGTTCGAGCCGGCCATTATGCGCGAATCGGCGACGCCGCATGAGCATCGCGCTCGCTGAAGGCGAGACGGCGCGCCTCGGTCTGATCGGACCGAACGCCATCACGCAAATGGCGGCGGCGCTGTCCGACGCATGCGGCGCGCCGCTGCGCCGCGACATTTTTGAAGACGCGGGACTTGCGCGCTATCTCTGCGCGCCGCCGACGCAAATGATTTCCGAAGACGACGTCGCGCGGCTGCATCGGGCGGCGATTGACCGGCTTGGCGAAGCGAAAGCCGCCGAGGTCTCGCGCGAGGCGGGACAACGCACCGGCGAATATCTTCTCGCCAACCGCATTCCCGCGCTGGCCCAACGCGTTCTGAAGATCACGCCGCGTCCGCTTGCGGCGCGGATTCTCGTCGCGGCGATCGCCCGCCATGCCTGGACGTTTTCAGGAAGCGGCGAGTTCTCCTATGAATTCGCGCCGCATCTGCGCTTACGCATCGTCGGTTCGCCGATCTGCAAGGGTCTCCTTACAGAAGCGCCGGCCTGCACATATTTCGCCGCGACCTTTGAGCGTGTGTTCGGCGAAATGCTCGGGCCTTCGGTGAGCGTCACCGAAACCGAATGCACGGCGACGGGCGCCGCCGCCTGCGTCTTTGAGGCGCGCTGGTAAGCCCCGCGCCCCCTATGCGGAAAGCGAAGCAATCCCTTAGCCGCTCTGCCCGGGAGGGTCGCTTGCGCTCCTCGCAATCACGGCGCGCGATTAGTTTCCGGCTGGAACGAGCCAGTCTTCGGCTGGCGCGTAGCCTTCGCCCACCGCCTTGCGATAATGCATCGTGAAGCCGCTGATCGCTTTCCGCAATGCATCGCCTGGCGTATCCGCCTCCGACGCGCAGCTCCAAAAGGGGCTCGGCTGGCGCGGCGTCTTGATCGCGTGGCTCAGGCGATAGGCCGTGCGCGAACCCCAGGTCCGGCGCAATCGAATGGTGACGACGGTCTCGAGCGTCCCGATCCGGATCATATAGGCGCCTTCGTCGTCTCGCCTTTGAACGACGCTGACGCAATCATCTTGAAGCGCGCTTTCCACTGTGCACACGGCGTCATCCCCCCTGCTTTGCGCCCAGCGAAACGAAAGCAAAGCTCCAAACTGCCGGTATTGAGACGTGCGCGACCATCGTTGTCAAAAATGGCTAAAAAGCGCCCGGCCGACGTGGCCATCGGCCGGGCGAAAAGCCGACGGTCAGGGCGCGGCCTTGCCGCCGAGCTCGGGGAAGTCCTGCAACATGCTCTGACCGTAAAGCGGCTTGCTCACGCCCTGATGACAGGTCCCGCAATTGGCCTTCGGGCTGTCGCCGAGCGGCCCTAACCGATTGGCGGGATAGAGAGGTTTCAGCGTTTCCAGATAGACGGCGTTCAGTTCCCGCATCATCTGCAAGCCGTTCCAGGCGGCCGTGCGCTGCGGCGCGCTCTGGGACCAATCCAGGAATGCGCGGCTATTGTGACAGAAGGTGCAATTAACGCCGAGCGCTTGTGACATGTGCATCATCAGCGCATAGCTCTGCTCCGTTTGCTGGATGGAGGCGCCCCTTGTGGTCGGCAAGGCGGTTTTGCCCACAACGCGAATATTATCGTCGCCGAGCAGATGCGGCGTGAACGGATCGACGGGAAGCGCCGTCGTTCCATTCGACGTCGATGGATGGCCGAAGCCATAGTTATGCGCCGCCATGCCGCCGGCGTGCCGCGCGCCCGGATTTTCGTACCAGACGTTTTTGGGCACAGGCTGGCCGCGGTGACAGGTGTAGCAGGTCACGCCGACATCGCCGACATGCGACGTCCATTCCTTGTTGATGTCACGCGTCATTGCAATCATGCGCCGCGAGACGATCTTTGTGTAAACGCCGTCGTCGGCGAGATCGTCGGTGTGGCAATAGCCGCAGCCCTGGTCGGGCGACACCCATTGCGTGATGGCGACCATCAGACGGTTGAACTCATCCGTGCTGAGGTCGGTCAGCACTTTCACGTTCTTGTAGGCGCTGGTCGCGCGCTCGCCCGAGGGCGACGCCTTGTCGATCGGCGCCGGCAAAGCATTGGCCGCTTCCAGAATGCGCTTATTCTGGGCGCTGATGAGCTGCTCCTGGCCCGTGCCGCGGTAGCCGGTCTGTGTGCTGATGATCGGCGGGCGAACCCATCCGGGGGTGAACAGCATGGCGACCGTGAGCAGCGTCGCCACGACGATGCCGAGGAGAGAGAAAGCCAGTCTCATGGCGCGCCTCCGGTAGTGAGCGCAGGATCGACGACCGGCGCGAAGACATGCGGATATTCCGGCGCAATGCCATGCAGCACGCCCCAGAGATACCAATTGTCGACGACGGTGCCGGTGAGGAGAATGCCAATGCCGCCGCTCAACGGGCACAGCACGGCGAACCACCAGGCCCAACGGTGGATCGACTCCATCGTTGCGTTGAAGCCCATCGTCCAGCGCCAGAACAGCGCCGCACGCTCCGACGCTGTGCCGCGATCGATGATCTGCTCGATCTCGCGCTCGCCGCCGAAGCGCCCGACCGCCAGAATCGTCGCGCCATGCATGGCGAACAGCAGCGCCGATCCATAGAGGAAGGCGATCGAGAGCATGTGGAACGGATTGTAGAAGAGATTGCCGTAGCGGATGGAAAAGGCCGCGGTCCAATCCAGATGCGGGAAGATACCGAACGGCACCGCCTCACTCCAGCTGCCCATCAGCAGCGGACGGATGAAGCCCAGCACCAGATAGAGCCAGATCGCCGAGAGAAAGGCCCATGCGGTATGCGTGCCGAGACCCAAGGCCCGCGCCCGGCGATACATGCGCCACCACCACAGCAACACGGATGACGTCAGGAAGAAGCCGGCGAACAGCCACCACCCGCCCTCGCTGAGCGGCGGAAAAATTTTGATTCCATATTGCGGCTTTGGCGGCTCGAGCGCCAGCCACGGCAATTGCCGCACGAACTGCACCGGATCCCAATTCACCGACGCCCACATGTTGAGGCCGATGATTTCGAAGGCGATGAATCCGAAGACAAGCGACAGCGTGCCGAGATAGCCGAGATAGATCGGCCCGATCTGCGCATTGCCGATGCGTCCGAGAAGATGGGAAAACGTCGCCCAACTCGTTCGCTTCATTCCGGGAACGGGAACGCCGGGGTGCGGCGCATCGGCGCGGACCTGAACCTGCGTAAAGATGTTCTGATAATAGGCCACGGTTCGTCTCCCTACGCGTTAGCGCCAGACGGGAAGATTGAGCCACCAGTTCCACCACTCGGGCCAGCCGCGAGTCCAGAACGGGCCGCTGATGATCATGCACACCGCGCTCCAAAACGCGGAGGACACCGCCAGAAACAGGCCGAGCCGATGAATGCCGAGCGTGCCGATGGAGTAGCCGATCGAGTCGCGGAAAAATGTGTCTTCGTGTGCGGGCGTCTTCACGGCCTCGCCCTTGCCGGGATTGGTCGCCGAGAGCACCAGCGCGCCGTGCAGCGACAAGCCGAAACATGTCGCGAAGAAGAACGACACCGCGATCATATGCGCGGGATTGTAGTGAAAATGCAGATATTGGTAGCCGGTGTTCGACACCCAATCGAGATGACTGATGATGCCGTAGGGGAAACCGAAGCCCCAGGCGCCCAGCAGCAGGGGACGAATCACGACGAGCGACACATAGGCGAAGATCGCGAAGCCGAAGGCGATGGGCACATGATAGTTCATGCCGAGCTTGCGACAGATTTCGACCTGGCGCAGCGCCCATGAAATGAACGCGCCGGTTGCGCAGAAGGTGATGATCTGCCAGAGCCCGCCTTCCTTCAGCGGCGCCAGCGCCAGTCCATATTTAAGATCGGGCGGGGCGATGTTGATCTGCCAGATGTTCCAGGTCGGGCCCATCGCCGCGCCCCAGATGATCAGCGCCGTGCCGAGCGCCGAGAGGATGATTGTCGTCACGCCGAAAAACCCGACGTAAAACGGCCCGACCCAGAAATCGAAGAGGTCGCCGCCGATGAGCGTGCCGCCACGCACGCGATATTTTCGCTCGAAACTCAGCAGGGCCATGGCCGCGCCTCCCTCGGATGCCAGTCAAATTGTCTGCGTCCGCGGGCGGAAGCGAAACGCGTCCGTCCGCAGCGCGTGATGTGCGTCGAACCGATCAGCCGACTGCGGCGGGCGGGCCGCCGGGAATCGTCTGTTCGATCTGTCCTGTGCGCGCGGGACGCGGTCCTTCCAGCCAGTTGAAGCGGTCGGTGCTGAGCAGAATGAAATGAATCAGCAGCGCCAGCGTGAACAGGAAGGTAAAGAGCGCGACCAGCGTGCGACGCGGATCGAAAAGCAGCCATACTTTGTGCATGCCGATCTCCTATCAGCCGAGGAGCGACAGCGCCGCATGAGCGGCGTTCGTCACGCCGTCGAGCAGAGCGTAGCCCTTGGGACCCGGCAACCAGGGCCGCCAGAACCACACCAGCACATGCGCGATGATCGCGATGAAGGTGAAGATCAGGAAGCTCCTGACGAAGAGGCTATGAAATTCCATAGCCTCCGGCTCTGTCAGACCTGACAGAGAACTCCTTTCTCTCTCGATGGCCATCTATTGACCTCCGTTAGAATTGCCGCGCACGCCTTACGCGGCGGTAGCATCGCAACCCGAGAGTCACGACAGGCGTTCCGCCCGGCTTTCCCGGGCGAAGCTCTGCAACATCGCGCGCGCGATCAAGGCGTAGGAGATCACGATCAGCATGTTCTCGCGCGCTTCGGCGACGACCGACGCGGTCGATGGTTGCGGCGCTTCGCCATGGCTGCGCGCGCGCTGCAAAAGGCGCTGCGCCGCCGTCGCGACGAGGAACGCCGGGAACAGCACGCCGAGCAGCAGCTGGATTTTGAATTCGGTCGCGCGAAGATCGGGAGTCGAATAGATCGCGGAACTCATGGCTTCTCCTTCCATGCGAGAACGAGAGTTTTCACCGACGTCGGTCTGCGCCGCCTCATGCCCCCCGCCCTTCCATCACCAAATCGCGGGCGCGTTCGACGCGCGCCGCCGTCACCATGTCGTCGCCGGCGCTGCGCGCCGCGCGTTCGGCGGCGTCACGCAGGCGTTTGGCCGCAGAGATGCGCACCAGCAGCGGCGTCGCTTCGACAAGGTCGTCGAGCATCGATTTCGCGGCGTCATCCCATGCGATCTCGCGATGCAGCCGCGCGGGCGTCGGCTCGACCTTGTCGAGCTCAGTCCCGAGCGGCAGAATGTTGAAGAGCGCATCGAACAGCGCGTTGCAGACTTCCTGCACGAGATAGACGGCGCCCGAATAACCCATGAACGGCGTGCCGGCGTGGCGCCTGATGATCGCCCCGGGGAAGGACGCCGGAATATAGATTGAGCGTCCGCCGGCTTCCGCGCCGTACATGCGCTCATTGTAGCTGCCGAAGAGAACGAGCGGCGGCGTCTCCTTCACCGCCTTGCGCACCGCCGCGTTGTCCGTCTTCTCGCCGGGACGCCGGCCAATGGCGAAGGCGCAGGGCAGACCCATTTCGTCTTCGAGAAAATGCCGCACGCCGCGCGCATAGGTCTCTGACGCGACGATGCCGAATGTGGCGGCGCCGAAGAAATCCTGCGTCACCGATCGCCACAGATCCCACAGCGGCTTGATCGTCGTGTGCTTCTCGCGTTCGATGAACGACTCGGGATCGAGACCCAGTTCTTGCCCGAGCGTGCGCAGAAATTTCGTCGTGCTGTGCAGTCCGATCGGCGCCTGCAGATAGGGACGCTCCAGCGCCTCGCAGAGATGGCGGCCGAACTCGCGATACATGCAGATGTTGACGTCGGCGTCCGCGAGTTTCGGCGTGTCGGCGATGTGGCTGCCGAGCGGAAAGATCATGTTGATTTCCGCGCCGATTCCTTCGACCAGCCGCTTCATCTCCGCAAGATCGGAGGGCGTGTTGAAGACGCCGTAGCAGGGGCCGATGATGTTGACGCGCGGCTTCTCGCCGGCTGCGCGCGCTTTGCGCTTCGGAGTCTTGCCTTTCTTCAGGCCATATTCGCTCCAGAGCCAGCTCATCGCGCGATTGGCGCACTGCCACTGATCCTCGTCGATCGTGCGCGGCAGAAAGCGCTGAATGCCGGTGCCCTCAGGCGTCACCCCGCCACCGATCATTTCGGCGATCGAGCCGGTGACGACGACGCTCGGCAAGTCGGGATCAAGCGTCGCGTGGGCGCGCTTCATCGCGCCTTCGGTGCCGTGGCGCCCGAGTTCTTCTTCCGACAATCCGGTGACGACAATCGGCAGCTCATGCGGCGGCAGGGCGTCGGTGTAATGCAGCACCGAGGTGACGGGCAGATTTTCGCAGCCGACAGGACCGTCGATGACGACCTGTAGGCCTTTGATCGCCGTGAAGACATAGACGGCGCCCCAATAGCCGCCGGCGCGATCGTGATCGAGGACTAGCATGCGCCCATCTCCTCGATGGGCTTCGCCGCGGCTTTCGCGCGCTGCTTCTTAGCGAACTCGGGACGGTCCCGCGGAACATCCTGCCAAACGCCTGCCGCGAATCCCTTGCCCACGCCTTCGAAGAAATCATTCATTTCGTCGAAGCGCGCCCGATTTGCGATGGCCGTGTTGACGACTTTCGCAAGCGAGCCGGCGCCGGCGACGCCCATCAGCGGGCGCGCGGAGATGAGATTGGTGAAATAGAGCGCCGGCGTCGCATTCTGCTTCGCCTTCTGCACCACCGGCGTTGTGCCGATGGCGAGATCGGGCTTGAATTCGTCGAAGGCGGCGAAGTCCTGTTCGAGCGAGGCGCGAAACTGCACATGCACGCCCTTCGCTTCGAGCCAGTCGCGGTCGGCCTCGGAAAAGCGCGTGCGCGGACAGGCGGTGCCGACATAGCGAAGATCGGCGCCGGACTCGACGAGCAGGCGTCCGACGAGCAGCTCGGAGCCTTCATAGCCCGAGAGCGTCACGCGTCCGGAGATCGGGGCCGCTGACAGGGCGCCTTTTATTGCAGGCAGCAGGCGATTCTTCGCCGCGTCGATCGTTTCGCGCGCGACGTTGCAGGCGGCGCCGATCGCCTCGAGCCAGGCGGCCGTTCCGTCGTGACCGACGGGCGCCGAACCCACCACGGCGCGCCCAGCGGATTCAAATTCACGCACGCAGGAGGCGTAGAACGGATGAATCGCGGCGACCGCCGTGCAATCCAGCGCGCCATAAAGTTCGCGCCATTCGCGCGTCGGCGTCACCGGGCCGGCGGCGAGGCCCATGAGATCCAGCATCGCGCCGATCTGTATCGGATCGGCAGGAAACATTTCGCCGAGCAGTGAGACGGTCGGCTTCTCGGCGCGCGGCGCGCGCGGCGCCTGTACGGGTCCCTGCTCCGCCTCGAGCCGCGCGAAGCGCAGCATGGCGCCGGCGAGCACATCCTTTGCCTCGGCATGCGTCGGCACGCCAAAGCCCGGCACGTCGATGCCGATAATGCGCACGCCGTTGATCTCTTTCGGCAGCAGTCGAAGCGGCACGCCCGACGCCGTCGGCACACAGAGATTGATGACGACGATTGCGTCATAAGTCTCAGGATCGGCGAGGGCGTGAACCGCGTCGCGAATGTCCTCGAATAATTTGCCGGTGACGAGCGTCTCGGAATTGAACGGCACATAGCCGACGGTGCGCTTCGCGCCATAGAAATGCGAGGTGAAGGTGAGGCCATAGACGCAGCAGGCCGAGCCCGAAAGCACCATCGCCGTGCGGCGCATGCGCAGGCCGACGCGCAGCGATCCGAAGGCGGGACACATGCTCTGCGGCTGATCGTGCGGGCCTTGCGGATAGTCTTTCGCATATTGGCCGAGCGTCTCGCTCATGCCGGCGGCTTCGGCGGCGGAGCGCAGCCTCTCCTTGCCCGCATGACAGCCGAGCCCATCCGTCTGCAGCGCCGGGGCGGCGATATCATTCGCCGTGTCGAGAGCGATCGTGTTGGAGCCGAGATCATCCATCTTTCGCTTCCCTCAGATCGCTTCGTAGACGACTTCGAGAGAGGGTTTTTGCGTCAGCGTTCCGCCGCACATGTCCTGCGGCGTCGCAGGCTCGAGCACGACATCGCGTCCGACAGATTCGCCGGAGAAAAGGCCGAGCAGTTCGTCCTGCGTCAGCGGCGTCGGACGATGCGCCTTCGCGTCGGCGACATTTGCGGCGAGTTCGGCGAACAGCGCGCCCCAGCGTCCATCGGGACGGCCGATGATTTCGTAGTTCGCGCTCTTTCGGCGGATGTCGTCGTCGGCCGGGATTGACGCCAGAATCGGAATGCCGGCCGCCTTCGCAAAGGCCTGCGCTTCGCCCGTGCCGTCGTCCTTGTTGATGACGAGGCCGCCGACGCCGACATTGCCGCCGAGCTTATGGAAATATTCCACCGCCGAGCAGACATTGTTGGCGACATAGAGCGACTGCAGATCATTCGAGCCGACGACGATGACCTTCTGGCACATGTCGCGCGCGATCGGCAGGCCGAAGCCGCCGCAGACCACATCGCCGAGGAAGTCCAGCAGAACGTAGTCAAATCCCCATTCATGGAAGCCGAGCTTTTCCAGGAGCTCGAATCCGTGAATGATGCCGCGTCCGCCACAACCGCGTCCGACCTCCGGCCCGCCGAGCTCCATAGCGAAGACGCCGTCGCGCTTGAAGCAGACATCGCCGATCGCGACCTGGTCGCCCGCAAGTTTTTTCTTCGTCGATGTTTCGATGATCGTTGGGCAGGCGCGTCCGCCAAACAGCAGCGAGGTCGTGTCGCTCTTTGGATCACAGCCGATGAGCAGCACTTTCTTTCCCTGCTGCGCCATCATGTAGGAGAGATTGGCGAGGGTGAAGCTCTTGCCGATGCCGCCCTTGCCGTAGATCGCGATGATTTGTGTGTCTTTGGTCGCGGTCGTCGGCGCCGGATCTGGTTCTATTGCGGCTTCCTCGCGCAGAATATGCGCGGGCGGATTGGCGAGTTCGTCGGCGGTGAGAAAGCCTTGCGCGTCATTCATGCTACCGCTCTCCAATCGAGAACCATTTTTAGACAGCGCGGATCGTCGAAGGCGATCGGATAGGCGTCTCGCGCTTGCAGCGCGAAGCGCCGATGCGTGATCAACCCTTCGAGCGAAAGACGTCCTTCTTCGACGAGACGAATGACGCTCTTGAGATCGTCAGGGCGCCACTGGGCCGCGACCCGCAGGCGCGCCTCGCGCATGAAGGCGGGCGGAAAGGCGAAAGCGAGGGGACGCTCATAAAAGCCGGCGAGAACGATCTCGCCGCCAGGCGCGAGACGCGCGATCAGAGCGTCGAGTATCGTCGGATCGCCGCTGACGTCATAGATCACGCGATAGTCGCGGCGCGCATCTTCTTCCGGCGTCGTCACGAGATAGGTTTCGGCGCCTTCGGCGCGTTGCGGATCGCGCTCCCACACGGTCGGCGCGCCGCCGGCAGCGACGGAAAGACGCGCGAGCAACCGTCCAAGCACGCCATGTCCGACAATGAGCTCGGCGCCTTGCGCCGCGACGTCGCCGCGCGCGTGTTGCGCGGTGGCTGCGAGCGCAAGCAGCACGCCTCTGTCGCCAAGCTCCCTGGGAATGGCGGCGACGCGAGCGCCCTTGACGACAAGATGCGAGGCGGCGCCGCCAAACAGTCCTCGAACGGCGCCGTAGCAGGTCGCTCCCGGCGCAAAGACGCGCTGACCGACGCTATAGCCGCTGGCGGGACCCGCTTCGACGATTTCGCCGACGGTCTCGTAGCCGGGGACGAGCGGATAGCCCATGCCCGGGAAGTCCGGCATGCGCCCGCTATAGAGGAGTCGCTCCGTGCCAGTGCTGATTCCGCTCCAGGCGGTTTCGACGACGACGTCGTCGGCGCCGGGCGCGTCGAGCGGCAGGCGGCTGAGCGCCAGCCTTCCTGGCTCTTCAAGGACGATGGCAAGCGCTTCCAACATCATCGGCCTTTCGCGGCGCGCGCTTGGGGCAACGTAAACCTACCCCGACATTCTGTCAGTTTATAAAGACAGAATAAAACGTCAAGTAAATATTACACTCGGTGCGCGGTCAGAACGCTGGCAAAGAGCGGACGCGGCGATTTGAGGAGGCGAATGCGTTCAAAACCAGTGGCCTGGATGATCTGAAACATCTCAGCCTTTCGGCGCGGCCGACCGCTGCCCATGGCGAGCAGATAGAAGCCGAAATAGGCGTCGCCGATCTCCTCCGCCCCCCGCGTCTCCGCCAAGGGTTCCGCGACGAGCAGCCTTCCCCCCGGCGGCAGCGCCGCGTGGGCCGCGCGCAGCGCCGCGAGGGCCGTGGCGTCGTCATGATCGTGCAGCACGCGAATGAGCGTCACGACGTCGGCGCCTGTGGGCGGCGGCGCTTCGAGAAAGCTTCCCGCATGAACCTGGACGCGCGCGAGCCCTCGCCCAGCGAGCATGCGGCGCGCCCGCGCAGCCACCGGCGGCAGATCGAAGAGCTGCAGGCGCAGCGCTGGATGCCTTGCCGCGACGGCGGCGACGAACGCGCCCTCGCCGCCTCCCAGATCGAGCAGACACTTGTGGCGGCCGAGCGGATAGGCGTCGAGCACGTCTTGCGCGATGAGCTTTTGCGAGCGCGCCATCAGTTCGCTATAGGCGCCGCACGCCGCCTCATCCCCGGCGCCGCCTTTGGCGTAGGGCCAGAAATCCGAGAGCCGCGTCCTCGTTTCGCCGCGCAGCAGCGCGACCGGGTCGCGCAGATCGTCGTAAAGCAGCGTGTGATGCTCGACAAAGGCGGCGACCGAAGGATTGCCGAGCATCGAGGCGCCAAGATCATCGAGGGCGAAGCGATCATTCGGCAATGCGCGTAAGAGACGCAGCGACGCCGCGGCGCGCAGCAGGCGCTGCGCGGCCTCGGGCGAGAGTGCGAGTCGTGAAGCGATCTCGTTTACATCCTGCGGGCCGGCCGCGAGCGTCTCAAAGAGGCGCAGCCGCACGCAGGCGAGCAGGATCTGCGAATAGACGAAGCCGGCGCAAAGATCGAAAAGCGCCTTGGCGCGGCGCTGCGCAATGGATCGCGTGAACGGCGAAACCGCCGCCCAGCGCTGGAATCGCGGATCGGCGACGAGGCCGTTGCGCCAGTTGAGCCAGCGTTCGCGCCAAGCGGCGCGACCGCCAGGCGCGGGATGTGAGGCGGCCGACACCCGTCGGCCCCTCAGGCCGCTTCACGGGCGAGCTGTTTGGGAAAGAACAGCGCCGTCTGAGCCTTGATCAGCGCGCGCAATTCGGCCGCTCCGGGACAGTCGGGAATGGATTCGACCGCCCCCTTGACCAGCTCCTCGAGCCTCGCCTTGGCGCCGCCGACGCCGAGCTGCGCCGCGGCGTTGGGGCGCAGGCGCACGGCGTCCTGGCCGATGGGCTTGCCAAGTTCGTCAGCGTCGCACAGCACGTCGCGCAGATCGTCCGCGACCTGATAGGCCTCGCCGAGTTTGTCGCCGAGCATGCGCCAGGGCTCGGCGTCAACGCCGGCGGCGGCCGCGCCGGCACGCGTCGCGGCGACGAAAAGCGCGCCTGTCTTTGCCCGCTGGTAATCGGCCAGCGGCACGGCGACTTCGCATTCCCAGGCCTGCCCGGCGACGATGCCGCCTGGCGATCCGACCGCCTCGGCCACGATGCCGAGCAGCGCCGCCATCCGCGCCGGGTCGCGCGCCGCGACCGGCCGAAGCGTCGCAAAGGCGTGAACGATGAGCGCGTCGCCGGTCAGCACGGCGAGGGGCGCGCCATATTCGGCGTGGACAGAGGCCTTGCCGCGACGCAGGGCGGAATCGTCGAAACAGGGCAGATCGTCATGGACGAGCGAGGCGCAATGCAAAAGTTCGATCGCCGCCGCGGCGGCGTCGGCCGACTCCGGATCGGCGTCGCCACAGGCGCCTGCCACGGCAAGGCAAAGCTGCGGGCGGATGCGGTGGCCTGCGGGAAATACGGCGTAGCGCAGCGCCGACGCCAGCAGCGGCGGCGCGCCGGGACCCTGCGCCAGCGCCACGGCGCGGTCCAGCGCCTGTTCGATACGGTCGGCAATTTGCATGGCCCGCCTCCGCTATGTAATGTTTTGTGGTCTTCATTTATGTCAATATAGATTGACACAAGCTGGAAGTTCGATCAACTCTTTTTCCGACGTGGTGACGCAGCGGCGCGGCGCGCGTGCGCCGCTATCTGCTATCGGGATGGAAGCGAATGAGAACGCATCGCGTCGTCGTCATCGGCGCTGGCATCGGCGGGCTCGTCTCCGCGCTGCTGCTGGCGACGCGCGGTTTCGACGTCACATTGCTCGAGCGCGCGCAGTCTCCCGGCGGCAAGATGCGGGAGATCGAAGCGGGCGGCTTAGCGCTGGACGCCGGGCCCACCGTCATGACAATGCGATGGGTCTTCGATCAAATCTTTGATGACGCCGACGCCGATTTTTCCGATCGCGTAAAGCTGCTTCGCCTGGAAACGCTTGCGCGCCACGCCTGGAGCGAAAGCGAACGACTGGATCTTTTCGCAGATCCGGCGCGCAGCTTTGACGCCATCCACGCCTTCGCCGGCAAAAGAGAGGCCGAAGGTTTCGCGCGCTTCTGCGCGCGCGCGCGCGGCATCTACGAGACGCTGCGCGACTCCTTCATTCTCGCGCAGCGGCCGACCCCGATCGATCTCGTGCGCCGCGCCGGCGTTTCCGGCCTCGCCAATCTCACGCGCATTTCGCCCTTTGCGTCGATGTGGGACGAACTCGGCAAATATTTTCGCGATCCGCGGCTGCGCCAGCTCTTCGGGCGCTACGCGACCTATTGCGGCTCGTCGCCGTTTTTGGCGCCGGCGACTCTGATGCTCGTCGCGCATGTCGAAATGGACGGCGTGTGGCGCGTCGAAGGCGGCATGCATCGGCTCGCCGTCGCGCTTGCCGATCTCGCCCGCGCGCGCGGCGCGCGGATTTTCTATGGGCAAAACGCAAGACGCATTCTCGTCGAGGGCGGGCGCGCCACCGGCGTCGAGACCGAGCAAGGCGAGGTCATCAGCGCCGATGCGGTGGTGATGAACGGCGACGCCGGCGCGCTGCGCGCGGGGCTTCTCGGCGCGCCCGCGATCGCCGCGCTGAACAGCGCGACGCGCGCGCAGCCGTCGCTTTCGGCCGTGACATTCGCCATGCGTGCGCGGGTTCGCGGCTTTCCCCTCGCCCATCACAATGTGTTCTTCTCGCGCGATTACCGCGCCGAATTCGACGACATCTTCCGCGATCGCCGGCTGCCGCGCGCGCCGACGGTCTATGTGTGCGCGCAGGATCGCGGCGACGAAGACGTCCGTTCCAGCGACGAAAGGTTGTTCGCGCTCGTCAACGCGCCCGCCGTCGATGGCGCGCGAGACATCTCGACCGAGGAGTTACGCCAATGCGAGGAGACGACCTTGCGATTTCTCGCCGACTGCGGTCTCGACATCCAGGCGCCGCGGCAGGCGATCGCGCGCACGACGCCCAAGGACTTCGCGCAGCTCTTTCCCGCGACGGGCGGCGCGATCTACGGCCAGGCGTCGCACGGCTGGATGGCCTCCTTCACGCGGCCGGGATCGCGCACGCTTCTTCCGGGTCTATATCTCGCGGGGGGCAGCGCGCATCCGGGCCCGGGCGTGCCGATGGCGGCGATATCGGGTCGTCTCGCTGCGAAGAGTCTGATGGCGGACCTTGCTTCGACGCGGCCGTTGCGCCGAGCGGCTATCGCTGGTGGTATGTCGATGCGTTGAGCGATGATGGCGAATACGGTGTGACGGTCATCGCCTTCATCGGCAGCGTCTTCTCGCCCTATTACGCCTGGTCGGGTTGGGCCGACCCCTTCAATCATTGCGCCGTCAATGTCGCGCTTTACGGGCCGCGCGGCGCGCGCTGGGCGATGACCGAACGTGGCCGCCAAAGTCTTAAACGCACGCGCGACGTTCTCTTGATCGGACCGAGCTCGCTGGAATGGCGCGACGGCGCGCTGACAATTCGCGTCAACGAGATTGCGGCGCCCCTGCCCAAACCGATCCGCGGCGAAATTGTTGTGAAGCCTCTGGCGATCAACACGAAGGAATTTTTGCTGGAGACCAAGGGCAATCATATCTGGCAGCCGATCGCGCCCGTTGCGCGCGTGTCGCTTGATCTCGATGCGCCAGACCTGCGCTGGAAAGGCCACGGCTATTTCGACACGAACGCCGGCGACGAGCCGCTCGAAAAGGCCTTTGCTTTTTGGACATGGTCGCGCGCCAATATCGGCGACGCCGCCGCAATTCTCTACGACGCCGAGCGACGCCGGGAAGCTCCGCTGTCGCTCGCCTTACGATTCAGCGCATCGGGTATGGAGACGCTCGACCCTCCGCCCCTCGCCCCGCTGCCTTCGACGAAATGGCGCGTCCAACGCCGCACGCGCGCGGATGATGGAGTCGCGCAGGCGCTGCGCAGCTTCGAGGACGCGCCCTTCTATTCCCGCTCGCTTGTTGCGGCGAAGTTTGGGGGCGAGGCGGTCAACTGGATCAATGAGAGTCTCTCGCTCGATCGCTTCGCGAATCCGCTCGTCCGGCTGATGCTGCCGTTCCGGATGCCGCGCCGCGCCTGACGCCGCGCAAGTTCAGCCTCTCTCGTCAGGCTTCGACTTTTCGTCGCGCAGACGCTTTCTTGCCTTCTCCAGCGCCCAAAGCTGCCAGACGCATAGGCCGATGACCAGGCCGAAGGAAAGGACCATTTCGACGAGGCCGAAATATTCATCCGACATTGCGCTAGTCGCCGTAGCGTTCGGCCCGCTCCAAACGTTCAAACATTTCGAGCACGCGCAGGAACTGCGGCAGGGCGCCCTCGTCTGCCTCGCGCAGCGGGCGGACCGGATGATGCGCAACCGCTTCGATTAAAAACATCGCGGCGTCGAGCGGCGGCAGAGGCTTGCCGCCCGAAAGCCAGGGCGACGCGACGCCGGCTCTGGCGACGAGCGCCAGCTTTCGAGCGCAGCCGACGCGCGCGCGATGCGTGATCGAATCGAGCGCGCAGCGCGACGTGAGTTCGCGCCCGATTTCGGCATAAAGCATCGCAGCGGCGAGAATCGCGGGCCGACAGGAAAGAGGAAGTTGCGCGATGCCGCGCCGCGCGCGCGTGTAGAGCGCGTCAGCTTCGCGTAGCAGCCGCGCGACGACGCCTTTGAGCGCCGGCGTTGCGTTTGGGCGCGCGAGAAACCCTTCAGGATCGACGCCCGCCTCGCGCAGCCAGCAAAGCGGCAGATAGAGCCGGCCGGCGCGCGCGTCCTCGCCGACGTCGCGCGCGATGTTGGTGAGCTGCATGGCGATCCCGAGATCGCACGCCCGAGCCAATGTCTGCGGCGCGCGCGCGCCCATCATCAACGTCATCATCACGCCGACGGTTCCGGCGACGCGCGCGGCGTAATCGAAGAGTTCGTCGAGCGTCTCATAGCGGCGCCCTTCGGCGTCCCATGCGAGGCCATCAAGCAGCGCCTCCGGCACGGCGCGCGGAATGGCGTAACGGCGCACGAGATCCGCCATGGCGCGGTCCGCGGCGACGGGATACGGACGGCCCTCATAGGCGCCCGCCAATCGCTCCCGCAGCCGTTCCAAGGCGGAAAAGGAGCCGCCTTCGACATCGACGGCGTCGTCCGAGAGACGACAGAAGGCGTAAAGCCCATAGGCAGGCGCGCGCACGCGACGCGGCAAGATCAACGAAGCCGCAAAGAAAGAACGCGAGCCCTGTCTGATCGCCTCTCGGCAGGCGGCATGATCGTCTCGAGCGGCGAATGCGACGTCAGGCGAAAACGGATGCATCGGGCGCCACCTTGTCGAGTATCCGCGCCGACGACAGAACGCCCGGCAGTCCGGCGCCGGGATGCGTGCCCGCCCCGACGAGAAAAAGATTGCGCACGTCCTCGCTCGCATTATGCGGGCGGAACCAGGCGCTTTGCGTCAGTATCGGCTCCAGTCCGAAGGCCGCGCCGTGGAAGGCGTTGAGCTCCGCTTCGAAGCTCAGCGGAGTCGCGACCCGCGAGGTGACGATTTCAGAAGCCAGGCCCGGCAAGACCGTCTCTTGGAGGTTCTGTTCAATTCTCTGGCGATAGCGCTCCTCGAGCGCTGACCAGTCCTGGCCGCCTTCGAGATTGGGCACCGGCGAAAGAACGTAGAACGTATCGCAGCCCGGCGGGGCGAGCGACGGGTCGGTCGCCGTTGGCCGATGCAGATACAGGCTGAAATCTTCGGAGAGGGTCTTGTGCTGAAAGATGTCCTTCAGCAGCTCGCGATAGCGCGGCCCGAGCAGAATCGTATGATGCGCGACGTCCTCATATCTGCGCCGCACGCCGAAATACCAGAGGAAAAGTCCCATCGAGTAGCTGGCGCGATCGAGCTTGCGATCGCTCCACCGACGCCGAGCGGAAGCAGGCAACAGATAGCGATAGGTCCAGGCTGAGTCCGCGTTCGAAACCACGATGTCGGAGTCGATGCGTTCGCCCGACGCCAATTGCACGCCCTTGGCGACGCCCTTCTCGACGATGATGGAGCCGACCTCCGCATTACAGCGAATCTCGCCGCCCTGACTTTCGATGAGTTTGACGAGCCCGGCGACAAGACTGCCAGTGCCGCCCATCGCGAAATGCACGCCCCAACGCTTTTCCAGCGCCGCGATCAGACAATAAATCGCGCTGGCGCGAAACGGACTGCCGCCGATCAGCAGCGGATGGAAGCTGAAGATTGTGCGCAACCGCTCGTCGCGGAAGAATTGCGACACGAGCCCATAGACGCTGCGGTAGCCCTGAAGTCGGATGAGATCGCCGGCGATGCGCGCCATGTCGAGCGGCGACGAGAACGGAACATCGCCAAGCTCTTCGAAACCGATGCGACAGATCTCTCGGCTTTTGTCCATGAAGCGCGTAAAGCCGTCGACGTCCTGCGGCGAGAAGCGGGCGACCTCGGCCCGCATCGCATCCATATCGCCGCTGTAGTTGAAGCAGGCGCCGTCGTCGAAACGGATGCGATAAAAGGGCGACATCGGCCGCAATTCGATATCGTCGGCCATCTGGCGCCCACAGAGCGTCCAAAGCTCTTCGAAAAGGAAGGGCGCCGTGATGATCGTCGGCCCGGCGTCGAACGTAAATCCGTCTTGACGATAGACAGAGGCGCGGCCGCCCGGCACATCGCGCTTTTCCAGAACGGTGACGCTGTAGCCGCGAACGCCCAGCCGGATCGCGGCGGCAAGGCCCCCAAAGCCGCTGCCGATCAAGACGGCGCGGGGCTTCCTCCCGGTGGCCGCCGCCAAGCAGGGTCGCTCAGCAAGTGTCAACATAAGTAGACACTAGCGCGGTCCGGCGGAACGATCAAGGGTCTGCGATGGGCCGTGTCTACGCCATAAGGCGTCCACGCGCAGCCTTACAAATTCAGCACCAGCAGGTCGCTCTTGGCGCGCGAGACGCAGGCCAGAAAAAAGCCGTCCGCCTTTTCCTGATCGGAGAGACGCTTGTCGCGATGATCCGCCTCGCCTTCGATGACCTGGATCTTGCAAGTTCCGCACATGCCCTGTTCGCAGGAGGTGGGAATTTTGACGCCCTGCTCCTCGAGGAAAGCCGTGACGGTCTTGTCGCCGGGGACTTTGTATACGGCGCCCGTGCTGGCGATCTTGACTTCGAAGACCTTGTCGAGCACGGCCGGCGGCACTTTCGCAGTGAATCTTTCGACGTGGATTCGCTCCTTCGCCCAACTTTTCTGCTCGGCGAGGTGGATGATCGGATCCTGCCACCAATCCACGCCACAGATGAAGAGCTGCGTCTCTTCCGGTTGGTCCTGCAGAAGGGTCACCGGATTGAGCAGCTGATTGAGCTCGCTCGCCTCATAATAATATTTCGTATTCTCCGCGAAATTCGATGTCGCGATCATCTCGCTGAATGAACCCGGCGACATCATCGCGTAAACGTAGTGCAGATCGAAGGGAATCTTCTGACGCTTGAGATGGTCCGCGATGCTCAGGATCGGCGTCACGCCGATGCCTCGCGCCATCAAGATCGCGCGTTTCGTTTGCCGCGGCACGCGAAACCGATTTCTCGGCAAGCCCACCTGCAATTTGTCGCCGACATTCACCTGCGTATGCAGCGCCTTGGAGCCGCCGCGACTGTTCGCGTCGTTCCACACGCCAATGACATAGCGATGGCGTTCCGTGGCGCTGTTGCACAAGGAATATTGCCGCACCAAACCGCCGGGAAGCGTGACGTCGACATGCGCGCCAGGCGAGAAGGTCGGCAGTTCGGCGCCGGTGGGATCGACCAGTTCGAACGAGGCCATATTGTGGGCCTCCTCGCTCTTCTTGGCCACAATCACTTCACGCAGAGTTTCGTCCATCGCGTCGTCCGATCAAGATGCGGAACAGAGCGCAGAAAGTAGCAAGAAGCATACCCTTGCGGTCGCCGCAGGCCCGAGCCGCGGCGGAACCGACAATGTCACCTATCGGCCAAAAGCCCCGGGTTGCGTCTCCACTGTCGCGGTCTTGTGCGACATTCTTTCTCGCTATCTGGGCGCATTCCTTCCCGGTCCTTTAAAAGTCATTGATC
Organism: Methylocystis sp. L43; assembly: GCF_015709525.1. GTDB lineage: Bacteria > Pseudomonadota > Alphaproteobacteria > Rhizobiales > Beijerinckiaceae > Methylocystis. Next base: position 15,152 of record NZ_JADNRA010000027.1, on the reverse strand, counting down.
TCGTTGGCTATTCTCAACCCACAAAACTGGGCGCCCTTCTTGAATTAAGAAGTCGACGAGGAGGCCGCATGGCGGACGCCGAAACCGAAATTCAGAGCCTGAAAGAACGCCCGCAGGACGCCGACGCTCTGCCAAGCGACATTCGCGGCTATCACCGGCGCACGAAACATGCCCCGACGCGCTACGCGCTGGGGCCGGCCTTTCTCGATTGGACCTCGCAGCCTTCGCCCTTCCGGCGCTTCGAGGGCGCACCGCGCATCGAACTGCCGTTACGCGATCGCGAAGAGACCGCGCCTTTCCCCGGCCCTGCGCTGCGCGCCGCGCCGCTCGACCGCATGGCGCTCGGCCTGTTCATGGAGCTCGGCTTCGGGATCAGCGCCTGGAAAAGTTACGAAGGCTCGACGTGGGCGCTGCGCAACAATCCTTCTTCCGGCAATCTGCATCCGACCGAAGCCTATCTCCTCGCCAACGCCGCCGAGGGGCTCGGCGAGACCGCCGCGCTTTATCACTATGCGCAGGAAGATCATGCGCTGGAGCGGCGCGCTGATTTTGAAACGCCGCTGGTTCTGCCCGAGGGCGGCTTTCTGCTCGGTCTGAGTTCCGTCCCCTGGCGCGAGAGCTGGAAATATGGCGAGCGGGCGTTTCGCTATTGCCAACTCGATGTCGGCCATGCGATCGGCGCCGCCGCGCAGGCCGCCGCCGCGCTGGGCTGGCGCGCGCATCTTTTGTGCGAACCGGGCGACGCCGACGTCGCGGCGCTGCTCGGACTCGATCGGCCGGACGCTTCTCATCGGCGCGAAGAAGAACATCCTGATGCGCTCTTGTGGATCGCCGCTGATGGGAACGCGCCCCCCGCCATCGACGTCTCCAACCTTGCGCGCGCGCCGCGAACGTGGACGGGCGCGGCCAATCGCTTGAGCGAAGATCACGACGGCTGGCCGCTCGTTGACCGGGCGGCGCGGTTCTGCGTCAAGCCGCGCACGCCGACAGTGGAGCCCTTGTCGCGCATGGCGCCGAAACCCGCCTTCCCGTTCCCGCTGCCGGACATCGGGCGCGTGGTGCGGCGTCGGCGCAGCGCGCAGCGCATGGACGGGATCGCCCGCCTCTCGCACGAGGCGTTTTGCGCGATGCTGACGTCGACGCTTCCCGGCGCCGAGCCTTGCCTGGCGCCTTTCCCCTGGCCGCCGCGCCTGAATCTGCTGCTCTTCGTGCATCGCGTCGAGGGCGTGGAGCCGGGTCTCTATCTGCTGCAGCGCGACGCCGAAACAACGGCGCGGCTGCGCGAGATGTCGGCGCTGGCGCTGCTTTGGACGCCGATCGAGATCGGGCCGCTCAAACTCTTTCGTCTGCGGCGCGGCGCCGTCGAACGCGAGGCGAGCATGAACGCCTGCCGCCAGGCGATCGCCGGCAAGGGCTGTTTCGCCGTCGCGATGATCGCCGATTTCGATCGCACGCTTCAAGAGGACGGCGGCTTCGGCTATCGCCGGCTGCACTGGGAGGCCGGCGCGATCGGCCAGGCGCTCTATCTCTGGGCCAGCGCCATCGGCCTCTCCGGCACGGGGATCGGTTGCTTCTTCGACGACGAGATCCACGCGATGCTCGGTCTGTCGCCAGAGCAATACGCCTTTCAGGACGTCTACCACTTCACCGTCGGCGCCGCGCTGGAAGACCCGCGCATGCTGACGCTCCCCGCCTACCCTGAAGAGATGCGCGAGCGAACATGAACATTCAAATCGAAAGGCCGCATGTCGAAGCGCTGATTGCGCGCTTTCCCGCCCATTCGGGGCTCTCGTCGCAACTGCGCTTCGGCGACAGAGTCGAACTCGATCTTGCGCATCTCTCCGGCGCCGAATTCGACTTCCTCGAAGAGCTGTATCAGCAATCGGGTCCCGAATTGCGCGCCAGAGCCGCGCAGCTCGCGACGCTGCGCTCGGCGCTGGAGTCGCAGGGCAAGCGCTTCGAAGCCGGCGATCTCGAAGACGTATTGCCGGCGCTGGTCAAATACATGACGACCGACGGGTTACGCGGCTGGCTGTTCACAGCCAGCGTCGCCGCCAAGGCGCTGCCCTATGTCGTGACGCGCTTCGACTATGTGCCGACCTCCAACGACGAGGCCGGCAAGATCCTGGTGGAACTGAAGGCCAACGCCAAGGGCACGCTGCAAACCAATCTCATGCGCATCATGGCGCCCGACATCGTCGGCCGAACCATCAGCGAAATCCTCGCCGCCAAAGGTTTTCTGCGCGAGACGCCGGCTTTGATCGAGGCCTTCGACGCGGCGAGCGAGACCTATTTCGATTGGCGCGGCCGCTATGGCGCGCAATTTTCGGGCAAGGGCTCCGGCTTTCACGCCGAAGACCCCAACGCCACGCATCGCGATACGGACTGGACGCGTAAGGACGTCATCGTGCTCTCGACGAGCGGCGGCGAGGCGCGTCTCGTCAATGACGAGGCGGTGCTCTCGGCGCGCAACCTGACGCTGGAGGCGCCAGGCGACGTGCTCGGGCATTTCCTGCGCAAGGCGGGCAAGAGCAACAATTTCTCCGGCGAGGACGAAATCGCCGAGCTGCGCGAACAGATTCCGCCGGGACTCTTCACGCAAGTTCCTGTGCATCCCTACATTCTGATGTTCCATCTCGATCTGCATCATCACGTCTGGGTGCATGTCGATGAGATGCGGCTTTATCGCTATCAGCCCGAGTTGAAGAGCAAGCTGGTGCTGCCGGAGGAGCAGACGGATCTCATCGACATTCTGACCGCCGAAATGGACGTGCTGATGGACGACATCGTCCAGGGCAAATCCGGCGGCACCACGGTGCTTTGCGCCGGCCCGCCCGGCGTTGGCAAAACGCTGACCGCGGAGGTCTATTCGGAAATCATCCAGCGTCCCTTGTACCGCGTGCATTCGGGGCAGTTGGGCCTCAACGTCGGCACGATGGAGACGGCGCTAAAGGAGATTTTGACGCGCGCCCAGCGCTGGGGAGCGGTGATGCTGATCGACGAGGCCGACGTCTACATCAAACGCCGCGACGACAACATCGCCATGAACGCCGTCGTCGGCGTTTTCCTGCGCGTGCTCGAATATTTCAATGGTCTGCTTTTCCTGACGACGAACCGCGTCGACGACATCGACGAAGCGATCGTCTCGCGCTGCATCGCGCTGATCAAATACAACCCGCCAGACGCTGACGCGAAGCGCCGCATCTGGCGCGTGATGACCGAGCAATTCGCGCTCAACGTCGATGACGCGCTCATCGACGACCTCGTCGAGATTTTCCCCGCCGCCACGGGCCGCGACATAAAGGGGTTGGCGAAGCTCACGGCGAAGTTCTGCCACCAGAAGAATGTGCCGCCGAGCGTCGCCGTTTTCCGCCGCTGCGCGATCTTTCGCGGCCTCGACACGGCGCATGCGGCGTAGCAGATTCAGCCGTCGAATCCGCCGGACAGTCGTTCGCGCCAGCGCTCGGCAAAAGCCTTCGCCACATCCGCGCTCGCAAAGACGACCTCGATCGACCATTCCGTGGTGCGCGTGTCGTCGGGCCACGCCCGTTCCACGCTACGCCAGATGATGTTTGGCCAGTCGGGATTGCGCTGCGGCTTGCCGCTCTCGCGCGACGACGGCCGGCCGACGCGTGCAATCAGCCAATCCATGATTTCCGGTCGAAAGGCGGCGCCAAAAAACAGCCCGTGCCGACCCATGCGGTCGGGCGTGCGAAAGATGCGCTGATTGAGCCAGGCGAAGGCAGGCGGATCAGGATCATTGTGATAGCAACGCAGCGCCAAAAGCCGGAACCCCATCGGAACGGAAAGCGCCGGCACAGCGTTGACGCAGCCCGCAGACTCCTGCAGCGCCGCCGTGTCGGAGCCATGATTTTCCGTCCTCACGCGCTCTCCCCCCGCGCCTCGGGCGGCGGCCGGTCGACGGCCTTTAGCGCATCGAGCACGGCGATCAGCGCCCGGCGTCCATCCTCCACCGCCTCCGCCTCGGTGTCGCCGACGCCAAAGCAGCCGGGAATCTCTGGATAAGACAGCACGTAATAGCCGCCCTCCTCTGGCGGTCCGCGGCCCAGCTCGGTTCGATAGCCGGGCGCCTCGCTCATTTGTCCAACTCATCCATGAGGTCCACCATCGCGACAAAGGCCTTCACGTGAACACTTCTCACCTTCGCCTTCATGGGGATGGCGACGCAATTCGGCACGGAAGGATGCGTGAACACGACATGCGTTCCCGTCACCTTGCGGAACTTGATCGCATATTGCGAGGCGGTGATTTCAAAATCGGCGGGCGTCCAGGCGCCGCCCGGATCATTGCGAAACGCCTCCAGGCGCTTGTTATGCACGGCGTCGCCTCCCGTCGGTCACGGCTCGAATCTTGCTCGCCGTCGATGCAAATTCGCAGCCAGCCTTACGGAGCGCCTTCATGTTTGTTCGCGTCTGCAAGGAAGACACACTCATGGAGGGCGGAATGCGCGTGGTCATCGCCGACGCGCAACTCATCGTTCTCGCCTGGCCGGAAGACGGCGTCGTAAAGGCGTTTCAGGGAGTCTGTCCGCACACCAATGTTCCCTTGGCGGACGCCGATTTCGACGGGACGACGTTGACCTGTCCGCTGCATTTCTGGTCGTGGGACATGAACAGCGGTCAACCCACCCACGAGCATGCGACGCCGCTCGCCGAATATCCGGTGCGGATCGAAGACGGCGTCGTCTATATCGACGCCGAAGGCATAGCGCCGATCTTCGCAGAACCCTGAACAACGCTGGTCTGCATATTGCGAGACCGCGATCACGCAAGGAAGGTGGGCGAGCATGGCGGTGGATCTGAAGACCGATTGGACGAATGACGATCTCGCCAGTCTGATGGCGTCCGTCGAAGACGACCGGGACTGGCGTCTTGAGGTCAGCGCCGCGGGAGTCGCCGATCTTAGCGACAAGACCGCCAATCCCACCGGCGCCGATTACGACGAGACGCTGCACTGCTTCTTCGAAACCTGGATGCAGGGAACTGATTTTGTCGGCGCCTCCGCCGCCGCCGACAAGACGCTCGTCGGAAAGATCGCGAACGCCTTGCGCGAAAATTATCCCGGACTGAAGGCGGGGAAATTCATTTACGTGGCTTTGTAGCGCATTCGGCGACGCCGCGAAGACGCGCGTCGCTTCAGTCGCTGGCGTGCGTCTTGCTTTCGCTGGGGCGCGGGGGGACGATGACACACGTGCGATTCTGCGAATTTCTGTCCAATCGAAGCGCCCCCTTCGTGGTCATTTTGGGCGCGAATGAGATTGCTTCGGCGGTTGCGGCGCGTCTGACGCGGGAGGGCTACCGCGTTGTGCTCAGTCACGACCCTTACCCGCCTGTCATTCGGCGTGGCATGTCGTTCCACGACGCTCTATTCCAAGATCGCGCCGAAGTCGACGGCATTCAGGGCTACCGCGGCGAGACTGCGCTGGAAATCGTACGGGTGTTGACGGTAACGGGCGTCGTCGCGGTGACCTCGCTGCAACTGACCGATCTCCTCGCGCTTCGCACGCCGGACGTGTTGATCGACGCGCGAATGCAAAAGAACCGTATGACGACGAATCTGCGGAAAATCGCCAATCTCGCCATCGGCCTCGGCCCGTATTTCGCCGCCGGATTGAACTGCGACGTCGCCATCGAGACGCATCCCGACCATGCCGGCGACCTCGTCGAAACCGGCGAAACTCGGCCCAACGACCATGTTCCACGCTATCTTGGCGGCGTCGGCCGCGGCCGCTTCGTCTATTCCGCCCGAGATGGCGTTTGGCGCACGCCCCTCGACGTTGGCGCGCGCATCTTCAAGGATTACCTCCTCGGCCTCCTCGACGGTCACCGCGTCCTTTCGCCGATGGACGGCTTCCTGCGCGGCATTGCGCGCGACGGGGTCGTCGTGCCGCAAAACGTGAAACTCGTCGAGGTCGATCCGCGCGGGCGCGCCTCGACTTGGACAGGCACCGACGAATATGGGCGCGCCATAGCGGACGCCGCCTATCGCGTAATCGCCAGGGCGGTCCACGCACGCCATTGGGCGCGGCCCATTACCGTAAGTTATCACTGAGGCTCGAGTCCGTGACGACGACCACTATCGACCATACCGTATCCATATACGATCGCATCGGCGGCTTCGACACGGTCGATCGGCTTGTCGAAACCTTCTACCGCAACATGGACGAACTACCGGAAGCGCGCGGCATACGCGCCGTTCACGCGGACGATCTTGGACCGACGCGCGCCATTTTGAAGGTCTATCTGGCCGAATGGCTCGGCGGCCCCAAGGATTATTCCGCCAAGAAAGGGCATCCGCGCCTGCGCATGCGGCATAGCCATTTGCGCATCGGTCCGGCCGAGCGCGACGCCTGGATGCTGTGCATGAACGGCGCGCTGGATGCGACGATCGAAGACGTCGGCATACGTGAAGGCCTGCGCGAAAATCTCGCAAAGCTGGCCGATTGGATGCGCAACGATCCGGATAATGCGCATGACAAGCGCCATTGAGCGTACAGTGGCGCATCCATCAACGTTGAGGTCGATGCGCTTACACGACTCTCACGCAGCCTATCGGCTGAGGCGCGCGCTTTGAATCAGCGATAGCCTTCTTCAGCGAGCACCTGACGGACGGCCGGGCGCGTTTTCATAAGCGCGTAATGCGCCTGGCAATTGCGCGGCAGCGTCATGCCCGTCTTGTCGGCCCAAAACTCCACATAGAACAGCGCCGCGTCGGCGACCGAAAAGCCGCCGGCGACATAGTCCTTGCCCGCAAGTTCCGCATTGATTGCGATCAGCGCCGAGGCGACGATTTCACGTCCTTCGGACTTGATCGCCTCGATGTCGGCCTGCCATCCGGCGTAGCGCTCCGGCGTGAACACGCGTCGAAAGCCGTCGCCGTGAATATGCTGTACGCAAAAATGCATGGCGGCCAACGCCGACTCGCGCGCATCCGCGCTCTCCGGCAGGAGCTTGCGGCGCGGATAGGCCTCCGCAAGCCAAAGCGCGATGGAGTGAAAATCCGTCAGCGCGACGCCATCGTCGCGCAACAGAGTCGGGATCGTTCCATGCGGGTTGATCGCCAGATAGTCCGGCTTGAGGTGATCGCCCTTGACCAGATTGACGATATAGGCCTCGAACACCAGCCCGATCTCTTCGAGCAGGATGTGTATGCCCGTGGAGCAGGATCCGGGCGTCATGTAGAATTTCATTCCCGGCTCGCCTTGCGCAGCTGATCGGCGTCGATTGATTTAGCCGAATTTGAACAGCACGCCGTAGCCGCCGCGCGGATAGTTCCATTCGATGTCGCCGCTCGGCTCGGCGATGATCCGACACGTGCCGCATTCGACGCAGCCGTCGGTCGTGATCTCGACTTGCCCGGTCGAGTTCATTTCATAGCAGTGCGCCGGACAGACGTTCACCAGACTGAGCAGTTGCGGCGAAGGCGTGGTGTGCGGACGCACCTTGATGTGGGCGCGGCCGGCGTCGACGAGATAGCGATTGAGGTAAAGCTTGTCCTCCACCCGGACTGCTGCTTCTGCGCTCATTGTCCTACTCCGTTGCTAGAGGGGCATCACGCCCAACTACCTCCACGCGCGCGCCAGCCGAAAGGCGTCGCCGACCAGTCCTGTCAGCGAACGCGCCGCCAGGAAGGAGCGGAACGTGGTCTTCTCTTTTTCGCGCTTCGGCGTGCCGTCGACGCGCAGGAAATTCGTCATCGCCTTCGAGACGAGCTGCGGATAGGTCAGGAAGAAGTTCTGCGCCTGAATGTGAAGCAGATCCGGCATGTCGCGATATTTCTTCAAATCCTTCATGACGAAGGACTCGTCGAGCATCTTCTTGTAGAGCGCCAGATTCTCCTTCGTCATCGGATCGCGGCGCGATTTGATCTGGAAGATCGCTTCCGCGGCGATCCGTCCGGAGGTCATCGCAAGATTTGAGCCTTCGCGATGTATGGCGTTGTTCAACTGCGCGGCGTCGCCAACGACGACCCAGCCGTCGCCATAAAGCTGTGGGATCGCCTTGAAGCCGCCTTCGGGGATCAGATGCGCGGCGTATTCCTTGACTTCCGAGCCTGCGATGAGCGCCGCCACCGATGGATGCTGCTTGAACTTTTCCAGCAGTCCGTACGGCGTCTGTCCCGTCTTCTCGAAGTCCGCGACGAGACAGCCGATGCCGAGCGAGATCGACTCCTTGTTGGTGTAAATGAAGCCCATCCCGGTCATGCCTTGCGAGATGGTGCCGACCGCCTCGATGACCGCGCCTTCGTCGCCGCGCAGATTGAAGCGGGCTTCCAGAGTTTCCTGCGGAAGGAAGTGCATTTCCTTCACCGCCAGAGCGACATTGCTCTTGTCGGGCGTCTTGCGCAGGCCGGCTCTTGTGCCGAGCAGCCCGCTCACGCCTTCCGCCAACACGACGACATCGGCGCCGACCTGTCCGTTCTTGCGGTCCGTGCGCACGCCGATGACTTTTCCATAGGCGTCCTGCAGCAGCTCCAGGACCGTGGTTTCGCACAGCACGACCGCGCCGGCCTCCTGAACCTTCTTGGAGAACCATTTGTCGAATTGCGCGCGGATGATGGTGTAGCGGTTGGGACGCTCCTCGTTGAATTCGTCCGAGCGATAATGGAGTCCCGTATGGGAGTTGTCGTCCATCATCCAAAAGCGCTGCTCGACGAGATGACGCTCCAGCGGCGCGTCCTCACGAAAATCCGGGACAAGCTTCTCGAGCATGTCGGAATAAAGGATCGCGCCCTGCACATTCTTGGAGCCGGAATATTCGCCGCGCTCCAACTGCAGGACTTTGAGGCCCTTGCGCGCCAGGGTCAGGGCGGCGGCGTTGCCGGCCATGCCGGCGCCAACTACGATCGCGTCGAATCTTTCTTCGATCATGCCTATCTCCCCTAGCTCGCTAGACGGTCGCGCTGATGCGGAGACAATCGTTTCGAGAACGCTTCCGTGAGTGCAGGCAAAAGCCGTACCGCGTCGGTGACGATTCCAACATGGGCGAAATCGAAGATTGGCGCATTTTTGTCGGTGTTGATCGCGACGATGTAATCCGCGCCCTCGACGCCGACGCGATGCTGGATCGCGCCGGAAATGCCCGCGGCGATATAAAGCTTGGGTCGGATGGTCTTACCAGTCTGGCCGATTTGCCGATCAGAGCTGACCCATCCCTTTTGCACCAGCGGGCGCGAACAGCCGAATTCCGCGCCGATCGTGCTCGCCAGCTGACGGATGAGCTGGAAGTTTTCCGGAGAGCCGAGGCCGAGGCCGCCCGCGACGACCACGTCGGCGAAAGCCAGGTTGGACTTTGTCGAATCGCGATCGGGCAGAAACGACAATACTTTCGTGACAATGTCGTCTTCCACCAGGCCGAGCGGATGTTCGATCACCCGGCCGAGCGGCTTTTCGACTCGCTCCGGCATCGGCATCACGCGCGGGCGAACGGTCGCCATCTGCGGGCGATAGTTCAGCGTGAAGATCGTGCAGAGCAGCGAGCCGCCGAACGTCGGACGCGTCGCGGCGAGCGAACCTTCCGCATCGACGTCGAGTTCCGTACAATCGGCGGTGAGACCGGTCAGCAGCGTCGTCGCCACCGAGCCGGCAAGATCGCGCCCCAAAATCGTCGCGCCCAGCAGCAGGATTTCCGGCTGATAGGCGTTGACCAGATCGGTCATCGCCTTGGTGTAGCTCTCATTGCGGTAATCGGTGAGGATGTCGTCCGCGACAAGATAGGCGAGGTCTGCGCCATAATTGAAGCTTTCGCGCACGACCGCCTGCGTCGCCTCGTTGCGAGCGCCGACGACGACCGCGGCGAGATTGACGCCGAGCTTATCGGCGAGAATCCGCCCCGCGCCCATCAGCTCCCAGGAGACCGGATGCGCTTGTCCACGCTCCTGCTCGATGAAGACCCAGACGTGCTTGTAGGCTTTGAGATGTTCGGGCAGCTCTTTTTTCGCCGCCGCGCGCCCCGCCGGAGCAGGAGCCTTAGCCGTGTCGTTCATGTGTCGCGCTCCTGTTTCAAGATCAATAGCCGCGCGTCAAGTGTCCGAGCTCGGATTCGAGTTTCGGCCGGCGCTTGAACAATTCATCGACGAAGACGTCTCCTGGCTTGTCGCCGAGTTCGATGAATTGGGCCTTTTCCGCGCGCGGCTTCGGCGCGAAGACGCGCTTGACGATCGTCGGCGAGCCGCGCAGCCCGCATTTGGTGATGTCCTCGACGCCGGCGTCCTGCGCGCTCCATTTGATGATCGTCGCGCGCGCCGCCGCCAACGCGTCGCTCAGCGAACCAATGCGCATCTCGTTGACGCCTTCGAGGACCGAGATCAGGCAGGGCATTTTACTGCGCAACTTCTGAACGCCGCCTTCGCTGCGCCGCTCGACGTCGATCGTTCCCGCCTCAAGATCGACGTTGTCGATGTGCGAGACATAAGTGAGCTGCATCAGGCCGAGCCGCTTGGCCACGCCGGGGCCGACCTGCGCCGTGTCGCCGTCGATCGTCTGCTTGCCGGTGAAGACGACGTGAGGCGGCCCAAACTCCACGCCGATCTTGCGGATCGCCGTCGCCAACGCATATGTCGTCGCCAGCGTGTCCGCGCCGGCAAAGAAGCGGTCGGTCAACAGCACCGCGCGATCGGCGCCAAAGCTCAGCGCCTTGCGCAGACTGTCCTCGGCGGAAGGCGGACCCATGGTGAGAATGGTGACCGCGCCGCCGAATTTTTGGCGCAGCCGCAACGCTTCTTCGATCGCGAACAGATCATATGGGTTGATGATCGTCGGAACGCCCTGGCGCATGATCGTGTTGGTCACCGGGTGAACGCGGATCTGCGCCGAGTCGGGCACTTGCTTCATGCAGACGACGATATGCATTAGAGTTGTCCCCGTTGTTCCTTAAGCGTTCACTTCAGAACGTTGAGCTGCACCAATGACGGCGGCGCCGCCGGCTTGACGGCGTCTTTGTGAACTTTGAACAGACGTTCGTCGATCGGCGTCGACGTTAGGAAGTCCTGGTAGGCGCGTTCCAAAAAGTCCTTGCAGCGCTGGGTGACCGTCGCGTCGTCCAGTTCGCATAGATCTTCGCTGAAGAGATATTGCCCCATGCGCCGCAGAATATGCAGGCGCGCGACATTGACCACTTTCGGATCATATTCGACGCCAAGCAGCGCGAAGAACTCTTCGGCGCAGGACGCCTTTTTCAATTGCTCCAGAACGGCGGGCTCCGACATTTTGGTCTCCTTCATGTGATTTCCGCCGGCTCCGCCTTTGGCGCGGCGCCATCAGGGGCCTTGATGGTCGATTGGCGTTCCCGCAGACGCCTTTGCAGATGTGACACGCGCGTCTCCAAGAACTCGACGCGATCGAGCAACACCGAGAATGCCTCGCCGACCGGATCCGGCATCAAATGGTGATTGAGGTTGATGCGGCCATCGAATGTGCAGCGGCCGACGTCGCGGTGCACGATCTTCGCCGGGATTCCGACCACTGTCGCGTCGCGCATCACACTTTCGATCACGACGGAATTGGCGCCGACCCGCGCATTGCGGCCGATCGTGATCGGACCGAGAATTTTTGCGCCGGCGCCGACGATGACTTCGTCCTCGAGAGTCGGATGGCGCTTGCCCGGCGACCAGGAGACGCCGCCAAGCGTCACGCCGTGATAAAGCGTCACGTCGTCGCCGACGACCGCCGTCTCGCCGATAACGACGCCGGCGCCATGGTCGATAAAAAAGCGTCGGCCAATCGTCGCGCCCGGATGGATGTCCACATTGGTCAGAAAGCGCGCGAACCAGGAGAGCAGACGCGCCCAGAAGCGATGATCATTGATCCACAGCCAATTGGCGAGGCGATGCCAAATGACGGCGTGCAGCCCGGGATAGGTGAGCAGCGTCTCGAAACGTCCGCGGGCGGCGGGATCACGAGTCGCCACGCACGCCAGATCCTCGCGGATCAGTTGCAAGCGCGTCGGCACGGGCGCCGCGGGCGCCGCCTTGGTCTGCGCTGCCTGGTTTGTCATCGTGGCGACTCGTTCGAGCATGACGCTCACATGCCTCTCGCGTGAGTGCTCGCACAGACGTTGCGCCAAATCGACGTCAAGGCTTCGCCGCTGACGGGCCCCTTGTGATCAAGCGCATGGGCGCGCACGCAGGAGACGATCTCGCCGAGCTCCTCGACGCTGACCGCCAAATCCAATTGCCGCAGTCTCGCGGTGACGGCCGCCGAACCGGAATGTTTGCCGATCACGATCTCATGCGCGCGGCCGAGCATGCTCGGATCGAAAGCTTCATAGGTGCGCGGGTCCTTGAGCAGTCCGTCGACGTGAATGCCGGACTCATGTGTGAAAACATGCTCGCCGACGATGGATTTGTTGAGCGGGATCGGCCGACGCGCCGCGGCGGAGACGAGCGCCGCAACGTTGCGCAATTCGGTGAGCACAATCCCGGTTTCGTATTTGTGCAGCTGACGCGCCGCCACGGCGACTTCCTCGAGCGGCGCATTGCCGGCGCGCTCGCCAAGCCCAATGACGGTGACTGACGCATGCGTCGCGCCTGCCTTGATGCCAGCCAAGGTATTGGCGGTGGCGAGTCCTAAATCGTCATGACAGTGGATTTCGATTTCAAGATCGCTCTGCGCGCGCAGTTTGCCGATCAGATCGAAAGTGGCGAAAGGATCAAGCACGCTCAACGTGTCGGCGACCCGGAATCGACGGGCGCCGGCGGCCTGAGCGACCGCCATCGTCTCCATTAGGAATTCCGGTTCGGCGCGCGAAGAATCCTCGCCGCCGACTGCGACGTCGAGCCCCTTGTCGCGCGCGTAGGCGACGACGCGCCGCGTCATCTCCAGCGCCTGGGCGCGCCCGCCGCGCAATTTCGCACGTATCTGCGTCTCGGAGACGGGGACGGAAAGATTGACCATCGAGACGCCCGACGCCAGCGCCGCATCAACGTCCTCGACGCGCATCCGGCACCAGGCGATCGCGCGCAACGGCAATTGCGCGTCGACGATCGCTCGGATCATCGCGATCTCCACAGCGCCCATCGCCGGCGTTCCGGCCTCGAGTTCAGTAACGCCGGCGCGCGCCAAGGCGCGTGCGATTTCGAGTTTTTCTTCGCAGGTGAAAGCGACGCCCGGGGCCTGTTCGCCGTCTCGAAGCGTGGTGTCGTTCAACACCACATCCAGCGCTCTCTGCGTCAGCGAAGCGACGGGAGGAAGCGAACTCTTTCGGGGCGCATATGTCGTCATCGACTCATACGAACGCTCGAGGCGCCCGCTTCCATGCAACCAAGGAACAACCGCACAACCGCTCCACGCATCCGCGCGCTCCTTCAGTTGAAGGATTTTTGACAGCCGCAGGTGGAGCTTGCGTTGGGATTCTCAAAGGTGAATCCGGATCCGGCGAGATCCTGTCGATAGCCGAGCGTCATGCCTTCGAGGCGCGGACGCGAGGCCGGATCGATTAGCACGCGCACGCCGTCGGCCTCGACGACGATGTCGTCGTTCCTCTGCTGCGGATCAAGATCGACGACATACTCGTAGCCGGCGCAGCCGCCTTCCTTGACCAGAATGCGCAGACCACCCTCTCGTTGAGAGGCCCGCGCCATCGCATCCTTTACCGCGGCGACGGCTGCCTGCGAGACCGTGATCATACTGGAGCCTCCGAGATGAACTTGCCTGTGCCTGTATCAAGCAATCGACATGCCATCCCCAGCGCGGGCAAAAACCGCCAGTCCGACCAGCAAATTATGAGATTGTCGAAAACTCGACAAAAGTTGTTCGAATGAACTTACACTGTCTGTTCGGCGGGCGTCGCGGGCGCCTGCGCCGCCGATGCGACGCGACTCGTCCCGGTTTCCGCGCCATAGCAGAGCGCGTAATCAGCACAGTTCGAGCACACCGGCGTGCTGCACATGACGAAACCGTCGTTCTCGCACATCATGCGGTAGATGAACCGCTTCCAGCGCATGTTCTTGTCGTTGCGTCGGGCGAGCGGCGCGAAATGGCGCGCGATCAGCCGCGTCAATTCGGATCTGTCGCGAAGACCGAGGTCCTCCCACAGATGGTTGGGCTCCATGGCGCGGCGCGCGATCATCGCGGCGAGCCAACGACCGAACTCGCCCTCGCTGGAGCGATTCTCAAGAAGGAGATCCCGCACGATTTCGATTTCGTCCGCGTCGACGAGACTCGTCTCGTGGTCGCCGGAAGATTCGATGTTTCGCGCAGCGAAGTAGTGAGAAAAAAGATCGCCGAGTTCAGCGGCCGTCAGACCGGCTCGCGCCGCAAGACTTCCGCCCTCGCTCGACGCTAAGGCGAGGATCGACGCCAGAACGTGGCGGTCGAAATGCGCATCGCCGTCGATATCCGCCGCGTCGGGCAAAACGCCAGTCAGATCGCGATAGGCGCTCTCAGCGTCACGAACGCCTGGCCCGCTCTCCGTCGCCGTGGATGCGGCGCCGCCGCTCTCGATATTGGGGAAGGCGTGCACCATTACGTCACGCTCCGCTGACAACATAACGTCGACCTCCCGCGTGCGGGAGGTCGACGCTTATGCGTTGACGGGTTAGGCGATCGCCTGGAGTTCGGCCGCAGTCTTGCCGATCTGGCTCTCGTCGACCGCCTTCATGATGCCGTGCTCCATCAGCATGTCTTCGAGCTCGTCCATCGTGATCGGCGTCGGGATGATGCCCTTGCCCTGGTTGGCGTGGATCTTCACCGCGAGATTGCGGTAATGATTCGCCTGCTCGGACTGCGGCGCATATTCCAGCACCGTCATGCGGCGCAGTTCCGCGTGCTGCACGATATTGTCGCGCGGCACGAAGTAGATCAGCGTCGTGCCGAGCTTCTTCGCCAGAGCTTCCGCAAGCTCGAGCTCCTTGTCGGTCTGACGCTCGTTGCAGACCAGACCGCCCAGGCGCACGCCGCCGGAATTGGCGTATTTCAAAATGCCCTTGGAGATGTTGTTGCCGGCATACATGGCCATCATCTCGCCCGACATGACGATGTAGATTTCCTGCGCCTTGTTCTCACGGATCGGCATGGCGAAACCGCCGCAGACCACGTCGCCGAGCACGTCGTAGGACACATAGTCGATGTCTTCGTAAGCGCCGTTTTCCTCGAGGAAGTTGATCGAGGTGATGACGCCGCGGCCCGCGCAGCC
>NZ_JADNRA010000026.1:139332-140884 GCF_015709525.1 Methylocystis sp. L43 | reverse complement strand
GATCCGCAGAAGTTCCAGCGGCTCGGCGGGCGCATCCCGCGCGGCGTGCTGCTCGTTGGACCGCCCGGCACCGGCAAGACGCTGCTGGCGCGCGCCATCGCCGGCGAGGCGGGCGTGCCGTTCTTCTCGATCTCGGGCTCTGACTTCGTCGAAATGTTCGTCGGCGTGGGCGCCTCGCGCGTGCGCGACATGTTCGAACAGGCGAAGAAGAACGCGCCCTGCATCATCTTCGTCGACGAGATCGACGCGGTCGGCCGCCATCGCGGCGCCGGCCTTGGCGGCGGCAACGACGAGCGCGAGCAGACGCTGAACCAGCTGCTCGTCGAGATGGACGGCTTCGAGGCGAATGAGGGCATCATCCTGATCGCCGCGACCAACCGTCCGGACGTGCTCGATCCGGCGCTGATGCGTCCGGGCCGTTTCGACCGGCAGATCCAGGTGCCGAACCCGGATTTCATCGGCCGCGAGAAGATCCTCAAGGTTCACGCCCGCAAGGTGCCTTTGGCGCCGGATGTGGATTTGAAGATCGTCGCGCGCGGCACGCCGGGCTTCTCGGGCGCGGATCTGATGAATCTTGTCAACGAGGCGGCGCTGCTCGCGGCGCGGCGCTCGAAGCGGATCGTCACGAGCCAGGAGTTCGAGGACGCCCGCGACAAGATCATGATGGGCGCCGAGCGGCGCACGCTGGTGATGACGGATGAGGAGAAGAAACTCACCGCCTATCACGAAGGCGGCCATGCGCTGGTCTCCCTGAACGTGCCGGGCTCGATTCCGATCCACAAGGCGACGATCATTCCGCGCGGCAGAGCGCTCGGCATGGTGCAGGGTCTCCCCGAGCGCGATCAAATCTCGCAGAGCTACGAGCAGCTCGTGGCGATGCTCGCCATGGCGATGGGCGGCCGCGTCGCCGAAGAGTTGATCTTTGGATCGGCGAAGACGACCTCCGGCGCCGCGTCGGACATTCAGCAGGCGACGCGCATCGCCCGCGCGATGGTCACCCAGCTCGGCTTCTCGGACAAGCTTGGCACCGTCGCCTATGCCGACCCGCAGCAGGAGCAGTTCCTCGGCTACTCGCTCGGACGCACGCAGACTTTCTCCGAACAGACGCAGGAGACGATCGACGCGGAGGTGCGCCGGCTGGTGCAGGAAGCTTACGAGAAGGCCAGGCAGATCCTCGTCGACAAGCGTACGGATCTGGATACGCTCGCCAATGCGCTTCTCGAATTCGAGACGCTGTCCGGCGATGAGATCAAAGGCCTGCTCGCCGGCAAGCGCCCGGTGCGCGAAGAGTCGACGCCAACGCCGCCGCCGCGCGGCTCCGCGGTGCCGACCACGGGGCAGAAGCCAGAGCCCGACGTCGGCGGCCTGGAGCCGCATCCGATCTAACGAGGAAAACCCAGCGGTCCCGGCCGCTGGGTTTTTTGCATCGGATGCCCGAGAACGCCTCTAAGTCTTGGACCGCTAAGTCTTGGACCGCTAAGTCTTGGACCGCTAAGTCTTGGACCGCTAAGTCTTGGACCGCTAAGTCTTGGACCGCTAAGTCTTGGACCGC
>NZ_JADNRA010000026.1:0-139025 GCF_015709525.1 Methylocystis sp. L43 | reverse complement strand
CTAAGTCTTGGACCGCTAAGTCTTGGACCGCTAAGTCTTGGACCGCTAAGTCTTGGACCGCTAAGTCTTGGACCGCTAAGTCTTGGACCGCTAAGTCTTGGACCGCGCGATCAGATCAACGACCGCTTCGGCAGGTCGGCAGAGCGCGGCCTTGTCGCCCATCGAAACGATCGGCCGCTCAATCAGAACTGGATGCTTTTCGATGGCGGCGAAAATCTCGTCGTCTGACAGGGTGGGATCATCGAGTCTCAGTTCTTCATAGGGCGTCCCGCGCTTGCGCAGGAGATCGCGCACGTTCTTGCCCATGCGACGCAGAAGCTCCTTCAGAGCCATCCGATCGGGCGGGTTTTTGAGATATTCGATCACTTGCGGCTCATAGCCGGCTTCCTTTAGAGCGGCGAGCGCTTTGCGCGAGGTGCCGCAGGCCGGATTATGGTAGATTTTGACTTCCATGTGGACTTCCGTTCAGAGGATGTGCGACTGTTCATTACCCGTTCGTAAGGCTGGCGAAAATGCGCATTTGGCCTTATGGCCATAGATGCGCCGACTTGGTGTGACAGATAGCGTGAAGGATGCGCCGATTTGGCGCCGAGGCGCTTGGGCGCCGCTCGCTGAGGATCTCGAATGACCCGCACCTATTTCGGCACCGACGGCATTCGTGGCCTCGCCAACGAGAAGATCACGCCGGAGCTCGCGCTCAAGGTTGGGCAGGCGGCGGGGCTGATCTTTCATCGCGGCGAAGGTCGGCATCGCGTCGTCATCGGCAAGGACACGCGGCTCTCAGGCTATATGATCGAATATGCGCTTGTCGCCGGCTTCACGTCGGTCGGCATGGATCCGCTGCTGCTGGGGCCAATGCCGACGCCCGCGGTCGCCATGCTCACGCGGTCGATGCGCGCCGATGTTGGCGTGATGATTTCCGCCTCTCATAATTCTTTCGAGGATAACGGCATCAAGCTGTTTGGACCGGACGGCCACAAGCTTTCCGACGAGATCGAACACGACATCGAACGCCTCATCGACGGCGATATGTTGCGCAAGCGCGCAGGTCCGAGAGATCTCGGACGCGCCCGCCGCATCGACGACGTGCGCGCGCGCTATATCGAGTTCGCCAAGCGCACGCTGCCGCGCAATATGAGCTTGGAAGGTTTGCGCCTCGTCGTCGATTGCGCGAATGGCGCGGGTTACAAAGTCGCTCCCGAGGCGCTGTGGGAGCTTGGCGCCGAAGTGATCGCGATCGGCGTCGAACCCGACGGGTTCAACATCAATCATCGCGTGGGCTCCACTGCGCCGCAGGCGCTGCGTGACAAGGTGCGCGAGCTGCGCGCCGACGTGGGCATCGCGCTCGACGGCGACGCCGACCGCGTCATCCTGGTCGACGAAAATGGGCGCCTGATCGACGGCGATCAGCTGATGGCGGTTATCGCCGAAAGCTGGCGCGATCAGGGGCTGCTGTCGAAGCCCGGCCTGGTCGCGACGATCATGTCCAATCTTGGATTGGAGCGCCATCTGAATTCGATCGGGCTCACGCTTGAGCGAACGCCCGTCGGCGACCGTTATGTAATCGAGCGCATGCGCGAAGCCGGCTACAACATCGGCGGCGAACAGTCGGGCCATGTCATTCTCTCTGACTATTGCACAACAGGCGACGGGCTCGTGACGGCGATGCAGGCGCTCGCAGAGGTGAAGCGTCAGGATCGTCCGGTGAGTGAAGTTTGCCATCGGTTCGAACCGCTGCCGCAGGTATTGGAGAATGTGCGCGCCCATCGTCGCGAATTGGAGCGCACCGCAGTGGTGTCTGCAATCGACGATGCGCGGGCGCGACTCGGCAACTCTGGCAGACTCATTGTTCGCCCCTCCGGCACTGAACCCGTGATCCGCGTCATGGGCGAAGGCGACGACCGCGAACTGGTCGAATCTCTCGTCGCGGGGATCTGCAGCGTTTTGAAGGAATCCGCCGAGGCGGCCTGAGCCGGCCTAACGCGATTGGCGACGCCACGAGAAGGTCGCGGCGTGCGACGCGCGGATACGCTTTGCAGGCGTGCGCTGTTGGTTAAGCAATAGGGTTAACCTTCCCTTAACCGTTAGCGCCCATGCTTCCTTTTCGGCGCTGCGCCATGCGAAAGCAATGTCGCGCGCGAAAATGGGAGCACATCATGCGCCGCTCCATCGCCCTCCTGTCGTTCATCTTGATTGCTGGCGCTGTGAACGCGCACGCCGAAAATCTGCCGCCGCCACCGCCTCTTGATGTCAGCGGCTGGTATCTTCGGGGCAATGTCGACGCGCCCGAGCAATTAACGGAAGGGCAGTCGCGGCTCGAGCCCAACCTTCTCGCCGACCTGGCGAGTGGCCCCGCGCAACCAACGCATTATTCGATGAGCGAGATGCGCTAGCTTTCAAAATACGCGCGACCCAGAACAATTTCATATTCAGCAGCCAAGGCGGACCGGTCAGCGCGCGCTTAACGCGCCTTAAGCGACCATGGCGATGAGCGTTGCGCCAAATGCGCCGAGGATGACGACCAGCCACGCCGGCGTCCGCCATAGGACGAGCAAGAGGAAAGCCAGGAGGCCCAGCCCGAAATCCGCTGGGCCAAAGATCGCGCTCGTCCAAACAGGGGTATAGAGCGCTCCGAGCAGAATTCCGACGACTGTCGCGTTGATCCCCTTGAGCGCCGATTGCGCCGCCGTTCGATGACGTAAAGCGTCCCAAAAAGGCAGCGCGCCGACGACTAGCAGGAAAGACGGCAGGAAAATCGCGGTGAGACAGATCAGCCCGCCCGCCCAGCCGTTTGGCTCAGACGTCATCGCTGCGCCGAGATAGGCCGCGAAAGTGAATAGTGGGCCGGGAACCGCTTGCGCCGCGCCATAGCCGGCAAGGAATGCATCACGGTCGATCCAGCCTGGAGATACGAAGGCTTGCTGCAGCAGCGGCAACACGACGTGCCCGCCGCCAAAAACGAGCGACCCTGAGCGATAGAAGCCGCTGATAAGCTCGATCGTAGGATTGGGGTTTGCGTTCGCCAGAATGGGCAACCCCACGAGCAAAACCGCAAACAGCGCGAGCGAGGCGATGGCTATGGGCCGGGTGATGGGGATTGATAGAGGGGTCGTAGCTCCTTTGTTTTCCCCCGACAGGAACAGCCAACCAATGACGCCTCCCGCCGCAATCGCGCCAATCTGACCGCTGGCGGTGGGGACGGCCAACGTCAGCAGCGTCGCCGCCACGGCGATGGTCGCCCGCTCCCGATCCGGACAAAGGTTTCGCGCCATCCCCCACACCGCTTGCGCGACGACCGCGACGGCGACCACTTTGAGGCCGTGCAGCCAAGCGACCTGCGATAAGTCGCCGAGGCGACCGACTCCATAGGCGAAGCAGATCAACGCAAGCGCCGAAGGCATGGTGAAACCGATCCATGCCGCCAATCCGCCAGCAAGGCCGGCCCGCAACATGCCGATGATGATGCCGACCTGACTGCTCGCAGGGCCGGGAAGGAACTGGCAGAGCGCGACGATATCCGAGTAGGCGGCCTCATCGAGCCATCTGCGACGCTCGACGAACTCAGCGTGGAAATAGCCAAGATGCGCGATCGGCCCGCCGAAGCTCGTGACGCCGAGGCGAAGAAAAACGCCAAGCACTTCCAGGAGGGAACCACGCCCCTTGTTGAGCGTCGTTTCGCAATCCGCGCTCATAGCGAGCTCTGCGCTTCAGAATTTCCATAGGCCGCGCCGAACAGCTGCTCACTCAGCGACCACCGTCGCGAACCTCTGAGCGGCATAAATGGGGGCGCTGTTTTCTTGCTGGCTTTGGGCATTTACATGATGATGTTGGAGGCCATTCGCGCCTCGCGTAGCGTGCTGCTACACCACCACGCGGACAGTTCAATGTTAGCGTGAGGATGAAATGAGACGCAAAGCGTGAGCATATCTCATCCATGTCCGACCTGACCGAGAACGTGGGAGATGCGCCTCAGACCAATGCGCCTGAGATCAGCGTCTCCGAACTCGCGAACGCGCTGAAGCAGACGATCGAGGATCGCTTCGGGCGCGTGCGCGTGCGCGGCGAGATCTCCAACTATCGCGGCCCGCACGCCTCCGGCCACGCCTATTTCTGTCTCAAGGATCAGAATGCGCGTCTCGACGCGGTGATCTGGCGGTCGACTTTTCTGCGCCTGCGCACACGGCCGCAGGAGGGACTGGAAGTCGTCGCGACCGGACGCATCACAACCTTCCCCGGCAAGTCCTCCTATCAGATCATCATCGAGTCGCTGGAGCCGGCCGGCGTCGGCGCGCTGATGGCGCTGCTCGACGCGCGCCGCAAGGCGCTCGCGGCCGAGGGCCTCTTCGACGAGGCGCGCAAGCGCCCCCTGCCCTTCCTGCCGCGCGTCGTCGGCGTGGTGACCTCGCCGACTGGCGCCGTCATCCGCGACATTCTGCACCGCCTCAACGACCGCTTCCCGCGCCGCGTGCTGGTCTGGCCCGTGCGCGTGCAGGGCGAGAGTTGCGCTGAGGAGGTCGCGGCGGGCATTCGCGGCTTCAATGCGCTGCCTGCCGGGGGCGCCATTCCCCGCCCCGACGTGCTGATCGTCGCGCGCGGCGGCGGTTCGCTCGAAGACTTGTGGGGCTTCAACGAGGAAATCGTCGTGCGGGCGGCGGCGGAGAGCGTCATTCCGCTCATTTCGGCGATCGGCCATGAGACCGATACGACGCTCATCGATTTCGTCGCCGACCTTCGCGCGCCGACGCCGACGGGCGCGGCGGAGAAAGCCGTTCCGGTGCGCGTCGAGCTGTTCGAACATCTCGCCATCCGCACAAGCCGGCTGGAGGGCGCGCGCCGCCGCGCCATGGAGCAGCGTCGCGTCCAGCTTTCAACCTACGCGCGCCTGCTGCCGGCTGGCGACGCCCTGCTCGCCAATCCGCGCCAGCGTTTTGACCGGGCGGCCGAGCGGCTGCGCGGCGGCGCCCGCGCCGCCCGAGACGGACGGCGTCTGCGGCTCTCGCGCGCCGCAACGCTGCTCGCCCGCCACTCGCCGCAAGCGGAGCTGGCGCGCGTGCGCGAGCAGCTGCGCGGTCTTGGCGCGCGGCTGCAACAGGGCTATCGCGCCCGGCGCGTTCTCGCCGGCCAGGAGAACGCCGCAGCCAGGCAGCGCCTCGCCGGGGCGGCGCAGCGTCTCGACCGCGCCGTCGCCGGCTTGATCGGCGGCCATCAGGATCGAATCGACAGATTGGCGCGGCTGCAGGAGTCGCTCAGCCATCGCTCGGCGTTGGCGCGCGGCTTTGCGCTGGTGCACGACGATAGCGGCGCGCTGGTGCGCAGCGTCGCGCAGGCTCCTCCCGGAACGGGTCTCGATATCGAGATCGCCGACGGTAGAATCCAGGCGCGCGCTGGCCTTGCGATTCCAGATCCGCCGGCGCGCCCGCGCCCACGGCGACGCCTGAGAAGAGCCGACAACGACGATCAGGGATCGCTGTTCTGACCTATTCGAAACGCATTTGCCACGCGACGATGCTGCGCTGCATGGCCGCCCGCGGCAGATAACAGAACACATTGGTGGAGATCGGCGCCTCCACGCAATGATAGTGCTCCTTGCTCCAGTCGTAGCCGAGCAGGTCCATACAGGCGACGATCTTGTCGTGAATGAGCTTCGGGTTGGATCGCCGCTCCGCCGGAAAATCCCGCTCCGTCTGATATTCGCAGTCGGTGACGTCCATCTTCTGGCCTTCGAAATAGCGGCCGCTGGCGCCGCTCGTGACGAACATCGCCTCAGTGGCGAGAATGAAGACCAGGCCGACCGCCAGCGCCAACTTGCCCTGCCACTTGGTCTTGAAGAAGTGAAGATCGAGTAGCGACAGCAATCCGATCGCCAGAAGGCCGCCGCCCAGAAGCAGCGTCAACGGCGATAAAAAAGGCGCGATGCCTTCATTCATGTCACGCTCCTGACCGCGCGCGCCGCCGCATCGCGCGTCATTGATCAATATTAAGAGCGAGAGTCTCTGCAAAGCAACCGCTCGCACATCGCTTCACAGCCGGCGCAGGGTGTTTTCTTGAACACGAAATCGCCGGACGCCACGCGCGCCGTCGATCCACGTAGTTCACTTGTTATTTATGCTGCATCGCGCAGACGCGCGCCGATCCTGAGAACGTCGAATTCGCCGGGAAACAGCGCGTTAAGCTTCTGTTAACCCATTAACCGCTTATTAACGAAGGGGCCAATTTACTCAAATGCAACAGACCGAAGATACCTGCGATCAAGGTTGACGGAACCTTCGCTTAACCCTGGAAGACTAGGACTATCGCCAGTCGGTGATCGTAACAGGAGTTCTTCATGCTGCTTTCGAAACGCGCCTGCGGCGCCAAATTCGTCGTCGCGCTGACGGCGGTCATGGCGGTCCTGGCGCTCTCGGCCTGCGCCAAGAACACCGCGGATGAAGCCGCGAATGATCTGGCGGGCGGAGGCTATGGACGCGGCGGCGTCGCGAGTCCCGGCAGCCATCAGGATTTCGTGGTCAATGTCGGAGATCGCATCTTCTTCGAGACCGACTCCACCGATCTGACGTCCACCGCGCAGGCCACGCTCGACAAGCAGGCGCAATGGCTCAATCGGTACTCTCGCTACAGCTTCACGATGGAAGGCCACGCCGACGAACGCGGCACCCGCGAATATAATTTCGCGCTCGGCGCGCGACGCGCTGAAGTGGCCAAGAATTACCTCGTCGCGCGCGGAGTTTCGGGGTCGCGCATCCGCACGGTGAGCTACGGCAAGGAGCGTCCGGTCGCCGTCTGCGACGACATCTCCTGCTGGTCGCAGAACCGTCGCGCCGTCACGGTGCTTTCCGGCGGCAATTCCTGATAGGAAGCCCGCCGCGCCCCCTTGCGTCCGGGGCGTCGTTGCGGCAATGAAGACGCGCGCCTTTGGGCGTCCGCAGGAGTGTAGCTCAACTGGTAGAGCACCGGTCTCCAAAACCGGGGGTTGTCGGTTCGATCCCGGCCACTCCTGCCACTCAATGGTGAGCGAGGCGGATCTGCCCACGAAATTGCCTGCTCAGGCGATTTGGCGTAAGCGCGGCGATTTAGAGGCTGAGCTGAGCTCTGTTCCACGATAAAATCCCAGGACGGCGGCTCAACGGGGCCGGGAACGGCCGACGCTTGACCGCGCCGGCGGTTCCCCGCCTGGACCCCAGCGAAGCTCTATGACTTGAGGGGAACGGAAGATGCTCGGCAGTTTCATTGGGCAGCTCAAATCTATAATTTCTCCAGTAAGGATTGAAGACGATCCCGGCAGGGCGAATGACGAAATCGATCAGATGGATTTTTTGGGCGGTTTCGAGGATCCGGCTCAATACGAACAGGTGATCAAACAGATCTATGTCGACGCGAAGTCCGACCCGGAACTAGCTTCGACCTTGAAGAGCGCGCTACTTGAGGAGAACGCCCAATCGTCCCTCGAGTTCTTCCGGGAGTCGAGGGTTCCGGCGGCGGTGATCTGGCTCCTTGATCGTTATGGCCTGGAAAAAGAGTCGAATATCGTCGATGTCGGTTGCGGGAGGGGACACGGCGCCTACGCGCTCTACAAGAACGGCTTCTCTAATGTTTCCGCAATGGACCCCAATCCGAATCTGACCACCGGCACCGGGCACCTCGCGCAGCTCAATGATCATAAGATCCGGATCATCAATGATCTTTCCTCCTGGAGAAAGCTGAACTCAGTTTTCGACGCCGCGATTTCCACCGCGACGGTTCATCACTGGGGGCATATCCCGCACATATCCATTGATCTGCGGCGGACGTTGAAGCCCGGCGCCTACTGGTTCATGCTCACCGAATATTTCGCGAATGACAGCGCCGAGTTCTTCACTTTGCTTAACAGCCATCCTCTGGCGCCTAGATATAAAACCTACGAGTGGCCCTATCCTGCTGCGGCTTACGCCGACCTTATCCAGAGCGTTGGATTTGCGCTCGTTGACGTCGTTCCGCTCCACTACAAGGGCAACGCCTTCTACATGAACGATTTGCCCCGCGACGCGCGATTCGATCAGGAGAAGTTCGATAGAAAAGTTGACCAGCTGCTGGACACGAAGGGCGCGACGGTGAACTCTTTCTGGAACGAGGTGGACGACTTCAGGCGCCGCAAGAGCAGGTCGCGCGCGCCTCTTTATGACCTTTATGCAAGGCGGTTTTTCACCAACCCTCAAGTCATGGTGTTTCGGCGCGTGGCCGCCATATAGTTCCCCGGAACGGTCAGGAGGGCGCGATGCGGCTGACGCCTGGCGACGCGCTCATCGTCTTGGACGTGCAGCGCGATTTCTGCGCAGGCGGCGCCTTGGAAGTTTCCGGAGCCGACAAGATCGTCTCTGTGGTCAATGAGCTCATTACGGAAGCCGTCGCCGCCGGCGTTCCCATCGTCGCGTCGCGGGACTGGCATCCGACCGGCCATGCGAGCTTTCGCGACTTCGGCGGACCATGGCCGGCGCATTGCGTTCAGGACAGCGCCGGCGCGCAATTCCATCCCGACCTGCGCCTGCCAGAGCGCGCCATCATTGTCAGCAAAGGAGAATCGCTCGAGCGCGACCAGCTTTCGGCGCTCAACGGAACGGGGCTCGCGGAGCGGCTGCGACGTCTTGGCGTGCGTCGCGTCTTGATCGTCGGACTGGCGCTCGACGTCTGCGTGCTCGAAACGGCGCTGGACGCCGTGGCGGAAGAATTTGAAACGCATGTGCGGCTTTCCGGCGCGCGCGCCATTACGCCGGAAGGCGGAAGAGACGCCGTCGAAAAGATGCGGAAGGCGGGCGTCTTCGTCGAAGATAGCTGAGCGGCGCTCTCACAAGACGCGTGACGTAGCGCGAGCGGCTAACATTGCCCGGCCCGGAAGCCATGGCTATGGTCCCGACGGGCGCGAGCGCTTTCAGCCTTGACCCATTGCGGCAAAGGAAGCAGCGATCGTGTCCAGTAGCGCGCTCTTCGCGGATCTCTATGAATTTGCGATGCTGCGCGCTTATTTCGAATTGGGCATGAACGCGCAAGCGACGTTCAGCCTCTTCGTGCGCAAGCTGCCGCCGCAACGCAATTTTCTGATCGCCGCCGGCTTGGACGATCTTCTTCACGAGATCGAGCAGTTGCGTTTTGAGCCGAAGCACATCGACTATCTGGGCTCGCTTAAAATTGCTTCGCAGCCGTTCCTCGACTGGCTCGCGGATTTCCGCTTCTCCGGCGACATCTATGCGATGCGTGAGGGCGCGCCGTTCTTTGAGAACGAACCTATCCTGGAGGTGGTTGCGCCCATCGCCGAAGCGCAGCTCATCGAGACGCTCGTGCTTAATCAGATCGGACTGCAAACGATACTGGCGTCCAAAGCGGCGCGCGTCGTCGCCGCAGCGCGCGGCGCCAGCGTCGTCGACTTCGGCGCACGACGGGCGCAAGGCATGGATGCGGCGACAAAGGGCGCGCGCGCATTCTACATCGCCGGAGTCGAGTCGACCTCCAATGTCGCGGCCGGGCAGGCCTATGGATTGCCCCTCGCTGGAACGATGGCGCATAGTTTTGTCGAAGCCTGCGCCTCCGAGATGGATGCTTTTCAGTCTTTCAGCGAGGTCTTTCCCGACACGACATTGCTCGTCGACACCTATGACACGCTTGAAGGCGTCAAGAAGGTCGTCGCGCTCGCGAAGGCGCGCGGGCCGAACTTCAACATTCGCGCGGTGCGTCTCGACTCCGGCGATCTCGACATGCTGTCGCGCCAAACGCGCCGCATCCTCGATGACGCTGGCTTGACCGACGTGCAGATCGTCGCCAGCGGCGGCCTTGAGGAAACCAGGATCGACGCTCTGACGTCGGGCGGCGCGCCCATCGATGTTTTTGGCGTCGGGACGGATATGGCGGCGTCGAGCGACGCGCCAACCTTCGACATCGCCTATAAGCTGACCGAATACGCCGGCGAGGGACGGATGAAACTCTCGGCGGGCAAACGCTCGCTGCCGGGCCGCAAGCAGGTTTTTCGCGAGTTTAGAGACGGCGTCGCGGTGAGGGACGTCATCGCCCGAGAGGGCGAAGCTCTGCCGGGCGTCCCATTGCTGCAGCCGTTCATGCTTTCCGGTCGCCGGGTCGCGGAGCGCTCATGCGACCTTCCGCAAATGCGCAATTACGCCAAAGAGCAGCTCGCCGCGCTGCCCGCGCAGCTGAAAGCTCTCGGATCGCATGCGCGCTTTGACGTCGCGATCAGCGACGAGCTCGCCAGCTATGAGCGCGAGACTCGCGCGCGGCTGATCGACTGATGGTTTGGCGAACTCGGCGCGGCCGAGCGCTAGGCTGGCGCAAGCGGAGCCTAGCGTCGATCCTTCAGGTCGATGAATTCGGACGTGAACCGCTTGAGCGCAGTGCGCAAATCGTCGGCATATCCTGTCGCGCCCAGCGACTGGAACCTTTCGATGTCGGCGAGCATCAGTTCTCTCACCGGCGCCGCGCCACGATGCAGATTGACCAAATAGCCGGATAAAAGCCGGCCGTCCCGGCCCCTAGCCGCCGCCTTGTTCTCGCTCTCAGACGAGCCGATTTTCTTGGCAATTCCTAACATTCGTCGCTCCGAAGGGCGGACAGCGCGCCCGATGTCCGCGAACTGCCTAAGCAAGAATTGCGCTCACCTAAGTTCGGCGAACGCCGCCGCCTGGCCAAATCTAAAAAAACCGTCAACCATCGCGGAAAGACCGCCCTCGCGCGGCGCCGATTCCTGCGTCGCGGCCGTGTATTCCGGCGCGCCGCACACGAGCTTCATGCCCCAGTCCGGGTAGCTGCGCATCGAAATGCGTTCGTGAACGAGCTTGACGACGCCGGAGTGCCGGGAGTCCCTCCGGATTTGCAAATAGAGCGGCGTCAGCGCTTGTCTGGGACCTTCCAGAATTTGCAAAAAATTCAGGCCGTTGTAGAGCAGCGCCCCGCTGATGCGCAGAGGTCGATTCCGCTCTGCGGACTTCTCGACCATGCCCTCGATCACGGAGAGGTTCAGATCAAGATCCGCGTTACTGAAATAGACAAGTCGATGCATCAGTGGCCTCCCAACGCCGCCGCCATCCGACCCGAGAATTCCGCCTCACGAGTCGCCCGTCAACAGCCACACGCTGAAAGAGGGATAGAACCAAAAGGAAAATTATGCAATAGTTTCATATGCTTGACCTAACTCAAGACCTCGTGCCAAAACTCGTGTTCCAGTCATAGGTTCGTATCAAGCGGACGCTATTTAGAGGGTATATTGCAGCCCTTTTCAGTCGTTGGGGAGACGCTGGCGCTGCCGCGTCTCCCCCTTTTGCAATTGGCGCACACAGCGACAGCTCCAGGGGAAATAACATGATCTCGCCAGGCCCTTCCCTCCTCCTCACTTCGCTCAAGACCAGTCAGGACTGCGCATCGCGATTCATGGACTTCGGCCTGATCAACACGCGGTCGGCGCTGCAATTCGGGCAAGATGTATGGGCGGCGAGATCGCCGCACGACGTCGCCGAAGCCATGGTCGACTACGGCCGGCGGCAGTTCGAATACTGGACCGAGGAGCTGGAGGAACTCTCCGCCGCAGCCGGCGGCAAGAAGACCCCAGACGCCGAGGTCGTCGGACTGGGGGACTAGTTTTCCATCGTCGGATCTTCCATTTGAGAAGATATGATGATGAATGCAACGACGGGGCGTGACGTCGCGGCGGCGATGATCGCCGCGCTCATCGTTCAGGCTGGCGCGCTTTGGGCGCTCGGCCGGCCTTTTCTTTGCGCCTGCGGCGAATTCAAGCTCTGGGAGGGCGACGCCGCCTCTCCGGGCCTCTCTCAGCAGCTCACCGACTGGTACAGCTTCACGCATGTCATTCACGGCGTGCTGTTCTATTTCCTTCTTTGGCTCGCGGCGCCGGAACTTTCGGTCTGGCAGCGCTTCATGATCGCGTTGGCCCTCGAAGTCGGATGGGAGATCCTCGAGAATACGCCCTTCGCCATTCGTCACTATCGCAAGCAGCCGCCGGCCCAGAACTACGCAGGAGACAGCATCGTCAATTCGCTTGCCGATACGCTGGCGATGGCGTTGGGCTTCGTTCTCGCATGGCGGCTCCCAGCTTTGGCCGTCATCGCAATGTCTGTGCTTCTTGAAGTCGGGGTCGCGCTGAACATCAGAGACAATTTCACGCTCAATGTGCTGAGTTTCATCCATCCGTTCGACTTCATCCGCCGCTGGCAGAACGGCGCGCCATAGGCGCCGATTTGCGGTCGTTGGCGGGCTAGGCTAACTCAAGCGCTCCCTAAGCCGCGCTCGCAAACGCCCAATCCTCGGACATTTCGCCCCGCCCGCATGACCAAGCGCGCTCCCGTCCTCGCTGACTTCAAACGCATCGTCGTGAAGGTCGGCTCATCGCTCATCGTCGACCCCAACAAGGCGTCGGCGAAACGCGCCTGGCTGAAGCGCCTCGCCGACGACATCGCCGATCTGCATCGCGCCGGCGCCGATGTGCTGGTCGTGTCGTCCGGCGCCGTGGCGCTGGGACGGAGCGTGCTCGGCTTTCCGCGCGGCGCGCTGAAACTCGAAGACAGCCAGGCGGCCGCCGCCGTCGGCCAGATCGCCCTGGCGCGGCTCTGGGCGGAGACGCTGCACGATCGCGGCCTCGTCGCCGGGCAGGTGCTGGTCACGCTCGGCGACACGGAGGAGCGCCGCCGCTACCTTTATGCGCGCGAATGCCTGACGCGGCTTTTATCGCTGCGCGCCGTGCCGGTGATCAACGAGAACGACACGGTGGCGACGGCGGAAATCCGCTATGGCGACAATGACCGTCTCGCCGCGCGGGTCGCGACCATGGCGAGCGCCGATCTGTTGATCCTGCTCTCCGACGTCGACGGGCTCTACAGCGCCCCGCCCGATTCCAACCCCGACGCCAAACACATCGCGATCGTGCCGCGCGTCACCGCCGAGATCGAAGCCATGGCGGGGGGCGCCGCCTCGCAATATTCGCGCGGCGGCATGCGCACCAAGATCGAGGCGGCGAAAATCGCCACGACCGGCGGCGCGCATATGGTGATCGCCGACGGCCGCGAAGAGGCGCCGATCGCGCGCATCGCCGCGGGCGGACGCTGCACCTGGTTTCTGACGCCGTCCAATCCGGTGACGGCGCGCAAGAAATGGATCGCCGGCTCTCTCGAGCCGAAGGGCGCGGTGCATATCGACGACGGCGCGGCGAAGGCGCTGCGCTCAGGCAGAAGCCTGCTGCCGGCAGGCGTGACGCGGATCGAAGGCGGCTTCGCGCGCGGCGACTGCATATTGATCCGCAACGCCAAGGGCGGCGAGATCGGCCGCGGCCTCGTGACCTATGACGCCTCCGACGCAGCGAAAATCGTCGGGCGCTCGACGAAGGACATTGAGTCGCTGCTGGGTTTCAAGGGCCCGGACGAGATCATTCATCGCGACGATATGGCGCTGGGCGGGGGGTGAGGCGCGTAGAGGCGACGCTGCGCCGTCCTCGTCCTTCGAGACGCGCCTTACAGGCGCTCCTCAGGATGAGGACTGCTTGGAGCAGCGCAGCTAATCGCACTGCGCAGCAGCTAATCACGCTGCATGAAGTTTGCGAGATTCAACCCCCTCATCCTGAGGAGCGCGCGCAGCGCGCGTCTCGAAGGAGAGGGGCTGCGCGAGCAACCTGCCACACCCGTCATGGCCGGGCTTGACCCGGCCATCCACGCCGGGACATTGCGCAATGCTTGCGAAATGCGGGCAACGGTTGCCGCGTGGATGCCCGCGACAAGCGCGGGCATGACGCCGAAAGATGCGGCGTTAATTTGCATGGATGCCCGGCACAAGGCGGGGCATGAGGCCGAGGGGCTCGCGGCCGTAATCGCTAGCGGTGAGACGTAATATTTCAGAACTCCAAATACCGTGTTAGATTGACTCCATGCGGCTCACGACCTTCACCGACTTTGGCCTGCGCGCCCTCATCCTTCTCGCCGACCGTAATCCGGAGGTGATGAGCGCGGCGGCGATCGCCGATCATTTCGACGTCTCGCGCCACCATATGGCGAAAGTGCTGCAGGAGCTCGCCGCGGCCGGATATGTCGAAGGCATCCGCGGCGCGCAAGGCGGCGTTCGACTGGCGCGCGATCCGCGCGATATCCGAATCGGCGAGGTGGTCCGCAGGCTTGACGACCAGCCGCTGGTCGAATGTTTCAGCGCGCAGGGCAGCAACTGCGCGCTTTTGCCGCGCTGCCGATTGAAGGGCATGTTAGCGCGCGCCGAGCAGGGATTTATGCGCGAACTCGATCGCTACACTCTGCACGACTGCCTCGAAAAAACCGCCGCCTTTCCGCTCGCCGATCTCTCCGCCTGAACATGCGCCGCGAGCATCGCTTGCCGCGGCTTGACTTCCGACCTTTTTAATACGCACTCTAAATACCTATTAAGCAGGAGGGAGCGACATGTTCTGTTACCAATGCGAGCAGACCTACCGATCTGACGAAGGCGCCGGTTGCGCGGGCACGAAGGGCATGTGCGGCAAGGACGCGACGACCGCCGATCTGCAGGACATTCTGCTCTATGTCTGCGAGGGCGTCGGCCAATATTTGCATCGCGCGCGCCAGTTTGGCGCCACTGACATCGACGCCGACCGCTTCATCCTCTTCGCCTTCTTCACGACCCTCACCAACGTCAATTTCAACGCGGCGAAATTCGTCGAGCTGATCCAGCAGGCCACGCAAATCCGCGACCACGCCAAAGCGCTGTACGAAGACGCCGCGCGCGCCGCCGGCAAGACGCCCGAGACTCTCTCCGGCCCCGCCGTTTTCGCGCCAGCCGACAACATGGCCGGACTTCTCGCACAGGCGTCAGAGGCCGCCGTGCGCAAAGACGCCGCGATCCTCGGCGAGGACGCGGTCGGCGCCCGCGCGCTCATTCTTTATGGCCTCAAAGGCGTTTGCGCCTATGCGCATCACGCGCGCGTTTTGGGCGAAGAACGCGACGCGATCTATGCGACGGTCGAACATGCGCTCGACATGCTGGCGCGGGAAGAGCGCGACGTCGCGACGCTCCTCGATGAAGCGCTGGCGCTCGGCCGCGCCAATTTCCTCGCGATGGAGGCGCTCGACGCCGCCAACACCGGCGCCTTCGGCGCGCCGACGCCGACGAGCGTGCGCGTAACGCCGGTCAAGGGCAAGGCGATCCTCGTCTCGGGCCATGATCTGAAGGATCTGCACGCGATCCTCGAAGCGACGAAGGACAAGGGCATCAACGTCTATACGCATGGCGAAATGCTGCCGGCGCATTCCTATCCCAAGCTCAAGGCCTATCCGCATCTCGCCGGCAATTACGGCGGCGCCTGGCAGGAGCAGCAGAAGGAATTCGCCGAATTCCCCGGCCCGATCGTCATGACCTCGAATTGCCTCATCGAGCCGCAGCCGCGTTATCGCGGACGTATCTTCACCGCGGGGCCGGTTGGATGGGCCGGCGTGCGCCACATCGCTGATGAGAATTTCGCGATTGTCGCGCAGGCGGCGCAGGCCCTGCCCGGCTTTACTGAAGACGCGCCGGAACAGACCATCACCATCGGCTTTGGGCGAGACGCCGTGCTCGGCGTCGCCGACAAGGTGATTGACGCTGTGAAGAGCGGCGCCATCCGGCACTTCTTCCTCGTTGGCGGCTGCGACGGCGCCGCGCCGGGCCGCAACTACTACAGCGATTTCGCCGACGAAGCGCCTAAGGATACGGTGATCCTGACGCTCGGATGCGGCAAATATCGCTTCAACAAGCATGACTTCGGCACGATCGGCGGGCTGCCGCGGCTTCTCGACATGGGCCAATGCAACGACGCTTATTCGGCGCTTGTCGTCGCCACGAAACTGGCGGAGGCCTTCGGCGTTGGCGTCAATGAACTGCCGCTGTCGCTCATCGTTTCCTGGTTCGAACAGAAGGCGGCGGCCGTTCTTCTGACGCTGCTCGCGCTTGGCGTGCGCAATGTGCGCATCGGCCCGACGCTGCCCGCCTTTCTCACGCCGGCTCTCGTTGACGTGCTGGTGGAGAAGTTCGGCGTCCAGCCGATCGGCGACGCCAAATCCGACATCGCAGCCTCGCTCGCCCGCGCCGCCTAGCCATCATACAGCGGACGCCCACCTCGGGCGTCCGCCCTTCGCTGGAATCCGCCATGTACAAGGTCAGCCTGCTCACGCGCGACGGCGCGACGATCGCCTTCGACGCCGATCCCTCCGACACGCTACTGGACGCCGCCGAACGCGCGAACATTTATCTCCCCTCCTCCTGCCGGGAGGGAGGCTGCGGCGCGTGCCGCGTCGCTCGCGCAAGTGGAGACGTCGAACTCATGTCCTACAGCAGCGTAGCGCTAAGCGAGGACGAGCGCATGGCGGGCGACATATTGCTGTGCCGCGCGCAGCCGCGCAGCGATCTCGCTTTGCGGGCGCCGTTCGACGAAGCGGCGGTCGGCTTTGCGCCGGTTCCTGAACGGCGTGCGACGCTCGTTGCGATTGAGCCAGCCTGCTCTGGAACGCTGCGCCTGCAGCTTCAATATGAGGACGATCCGACGTTCGGGCGCGCGGCGCAATTCACCGCCGGCCAATTCATCGAACTCACGCTTCCCGACGGCTCCCCGAAGCGTTCTTATTCGCTCGCCAACGCGCCGAACTGGGACGGAACGCTCGAGCTGTTCATCCGCCTTCAGCCGCACGGCGCCTTTTCGGATTATCTTCGTGATCGCGCCGCCATCGGCGATACGCTGTTTGTGCGCGGTCCGCAGGGGC
The DNA here is from genome assembly GCF_015709525.1 of Methylocystis sp. L43. Taxonomy (GTDB): domain Bacteria; phylum Pseudomonadota; class Alphaproteobacteria; order Rhizobiales; family Beijerinckiaceae; genus Methylocystis. The sequence goes on along the minus strand of NZ_JADNRA010000026.1, from coordinate 122,274 downwards.
AGTTCACCCTCGATGAGTCGAGCGCGGCGCCGCGCTGGTTTGTCGTCGGCGGCACCGGCCTCGCGCCGGCGCTCTCGATGCTGCGGCAAATGGCCGAATTCGCCGATCAGCGTTCCTGCCGGCTGTTCTTCGGGGTCAACAAAGTCGACGAGCTTTTCGCGCTCGACGTGATCGAGGAGCTCAAGGCGGCGTTGCCACAGCTCGTCGTGACGCTCTGCGTCTGGAAGCCGGAACAGGAATGGCGCGATTTCGTCGGCACGCCTGTCGAAGCGCTGGCGCTGGCGCTGTCGACGGCATCCGAGACGCCGGACATTTACGTCTGCGGCCCGCCTGCGCTCATCGCCGCGGCCGAGGAAGCTGGCCGTGCCGCTGGCGTGCCGCACGACCGCATCTTCAGCGAGAAGTTTACCGCTGCGTGAGTAGAGGCTCCGCGTCATGGCCTTGTTCGGCCATCCACGCCGGAGCATCGCGTTAGCTCGTCTCCATCGGGCCGGCGACGATCGCTTCGAGTTTCCTGCGATCTTCCGGCTCGTTGATCTGCGCAATCGTCCAGCGGATCGCCTGGAGCTGTTCGAGCAGAGCCTCGCGTTGCTCTGGCAGCTCCGCGCTGTGCAGCAGGTCTTGGATGCGTTCTGCGAGCACCATGAGAACTGCGGGCATTCCCTCGGCTGCGGCGCGAATTTGCGTGAAGGCGGTCTCGACGACAGGCGCATAGCCGCCGTTTGAGGCGACCACCCGCAAACGACCGGCTCTGTCGCGGTAGTATTTTGTCGATAGCTCGCGTGCGCCGGCTTTCTCGAGCGAGGCGGAGAGCCGGTTGATGACGGCCGTTGCGGTGTAAGGATCGTTGACGCTGGGCGACAGGGCGCGCAATGCGATTTCAACCAATTGGCGCACGGAATATTGCAAATCCTGCTCGGGATTGCGCGCGGGGCCGATCACAAAGCCATCTCGAATGTCGCGCTCCACTCGCTTGTCGACAGGCGCTTTCGAACGAACCTCGACAGTGTCTCCCTTCTGCAAAAGGAACGCGCCGGGTTCTGTGTGAATGATCAACACGATGTCTTGACGCCCGGCGGTTTTGACCAGCGCGTCATAATCGATGAACTGCACATAGCCGCTCTGTTCCATTCCGATGCAGCGCCGCGTGGCGTGTTCTCGACTCTCCTCGTCGACGTCGATCTTATCATCGGCGTGATCGGAGCGGCAGGGACATTCGTCAATGGCGGCGTCGAGATTGTCGCCAACTTCGCGGACGGCGGTGTCGGAAACGATCGAATGTGCGAGCTTGCTAATATAGGCGAGCAGCGCAAACAGGCAGGCGATGGTCAAGAGGCTCGCCAGAGTGACCGCGAAGCGCGGCACGCCTTGCGCTCCAAGGTCTTCATTGATGCTGCGCAAGATGAACAAGCAATAGAGAATCGTGGCGACGAAAAGACCGAGAGCGGCCTGGATCGCTGGGTCACCGATGAAGTTGTAAATAAGCCGAGGGCCGAGCTGACGCGCCGCCTGCGCCAGCACGAGGATCGTCAGGGACACGACGAGCGAGGTCATCGTCATCATGCCGGAAACGATCGTCGAGAGAAGGCCGCGCGCCGTGGCCGGGTCGCCGCTGAACAGCCACAGCGTGCCGCTGGCGTCGAGCGGTATTTCAAAACGATAATGCACGAGCGCATAGCCAGCGCCGAGCGCCAGCACGCTCATGCCTGCTGGAATAAGCCAAAGCCGGGATTTGAACCAGCTCATCGCGCTCCTGAAGCGACCCGCTTTTCCTCTGCGCGACATCTGTTCCTCGATCTAACTGAGGCGCTACCGCAAGCAATCTCGCCACGACCGCTGGGATATAGAGCGTTCGGAACCACGTCTCAGCTGACGGGGCAAAAGGGGCCCGGCGACGCCGTCGCGGCCATGGCGCAGTTGTCGCCATTTTGACCCATTTCTTTCAAACAATGAGCCGCAAGCAATGGGCCGCTGTGCGAAAGTCGCGCCTCAAGTCCCCAGCCGGATTTCTGCCAACGCGTATCCTGCAACCGGCTTCTGACGAAGAAAACACATCGAGGGCGGTCCGAGAGAGGGTCACAAATGTTTTCAGCGCGCCGATTCGCTGCATTCTTGCCTGTCGCAGGCGCCTTTTTTGCCTTCCTTTTTCCCTTGTCGAACGCTCAGGCTCAAGGTTGCGAGGCGTCGGCCGAGGTCGCGGTTTTGCCCTCGCCGGCGGCGCCGTGGACGGGCGCGCCCTTGCGCGTCCTCGTTGCTGCGGAAAAGCCGCTCGACGGCGAGCTTTCGCTGATTGCGCCTGACGGAAGGATCGCCGCCAAATCGCACATGCAGCGGGGCGGACCGCCCTATGTCTGGTTCGCCGAGGTTGCGTCGCCGACCGCCGGCGCGTGGCGCGCCACGCTCGACACTTCTTCGTTTACCTGCGGCACGATTACGAAGGACATCGACGTGAGCGCGCGCAAGCCGTCGGCCGCGCTCGCGGCGGAAGGCAGCGTCTGGCGCCTGCACAACAGTTGGGACCGTTCAACTGAAAATTTGTACTCGGCGTGGATCGCCAAGCTTTTTGACGCGCCGCTCGAAGCGGAGCAGTCGTGGAAGACATGGCACGAGGTGCTGCGCAATCCGTCGCGCAATGTCCTGTTCAATCATCTCGGCATGCGCGAAGACAGCTTCACTCAATCGCTGAAACCCGACTGCGCCGATTTCGTCTACTTCTTGCGCGCCTATTTCGCCTACAAGATGGGGCTGCCTTTCGCCTATTCGAATTGCTCGCGCGGGGCCGGCGGCGCGCCGCCGCGATGCAATGAACGATTCGATATACTGCATCCCCAACTGACCCGACCCGCGCCGCCGCCCGAACAAGCCGTGGCGTCGGCCGCCGCTCCGCCGGCCCCTACCCGCATAGCGGCTCCTCCCACGAACTTTTTACAGCAGCTGTTTGCACAGCCTCAGCAGGGCCAGCCGGCCGCGGCGCCGACGACTGCGCCGGTCGCCCCTGCGAAACCGCCCGCGCCTAAACGGCCGGCCGGCGTCGCCGGATATTTACGGGCAGTGGGCGACGTCGTTCATTCCGGTTCGGTGCGCGCGCCGGCGAACAGCGACAAATCCGATTTTTACACGATCCCGCTGACGCAGGAGACGCTGCGTCCCGGAACGGCTTACGCGGATCCTTACGGGCACGTCATGATGCTGGTGCAACGCATTCCGCAGACGGCGGACGCCGCCGGCGTCTTTCTCGCCGTCGACGCCGAGCCGGATGGCACCGTCACGCGCAAGCGGTTCTGGCGCGGCAATTTCCTTTTCGCGAACGGAGCTTCCCTCGGCAGCCCGGGCTTCAAGCGCTTCCGGCCGATCGTGCGGGAGAACAGCGGCTTGCGGGCGCTCACCAATGCCGAGATCGCCAAGAACCCGGATTACGGCGATTTCTCCCTGGAGCAGTCGCAGTTCGGCGCCGAGGATTTCTACGATCGCATGGATGAGGTGATGTCGCCTGAGCCGCTAGATCCGACGCGCGCGATGATGGCGGCCATCACCGCGCTTGAAGAGCAGGTGAAGACGCGCGCGACGGCGGTTGAAAACGGTCGAAAGTTCCAGAACGGCGGGCGTGGCGAGGCACCGATGCCCGACGGCCCGGCGATCTTCGCGACCAGCGGCGCTTGGGAGGACTTCTCGACGCCGGCGCGCGATCTCCGCCTGCTGATTGCGATCGATGTTGTGCGCGGATTTCCAGATCGTGTCGCTCGACGCAGCGATCGCTACGCCATGCCGTTTGGCAGAGGTCCGGCGGGCGTTCAGGCCCAACTGCAAAGCGCGCTGGCGAGCGAACTCGCGGCCCGCACATTTTCCTATACGCGCAGCGACGGCTCCGCCTGGACGCTCTCGCTCAAAGAAGTCATGGACCGCGCGGCTGATCTTGAGATGGGCTACAATCCCAACGACTGCGTCGAGCTGCGGTGGGGCGCTTCGGACGGGAGCGCAGAGGCGGCGACATGCACGCGGCGCGCGCCGGCCGCGCAGCGCGCGAAGATGACGGACTATCGCAGCTGGTTCCGCGAACGCCACTGGCCGCACGCGTAGCGCGGAAGAATTGGGGCGCTTCCCCCTTCACCGCCAGATTTCGAAAGTTTAATCGGCCGCGTTTGCGCTTGGGCCTTGGCGGCGTTTTGCGCCGGGGCCATATCTTCCATCGCCGCGCCTTTGAGGGCGGCCACTATGGAGAAACCCTATGTCACCGGAAGAACGCCAACTCATCGCTGGTCTGTTCGAGCGCACCAAGAGCGCCGCCTCGACGCCGCGCGACCAGGAGGCGGAGGCTTTCATCAGCGAACAGATCAAGGCACAACCTGCGGCGCCCTATCTCCTGGCGCAGACCGTGATCGTGCAGGATCAGGCGCTGCAAGGCGCCAATGCGCGCATCGAGGAACTAGAGGCGCGTGTGCAGGAGCTTGAGTCGAAGCCTGCCGGCGGTTTCCTGGGCGGCCTGTTCGGCGGTGGTCCCCGTCCGGCGCCGCCGCGTCCCCCTCAGCAGGCTCGTCCGAGCGGCCCTTGGGGCGGCGCCCAGCAGGGCGGCATGAATCCCGTGGCCGGCGGCTACGCGCCGCAGGGCTGGGGCCAGCAGCAGCCGCCTGCGCCTGAAAGCGGCGGATTTCTGAAGGGCGCGCTGGGCACCGCCGCGGGCGTCGCGGGCGGCGTGCTGCTCGCCGACGGCATCCGCAGCCTGTTCTCGCATGGCGGCGGCTATGGCGGGATGGGGAATCTCGGCATCGGCTCCGGCTTTACGCCAACCGGCGGCGATACGGTGATCAACAACTATTACGGCGATGAATCGGGCTCGGGCGCCACCGACGCCGGTTACGACTCCGGCTACGACAACGCCGGCGGGGTGGAGGATGCCGACTATGGCGCCGACCCAGGCTTCGATGACGGCGGCGGCTTCGATAGCGGCGGCGACGGCGGCTTTGACGTCTGATGAGTTTGGCTCCCGGCCCACAAGGCCGGGAGTTCTTGTATCTGGCGCCCTGTGCGTCAGCGCACCGCGACTCCTCATGCGGCGTTCTAGGGTCCAATCATCCGCTGATCGAGCGGACGGACCACGGGGAACTCGCCATGAACCGTTCTATGAACAACACGACGAACCGCACGACCAAGACCAGCTTCGCTTCGCGACCGATTCGCATCGCGCTGGCCATGAAGATCGCCTTCGCGATCCTCGCCGCCAATGTCAGCTTCGCCGCCGCCAAGGCGCTCCTCATCAAGGCGCCAGACATGCAGCCTGCGCGCGCCGCCGCCGCCGCCTCGCCCGTAAAGCCCTTCATCCTTCCCGTCGACTGGCAGGAGTCGACCGCCGTCGCACAGTCAGATCCTACGCAGAATTGCCATGGCGTCACCGTCGAGACGGACGAAGGCTATGGCGTGCGCGGACAAACGATCCGTTTCGTTTGCCGCAAGGCCTTGTAAGAGGCTCACAGGAGTTCGAGTCATGTTTCGCGTTTCGCTCCTCCCGCAGGCTGCTCCTTTCGTCATCGCAGGCGCCCTGCTCACCGCCCCGGCCATGGCGCAAATGTCGAGCGCGCAAAACGATGCGCCAGACTCGCCAGCGGCCACAGAGCGCAGGGCGAAGCCGGCGCTCGAGCGCGAGAACTTCGACAGGCCGACGGCCGACGCGCAACGGGAAGCGGATGAGCAATTACAAGCCGATGAGCGCCAGGGGCTCGACCAGTTCGAAAAGCAGCAGGGAAAAGATTCGCGCGAAGGCGTCGATGAGCAGCAGAGGGTCGGCGACCGGCAAGCAACCGATGTGCGCGAAAGTCTCGAGCGCGCACTGCGCGACTGGTCGAATGAGGAGCCCCACGCCGACCGAAGCGTCCAACGCTCGGAAATCGTCGCTTATTACAAGAAGCGCGATTACGCGCCGATCTGGCGCGACGCCGACGGCTTCACCGACTCGGCGAACAGCGCCATGGACACGCTGCGCGACGCCGGCCGCGACGGTCTGCGCGTAAACGCGCCTGCCCAAGAGTCGTCCTGGAGCGCCGCGGGCGAACTGGCCCTCTCCGAGGCTGTCGCAGATTACGCGGCGCAGGCAAGCGGCTCCAGGGTCGATCCGGCAGCGATTTCGGATGACATCGAGGAGCGTCCCAAGGTGGCAAAGCCGGCGCAAGCGCTTGACGCGGTCGCCGAGGCTGGAGAGGCGGCCGGCGAGCGGCTTGCGGCCTTCAATCCGCCGCACCCGGCCTATGCCGCCTTACGCGAGAAACTCGCCGAACTGCGCGCCGCGCGCGGCCATCCGCGCCAGGAGGCCACTGCGGCTCACGGCTCGGATGCGCGGCCCATCACGAATTTTGCGTCGCTTTCCGACGCCAAGGCGAAGCGCGTCGAGGCGGAGATCATCGCCAATATGGAGCGGTGGCGTTGGGAGCCGCGCGACATGGGCGCGACGCGCCTCGAAATCAATATTCCGCAATACGAGGTCGCCTTCACGCGCGACAATGAACTCGTGCAGCGCGAGCGTGCTGTCGTCGGGAAGAAGACGTCGCCAACACCGGTGTTTTCCGACGTGATGCCATATATCATCATCAATCCGACCTGGACCGTTCCAGAGTCGATTATCGAGAAGGAGCTGGAGCCCAAAACCGGCGGCAAGCTCTCCAAGCTCCGCGCGCGCGGATATAAAGTGACCTACCGCAATGGAAAGCCAATCGTTCAACAGGAGCCTGGCGAGAAGAACGCGCTTGGCCGGTTGAAATTCGTCTTCCCGAACGATCTCCTGATCTACATGCACGACACGCCGCAGAAGAAACTCTTCTCCCGCGCCAAGCGCGCCTATAGCCACGGCTGCGTACGTGTCCAGAATCCGTTCAAGCTCGCGGAAGAAGTCATCGGGCGTCCTGGCTACGACGAAAAGCGCCTGAAGGCTCTGATCGGCAAGAAGGAGCACCGCATCAATCTGGCGAAGCCCATTCCGGTGCACGTCGTATATTTCACGGCCGTAGTCAACGACGAGGGCGCACTGAAGCTTTACGACGACATCTACGGCTATTCCGCGAAGGTGCGCTCGGCGCTCGCTTTGTAACTGGAGCAGGTTCCGAAAAAGTTGACAGACTTTTTCGATGAGAACCTGCTCCAACATTTTGATTTTGAGCGCTCCCTAACAATCACATGAGTCCATGTGCTCGGGAAGCGCTCTAGGCGGACGAGGCGAGCCGCGCCACCTGCAGGCGCAATTCCTCCTGCGCGCGTGCGAGATTTTGATGCGCCCGTGCGGACCAGAGCTTGCGCGATTCGTCGCGACGGTAGAGCGCGTCTCCGTGCGCGGCGAATGTGTCGATCATCTGGAGCCGCCCAAGGCAAAAGAGCGGCTCGGGCACCCAGGCGTATTCGAAACGAAGCCGCGCCAGATTTTGCTTGAACTCGGGCCAGGACGCGCCGAGCGAGGAAAGATCGAGGTCGAGGAAGAGGTCCAGATCGCGCGAAAAGCCGGGATAATGCTCAGCCGGAGCGCGCGCATTAAGGTGATTCGCCGTCGCCATGATCAGATCATGGATGGCCTGCGCGTCTGTTTCGTCGAATTTCGAGTGACGTTCGAAGAGCGTTGCGCTGGCGCGAACATTTTCGGCGTCGGGACGAAGCAGACCGTCGGCGTCGCGTGTCACATACACAGCGTCATGCCAGAAGATGGCGGCGGCGATCAGGTCGGGCCGGACGGCGAGCGCCTTCAAGGCGTCGAGCTTCGTCAGCAGATCGACGATATGACCCCAATCATGATAGCCGCGTTGCGGTTCGCGATAGGCGGCGTCGATGACCGAAAAAGCATCCGCATCGTGACGCCCGGCGATCAGGGCCCAATAATTCTGCACCGGATGTGAGATCATGCGCGAGTAGCGATCATAAGAGAAACCCATAATACTTGTGGCTACACGGCGGGACAGCAGTCGCGCTCGGACGAAGACGTCACTTGCTCGAAAGATTCCATACCGAAGACCAGTCATCCTGCGACTCTTCCCTGGCGAGACCACGATACCGCTGCTCCAAGACGACATAGAGCGCGGACCAGGGCTCGGGAACGGATCGCGCCAACGCCGAGGCGCCCTCGGCGGCGGCCTCGAATCGGCCCGACTCATATTCCTGGCGCATGAGGTCATGCGACTTGCGCCAGCGCACATACGAGTCGGAGACCGCCATCCCGCTATCGCCGGCGAGCGCGAAAACCCTTGTCGGTTCGCTCTTTCCGACGACGCGGACACGGCCAAGATCAATCCAGGCGAAGTCGGGCGCCGCGTCGCGCACCGCGCCAGAGGCCACAATGTCCGTCTGAAACGCCTTGCTCGCCCCTTCGAGTCGCGACGCGAGATTCACCGTGTCGCCGAGAATCGAATAGTCGAAGCGGCGGATGGATCCCATGTTGCCGACGCTGCAAGGGCCGAGATTGAGGCCAAGCCCCATAGCCGCGGGCTGCGCATCATTGCCCGACGACGCAGCGGCCTCGGCGCGCCTTTTGTTGAGGCTGACGAGAGCCTCGCGCATCGTCAGGGCGGCCTGAACGGCCTTGCGTGTATGGTCGTCGATATCGAGCGGCGCGTTCCAAAAAGCGAGCACCGCGTCGCCCATATATTTGTCGATCGTGCCTTCCTTTTCGAGGATGGCGTCGGTCATCGGAGTCAAATATTCGTTCATGAACTGCGTGAGTTCGCGCGCGCTCATGCCTTCTGAAATCCCTGAGAAATTGCGCAGATCTGAAAACAGTACGGTCAGTTCGCGCGTCTCGCCGCCGAGCACCAACCGCTCCGGATGTTCGGCGAGGCGATCGACGACGGCAGGTGACACGAACTTGCCGAAGGCCTGACGGACATGGCGACGCGCGGAAGTTTCGGACCGCCAGAGCGTCACTGCGCCGAAGAGATACCCGCCAATAATCGCGAGACTCGGATAAGAGGGATCGAGCAGCACGCCGCGGCGATCGAACAGATAAAAGGCGCCGGCGAATAGACCTGCGACGGCGAGCGGCGCGGCCGCCGCCGAGACGAGCGGCGGCGCAACGAAGAGCAGGCTCATGATCAGCAAAAACGCGAAGGCGGCGACGACGAACTCCAGTCCGGGCGCCCAGTCCGGGCGCGCGAGCAACGAGCCCGAGGCGATTGATTCGACGATCTGCGCATGCACGTCGACGCCGGGAGCGACCGGCTCCAGGGGCGTCGCGCGGACGTCGCCGAGACCTGTCGCCAACGCGCCGACGAAGATGATGCGCCCCTCGATTTCGTCGCGCGCAACGCGGCCCTCGAGCACGTCCTTGGCTGAAATGTCCCGCACAGGGTCGGTATGCGAATAGCGTGGCCGAACCTCTGCGTTGGGGCCGGTCGCAATCTCAAAGGCGCCGACCTTGATCGCGTTGACGCCCGTCTGCTTGCCGAAGGCCGTCTGTCCGCTGGCGTTTGAAGACCGAATGATGATGGCCGGCTCGCCCTGGGCGATGCGCAGGGCTTCGAGCGCCAGGGAGGGCATGAGAACGTCGCCGGCGCGCGTCACCAGCGGCACCCGACGAACGATCTGGTCGTGATCGGGCAGCCAGTTTGTCGCGCCGAGCCCTCGCGCCGCTTCCGCAAGCGTTCGTTCCGGGCCAACCGCGCCGGCGAACGCGGCGAGAAAGGGTGCGGGATCGTCGCCGGCGACGACCAGTCCCGACTTCGCCGGCAGCGGCGCCGAAACGGCGTCGCTCAGCGTGACTCCAAGCGTGGCGGGCGCCTTCGAGAGCGCCTGAGCCAAGACTTGATCGCCGCTCGGCGCTTTTGCGACGAGCTTCGCCACCACGGCGCGGGCGCGCGGGTCAGGAATCGCCTCGATGAGCTGGGACGCTCCGGCGCGATCCGCCTCCGCGAAGATAAAGTCGAAGGCTATGGACGCCGCGCCGAGTTCGCGCAGGCGGTCAAGAAGTTCGGCCAGCCGGGCCCGCGGCCAAGGCCATTGCCCATAGGCGCTGAGACTTTTTTCGTCGACGCCGACGACCCGCGTCGGCGCCTCGGGATCATAGGCGCGAGGAGCCAGACGCTGAAACGTGTCGAAGACAAAGTTGCGAAGGTCGTCCAGCGCCCGGGGCTGAATAACTCCCCAGGGAAAAATGAGAACCGCAGCGGCGACGATCGCGAGAAGGTAGGCGCGACGCCGCTTCAACATCTCCACCTCGCATGACGGTCACGCCGCCGCCGGGGGGATCGGCGCGGCTGGCGACGCCGCAGAACTAGTCGCCCGGACCATCAATCGCAACAGGCCCGCCTCCGTGACCGCTGCTCCCATGACCGCTGCTTCCGTGACTCCCATGGCCGCCGCCGTTACCGTGGCCGCCCTCGCTTCCGCCGCCGCTGTATTGGCCGCCCTCGCCGCCTTCATAGCCGCCGCCATAACCGCCTTCGCCGCCTTCATAGCCGCCGCCGTGGCCGCCTTCGCCGTGTCCGCCGTGGCCGCCTTCGCCGTGTCCGCCCTCGCCGTGTCCGCCGTGGCCGCCCTCGCCGTGGCCGCCCTCGCCGTGTCCGCCCTCGCCATGTCCGCCGTGGCCGCCCTCGCCGTGTCCGCCGTGGCCGCCCTCGCCGCCTTCATGACCACCGTGATCATGTCCGCCATGGCCGCCGTGATCATGATCGTCGTGGTGGCCGCCATTTCCCTGGCGCGCGGGCGTCGGCAGCGGCGCAGGCTGATTGTCGACATTGGCGCGGCTCTGCACCAGCGCATTGCCGAACCAAACCGGACCCAGCGCGTCGAGCCCCGGCGGACTGACGACGTCCGGCGGACGATCATTGCCGAGCGCAAGATTCGCCTCTTCGTTCGTCGGCGCGCGCTTGGCGCCGCCACGCTGCGTTTTGCCGCTCTCCAACGCGGCGACGATTTCCGCGATCGTCTCGGGCGGCACGAGGAAAGGCTCCGACACCGGCCCGCCGTTCGGCGCGCAAACGCCATAGCCCGAGCGCGTGAGCGCCTGGCCGCCAACGTCAATGAAACCATATTGATGCACGACGAGCGTGCCGCATGAGCCGCCAACCCGAACCAGCGCCGTCCCACCGCGCACGCCGATGGACGCCGTCGGCGTCCGCAGCCTTGTGCCGCCTTCGTGGCTGACGCCGCCGCCGACGAAGCGCATGACGCCCTTCGCCATCGACACGCCCTGCTGACCGCCGCCGCCTTGTGAATAGACAAAATCGTCAACGGTGACGGCGCTGTTGCGTCCAACGGTCATCGTCGATGTGTCGTTAAAGACGATCTGGGCGCTGCCGTACGGACTCGTCTCGATGCGCTCGCGCCGCTGCACGCCAAGGCCAACCGATAGCGAGCGCTTCGCGGCGCCCGGCGGTGTGCCGTGCGCGCTCTGATTGACCGCGCCGACGTTCCCGACGTTATCTGCGAGCGCGGGGCCGGCGACGAGCGCGAGAGCGGTTGTGGCGGCCGCGGAGAACTTTTTCATTTATCGTCTCCGTCAGAACTTTGCCGTTGGCCCGAAACTGACGGACACGTTGTCAGTCTTGAAATTCGGCAGATTTGAATCGTTGCGCGCATACTCGACGTTGCCGGCGAAACCGAAATACGGCGTGACCGGCAAGTCCACCATCAGGCCGCCGATCCAGACGGTGTCTCGACGCGCGACGAAGGGATTGATCACCGGATTGGCGGCGTCGAAGGCAAGATGCGTAAAGCGGCCATAAGGCGCGAGGGTCCATCGGCGCGGAATAATTGGAAATGGCGGGTCGACCTCAAGCCGCAGCATCGCCTGAACGTCCACCTGATCGGAAGATTGCTGCGGATTGCCCGCCCATGCGCGCGTATAGGCGACGCGACCTTCAAGCCTCAGGTCGTTGGTGATTCTGTATGAGCTGCTCAAGTAGCCGGTGACGACGTCGCCAGTCGCCAAGGTCGATACTGTCGAATAGGGCGAAAAACCGGTATAGCCGAGGTAGCCCGGCGAAGGATCAACCCAGATCGCCCGCCATTCGGCGCCCGGCTCAAACCACAGGTCGCGACTGAGTTCCGCGCCGAAACTCATGCCCGCGCCGCCGGCGTTCAGATAATTGCTGCCGCCGAGCAGCGCCACCGCGCCGGTCACATATGGCTTAATGGAGAGGCCCGGATAAAGATCGGGCGCGATATGGATGCGTGGTCCGACGGAGCCGGCGAACAGCGCGACGCTATATTGCGGCAGGCGAAATTGCTGGGTGGCGTAGCCCGTCACGCGCGTCTCGAGCTGGTCGCCGCGCGCATTCTGAAAATCCAGATCATGCGCGGCCTGCACCAACTGAAAGCTGTTGATGTCGCCCTTGCGCGAGGCGGCCGACGCGACGCCGACGCCGCCGACCTGAAAAAGATTATTGGTCGGGAAGAAATTGGCGTTCGATTGCGCCCGCAGGCCGACGTGCATCCGCAGATAAAGCCGGTTGGCTTGGGTGCGCTTCTCGATATCGGGCAGCTGCGCTTCGACCTGAGCCACCTGAACCGGATCGAGGCCGCCTTCGGCGAGCGCATTGCGCAAATGCTGCGCAGAGAGTTCATAGGCGCCGAGCCGCGCATAAAGGAAACCAAGCTCCTTTCGAGCGCGCGACAAGTTCGGATTGAACATCAGCATGCGTTCAAGCGCGCCGATTCCCGCTTCATAGTCGCGTAGCTCCGTCGACAGCAGGACGTAGCGATAGGTCGCGTCATAGTCGGTTGGATTATGCTGAATATAGGCTGCGAGGCGCTCCTGTTCGGCGCGCGGATCCTCCTGCGCCAGAGCCGGACTGAAAAGTGCGAATGCGGCAATCAGTGCGCCCAAAAGCCTCGGCGCCGCTCTATATGCGAACATAAATGGCAAGCCCCCGTAAAAAAATCGGAAAACGGCGATCGAAGCCCGGACCGTCAGCTGGACCGGAAGCTGACTCATGTCGCCTGGAGTAGCAAGCTAGCGCCGGACGATGCGCCGATGCGAAAGAACACGACGGCGCAAGGTGTCTGCTGCGAATTAATCCTATGCAGCAAAGGTTTATGGCCTTTTCTGCCCAGCTTCCTTGCGCAAACGGCGGATACAACAAATTCTCGGGTGTTGCCTTGAAAGCACAGGCGCGACGCGCGGCTAACGCCGAAGCCCGCCGTCGAAGAGAGAGACAACTTCGCCGCTTTCAGTCGACGACCGCTCGGCGACCGACGAAAGAATGACGCCCCTACGCCAGCGCGCCGAGAATGCGCGGCGGCGCGGACGCGCGATGGCGCGTGTATCGTCGCAAGACGCGCCCGGCGCGAGGAGCCAGCGCAGCACGATCAGCAAGTCGGCGGCGCGGCGCGACGCGCCGATCTCCACCGCATTGCGGATGTCGGCGACGACTCGCCCGCGCGCCGCGTCGAGCGACACGGCCCGGCGGTATCGCGCCAGCATGCGATGGTGCTTGTCGCTGGGGCTCACGCCCAAGATGAGTTCATGGCCGCGCAGACCCGCCATTTCGGCGCAACGCTCGATCGGCGTCAATTCGGGAATCATTTTGGGTTCTCCCAGTCGCTTGCTCTGCCGCGGGTCCTTTGCCTCTTGTCGGCAGCATAGCGACGGTAGCGCCCTGTTCCTCATCTGTTTGTGCGAGAACGCACACGGATCATTCAGCTTCGTTGAGCGCCTCTTGAACCCGCTTCTCCAGGACCGACGGGCGCAACAGCACGAGACCGCCGCGAATTTTTTCGGCGAGGCCTTCGTCGATCATGGCCGAGAGTTCGCGGCTGACCTGTTCGCGCCGACAACCGATACGGGCGGCGAGATCATGCTGAAATGGCGGCGGCGATACGATCGACTGTCCCGTCGATCCCTTGCGCGGCGCCGACATGCGCAACAATTCGGAATAGAGCCGATGCTTGAGGTCGAGCACCGAGCGCTCGAACAGGCGCGTATTCAGTTCCCGCACCCGCGCCGTCAGCAGACGCAACAGCCGCTCGCAAATCTCCGGCTCGCGAAACAGGATCTCCTTGAAGACCACTGGCGGCACCAGCAAAAGTTCCGCGTTGGTGAGCGCCGTCACATTGGCGGAGCGCTTGGCCCCGTCGACCGCCGCCATCTCGCCGAAGAATTTGCCCGGTCCGAAGTCCCCGAAGATCATCTCCTTGCCGGCGGCGGTTCGTATCAGCACTCGAACGTCGCCACTGACGATGAAATACACATCGGTCGAAGGATCGTCGAAATCGAGGACCAGCTCATGCTCGGCGTAACGCCTGCGCACGCAATGGCGCGCCAGCTGCTCGCCGCGCGTCGGGTCAAGGCCAACAAAGAAAGGAATCCCGTCAAATAGGGACACATCGCGCTCCTGAATTGGAAATAGCGCCGATATTGCCGCTAAATGTCGACGTCGTCGAGGCGCAATCTGCTGGCGGACGCAGACTCTTCGGGCGATGATTGATGATGCAAGCGTTCCGAGTCGCGACGTTCAATCTGGAAAATCTCGATTGGTCGGGGACCAAGCCGGCGGCGTTTGCGCGCCGAACCGACGCGCTACGGCCCCTGCTGGAGACGCTCGACGCCGATATATTGTGCCTGCAGGAAATTCATGCGCAGAGGCGTCACAAGCACGACGCGCGGCAATATATCGCGCTCGACCAGTTGCTTGCGACGACCAGATACGCGAATTTTCATCGGGCGACGACCGTCAGGCCCGGCGGCGACGCCCCCGCCGACGTGCATAATCTGGCAATCCTTTCACGATGGCCGATGCGCGCGCAACGGCAGATCCACCACGACATTGTGGCGCGATGGGCCTGGCCGCCGCCGCGGGAGGCCGACGGCTCCCAGCAGGAGCCGGTGGAGATCGCTTGGGACAGGCCCCTGCTCTACGCTGCTGTCGAGCTTCCCAACGGTGGCGCGCTCCACGTCGTCAATCTGCATCTACGCGCGCCGCGCGCCATTCCTATCGCGACGGCGCGCGGCCTCGGATCGAGCCGCGCACAGATCGAGGGCCAGTTCGTGGCGGCGCTCAAGCGCGAAGGCCAGGCGCTGGAGGCCCGGCTGTTCGCCGAAACGCTCTTTGACGCGGAATCAGAGGCGCAGATCGCAATTGTCGGCGACTTCAACGCCGACGAGCATGACGCGCCGACCAGACTCTTGCGCGGCGGCGGAGACGAAGCGGCGGAAGGCGACCGGGCCCTCGTCGCCTTGGAAGAGCGCGTCGCGCCGTCGCGACGCTTCACCGTAGTGCATGCGGGACGTCAAACGCTGATCGACCACCTCCTCGCCTCGCGCGCGTTGGCCGCCAGTTGGCGCGAGACCACGATCCTCAACGAAGGGCTGCAGGACGAAGTCTATGCGAAAGAGCCTGTCGAAGGATCGCTTCACGCGCCCGTGGTCGCGCAGTTTGAGCTGGCGGCAAACTGAACCGCGGCGCCGCTTGGGAATCCAAGCGCGCCGCTCAAGCGTAAGGCCGCCGTCACGCGGAGGCGAACGATCTCAACTGTTCGGCCAGGGCGCGCGCTTCGCGCCAGTCCAGTTTGACGTCCGCTTGACCTTCGGAGGAGACGAGGATGCCGCTGTGCTCGACCCTCGCATCGAAGTCATGATCGCTGGCGATGGGGCTCATATAGATTTGCTGTTCGCCGTGGTCGCCCTTCGCGACGGAGTCGAGGGCGCGCGAAAGGATCGCCGCCTCTTCTTTGGTAAAGCGCCGCAGGGGGTGGCCGCGAAGGCGGAGCGTCGCCAATACGACAAACGATCGATGCTCTGAGGCGACAAGCTCGAAGAGCTGAGACATTTTCAAGATCCCATCCGCAGTTCAACACAGCAAGAGACGAGTTTTTGCACGCCGCGCGCAGGCGCGCTTCTTGAAGGACGGTCAGGAGCCCGCCTTTCGTGCATGAGCGCATCAAATTTCATGCCTACGATTCAGCCAAGGATCTCGCCGTGAGAGAAACAGATGAATGACAAGCGCCTCTTCGCGCCATCGACCGCGCGCAATCGCGGCCGATCCTCGACGTCCTGCGCAACGTCTTACCGGCTAAAGGGGTGGCGCTCGAGATTGCGAGCGGCGCAGGAGAACATGTCACATTTTTCGCGCAGCATCTGCCCGGAGTGACATTCTGTCCGTCGGACCCGAACGCTGAAGCGCGAGAGAGCATTTCGGCCTGGACCGCCTCGACGCGACTCGCCAATGTGAATGCGCCGCTCACGCTGAACGTCGAGTGTTTTCCTTGGCCGATCAGCACGGCGGACGCCATCATCTGCATCAACATGATTCACATTTCGTCCTGGAGCGCGACCGAAGCCTTGTTCGAAGGCGGTATCAGGACCTTGTCCGCGGGCGCGCCGCTCTATCTATACGGTCCATACAAGCGCGGCGGCGCGCATACAGCGCCCAGCAACGCTGAGTTCGATGCGAGCCTTCGCGCTCGCAACGCCGCGTGGGGCATCCGCGATCTGGAAGATGTCGTGGCCTGCGCGCGCGCGAAAGGATTTGGAGAGCCTCAAATCGTGGACATGCCCGCCCATAATCTCAGCGTCATCTTTCGCCGGTAACGAAAACGTTGACGCGCATTAGCCTTGAGCCAGCGTTGCTTGCGACAGGACCGCCGCGTGTCTCAAAATGACGACACGAGCGCAGCCATGCCGATGGAACCCGCGAACGGGCCCCCTCGGCACGTAGTGAAGTGAAGCCCACCTGGGAGAAAGACCATGGAACGTCGCGAATTCATCGCAGTCGGAACCGCCGCCGCCGTCGCATCCGCCACCCAAGCGTTTGCTCAGGCAACCGGCCAACAGGACAGCGCGGCCAAAATGGATGATATGCATCCGCCGCTCTACAAAAACCTGGAAAACGCGAGCATCGAATGCGTCTCCACCGGCAATGACTGCCTTCGCCACTGTTTCGGCATGTTCGCGATGAAAGACACGAGCATGGCTGAGTGTGCGGACGCCGCTTACCAGCTTGTCGCGGCCTGTAACGCGCTGGCGTCGCTTGCGGCGGTCAACTCCTCGCATGTCGGTCCGCTGGCTAAAACGGTGGCCATGATTTGCGATGACTGCAAAAAACAATGCGACAAATTCCCTAAGGTCAAGGAATGCGTGGAGTGCGGCAAATCGTGCCAGAAATGCGCCGACGAATGCCGTAAGGTCTAGCCGACTCCAAGCAGCACCTCCGGGAGCTTCGATGAAGACCACGCGATACGCATTCGCGCGCGTCGCCGCTTGCGCCGCCATCTCCATCGGGATTGGCGGCGCCTCGGCCAGCGCGGGCGCGCCGCGCGACACTGTCGCCCAGGCGACGGAAAACGCGGAGAAGACGACGGGCCAAGGCGAGGGCGTCGTCAGAGCGGTCGACGCGGACGATCGCAGGCTCATGATCACGCACGGGCCGATCGCCGGACCGCTGGAAATGTCGCCTATGACAATGGCGTTTCGCGTAGCGCCGGGCGTGGATCTCTCCAGCCTGTCGAAGGGCATGAAGATCAAATTTACGATCAGTCGCGACGCGAAGGGCCTCTATGTCATTGAGGACGTGCGGCCGGAAAAACCCTAATGCGCGCTCACGTCCGTGCGGCTATATCCCAGTCCGTCCATGCCGATGCGGTGCATCAGATAGCATAGACAATCCTGCTGCACGGCGCGGTGGTCAACTGTCAGCATGGCCGGAATGGCAGGGCGCGCGAGCCTGATTAGGCCACCCGCGTAGTCGAAATAGTTGATCGGCTGCGTGTCGAACCCCTCGCCGGAGAGGACTTCGAGACGCGCGCCTTCATGGCCCAACGCGCCGAAAGAGGCGCCCGCGCCCAATTCGCTGAAATTCAGATGGTCGATATCCGGGCGGAAAACAAAGTCCGCCGGCGTTCCGTCGAAAGAAAAGCTTGCGCCGGCGGGCGGCTTCACGATGGCGCATGTGCGCAGCAACTCGATGTCCTGCGGGGCCGGCGCGTGGTCGGGAAGCTCTGCGATCGAGAGGCAGGCGTTGAGCAGTTCGACGGCATGCGCCACGCCGGCATCGGCGCCCGACTTGCCGCATTCGACCGTGATCGCCGGGCATAGTTCGGCGAAGGCCGCTGCGCTGGTGCCGCGCGGGCGCTGAAAATGCACGACGATGCGGGAGAAAAGCTGCGCAAGCGCGACATATTTCGGCTCAAGCTTGGTGATGCAGCTGTAGTGAGGATTGAAACCCGTGTTGTTGTGGATGTCGACGGCCGCGAAAGCTCGGCGCTTCTCGACATATTCGTAAATCCAGCGGGCCATATGCGCGAGCGGATCATCGGGAAAGGCCGTGCCGCGCCACACCCGGTTGAAGTCGCGCTGGCTCGGCAGCGTGCGCACATTCGCCGCCGCGGCTTCGACATTGCCGATGAACAGAATGAGCGACCGATTGAGCCCGCGCGCGACGTGACGACGCAAAGTCTCCTGCACGGCGGCGAGCCCGCTCGTCTCATTCCCGTGCAGCAGCGTAGACACGAACAGCGGTTGCGGGTCGCGACCCGGAAGGTCGAACAGCGTCGGTCGGGGAAGGATGTCCTTCAGGCGATTGGCGGGGCAGTCGAGAAATCCGTCAGGCAGCCGGTCGAGCAAGGCGCAAGGCGCGTCGGTCACTGTTCTCGTCATGTTTCCCACTGATGGACGGGGGCGCCGCTCCGCTGGCGCTCGCAATAGGCCGCCATCAGGGCATAAAGGTCCCCGCCGCGCGCCTCAAGGGCTTTTCGCTGCCAAGCCGCCCCGGTCTGCCGCGTCTGCACCCGAGCTTCGACGATATCGAGGAAATCGGCTTCGGCGACGCCCAGGTCGCGAAGCCCCGCCCTGGCGTCGGGAATGAGCCGATCGAGCAGCAGACGATCGGCGGCGATCTCGCCTTCGCCCGGCCATTCGAGCTTGGCGTCGAGGCCAAAGCGCGCGGCGGCGTAAAAATTTCGCTTGGCGTCAGCGAATGCGAGGCCGCCGGCGCCGCCCTCCCCGCTCATGGCGATGGCGCGCGCGAGGCCAAGGTAAAGCGCGGCGTTCGCCATCATATCGATGAAGGTCGGTCCGGCGGGCAGAATGCGGTGTTCGACCCGCAGATGCGGCGCCCCGCCTTCGTCGAAGCCAATCAGCGGACGGTTCCAGCGCCAGATGACGCCATTATGCAACCGCAGGTGGCGCATCGCCTCGGGCGGGTCGTCATAGGCCACGGGAAGCAGCGCCTCATAGTCGCGTAAATTTTCCTCGAAGATCTCGATGAGAGAATGCTCGGCGTAGCCGGAGCCCATGCAGACCCTGGCCGGGCCCGGCATCTTCACTGCTTGTTCAAACAGCGGAATGCGGGTTTCCTCCCATAGCGCCTTGCCGAAGAGAAAAGGCGCGTTGCCGCAGGCCGCGAGGATCGGTCCCGACGCCGCCACCGAGGCGTTGTAATAGAGATGCGCCAGATCGGCCGGGGCTTTGAGATGGATCTGAAAGGACGTCGTCGCAGCTTCGAGCATCACATCTTTGTGCTCGGACGCAAGGCGATCGCGGCCCGCGATATTGACGTGCAACGGCTGCCCGCCGCGCAGACGAAGCACTTCCTGGTTGAGCGCGTAGTAGCGGTTCAGCGGCGACATATTGGCAATAGTCAGATCGCTGTCGCGAATCGTGGGCAGCGTGCCGATCATCACCAGATTGGCGTCGAGCTGGTGAGCCACGTCGTTGCATTTCGTCCAGAGGTCCGTCAGCGACCTGTGCGCTTGCGTCAGCGCATCGCCTTTGAGGTGGAATGGCGCGCAATTCAACTCGACGTTAAAGCGCGACAGCTCCGGCACGACGAGCGGATCATCGAGGGTTTCGAGGACATCCTGGTTGATCGAGGACGGCGCATAATTGTGATCCACGATCCAGGTTTCAACTTCGAAGCCGACCATGTGGCCGTCGCGCGAAAATTTGTCCTGTTCAAACAGGACGCGTGCCAGATCCGTTTCCTGCGCGAGCCGGCCGGCAAAGCGCGCCTTGTCGGCGGGCGTGAAGCCCGTGGTTTTGATGTCCTCGCCCAAGGATCCTCCTTCCGCTCGTAAGCGCAGTTATCCGCGTCTCAAGCGCACCGGCGCAACGGCGTCCGCGACCGAGGTCGCGAGGAGCCCTCAAGGGCGATCCGCCGCAGATCATCTATCTAGTTCTCCCCGGCCGTATCGATAGAGCCCGAAGCGTCGGCAGGACAAGCCGCGAGCGCTGCTGTAGGTTGCGCTTCCTTCTCCAGGGAGCCAACCGTGTCTGATATCGCTTACGTGAACGGCGCTTACATCCCCATCGACGAGGCGCGCGTGTCGATTCTCGACCGCGGCTTCCTGTTCGCCGACGGCGTTTATGAGGTTGCGGCCGTCATCGGCGGAAGGCTGATCGACAATGACTCGCATCTTTCGCGTCTCGAGCGTTCGCTGCGCGAACTGCGTATCGAAAATCCTGTTCCGATGGCGGGCATCGCGGAAATCGAGGCCGAACTTATCGCGAAGAATGGCTTGAGCGAAGGCCTCGTCTATCTGCAAATCACCAGAGGCGCCGCCGCCGAGCGCGAGTTCGGATTTCCCGCGAAAGCGGCGCCGACGTTCGTCGCCTTCGCTCAGAAGAAAAACATCATCGCTTCGCCCGCCGCCGAAACCGGCGTGAAGGTGCTCACCGTTCCGGATCTGCGATGGGCGCGACGCGACATCAAGAGCACGGCGCTGCTCGCGCAGGTTCTGGCGAAGCAAGCGGCGCTCGAGGGCGGCTGCCAGGAGGCCTGGATGGTCGATCAAGACGGTTTCGTGACCGAAGGCTCATCCTCGACCGCCTTCATCCTCACCCGCGAGGACGTGCTCGTGACCCGTCTAAACTCCTCGGCCGTTCTTCCCGGCTGTACACGGAAAGCCGTGCAGGTGCTCGCGGAGCGGCAAGGATTGACCGTCGAGGAGCGCAGTTTCTCGGTCGCCGAGGCCTATGAGGCGAAGGAAGCCTTTCTCACAAGCGCCTCCAATCTCGTGCTGCCGGTCGTCTCGCTCGATGGCCGCCCCATCGGATCTGGCGCGCCGGGCGACACGAGTCGCCTGCTGCGCAAGCTTTACATCGAATGGGCGACGAACGCGGCCGAAGTTCCTTAGCGCTCTTGTCCAGTGAATAAGGCGATTACAGCCGCAGCGAGACGCCACACCGCGTCGAGACCTGAGCAATGGCGAGGCGACGGTATCCGCAATTGTGGGCTCGGAACATGTGCGGTGCAGACGCGTTTTAGGACGAGAGTTCACAAGCGGAGGTCAAAATGGGCAACCTTCTGTATTGGGCCGTCGTGTTTCTGGTCATCGCTCTCATCGCCGGCTTTCTGGGCTTTGGCGGCGTCGCCGGCGTCGCGGTGGACGGCGCGCGGATATTGTTCTGGCTCGCGTTGGTTCTACTGGTCGTATCGGTTGTGCTCGGACTCGTCCGGCGCGCCTGACCGATCATCGTTCCTCGAAGGGTATGGGCCGACCGCTTTTCGTGAGCGGCCGGCTTGTCGTTGTCAGGGAATATCGTCCAGCGAACTCAGCCACGCATCCGCAACCGAATCCGACGGCGCGCGCCAGTCGCCGCGCGGCGACAGGGATCCTCCCGAACTGACTTTCGGACCGTTTGGCAGCGCCGACCGTTTGAACTGGCTTCCCTCAAAGAAACGCTTCACGAAAACGCCGAGCCAATGTTTGATCGTCGAGAGGTCATAGGCAATCTTGTCCTCTTGCGCGAGCCCTGTAGGCCATGAGCCGGCGGCCGCGTGCCGCCAGGCGCGCCAGGCGAGAAAGGCGATCTTCGCCGGCGCAAATCCGTAGCGCGTCGTATAATAGAGATTGAAGTCCTGCAGCGCATACGGCCCGACCGTATCCTCGGTCCGCTGTCTCGCTTCTCCGGGCACAAGCTCGGGGGAAATTTCCGTCGCGAGAACGTCCTCAAGCACCGCCGCCGTTTCCGCGCCAAATCGCGCGTCACGCGCGCACCAGCGGATGAGGTGCTGAATAAGCGTCTTGGGGACTGAGGCGTTGACGTTGTAATGCGACATCTGATCGCCAACGCCATAGGTGGACCAACCGAGGGCGAGTTCGGACAGGTCGCCAGTGCCAATGACGAGCGCGCCATGGCGGTTGGCGAGGCGAAACAGCAGCGACGTGCGGGCCCCCGCCTGCACATTCTCGTAAGTCGTGTCGTAAACCGCCTCTCCGCGCGCAGCCGGGTGATCGATGTCGACGAGCATTTGCTTGCACGCGGCGGTGACATCGATTTCCTGCGCGGTGACGCCGAGCGCGCGCATCAGCCGCCAGGCGTTGGCCTTGGTGCTTTCGCTCGTGGCGAAGGCCGGCAGCGTGAAGCCGAGGACATTTTCGCGCGGCAGACCGAGCGCATCCATCGCCGTCACCCCGACCAACAGCGCCTGAGTGGAGTCGAGCCCACCCGAGACGCCGATCACCGCCTTCTTTATTTTCGTCGCGCGCAGCCGTTGTTCGAGACCGTGCGATTGTATGTTGAACGCCTCGAAACATAGCTCGGCGAGCCGCGTCTCGTCCGCCGGGACGAAGGGAAAGCGTCCGACCTCGCGCAGAAACCCGAGATCGCGGTCGCAAGACGCGGCGAGTTCGAAAGCAATGCGACGGTAATTCGTCGCGCCCTGCTCCACGTCGGCGCAGGCCCCAAACGTGCCTTGCCGCATCCGCTCTGCGAGCAGGCGGCCGATATCGACATCGGCGAGCGTCAGCTGCGGCTCGTCGGAAAAGCGCGGCGCCTTGGCGAGGACCTCGCCCTTCTCGCAGATCAGCGCTTCTCCGTCCCAAGCGAGGTCCGTCGTCGACTCGCCCTGCCCCGCCGCCGAATAGAGATAGGCCGCTAGGCAGCGCGCCGAATGCGCAGCGCAGAGCGTCTCGCGATAGTCGGATTTGCCGACGATCGCATTCGACGCCGAGAGATTGAGCAGCACGGTCGCGCCCGCCAGCGCGGCGCGCGCCGAAGGGGGAATGGGAACCCAGACGTCCTCGCAGATCTCCGTGTGGATCACGAGTCCGGGAAAATCCGTCGCTTCGAGAAGCGTATCGGAGCCAAAGGGCGCTGTTTGTCCGGCGACCTTGGTGTCCTCGCCGAAGATGAAAGCGCCCGAAGCGAAATGGCGCTGTTCGTAAAACTCGCGATAATTCGGCAGATAGACCTTGGGCGTCACGGCGAGCACGCGGCCGCGCAGGATCGCCACGGCGCAATTATAGAGACGGCCACGATGGCGCAGCGGCGCGCCGACGACGATCAGCGGATGAATGCCGCAAGAGGCCTCGACGAGTTCGACGATCGCCGCATCGACGGCGTCAAGCAACGCCTCCTGCTGCAAGAGGTCGTCGATCGCATATGAGGAGATGCCCAGCTCGGGAAACAGCACGAGCGAAGCGCCGTGCTGATCCGCTTGGCGCGCCAGTTCGATCGTCCGTGCGACATTGAAAACCGGATCGGCGACTCGCACGTTCGGCGTCGCGACGGCGACTCGGACAAAGCCATGCGTGTGCAGACAATAGAAGGGATGGGTCATGAAGTCCGCCCGGGCGGCCGAAGGTTCGACTGGAGCGCTCGTCCATCGTGATAATGCAAGACGCTCGCGGGAAAGTCACATGCCTTGGGCCCGTCGCCGACGCCTAGCGCCAATCATCGTGACGCGCAGGCCGGTTCATTTGGCGAGCTTCTCATAAAGGGCGCCGTAGCGCCCAAGGCTCGATCATAGGCGTCCATGACGCGATGTCGCGGCTTCGTCCTGCTGCGTTTTCTGACATAGGTTCGCAGCGCGTCCTCTACGACGCATTCAAGCTGCCGGCCCTCATGCTTTGCAAGCACGCGAATCTCGGCGAGCAAAGCGCTTTCGACTTGGGTCGTAAAGTTCTCGCGAACGCGGGCCATATTCCTGAACCCAGGAGAAGCTCCTGATATTTATTTATTTTCAAAGACAAGTTCAAAAAGAGGGGCGAGGTCTCCCCCGCCCCTAATCGCGTGTCGCGTCGCTCAGTGCGCCAGGATCGCCAGCATCAGCAGCGCCACGATATTGGTGATCTTGATCGCCGGGTTCACGGCGGGGCCGGCGGTGTCCTTATAGGGGTCTCCGACCGTGTCGCCGGTCACCGCCGCCTTATGGGCCTCGGAGCCCTTCTCATGCTTCACGCCGTCCTTGTCGATGAAGCCGTCTTCGAAGGATTTCTTGGCGTTGTCCCAGGCGCCGCCGCCCGACGTCATCGAAATGGCGACGAAGAGCCCGTTGACGATGACGCCCAGCAGCAACGCGCCCAGCGCCGCGAAGGCGTTGGCCTTGCCGCCGAGGATCCAGGCGACGACGAAGGCGATGATCGGCGCCAGCACCGGCAGCAGCGAGGGCACGATCATTTCCTTGATCGCCGCCTGCGTCAGCATGTCGACCGCGCGGCCATAATCCGGCCGGTCCGTGCCGGCCATGATGCCGGGCTTTTCCTTGAACTGACGGCGCACCTCGACCACCACCGAGCCCGCCGCGCGCCCCACCGCCGTCATGGCGATGCCGCCGAAGAGATAGGGAATGAGGCCGCCAAAGATGAGACCCGCGACGACATAGGGATTGGAGAGCTCGAAGTCGATCTTCCCCAGCCCTTTGAAAAACGGCACGTCGGTGTCGATGAAATGCTTCAGATCGTTCGTGTAGGCGGCGAAGAGCACCAGCGCGCCGAGGCCCGCCGAGCCGATGGCGTAGCCCTTGGTCACGGCCTTCGTCGTATTGCCGACGGCGTCGAGCGCGTCGGTGTTGCGACGCACTTCCTTCGGCAGACCCGCCATTTCGGCGATGCCGCCGGCGTTGTCGGTGACGGGGCCGAAGGCGTCGAGGGCCACGACCATGCCGGCGAGGCCCAGCATCGTCGTCACCGCGATCGCCGTGCCATAGAGCCCGCCAAGCTCATAGGTGAGGATGATGCCGAGAACGATGACGAGCGCCGGCGCCGCTGTAGATTCAAGCGACACGGCAAGGCCCTGGATGACGTTGGTGCCGTGGCCCGTCACCGACGCCTGAGCAATCGACACCACCGGACGCTTGCCGGTGCCGGTGTAGTATTCGGTGATATAGACGATGGCGCCGGTGACGATCAGGCCCAGCACCCCGGAGAGGAACAGGCCATAGCCGTGGATGGCTTCGCCATTCGCCTTGCCGATCTCGCCCCAGCCGACGGTAAAAGTCGTCGCCAGGAAGAGCCCTCCGACCGACAGCACGCCGGCGGCGATGAGGCCCTTGTACAGCGCGCCCATGATGGAATCGTCGATGCCAAGCTGCTTGAAATAAGGCGAAGCAAACTTACCCCACGTCGTGTCCTCGTCGTCGCCCATTTTCACGAAATAGGTGCCGGCGATCGACGTGAGGATCGAAAGGCCGCCGATCGCGAGCGGATAGATCATCGCCGACGACAGGCCTTCCTGACCGGCGAAGAAGATCGAGGCGAGCACCATGGTGGCGACCACCGTCACCGCATAGGTCTCGAAGAGATCGGCCGCCATACCGGCGCAATCGCCGACATTGTCGCCGACATTGTCGGCGATCGTGGCGGGATTGCGTGGGTCGTCCTCGGGAATGCCGGCTTCAACCTTGCCGACGAGGTCGGCGCCGACGTCAGCGCCTTTGGTGAAGATGCCGCCGCCGAGACGGGCGAAAATCGAAATCAGCGATCCGCCGAAACCGAGCGCCACCAGCGCGTCGACGACCGTGCGATCCGAGGGCGCATAGCCGGCGAACCAGGTCAGGATCGCGTAATAAACAGCGACGCCAAGCAGCGCGAGCCCGGCGACCAGAAGTCCGGTGACCGCGCCGGCCTTGAAGGCGATGTCGAGGCCGCCGGCGAGCGATTTCGTCGCCGCCTGCGCCGTGCGGACATTGGCGCGCACCGAGACGTTCATGCCGATATAGCCGGCCGCGCCGGAGAGCACCGCGCCGAGCAGGAATCCGAAGGCGACCGCCCAGCCGAGCAGGATGACGAGGATGACGAAGATCACGCCGCCAACCATGGCGATGGTCTTGTATTGGCGGTTGAGATACGCCTGCGCGCCCTCGGCGACGGCGCCCGAAATTTCCTGCATCCGCGCCGACCCCGGATCGGCTGCGAGCAATTCCTGCGAGGTCTTCACGCCATAGACGATAGACATCAATCCGAAGACGATGGTTAGAAACAGAACCATTTTGGCTTCGCCTTTTCGTTCCTCGACCGGGGAATGGCCGAATTGGTCGCGTCGCCGCGAACGGAGTCGCGCAACAAAAAAAGGAGCAGCGGCCCCGCCGAGCGAATCGGGCGGGGACAGCAGCTTTCCAGCGGGCTTTCTGCCAGAAACGTGGCCGCACGGCAATGCTGCGCTACGCCGTATTCTTCAGAAGTGTTGGAAGGACAATTTTTTGAAAAAGACGGGCTTTTTGTGTCCGTCGAGAAAAATCGGCGGCGCGCTTCCCGCTACAAATTCGCCGATCCGGCAGGCGGTCGCGGCAGGCGGCGCTTGGCTCCCTGCGGCGATGAGGATTTCGTAGTCGTCTCCGCCGGTTATCGCTGTCTCGAAGAGATCTGGATCGATGGCGATCGCCTCTCGCGCCGCCGGTGAAAGCGGCACCGAGGCGAGATCGACAACCGCGCTCACGCCGGAGGCGCGGCAAAGCTTGGCGAGATCGCCGGCGAGGCCGTCGGAAATGTCCATCGCGGCGCTGGCGTTGGCGCAAAGCCACGCCGAGAAGTCGACGCGCGGCTGCGGCAGCAGATAACGCCCGATCAGATAGTCGCACGCCTCATCCGACAGTCGTCGCGCCAGCGCCGGGTCACAGCGCAGCGCGAGACCCAGCGCCGCGTCGCCGATCGGGCCCGAGACGAAGATGGCGTCTCCAGGCTTTGCGCCGGTGCGGGGCACGAAGCGCCGGGCGCGGCCGAGCGCCGTGATGGAGATGGTCAGCGGCCCCGGGGTCGCAGCCGTGTCGCCGCCGATGAGCGGCGCGCCATACGCGCGCGCATCCTCGGCGAGCCCGGCGGCGAACGCATCCAGCCAAGCGTTGGTCCAGTCATCGGGCAGCGCCAAGGCCAAGACAAAGCCGATCGGCTCAGCGCCCTTGGCCGCAAGGTCGGAGAGATTGACGCGCAGGGCTTTCTTGGCGATCAGCGACGCGTCGTCATCTGCGAAGAAGTGCACGCCGGCGACGACCATGTCGGTCGTGACGACGAGCGGCGCGCTTTCCGGCGCGAGAAGCGCCGCGTCGTCCTTAAGCCCGAGCGCGGCCGCCCCCGCGATCGGCGCGAACACGTGCGCGATGATGTCGTCTTCGCTATAGCGCTGCGTCATGATTTCTGCCTCGCGCTTCGAGACGCGAGCTTCGCTCGCTCCTCAGCATGAGGGCGAGGATGCGCGCGCCGGCTTCCTCATCCTGAGGAGCGTGCTCAGCACGCGTCTCGAAGGACCAGGAAGCCGGAGGCTACGTTCCTGTCAACTCAACTCCTCGGTGCGCTCCTCATGCGCGATCCTGTCGAGCACCGCGTTCACCATGCCTGACTCGGTCGGACCGAAAAAGGCGCCGGCGACGTCGACATATTCCTTGATGACGACGCGCGCCGGGACATCCTTGCGCGAACGCAGTTCGTAGACGCCGGCGCGCAAGGCGGCGCGCATGACCGACTCCAGGCGCGACAGCGGCCAGCCGCCGGAAAGCGCGCGATCGATCTGCCGGTCGATCGCGACCTGGTCGGTCAGGACTCCTTGCAGCACGTCGCGAAAAAAGGCGGCGTCCGCCGGCTTATACTGCGCGCCTTCAATTTCGCGCCCAATCCAGTGAGACTCGAACTCAGCGAAAATCTCGTTGAGTCCCTTGCCGGCGACTTCCATTTGGTAAAGCGCTTGCACGATCGCCAGACGCGACGCCGAGCGTTGATCGACGCTCATACGACGCCTCGTTTAAGGCGCACGAGCGCGATCGCCGCGCGCGCCGCATCCGCGCCCTTGTCGCCCTGTTTCGGATCGGCGCGCACGATCGCCTGCGCCTCATTCTCCACGGTGAGCACGCCGTTGCCGAGCGGCAGGCGGCGCGAGACGGAAAGATTCATCAGCGCCCGCGTGCTTTCATTGGCGACGAGTTCGAAATGATAGGTCTCGCCACGGATGACGCAGCCGAGCGCAACGACTCCATCATATGGCGCGCTGGCAAGCTCGGCGTCGTCGAGCGCGATCGCGGCAGCAGTGGCGATCTCCAGCGCGCCGGGAACTTCGATCACCGTCGCCTGCGCCTGGAGCGCGCGCAACGCGTCAAGCGCGCCTTCGCGCAACATGGCGACGATTTGGCCGTTGAACTTCGTCGTGACGACAAGAATATGCGCGCCGGGCACGGGCGCGACGTCAGCGTCGTCGGGTGCAAAACCAGCCATTCAGGCGACTCCATGAGTGCACGCAACCCTCTCCCGGCGGGAGAGGATTGGGCTGCGAAGCAGCCAAGCGAGGGTTAGCGTTCTCAATTGCAAAGGTGCGGGACGCGCCGCCGCAGCGAACGCAATATCGCTGAGGCGTGAACCCCGCACCGACCGGCCAAAAGCCTGTCGTTTACAACAGGCGTCCTTACAGACGCCCTTTGGCCGGGCTCCACTCTCCATGTGGGAGGGAAATCCGCGAACCAATTTTCTGGGCGCGTTATGTCACACGCGCGGCGCTCTGTCAGCCAGCATGGCCGTTATACACATCCTCGCCAAAACTCAGCCTACCGCGCTTCGCTCAGCCGCGCTGCGTAGCGCGCCATCAGATCGACTTCGATATTGATTGCGTCCCCTGCCCTGCGCGCGCCGAGCGTCGTAACGCTTAGCGTATGCGGAATGAGCAGCACCGAAAAGCGATCGCCGTCGACCTGGTTCACCGTGAGCGAAACGCCGTCGAGCGCGACGGAGCCCTTTTTCGCGATGAAGCGCGACAGCGCGCGCGGCGACTCGACCCAAAATCTGGACATGCTTGTTTCTTCGGACGGGCGTCCTTCGGGCGCCCTATCGCAAAAGTCGTCGCGCGATAGGATGCGCGCAACGCCATCGACATGGCCGGTGACGATATGGCCGCCAAGTTCGTCGCCGATTTTCAACGCGCGTTCGAGATTGACGCGCGTTCCGCAGGCCCATGTTCCGACCGTCGTGACGGCGAGCGTCTCGGCGGCGGCGTCGACCTCGAAGATCGTTCGCGCGCCCTCGCGCGCGACGGCGACCACGGTCAGGCACACGCCCGAGCAGGCGATCGAGGCGCCGAGGGCGATGCCGTCGGCATCGTATGAACAGGCGATGCGCAGGCGGCGCAGTTCGCCGCGCAGCGTCATCGCAACGATTTCGCCCACATCGGTGACGATGCCGGTGAACATCAGTCGACCCGCGCGTATCGGGTCATCGTGTCGGCGCCGAGCGCGCGCGTTTCGATCAGACGGTAGCGCGAATCGTCCTCGAGGGCGGCGCGCGCCGCAGGAGTCAGCGCCGGACGGCCTGCCCGCCCGAGCGGCTTGACGGCGGTGTGCAGGATGACCTCGTCGGCAAGATCCGCGGCGAGCAGACTTTCGGCGACGCGCGGCCCGCCTTCGCTGAAGACGCGGGTGACGCCACGATCTGCCAAAAGTCTTAGGGCGCTGGTAAGATCAAGCAGGCCTTCCCGCATCGCGATGCGAACAACCTCTGCGCCAGTGGCGTCTTCAAACGCTTTGGCCGCTTCATCGGCGACGGCCGCGCCAGCGATCACGAGCAGCGGCGTTTCGCGCGCGGTCGACGCCAGTCGCGAACGCGGCGACAGCGACAGCTTCTCATCGAGCACGACGCGGAGCGGTTTGCATTGTTGCATCCCCGGCACGCGTACGGTCATCAGCGGATCGTCATCACGCGCCGTGCCGCCGCCGACCATGATCGCATCGTGCAGCGATCGCTGCACATGCGTGAAGGCGTCAGCGATAGGTCCGGTGATGTGCAGGCGCGGATCATGCGCCGCGCCCGCCGCGTAGCCGTCCGCCGTCCGCGCGAGCTTGAGCGTAATCATCGGGCGGCGACGGGTGACGCGCAAAATGTGCCCGAGATGATCGGCGCGCGCGGCGGCGGCGCCAGGACCGACCAGCACCTCAATTCCGGCGTTTCGCAGCCGCGCATGGCCGTCGCCCGAGACGCGTGGGTCGGGGTCCTCGAGGGCGGTGACGACGCGCGCGACGCCGCCGGCGATGATCGAGTCGACGCAAGGCGGCGTCGCCCCATGATGCGCGCAGGGCTCCAAGGTGACGTAAAGCGTTGCGCCGCGCGCAGCCTCGCCCGCCGCCGCCATGGCGATCGCCTCCGCATGCGGGCGCCCGCCCGGCGCGGTCCAGCCGCGGGCGATAACGACGCCATCGCGCACGAGCAACGCGCCCACCGCGGGATTTGGCGCGGTGCGGCCCAAATTGCGCCGGCCGAGCGCAAGCGCCGCCGCCATATAGGCGTCGTCGGTCGCGGTCTGCGGAAAGGCTTCGTGGATCGTCATGCGTTCTCTGGGTCGTCGGCGTCCGGTGCAAAAGCCGCGCCGTCGCCGCCGCTCTCCAATTCGTCGATCACCGCGGAGAAGTCGCGAACTTCGCGGAAGTCGCGATACACCGAGGCGAAACGCACATAGGCGACGGGGTCGAGCGAACGCAGGCCTTCGATGACCAATTCGCCGATGCGCTGACTTTCGACCTCGACTTCGCCGAGGCTTTCGAGCTGACGAACGATTCCGGAAATCATCTGCTCGACGCGTTCCGCTTCGACCGGACGCTTGCGCAAGGCGATCTCAACCGATCGCATCAGCTTGTCGCGATTGAACGGCGCACGGCGACCCGACTTTTTCACGACGATGATTTCGCGCAGCTGCACGCGTTCAAATGTCGTGAAACGGCCGCCGCAAGTCGGACAGACGCGGCGCCGCCTTATGCAGGATGAATCCTCCGCAGGACGGGAGTCCTTCACCTGCGTGTCGACGGAACCGCAATAGGGACAGCGCATGTCGGGCGCCTTTTCCTCTCGCTCGGAGAGGCGGCCCCGCGGCGCGGGGTCGGGAGCTCCCTTCTCCCGCGAACGAGAGAAGGGAGCCGATTACTAGTAGATCGGGAACTTCGCGGTCAGCGCGTGAACCTTTTCCTTCACCGCCGCTTCCGTCGCGGCGTTGCCTTCTTCGCCCTTCGAGGAGAGGCCGTCGAGCACCTCGACGATCATCTGCCCGACCTCTTTGAACTCGTTCTGGGCGAAACCGCGCGACGTCGCCGCCGGCGAGCCGAGACGAATGCCGGAGGTGACGAAGGGCTTTTCCGGATCGAAGGGAATGCCGTTCTTGTTGCAGGTGATGTGCGCGCGGCCAAGCGCGGCTTCCGCCGCCTTGCCGGTGATCTTCTTGGGACGCAGATCGACGAGCATCAGATGGTTGTCGGTGCCGCCCGAGACGATCGCGAGGCCCGCGTCGACGAGCGTCTGCGCGAGCGTTTGCGCATTGTCCTTGACCTGCTGCTGATAGGTCTTGAACTGCGGCGTCAGCGCCTCGCCGAACGCCACGGCCTTTCCGGCGATGACATGCATCAACGGACCGCCCTGCAGGCCGGGGAACACCGCCGAGTTGATCTTCTTGGCGATGGCCTCGTCATTCGTCAGCACCATGCCGCCGCGGGGACCGCGCAGCGTCTTATGCGTGGTGGTGGTGACGACATGCGCATGCGGCAGCGGCGACGGATGAAGTCCCGCAGCGACCAGACCGGCGAAATGCGCCATGTCCACCATGAAATAGGCGCCAACGCTGTCGGCGATCTTGCGGAAGCCTTCGAAGTCCCAGATGCGGGAATAACCGGAGCCGCCCGCGATGATGAGCTTCGGCTTATGCTCCATGGCGAGCGCGGCGACCTGCTCCATGTCTATGCGCTGATCGTCCTTGCGCACCGTATAGCTCACCGGCTTGAACCAGCGGCCGGAGACATTGACCGGCGACCCATGCGTCAAGTGACCGCCGGCGGCGAGATCCAGCCCCATGAAAACGTCGCCCGGCTGAAGAAGCGCGAGGAACACCGCCTGGTTGGCCTGCGAGCCGGAGTTGGGCTGCACATTGGCGAAGCCGCAGTCGAACAGCTTCTTGGCGCGGTCGATCGCGAGATTTTCGGCGATGTCGACGAATTGGCAGCCGCCGTAATAGCGCTTTCCGGGATAGCCCTCGGCGTATTTGTTGGTGAGAACCGAGCCCTGGGCCTCCAACACCGCCTTGGAGACAATGTTCTCCGACGCGATCAGTTCGATCTCGTGCCTCTGGCGGCCGAGTTCGAGTTCGATCGCCTTCGCGATTTCCGGATCGGAAGCGCTGAGGGAGGCGG
Organism: Methylocystis sp. L43; assembly: GCF_015709525.1. Lineage (GTDB taxonomy): Bacteria > Pseudomonadota > Alphaproteobacteria > Rhizobiales > Beijerinckiaceae > Methylocystis. Next base: position 90,019 of record NZ_JADNRA010000026.1, on the reverse strand, counting down.
TGAAGAAACCGGATTGGCTCATTGGAATGGACCTCTATGCCTAACGGCGCTGAACGAAAACAAAAACCGGCTCCCGGTCTTAATCGGCGAAGCCGGTCCCTAGGACGCGCATCGTGAGACGCGTCGCTTATCACGGCGAAGCCGCGACGGGAAGAGCGGCCGTCGTCGCGGTCTGCGGCCAAGCCAAGTCTCGCGCGTACTTCGTCAGTTGTGGGGGCTTTTGGTGGGCCGCGCAAGCTTCGCACGCCAGCGTCTCCGTTTCCTCAAAGCGCCAAAATGACGCATGTTGCGCTCGCCCAAATAGCCAGAAATAGCGCGTAACCGCGCCGCCATAATTTCGCTTCATACGAGCGTTTGAATTTCAATCAGTCGTTTTAAACGGAGGTTCGCTATGGGCGATCATCTGAAAACAAAATTTTCCGCGCTTGGCGCCAAATCCCGCAGGCTGCTCATCGATGCTTCGCTGTGTTTCGTCGCGACCTGGCTCATCGCTTTCCTGCCTCCACAATGGAAAAATGGCGAAGCGCTGAAGGAAATCGCTTTCACGACCGACCCGGTGAGCGGCAAAATCATCGACCGGATCGAGTCCGCGGAGACGGAGCGCCCATCCTTGGAGTTGAAAAGCGCTTCGCCAGCTGCGGCGCTGTTCGCCGTCTATCCGCAGGAGCGCATCTCGGATTGGTCGAACTCGGAGTGGTCGAACGAAGCCGCCGCTGAACAGACGGAGACGATCCCTGTCAGGCCGACGAAAGTCGTCGCCTTGCGCAGGCCGTCTCCGGAAAAGAGAAACCCTGTCGAGTCGACGCCGCCGGCGCCTCCGACCTACAACGCCGAGCCGCCCGCCTCTCCCCAGACAATGGGCGAGAACGCGGAGCAACAGGAACGGAGTTTGTTGGCCAAGCTCGACCCGACAGGGCTCTCATCCAAACTGGCTCCGCTCGGCCGCAAGGCCTGGAATAGCGCGACCTTGCTTGGCGGCGCAGTGTCGAGCCTCGTCAACGCATATCCTTTTTGAGGATGACGCTTTGAGTAATCTGGATCAGGCGCGCGTCGCGTCTCGCTCGACAGAGACGACGCGCGCCGCGCTCATCAAAGCGGCGACGTCGGTCTTCGCGGAATATGGATATGGCGGCGGCTCCGTGCGGCTCATCACCCAAAGGGCGATGGCCAACCAGGCGGCCGTTAATTACCACTTCGGCGGCAAGGACGGACTTTATCGCGAAGTGCTGATGGCTGCGACGCGGGCCTTCGAAGAGAATGCGTTCTTGGACCCCGAAGAGCTCGATGCGCTTTCGCCCGAGGACGCGCTCCGGCGCTATCTGCATCAGTTTCTGCTGCCGCTCGTCAAGCGCGATCGCGTCAGCCGCTTCCTGCGCATCTTCGCCTGGGAAAGCGTGCAGCCGAGCGAAGTCTTCAGCGCTTTCATCGCGCATTCGCCGCCCCGCATCTTTCGTTTGGCGGAACGGGTCGTGCGGCGGTTCCTGCCGCAGGACGCCTCTGCGGAGACCGTCACATTCGCGATGCTGTGGCTCGCCCAGCAGCCGATGTTCTTTGTGCGAGACGCGGAGCGGCTGGCGCAGCCGCCCTTCTCGCTCAAATTCGACGAAGACGCGCTCGAGCGGCTCGTCGACACGCTGGCGGGCTTAAGTCTTCGTGGACTCGCCGGAGTCTAAACTGACCAATCGCTCCCGTCCGCTCGCGGTGCGTCTTAGGGAACAAACATGACAGCTCTGCTGCACAGCAATTATTTCTCCGCAGTCCTGACCGAGACCCAAAAGGCCCTGGAGTTCTCCGCAAACGTGCTCATTCTCGCCGCGACCGTGGCGCTCGTCGGCGCGTTCTTGACGCTGATCAGGGGCGCTTGAACTTTTGGGATGCGGCGGCGGCGGCTTCGCGCGCCGCGACAAGCTCGGTCCGCCGCATCTCTTGCAAACATTCGACGACAGGCGCGGGCGCTGTTTCCGGGTCGCCGGCGCTAAAGGGCGGCTGCGGATCATATTCGACGAGAAGTTGTAGAGTCTCGGCGAGTTCCCTGCCGCGCAACGCCGCGGTAAGAGCGAGTCCGAAATCAAGTCCGGCCGTCACGCCGGCGCCGGTGACCCGATTGCGGTCGACGACAACGCGCTGTTTCACGACTTCGGCGCCAAAAAGCGGCAGCAGATCCCGCACCATCCAGTAGCCCGCAGCTTTGTAGCCGTTCAATCGAGCGTCTCCCCGTCGCGCATGGCGGCGGTGGTCCCCTTCAGCCCGCCAGGAACGAAAAGAATGTCGAGGTCCTTTGGACAGGACTCGAAATCATGATGCGCCGAGTACGACACGCCGAGATCGCTCGTCACCGGCGCGCGGCTCTTCCCGACATAAAAGGCGTTCGCATTCCCAAGACGCTGGAAGAAGGTCTGCGGGCCAACGAGGTCGAGGTCGAACATCGCCGGATAGATCAGAGTCGCGATTTGCAACATGGCCGGCCGTCTCCCTGAACGGTTTCCCCACGCCTGCCGTTCCCACCCGCCATATCGGAGCGCGGCCTTACGCCGCCCGCTTCTGATAGTCCTTCACATCCGAGAATGTGATCGCCGGATTGCGCTCGGCGTCATAGTTAAGCTGGAACGCCGACGAACTCATGAACACCGGCGCGCCGTCGAGATCGTCGGCGATGCTCGAACCATTCGCATCGATGAAGCTTTTCAGCTTCGCTGCATCGTCAGATGCGATCCATCGACAAATGGCGAAGCGCGGCTGTTCATAGCGCGTCTGCAGTCCATATTCCCCCTCAAGCCGCGTCGCCAGCACGTCGAGCTGCAACGCGCCGACAACGCCGACGATCGCGCCAGAGCCGTCGTGCGGCGTGAAGACCTGCACGACTCCCTCTTCCGCAAGCTGCTGCAAGGCTTCACGCAGCTTCTTCGCCTTCATGGCGTCGCCGATGAGAATGCGGCGCAGAATTTCCGGCGCGAAGCTCGGCACGCCGCGAAAGACGATCTCCTCGCCCTCGGTCAGCGTGTCGCCGATGCGCAATTGTCCGTGATTGGGCAGGCCCACAATGTCGCCGGCGTATGCTTCGTCAGCGATCGAGCGGTCGCGCGCGAAGAAGAACTGCGGCGCGTTGATCGGAATGTTCTTGCCCGTGCGAATGAGCTTCGCCTTCATGCCGCGCGTGAGCCGACCCGAGCAGACGCGCATGAAGGCGATGCGATCGCGATGGTTCGGGTCCATATTCGCCTGGATCTTGAAGACGAAGCCGGTCATCTTCGGCTCCTTCGCCTCGACCAGACGCTTGTCCGCCTCCTGCGCACGCGGGCTTGGCGCATATTCCGCCATCGCGTCGATCAGATCGCGAACGCCAAAGTTGCGCAGCGCGCTGCCGAAAAAGACGGGCGTCAAATGGCCCTCGCGAAAAGCGGAGAGATCGAAGGGCTTGTTGCCTTCTTCGGCAAGCATCGCCTCCTCCCGCCATTCATCCGCGCCGCTCGGCAAAAGCGTGTCGAACAGCGGATCATCGAGCCCGCTCGTTTGCAGCAGTTCGGCGTCCTCGTCGATCCGGCGCACAGTTTTCGTCGCGAAGCGGTAGGTGCCGGCAAAGCCTTTTCCCGAGCCGATCGGCCAGGTGATCGGCGTCGCGTCGAGCGCGAGAGTCTTCTCGATTTCGTCGATGAGATCGAAAGGGTCGCGCGCTTCGCGGTCAAGCTTGTTGATGAAGGTGACGATCGGAATGTCGCGCAGGCGGCAGACTTCAAAGAGTTTGCGCGTGCGCGCCTCGATGCCTTTGGCGGCGTCGATCACCATCACCGCGGCGTCGACGGCGGACAGCGTGCGGTAGGTGTCTTCCGAAAAGTCCTCGTGGCCCGGCGTATCCAAGAGATTGAAGACGCAACCGCCGTATTCGAAGGTCATGACCGAGGTGACGACGGAGATTCCGCGCTCGCGCTCGATGCTCATCCAGTCCGAACGCGTCTGCTGAGCGTTGCGCTTGGCCTTGACGGCGCCGGCAAGCTGAATTGCGCCGCCGAACAGCAGCAGCTTTTCAGTGAGCGTCGTCTTGCCGGCGTCGGGATGCGAGATGATCGCGAAGGTGCGTCGGCGTGAAACGGGGTCGTTGGCGGGGGTTGTCAATGCACTGTCGGTTGTGAGGGAAACGCTTGAAGAGGACTTAACGGCAAGCGAGGCTCACGGCAATCTTGCTTCATTAGAGGCCGAGGGCATCATCGATCGCCGCCAAGCGCGGCTTCAGGCAAAATCCTCCGCGAGCGATGCCCGCGTCGCTTCCGACAAAACAGCCATATGGCTGTAGTTGGGATGCGACAGGCCCAAAATCACGCGCGTGTTCGGCTCCCTGAACGCCGCAATCTGCGCCTTCGTGAAGGGGAAGTGCACGAATTGCACGCTGCTGGCCTTGCCTTCAGCCGTGGTGCGATCCTGATCCTGCTCGGCCTTGCCGGCGACGCGCTCGCCGCCGACTTCGATGGAGGCCGTCTCCTCGACGCCGCCAAGTTGCGCCAATACGCGGGCCCGCCGCAGCGCGTCGTCGATCTCGATCATGAACGTCGCGACGAGTTCGTTACCCTTTGGAATCAGCGGATTATATGCCGCAAGCTCGTCCGTGATCTGCGCCTCGCCGCCTTTTTCGATGTGCAGCATCTCCTGCACCTGCAACCACATCGTATCGAAATTCTCGAAGTAGAAGGTGACGTAAGGGCCGACCTCAACCCGGCGATGCCGCTTGAGCGCCGTGATGCGCTTTCGATGTTCCGCGCGGTCCTTGGCGTATTCCGCCCAAGGGAGAATATCGGCGGGGATCAGTTGGTGACGATCTGTCATGAGGCGCCTCGCATCTAACACCCTCCCCTTGAGGGGGAGGGTCGAAGCGCGAAGCGCTTCGGGGTGGGGTGACTACAACGAAAACGAGGGGCGGGCCACCCCACCCCGCGCCTTCGCGCGACCCTCCCCCTCAAGGGGAGGGTAAGGTTCGGGTCCAGCCGCTACGGGTTTGACAACCCGTAAGCTCTCGCCATCAGCACAATCGGATGGCCGACGCGTTCCGGCTTCGGCGACTCGCCGCCGAGCGTCTCGATCTCCTGTTCGATATGCAGTCCGGCAAGCGGGCATTCGGAAACGACATGCTTCTTGTCGGCGTTCTGCAACTGCCGCGCGGCGGGCTTGCCCACCTTCATCGCCGTTTCGAAATTGCCCTTCTTGTAGCCCCATGCGCCGCCATGACCCGAGCAGCGCTCGACCACGGCCACATCGGCTTCAGGGATCAGCGCCAGCAGCTCCGCGCCTTTCTGGCCGATATTCTGGGCGCGCGAATGACAGGAGACATGGAAGGCGACGCCGCCATCGAGTGGCGCCATGCCTTCGGCCAGCCCCTCTTTGCGGGCGATGTCGACGACATATTCGGAAAGGTCGAATGTCGCCTCGGCCAAACGCTTGACGCTCTCTTCCTCCGGCAGAATCAGCGGCCATTCGAATTTCAGCATCAGCGCGCAGGACGGCACCGGCGCGACAATGTCGTAGCCCGCGTCGATGTAGGGCGCGAAGGCCGCGGCCACCTTGCGCGCGGCCTCCGCCACGTCGTCGAGCATCCCCTGTTCGAGCTTCGGCATGCCGCAGCAGGCCGGGTGCACGACTTTGGTGTCGACGCCGTTTCTCGCGAGCACGGCCAGCGCCGACATGCCGATCGACGTATCGTTGTAGTCGCCATAACAGGTGGCGTAGAGCACGGCCTTGCGCGCCTTGGCCGGCGCCGACTCGTCGCGCGCCGGTGGATTTGCGGCGGCCTGCGCTTCAAGCGTCTTGCTGGCGTATTTTGGCAGTTCGGCGTTGCGATCGACGCCCGCGACTTTCTCCTCGAGGCCGCGCATCGTTGCGTTGTCGCGGCGCGTCGCCCAATTGGCCGCGCCTGAGATCAGCGTCGCCCATTTGCCGTAGCGGTCAGTGTCGGCAAGCGCGCGATCGACGGCGGGCACGCCGTTCTTCTTCGCTTCCACCGCGCGGTAGCGCAGGATCAGATGCGGAAAGTCGATGTTGAACTCATGTGGCGGCACATAGGGGCACTTTGACATGAAGCACATGTCGCAAAGGGTGCAGGCGTCCACGACCTGTTTGAAGTCCGCGCTCGCGACCGTGTCGAGCTCGCCGCTTTTCGATTCGTCGATGAGATCGAACAGCCGCGGGAAGGAGTCGCACAGATTGAAACAGCGCCGGCACGTGTGACAAATATCGAAAACCCGGCGCATTTCCGCGTCGAGCTTCGCATCGTCATAAAAATCGGCGCTGCGCCAATCCAGCGGATGCCGGATCGGAGCCTCGAGGCTGCCTTCTCTCATCTTTGTTGTTCCAAAACACAACGGCCGTCATGGCCGGGCTTGTCCCGGCCATCCACGCGGGGATGCTGCAGAGCGGTCGCCGCACGACAGGGATACTGAAGCCCAGCCGCTGGCGCGCGGGTCAGGCTCTGAGCCTTTCGCGGTCCCATCGCGTGGATGGCCGGGTCAAGCCCGGCCATGACGCGAAGGACGTAATTCTCTGCTTACTTCAGCTCGTCCAGGGCGCGCTGGAAGCGGCCGGCGTGCGAACGCTCAGCCTTGGCGAGCGTCTCGAACCAGTCGGCGATCTCCTCGAAGCCCTCGTCGCGGGCCGAGCGGGCCATGCCGGGATACATGTCGGTATATTCGTGCGTTTCCCCGGCGACCGCGGCCTTGAGGTTATCGGCGGTCTTGCCGATCGGCAGGCCGGTCGCAGGATCGCCGACGGTCTCCAGGAACTCCAGATGGCCGTGGGCGTGGCCGGTCTCGCCTTCGGCGGTGGAACGGAACACGGTGGCCACGTCATTGTAGCCTTCGACGTCGGCCTTTTGAGCGAAATAGAGATAGCGGCGATTCGCCTGCGATTCGCCGGCGAAAGCGGCCTTCAAATTTTCTTCGGTCTTGCTGCCCTTGAGCATAGCCATTTTCTTGCCTCCGAGTATCTGAGTCGGCGCGGCCGTTAGGCCCGCGACGCAAGAATTAGAATAATTCAAAACTAGCTTCTGTCCAACCAAAATCCAGAGCGGAGACGCGGGGATTCGTCGCAGGCGCCGTGGACGCGTTCGCGCGCGCGGCGGCTCTATTTGACGCCGACCACCATGGAATCCGGCCCCGTCAGATGCTCAACCCGGGAGCTGGAGAACCCGGCTTCCTTCATCCAGCCCTCGCAGTCGGCCCCCGTAAAGTCGAAGCCGCCGTCGGTTTCGATCAGCATGTTGAGGCTCATCAGCAGGCCGAAAGCGTTCTCGCGACGATCATTGTCGATCATGGCTTCATAGACGATGAGCGCGCCGCCTTCTGGGAGAGCGTCATAGGCCTTCTTCAACAGCATCCGCTTTTGCTCAAGATCCCAATCATGAAGGATGTGCCCCATGATGATGACGTCGGCCTTGGGCAAATCGTCCTTGAAAAAGTCGCCAGGGTGGAACCGCAGTCGCTCCGCGAGCCCATTGGCTGCGACAAATTCCTCGAATATCGGTCCGACTTGGGGGAGATCGAAGCCGCCGCCCGAAAGATGCGGATGCGCCCGCGCAATTGTGACGGGGACCATGCCCTGCGCGGCGCCGACATCGACGAAGGTCCGATAGTCCCGCCAGGAGAATTTGTCGGCGATCGCCTGGGCGGCGCCGGCGCTCACGCCGCTCATCGCGGAGAGGAAGCCGCGCAGACGTTGCGGATCGGCGTAGAGGGCCGCGAAGAAATCGCTCGAGTCCTGATTTTCGCTTTGGCGTCGGCCGGTTTTCAGCGCCTCAGACAGATGTCCCCAGCTCTCGTAGAGGCGCGCATTGGCCATCTCCAGCAGCCCGCCGACATAGCTCGGCCGACCGCGCACAAGGAAAAAATCCGTTTCGGGCGTATTGGCGTAACGCCCGTTGGCGTCGCGCTCCAGAGCTTTCATTGCTACGAGCGCGTCGAAGAAGTCGTGCGCGGAGCGCTTATGTAAGCCGAGTTTCGGCGTCAGCGTCGCAAGGTCGGCGGGGCCGTCGGCGAGAGCGTCGAAGACGCCGAGCTCCACTGCCGAAAGCAGCGCCTTGGCGTTCCAGAACGACATGCCGAGAGCGAGAAGTTTTTCAGGAGAAGGCTTGAGCATGGCGCCACAATCTCGTGAGAGGCGTTATGACACAAGAGTCGCTCAGCCTTTGCGACGTCCTTCGAACGGGTTCTCCCCCGACTTTTTCGAGATCCTGATCGGCACGCCGGGAAGGTCGAAGGTCTTACGCAGACCGTTGATCAGGAAGCGCTCGTAACTCGTCGGCAATTCGTCGAGCTGATTGCCGAAGAGCACGAAATGCGGCGGCCGCGACTTGGCTTGCGTCATGTAGCGTATCTTGATGCGCCGCCCGGAAACCGCCGGCGGCGGCGTCTCCTCGATTTGCGTCAGCAGCCATCGATTGAGCCGCCCGGTGCCGATGCGCTTGTTCCAAATTTCATGAACCGCGACGATCGCTTGCATGAGCTTGTCGAGCCCCTGCCCCGTCGCGCCCGACACCGGAACCACCGGACAGCCGCGCAGCTGCGCCAGCAGGCGTTCTGCGTCTTCGCGCAGCTTGATGAGCGTCGCGTCGCGGTTCTCGACGAGGTCCCACTTGCCGAGCGCAATGACGACGGCGCGCCCCTCGCGAGCCGCGAGGTCGGCGATCGAGAGATCCTGCTTCTCGAAGGGAATCGTCGAATCGACGAGCAGCACGACGACTTCCGAAAACCGCACGGCGCGCAGCGCGTCGGCGGCCGACAGCTTTTCCAGCTTATCGACGACGCGGGCGCGCTTGCGCAGACCGGCCGTGTCGAAGAGCTTCATCTTCCGATCGCGCCACACGAAATCGACCGAGATCGAATCGCGCGTGATTCCCGCTTCGGGTCCCGTCAGCAGGCGCTCCTCGCCGAGAATGCGGTTGATGAGCGTCGATTTTCCGGCGTTGGGCCGTCCAACGACCGCGATGCGCAGCGGCTTCGTGACATCGAGGTCGCTGCCGTCCTCATCGTCGTTGCGCAGATTTTCTTCAATGGCGACGTCGTCTTCGAAAGGTTCGGCGGTCTCCTCGGGTAGAGCCTCGCGCAGCGCGTCATAGAGCGCCCCCATGCCTTCGCCATGCTCGGCCGAAAACGGCACGGGATCGCCAAGACCCAGCGAAAAAGCGTCGTAGACGCCAGGCCCGCCGGCTTTTCCTTCCGCCTTATTGGCGATCAGGATAACCGGCTTGCCGGCGCGACGGACCAGATCGGCGAAATATTTGTCGTCGGGCATGACGCCGGCGCGCGCGTCGATGAGAAAGAGAATTGCGTCGGCAGAGAGGATCGCGTTCTCAGTCTGGGCGCGCATGCGCCCTTCCAGAGTCGGGCCCCGACCTTCCTCCAGCCCGGCCGTGTCGATGATGGTGAAGCGCAGATCGGCGAGCTTGGCTTCGCCCTCCCGGCGGTCGCGGGTGACGCCGGGACGATCGTCGACGAGCGCCAGCTTCTTGCCGGTTAGCCGGTTGAACAGCGTCGACTTGCCGACGTTCGGCCGGCCGATGATCGCGAGCGAAAAGGACATGACTCGTTTCTCGCTGCGCTGCCGCGCCCCTTCGCCAACTATTTCGAGGGCTTCACCTCGAACGGCGCCTCGCCGGACGGCGCAGCGCCTTCCTGTTCCGGCTCGATCACCGGCGTCACGCTGATATTGCCGCCGCTCGGAGCTCCCCCAGCCGCCGCCGCCGCCGGCTTGGGTCCGCGTTTCGCGTGCAGCAGCCCCTGATAGGCCGCGGCGCGCTGACGCACGGATTGCGGAGCGTCGCGATCGCTGAGCAGAACGTTGAAGTCCCTCTCGGCCTCGTCGAAATCGTCATTGGCCAGCGCGTCGAGACCGTTCCATTCTTGCGCCGAGAAGCGGAATGCGCCGTTCGAGGTCATCATGGGCCCGAGCGCGCGTTCCATTTTCTGGCGGTCGCCGCTCTCGAGGATGATCAGCGCGGCGCGCAGCAGCGCGACTTCCTGGTTCAGTTTGTCGACGTTCTTGTCGTCGGCGATCGCGTCCAATTCTTGGAGCGCGCGCGCTTTGTCCTCGCGCAGTTCCGCTGCGCGGATGCGCGCGAGCGTCGCATAGCCTTTGGGAGCGTCCTTGGCGAGCGCGTCGAAAGCGGTCGCCGCCTCCTGAGCCTTGCCTTCGTTGGCGAGCGCGACCGCGGCTTCAAAACGAGCGTTCGCGGCCTCCGCCATTTTCTGACGGTTGGTCTGGTAATAGCTCCACGCGCCGGTCGCAGCGACGATCAGCACAGCGAAGATCAGAATCGGCGTGTGATAGCGCCGCCAAAGGTCCGCCGCCTTGTCGCGCCGGACATCTTCATCGACCTCATGGAAAATATCGGACATGTGCGCCAGACCCTTGACTCCGCCCGAAAAAACCGGGCTGACCGCAGCCGATAGCATAGGCGGCGGCCAAATGCGAGCGCAGCCGGCTAGTCGGTTTCCTTCTTAACCGCGCTTGCCCGCCACACGACGCCGCCGACGTCGTCGGCCACCAGCAGTGCGCCGCGCTTATCGACGATCACGCCGACCGGCCTGCCCTGCGCTTCGCCGCGCTCGTTCAGGAAACCGGTCAGCACCTCTTTGGGGGCGCCCACCGGCACGCCATTCTCGAACTTTACAAAAATGACGCGGTAGCCCACGCGGGGACTGCGATTCCATGATCCGTGCTGGCCGATGATCGCGCCGTTCTGGAACGGCCCGAGGGCGGAATCGCCGACGAAGGTGAATCCGAGCGAAGCCGTATGCGAGCCGAGCGCGTAATCCGGCCGGATCGCCTGTTTGACGAGTTCCCGATCTTGGGGCTGCACGCGCTCGTCGACATGCTGTCCGAAATAGCTGTATGGCCAGCCGTAAAACGCGCCGTCGCGGACCTTCGTCATGTAGTCGGGCACCAGATTGTCGCCGATCTCATCGCGTTCATTCACCGCGACCCAGAGATCGCCTGTCGCCGGGTTCCAGTCCATCCCGACCGGATTGCGTAGTCCCGAAGCGAAAACGCGGGTATCGCCGGTCGCCGGATCGATCTCCAGAATGTCGGCGCGGTTATGCTCTTCCTCCATGCCATTCTCGGCGGCGTTGGAGTTGGACCCGACGCCGACGTAAAGACGCGAGCCCACCGGGTCCGCGACAAGGCTCTTCGTCCAGTGATGATTGCGGCCGGCCGGCAGATCCGCGACATTTTCGGGGGCGGCCTCAATGCGCGTGTCGCCTTCCTTATAGGGGAAGCGCACGAGCGAATCGGCGTTGGCGACATAAAGCTGATCGCCCACCAGCGCCATGCCGAAGGGCGAATTGAGATTTTGCAGAAAGATCTCCTTCGTCTCGGCGACGCCGTCGCCATCCGCATCTCGCAGCAGCGTGATCCGATTGGCGCTGGGATGATCAGAGCCGGCTTGGCGCATATAGAGGCCCATGAAGAAGCCGCGAATGCTGCCGCCGCCTTCGTTTTCGGACTTGGGCGGCGCGTCGGTTTCGGCGACGAGAATGTCGCCGTTCGGCAATTCGTACAGCCAGCGCGGATGATCGAGACCCGTCGCAAAAGCTTCAACGCCCAGCCCCTCGGCGGGCGTGGGTTTTTCGCCGCTTGGCCAGCCGACCGCGCGCGCGATATTCACATATGGAAAGGCCCCCGTCGGATGCGGCGCCGGCAGCGTCGGATTGGGTCCGTAGCCAGCGCTCTCCGGCAGTTCGGGGCCGCGATCGCAGGCGGCGAGCGCGGTTGCGGTCAGCGCAAATATAAATCTTGATAACAATTTCGCCGCCATGGCGACCCCTTCCCCAAACGACCCGGTAGATGCGATCGGCGCAGCTTCTGACGATCGACACCCGGCGACGAAGACAAATATGTTGTCGATGACGCCGCTAAAAATGGCGCAGCAGGGGCAAGTCTCAAGCCCTCGCCAGTCGACACGCCAGACTGGAGCACAAATGAGTCAAAAGACGGGACGCATCTATGTCGGCGTCGGCGGCTGGAATTACGCCCCTTGGCGCGCATCCTTTTATCCCGCCGGCTTGCCGCATAAGCGGGAACTCGAATATGCGAGCGGTAACGTCACCTCGATCGAAATCAACGCCACCTACTATCGCACGCAAAGCGCCGCGAGCTTCGCCAAATGGCGCGATGAGGCGCCCGAAGATTTCATTTTCAGCGTCAAGGCGCCGCGCTTTGCGGTGATGCGCAAGACGCCACGAGAAGCGGGCGAGTCGATCGAACGCTTTTTTGCTAGCGGCGTGATGGACCTCGGGGACAAACTCGGACCCATCTTGTGGCAGTTCCTGCCCAACAAGAAATTCGACGCAGGGTTCTTCGACGCCTTTCTTTCCCTGCTGCCAAAGAACATCGGCGGCCGACAGCTGATGCACGCGATTGAGCCGCGCCATGAGAGCTTCAAGACGGCTGAATTCGTCGCGTTGGCGCGCCGGCATGGCGTCGCCATCGTCATTGCCGGCGATTCAAAATATCCGCTTATCGCCGATCTGACCGCGCCCTTTGTCTATGCGCGCATCATGGGAACGCGTGAGCAAGAACCGCAGGGCTATGACGCCGCCGCCCTCGATGAATGGGCGAAGCGCGCGCGACGTTGGGCGAGCGGCGCTGCGCCGAGCGAACTCAACTATATTGCGGAAACACAACGGAAGGCGGCGACGCCGCGAGACGTGTTCCTCTACGTCATCAGCGGCGCAAAGGAACGCAATCCGGCCGCCGCCATGGCGCTGATCGAGCGACTCTCCCGCTAAAGATCGATATCGGCCCATATCGCCGCATGATCGGAGGCGGCGTCTTCCTTGCGAGCGACTTCCGGATAGGCCTCCCAGCGTTTGGCCCGCGCGCCGGGCCACATGCCTTTGCGAAACGCGCCGCCGCTTGTGACCCTGTCGAACAGCGCCGGCGACAGCAGAATGAAGTCGATCTTATTGCCCGCGGCGCAACTGCCGTAAGTGCCTGGGAAACCGCCGTCGTCAAATTTCGGATGCAAAAAGATGTCCTTCAGATCTGTCCCTTCGATGAGAGGACTCAAAGGTTCGCTGTCCGGCGTGTCGTTGAAGTCGCCCATCACGACGATGTTCTTGATCCCCATGGCGACGCGTTCGTCGTAGATTTGAGCGACGCGTTTTGCCTGCGCGCGACGTTTGGCGTTGGATGAATGCTGCGAGCCGAAACCCTTGCTCTTGAAGTGATTGAGCATCACCAGCATGCGCGCGCCGGACGGCGCCGTCACCTCGAACTCGGCGCAGTCACGCGAAAAGATCGGATTCCGCTCGTCAAGCATTTCGTCGACGTGGCTGCGCAGCACGCCGATGGGAAACCCCTGCCGCGTCAAGAGGCCGACGTCGATGCCGCGCGTGTCGTTGCCGTCGATCACCATTGCGTGCCGGAATGCCTCGCCGCCGAGCGCAGCGACGACGTCCGCATTGAAATCCCGCAGCACCGGCCGGCTCTCGACTTCGACGACGCCGAGAACGTCCGCCTCGACATCTCTCATCACCCGCGCCGTATTCCGCATCGCCTGTTCGTCGACGGGCTCGTCGCGCAACTCGAGCGAGCCGACCCAATCGGCGCGCCCGCTCGCAACAATTTGAACGCCGCCCGACTTGGGGCGTTTGATCAGTCCGCCTCTGTTGCGCCGCAGAATGACGAAATCGCCGACGTCGGATTTTTCCAAATCAAGTTCAATGACAAGTTTCGCCATGCGCTTCTTGTCGTCGGCGCCGTAAGAAGGCTGCGCCAGCAACGTATTCAGTTCCGCGAAGCGTTCGAGAATAGGTTTGCCTTGCGAGAGGCTCTTGAGATTCATCGCGCGTGCGCGATCGAATAGATTCTCAACGTTGTATGAGGCGAGTCTCATGAAATTCCCCAAGCGCAAAAAACAACAGAACGCGCTGGAGGCTAAAGCTCGACGCGCGCCGTGACAAGCGCATGACGGGCGACGCAGGCCTTCGAACTCACGCTACGCCGGGGCCGAACTCGGCTTTTCGCCTGCGCCTTCCGGCGACGGAGGACGCGCTTGCTTGAGCGCAATCTTCGTCGCGAACGCGGCGCCGACAAGCCCCAAGGCGCCCAACCAGGCGGTCGCTTGAAAACCGGCGCAAAAGGCGTCGCGCGCGGCGGAGAGCGTCCGCTCGGCCACTTCGGGAGGCAAGAATTTGACGGCATCCGCCGCGCCGCCGAGCGTCGCGCCGGCCGCCCGCGCGACGTCCGCCGGGAGCCCCGCGACGACGTGGGCCATTTTGGCTCGGTAGATCAGCGTGCCAAGACTGCCGAGCGCGGCGATGCCAAGGGCGCCGCCAAGTTCAATCGCTGTTTCCGACAAGGCTGACGCCGCGCCGGCGCGCTCGGGCGGCGCCGACGTGACGATGATTTCCGTCGTCAGCGCGATCACCGGCGTGAAGCCGACGAGAAGCAGAGACGATAAAAGCACCCCGTAGAATCCTTCCGCCAGCGCGAGGCCGACAAATCCAGCCGCAGCGACGATCAGTCCGCCGGCGAGAAGATTGACGGGCGTGATGCGGCGCGCGAGCGCGGGCGTGGCGAAGGAGCCGATCATGAAGACGATCGCCGACGGCGTTGACCACAGCCCGGCATCGAGCGGCGTCAAACCAGCGACGAGCTGAAAATACTGGGCGAGCAGAATGAACGACCCGAACATGAAGAAGACGCCAAGCATGTTGATGCAAAGCGCGGTGTTCAGCGACCGCGAGCGAAACAGCGCGAGATCGATCAAAGGATCTTCGAGCCGCGACTGCCGGCGCAGGAACAAGAGCGCGAGCGCGACGCCTGCCGCCGTCGCTCCGATCGCGTCGGCGCCGAAGCCCGCCTCGGCGGCGCGCTTCAATCCGTAAACGAAGGACAGCACCGCCGCGAGCGACAGAAGCGCGCTGGCGAGATCTAGCCGGCCCGCGTCGGGATCGCGATATTCCGGCAGAAGCACCGGCCCAAGAATAAGCAGAAGGACCATTACCGGGACGCCCGCGAGAAAGACCGATCCCCAGCCGAAAGACTGAATGAGCGCGCCGCCGACGAGCGGCCCGATGATGGCGCCGGCGGAGAAGCTCGAAATCCACATGCTGACCGCAAAAGTGCGTTCAGACGGATCGCGGAACATGTTGGCGAGCAGCGACAGCGTCGACGGCGCGAGGGTCGCTCCCGCAACGCCGAGCGCGGCGCGCGCAAAAATCAGCATCTGCGCCGATTTCGAGAAAGCGGCGATGATCGATACGGCGCCGAACGCCGCGGCCCCCAGCAGCAGCACCTTGCGCCGGCCGATGCGATCGCCGAGCCCGCCCATGATCATCAGGAAACCGGCGACCATGAAGCCGTAGACATCGATGATCCACAGCAGTTGCGACGCGCTCGGCCGCAGTTCCGCCGTCAGCGCCGGAATAGCGAGATTGAGCACCGTGAAGTCCATCGCATAGACCAGGCAGGGCAGAGCGAGGATGGCGAGCCCGATCCACTCCCGGCGCGTCGCCTTGAGCGAAGGATCGGATGCGTCTGGCGCGGCGCTATGCAAGGAGTCGCTCCGTCGGCCCTCTTGGGCGTGAGCGCGCAGCGTTTATCGGTTTTGAAGAGCGACATCAATAAACGCCCCTGCCCGAGGCGTGGCAGCGCGCCTTGAAAGCACGATTGAGCCTTGAAGTTCACACGACGGGCGCTTGACATCGGCGAGAGGCAATGTCACACGCTATGACATGACGTCATACAAACTGACATCGCTTCGCGAGACGCATAAGGATCATACGCGAACGCGTATTCTCGAGGCCGCGATCGACGAGATGCGCGAGGGAAAGCTGGATGCGTTCACCATCGCCAAAGTGGCTGAGCGGGCGAAGGTGACCGAACGAACGGTCTACCGCCACTTCCTGACCCGCGAGGATCTCTTGAAGGCGGTCTGGCCGCGCATGCAGGCGCGCGTCGGCAGTTCGGGCTTTCCGCAGACCGCTGACGATTTGATCGCCACGCCGCTGCGGCTGTTCCCTCGATTCGATGAAGAAGAGGGACTGATCAGAGCGTCGATCTCTTCCGAAGCCGGACGCGAAATGCGCTTAAGTTCGAACCCGCAGCGTCAGGCGGCGATGCTCGCCTGCGTCGCCGACGCGCTGCCCGAGATGGACGACGCCGCCAAACGCCGGCGGGCCGCGATCGTCCAGCTGATCGACAGCGCCTACGCCTGGTCGGTCCTGAGGGATTTCTGGGGATTGGAGGGCGCCGAGGCCGGCCGCGCGGCGTCCGAGGCGATCGCCGTCCTGCTCGGTCGCCGCTCGGCCGCCGATGACCGCGATTTTTCACATGGAGAAGAGAAATGACCTGCATCGCCCACGCTTCCATCCCAGCGGACAATCCGGAGGTCGTCGCGACGCCCTTCCCGCCTGCGGGGCCAAACTCCTGGATGGCTTGGTCTGGCGACGGCGAAGTCGAGCTTGAGATCGCGCCGCGCGGCCACGTGCTCGCCTACGGCCCTGACGAGGGCTACTGGACCCCGCAAAATCAGGGAACGCGTCTTTCCGAAGCGCATCTCGCCATTTGCGTGGCTCGGCCGGCGGAGGAGATTATCGCCATCGCGACACGGGCCGGCTGGCCGGCGCGGGCTTGCGATCGCGGCGACGGATTGTTCCAGCTGTCGGAAGTGTGGGTCGAAGGCGCATTCATGCTGGAATTCCTGGACCCGGCGCAGACCGCGCGCTATCGCGAGGTTGTCACGCCTGAGAACTGGAAGCGTTTCCTGCAGTCGATGCAGAACGCGGAAGCGACCGCCGGCTGATCCACGCTTACGTCGCGTCCGTGGCGACCTCAAAATATCGCGCATAAGCATGATATACAGAGGCGCTGTTCCGAGGACTTCATGAGCCTATCCGATCTATCCGCTGCGCCCACGATGACGCTTAAGCCTTCGCTCGCCGGGATGACCCGCGCCGAAATCGCCGACGCGTTGCGGACGCTCGGCCTGCCGGAGCGCGAGATCCGCATGCGCGCGTCGCAGATCTGGCATTGGGTCTACTTTCGCGGCGCGCGCGACTTTAACGAGATGCTGAATGTCTCGAAGGCGATGCGGGTCCAGCTCGCCGACGCCTTCGCACTGCGCCTGCCGGAGATCGTCGAGGAGCAGATATCCGTCGACGGCACGCGCAAATGGCTGCTGCGGCTGCAGCCGGTCGACGCCTTCGACAAGGGCGCCGAAGTCGAATGCGTCTATATTCCGGAAAGCGACCGCGGAACGCTGTGCGTCTCCTCTCAGGTCGGCTGCACTTTAAATTGCAGCTTTTGTCATACGGGCACGCAGCGGCTCGTGCGCAATCTGACGACCGCCGAGATTGTCGGGCAATTGCTGGTCGCCCGGCAGCGGCTCGGCGATTTTCCCGATCGCGAGCGGCCGACGGACGGGCTGGTGCCAGCGGGAGAAGGCGTGCGCGCGGTCTCCAACATCGTCTTCATGGGCATGGGCGAGCCGCTCTATAATCTCGACAGCGTCATGGCGGCGGTCGAGGTCATGGCCGACGGCGACGGGCTGTCGCTCTCCAAGCGGCGCATCACCGTCTCGACCTCCGGCGTCGTGCCGCAGATTGAGCGTCTGGGCGCCGAATGCGGGCCGGCGCTGGCGATTTCGCTGCATGCGGTGCGCGACGAATTGCGCAACGAACTCGTGCCGCTCAACAAGAAATATCCGATCAAAGAGCTGCTGCAGGCCTGCCGCGACTATCCCGGCGCGTCGAATGCAAGGCGGATCACCTTCGAATATGTGATGCTGAAGGGCGTCAACGACTCGCCCGCCGACGCCAAGGAGCTGGTCCGTCTCCTGAAAGGCCTGCCGGCGAAGATCAATCTCATACCCTTCAATCCCTGGCCGGGCGCGCCCTACGAATGTTCGGACTGGGAGACGATCGAGCGCTTCTCCGACATCGTCTTCAACGCCGGCTACGCCAGCCCGGTGCGCACCCCGCGCGGGCGCGACATTCTCGCCGCCTGCGGGCAATTAAAGAGCGAGACGGAAAAGCTCAGGGCGAGCGCCAGGATGGCGGCGGGGTGAGTGCTGCCGCGCTTGTTATCCTATTTACATTATTGTATATACAGGACTGGGATATCGAGCGTGGAATTCGAGTGGGACGCGAGCAAGGCGCGGCGAAACGTCGCCAAGCATGGCGTTTCATTTGAAATTGCACGACGGGTTTGGGACGATCCCCTGCATGTCATCCTCCCGGACCGTTTCGAGGATGGCGAAGAACGTTGGCATGCGATCGGCGTTGTTGGGGGAGTGGCGCTTTTAGTCGTTGTGCATTGCTACCCCCACGCAAACGAAGGCGAGCGCGTGCGGATCATCGGCGCGCGAAAGGCGACGCCTCATGAGAGAAGGCGCTATGAGCAAGAAGGAGTTTAGCCCCGAGGAGCTTTGCGAGCTTGAGAAGCTTGCCGCCTTGTCTGACGACAAGATCGATACGCAGGATATTCCTGAAGCGCCTGCCGAAAACTGGGCTTTCGCTCGTCGCGGCGCATTTTACAAGCCCGTCAAACAGCCAGTGAGTATTCGCATCGATGCGGACGTCTTAGACTGGTTCAAGCGCCATGCAGAGGGAAGAGGCTATCAGACAGAAATCAACCAGGTGTTGCGGCGCCATGTCATTGCGAAGGAGAGACAGCGTTGAACTTGCGCCGGTTAAACCGGTAAGCGCAACCCGCCAGCGCCGCCAGCGCCGCCGAGATCGCGACGTTCCAATTCGCCAGCGTCAGGCCGAAAATCCACAAGTTCGGCTCGTCGCAGCGCACGACCTTCACCGACTGAAGCTGCTTCATGAAGTCGGCGACCGATGGCGCGGTCGACAGCGGCCCGGAACAGTCGGATGGCCCGGCGAAAATCTTCCACTCGACGCCCGAATGATAGATTGAAAGTATGGCGTCGCCGGCGAAGAGCAGCGCCATCAGCAGGAAGGCCGCACGGGCCATTCCCCTCCGCCCTGCCTGCGCGGCGAAGGCCGCGAGCGGCGCGAGCGCCAAAGCCGCGTAATAGGGCACGCGCTCCTTGTAGCAGAGTTCGCACGGCAGATAGCCGAGCGACTCATAGGCCCAGGCGCCGCCGATCGCCGCAACGGCGGCGGCGAGGATGAGGAGCGAGGCGTTGCGCGGCTCGAAGATGCAATGAACGACGCTGCGCCACTCCATTCGACTGACTCGCACGCTAAAACATCTTCGCCGCGAGCGCGAAGCCGGCGACGACGATCACCGCCAGCGACGCGATGAAAAGTCCGAAGTGGCTTTCGAGCTTCGAGCGGATCGGATCGCCAAAACGATTGATCGCCGCCGCCAGCACGAAGAACCGCGCGCCGCGCGTCACCATCGACAGCACGATGAACAGCGGGAAATTATAGGCGAGAAGCCCGGAGACGATGGTCACGAGCTTATAGGGAATGGGCGTGAAGCCCTTGACCAGGATGAAGATCGCCCCCCATTGCGCGTAGAAGGCGCGCAGCGCCTCCATCTTCTCGCCGTAGCCATAGAGACTGATCAGCCACTGGCCGATCGTATCGTAGAACAGCGCGCCGAACGCGTAGCCGAGCGCCCCGCCCGCGACCGAGGCGATCGTGCAGATGCCTGCGAAATACCAGGCCTTCTTCGGCTCGGCGAGCGTCATCGGCACGAGGATCACGTCGGGCGGCACCGGGAAAAAGGAGCTCTCCGCAAAAGCGATCGCGCCGAGCGCCAGGGGCGCATGCCGGCTCGCGGCGAGCGACATGGTCCAGTCGTAGAGCTTTTTCATCTGTTTCCGGGGTTGGCGCGGCGCGCTGCCCGCGCATAGCACGTAAGCGTTGAAGAAAGAAGTTTCCCGGGTTGACGGGCGCCGAGGCGCGGCTAATATCCGCGCCGCTTCGCCGGCTTCCCGCCGGCCGGGCCCCTGTGGCGGAATTGGTAGACGCGCTCGACTCAAAATCGAGTTCCGCAAGGAGTGCTGGTTCGACTCCGGCCAGGGGCACCACTTAGTTTCAGTTCATCCTCAATATCAGCCAGTAATTATCAATTCGATGTGTCGGCCCTCGCCAGGCTTGGCTCCCATCGCGACGAGCGCGGAACGAACGCTCGAAAGCCGCGTTATAGGGACGCTCGCTTCCGCAAACGCGACCATAAGCTTTCGATCCGCCGAAGCGACGATTTCCCTAAGATGCTTCAAAGCTTGGCTGAGGGATTGTGCGCATGTACATGACGCCCATCGACTTTATCGATCTCGGGTTTCGCACCTTCATGCGCAACCCATTTTCCAGTCCCGAACAGATCTCGCTCCGGAAAGGGGAAAGTGACTTTCGCTTGTTGGGCGCGCGCGAGGGACTCGTGGTGACGCTCGGTCCGGAGACGTCCTTTTTTGATCGTCCCAGCAGGTCTGTTTGCCGATGGCCCGGAACACGCACCATTCCGCGTCAAAGTCCTCATTTCGTGCCGAAACGCTCCTGGATGATGAACGAGTTCGCCACATTCCTTTACGTGTTCTGCGGCGGCGGAGACGTGAAACTCAATCGGATCGCCACTTCCGAGAAGCAAAGAGAGATTTTGCTGACGGCTGGCGAAGGCAATGTCGTCGAGAAAATCGATCTGACGAAACTTGCAGGCGACAATTCGCTCCCGCTCCTGTTTCTCCAGCCTGCCTATCTTTGTTCATCCGCCAATGTCGTGATTGAATCCGTTCCCTGTGACGCATCGACCATGAGTTGGGCGCGAGCGCCTTATGTCCACAGAACACGCCCTGTCGACGATTCCTCGACGCCCGCGATCTTATGTCTTGCCGGCAAAACCATGATCTGGTGCGAACGGATCGAGCCTGGCGAGAGTCGGGACTACGCTCTGGGAAACGTCATTGCGACAACCGCCAATGTTGTTTCCAAACTGCGGCCAACCAGCCAAGCGCATCCCGAGGATCGCAAGGCCGCCACATCAAAACATGATCGCTCTCGAGCGAACGCAATCGTTTCGGCGTCCGCAAAGACGAGCCGCGATAGTTCGATCCGCGCGCGCCTGCGTGAGTGCGCCGCCGCCACGAAAATCCTCTTTGAATCGATGCGCGCCCGTGAAGGATTCTTTGTGTGCGAAGTGACCAATGAATCTGACGCGCCGGCCCATGTTTTTATCCAACTCAACAAAGGCAATTTTTATGGCGGCTCAGGGCTCGTTGGCATCGTGATAAAACTCGTCTCCAGCATCTTCCGTATGTCGCACTTGTCGCTGGGTCATTGATGGAGCCGCTTGAAGGCAGTCGACGCCAAGGGCCCGAGGGGTGAGATTCCCAGATGCTGTGACTATGCTCGCTTAAATAGGTCTTGGTCCGCCCCCGTGGGTGTCCTCTTACTGGCGACACCGCCGAATATGATAGAATCACTCAGACAAAATTGTCAGCGACTCCTCTATCCTACCGCCCGTAGGCGCCGAGCGGGCGCGGCGCGCCGGGCGCCTCCGGATATTTTGCCGGCTCGAACGCGTCGCCGCGACGTATTTTGGGGCGCCGCAGTCCCTCGCCGACTTTCACCGTCGCGGAGACGGTCGTCCGCCGCGACCCGCCTTGTTCGAGGATGACGTATTCGCTTCGCGGCGAACGCGCGCCGACTTGCTCCGAGGACGCGCCTGTCTGCGCAGGCTTGGCGGCCGCGTCGCGCCGCAGTCCCTCGACCTGACCTGACAGCGCGCCGATCGCGGAATTCGTTTCCGTCTTCATCGCGTCGATACGTTTGCCGAGAGTTTCGACAGCGTCGGCGCCGGGAGACGCCGCTTGCATCGAAGATCGCATCGCCTCCATCTCAGCGCGGAGCGCACGAATGTCCTCCTCCGTCTTCTGCGCGGTTCGCAGAGCGGCGGCGCGCTCGGCGTTTTCCTGCGTCGCCATCGTTCGGACGAGATCCGGCAAGGCGGAGACCGTCGGCCAAGCGGCCTCGGCGATGAGCCAGCCGGCGAGTGCGGCGGCGCCATAGAGCAACGCAGCCCAAAGAAGCCGTGAGCCGTGGATGAAAGCGCTTTTGAACGCCGGCAGCTGGCGTTGCGCGACTTTTGTCTCAGAACCAGCGGAGACATTTCCGGAGATCGCCGCGTCCGCGGACCCTACCTTCAGCTCCGGAACGTCAGCCGCCGGCGCCGCGGCAGGGCTGAGGTCGAGGGCGGCTAATCCCGTTTGCTCGGTCATGGCAAGGCCTCGAATTGGGGACGCATGACTTTTGAGCCTCACGCCGATTGCTTGAGAATGGATTAACGGTCTGCGCGACTTGCGCCGCCGCCACGCCAAGAATTCAAAAACCATGATTCAGGAAATAGATTTGATCCGGAGGAAAATCGTTCGTTCTTCGGGAATAAAAGCTTCTTCATGAGGGCTCCCGGCCCTTTCGCGAATTTGAAAGCCGATCTTCCTCAGTCACGTACAGGCTCGAAGCTGGCGTCAGAAGATTAAGGCGATTTTCGCAGCGCCGAAGCGCGGCGCCTTTCCCAGACCCGCGCAAGCTCGCTGTCTGAAGCATCGTTTACAATTTGATAACAGGATGCTGCTCCCCTCGTCTGCCATTGGATATTCGCCACACAAGCGAGGAGTGAGCTGATGGACGAGGCAAGCTCTTCAACTGAGACCTCCGACGAAGCGGTTACGCGAGCGCGCGAGGACAAAGCTCCGCCAACTCGCGCGGGGGCCGAAGCCGCAGTAAAAATTTCGGCGTGCGAACACGCGACATTGGTCTCTGACAGCGAGAGTTCAGACGCGGGAAGAAAGGTCGAGATCAGGATCAATCTCGGGTTCGACGACCAGACGCTGCAAAGCTTTCTGTCCTCTCTCAAAAACGCGCAAATACAACCGCAGACTTCTGAATATATCAGCCTGACCGCGCCTTATCGGGAAGAGGCTTGCGCCACGCGCAGGCAGGCCGGCGACGAACAAAGCGCGCGCGTTTCTCCAGTCGCTCTAATGCTGATCTTCGCCGTCGGATTCGGACTGAAACTGCACTTCCACGACGTTCATTTTCCAGTTTTTCCCGATCAGGCCGCCTCGTCGCTCAAGGCTCTGGTCGACAGGATCACCATGTCCGAGTCACAGGGAAATCCGGACGCTAGAAACAAGTTTTCCTCCGCGGCCGGACTGGGACAATTCATCAACGCCACATGGATGGCGCTAATCAAGAAACATCGTCCGGACCTCGCTGGCGCTCTGAGCGACAAAGAGATTCTCGACTTGCGCAAGGATCCTGAACTCTCTCGAGAAATGACGGCGCGCTATGTCGAGCAAAACACGTCGATCCTGATGAAGAAGGGTCTGCCGGTCACGCCCGGCGCGCTTTATCTCGCGCATTTCGCCGGACCGGGCGGCGCGGCGGCGATCCTGTCCGCGCCGGAAGCGGTCGATGCGGCGACAGTGATCGCCAGCGTCGACGGACAGCCGGGCAAAACCCGCGAAAAAATCGTCAATGGAAATCCCTTCTTGAAAGGCTTTACGGTGAAAGACCTCAAGAACTGGGCTCATCTCAAGATGCAGGGGATCAGCTTGGAGCTGGGCGCGACGCCGCAGGAGAGTTTGACGCAGCCAGATTGATCGCAACGTCAACGCCTCCGGGCCGCCGCCGCCGATCCGTCGCTGTGACTGAATCGCTACTTCCTGACCGTTCTTCGGACCCCCTCTCTTGATTTCAGCGCCGCTCTGCTTAATTCGCGACTGCGGCTCTTTCACGAGGACTTTGCAATGGCGGATGACAAAAATCCCATCGTTGAGAACAAACTGACCGACGAAAACCCCACCGTTAAAAAGAACAAATATCTTTTCGGCGGCGTCGGAGCCGTTCTCGGCGGTCTGACGGGCGTCGCGATCGGCGGCCCGCTCATCGCAGTCGTCGGGGCGGGACTTGGCGGTCTGCTCGGATACAATATGCTGAAGCGGTTGTGACGCGTTAATCGTCGCGCTGACCGAGAAACAGCATCACCAGCGCCGCGCAGCCGATGAAGCGGAACGCGGCTTGCTCGGCGTCTGGCCAGGACCGCCACATCTGGAACCATTCCCCGCCGACGGCCATGAAGCCGAACAGGTAGAGGCCGACGGCGAGCGCAAGACCCGCAATCGCAACATCCTTCGCGGCGTTGAACCGGGCCGCCTCCGCCTTGCGCCTCAGCAACAGCCGCCACACGCCCGCCAGAATGAGCGCGCCGGCGGAAAATTCCACCGCGATGATGAAGGCGTAAAACATCCGATGCAGCGTGGGACTGGCGATGGCGCGCCACTCCAGCGGGCTGCCGGCCGGCACTTGGGCCATCGACATCACACGGCTGACAATGTCGAAATTCGTGTCGTAGTCGGTCACATTGTTGATTGCGACGAGCAGAATGAGCGCGCCGAGCGCCGCCGCCAGCAAGATTTTCGAATATCTGATCAACATGGCGATCCACTCCCCGGCCCCAGCCTAGCATGACCTGAGCGATTGATCTTGCGACGCGAGGGCTTACAACAGAGTCTGGTCTCCCGTCGGACATGCGTCCATGATCGATCTTCATTATTGGCCGACCCCCAACGGCCACAAAGTCACGATTTTTCTCGAGGAAGCGGGACTCGCTTATCGGATCAAGCCCGTCGACATCACCAAAGGGGAACAATTCAAGCCTGAGTTTCTCGCGATTTCTCCGAACAATCGCATGCCGGCCATCGTCGACCGCGAGACGGCGGATGGCGGCGCTCCGGTCGCGCTCTTCGAATCGGGCGCGATCCTCGTCTACCTTGCCGAGAAGACCGGACGACTTCTTCCCGCGGACCTCCATGCGCGTGCGCGAACGCTCCAGTGGCTGTTCTGGCAGGTCGGCGGGCTTGGCCCGATGGCCGGTCAAAACCACCATTTCGCCAAATACGCGCCGGCGAAAATTCCCTACGCGATCGAACGCTACCGTAACGAGACCGGCCGGCTCTATGGCGTCATGGACGGTCAGCTCGCCAAGACGCCCTATCTCGCCGGCGAATATTCGATCGCCGACATCGCCTGCTATCCCTGGATCGTTCCGCATGAGGATCAGGGCCAGGATCTGCACGACTTCCCGCATCTCAAGCGCTGGTTCGAGGCGATCCATTCCCGGCCAGCGGTGGTCCGCGCCTATGCGGCCGGCGCGCCCTATGAGCGGACGCGTCTCGATTTCACGGCGCTGGAGCGCGAAATACTTTTCGGCCAGACCCCGGAGCGCGACGGCGCGAAATAGGCTATGGCTGCGCGGCTTTTTTGAGAAGGACACGCCGCATCCATGTCGAACGACCGCCAAACCGCCGCGCGAGAGACCGCCAAGGCGCTGATCGAAGTGCAAGCGGTGCTCGTGAATGTCGATAAGCCTTTCATAACCACCGCCGGCTGGGCGTCGCCGGTCTATATCGACATGCGCAAGATCATCGCCTTTCCACGGCTGCGGCGGCGCCTCGTGGATTTCGCGACCAGGACCATCGAGCGCGACATCGGCTATGAATCGCTCGACGTCGTCGCGGGCGGCGAGACGGCCGGCATTCCCTTCGCGGCGTGGATCGCCGACAGCCTCATGCTGCCGATGCAATATGTGCGCAAGAAGCCCAAGGGCTTCGGCCGCAACGCCCGCATCGAAGGCGATGTGATGGAGGGCGGCCGCGCCCTGCTCGTCGAGGATTTGGCGACCGACGGCGGCTCGAAGAAGGATTTCGTGCAGGCGCTGCGCGACTCAGGCCAGCGCTGCGATCACGTCTTCGTGTTCTTCTTCTACGATATATTCGCCGGCGCGCGCGAGGAGCTGGCCGCGCTCGGCATCAGCCTGCATACGCTCGCAACCTGGCGCGACGTGCTCGCCGTGGCCCGCGAGCACAAATATTTCCCCGATGACGCGCTCAACGAAGTCGAAGCCTTCATCGCCGATCCCGTCGCCTGGTCGGCGGCGCATGGCGGCCTCGCCAAGGCGAAGGGATAGCCGGCCGAAGCGGCGGTCTTAGCTGCAGCGGATAAATTCGCGATAAAGCCAGCCCAGCCGTTTGCCGCCCGGGCTCGCCACATAGGCCCAGGGCTTACCGTGATCGTCCTCGCCATAGCGCTGCACGATGATAGTCTTGCCGTCTTCAATAACGCCGATGACAGTCTTGCGCTGATCGTGGAGGGCGATCGAAGCGCCCATGGCGCCCGTCGCCTTGCAACGATCGCCAGCGAGCGCCGTCGCGCCCCATGCGATCGCGGCGGCGAGAGCGGCAAGAGTGAGGCCGGCGAAAGGCGCGAGTTTCTCGGACATCAAAGGCCTCCCGATTGCGTTGGAAAGACCTATAGTCGGGGTTCGGGAGCAGCGAATTGCGCCAACGCACGTGGAGCCGCCATGCGCAGAGTGATGTTTCTTTTTATCGGGGCGCTTTCCGCGCCATATGCGCACGCCGGCGAGCCGCCGCCAGGCTTCGCACGCCTGGCTGACGTTGCGCCGACCATCGTTCAGGAGATGCGCTATGCCGGCGCCGATAATTTCACCGGCGCCCCGGTCCCCGGCTATGAGGCGCCGCAATGCTGGCTGCGCACTGACGCCGCCAAAGCGCTGGCCGCCGCGCAGAAGGATGCGCGCGCGCGCGGGATTTCGCTCGTCGTCTACGATTGCTACCGACCGCTGCGCGCCGTTTCGGCATTCGTCGACTGGTCGCGCAACGCCGACCAGCGGACGAAGACCGAACATTATCCGCGCCTCGCCAAGAGCGCGCTGTTTCCCGAGGGCTATATCGCCGAACATTCCACCCATTCGACGGGATTGGCCGTCGATATCGGCGTTAAAGGCTGGGATTTCGGCACGCCATTCGATTTTTTCGATACGCGCTCATGGACGAAAGCCAAAACCTCAAAGACGGCGCGGGCGCATCGCGACGCGCTCGTGACGCTGATGCGCCGCCACGGTTTTGAAAATTTTCCGCGCGAATGGTGGCATTTCACTTACAAAGGCGCGGACGGCGCGCCGAGCTACGATGTCGAGATCAAGTGACCCGTTCCGCGCCGGCGAGCTGAACTGAACCTTCATGCGTCCTTCCCTGCTCGACCCCTTCTTCGGTCGCGTCGCCGCACTGCCTGGCGTTGGACCGAAAACCGCCAGGCTGTTCGACCGGCTGCTCGCCAAGCCGGGGACGGAAGCGCGCCTCGTCGATCTGCTTTTTCATCTTCCGTCGACCGTCATAGACCGCAGCGTGCGGCCCACGATCGCGGCCGCGCCGCTCGAGACGATGGTGGTGTTGAAGGCGCGCGTCACCGAGCATCGTCGCCCTCAGGGCCGATATTCGAAATCGCCCTATCGCGTGCTCGTCGAGGATGACACCGGCGATGTCGAACTCGTGTTCTTTCTCGCCAACCCCGACTGGATCGAACGCAGCCTGCCGCTTGGCGCGACGCGCTGGATTTCGGGACGCATCGAGCTTTATGACGGGCGCCGCCAGATCGTGCATCCGGACCGCGTGCTCGACGAAGCCGGACTGGCGAAGCTCCCCGCATTTGAAGCCGTCTATGGCCTCACCGAAGGCCTGCAGGCGCGGTATGTCTTACGCGCGACGGAAGAAGCGCTGACGCGCCTGCCGAACCTTCCAGAATGGCAGGACGCCAGCGTTCTCGCCGCCAATAAGCTTCCCGCGTTTGCCGAGGCGCTGCGCGCCGCGCACCGGCCGGCAAGCGCCGATGCGCTCTCGTCGCAGCATCCCGCCCGTCAGCGTCTCGCGCTCGATGAATTGCTCGCGAGCCAGCTCGCGCTGCGCCTCATTCGCGCCAAGATGCGCCGCCCTCCGGGTCGCGCGCACAAGGGCGACGGCCGCTACGCCCGAGCGATCGAATCCGCCCTGCCATTTCGCTTAACGCGCGCGCAGCAGCGCACGCTCGACGAAATCCGCGCCGATCTTGCGTCGGAACAGCGCATGCTGCGGCTTGTTCAGGGCGACGTTGGATCCGGCAAAACTGTCGTCGCGGCGCTCGCCATAGCGAGCGTCGCCGAGAGCGGCCGGCAAAGCGCCTTGATGGCCCCGACCGAGATCCTCGCGCGGCAGCACTATGATCGGCTTACGCCAGCGCTCGCGTCCGCGGGACTGCGCGTCGCGCTGCTGACAGGCCGCGCTAAACCGAGCGAGCGCGCAGCGCTCCACGCCGCCATTGGAGTGGGGGAGGTCGACGTCGTCATCGGCACGCATGCTCTCGTGCAAAGCGATCTCGCTTTTCACGACCTCGGCCTCGCCGTCGTCGACGAGCAGCATCGCTTCGGCGTCGAGCAGCGGCTGGCGCTCGGCGCCAAGGGCGACGCCGTCGACGTGCTGGTGATGACCGCGACGCCCATCCCGCGCACGCTGGCGCTGACCGCCTTCGGCGACATGGATTGCTCGGCGCTCGACGAAAAGCCGCCCGGCCGCACGCCGATCGCGACGCGCGCGCTACCGGCCGAGAGAATCGACGAGGTGATTGGCGGCTTGCGGCGCGCATTGGCGGAGGGCGCGCGGGCCTATTGGGTCTGTCCGCTCGTCGAGGAAAATGAGGAGTTGGACCTCTCCGCAGCGCAAGCGCGCCATGCGGATCTCTCGAAGCTTTTCGGAGCGGCGGTCGGCCTCGTTCACGGCCGCATGAAAGGCGGCGAGAAGGACGCTGTGATGGAAGCCTTTCAGCGCGGCGAGGTCAAAATTCTGGTCGCGACCACGGTCATCGAAGTTGGCGTCGACGTTCCGGAAGCGACGATCATGGTCATCGAGCACGCCGAGCGCTTCGGCCTTGCGCAGCTGCATCAGCTGCGCGGACGCGTTGGGCGCGGCTCGGGAAAATCCTCATGCCTGCTTCTGTACAAGGGCCCGTTGAGCGACGCGGCGAAGGCGCGGCTGATGATCATCCGCCAGACTGAGGACGGATTTCGCATCGCTGAAGAAGATCTGCGACTGCGCGGCGAAGGCGAAATTCTCGGCGTGCGGCAGGCCGGTCTGCCAAGCTTTCGGCTCGCCGACCTTTCCGCCCACGCGCGTCTCCTCGCCGTGGCGCGCGATGACGCCGAATTGATTCTGCGTCGCGATCCCGAGCTTGCGAGCGACAGAGGCCAGGCCCTGCGCGCCCTGCTCTACCTCTTCGAACGCGACGACGCCGTGCGCCTGCTGCGCGCCGGCTGATGCGACGTCAAAAGCGACGCGCGATCACGATTCGGTTGCTGTTGACGCCCTTCACATTGTTGGCGACGCCCCAGCAATTGCTGGTTTTCGTGAAGCTTTGCTCATTGACGAGCACGCCCAATCGCTCGAACGGGAGATCGTCGAGCGCGCGCCAGACCAGTTGTTCGAGCGGCAGCGCCCCGCCCCTGACCTCGCCAACTTCATAAGCGACGTGACCGCCCGGCTTCACGACACGCGCCAGTTCTTGGAAAACGTTGCGAGTCATCGCGCGCCAGTCTTCCGGCGCGCGAAGTTGCGAGAGGCGAATGCTTTCGACGTCGATTCCCGCAAACCAGTTGCGCAGCCAATTGTCGCCGCGATAGTCGACGACGTCGAGAAAAGGGGGCGACGTTACGACGAGATCGACTGTCGCATCGGCGATATGCTCCAAACGGGCGGCATTCGCCACGACGAGTTGCGCGTCGCAGGCAGCCGGCGCGTCCTCCGCCAGAAGCGCGCGCGATTTCTTGAAAATCAGCTCGGCGATATCGCGCCGCGGCGGCGATTGTGCGCGACGCGCATTGATCTTCAGTTGCGCCTTAACGGAAACGGCCTGGTTCGGCGGCATCGTATAGACTGAAAAGAATCCCGGCGAGTGGCCGGTCAATCGATTGAGCGCCACCATGCGAATCCAGCCATCCACGGCGTCGAGGCGGCCATCATTTGCGCGGATCAGCAAATAACGGCGCAGCGCGCATATCTGCCGCAGCGTCTCAGCGTGGTAAAACGCGAGAAGGTCTTCGCGTTCAACCTCGCCGCGCCCCCAGGGCGCGGCCGCAAGCCGCGCCTCGATATCGCAAAGCGCAGGCGGCCGCAGCCGCGGGCGCGTCAGCAGCAGCGACAGCGGATTGGCGTCAGAGCCGATGGGCGTCCGCCCCATCAGCGCCGCCTGCAGGATGGTCGTGCCGCGGCCCATGAAAGGATCGCAGACGACGTCTCCCGGCTGCGTCAGCCGATCGATGAAAAAAGCCGGGAGCTGCGGCTTGAAACAGGCGCGATAGCTGATCTCATGCAGCGGATGCGCGCGTCTTTGCCCGGCGGTCCAAAAGGCGTTGATGTAATAAGGAACGCCGTCAGCGACAACGGCGCGGGTCGCCGCGCCGAATTCTGCGGACCAAAGCAGGTCGTGAAAAAATTCCGTTTCCGCGAGCTTTTGAACTGCGCCCATGCTTCAGTCGCGCTGACGATCGGCGAGGCTCGGCAATGACTTGATCCTCGCTCCGGCCGCGCGGCGCGCGAGCGAAAGCTCATATTGCGTCTGCAACTCGAGCCAATCTTCGGGCTGGACGCCAAACCAGTGTCCGAGTCGCAGCGCCGTATCGGCGGTGACCCCCCGCTGGCCATTAATGATCGCGGTGACCCGATTCACCGGCACGTCGATATCACGCGCCAGATCCGACGCGGTCAGGCCGAGGTCCTGCAGATGACGGGCAAGAATTTCGCCAGGATGCGACATCCCATTCTCCATCGACGCCAGTTTGGATTTTGACGGGCGCGCGCGAACGCTCTCGCGTCGCAGATGCGTCTGCCGACGAGCATTTGCTGGCGCTTCCAGCCGAACGCCGATCAAAAATCTTCTGGTGAGCTCTTCATGGTAGCGGCCCATGCTCCGCCCCCGCCGAATATTGTTTTCGTAAACCATATTATCTGGTCCGTAAACTCGGCTGAGGTGACTTAAGCGCTTTCGCCCTCGATCCATTTGGCGCGCGTCTCGGCGATGAAGTCGGCGAGGCGCCCGGCGCCGATGGCCACGCGCAGGCCTGCCATCAGCTCCTGATAATAGGCGACATTGGCCTGCGTCAGCAGCATCATCCCGAGGATTTCCCCTGCCTTCACGAGGTGATGCAGATAGGCGCGCGAATAGTCGCGCGCGGCGGGGCAGGATGACCGCTCGTCGAGCGGCCGCGGATCGTCGGCGTGGCGCGCATTGCGCAGCGTCACCCGTCCGTGGCGGGTATAGGCGAGGCCGTGGCGGCCGGCGCGAGTCGGCATCACACAATCAAACATATCGATACCCCGCGCGACGGCCTGAACGATGTCGTCAGGCGCGCCCACGCCCATCAGATAACGAGGTTTTGATTCGGGCAAATGCGGGGCGGTCGTCTCAAGCATGTCGAGCATCACGTCCTGAGGTTCGCCGACGGCCAGACCGCCGACGGCGATCCCGTGGAAATCCATGCCGGCGAGCGCTTGGGCGCTTTCGATCCGAAGCCGCTTCGACTCGCCGCCTTGCACAATGCCGAACACCGCCCGGCCCGGGCGTTCGCAAAACGCCTTACGTGAACGCTCGGCCCAACGCAGCGAAAGACGCATGGCGCGTTCGGCCTCTCCTTCCGAACATGGCAGGCGCACGCATTCGTCGAGCTGCATCTGAATGTCCGACCCGAGGAGATCCTGAATTTCCATCGAGCGCTCGGGCGACAGGTGATGTCGCGAACCGTCGATATGCGACTGGAAGGTCACGCCGCTTTCATCGAGCTTGCGCAGCTTCGCAAGCGACATCACCTGAAAGCCGCCGGAATCCGTCAAGATCGGATAGGGCCAGCGCATGAATTCATGCAATCCGCCCAGCCGCGCGATCCGTTCTGCGCCCGGCCGCAGCATGAGATGATAGACATTGCCGAGCAGAATGTCGGCGCCCGCGGCGCGCACGTCTTCAACGAACATCGCCTTCACCGTCGCCGCGGTGCCGACCGGCATGAAGGCGGGCGTACGGATTGTTCCGCGCGGCGTAACGATTTCGCCTTGACGCGCAAGGTCGTCGGTCGCGAGGACAGAAAAGGAAAAACCCTGCGTCACTTGTTGTCCTTCGCGCCGAGTACGGCGAGCTTCACGATGCGATAGCGGCCGCTGTCGCTTTCATTGAACCACACAGAGAACTCTGACCCGACCTTTATCGTCGCTTCGCGCAAGTCAGATCGCCAGCTCTCTCCAACACCGAAGTCGATTCGTCCGTCGCGCCGTAGAATGAATGGACGCAGGCCATCGGCGTCGAGAGCAAATGCGCCGAAAAGATCCCATGTCGAAACGATGCGCGCATCGTCAATCCGCGCATCAATGGTCATCGGCGCTTCTTTCGGATCGTCGCGCCACAGCGCTACAATGCGCACGTCTCGGGCGGCGCTCATTTTTCGCAACGCTGAAGCAAGCAAGCGTCGCCGTAGGAATAAAAGCGATAGCCGCTTTCGATGGCATGCGCATAGGCGGCCTTCATGCGCTCGAGGCCGGCGAACGCGGCGACCAGCATGAACAGCGTCGAGCGCGGGAGATGGAAATTGGTGAGCAGCATGTCGACAGCGCGGAAACGGTAGCCGGGCGTGATGAAGATCCGGGTGCGCGCACCATAAGGCGCAAACCGTCCGGCGTCGTCCGCGGCGCTTTCCAGCACGCGCAGCGCCGTCGTGCCGACCGCGACGATGCGCCCGCCTCCCGCCCGCACCTCGTTCAGCGCCTGCGCCGTTTCAGCGTCAAGTCGCGCGAACTCCTCATGCATCCTGTGCAGGTCCGTGTCCTCCGCCTTCACGGGAAGAAAGGTGCCTGCGCCCACATGCAGCGTCACGCGGTAAAGACGAACGCCGCGCGCTTCGATCGCTGCGAGCAGCTGCGGCGTGAAGTGGAGGCCGGCGGTCGGCGCGGCGACCGCGCCCGCTTCGCGCGCGAAGATCGTCTGATAGTCACTTTCGTCGCGCGCGTCGGCCGAACGCTTGCCGGCGATATAAGGCGGGAGGGGCATGACGCCCGACTGTTCGATCGCCTCGTCCAACGCCGGTCCGTGAAGCTCGAAAGCGAGCGTGATCTCGCCGTCTTCGCCTTTCGCTTCGACGCGAGCGTTAATCTCAGCCTTTCCGATCTCATCGTCTTTCGCGCAGCCTCGGCGCGCGAAGCGAATGCGATCTCCCGTCGTGAGCTTCTTGGCCGGGCGCATCAGCGCGCGCCAGCGGGAAGCGTCCAGCCGTTCGATCAGCGTCGCTTCGACATGGGCGCTCAACGCGTCTCGAAAGCGCCGACCGGAAAGCCGCGCGTGAATGACGCGCGAGTCGTTGACGACGAGCGCGTCTCCCGGACGAAGGTAATCCGGTAGATCGAGAACAATCCTGTCCTGGAAGGATCCGCCGGCCGGAACGACGAGCAGACGCGCGCTGTCGCGGGGATCGGCGGGCCGAAGAGCGATGCTATCTTGCGGAAGGTTGAAGTCGAAGAGGTCGACGCGCATAAGGAGCTTGCAAAAACCATAAGCTCCGTCAGGTCAAGCCAGAACGGTCGGCGGCGCCGATTGCCGATCAACCGGCGCCGCCGCGAGAGCTTATTGGTATGAGCCGACGCGCCGGCGACGCTCGTCGAATCGGAACTCCGGAGCGTTCCGCAGATCGTCGCTAGTCGTGTTCACAACCGCTTCGACCTCGCCATCTTCGTTCCGGGAAACGACCATTGATGACGGGTCAATCGCGATATGGCGCTCGCCGATGCCGAGGAAACCGCCGACGCTGACGATGACCGCGCGCAAATTCCTGTTATTGTCGAAGATGACGTCCTCGATCTCGCCGATGTCGTCATTCTGCAGATTGCGGACATCGCTGCCGATCAGCTGCGACATGCGCATGTCGGTAGGTCCGAGCCTATAAAAAATCACGCGGGCGGAGCCGAGCTGCTCCAATTCGCGCATTTCAGCGGCGGATCGTCCTCTCGTCGTCTGCCGATCCCTGCCCGTGCGGTCCATGCCCGTGCGGTCCATGCCCGGCTGGCTGTCCTGATCGCGCATCCGTTCGCGCGCGGCGCTGCCTCGCCAGCTCGGCGCGGCGTCGTCATCGCGACCCATCTCGCGCCAGCCGCTGCGAGATGTCGTATCCTCCGCATCCTTGACGGCTTGGCCCGGCTTTTCCTGCTGAGTGCTGCGAGACTGAGTCTGATTTTTGCTGGAACTCGCGCCCGTGCGATCGCGCGCTGCATTCGCTGTCACGCTGGCGGAAAGCGCGATCGCCGCTACTGTAGCGATCAACAACTTGAGCGATTTCATCGGATACTCTCCACTGTTCCGCTCGCCCGTCTCGGCGAACGATACTTTGCAACCAGCGTCTGGAGAGATAGTTCCGAATCTCGCGTCGAACTCAGGTCTTTACTGCACATGCGCCCAAGGCTGCGGGCGCATGCTTGAACAGAAGCTCGACGCTGCAGAGTTACTCGATCAACCCAACGTCGCCTTAACGATCTTGTCGGGATCTTTCACCGGTTCGCCGCGCTTGATCTTATCGACATTCTCCATGCCGGAGATCACTTCGCCCCAAACCGTATATTTGTTGTCGAGGAAGCGCGCATCATCGAAGCAGATGAAGAACTGCGAATTGGCGCTGTCGGGGCTTTGCGCGCGGGCCATCGAGCAGGTTCCGCGCACATGCGGCGTGCTGTTGAACTCTGCCTTGAGGTCTGGATATTGCGACCCGCCCGTGCCCGTGCCGCGCGGGCATCCGGTCTGAGCCATGAAGCCGTCGATCACGCGATGGAAGACGATGCCGTCATAGAAGCCCTCCGAGACGAGCTTCTTGATATGCGCGACATGATTGGGCGCGAGGTCCTGACGAAATTTGATGACGACCGGCCCTTTCGTCGTCTCAAGCGTCATGGTGTCGGCGGCTTCGGTCATTCTGTTTCCCTCTCCACTTGTCTAAAAGCCGGTCCTTCACGCGCTGCAACCGGGCATGGCCCGGCTGTTTGCGGAGGGGGCGGCTACGTTATGCCCGACAAGCGCGGACATAACGCATTTGGATCTCAGCTCTCGTCGCCAGCGACGCGCATCTTGATGATCTTGTCCGGATTCTCGACCATACCGTTATTGGACTTTGAACCCTTCTTGATCTTGTCGACGACGTCCATGCCGGAGACCACCTCGCCGAATACGGTGTATTTGCCGTTGAGCTGCGGCGCGTCTGCATAGACGATGAAGAACTGCGAATTGCCGGAATTGACGTCGCCGCCTTCGCGCGCCATTCCAACTGTGCCGCGCTTGAACGGCGTATCCGTAAACTCGGCCTTCAGATCCGTATAGCGCGAACCTTGCATTCCGGTGCCGGTTGGATCGCCAGCTTGCGCCATAAAGCCGTCTATGACGCGATGGAAGACAATACCGTCGTAGAAATGCTCCTTCGCGAGCTTCTCAATACGCTCGACATGCTTGGGCGCGAGATCAGGCCGCAGCTTGATGGTGACGCGGCCGTCCTTCGTGTCGAGGTAGAGCAGACGATCATCTGCCGCGCTGGCAGGCATGGCGCTAAGCGCGGCGGCGGCCGCAGCGGCAAGGATGAGACGGCGCGTGAAATTCATGAAGCCCCCCTATTTGTTGCCGCGCCTTTTGACGGCGCGTTCAAGTGCGGCGACGGAGGCGGCCGGCGCAAAGGCCGACACGTCGCCGCCAAGCGCCGCGATCTGGCGCACGAAGGTTCCGCTGACATGGCGTAGCCCTGGCGAAGCTGGCAGGAAAACAGTGCGAATGTCGGGCGCGAGCGTCCCGTTCATCCCCGCCATCTGCATCTCATAGTCGAAATCGGCGCTGTCGCGCAAACCTCGTAGAATGGCGCAGGCGCCGTGCTGGCGCGCCGCCTCGACGACAAGACCGTCAAAGCGCGCGACCTCGAATGCGCAAGATGCGCCCAGTCCGGCGCAGGCGGCGCGAATGACCGCCGCGCGCTCGTCGAAAGAGAGCCAGGGCTCCTTGCCGTGGTGCACGCCGATGGCGACCACGATCTTATCGAACAGCGCCCCACCCTGCCCCATCACGTCGAGATGGCCAAAGGTCAACGGGTCGAAACTCCCGGGGTAAAGGGCGGTCCGCACGGTCGCTACGGGGGCATCTGTCATGGCGAGGGGTATAGGAGATTTTGCGCGCTTTCGCGAGACGGCGCGCCTTTCGCCGCCATAACCCGCTGCTGGCCGGCTAGGATTGCTCGGAAGTCGCGCCCTAGCGCTGCCTTTCGGACACGCCTACACTCGCGAGTTGCGAGCGGAGCGCTACAATAGATCAGTCGCATCCGGCGTGAATGGCCGGACCTACGAAGGAGACTCCAGCATGGGACTTTTGGATTTTCTGACCGGAAAAGGCAAACCGGGGCCTGCCCCAGACGCGCTCAAGAAAACGGCCGCGGCTACCCCTAAGGTCGAAGAGAAGCCCGCAGCCGCAGGGTCGTCCGCTACAGAGACCTTCTACGTCGTGAAGCCAGGCGACACGCTGTGGAAGATCGCCGAAGAGCATTACGGCGCCGGCAAGGGCGCCAAATATATGGAGATCTTCGAGGCCAATCGGCCGATGCTGACGGATCCCGACAAAATCCAACCGGGTCAACGACTGCGCATCCCAGACGCACAGACTGGTCCCTCGGCTGGGGGCGAGTGGAAGCCGCCAAGCGAAATCGCCAGCAAATAGGCTGACAGCTTCGCTTCTTGGCAGAGCAGATCTCCCGGACAGGCGCCATATGCGCTGGGGCCGAATTAGACCTTCGTCGCGTCGAAGGCCGGGACGGCGCGTGCAAATTCCGTAAGCCACGAGACGAGACGCTGGTGGTTCTCTCGCCATGCGCCAGAGAAACGCAAATCAAGATAGCCAAGCGCACAGGCGACCGCGATATGGCCGATGTCGACCGAACCGGCTGGCGGAGCGGCGTCGAGCGCGCCGAGC
This sequence comes from Methylocystis sp. L43, assembly GCF_015709525.1. Taxonomy (GTDB): domain Bacteria; phylum Pseudomonadota; class Alphaproteobacteria; order Rhizobiales; family Beijerinckiaceae; genus Methylocystis. The sequence continues at coordinate 53,219 of NZ_JADNRA010000026.1, read as the reverse complement.
GCCCGATCGATCTTGCCTTGCTGAAGCGCGATCGCTTCCTCGTAACGCAATGCTTCTGGGCGGTTAAAGGTCTCATAGCGGATCAATAGAGCGGCGTCATTGATCCCGTCGCCGAGCGCTTGCAGCCGCAAGGCCGCGAAGCGGGCCATCGGTTCGGTCGGAATAATCCGCCCGCCGCCGGCGAGATGATCCAGATATTCGGCGATGACGCGACTGTCATGCAGCGACGATCCGTCCTCCATAACCAACGTCGGGATTTTACCGAGGGGATTTTGACGCCGCAGACTGTCGGCGGGATCGGCCGCATCGGCGGCTACGATTTCGATCCTTTTCGACAAGCCGAGCAATTCGGCGGCGATTCGGATCTTCCTGGCGTAGGGCGAAGCGGGAGAATAACGCAAGATGAGCATGGCCGCTCCTACCATCGGATTACGAAACCAACAACGGCGTTATGGGGACCATCAACCTTGGGGACTCCGCGAGATGGACTTGATAAGCGCGCATATTGGGCCAGATGTCGAAAGACCGACCATGCATGACGGCGCAGCAGTTCAAGTCCTGCTGGCAGGGAGAGGTTAAGATGGAACGACGCACATTCATTACGGCGCTGCTCGCCGGCCTTGGCGCGACTGTCGTCGTGTCGCAAGCGCAGGCGCTTCCTGGTCTGGCGCCGCAAGAAGGAGTGACTCCCGCGCGCCCCGAACTCGGCGTCGCCACGCCTGAAGACATGGAGAACGCAACGATCGAAAAAAGCTGGTGGCGCCGCCGTCGATATTGGCGGCGAGCTCGGCGTCGTCGTTGGCGCCGCCGCTGGTGAGCGCGACAATGCGCTCCTGAGTTTGAGTTACTCTTCCGAGGCCGGCCAAAGCCGGCTCGGAAACTTGATCAGCTCATTCGCCCGCGAGCCACGCAATCTCGCAGCCCGCGCCTTCGCCTTGCGCCATCCGTGCAGCGAGGAAGGCAAGGAGCGTTCGCGCCTCTGCTTCGAACACGAATGGCGGATTGACGACCGCCATTCCGCAGCTGCGCAATCCCTCTCCATTTCCGCCAATGCGCAACGAAAGCTGCAGGATGCGGCGTATGCCGCTTTCCCTAAATCTGCTTTGGAATTTTCGAACGTCCCGATCGCTCTTTGCGGGATGCCACAAGGCGTAAATTCCAGAATTCCACTTTGCATATGATTTAATGAAGGCGTCAAAAGCGGCCTCGAACTCGTCCTCGCGCTCGAAAGGCGGATCAATCAACGCGATCCCGCGCCGCTCCTTCGGCGGGACATAAGCGCCTAGCCCCACATAGCCGTCGATATGAATCGCCTTAACGCGCTCGTCGCGTGCGAACCGGCGACGCAGCGCCAAGAAGGCGTCAGGCCGCAGCTCGCAGAAAATGGCGCGGTCCTGCGAGCGCATCAATTTCTGCGCGATCGCCGGCGAACCTGGATAGAGCGCGGGCTTTCCCTCGTGATCGCGCGACCCGAGACAATCGATGTAGGGCGCAAGCAGCGCGCGAACTTCCGCACTCGCGCCGGAAAGATCAGCGAGACGTCCAACGCCGCCGCGCCACTCGCGCGTGCGCTCCGCCTCCTCCGCTGAAAGATCATAGGCGCCCTCTCCTGCGTGCGTATCGATCACGCGAAACGGCGTCTCCTTGCGCCTCAGATAGACCAGGAGGCGCACAAGCAGCGCATGTTTGAAGACGTCGGCGAAATTGCCGGCGTGAAACCCGTGGCGATAGTTCATATGGCTACAGCGGCGCCGGCGCGCTGATTTCTCGAACGTGGCAACCGCGCTGCGCAACGGCAGGACAGGCGCGAAACTCGCGCAGGTCCTTGGACAGGCAGATGCGTACGCCGTCCATGACGCCCCGGCGGCAGGACACCGCCATCATGCCGGGCCGCAGCCGAGGATTGGCTTCATAGAAGGCGCGCTCGACGTCGATCGGCGTAAAGGTCTGGTCGCGGGTGGGCTTGACGAAAAGCGGCGGGATGGCCAGGGCGGCGTGGGCGCGCGCCACGTCGGCGAAATAGTCGCTCGGGCTTTTGCCGCTGCAGACTCCATGCTTGCGCCACTCGTAACGCGCCAGCCGCTCGTCGGGAAACAAGCCTGCCGCTTTTTCGATCGCGACGCGCGATGGAGAGCGCGCGCCCGGACATTCGCTCGGGACGCCGCTTTCATACTGCGGCCAAAGCCCGTGAACGACGAAGCCGAGTCCCTTTCCCGGCTCGCATTGGTCGCGCGCGCCTTCGACGCCTAGGCAGAAGCCGGGCGACCAGCTGAGCGCCAGCACGTAGAAGTCGAAGTCATGCGCCGCGCCGACCCGCGAGGCCGCGCGATTGGCGCAATCCTCCGCCGTGCAGTCGCCTTCCTTCGCGATAGCGCCGAAAAATCCGCCTGACGCCACCGCGCCGACAATGAGCGCCCATGCGGCGCAACGAACGAAAACTCTTCTCATTTCAAAAGACTCTGCAAAAGGACGCTAAGGCCCTGCGGCTCGACAATTAGGACTGAACGCATGATTGCGGTCCAGCCCGACGACGCACCATGTCACGCCAGGTCCCGCGCCGATAAAGCCCAAGGATTCTCCAATATTGTAGACGACCTCGCGTCTTACGCCGTCGTTAAAAAGCGCCAGTGCGCGACAATAGCGACGGGGAATATAGCTCAGGCCGTTGTTGCGGGCGCCGATGTCCTCGACGCCGTCAAAGGCCACAATGACCAGAGGCGAATTCCAAAACCAGGCTTCTCTTGCAGCAAAACCCTTGACGACTTCGTTGAGAATCGTCGGATCGATGCAGTAGGGCGTCAGGCCGGAGTAAGGTAGAATTCGAAATTCGGCCGGCGGGTTTTCCTCGCGTGCGGGCTGGGCGGCCGCCGTGGCCGCAGCAAGCGCGAAAAGCGCGGTCGCGGCGGCTCGCGTCCAAACTCGGCCAGATCCCCGGTTACGGCGCCGCATCTCGCTTCTCCTATATCCCAATTGCTGACGATTGACGCCAAAACCGCTCCATGCGTCAAGGCTATGCGGCACACTATTAAGCGAAGAATCGCAACAAGGATGCCAAGACGTTCGGGACGCGCTATAATGGCGGCTATGTCTAGGAGCGTACAAACCCTGCGCCGTATTATGGCGCTCTTTCTTGGCGCATTGTTGACGAGCGCGACGCCCGGCGCGTCCTTCGCGCAGGACCCCTTTACGGAATTCTTTGGCGGCATCTTTGGCGGCCATCCGCAGCATGGCTGGGGGCCTCGCGGCGAGCCAAGAGTGCGACGGATCATGCCGCACCGCGAGAATCGCGCCCCGACATACTGGCACGGCCAGACGGACAATCCGCGACGCGCGGCGAAGCGTACGGACGGCGCCGCCCCCGACCAGGCTCAGAACACGGCCGTTACCCAGCCGACGTTCTTTGTCGCGACGATCGGCGACACCCTGGGACTGCTTCTCGCCAACGGCCTGAAAGACGGGTTTTCGGATCGCCCCGATGTCGCCATTCTTCGAAAAGGCCGGGAGAGCAGCGGTCTCGTGCGCGAAGACTTCTACGATTGGCCCAAGGCGGCGAAAGAGATCGCCGCCGACCCGCAAAAGATCAATGTCGCCGTCGTCATGCTCGGCAGCAATGATCGTCAAGCGATCCAGCAGGGCGAAGAATCAATCGAGCCGCTGTCGCCGCGCTGGCGCGAGATCTACGCAGCGCGGGTCGACGCGGTGATTGCGGCTTTCAAGGAAAAGAATATTCCGGTCATTTGGGTCGGTCTGCCGGTCATGAAGAACGAGCGCCTGTCCGCCGACATGGCGCAGCTCAATGAAATCTTCAAGGCGCGCGCGGCCCACGCCAATATTCCCTATGTCGATCTCTGGGACGCGATGACCGACGAACATGGGCAGTACAGCGCTTTCGGGCCGGACATCAACGGCCAGATCGTCAAGCTGCGCTCTGCGGACGGCGTGCACTTCACCAATGCCGGCGCGCGCAGCGTCGCCCATTTCGTCGAAGGCGAGATCAAGAAATATTACGACGCCTCTCGCCAGCAGGCGCCAGTCGCTGGCGCGCCGGCGACGCCCCAGCCCGAGGCGGCGGGTGCGACTCCGCCCCAGCAACCAGTGGCGGTGGCCCCAGCGGACGGTCAGCCGATCGTATTCCGCTCGCCCGTCGGCGGGCCGTCGGCGGCGCCGAGCTTGCCCGAACGACCTGCCGTCGGCCCGACGCAGCAACTGACGGGCGCCGGAGCGGCGACAGAGCTCGCCAAGCGAACCCCGGCGGGCAAAGCCGCGGCGGACGCCGGCACGCCCGCGCAGGCGCTCGCGCGGCATGTTTTCGTCGAGGGCGGGGATCAGAATCCGCGCAGCAATCGCGCCGACGACTACAGCTGGCGCCCGGCGGCGAACGCCCCTTCTCAGCCGCGCTAACGATTTGTGCGTTCGCGCACGGAACGCTTTTCGGTGGTTTTGCATTCTCTCTGCACGACAGAGAAAAATTGTGGAGCCGCCGTCATGTCCCGCCGTGAATTCAACGCCAGCCGCTTTCTGAAGGTCGCCGCCGTCGCCGCTTTCGTGGGACTTTCGTCTTCCGCCGTATACGCGCAGGAAAGCTCCTTCATGGCGCTGTTTGATCCGCCAGCGAGCGCGCAGGAGATGACCGCGTCCTACTATGACGCGCGTGAGCAGCAGGCCTATTACGGCGGTCAGGATCAGCAGGCCAATTACGGCGCGCAGGACCCGCAGGCCTACTACGGGGATCAAGAAGACGCGCGGCTCGCGCGCGAATATCCGACCACGACGCGCGAGATCGTGCAGGACCCGACCAATGAGCGTCCTGGCACCATCACCGTCGACACAAACAACCGCTATCTCTATCTGTCGCTGTCGAACGGACAGGCCGTGCGCTACGGCGTCGGCGTCGGCCGCCAGGGCTTCACTTGGAAAGGCCGGACGCACATCGGCCGCAAGGAAGCATGGCCGGATTGGACGCCTCCGGCGGCGATGTTGAAGCGCCGTCCAGATCTGCCGCGCCACATGACGGGCGGCGAGGACAACCCGCTGGGCGCGCGCGCGATGTATCTTTTCTCGGGCAATCGCGACACGATGTTCCGCATCCACGGCTCGAACGAGCCCTGGACGATCGGACAGGCGGTTTCGTCGGGCTGCATCCGCATGCTGAACAATGACGTGACCGATCTGTTCAACCGCGTGAAGGTGGGCGCCACGGTCGTCGTGCTGTAAGCCGGCTCTCTGTCAAACGAAAGGCCCCGGTTTCCCGGGGCCTTTTCTTTTGCGCCCTATTCGAGCGAGCAAGAGAACACGAGATTGGTGAGCGCCGAAAAGATCAATTGGATGCCGAGCCAAACGCCGATCAGCGACCAGGCGAGCTTGTATTTCCCGCGGCCATAGAAGAAGGCCCCCAAGAGCGGCACGATGAGAAGGTAAAACTGCCAGGGCGTGCTGACGAAGGTATCACAATACCAGAGATTTAGCTTTTCACTGACCATTTACTCTCACCTTGGCAGATTGGTTTCGCCCATCAGGAATTCGTCCACTGCGTGGGCGCATTGGCGTCCCTCGCGAATGGCCCAGACGACGAGCGATTGTCCGCGCCGCATGTCTCCACAGGCGAAGATCTTGTCGCGAGACGCCTGGTAGGCGCGCGTGTCCGCTGCAACATTGCCGCGCGAATCGAGATCAACCCCGAGCGTTTCAAGCAGGCCTTCGCGCACCGGCGACACAAAGCCCATCGCGAGAAGCACGAGATCGGCCTTGAGCCTGAAGTCGCTCCCGGGCTCTTCCTGCATTTTCCCGTCGACGCGCACGCAGCGCAGCGCCTTCACCGCGCCTTCCGCGCCTTCGAATTCGCGCGTCAGCACCGAAAATTCGCGCGAGGAGCCCTCGTCGTGTGAGGAAGACGTGCGCAGCTTCAGCGGCCAGTCGGGCCACGTCAGCAGCTTGTTTTCCTTCTCGGGGGGAAGCGGCATAATTTCGAGCTGGGTGACCGAAAGCGCCCCTTGGCGCACCGAGGTGCCGATGCAGTCTGAGCCGGTGTCGCCGCCGCCGATGACCACGACATGTTTGCCGGTGGCGAGGATCGGCTCGTTGGTTGACAGCGGCTCACCCGAGACCCGGCGATTTTGCTGCGGCAGAAAATCCATGGCGAAGTGAACCCCGCGCAATTCACGGCCCGGGATCGACAGATCGCGCGGCTGTTCGGCGCCGCCGGCGAGGACAACGGCGTCATGGCCTGCGACCAGATCGGCGGCGGATAGATCGACGCCGACATGAACGCCGCAGTGAAACACCGCCCCTTCCGCCTCCATCTGCTGAACGCGGCGGTCGATGAGGTGCTTCTCCATCTTGAAGTCGGGAATGCCGTAGCGCAGCAGGCCGCCGGCCTTTGCTTGCCTTTCGTAGACATGCACGTCATGGCCGGCGCGCGCGAGCTGCTGCGCCGCCGCAAGTCCCGCCGGCCCGGAGCCGACGACGGCGATCTTCTTGCCTGTCTTGCGCTTGGGCGGCTCGGGAACGACCCAGCCCTGCTCGAAGCCACGATCGATGATCGCGCATTCGATGGTCTTGATGGTGACCGGCTGGTCTTGGAGGTTCAGCGTGCAAGACGCTTCGCAGGGCGCCGGACAGACGCGGCCCGTGAACTCCGGGAAGTTGTTGGTGGAATGGAGATTGACGAGCGCGCGCCGCCACTCGCCATGGTAGACGAGGTCATTCCAGTCGGGAATCTGATTATTGACCGGACAGCCGTTGTGGCAAAATGGAATCCCGCAATCCATGCAGCGCGAGGCTTGGCTGCGCGTGGTCTCGTCCGACAAGGGGATGACGAATTCGCGATAATGGCGAATGCGGTCGGCCGCCGGCTTATATTTGCGGTCATGCCGGTCGATCTCGAGAAACCCGGTCACCTTACCCATCTTATCGCGCACCTCTCGCACCGCGCGTTGCGGCGGCAACTGCATTTCTCATCGGCGCGGCAGTCTCACCGGAAAAGCGAATCCGCTTTCCGGCCCGAGCGCCCTGAGCCGCCGCAATCTTGGACGTTTTCTAAACGCTTTCGAGGGGTCGCCGTCAAGCCGCGAAGCTTCGGCGTCAGGAGCTGACCGTCGCCAGCAGCGCTATTGAGCGCTTGGGCTCAGGCCGCGCACCGCCGGCGCGATGCCGCGAGACTGATCCTCCTTAACGAGGGCGTGCAGCAATTTCACCTGCCGCTGGGCCTTCGCCTCGTAAAGCGCTTCGTCGGCCACCGCGAGCAGCGCCTCGGCGTCTGCGCCATGTTCGGGCACCAGGGCTACGCCGACGCTGACTCCAATCGTCGTGCAAGCGCCATCGCCGAGGTCGTAAGGCGCCGATATGGAATTCGTCAGCCGGTGGCTCAGCTCCGCCGCCTGCTCGCTCGTCAAACTCCTGGCGAGCACCACGAATTCGTCGCCGCCAATCCGCGCCGCCACGTCTGTCGCGCGCAAGGACTGGCGGAGGCGCTCCGCGACCGATTTGAGCAGCCTGTCGCCGGCGGCGTGTCCGTATGTATCGTTGACCGCCTTGAAGTTGTCGAGATCAAGAAAAAGGACAGCCAAATCGCCGCCGTGCGTCGGCGCGCTATTCAGGTTCGCGTCAACCGCGGCGGCGAGCCCGACGCGGTTCGACAGGCCGGTGAGCGCATCATGTTTGGCGCGATGGTCGTTCAGGCGCTCGGCCTGCATCGTCGCAATAAGCATTTTATTCAAGCTATAGGCGGCAGCGATCATGGCGGCGAGATAGAGGGGAATCTGAAGAAATACGAGATAAAGCAACGGTTCGCCAGAGAGGGCGGCGCCCGGCAGAAACGGGCCGAGGCTCGTCAGGATCATTGCGCCGGCGAGACGCGGCGCGCCAAAATTGCGAAATCCGATGCCACCGGCCATGGCGGTCCCAGACAGACAAGCGAGCGTCGCGGATACCCAGTCGCCGCCCGCGAGGCTTATAAAGGCGCCGTAACCGACGCCGCTGCTCCAAAAAAGCTGAAGCAGGAGATAGACATCGGTCGGCGTCTGGCGATGCGCGAGAGCCTCGCGACGCGAGATGCTCAGCACGATCAGACGCACGACTCCGAGCACGATTTCAAAGACGAACCAAGCGACAAAAGGGAGCGTCTGTTCGCGCGCCGCAATCGCTCCCGACACGACAATCGTATTGATGACGCCGCCAAAGAAGACTGGCAGGGTTCCGAACAACCCGCCAATCAACGCCACCTGGATGTCGCGATTCGCGCCATGCCCCGGGTTCACAAGCCAGCGCATCGCGGGCCAGCGCGGCAAGCTGTAAACTCTAGAGTCCTCTCGCATCAGGCTTCCTGCCGCCGTCAAGGAAAAACCGCCGAGTTTAAAGCAGGTTAGCCTGACTCCACCTCTTTAACAATGACTGCTGACAAAGGCAAAGGTTAAGCTCCAGCATTCCGCGCATCAGTAGTCCAGGTCACTCCCCCGCAGCTTTCAGCTGCTGCGGCTGGTTTTTGCGCGCGTTGATTTCATTGAGCGCGCGCCGATACTCGACCGGCATCACCTTCCGGAACTTGCCCACGTAATTTGGCCAATCCGCCAGAATGTCGCGCGCCCGCGTCGAGCCCGTGTAGCGCAGGTGGTTGGCGATCAGCTGACGCAGCCGCTCGGCGTCGAAGCGCGTCATGTCGCTCATCACATCGACGCGGCCATGGCCTTCCAGATCGCCGGACTGGTGATAGGTCTCGGTCATGACGGTCTCCTCGTCGCGCACCGGCTCGAGGTCGACCATGGCGAGATTGCAGCGCGTCGAGAACGCGTCGTCTTCGTCGAGGACATAGGCGATGCCGCCCGACATGCCGGCCGCGAAGTTGCGCCCCGTCTGTCCAAGAACCACCACGACGCCGCCTGTCATATATTCGCAGCCGTGATCGCCAACGCCCTCGACGACGGCGAGCGCGCCAGAATTTCTCACGGCGAAGCGTTCGCCGGCGACGCCGCGGAAATAGCATTCGCCCGCGATGGCGCCATAGAGAACGGTGTTGCCGACAATGATCGAATTTGAGGGATCAATCTGCCCGGCGTCGCGCGAGGGATAGATGATCAGCTTGCCGCCCGAGAGGCCCTTGCCCACATAATCGTTGGCTTCGCCTTCTAGACGCAGCGTCACGCCGCGCGCGACAAACGCCCCAAAGCTCTGACCCGCCGTGCCCGTCGCGCGGATGTCGATCGTGTCCTCGGGCAGTCCCGCATGGCCGTAGATGCGCGCGACCTCGCCCGAGAGCATCGCGCCCGTGGCGCGATCGACGTTGCGGATCGGCGTTTCAATGGAAACCTTCGCGCCGCGATCAAGCGCCGCGCGCGCTTCGGCGATGAGCTTGTTGTCGAGGACCTTATCCAGGCCGTGATCCTGCGTCTTGCTGTGACGGATCGCGCCGCCTTCTCCCTGCGGCTTGAAGAACAGCTTGGAGAAATCGAGACCGCGCGCCTTCCAATGCGCAATCGCCTTCTCCTTGTCGAGCATTTGCATCTGCCCGATCATTTCGTCGAAGCTGCGATAACCCATGGAGGCCATGAGTTCGCGCGCTTCTTCGGCGACGAAGAAGAAGAAGTTGATGACATGTTCAGGCAAGCCGACGAAACGCTTGCGCAGAACGGGATCCTGAGTCGCGACGCCGACCGGGCAGGTGTTGAGATGGCACTTGCGCATCATGATGCAGCCCGCCGCAATGAGCGGCGCCGTCGCGAAGCCGAACTCATCGGCGCCGAGCAGCGCCCCGATCACCACGTCGCGGCCGGTGCGCAAGCCGCCGTCGACCTGCACGGCGATGCGCGAACGCAGATTGTTCAGCACGAGCGTCTGATGCGTTTCGGCGAGCCCGATTTCCCAGGGCGAGCCCGCGTGCTTGATCGACGTCAGCGGCGAAGCGCCGGTGCCGCCCTCGAAACCGGAGATCGTCACATGATCGGCGCGGCCCTTGGAGACGCCGGCGGCGACCGTGCCGACGCCGACTTCCGAAACGAGCTTCACCGACACGGCGGCGCGCGGATTGGCGTTCTTCAAGTCGAAGATGAGCTGCGCCAAATCCTCGATTGAATAGATGTCATGATGCGGCGGCGGCGAGATCAGGCCGACGCCGGGCGTCGAATGGCGCACCTTGGCGATGACCGCGTCGACCTTGTCGCCGGGCAGCTGGCCGCCTTCGCCGGGCTTTGCGCCCTGCGCCATCTTGATCTGAATCATGTCGGCGTTGACGAGATATTCCGTCGTCACGCCGAAGCGGCCGGACGCCACCTGCTTGATGGCGCTGCGCATCGAGTCGCCGTTCGGCAGCGGCTTGAATCGATCCGCCTCTTCGCCGCCCTCGCCGGTATTGGATCTGCCGCCGATGCGATTCATGGCGATGGCGAGCGTCGTATGCGCTTCGCGCGAGATGGAGCCAAACGACATGGCGCCCGTCGAGAAGCGCTTGACGATCTCGTTCGCCGGCTCGACCTCGTCGAGCGGAATCGGCGTCCGACCGTCCTCCTCGGCGCCTTTGACGCGGAACAGACCGCGCAGATTGAGAAGCTTCTCGTCCTGCTCGTTCAGGAGTTTGGCGAAAGCGCGATATTTGTCTCGCGCATTTCCGCGCACCGCATGCTGCAGCAGCGACACGGTTTGCGGCGTCCAGCTGTGCGCTTCGCCTCTGATGCGGTAGGCGTAATCGCCGCCGACGTCGAGCGCCTCCTTGTAGACGGGCGCGTCGCTGAACGCGAGGCGATGGCGACGCACGGTTTCGCGCGCGATTTCTTCGAGCCCGACGCCTTCGATGCGCGTCGTCGTGCCGGTGAAGAATTCATCGATAAAGCTCTGCGCAAGACCCACAGCGTCAAAGATCTGCGCGCCGCAATAGGACTGGTACGTGGAGATGCCCATCTTGGACATCACCTTGAGAATACCCTTGTCGACCGCCTTGATGAAGCGCTTGACGGCGGTCGGACCGTCGACGTCGGAGGGAAACTCCTCAGCGGAGGCGATGAGCGTCTCAAAGGCGAGATAAGGGTTGATCGCCTCGGCGCCGTAGCCCGCGAGACAGCAGAAATGATGCACCTCCCGCGCCTCGCCGGTCTCGAGGACGAGGCCAACGGAGGTGCGCAATCCCCTGCGGATCAAATGATGATGCACCGCCGCGGTCGCGAGCAGCGCCGGAATCGGGATACGGTCTGGCCCGACCATGCGATCCGAGAGGATGATAATGTTGTAGCGGCCGCTGACCGCCTCCTCGGCGCGTTGACATAGCCGCTTGATCGCGGCGTGCATGCCTTCGGCGCCCTTTGCGGCGTCGTAAGTGACGTCGATCGTCTTGGTGTCGAAACTATCCTCGACCGTGCCGATCCAGCGGATCTTTTCGAGATCCTCGCTCGTCAGGATCGGCTGGCGCACTTCTAGGCGCTTCTTGTTCGCCGAGCCTTCGTGGTCGAGAATGTTGGGACGCGGACCGATGAAGGACACGAGGCTCATGACCAGCTCTTCGCGGATCGGATCGATCGGCGGATTGGTCACCTGCGCGAAGTTCTGCTTGAAATAGGTGTAGAGCAGCTTCTCCTTGTCGGAGAGCGGCGACACGGGCGTGTCCGTGCCCATCGAGCCAATCGCCTCCTGGCCTGTGACGGCCATTGGGAAAAGCAAAAGATCGAGATCTTCCTGCGTATAGCCGAAGGCCTGCTGACGGTCGAGCATCGACACGTCCCATCGGGCGGGACGGGTATCGACGGGCTTCAGATCCTCGAGCTGAATTTGCGTGCGCGCCAGCCACTCCTTGTATGGATGTGAGTTCGACAGCGTCTTCTTGATCTCGTCGTCGGAAATGATGCGTCCCTGCTCCAGATCGACAAGCAGCATCTTGCCGGGCTGGAGACGCCACTTGGTCACGATCTTCTCTTCGGGAATCGGCAACACGCCCATTTCCGAAGCCATGACGACGAGACCGTCGTCGGTGACGAGATAGCGCGCAGGCCGCAGTCCGTTTCGGTCGAGCGTCGCGCCGATCTGCAGACCGTCGGTGAAAGCCATGGCGGCGGGACCGTCCCACGGCTCCATGAGCGCCGCGTGATGCTCGTAGAAAGCCTTGCGGTCGGCGTCCATCAGCGGATTGCCGGCCCAGGCTTCCGGAATCAGCATCATCACCGCATGCGCGAGCGAATAGCCGCCGCGCACAAGGAATTCGAGCGCATTGTCGAAGCAGGCGGTGTCGGATTGACCCTCATAGGAGATCGGCCACAGCTTGCTGATCCCGTCACCAAACAGCGGCGAGGAGACCGACGCCTGGCGCGCCGCCATCCAGTTCAGATTGCCGCGCAGCGTGTTGATTTCGCCGTTATGCGCGACGAAGCGATAGGGATGCGCAAGCCGCCAGGAGGGGAAGGTGTTCGTCGCGAAGCGCTGATGCACGAGCGCCAGCGCCGAAATAAAACGCTCATCCTTGAGATCGAGGAAATATTCGCCGAGCTGCGAGACGAGCACCATGCCCTTGTAGACGATGGTGCGCGACGAGACCGAGACGGCGTAAAACTCCCGTCCGCCGTTGCCGAGCCGGTAAATTTCGTTCGAGGCCGCTTTGCGCGCAAGATAGATGCGCCGCTCAAAGATGTCGGCGTCAGCGACGTTCGGCCCCCGCCCGATGAAGATTTGCGCGTGATGCGGCTCGACGGCCTTCACCGCCTCGCCGAGATCGCTCGAATCGACGGGAAGATCGCGCCAGCCGAGAACGACGAGCCCCTCTTCTTCGATCGACTTATCGATGATGCCGCGCGCGCATGCGCGCGTTTCTGGATCGCGCGGCAGGAAAAACTGCCCGATGGCGTAATCGCCGGCGGCGGGAAGTTCTATGCCGAGCTTCGCGCACTCCGCTTTGAAGAACGCATGGGGGATCTGAAGCAAAATGCCGCAGCCGTCGCCGAGCTTCGGATCCGCGCCGACGGCGCCCCGGTGATCGAGATTGAGCAAGATCTGCAAGCCCATCTCGACGATGGCGTGCGACTTCTCGTTGCGCATGTTGGCGACGAAGCCCACCCCGCAGGAATCGTGCTCCTTGGCGGGGTCATAAAGCCCTTGCGCCTGCGGAAGAGCGGGGTCGCGGCCGAGCGACTGCGGTCCGGCTTCAGCGAAGTGCTCGGCGGCTTTCGTCATTTTGGCGTCTCCTCGACAGGACGGCGCGCCTTTTTCTGCGCCCCTCCCGCCCGCTCATCGAACCATAAAACTGTCGTAGGCGTGACCGAAATCGTCACAGCCCGACTCTCGCATCCCCCGCACGCAGGTCCGCAACGTCGATTGCGAATCCCTCACGTCCTCGTCTCGCGTTCGGGCGCAAGGCAAGGGACGCATCGCTTTGCGAGCCCTCTCATTTACGTTGGCCGCGACGCGTGTCGAGCGGCGACCATGAAAATGAAACAGAGCTTCCAAGAGCGAGCGCCGCCTTAAGGTCAGCAACGCTGACATATCTTCGGGCTGAATTACTGCCAGATTTACGCTGAAGTGACAAGCAATCGCTTGGGCTTTGGGCGCTTGCCGGTCCAACGCTCGCCGCAATGTTGTCAGAGCATCCGCGCCGACGAGAGGGCTGGACAGGGAACAAACAATGCGGTCATTCAAGGGGAAAGCGATTTTGCCGTTCGCGTTGGCGCTGGCGGCAAGCGCCGCCGTTCCGCAGCACGCCTTCGCGCAGTTTTTCTTTCGGCCGTTCGCCTATAGCTACCGCCAGCAAATTCCCCCAGAAGAGCCAGGTTTCGCCTCCCGTAGGGCCGTCGCCTCGATTCTGGGACGAGAGGGCTATCGACTCGTTGGGCCGCTCGGCCGTCGCGGCGAGCAGATCGTCGCGACCGGCGTCAGTCGCCGAGAAGGCGAAATGCGCTTCATCATCGACCCCTATGAGGGCCGCGTTTTGCGTGCGGTCAGACTTGGCCCTCCGCCGATGTATGATCGTGGACCGCGCTATGGCGGCGATTACGGTCCCTCCGGCGGCGACGCTTATGGGACGCCCCCCTCGACGGGCGGCGCTCCATACCCGCCGCAGGGCGCCGGCGCTTCCGGGGCGGTTGGCCCGGCCGATCGTGGACGCCAACAGCCCGGCGGCGCAGCTTTGGCCGATAAGGCGCCGAACAGCCAGCGCGCTCGGACGGCTCAGAAAAGCGCGGCGTCGAAGAGTTCGCGCGCAGTCGCTCCGACAACAAAGCCCGAGGCGTCCTCCCCACCTCCGACAGCGATCGCGCCTGCAGCCCTCCCCACCGCGGCGCCGTCCGCGGCTACGCCGATCGAGCCCAAGACTGCGCCGTCCGCCGCCCGGTCGCAGGAGCCCCAGCCCAACGCTCAGAGCGCCAGGACGCCATCCGCGTCGGACGCTGAGACGCCGCCCGCGTCGAGCCCGGAACAGAAGAGCTCCGATTTAACGGTTACGCCTTCGGCGGCGACTGCCAATACCGGCGGCGACAAGCCAGCCAACTTGGCTCCGTCAGAGCCGAAGTCCGACGAAGCCAGCGTCCCCGCGCCGGCGCAAGCGGCCCAGGAGCCGCAGCCGACTGCGGAAAGCACAGCTAAGCCAGCGCCGACCTCTGCAGAAAAGGCGCCGGACTCTGGCGCTGTTCCTTCGGCGCAGGCCGCCAAGGAAACGCCCGCCGACAAGCCGGCGGGGGATTCGGCGTCTGGAGAGCCGAAAGCTGATCCCGCCGCCAGCGCGCCGCCGCAAGCGCAAGCGACGCAGCAGTCGCCGCACAGCCCTGAAAGCGCCCCTACTCCCTCGGCGCCGGTCTCGGCTGATCATACGCCAAGCGCCGCGCCTCCAGCGGAGCGGACGGCTGAAAAGCCGGCCGCCCCGTCGGCTAGCGTGTCCACGCCTGCGAAGCGCGCAGCGGCCGCCCGGGCCGCCGGAGGCTCCTCGCGCCGAGCGATCGTCCCGCCGTCAGGCGCGAGCGGCGCGACTGTCGTGGCCCCGACGGCCTCGGCGCCGCCGGCTTCCGCCCCGATGGGTTCAGCGACGGCGAAGACGCCCGACAGCGCCGCAAAGCCAAAAGCCGGCGGATAATAAAAGAGGCGCCCGAAAGGGTGCCCCTGACATTTCCTTTGAATTTTCCGCCGTTACGCAGCCTTTGACTCGACGATGGTCGCCGACGGCGTCGTCACGCCGATGTCAATGCGGCGTGGCTTCTGCGCCTCCGGAATCTCGCGCACGAGGTCGACGTGCAGCAAGCCGTTGACGAGGCTGGCGCCTGTGACGACCACATGGTCGGCGAGCTGGAACCGACGCTCAAAGGCCCGCGCGGCGATGCCCTGATGCAGGACCTCGCGGCCCTCCGCAGGCTGCGCCGGCTCTTTCGAGCCTTTGATGGCCAAGGTGTTTTCCTTGGTCTCGACGGAAAGTTCCTCGCGCGAGAAGCCCGCGACCGCGAGGGTCACGCGATAGGCGTTCTCGCCCGTGCGCTCGATATTGTATGGCGGGTAGCTTTGGGTCGTCTCGAAGCCGCTGGCCTGATCGAGCAGGTTGAACAGACGGTCGAAGCCGACGGTCTGGCGGTACAGCGGAGAGAGATCGAACTGACGCATGACATATCCTCCAGTTGAGCGACATGCGGCGCGCTAGCGTTATCGCGCCGCGCCTCTTAGCGCGTCCGTTACGGCCCGCGCTGGCAACGATTTAAGAAGCGCTGCGGCGTCGTTCAAGAGGCGCCGGCGACGCGGATAACAGCGTCTCCGTCGGCAGCGGATGGCGCTCCGGCGCGCGGAAGGGGGATTCCAGAGCAAGCACGAGCTTGACCAGATCCGCCTGGCGGGTCGCGCCGGTCTTCTGGAAAATGCTTTTCAGATAACCTTTGACAGTTCCCTCGCTCAGACCAAGCGCGCGCGCGGTGGCCGGGACGCCGCCCACTTCAGCGATGGCGAGCAGCACCGAACTCTCGCGGGCGGTGAGGCCGAACACGCCCGCGGCGACTGCTCCACCCTCGCTGGAGTTGAGCGCGAGCCTGCGCAAAAACAGCGCCGACAGTCCCTTGGACAGCGGCAGCACATGCATCACGCAGCAGCGCGACTCCCCGCGTTTTACCATGATCGCGAAGGCTTCCGCATCGGCGTCGCCGATCCGGGCGAGCGCACGTTCCAAAGCCTCCTTCGCGCGCGGATCGCGCAGAGTCAGCGTATCGCCGGAGATCGCCAGCGCATCGCCTTCGCCAAGCATCTCGTCGGCGCTGCGATTCCGATGGACGATGCGCATCCTGCTGTCGACGACAAGCACGGGCGATGTCAGCTCCTCGAACAATTCGACGAGAGCGGATGTGTCCGACGCCGGCTTGTGCCGCGCGATGGCCTTCGCGAGATGCGGCAGAAGCGCGTCAAGCCGCGCCTTCGCGTCGGCGTCGGCGAGACCTGCAGCCTGATCGCGAAAGGCGACGAATAGGCAAACGCCGGTCTCGGATCGGTGAATGACTCCGCCGATCATATCGGAGAGGCCGAAGGGCGCCATCCAGCGCTGGTAGGCGCCGCTTTGATGAAGCTCGTCCAGGGAGACGAAGTCTTCCGACGAGAACGCCCGCCCGACGCCAATCTCGGCCAGGACTCGCGCCTTGACCGGATCGAGTTTGCGATGATTGCGCAGATATTCGACGATCCAGGCTTTCTCGGCGCGTGTCGAATGCTTGAGCTCCAACAGCGCCGAACAACGGTCTTCGAACAGCAGCGCTGCAAAGCGCACATTTAGCAAATGCGCGATCTCGTCGAGCGCATGGGGCCAGTGCTGCGCTTCGTCGCCTGCGGCTTTGATGGCCGCGATGACGCGCGCATCCGCATCTTTCGTCGAGGTCATGTCTTCACCCGGTGCGACCTCTCGCCACGCCTTCGCAAGGCCGGTCGTCGCGATGGCGCTTTCCGCCAGCGAAACGTCGCACTGCCCTGGAGCCCTAGAAGAATCTGTAGAAACACCCGGGCGCCAATCGCTCGCACCTTAGCTTCTGTGTTGCGCAACTGCAACAATGACAAGAATTTACGTGAATGCCGAGCGTCACCCTCCCGATCGGGGGGAAACGGAAGAAAACGTAGCGGCTAAGTTGCACGAAATGAATCGGCGTAGCGGCATGTCACCTCCGGCTTCAACGAAGACAGCAAAGACGAACGCAAGGCGGAAAGGCCTGCGCGCCTTTCTTGCTGCGACGCTTTTCGTCGTTTCGGCGTTGTTGCAGGCGACGATCGCGCCGCATGCGGCCCTGTCGGCGACGCAAGAGTTCTGCTTCACGAGTCACGCCGCTGCGGACGAGACGGCGCCGAGCGGCGCGCCGACGCACGGCTGGCACGCGCACTGCGGCGCCTGCCAGATTGCCGCGGGGCCGATCCTTTCCGAAAAGCCGCCGATCGCGCGGCTCAAACAGCCGCCAACGCCGCTTGTCTATTTCGACTCCTGGCCTTTCGAACCGCGAGAGCGACGCCGGCCCGGCGAAACGCGCTCGCGCGCGCCTCCTGCGCTCTCCTGACGAAACAAAACACGCACCGTTTCAACCGCCGTTCGCCGGCGGATCAGGAGAACTCATCCAATGTACCGTCCCGCCCTACTGCGCGGCGCAAGCGCTTGCGCGTTGATCCTGGCCTCGCTTGCGACCGCCAAGGCCCAAGTCTCTCTTCCTCAGATCGTCGTCGGCGCCGCGCAGGGGACGCCAACCACGACGCCGGTGGATAAGGCCAACGAGACCGTCGTCACGCAAAGAGAAATCGTGGAGGAAAAACCTCCCGAAACGGATACGGCGAAGCTTCTTGAGCATCAGCCGGGCGTGAGCGTTCAGACAGGGGGCGGCGTTTCCGGCCTCCCGGCGATCCGTGGTCTCGCCGACGATCGCCTGAAGATTGTCGTCGGCGGCGTGCAGGCCACGTCCTCCTGCGCCAATCACATGAATTCGCCGTTGAGCTACACCGATCCGAACACGATCGGCCGCGTTGAAGTCGTGACCGCGGTCTCGTCCGTCAGCAAAGGCGGCGATTCGATCGGCGGCTCTATTCTGGTCACGCCGAAATCGCCGGTCTTTGCGACGCCTGTCGTCGCGCCGGGGGTCGTCGGTCCGGGCGGCGCGCCGGTGTCGCCGATCGTCGCCGCAAGTCCCTACCCGCCTGTTCCCTATCTGCCGCTGCCGGTTCCCGGGACGCTGCGCTTTGGTCCCAACAATGAAGTGCTGGCGACGGGAACAGTCTCCGCGTTCTTCCGCGGCAACAACAATGGCGTCGGCGTTTCGGCAAACATCAACATGGCCAACGACCATTGGAGCCTTCTCTACAACGGGTCCTGGCAGCGGGCGACGAACTATCACGCCGGCGGCAACGGCGACAAAGTTCTCTCAACGAGTTTCATGTCCGAGAACCACGCCGTCACGCTCGGCTACCAGAACGAAGGGCATCTGTTCACCTTCCGCGGCGCCTATCAGAACATTCCCTATCAGGGCTACCCGAACCAACGCATGGATATGACGCGCAATCGCTCCTATTCGCTGGACGCCCTCTACAAGGGCGCCTTCGAATGGGGCACGCTGGAGGCGCGCGCCTACTGGCATCAGGTCTTCCACAAGATGGGATTCCTGGAGGACCGATTCTGGCTCAATCACCCGATGATCGCGCTCGGCCGCGACTTCGGCTATTCGGTAAAAGCGGAAATTCCTTACAGCGATCAGGATCTCTTCCGCATCGGCAATGAGTTCCATGGCTATCGACTGCAGGACTACTGGCCTTCCGATCCCACCGGTTTTACGCAGGGGTTCGCGACGCCGCCCGGCAGTTTGAGCCGGCCCTTCGCAAATGTGAACATCAACGGCGGCCAACGTAATCGCTTTGGCACGTATGTCGAATGGGAGCGCCGCTGGACGCCTCAGTGGTCCAGCCTGATCGGCGTTCGTAACGACATCGTCTGGATGGACACTGGTCCTGGCCAGAGCTACACGCCCTTTATCTTCCCCAACTCCCCCCTGCTCGCGCGCGCTAATAATTTGGCGGTCAATATCTTCAACGCGCAAAATCGCGCGCGCACCGACATCAATTTCGACATGACCGCTCTGGCGCGCTATGAGCCGGAACCTGGCAGTCTTTACGAGTTCGGCTATTCGCGCAAAACGCGCTCGCCCAATCTCTATGAACGCTACACTTGGCCGGTCGCCGGCCCGTTCACGGCGATGTTCAACTGGTTCGGCGACGGCAATGGGTATACCGGCAACCTCAATCTGAAGCCGGAAGTGGCGCACAATGTCGCATTCACCGGCGCTTGGCGCGACATGTCCGGCGCAAACAATTGGGAAGCGCGGATTTCGCCCTTCTATGCCTATGTCGAGAATTACATCGACGGCGCGAGGACCGGCGGGACCTTCAATCAGTTTCCCGTGGCGAATTCCTACATTTTCCAGATCATGCAGTTCCGCAATTTCAATGCGGAGCTATACGGCGTCGACGGCTCGGGCAGAGTGAAGCTGCATGAATCGCCCGAATACGGCAGGCTACAGGCGGTGGGCGTCGTCAGTTTCGTCTATGGACGAAATCTCGACATCGGCAATCCGCAGTATTGTCCGCCTGGCAACGGCTTGTGCTCCGTCGCGTCCTTCTTGATCAAGAAGGGCGACGGTCTGTGGAACCTGATGCCGGCCAATGCGCGCATTGCGCTCGAGCACCAGATCGGCGGGTTGAGCATGGCCGCTGAAACGCAACTCGTCGCGCCTAAGGATCACGTGTCAGCGAACAAGGGCGAGTTCACGACCCCGGCATATGCGCTGCTCAATCTCCGCGCCGCCTATGACTGGAGCAATATGCGCATCGACCTTGGCGTCGACAATGTCACCGATGCGCTTTACTCGTTGCCGCTTGGCGGATTCGATTTGACGAACTATTCGCGCAATGCGTTCCTCTTCGGACGCAATGCGGGTCTTGCGAGCGTGCGTCAGGTGCCCGGCATGGGTCGGAACTTTTATGCCGGGCTGACCGTGAGATTCTGACCGGGACGCTCCATTTTCAAAGGCGGCGCGCTATTGCGCCGCCTTTCCTCAGGACGCTTATGATGCGGCGAACTCTTCTGTTGACCGTTCTGTTCTGCGCTTCGCTTGCCTCGGCGCACGCCGAGATCATCGGCGCGAACGCGCCGCGCGCGGTCACCGAGGACGAGATGAAGGCCTCTCTGAGGGAGGTCGATCTCGTGGGCGCAAATGGCGCGCCGCTCGATCAGCGTGCGCTGATGGCGAACGGTCGGCCGACGCTTGTCAGCCTTTGGGCATATTGGTGTCCGAATTGTCTCGCCGAAATGAAAGGCTTCAAGGCGATCGCCGCCGCCTGCCCCGATCGTTGGAACATCGTCTTCGTCTCGGCGCGCGCAAGCGACTACCCCAAGGATCTGGCGAAGTTCAAAACCTACGGCCTGCCCTGGAAGATTTTTCGCGTCGGCGATTCGACGAAAACCGATGTCGCGAAAGCAAAGAGCGCGCGGGCCTTCTACGGCGCCACGGCCGACGGCGGCGTGGTCACCCCGCTGCACTATCTGATCGGCGCGTCCGGACGGGTCGACGCCATCGTCAACGGCAGAATGAACTTCGCGGAGCCGCAACGCCTTGCCGCTTTCTGCGCCGACTGAAACGGCGCCGTTCGGCCTTGTCGCCAAAATGCATTATCTTGGCGCGAAGATTCGGCTCTGAAGCGCCGAGGAGAGCCCATGCGAGAACTTGTCGCGTCGCCCGGCAACCCGATCCCCGAGGGCGCCGCCGTTTACATCCTGAAGACGCGCGACGGTCGCCGTTTGCGCGCAGCCGCATTTCCCTGCAGCGGGAGTGCGCGCGGCACGGTGGCGCTGTTCCAGGGCCACAATGAATTCATCGAAAAATATTTCGAGACGATCGAGGAGTTGCGAAGTCGCCGCCTCGACGTGGTGGCGCTCGATTGGCGCGGCCAGGCCGGCTCGGAGCGCGAACTCGCCGACCCGCGCAAGGGCCATATCGACGACTTTTCGCAGTATCAACGCGATCTGGAGGTTTTCATCTCCCAGGTGTTGAGCGAGCGACCGCAGCCTTGGTTCGCCCTCGCCCATTCGATGGGCGCGGCCATCCTGCTGGACGCGGCGCATGCAGGAAAAACGCCGTTTCAGCGCTTCGTGCTGACCGCTCCCATGATTGATCTCGCCAATCTGCGCTTTCCGCGCGCCTCACGCTGGCTCGCTGACACACTCGACATGTGCGGACTGGGCGGCAATTACATCCCGGGCGGAACCGGCGCCTCCTTCATCGAGAAGCCCTTCAAGGGCAATCTCCTGACCACCGATCCGGTTCGCTTCGAACGGAACGCGGCGATTCTCCGGGTGGCGCCGCAGCTCGCCATCGGCGATCCGACGATCGGCTGGGTCAACGCCGCCTTCCGTCTCATGAGGGGCTTCGAATCGCCCGACTATGCCCGAAGAATTCGCGCTACGGCTCTAATGTTCGGATGCGGGCGCGAGACGATCGTCTCTAACGCCGCCATCGAGCGTTTCGCGCAAAATCTCGACAGCGGCGTTCTCGCGATGATTCCCGGCGCCAAGCATGAACTCATGATGGAACGCGATGAGTTTCGCAGTCAGTTCTGGCGCGGCTTCGACGCTTTCATTCCGGGCGAAGCGCGCGTTTCATAGAGCGTGCTCTAAACATTGAGACCAATCACGCTGCAGTGCAGAATGGTCTAAGCGTTAAGCAGCTCCAACGCCTGTTCGTGCAGCGCCGGGTCGCCCGCCGCGACGATGGCGCCGCCCAGCGCCGCCGCGCCGCCGCTCCAGTTGGTGACGACGCCCCCGGCGCCCTCGATGATCGGAATCAGCGCAACGATGTCGTAGGGCTGCAAATTCGTCTCGATGACGAGGTCGACATGGCCGGCCGCAAGCGCGCAATAGGCGTAGCAGTCGCCGCCGTAGCGGGAAAGCCGCGCCCCGCGCTCAACGCGGTGAAAATGCTCGCGCAGCGCCGGGTCGATCAGCAGCGGCGATGTCGTCATCAGCGTCGCCTGCGCGAGCTCTGGACAGTGGCGCGAGGCGATCTTGCGCGTCTCAAGAACGCCGCGCGCGCCCTCCGCGCCGCGCGCGGGCCCGCGCCAATAGGCGGCCTCGCCGTCGCCGAAGAATCGCTCTCGGGTAAACGGCTGGCTCATCAGGCCGTAGCAGGGGCGCCCGTGATGGGTGAGGCCGATCAGAGTGCCCCACAGCGGCAGGCCGCAGATGAAGCTCTTGGTGCCGTCGATCGGATCGAGCACCCAGACATATTCGGCGTTCTCGCGCAAATGTCCGAATTCTTCGCCATAGACCCCGTGGTCGGGAAAGGTCGCCTCGATCAGCCGCCGCATGGCGAGTTCGGCGCCGCGGTCGGCCTCCGTGACGGGATCGAACGCGCCGCCATGCGCCTTGTCGTCGGCGGCGAGCGCGGTCCTGAAGAAGGGCATGATGGCTTCCGCCGAAACGTCGGCGAGGCGCTCAACGAATTTATCGAAATCAACGGCGGTCATGCCAGCTCCCGGCGGGGCGCTTCGAGCGCCCGGCTATTCGGCCGCCGCCCGCCGCTCGCCGCCCAAAATCTCGCTCAAGTCTTCGTGCCGCGCCACCACCGCCATGACGTCCGCAAGATCGCGGGCGACGGCGTCGAAGCGCTCGTTCTTCTGGAGCGTAGACTCGTCCATGTAAAGACCACGCGACACTTCGATCTGCAGGGCGTGCCAGCCCCCGGCGGGCTTGCCGTAATGCTCGGTGATAAAACCGCCCGCATAGGGCCGATTGCGCATGACGTGATAGCCGCGGCCGCGCAACCGATCCTCGACGACGTCGACAAGTCCGGTGGAGGCGCTGGCGCCGTAGCGGTCGCCGATGACGAAGTCGATGCGCCGCTTGTCGCCCCGCGTGGAAAGCAAGGGATCGCGCGCGCCGGTCGAAGGCATCGAATGGCAGTCGATCAGCACGGCGACGCCGAAATGCGCCGCGGCGCGCTCCATCAGTCCGCGCAAGGCCGCATGGTAGGGCTTGTAGAGGCTGTCGATGCGCCGCAAGCCTTCCTCGAGCGTGAGGCGGCTTGCATAGATCTCGCGCGCATCGGCGACGACGCGCGGAATCGTGCCCAGTCCGGCCGCGACGCGCAGAGAACGCGTATTGGCGAAGGACGGCAAAGCGCCGTCGAAGAGCTTGGGGTCGAGTTCGTAGGGTTCGCGATTGAGATCGAGATAGGCGCGGGGAAAGCGCGCCCGCAGCAGAGGCGCTCCCATGGATGAGGCCGAGGCGAAGAGATCGTCGACATAAGCGTCTTCGGAACGGCGCAGCGTCGCCGCGTCGAGCGGCGTCGCGGCGAGAAAGCGCGCAGGATAGATCCGCCCCGAATGCGGTGAGGAAAACACCAGCGGCGAGATGAGCGCATCCGGCTCGACGATATCGAAGGCGCGTTCAAATTCCGGTTCGCAGCAGGGCGTCGCCGTAAAACTGGTTTCGCGCCACTCGCGCATGCCGTCGTTCATTCGTTTTTCTCATTTTCGCGCCGCGACCGCCGCTTCAGACTAGCGCCGGCGTGGCGGATAAGCTCAAAAAGGACGGTGCGTGGCGCTATACTGGGCGCTAAGTTAACGCGGCGCCACCCCGGTTTCACCTGAAATTTACGAAGCTCGGGCGATATGGCTAAAAACCCGCGAGGATGGCGATGAACGATAGACCGACCGCAAGAATTCTGCTTGCGGAAGACGACAACGACATGCGGCGCTTCCTGGTCAAGGCTTTGCAGCAGGCCGGTTTTTCCGTCACGTCATTCGACAATGGGCTTTCTGCCTACGATCAGCTTCGGGTCGAACCCTTCGAACTCCTGCTGACCGACATCGTCATGCCCGAGATGGATGGAATCGAACTCGCCCGCCGCGCGACCGAACTCGATCCCGACATCAGGGTCATGTTCATCACCGGCTTCGCCGCCGTGGCGCTCAACCCCGACAGTCACGCGCCGCGACAGGCGAAAATCCTCTCCAAGCCGTTCCATCTGCGGGACTTGGTCACCGAAGTGCATAGAATGCTTGCGGCCTGAGCGCTTTAGATCCCGCTGCATCTGGGCTTTATCGCCCAGTGCAGATCACGCAGCGCGATCTAGGCGCAGGCTTCGCAGATCGCGGCGACATGGCGGTCGTCCGTCCCGCAACATCCGCCCAGGATGCGCAAGCCGGGGTATGTCTCGCGCAATTTCCGATATCTACGGCCAAGATCGCTGGGATCGCCCGAGTCGAGCGTTTCCGATTCGTCCAGCTCGGCGTGGCTTTTCGTCGAAGCGTTGGCCTTGACGCCGAGCAGCCGGTTCATCCACGGCGCGTCCGCGGAGAGCGCCTGCTCGAAGTGCGTCGGATGGGCGCAGTTGATCATGTAATAGGCAGGCGCTGCGTCGGTTTCCCGATCGACCGTCTCTACCGCGTCGCGCAAGCTCCGCCCGCCGACAAGTTTGCCGTCGGTCTCCACCGTGAAGGAAATTGAACAGGGCATGGCGAGCGCGCGGGCGGCGCGGGCGATCCCGATCGCCTCCTCGACATAGTTCAGCGTGTAGGCCGCGACCATGTCGGCGGCCGTTTGGGCGAAGGAGGCGATCTGCGGCGCGTGATAGTCTTCCGCTTCCGTGGCGCTCATGCGCCCTTCGGCGTAGCCGTCTCCGCGCGGCCCGATCACGCCGGCGACGACGATCGGCGTTTGAGCCGTCTCCCAAGCCTGCCGAAGTTCGTCGAGCAGCGCGATCGATGCTTCATTGATGCGCTTCAACCCTGCCGCGTCATAGCCAAGCTTCGCGCCCCAGTCGGGATTCGCGCGCCAGGTTGGACTGTCCAGCATCAAGCCGCGTCCGTGGCGCCGCGCGATCGCGAGGTAGCGCTCGTAATAGGCGCGGAGCCGCGCCCGTCCCTCTTCACTGTCGAGCAGAACAAACGACGCGAAATGCGGCAAGTCGACGCCCTCATGGAAGATCAGCGTCGTCTCCATGCCGCCGTCGCTGACGAAGAGATCCGGCTTCAGCTGCGGCAGATCGGCTCGGTATCCGCTCATTATCTGTATTCCTCGCTTGTGGCGCCCGGCCGTTAGGGGCCAACTTGCCCATTTGCCCGCAGTGCGCTATCAGCGCCAGCAAATTCGCTTGTTTCGAACGGCCGACCCCGCGCCGCCGCGGCGTGGGTTTTCAGTCGTTTCCATCGCAAAAAGGATGCATCGTTATGAAAAAGGACATCCACCCCGGATATCACATGATCAAGGTCGTGATGACCGACGGCACGGAATTTACGACCCGTTCCACCTGGGGTAAGGCGGGGGACACGATGCAGCTCGACATCGATCCGAAGACGCACCCGGCCTGGACGGGCGGATCAACGCAACTGCTCGACCGCGGCGGACGTTTGTCGCGCTTCAACTCCCGCTTCGGAAATCTCTCTTTCGGCAAGAAATAAAAAGAAGGCGGCGGTCAAACCGCCGCCTCCAGTTGGTTCGCCTGAAGGATATCACTGGGCGAAAGCGGCGCGCAGTCTCGCGATCTGGGCTTCGACCGGACTTGACAGCGGCGCCGGCGCGGCAAGGGCCGGCTCGAGCGCATGTATCAGCCGGTCAAGGTGGATGATCCGCGCCTGCAGGCGCAGAGACTGCAGCGACAACTCGCGCAGGCGGAGCGGCAGGCGCTGGAAGAGTTCGGGGGCGGAAGCGAGTTCCTGCTCGCGAAGCTTGACGCGATGCCGATTGCTCGCCGCCTGATGGCGCGTCAGCTCTCCCTGGTTCACCGCGCGCTGCAGCAACAGCCAGGACGCAATCTGCATCAATCTCGTGGTCAGCCGCATGCTTTCAGCCGCATAGGCGAGAGCTTCGGTCCGTGGCAGCGATTTCGCGTCGAGACGTCCGTCGCCGTCGAGATAGCAGGCCGCCTCCTCCACGAGGCTCATTCCCTCGCGAAACAGAGCGCAAAAGCCCTCCGATCCCGCCAGTCTCTCGATGAAAGAGACCGGCTGCTTCTCCCCCACGCTGCCTTTGACTCGAGCCATACGAACGTTCACGCAAATGCGACGCGGTTGCGTCTCTGATGGCATGAACTGTAACGCAGAGCACCGAGGGGCGCGCGCTTAGCCTTTCTTTAACCTTAACGGGCCGTCCCGCGCCGAACGCAAAAAGAGAGCCGCAACGGCGGCTCTCAAGGCTTCTTGACAGGGAGGCATCAAGGACGAGTGGAGAAGAAGCCACTCGAAGGTCCCACCTAGGGACACATTCAGGCTGCATGATAATCGTTAATTTAAGGTTAACGCGCGCCAAGCTGCCCTTGTGTCGAGCGTTTTTGGCCCATGGAGACGAAGCGGCGGCAAAGCCGAAAAAGGGACTGGCTCCAGGGCGAAAACTGGCGCATTTGAACAACCCTCCGCATGCGTCACCGGGCGCCCGCCGCGCTCGAAAAGCGTTGAACCTCCCACAACCCTCCCCCTAGGCTCTTCTTAAATGATTCGCTCCGCCTTGATGAATGTGATGACCGCCGCCGCTCTGAAAGCGGGACGTGGCCTTAAACGCGATTTCGGGGAGGTCGAGAACCTCCAAGTTTCGGTGAAAGGTCCGGGCGATTTCGTTAGCGCGGCCGACAAGCGCGCCGAGAAGACTCTGTTCGACGAACTGTCGAAGGCGCGCCCCGGCTATGGCTTCGTTCTCGAGGAAGGCGGCGTCGTCGAAGGTTCCGACAAGAGCCACCGCTGGATTATCGACCCGCTCGACGGCACGTCGAATTTCCTCCACGGCGTTCCAGTCTTCGCCATCTCTATCGGGCTGGAGCGCGAGGACCGTCTCGTCGCCGGCCTCGTCTATAATCCCGCCACCGACGACATGTTCGTCGCCGAGCTCGGCCAGGGCGCCTATTTCAACAATCGCCGCATGCGCGTCGCGGCGCGGCGTTCGCTCGGCGAGTCGATGGTGGCCTGCGGAATTCCGCCGCTGGCGCGGGTTCGCGACCATGAATCCTTCAAGCGCGAGCTTGCAGCCGGCATGGGAAAAATCGCCAACATTCGCCGCTTGGGCGCCGCCGCGCTCGATCTCGCGATGGTCGCCTGCGGGCGTTTCGACGGCTATTGGGAGCGCGGCATCAGCTCCTGGGATGTGGCGGCGGGAATCGTGCTCGTTCGTGAATCCGGCGGCTTCGTCAGCGATTTTTCAGGCGGCGCAGACATGCTTGGCAAGGGCGAAATCTGCGCAGGCAATGAGGCGATCCACCGCCAGCTGCTCGATCTGATGAGGAAGGCATGAACGCCCCGACCGCACAGGCGTCGCTGAATCTGCGTCTGCGCGTCGACGACGACTGGCCCTTCATTCTCGACGTTTGGGTCGCCTCCTGGCGGGTCACCTATCCCGAGATCGACTTCGAGGGGCGTCGCGACTGGCTCCGACGCCGCATTCGGGAGTTGGAAGCGACTGGATCGGTGACCCTCTGCCTGTTTGACGCTCAGTCGACGCTTGCAGGCTTCGTCGTGATCAACCCGGCGGACGGCTGGCTCGATCAGATTTGCGTCGCTCCTAATCGCTTCGGCGCAGGCTTCGGCGCGTCGCTGCTGTCGGCGGCGCGAAATGTCTCGCCAAGGCTTGTTCGGCTTGACGTCAATGCGGACAACGCTCGCGCCATCCGTTTTTATGAACGTGACGGATTTTCGCGCGTCGGGCGCGGCGCGAACACATTGTCCGGTCGCGAAACCGTCATGATGGAATGGCGGCCACAGGGAGAATAACAATTCTCGCCTGCCGGGTTTTCATCGCGCGTCGGCTCCTATAATATTCATCGCGCATTCGAGTTTCGGCCGAACGATCTTGCTCTCTCGTCTCAAGACGCGCGGCGCCTGACCTTTCCCAAGCTCCGATTGACTGAGAAGAACGCAGCGATCCGCAGCGTTCCTGCTATTTTGAAAGGAAAAGCCATGCCGACAGGCGCCGTAAAGTGGTTCAACGCACAAAAGGGCTTCGGCTTCATTCAGCCGGACGCCGGCGGCCAGGACGTCTTCGTACACATCAGCGCCGTCGAGCGCGCAGGCCTGGACAGCCTCGCTGAAGGCCAGAAGGTTTCCTACGAACTTGTCGTGGACAAGCGTAGCGGCAGGTCGTCCGCCGATAAGCTGCAGCTGCAGGACTAGACGTCGCCGTCTTGGCGCTGCTCACCCAAATGTGCGATGCGGATCATGTTTGTCGCGCCCGGCGTGCCGAAAGGCATGCCGGCGACGATGATGACCCGGTCGCCAGGGCCGCCGAACCCCTCGCTCTCCGAATATTCGCAGGCGCGCCCCACCATATCTTCAATGTCGACGGCGTCGCGCGTCTCCAGCGCGTGCACGCCCCAGACAAGCGCCAGGCGACGCGCGGTGTCGCGCTTCGGCGTCAGCGCGAGAATCGGCGACTGCGGCCGTTCGCGGGCGATCCGCAGCGCCGTCGTGCCGGATGACGTCCAGGCGATGATCGCCTTCGAATGAAGCGTTTGCGCCACGTCGCGGGCGGCGACGGCGATGGCGTCGGCTGAGGTTGGATTGGGCAATTCGCCGCGCTGGGCATTGATGATCGAGCGGTAGATCGCGTCCGTCTCGACCTCTTCCGCGATCCGGCTCATGGTGGCGACGGCTTCGTGCGGATATTGCCCCGCCGCGCTTTCGGCGGAGAGCATGACGGCGTCCGCGCCTTCAAAGACGGCGGTGGCGACGTCGGACACTTCGGCGCGCGTCGGCAAGGGCGACAGGATCATCGACTCGAGCATCTGCGTCGCGATGACGACCGGCTTGCCCAGCCGTCGCGCCGAACGGTTGATGCGCTTTTGAAGTCCAGGCACGCGCTCGAGCGGCACTTCGACGCCAAGGTCGCCACGCGCCACCATCAACGCGTCAGAAACCTCGATCACCTCCTCGAGCCTCGAAATCGCTTGAGGCTTCTCGATCTTCGCCATGACCATCACCCGGCCTTGCGTGATCTGCTTCACTTCAAGGACGTCTTCGGGACGCTGGACGAAGGAGATCGCAACCCAGTCGACGCGCTCTTTGAGCGCGGCGTCGAGATCGGCGCGATCCTTGTTGGTCATCGAGGTGATCGGAATTTCGGTGTCGGGCAGGCTGACGCCCTTGCGGTTCGAGAGGCGCCCAGCGACGTCGACGACGGCGTGCGCCCGCTCCGGCGACGTTTCGACCACATGCAGCCGCACGCGGCCATCATCGATGAGAATCGAATCATTGACCTTGAGCGCCGCTAAAATCTCGGGATGCGGCAAGCGCACGCGCGTGGCGTCGCCGGGTTTGGGGTCGCTGTCGAAGACGAAGACGTCGCCCTTGCGCAGATGAACGGAGCCTTCTTCGAAGGCGCCGATGCGCAGCTTCGGGCCCTGGAGATCGACGAGCACGGCGATCGCGCGCGAGATGTCGTTCTCAATTTCGCGGATAATCCGAACATAGCTGGCGAGCCCGGCATGATCCGTATGGCTCATGTTGATGCGGAAGACGTCGGCGCCGGCGCGCACGAGCCCCGCGATGACCGCTTTGTCGACCGTCGCCGGACCAAGCGTTGCGATAATTTTGACGCGCCGCGACCTTCTCATGATGAAGCAGTTCCTGAATTGAGTTATTGCGCGGGCGCGGCGTTGGGGTCAGTGAGCTGAACCGTCCAGCTCTTCGCGTCCCGTCCCGTGTCGATTTCGAAAAATCCGGTTCGATCAAAGCCGCGCGCGAAACAGTCCTCTCGGCCGTCGATGCGGAATTCCCGGTCACGCGTGCACATGAACGCCTTGCCCTTCCATTCGCCGCCGCGCTCGTCCATCGCGTAGACATAATAATATTGGGCGGCGAGCGGACCGCGCAGAAGCGTTTCGCAAACGCTCGGCCGAAGGTTCCACCACCCCTCCGACAACCAGTTGCGCCCGTCGGTGTAAGCGATGGCGACGCTGACGCGCGCGCTCGTGTTGTTGCACAGACGAAAATCCGCTCGGGCCGGCCCGGCGGCGCAAAACGATAGAGCGGCAACAAGAACGGCGCGTCGAATCATATCTTTAGCGAGGCCTGGAGGGGGGCTGAAAGATAACTCGCTGACGCGCGCGAAAGCGGCGCAGCGGGCGGTCCTGCAAACCATGCTTGCGAGTCTTTGTCCACCCCGCGAGTTCGGAGTCTCGCGGCGTCGCCCGTCCCGCCGACGCTCCGGCCTTGCAATCCGCCGGAACAAAGCAATCGGGCTATTGTTTAGGACCCGTACGCCCTTGCGTCCTCGGGAGGCAGGAAAATGGAAAAGTCTGAAGTCATCACCACGTTGAATGAGCTGGCCGAAATCAGTCGCGACGGCGAGCAAGGGTTTCTGGCCGCGGCTGAAGACGTCGAAAATCCGACGCTAAAGACTGTGTTTCGAACGGCGGCCGCGCGCTGCGCCGAAGGCGCTAAGGAGCTCGAATCCAAGATCGTCAGCCTGGGCGGGGAGCCTTCGAAGAGCGGCTCCATGACCGGCGCCATGCACCGGGCTTGGACAAATCTGAAGGCCGCTTTGACGAGCCGATCGGAACAGGCTGTGCTGGAGGAGGTCGAGCGCGGCGAGGACGCCGCCAAGGACGCCTATCAGCAGGCCATCGCGCAGCCTCTCCCTCCGGAGATTCGATCGATGGTCCAGCGCCAGTATCAGGGCGTGAAGGAAAACCACGACCGCGTACGCAGCCTGCGCGACGCGGCGTGACGATCCACTTTCTCTTTGAACAAAGCTTGAAGGAAGCGACGCACGCGTCACTTCCTTCCTTGCAGCGCCCGCGCCGCGCTGAGCGCGAAATAAGTCAGGACGCCTGAGGCCCCGGCGCGCTTGAAAGCCAGTAGACTTTCGAGCATGGCGCGTTCGCCATCGATCCAGCCGTTTTGCGCCGCCGCGGCAATCATCGCGTATTCGCCAGACACCTGATAAGCGAATGTTGGCGCGTGATAGACGTCGACGACGCGTCGCACGATATCGAGATAGGGCATTCCCGGCTTCACCATCACCATATCGGCCCCCTGCTCGAGGTCGAGGCCCACTTCGCGTAGCGCTTCGTCGGAGTTGGCGGGGTCCATCTGATAGGTGCGCTTGTCCCCTCTGAGCGTCTTGCTGGTGCCGATCGCGTCACGGAACGGCCCGTAAAACGCCGACGCATATTTCGCGGCGTAGCTCATGATCTGAACGTTCTCGAAGCCCTCGGCGTCGAGCGCGTTGCGGATCGCTTCAACGCGTCCATCCATCATATCCGAGGGCGCAATGATGTCCGCGCCTGCGCGCGCTTGAGTGACCGCCTGCCGCGCCAGAACGGCGACGGTCGCGTCGTTGACAATCTCGTCGCCGACGAGAAGTCCGTCATGCCCGTGGCTCGTATAAGGATCGAGCGCGACATCGGTAATGAGGCCGATGTCGGGAACGGCGCTCTTGATCGCCTGGCAGGCGCGACAAACGAGATTCTCGGGATCGAGCGCCGCGCTCGCGATTTCGTCGCGCAGGTCCGGATCGGTATAGGGGAAGAGCGCCACAGCCGGCACGCCAAGCGCGGCCGCCTCTGCGACGGCTTCGACCGCCGCGTCGACCGAGTAACGGAACACGCCCGGCATTGAAGATACCGGCTCGCGACGATCGGCTCCGTCGATCAAGAAGAGGGGCCAGATGAGGTCGGAGACCTCAAGCGCGTTTTCCCTGACGAGACGACGCGCCCATTCGCTCTTCCGATTGCGACGCGGGCGCTGCAGCAGGCTCAGCCGCCCGGCTGCTTTAACGGGCTTTCGTGCATCGTTCATGGCGCCTCCGCTCTCTGGCCTCGTTGACATGCACCCTTCCCCGGTCATCTCCGTCCTGCGCTTTCGAGGCGAATGGACTTCGGGCTATAGAGGTTGGACGGCCAATGTGCTTGCGCGAGGAAAAACCATTGAAAGTCAGCTCGCGCAACTCTTCTCTGAGCCGCCTGGCGCGCGCTTCGGCGATCGCCGCCAGCGCGCTTCTCGCGGCGAGCGTATCGTTCGCACAGGTCAAGCCGACGACGCCAACGCCGCCGACTCGAGCGCGCTCGGGCCCGGCGCAGCAAAAGCAACGACCCCTCGCGCCTCAACGGGACGTGGGGCGACCAGCGGCGCGGCAGCCCCGCGCAACGCGACCTCCAACGGTCGTATCGCCGACGCCGAGCGCGAAGCCCGCTCCGCAAACTCCGCAGCCGCCTGGCGTCGACGCGCTTTCGCCGCCCCAAGCGCCGCCTCCGGTCGATACAAGCCAGCCGCCGCCGACCCTTCCCCGCGCGGCGCGCGAGAAGATGCGGGCCTGCGCCGAGGAGTGGGACAGGATGAAACGCGAGTCGAAAGAGGGTTTGCCGATGTGGCGCGATTTCGCGACGGAATGCCTGACGCGCTAAGCGCAACGAAAGGCGGGAGCGCCGGACGCGCCGCGCTGAAAATGCAGTGAGCTGTGAATGCTATCGCCCGGGATGCGTCTCACTGGACGCGCGCCCCCGGGCGATGAGTGCATGAAGCGCTGCCGCAGTGACGCGAAAGACCGATCGCGCATGCGAGGCGCTTCGGCTTACGCGGTCGCGGGCGCAGCTGGCGGGGTTGGCGTTTTCGCCTTGCGCGGCGTGCGCTTCTTCGCGGTAGCCTTGCGCGTGCTCTTCTTGGCGCCGGCCTTCTTCACAGCGCCGCGCTTTTTCGTCGCCACCTTGCGGACGCCCTTGCGGGTCGTCTTTTTCGCAGCGGACTTTCGCGTAGCCTTGCGGGCGCCCTTCTTGGCCGTCGACTTCTTCGTCGCAGCCTTCCTTGCGGTTTTACGCGCACCTTTCTTCGCCGCAGCCTTCTTGGCCGGCTTACGCTTCATTGTAGCTCTCGCCATAATAAGTCCCCTTGATCCGAATTGCCGGAACTATGGTCCACCGACAATACGCGCAAATAGCGTAACGCGGTTAAGCAGTCGTTCAAGTGCTGCGCGCGCAGAAGTGATCAACGCAACGCATGACGAGGCATGTTGAGCGCTGTCGCGCGGCAAGCAAAATGATCGCGAAGCTGCTTTGCAAACGCTTCGGCGAGACTATCGCGACAGCTTTGCGCCGCGCGTTTTATTGACGACGATCCGCGCGCGGAATCGGTTGGCGACATCCGCTTCGAGAAGGCCTCCAGCCGTGCGGACGCACGCTTTGGCGCAAGTCGCGCCTGCTGTTCAATTACTTGATTTGCTTTCGTATCCGCGAACAGTTGCGACGCGCGCACTCTGCCCGAGTTCGGCCGCGGCGCGATATGTCGGAACGCGATGCAAAATTGCGGGACGCGCCTGTAGCGGTCCGGCGACTCGACACTGGCGGAGAGACGGACGACGTGGAGCGGCGCCGACCGCGCGCGCCTCTGAGGCGCGCGCGAGGTCGCGCATTCGGAGAGAAAAAAAAATTGTGGTCAGCGCGGTCGGATCAAAAAAAAATGACGCGCGACGGCTTCGCTGGGAGAAGAATCGCGCAGCGCGCGTCGTGAACTGATTCGTTTTTTTCGACGAACGGGCGCGCGTCAGACGCCCAACTTGCGCTTGAGCAGCTCGTTCACCGACTGCGGATTCGCCTTGCCGCCCGTCTGCTTCATCACCTGTCCGACGAACCAGCCGAGCATTGTTGGCTTCGCCTTCGCCTGCTCTACCTTGTCGGGATTGGCGGCGATGACGGCGTCGACGGCGGCTTCGATGGCGCCCGTGTCGGTCACCTGCTTCATGCCGCGCGCGTCGACGATCTCCTTGGGATCGCCGCCTTCCGTCCAGACGATCTCGAAAAGATCCTTGGCGATCTTGCCCGAAATAACATTCTGCGAGATGAGGTCGATGATCGCGCCCAAAGCCTGCGACGACACTGGCGAGCGCGTGACGTCGAGCGCCTCCTTGTTCAGACGGCCGAACAACTCGTTGATCACCCAGTTGGCCGCAAGCTTGGCGTCGCGTCCCTTCGCCGTCTCCTCGAAATAGTCGGCGGCCGCGCGCTCCATCACAAGCACGCCGGCGTCGTAAGGCGGCAGGCCGTATTGATCGATAAAGCGCGCGCGCTTCGCGTCGGGCAGCTCCGGCAACTGCGCCCTTAGCGCGTCGACATATGGCTGGTCGAACTCGAGCGGCAGCAAATCCGGATCGGGAAAGTACCGGTAATCATGCGCTTCCTCCTTGGAGCGCATCGAGCGCGTCTCTCCCCTCCCCGGATCGAAGAGCCGCGTCTCCTGGGCGATCGCGCCGCCGTCTTCAAGAATGCCGATCTGTCGGCGCGCCTCGACCTCGATCGCCTGGCCGATGAAGCGGATGGAGTTGACGTTCTTGATCTCGCAGCGCGTGCCGAGCGGCGCGCCGGGGCGGCGCACGGAGACGTTGACGTCGGCGCGCAGCGAACCCTGCTCCATGTTGCCGTCGCAGGAGCCGATGTAGCGCAAGATCGTCCGCAGCTTCGAAACATAGGCGCGCGCCTCTTCCGCCGAACGCAGGTCGGGCTTGGAGACGATCTCCATGAGCGCGACGCCGCTGCGGTTGAGATCGACGTGGCTTTCCGTCGCCGAAAGATCATGCAGCGACTTGCCAGCGTCCTGCTCGAGATGCAGACGCTCGATGCCCACCGTGATGCGCTCGCTCGGCGATACGTCGACGATCACGGCGCCTTCGCCGACGATCGGATGTTTGAACTGAGAGATCTGATAGCCCTGCGGCAGGTCGGGATAGAAATAGTTCTTGCGGTCGAAAACCGAACGCAGGTTGATCTTGGCCTCTAAGCCGAGACCTGTGCGGATCGCCTGCTTGACGCATTCCTCGTTGATGACCGGCAGCATGCCCGGCATGGCCGCGTCGACCAGAGAGACGTGATCGTTGGGCGCGCCGCCATACTCCGCGGAAGCGCCGGAGAAGAGCTTGGCGTTGCTCGTCACCTGCGCATGTATCTCCATGCCGATCACGACTTCCCAGTCGCCGGTTGCGCCGCTGATGAGCTTGTTGGGAGCCGCCTGTGTCGTCATATCCGCCTCGCTAAACTTATGCCTTCCATATAAACCACGCTTCGCAAGAGCGGAACGGCCGGCGCGCAGCAGAGGGAAACGGGCGAGATGGCCACGGAACGCAATTCTGAGGACAGCCGCCGAAAAGGCGTCATCGCCCGCATGCGCGGCGCGCCCCGCTATGTGAGCATTCCGGTGGGCGTCGGCCTGATCCTCGGTGGAACCATTCTTGCGCCGCTTCCTGTCTTCGGGGTCTGGATGTTGCCATTGGGGCTTGCGATCCTCGCCCCGCACTCGCCGGGCGCTCAGAGGCTGTCGCGCCGTTTCCATTGGTGGTCACTAAAGGTCCTGCGCTGGTCGATCCGCAACGGTTTCGTCCGCGTCAAGACAAAGGCCCCCAACGGCGATCAGAAAGAGCGGTCGCCGTCCGCCGATCCTTGAGAGTCGCCCTTTGGCGCGCGAGCGCCCATCAGCCGCTCTTCGTACTGGATCGACCAGTCGATCAGCGCGCGCCACAGGGTCATCGCGACCTCAACCGACAGTCCCTCGCGGCGCGCAGCGCCAAGCACATGCGCCAACACTTCCTCGACGCGCTCGGGCACGTTGGCGGGGATTCCCAACGCGGGTTTGATCCTCGCGGCCCGCTCGATCTGTCGCTGGCGCTTTGCGAGCAGCGTCACAAGCTCTTCGTCCAGCTCGTCGATCAAGCGACGCACGTCGGACATTTCGTCCTGCAGCGCTTGCCGCGGGCGTTCCGCAATGTCCTTTTCAGCGCCCGGCGTCGTCATCATCAGCCCTCGCGCCACCATGGCTGCGGAAGTTCTATCTTAGGCGCGGCCCGCTCAATCGCCGCAGCGAGCGAGAACAGCGTCTCTTCGTCGAATGCTTTGCCGATGAGTTGCAACCCGAGCGGCAAGCCGTTCGCCGCGAGGCCGCCCGGAACGGCGACGCCGGGAAGACCGGCCATATTCACCGTAACGGTGAACACGTCGTTGAGATACATTTCTACAGGATCGGCGGCGCCCTTTTCTCCCTGCGCGAAGGCGGTGGACGGGGTCGCCGGCGTCAGGACGGCGTCCACGCCGGACGCGAAGGCTTCGTCAAAATCGCGCTTGATCAGGCTGCGGACTTTCTGCGCACGGACGTAATAAGCGTCGTAATAGCCGGCGGAGAGCACATAAGTGCCGATCATAATGCGCCGCCGCACCTCCGGACCAAAGCCCGCTGCGCGCGTCTTCTCGTACATTTCGCTGATGTCGCGACCCTGCTCGCGACACCCGTACCGCACGCCGTCATAGCGCGCGAGATTGGAGGACGCTTCTGCCGGCGCGATAATGTAATATGTGGGCAAGGCGTAGCGTGTATGCGGCAGGGAGATCTCGACGATCTCCGCGCCCGCGTCCTTCAGCCAAGCAACTCCCTTATCCCATAAGGCGGCGATCTCCGCCGACATTCCATCGATGCGATATTCCTTCGGCACGCCGATGCGGCGTCCCTTCACAGAGGTGCCGACAGCGGCTTCGTAGTCCGGCACAGGCGCGTCAACGCTGGTGGTGTCTTTCGGATCGTGGCCGGCCATCGACCTGAGCATGATCGCTGCGTCGCGCACAGTGCGCGT
Organism: Methylocystis sp. L43; assembly: GCF_015709525.1. Taxonomy (GTDB): domain Bacteria; phylum Pseudomonadota; class Alphaproteobacteria; order Rhizobiales; family Beijerinckiaceae; genus Methylocystis. Next base: position 16,699 of record NZ_JADNRA010000026.1, on the reverse strand, counting down.
GATCGGACCCGCCTGGTCCAGCGACGACGCGAAGGCGACGATGCCCCAGCGCGAGCAGCGGCCATAGGTCGGCTTGATGCCGACAGTGCCCGTGAAAGCGGCGGGCTGACGGATCGAGCCGCCTGTATCGGTCGCCGTGGCGCCAAGGCAAAGACGCGCGGCCACCGCCGACGACGAGCCTCCCGAAGAACCGCCCGGCACGATCTTGGAGTCGGGATCGGCGGCGCGGCGCCATGGCGACACGACCGGGCCGAAGGCGCTCGTTTCGTTCGACGACCCCATCGCGAATTCGTCGAGATTGAGCTTGCCGAGCGTGGCCGCGCCGTCGCGCAGCAAATTCGCTGAGACTGTCGACTCATATGTCGGCGTGAAGTCGTCGAGAATTCGACTCCCCGCCGTCGTGCGCACGCCTTTGGAGCAATAGAGATCCTTTATCCCGAGCGGCAGACCCTCGAGCGGTCGCGCGTCGCCGCGCGCAATGCGCGCGTCGCTCTCTTGCGCCTGCGCCAGCGCGACCTCCGGCGTCTCCGTGATGAAGCAGTTGAGCGCGCGCGATTTCCCGATGGCGTCGATATGCGCCTGCGCCAGTTCAACGGCGGAAAGCTGTTTGGATTTGAGCGCGTCGCGCGCCTCGGCCAATGAAAGATGCGTGGGGTCGGACATTTGTCCCTTTATATCTGAGGCCGCCGCATGCGCGGCGCCGGCGCGACAAGCGCTATTCGATCACCTTGGGCACGACGAAATAATGATCCTCCCGCAAAGGCGCGTTGGCGAGAATCTCATCGGCGATGCCGCCGTCGGTCACGACGTCGGCGCGCTTCTTCATTTGCATCGGCAAGGCAGAGGTCAACGGCTCAACGCCTTCGACATCGACCTCGCTCAACGTCTCCACGAAAGCCAGAATGGCGTTGAGTTCGCCGCGAAGGCGCTCGACCTCGCTGTCTTCGATGGCGATACGCGAGAGATGGGCGATCCGGCGGACGGTCGCGGAATCAACGGACATCTAGGGCTCCGCAAGAAAGGTCTCGACGGGCGCTATAGCGCTTGGCCTTTCGCGGCGCAATGTTGCGAAGCGGATCGTAGAGGCAAAAAGCCGAAGCGCGGAGCCCGCTGAGTTTGCGGAAATGCGGCGGCGTGTTAGCGAAATCGCGGTGACCATGCGCGCGACGACCCTTGAAGAACTGGCGGCGCTTCTGCCGCCTAAGGGCCGGCTGATGGGATTGGATCTCGGGACCAAAACCATTGGATTGGCGCTTTCGGACGTTGAGCGGCGGCTCGCGTCGCCACTTGATACGATCGCGCGAGCGAAGTTTTCTCCAGACGCCGCCGCCTTGCTCAAACGCGCGGCCGATTTCGATATTTGCGCGCTGGTGGTCGGGCTGCCGCTCAACATGGACGGCACGGAAGGGCCCCGCGCGCAGGCGACGCGCGCCTTCATGCGGAATCTTTCCAAGCTCGCATCCCTGCCCTTCGCCTTCTGGGACGAGCGCCTGTCGACCGCGGCTGTAACGCGCGAATTGATCGCGCAGAACGCCTCGCGCGCCAAACGCGCCGAAGTCGTCGACCGAATGGCGGCCGCCTATATCCTGCAAGGCGCGCTGGACCGTTTGAAACGTCTGTAGCGGCCTCCATCGCAGCATTACAACTTTTGATAGAATTTTGTTCTTGACACGGGATAGGCGTGATGGAAAAAAAATACAAGAAACTCCGATGCTTACCTTATTCATAACCTGCCTCGTGGTCCGTGGAGACTGACAGCGATGCCCCGGCCAGATGCTTCTCAAAAAGATTGTAGCAAGACCTCCGCAATGACCGCGGACAGCGCCAAAGCCAATCAGGAAGCGGCGTCCATCGCGTCATATATTGCTGATATGTCAGACGAAATGGCGAAACTCGCCAGTCGCTGCGACATGCCCATGCTCTGCTATTTTTTGAATCTCGCCCGCGCCGAGGCGGACATGCGGGCGCGCGAGCTTGGCGGCTATCCAATCGACAGATCGGCCTGATTACAACTTTTAGTTGATTACGAGGGAAACGCTGTTGGCGCCGTGACGCTGCAAGCGCCCCTCGATGTCCAGTTCGACGAGGACTCCCTGCACTTCGCGCGCCGTCAATCCGGCGACGCGGATGAGATCGTCGATCGCGATAGGCGCAGGCCCGAGCAGGGACAGGATAACCTCATGCGCGTCGCGCTGCGGCGCCTCGTCGCCTGGCGGACGCGCGTCGAGATCAGCGACGCAATCCGCTGACGGGCTTGGCGGCGAGAATCGCTTGGGAGCTGCCCTCTCCTCAAACGCCGCGCCATCGAGGCCGGCGAAAAGATCCAATTCGTCGATCAGCGTGTCCTGTCCTTCGAGAGAGTCGTCGTCAAAGAGATTCTTGCGCGGCGGGGTCCCCGCGTTCTCGGCAAGCACCGAAATCACGTCCTCGGGGCGCGCACACAACGTCGCGCCTTGGCGGATGAGATCATTGACGCCTTCGGCGCGCGGATCGAGCGGCGATCCCGGAACGGCGAAGACCTCTCGCCCCTGCTCATTGGCGAAACGCGCCGTGATCAGCGAGCCGGAACGCCGCGCCGCCTCGACGACGATGGTCGCGCGGCTGAGCCCGGAGATAATGCGATTTCGGCGCGGAAAATCGCGGCCGCGCGGCTCCCATTCGATGGGCATCTCCGAGACGATCAGTCCCCTCTCGGCGATCTCTTCGACAAGCCGCGCATGTTCGGCGGGATACGGTCGCGCATGGCCGCCGGCAAGCACGGCGATCGTGCCGGTTTCGAGCGTGGCGCGATGCGCGACGGCGTCGATGCCGCGCGCGAGGCCGGAAACGATGACGTAATTCTCGAGCGCGAGGCTGCGCGCGAGCCGTTCGGCGAAGGCGAGACCGGCGGCTGAAGCGTTGCGCGAGCCGACAATCGCGACGCCGTCGCGCTGCGCGGTCCAGGACACGCCGCGCATCGCGATGAGCGGCGGCGCATCGGCGATTTCCCGCAGCAGCGACGGATAGTCCGGATCGCCCGTCGTGGCGAAGCGAACGCCGAGCGCGCGCGCCGCCTCGATCTCGCGCAGCGCTTCCTCACGAGTGGCGATGCGGATAACCCGCCCGCGCAGGGACCGCGCCGCAACCGACGGCAGCGCGTCCAACGCCGCGCCGGCGCCGCCGAAGCGATTGATGAGCTGTCTGAAGGTGCGCGGCCCGACATTTTCGCTGCGGATGAGCCTGAGCCAGTCGACGAGCTGCTCTTCGCTCAATCGCCCTGGCGACGCCCCGGTCACGCCTTCTGTCCGATGCGTGTTTCGGTGCCGGCGCGCAGACGGGCGATATTCTCGCGATGTCTATAGAAGACGATTGCGGCCATCGCCGCCACGACAAAGGCTTCGGCTCGATGGCCGAGCATGAACAGGACCACTGGCGCCGTCGCGCTCGCGGTCAGCGCGCCCAGCGACGAATAACGCCACAGCGCCGCCGCCGAGAGCCAGACGGCGCAGAAAATCAGCGCCGCCGGCCAGCTGAGCCCGAAGAGCACGCCGAGAAACGTCGCAACGCCCTTTCCGCCCTTAAACTGCAGCCAGACCGGCGCAACATGGCCGATGAATGCCGCGAGACCGGCGATCATGCCCCCTTCGGGCGAAAGCGAGGCGCCGATGAGCGCCGCCGCCGTGCCTTTCAGGCCGTCCAGCAGCAGGGTCGCCGCCGCGAGATCCTTTCGCCCGGTGCGCAACACATTGGTCGCGCCGATATTGCCGGAGCCGATCGCCCGCAGGTCCGTCGTGCCCGCGACGCGCGTGAGCAGGAGACCGAAGGGGATGGAGCCCAGCAAATAGCCGATCGCAAGGGCGACGATGTCGTAAATGATGGAGTTCATCCGTGAAAACGCGATACTTCTCGACAGCGAAAGGCTTGAGGATGCTAAAGGAGGCGCTATCGCGCCGCAATAAGCGTTTTCAGTCGCGGTGACCGCCTATATGTCGAGGCCTTGTGGGCGCCTTTTTTAATTGAAATCGCTCCCTCGAAGCTCTGGCGACATGTGCGCGCGTCGCGTTTTCGAACGCGAGGCGGTAAGAAGGCCAAAATCAGGAATCGAATGACTGAGCAACGCAGGCCGCGCCCACGGGCTTTTCGGCTCGAAGGCGACCAGACGGTCACCGCCAAGGCGACGCCGTCGACAGACGACGCCGGGACGCCGTCTATCGAGGTTGTCGAAGCGGAATTTGACGCTTTCGCGCTTGAGGCCGCCCAGTTCGCGGACGGCATGACCGGGGATGAAGCCGCCGTCGAAGCGGCGCAGGCCGATGGCATGCTGCGCCGCTACGTTTTCTCATGGGGCGGAGTCTTCCTTTCCGCGGTCAGCGGGCTTCTGTCCCTGGCGCTGACGATGTGGATATGGGGGGTTGTCGAAGACTCCTTCCGCCACTCCGCCATTCTCGGGACGCTGGGCCTGGTCCTTGCCGGCCTCGCCGCGGTCGCGGCCATTATCTCCCTCACGCGCGAGTTTCGCGCCATCGGCCGGCAAAATCGTATCGCCAAGCTGCATGCCGCGCTGGCCGAGGCGCATGCGAGCGATGACGGTAAGGCTGCGCGCGAGCGCGTCGGCGAACTTTGCAAGCTCTATGAAGATCGTCCGGACACCGGCCGGGCGCGCGCGCTGCTCAACGACTATTTGAAGCGAATTATCGACGGACGCGATCTGATCACCCTTGCCGAGCGTAATCTCGTCGCGCCCCTGGACCAAGAAGCGCGGCGTGAAATCGCCGGCGCCGCCAAACGCGTCTCCGTCGTCACGGCGATCAGCCCGCGCGCGCTCCTCGACGTGCTTTTCGTCGTCGGCCAGGCGATCTTGCTGATGCGAAAAATCGCGGAGATTTACGGCGGCAAGCCGGGGCTGCTCGGTTTCTTCAAGCTGGCCCGCTCGGTCGGCGCGCATCTCGCCATCACCGGCGGCGTGGCGGTCGGCGACTCTATCCTTCAGCAGGCGCTCGGCCACGGCATCGCCGCACGCATTTCGGCAAAGCTCGGCGAAGGCGTATTGAATGGGCTTCTCACCGCGCGAGTCGGCCTTTCCGCCATGGCCGTCTGTCGACCGACGCCCTTCATCGCCGAGAAGCAGCCGGGCGTCAGGGACGTCGCGCCTTTCCTCTTCGGCGACAAGACCAAGAGCTGATCCGCATTGAAAGCAGCAAGCCTGAAGATCACCACCTGGAACATCAATTCCGTGCGGCTGCGCATGCCGCTCGTCGCCGACTTTCTCAAGAGCCGGGCGCCGGACGTGCTTTGCCTGCAGGAGACGAAATGCCGGGACGCCGAATTCCCGATGAAGGATCTCCATGCGCTCGGCTATGAGCATATCGCGATCAACGGCCAGAAGGGCTACCACGGCGTGGCCGTCGTTTCGAAGCGGCCTTTACGTTTCGTCGAGAAGCGCGATTTCTGCGAAAAGGGCGACGCGCGTCATATCTGCGTGGAAATCGACGCCCGGAGCGGCCCGATATCGCTGCATAATTTCTATGTGCCGGCCGGCGGCGACGAACCCGACGTCGACATCAATCCGAAGTTTCAGCACAAGCTCGATTTTCTCGATGAAATGCGCGACTGGATTGTCACCGAAGGGGTCTCGCGCGGCCGCGTGGTGCTGGTCGGAGATCTAAATGTCGCGCCGCTCGAACATGACGTCTGGAGCCATAAGGCGTTATTGAAAGTCGTGAGCCATACCCCAGTCGAGGTGGAGAAGCTGACCGCGGTGTTACAGGCGGGCGCTTGGGTCGACGCCATGCGGCATTTCGTGCCGGTGGACGAAAAGCTTTATACGTGGTGGAGCTATCGCGCCGCCGATTGGGAGGCGTCGAACCGGGGGCGCCGGCTTGACCATATTCTGGTGAGCGAGGCGCTTGGCGGCGGGCTGGAACGTCTAGACGTGCTGCGCGACGCGCGCAGCTGGACCCGCCCGTCCGACCACGTGCCGGTGACGATCGAACTATCGGACTGAGCGTAACGGGGATCGGGAGGCGAGACGGCGGCATGATCGCGCGCGATCTGATGAACAGCAACTTTCCTTATGTCACGGCGGACGCGGATCTCGATTACGTCGCGAAACTTCTCGCCGAATGCGGACTAGGCGCCGTGCCGGTCGTCGACGACGAGCTGGCGCCCATCGGAATCGTGACGCGCAGCAATCTTGAACAGGCGCGCCCGCAGCCGCTGCCCGACCTTGGCGCCATTCCGGAATTTCTACTGCGCAACAGGCCTAAGCCCCTCTTTCACTCGAATGGTCGCGAGCTGCGCGAAGTGATGACGTCGCCGGCAATATCGATTTCCGACTTCGCCAAAGTTCCAGACATCGCGCGAATTATGGAGAGCCATAGCCTCAAACGCATCCCCGTCGTCGAAGGGCACAAGATCATCGGCCTCGTGCTGCGCAAGGAAGTCATGGAGGCGATGGCGGGAGGCTTTACCGCGATGGCTTTGGAGGCGCATCGGCGTCGTCCGCTGATCTCCCTTCCGCAGCAAACCGGCGACCGCTGCGCCGTCGCGACGGCGCAGGAATTTCGTGAACTCGTCGAGGCGCATGAGCGTCAGCTCGACCTCGAGCGCGTCGAACGTCGACGGGTGGCGATCGAACTGCGCGAACAACGCATTCGTGATCTCGCGAGCCAGCGGCTGACAGAGCCGCAATGGCGCGAGATGCTGGAGCAGGCGCGACGCAGTGCGGCGGCCGGCCTCACCGAACATTTGCTCATCCGATTTCCGTCGCAGCTGTGCGCCGACGGCGGCCGCGCGATCAATGCGCCAGACCCCCATTGGCCGGCGACTCTGCGCGGCGAGCCAGCCGACGTCTTTCATCGGTGGCGGAATGAACTACACCCTCGCGGCTTTCGTATCGCCGCGCAAATCGTCGATTTTCCCGAAGGTCTGCCAGGCGACGCTGCGCTCTTCCTGATGTGGAGCGCGGCGCGCAATTGAGTGCGCGTCACCCGCCGCCGACGCCAGTGTCGGCGCGCAACGCCGCAAGCGAAGGATAGCGCCGCGCGGCGCCATCGGTCTGCACTTCCACCGATCCGTCGGAAAACATCACATAGACGGATCCGCTGGCGATATATCGGTCGACTTCAACCGGCGGCTTCGACGCTGTGGCGGCGACACGCTGCTGCTGTTGCGCCGCCTGCGCCTCTTGCACCAAATCCGGCGCCGCACTCGCCTGGGTCGCCGGAACTTTGTCGGCGATGCGGCCCAGCACGCCGATTGCGCGCCCCAGCGCGATCGTCACCACGCCGCCAGAGACCGCCGTGGCGCCGCCGATGAACAGGCTCCAACCGCGCTCGAGCTGAATGTAATCCCACCCGGACCACATGCCATAAGCGCCGCAAAGCGCGAGCGCGAGCCCGAGAAAAATGACGCCCAGGCCGTATCGTCTCATCGCCATCCTTCAGTGATTGTCCGGGCCGGAACCTATCACAAGCCGCGTCGACCGCCATAGGAACGCAAGTCCCGGGGGAAGACGCACGAATACTTGCACGCGCGCGCAGCGCCGCGCCGCCGCGAAATTTGAAAACAAGATATGCGTATGTTAATGTATACTACATCAACATGTAGTGGTTGAATTTATCTGCCATGCCCCCACCGTTGTATATATTTTCCTTTATGTTCAACGAGCTAATAGTATTTTAAAGATGCGGCATGGCGCCACACTCGTAATTCGATCACTCAATACAAACGTCATCGTCACAGCGTCGACGCGCGCGTGCGGCGGAAGATCGCCGGAAACCGGCCGCCGTCGGCAATCGTTGGGAGAATCGTAGATGACAAGTTTAACTGGCGTGCGCGGGCTGCTGGCTGGCGCAGTGATTGCGGCCGCAGCTTTTTTCGTCGCGCCATCCGCCGCTTTCGCGCATGGCGGCGTGATGCTCGAACAAGACGAGTGCGTGCTGCGGATCGGTCCGAACACCATGCACTTCATCGGCTATCAGCGCTCGGGAGAAGAAGCGGAGTTTTGCGAGGACATCGCTAAAACCGGGCCGACCGTCATTGCGCTGACTGCGGTTTCGCCTGATCTGCGCGACATGGCGATCGGCATCCGCGTCGTTAAGGATGTCGGCGAAGAGAAGGAAAAGACCAACCTCAATGCGGTCACCGTCGCCTATCTCGAGCCGAAGGTCTATCGCAACGGCATCATGACCTTCGAACACGACTTCAAGGATGCTGGTCGTTATGTCGGAATCGTCACTGTGCGCGACGATCTTGGCAATGAATGGGTCTCGCGCTTTCCCTTCTCGGTGGGGCTCTACACCTTCTGGGGACTGATCGAGTATATCCTCTACGCCGTCGGCTTCTTCTCGCTTGTCGGACTGATGTGGTGGATGCTGCGCGCAGGCGCAAAGAAGAAGACGCAAGCGGGCGACGCAATCGCCTAACGCAAGCGGCCCGAAGATTGCAGCATGGCTCGGTCGCCGACGAGCCATGCTTTTTTGTCGCTACAAAGCGACCATAGCTGCGCCGTTCGGGATCTCGCGATATTGCCGCACGCGGCGCGCGGGTTTAGTTAAGCCCGTGCAGCCGAGGCTGACAGGCTACGCTCGTCTAACGTATTCAGGAGAGAATTATGTCCTTCACCCTGGAAGATTTGCCTTATCCCTACGACGCTCTGCAGCCTTACCTTTCCCGCGAGTCCTTCGAATATCACCACGACAAGCACCACGCGACCTATGTCGCCAACGCGAATAATCTGGTGAAAGGCACCGAATACGAAGGCAAGCCGATCGAGGAAGTGATCGTCACCGCCTACAATCGCAACACGCCGATCTTCAATAACGTCGCCCAGCATTTCAACCATCACCACTATTGGAAATGGATGAAGCCGAACGGCGGCGGCGCCATTCCCGGCAAGGTCGAGAAGGCGATCATCGAGTCCTTCGGCTCGGTCGACAAATTCCGCGAAGAATTCCAGAAGGAAGGCCTCGGCCAATTCGGCTCCGGCTGGGTGTGGCTCGAAGCGAAGGATGGAAAGCTCGCCATTCGCAAGACGCCGAATGCGGAAAATCCACTCGTCCATGGCGCCGCGCCGATCCTCGTCGCCGACGTCTGGGAGCACTCCTATTACATCGACTATCGCAATCGCCGCGCCGACTACCTGAAGGCGTTTCTCGACCATCTCGTCAATTGGGAACATGTCGAGGAAATGTTCGACGCGGCGTAGCGTCACTTCATTCCGCGCGGCGCGCCTAATTCGCGCGCCGCGCATTTTTTGAGTTGTGAATGATCGCGGCGATCTGCAGGCCAAAAAGCATCAGCGGCTTCCTTCACGGCGCCAGAGGCCGCCCGGCGCGATCAATTCGCGGCGATTTTCGGCTGCGACTCGACGACTCGCTTTAGGTCCGCGAGGCCGCGATCGAATTGCGCTCCGACGGTCTTGTCGATGTTCAAGAACTTATGCATCGCCTTGCCCACAAATTCATGGTGGCCGGACATCGCCCAGGTGACTTCCGTGCTGTTCTCGCCCAAAGGCTTGAGATTGAACTGCACGTCGTTCTTGGCTTTGAACGGCTTTTGGAATTCGAGCTTGATGCCGACGCGCTCGCCCTGGCGGCTCTCGACGATCTCCATCTGACCGACGCCGACCTGCTTGTCGCCGGACCATGAATAGGTCGCGCCATAGCCCTGCGGCGTCCCTCCATATTCATGCTTCATATTCGGGTCGAGTTTAGCCCAGGGCGACCAGTCGGCCCAGTTGTGAAAATCGTTGATGTGGCGAAAGACAACTTCCGGCGGCGCGTCGATCACGATTGAGCGGGCGATGCGGAATTTATCGGGCAAGAAGGAGATGTAGGCGATCAGCGCGCTGACGAGAGCCAGGAAAACGAGAGCGAACATCGACATGGTGCAGGTCTCCGCAAGAGCGTGGGTCCGTCGAGCGAACGGCCCGCGGACTTGCAATTTAGTTCCGCGCTCTCCGGGCCGCGAGATGTCGCTCTCTCGCGAAGCGCTCACCCACGACCCGCCGCCTGACGCGCTGGACGTCAGTTTAGAGCGGCGGGCGCAATGCGCAATGCATTGTGGGGTTAGACGAGGCTTCCGCAGAAAGCCTGGATCTTTCGGCAGGCGTCTTCGAGCAACGCGTTCGATGCGGCGTAGGACACCCGGAAATTAGGACCGAAGCCGAACGCCGAGCCTTGCACAACGGCGACGCCTTGCGTTCCCAGGAGTTCGGTCACGAAGTCCTCGTCGGTTTCGATGACCTTCCCGTCGGGGGTCTTACGACCGATGGCGTCCGCGCAGGAGGGAAACACGTAGAACGCGCCTTCCGGCGTCGGGCATTTCAAATATTTGGCCTGGTTGAGCATCGAGACCACGAGGTCGCGCCGCTCCTCAAAAGCTTTACGGAAGACGGCGAGATGGTCCTGCGGCCCTTCAAGAGCTTCGACCGCCGCCCATTGCGCGATCGAACAGGCGCCCGACGTCTGCTGGCCCTGGAGCATGTCCATGGCCTTGATCAGGACGCTGGGCCCCGCGGCGTAGCCGATGCGCCAGCCGGTCATGGCGTAGGCCTTGGAGACGCCGTTCATGGTGAGCGTGCGCTCCATGAGCGCGGGCTCGACCTGGGCCGGCGTGACGAATTTGAAGTCGCCGTAGACGAGGTGCTCGTAGATGTCGTCGGTGAGGACATGCACCTGCGGATGCCGCAGCAGAACGTCCGTCACCTTCTTCATTTCATCGAATGCGTAGGCCGCGCCCGAAGGGTTCGACGGAGAGTTGAGCACGAGCCATTTGGTCTTGGGCGTGATGGCGCGTTCGAGCGCCTCAGGCTGGAGCTTGAAGCCATCCTCCATCCGCGTTTCGACGAAGACGGTCGTTCCGCCGCAGATCGCCACCATTTCGGGGTAGCTCACCCAGTAAGGCGCAGGAACAATCACTTCGTCGCCGGGATTGAGCGTCGCAAGAAAAGCGTTGAACAGGATGTGCTTGCCGCCGGTGGCGACGATCGTATCCGACGCCTTGTAGTCCAAGCCGTTTTCCCGCTTGAATTTTTTTGCGACAGCCTCGCGCAGCGGCGGAATGCCAAGCACCGGCGGATACCGGGTTTCACCGCGATCGATCGCCGCTTTCGCGGCGGCGCAGATGTGCGCGGGCGTGTCGAAATCGGGTTCGCCGACGGAGAGGCTGATCACCTCCCGGCCCTGCGCCCGCAAGTCGCGGGCTTTCTGCGTCACCGCGATTGTTGCCGAGGGCTTCACGCGCGACAGGGCGTTGGCGAGGAAGGTCATTGGAGTGTCCTGCGGAGGGGATAGTGCGCCGCACCATAATTTGCGCGGCGTAGCGTCGCAACGAGTTTCACGAGGCTCGCAGGACCACATGGGTCTATTGTTGACGAAGACTTTCAACCACTCGCGGAGTTCGGGCGCTAGCCGCTCGACCGCGCCATCGCGCCGCCGCCATTGTCAGGCCATGCTGGACTCGGTGTTTTTTGAGGAAAAACAATAGGCTTTTATCAAAAGGCCCGAATCGGCGACTGAGCTTTGACTCAATTTGATCGAATCAATATTGCCAAGTGTTAACCCCGTCTCATGCACTTCTTAAAAATTTATAAAATTTCCGAAGAATGATGCAACCTTTTTGAGCCCATTCTCGTTTCTGTCTTGAGAACGCAGCGACGCGAGTTAATCGCGCGCGGGCCCTGGGGAGAGGTCAAAGCGTTACACAAGGGCGAATGTGAGAGGATTAGGGAAAATGTCGCTCGTTGACAAATTTGAAGATCAGATGGAGCCAGCCTTCACGCGCAGCTTTGACAGGGATTCGGCGCGCCGCCAGTTTCGAGTTTCGCTCCTGCTGGTCGCCGCCATGGCGATGGCCGCCTTTGTGCTCGGCTTCGCGCTGCCGATCGGTTCGCCTGCCCAGAAGGCCACGCCCGTGGCCACAGACGGCGGCGTTTTCGCTGGTCGTCTGGTGACGATCGACCGCTAAACCGCATATCGCAGGCGGCGAGCAAGCGCGCGTCGGTTGACGCGCGCAATCTTCTTAGCGGTTCCACGCACTGAACAAACCGGCAGCCTTCCAGCGGCCGGTTTTTGCTTGCGCGACATCGACGAACTCCACGAGCCGCAATCCGCTCAATCCGATCACTTCTTATCCATGTGATGGTGCTCGTGATGCGCCGCCCCGCCTTCCTTGGGCCCGGCGGCGTCCTGGCCATGCGCCTTCTGCCAACGCTCCATGGCTTCGGCGTCATGCGCATGGGCCGCGTCCGGCGCATCGATCGCTGCGTCAATAACCACTTCGCCGGCCTTTTCGAAGACGAGCGTCATCTCCAAGCCCCAGCCCACCTCAAGATGCTTCTTGATGTCCAGAAGCGTCACATAGACGCCGCCAGGCGCGAGCGTGACTTTAGACTTGGGCGGCAGGACGATCGGCGTGATCAGATCGAGCTTCTTCGCGTCGCCGTGAATCTCGGCGTTCCCGAATTTTTCCGACTTGACGGCGATCAGCTTGTCGGGCGTCGCGCCACTATTGTGCAGCATTGCGTAGAACTGCGCCTTGTTGTCGCCGTCGACGGGGGCGCGAAGCCAGGGATGCTCCACTTTCAGACTGCCGACGTCGTATTCATGCGCAGTCGCGGAACCACGCCCGGCGAAGAGCCCGAGCGCCGTCCCGGTGAGCAGAGTCCCGCCGGTCAGCAAAAATTCACGCCGCTTCAGCATCTCGCTTCTCCCTTTATGCCCGGACTTATCTCTCGCCGGCCTGCTTGGCATCATGACGAAGGACGCGCCGCTCCGATACCCTCGCGCCCCGTTCACGCTTGCGACAATATGGCGCGCTAATGCGAATGCAGGCTGATCTCGATCAAGGGTTCGCGGGCGAGTTCGGCGGCGAGTCCAGACAGTCTCTGAGCATTCCCGTCGTCGGGCGCAAATGTGCGGAAACGCGCCCGAATGTAGCCGGAACGATCCACCAGGAAATGCGCCTCTTCGATCTCCTCGGACGGCGTTTCATTGGGGTAGCGATTGATCACCGAATAGGCGGTCTCAACCGCCTTGGCATGAACAACCTCTCGACCTTTCGCCTCTTGCGGGCAGGCCGCGTCATAGATCGTCACCTGGTTTACGCCAGCGGCTTTCGCGGCGGCATGAGCGTTCTTCACGCTTGCCGCGCGCGCCGTGGGATCCCCGTTTGTCGATCCGCAGCGCGCAAAGGAGATCAGCGTCGGAACGCCCCGCAGCTTGAAGAGAGACGTTGTATTCTCCTCTGGATCGATCAGCGCGAAATCAGGCGCGATCAGCCATTGGATCATGGGCTGAGGGCTCATGAAGCGCGCGCGGTTTGAATAGGACATCATCAGCAGGAAGTTGATCACATCCCAGCGGTCGTCGACGTCGAGCTGCTCGCCGAAGGCGGGCATGACGCCGCTTTGCCCGCCATGAGTCAGCCAGTGGAAAATGTCGCCGATCGTATGGGTGCCGACATGCGGAGCCGTCAGATCGGCGGGCTGGACGGGAAGTCCCTGCTGGTTCTTAAGGTCTTTGGCGAGGGGACCATTGCCTTCGCCCTGCCCGCCGTGGCAACCGACGCAGTTCTCCTGAAAATGCGTCAGCCCGCGCGAAACCGATTCCGCAGTGTAGTCCTGCGTCGGATCGTCATAGGTGTCGGTGTAGGCTTCTGTCGCAAAGGACACGGAAAGCGAGATCAACGCTGCGACGGAGATGGCCGGCGTCGCATAGAGACGATACTGGCGCGTCCTTGGCGTCCACCAGATCAGCGCAGCCAGGATCGCAAGCGCGACGCCGGCAATGCCCCACCACCAGATCGGGCTGAACATCGCTGGGTTCTGTCCCCACGTCGCGATGTAGGACAGGCGAAATGGCAATGGCCAATAGAGACTGGTTTCGTGCGAGGCTGGCGTGATGACCGCGATGTAGCCGGCGATTGAAAGCAGCGCGAGCGCAAAGACCGACTCGCCCGCGCCGACCTTGCTGTACCAGCCGACGTTGAATTCGCCATCAGGCCGGCGCGTGATGTATCGCGCGAGCGCTAGCGCCGCGAGCAAGACGGCGCACAGAAGAACGAGCTTCAACGTCAGCATCCGACCATAGGGCGTCGCCAGCAGATTGGGGATGCTTCCGACGTTCTCCCAGGCGATCGCAAATCCCGTAACGGCGACGATCGCCATGGCGACCTTTGCGATGAACGACCAGCGTTCGGCGAGCTGCGCCGCAACTTCCGGCGGTTTGCCGCGCGCCGTGAACATCCACCAGACAAGGCCGAGCAAGCCGCCAAGCCAAGTGAGGCCGGCGGCCGTGTGGAGAAGGAAACTCACCTGTGTCCACCGCGGCAGGCCGTCGTCGATGGCGTGGCCGGTCACTGAAACAACGGCGATAAGGACCACGCCGACCCACAGCGTCACCTGATCGAGCAAATCTGAGGCGACGAAGAGGCGCGCCGCCGCGAGAGCCGCGAAGAGGAAAGCGATCAGTTGCGTCCCTATCCAGGCGTTTCCGACGCTCGTGTTGACGGTAAACTCCCACAGCGTGTCGAATTCGATTGGACGATCGGCGGGAAAGATCGCACGCGCGGTGACATACAGCAGCGCGAAGCCGAAAAGTGCGCGCACCAGCGCCAGCGCCGCGACGGCAGGCTTGAAGCGCCCGCCGTCCTCGCCGATGAGACGCGGCAGGAGCAGGAGCCCGACCGCGAGGGCCGAAGGCAAACTCAGAAGGAAGCGGATCGCCGCAAGAGAGAGATACATTTTTCTTTCGCCCGATGTTCTCTGGCGCTCATCTCTTCAGCTCGCATGAGAAGTGAGAAACGAGCCGCGTGTCGCGCAAGCGTAGCCGCGAGCCTTGTCACTCGCCCGATGGCGCTTACTTGGCGTCCACGGTGAACTCATAGTTTCCCTCGACGATGTGACCGTCGGTGGAGAGCACGCGGTAGCGTACGATATATTTTCCGGGCGCGAGTTCCGGCGCATTGGCCGACAATTCGCGCGGCTTGTCGGGAACGGCGCTATTGCCTTCGGCGAGCACCTTACCGTCCGGCGCTTCTATGGTGATCTTCGAGTAAGGCGGTTCGACTCCGCCGCCGAACCGTAGCTTGACAGTCTTTGGCGGCGCCGCGACATGCTCCTTTGAAGAAGGGGTAGCGTCGACCAGGAAAGAATGCGCGAGCGCCGAACTCGTCCCAAAGGCGGCTGCCATGACGAAGGCGAAAGCCCCGGCGACGGAGAAGCCGAACCCGGCCTGCCGGCGCGCGCGCGCCGGCGAAGTCCTGTCAACATTGGTCATAGCGTTCCTCCCCAGAGGCGTGAGCCCGGTCTTCTTTTTGAGATGTTTACGCATGTCGCTGCGATCAAGACACAGCGGCGTCGGCGGCACCCTTCTTCTTGCCGGCGGGATGCGTGTGCTTCCAATACACGAAAACGATGCCGGCGATGAGCACGGTCCCGGCGATCTGCGGCACCCAGGCCCACAGGGTTTCGCCGACCGTGAATTTGAATTCGGACGTCTCCTGCGTGCCGTCGGGGCGGGTCAGAGTGACGAGCCCGATATAATGGCCGTTTTCCTTGAAATCGTGCTCCAGATTGAAGGTGCCCTTGACGTATTTGGTCGCGGGACGATGAACCTCTGTCAGCGCCTCAAGATCGGTGCCCTTGGTGATCGGCGTCAGCGGATCGCGAATGATTCGCAGTTCCAGCGGCATGTCGCGAAACGTCGGATTTTCGATGTCGAACACCAGAATGGTTGGTCCGGAGGTCGGGATCTCGGCGCAATATTCACTGCGCGATTTGCCGGGCTGATAGGCCGTGATGTGAATCATGTCGTAGCCGAACATGACCATGCACATATTGCCCATTGACATGGCTTCGGGCCCCGCGCCGCCCTCCGATGCGCGCAGCGGGGCGGTCAACGCCAGCGAGAAAAGCGCGCTGAGAACTGCGGCTGCAATGCTACGCCAATTCTTCATTTCCATCCCTCGATCCATTGTGATTCCCGGGCTGTCGCTCTTATCGGCGAAGCTTGCTGAGCCCTGCATCCTCTATAGCGGATTTTGGTTCGCGGCTCGATGATTGTCATTCGCCAGGGCATCGCCAGCGCCGCTGGACGCTCTGCTACTTTTGACAAATGCCAGAAATCGACGCGAGTAAAAACGGCTGCATGATTTGCGTCGAAAGGACGCACCGGCGCATCGAGCGACGCCCGCGCATCGCGTGGGATTGCAGGCGCGCAGGCCTTCCTCAGGCGCGCAGGCTCCCCAGGGGCGCAGGCCCTTCCCCAAAAGAAAACCCCCGGCTTTTTGGGCCGGGGGCTTTTTAGTTCAATTCGTCAGTATCGATCAGGGCATATCGCCCGCGACGAACTTCGGAATGACCGGACCGCCGATTTCGGCCGCAAAGCGGCGACCCGTCGGCGAGAAGAACATCAAGAGGCCGCCGATCTGGCTGTCGGTGTCGTAAGCCAGGTCAGACAGACGCTCGATGTCCCAACGCGCGTCCTGCACCTTCACGGCGATTTCCTTCGTCTCGCCCGGCGCGATCGGCGTCGGGTCCGTCGACAGACCGCGGTCCGCCAACAGATAATCCGGGAAGTCGGGCTTCGTCGTGAACACGTCAGGGTTCAGGAAGCGCAGGCCGGCCGCCGTATATTCGCCAAGGCGAAGCGGCTCGGAGGTCGTGTTCGTGACCTTGACGTTGATCGTCAGCTCACGGCCAGGAACCTTGTAGACG
>NZ_JADNRA010000025.1:113919-139399 GCF_015709525.1 Methylocystis sp. L43 | reverse complement strand
CGCGAAGAGATGCGCCGCCTGGTGGTCGAGGTGCAATGGCTTGTTGTTTACGCCGCGGCCATTTACTGGGGCGCGTCGTTCTTCACCGAGCAGGACGGCACCTGGCACATGACGGTGATTCGCGACACGGACTTCACGCCGTCGCACATCATCGAGTTCTACATGAGCTACCCGATTTACTCGGTGATCGCGGTCGGCGGCTTCTTCTATGCGAAGACGCGTCTTCCGTATTTCTCCAAGGGCTATTCGGTGGCCTATCTGATCGTGGCGATTGGCCCGTTCATGATCATCCCGAACGTCGGCCTGAATGAGTGGGGCCACACGTTCTGGTTCATGGAAGAACTGTTCGTTGCGCCGCTGCATTGGGGCTTCGTGTTCTTCGGCTGGATGGCGCTCGGCGTGTTCGGCGTCGTGCTTCAGCTGCTGATCAACATTCAGCGCCTGATCGGCAAGGAAGGCGTCGCCCTCCTGACCGAGTAATCCGAGACTTCGCCGCCCGCTCGTGGCGGGCGGCGACACAAAAACCGGGAGAAACTCCTATGGTGATCGTCATGCTGCTGCTGGCCGCGGCGCTTTCGCCGCTCTGCTTCCTGTATGCCGCGCCGCGTCGTGTCCCGCAGCGCGCCCGCTGCGAACTCGCGCCATCGCGCCGCCAGGATTAGTGACTTGATGGAAGGCTGGCCCGCCAGCGTCGCTGTGAACGCGATGAGGGCGGCGTCCGCCGACCACGTTCGGTCTCGTCATTCCGCCTCAGCCGCTCCTTCGCGCATTGTCTTGCTTCTTTCACTGAACTAGATCGTCAATGGCGGCGCGCGAGACCCGCGCGCCGAACAGGAGAGGCCAATGAATGATCTTCTCGTGATTGCATTTCCGTCGGAAGAAAAGGCCGAAGAAGTTCGGCAGAAGCTCTTCACGATGCAGAAGGAATATTTGATCGAACTCGGCGATGCGGTCGTCGCCGTAAAGAATGCCGATGGCGCGATAAAGCTCAATCAGCTGTTCAACACCACGGCCCTTGGCGGAGTTTCCGGCGCTTTTTGGGGCGCTCTGATCGGATTGATCTTTATGATGCCGCTCGCAGGCGCCGCGATCGGCGCCGGCGCCGGCGCCGTCTCGGGCGCGCTGACCGACTTCGGCATTGACGACAAATTCATGAAGGACGTGGCGGCTGCGGTTCCGCCCGGCGGCGCCGCGCTGTTCCTGCTCGTGCGCAAGATGACGACCGACAAGGTTCTCGAAGGACTGAAGGGAGCCGGCGGCGTGGTGCTGCGGACGTCGTTCGATAAGTCCAAAGACGACGCCATCCGCGCGGCGCTCGCCGCGCAGCCGGCCTCTACCTAGACGGACTGCGCGCCGAATGGCTCTTCGGCGCGCACCCCTTCAGACGGTCTCCTCCGCCTCGCGCGCTTTTCGGCGATGGGAGTGCAGGGTGATGTAGACGCTGGCGGCGATGAAGGATATGCCGAGTAGGGAAACGATAATGAACAGCGACGAACGCTGAATGATCGCCACCGCGGGCACGAAGAGCCCGAGAATAATGCCGACGACGCAGATTTGCCATGCGGCCGCGTGAACGCCCGCGACGAAGGTCGCGACAGCCAGCAGCACCATCAGATTGAGCCCGGCCGCGTTGACGTCGATCAGTTTTCGCAGCGGCGGCGAATAGATCAGCCACATGCCGAAGAGAAACGCCGCCCAGTGCAGTATTTGGGTCCAGACCAGCCGCGTGCGTTCATGCGTTGTTTCGGTGTGCCGCCAGCCGATATAAATGCAGATCGCGCAATAGACCGGCGTCAGGAACTCCCAGTAGTAGGCGACCGGCTGTCCCGTGAAAGTGACGATGCCGATGCCGAGCACGGCCGTCGACAGCATCACGATGTAGGGCAGGTCGATCTTGATGACGTCGAGGAAGAGAACGCCGGCGGACTGGGTCCGGATCTCTTCCATGCCGTGCTCGAAGGTCGTCGCCCAGCTCTCGTGCTGCGGCGAGATATCGGGCAACTTGGGTTCGGCCGGATCGGGGCTATTGGACATGAGCAATCCTCGCAGTTCGGCGCGAGCGACACAGCGGCGGCAAGTTCGCCTTGTCTCACGCGCCTGTTGGCCGAATTAGAAGCTCAAGATAGTTCGTGCGCGGGAACCGAGCAACTGGCGCGACGGGGGAGCGGGCGCCGCTCGTCTCGCTGCTAGTAAACTTGGGCTCTAGGATCGCGTGGGGCGGTTGAACTCTGGCGGGGAAGACGATCGCGCGCGGTGTCGGATGTCGGCCTAATGTCATCCTCGCGTCACAAGGGCGCCGGCAAAGGCTAGACTTGACGAAACATCCGACGTCGTCCGAATTGATATTTGCGGGCAGGAAGCCGGGTTAGGAGCGCTCATGGCCAAAGCTGACGAAGCGGCGGCGATCATCACGGCGGACGGCCTGCAAGCCTTGCTGCTGGCGATCCGGGCGCGCGGCTACCGCGCCATCGGCCCCACCGTGCAAAATCAGGCGATCGTTTACGACGATATTGAATCTGTTGACGATCTGCCCCGCGGGTGGACGGACGAGCAGGACGGCGGCCGTTACAGATTGGCCAGACGCGATGACGATGCGCTCTTTGGATATTCCGTCGGGCCGCAGTCTTGGAAAAAATTTCTACACGCGCCGAAGCTGCGGCTTTGGACGGCCGAACGCGATGGCGAGAACGCAAGCGTCACGCCCGAACCCCCGCCATCTGATCGTCTCGCCTTCGTCGGCGTGCGGGCCTGTGAAATTCGCGCGATTGAAATTCAAGACAGGGTTCTCGTCGGCGATCTCTATGTCGATCCGCACTACAAAGCGCTGCGCGAGCGCGCGCTGATCGTGGCCGTCAATTGCGGCAAGGCGGGAGGCACCTGCTTCTGCGTTTCGATGCACGCGGGTCCGCGCGTCGAGCAGGGGTTCGACCTCGCCCTGACCGAGCTTCTCGAGGGAACCGAGCACATCTTTCTCGTCGAGACCGGCAGCGACGAGGGGCGCGCGCTCCTGTCGCAGGTTCCGCATCGGCCCGCGTCAAGTCGCGAGGTCGAAGCCCGTGAAGCTGTCATCGAACACACCGCATCCTCGATGGGCCGCGAAATGCGTTCGGACGATCTCAACGAACTGCTGATGAGCAATCTCGAACATCCGCGCTGGGACGAGGTGGCGACGCGCTGTCTGAGCTGCACCAACTGCACATTGGTTTGTCCGACCTGCTTCTGCACGTCGGTGGAAGACGCCTCCGATCTTTCCGGAGCGCGCGCCGAGCGCTGGCGCCGCTGGGATTCGTGCTTCACGATGGATTTTTCCTACATTCATGGCGGCAGCGTGCGCGCCAGCGCGAAATCGCGCTACCGCCAATGGATGACTCACAAGCTTGCGACCTGGATCGACCAGTTCGGCTCATCGGGGTGCGTGGGGTGCGGGCGCTGCATCACCTGGTGTCCGGTGGGCATCGACATCACCGAAGAGGTGCGCGCCATCCGCGGCGGCGACGCCTGCGCCGAGGATATGCAATGAAGGATATTGCCGATCTGCTGCGTCATCATCCCTTCGCTGAGGGGCTCGATGAAGAGATGCTGGCGCTGGTCGCCAGATGCGCCAAGAACGTCATCCTGCAGCCGGGTGAATATCTGCATCGCGAAGGCGCCGCGGCCGATTCCTTCTATCTCGTGCGACATGGAGCCGTGGCGCTGGAGACTTTCGTGCCGGGGCGCGGAGCGTTCTCCTTTCTCACCGTCAAGAGCGGGGAAATTCTCGGCGCCGACTGGCTCATTCCGCCCTATCGTTCGTCCTTCGACGCGCGCGCCGTCGAACTGACGCGCGCCATTTCCTTTGATGGAAAGTGTCTGCGCGGCAAATGCGAGGCGGATCCGCGCGTCGGCTATGAAATGATGAAGCGTTTCATTCCGCCGCTCGTCAAACGCTTGCAGTCGGCGCGCATGCAGGCGCTCGGGATGTATGATGCCGCAAACGCTTAAAGCCTGCACGCCGCCGCCCTATCCCATGGCGCCGAGCATGACGCCGGTGACGCGCTTCATTCGCGAGTCGGCGGAGGTGTTCACCTTCGACCTCGCCCCCGAGCGCGCCACGCCCTTCGCGCCGGGGCAGTTCAATATGCTTTACGCATTCGGCGTCGGCGAAATACCGATCAGCATCAGCGGCGCCGCCGATGCGCCTGATCGGCTGACGCATACGATCCGCGCCGTCGGGCCGGTGAGCGCGGCGCTCGGCAGGTTGAAGACTGGCGATCAGGTGGGCTTGCGAGGACCCTTCGGCGTCGGTTGGCCGGTCGAGGAAGCCAAGGGATTCGACGTCCTGCTGATTGGCGGCGGCATCGGCCTCGCGCCGCTTCGGCCAGCGATTTACTGGCTGCTGCGGAATCGCGCCGCTTATGGCCGGGTGGGCGTACTCTATGGCGCACGCACGCCGGACGACCTCATCTTTGTCAGCGAACTCGAAGAATGGCGGAAGACGCCTGACTTCCAGCTGCGCGTCGCTGTGGAGCGCGCCGGACCAGATTGGACCGGGGACGTCGGCTATGTGACGCCTTTGCTGTCCAAGCTTCGCTACGATCCGGCGGACGCCATCGCCATGATCTGCGGACCGGAAGTGATGATCCGCGCGACCGCGCTCGCGCTTGAAGACGCGGGCATTGCGGATTCGCGAATTTTCGTCTCGATGGAGCGCAACATGAAATGCGCCATCGGCCATTGCGGGCACTGTCAATTTGGCCCGCTGTTCATCTGCAAGGACGGACCGGTCCACCGCTACGATCGCGTGCGCGATCTTCTCGCTTATCGGGAGCTGTGACGTGGCGCGCATTCGACCAAGACTCGCTGTCTGGAAATTCGCCTCATGCGACGGCTGCCAGCTCAGCCTCCTCGATTGCGAGGACGAATTGCTGGAGATCGCCGGCGAGGTCGAGATCGCGCACTTCCTCGAGGCGACGAGCGCGTCGGTCGAAGGCCCATACGATCTTTCCCTCGTCGAAGGTTCGGTGACGACCGCGCATGACGCGGCGCGCATACAGGAGGTCCGTAAACAGTCGCGGTTCTTAATCACGATTGGCGCCTGCGCCACCGCAGGCGGCATACAGGCGCTGCGCAACTTCGCCGACGTGCGCGAATATGCGGCGATCGTCTATGCGCGGCCGGATTATATCCAGACCCTGGCGACATCGACCGCGATCTCCGATCACGTGAAAGTTGACTTCGAACTGCGCGGCTGTCCGATCAGCACGCGGCAGCTCGTTGAAACGATTTCTGCCTTCCTCGCCGGGCGCAAGCCGCAAACGCCGCCGCATAGCGTCTGCGTCGAATGCAAGATCGCCGGCAATCTCTGCGTCATGGTCGGACACGGAACGCCGTGTCTGGGACCCGTCACCCATGCCGGGTGCGGCGCGCTCTGTCCTTCCTATAATCGCGGCTGCTATGGCTGCTATGGCCCGATGGAGACGCCCAATACGCCGTCGCTGTCGGTATGGTTGAGCAAGCTCGGCATGGATGAGGATGCGCTGCGGCGCGTCTATAGAACCTTCAACGCCAACGCCGACGCCTTCCGCGAGGAGAGCGAACGTCATGATCGTTAAGACGATCAAGGTCGAGCAGCTTGCCCGGGTTGAGGGCGAGGGCGCGCTCAAGGTCGTCGCGCGCGACGGCGTCGTGCAGTCGGCGGAGCTTAATATTTTCGAACCGCCGCGATTCTTCGAAGCCTTTCTGCGCGACCGCATGTATAGCGAGGCGCCGGATATTACGGCGCGCATCTGCGGCATCTGTCCTGTCGCCTATCAGATGAGCGCGATTCACGCGATGGAGAACGCGCTCGGCGTCGTTGTCGATGGACCGCTGCGCGACCTGCGACGGCTCCTCTATTGCGGCGAATGGATCGAGAGCCACACGCTCCATGTCTACATGCTGCATGCGCCGGATTTTTTGGGCTATGCCGGTGCAATCGAAATGGCGCGCGACCACGCCGACATCGTGCGCCGCGGGCTCGATCTCAAAAAGGCAGGCAATGCGATTATCGCGCTTCTCGGCGGCCGCGAGATTCATCCGATCAATGTCCGCGTCGGCGGCTTTTACCGTGCGCCGCGCCGGCGCGAACTTCAGCCGCTCGCCGAAGAGTTAAAGCGCGCGCGGGACGGAGCGCTCGCGACCGTGCGCTGGACGGCTGGCTTCGATTTTCCGGATGTTGCGCGTGACTATGAATTCGTCGCCTTGCGCGGCGACGGCGAATATCCCTTCAACCAGGGCCGCATCGTCTCAAGCCGCGGGCTCGACATCGCCGCCGCGGAATATGACGAACATTTCGAAGAGAGCCACGTCGAACATTCGACCGCGCTGCACGCGCACCTCAAGGCGCGCGGCGCCTATCTCACCGGGCCCTTGGCGCGTTACGCATTGAACGCGGCGTCTCTCTCGCCGATCGCGCGCGAAGCCGCGCACGAAGCGGGACTTGGAACGATCTGCGCCAATCCCTTCCGCAGCATTATCGTTCGCGCCGTCGAAGTTCTTTACGCCTGCGACGAGGCGCTACGGATCATCGACCAATATGAAGAGCCTGACCGCTCGGCGGTCGATCTCGAACCGCGTGCGGGCATCGGCTTTGCCGCGACCGAGGCGCCGCGCGGCATGCTGTATCACCGCTATCAGCTTCATGCCGATGGAAAGATCGCCGACGCCCGCATCGTCCCGCCGACGTCGCAGAACCAGCCGAGCATCGAAGAGGATCTGAAGATTTTCGCGACGGCGTGGCTCGATCTGCCGGACGATGCGCTGCGTCACCGCTGCGAACAGACTATTCGCAATCACGACCCCTGCATTTCCTGCGCGACGCATTTTCTGCGGCTCGATGTCGACCGGGGCGGATAGAGCGCGAGAAGCACCGCGCATCATTGTGCTCTGTATCGGCAATCCCGATCGCGGCGACGACGCCGTAGGTCGCGCGGTCGCGCGTGCGCTGAGTGCGTCGCTGGCCGACGTCGAAATTATCGAGGAGGAGGGCGAGGCGACGCGCGTATTGGCGCGGCTCGAGGGCGCGGACGCCGCCTACATCGTCGATGCCTGCGTCTCCGGGGCGGAGCCTGGCGAAATCCGCCGCATTGACGTCAGCACAGGGCCGCTTCCGCGAGCGGCTTTCGGCGCATCGACGCATGGCTTTGGCCTCGCCGAAGCTCTGGAGCTGGCCCGCGCGCTGGGCGTATTGCCCTCGCGCTGCATCGTTTATGCGATCGAAGGCGGGACATTCGATATCGGCGTGCCGATGTCGCCGGTGGTGGCCGCAGCGGTCGCTGTCGTCGCCGATCGATTGCGGATGGACATTCTGGGCAAATAGCCGAAGCGGGGCGGTGCGCCGGACAAATTCGTCCCAAGCCCGAAACAACCGGCAACATTGCGGCAATCCAGCCGAAACGTTGGCAGGCTTAAAGTGTGCGCTCGCATATCTCAGAATTCGCGCGCGCGCCGCCGAATGCCTCCCGCACAGCAGCCGCGCAGACCAAGTATGGAGAGCCGAATGCAGCGTCTCGTTTCCGCGTCGAAATTCATCGCCACCTTCTCGGCGGTTCGAATGCTCATCCAAGCGCCGAAGCATATCGTTCGACGCATTGCCGCTTCGCCGGAGGCGTTTATCAACGCCATAGAGCGTTTTGCAAAACATTAAGCTTTGCGATTGCCTCGGCGAGCAAGCTTAGGATTGGACTATAAGCTGCGTCGGATACGCTTGACTAGGTAAGCGTTCGCCGGCGGGTTGAATGACCTTGCGCCTGACCCAGTTGAACTGGCTAACAGCCAAACAATCTGGAGGAAAAAATGCGCAAGCTCACGCTATTGATCATCGGGGCGAGTGTGGCTTTCACGCCCTTGGCTCAAGCGCAGCAATCGTACCCTCATGATGTTCAGTCCTATGGCGGGCTCTGGCGCTATCAGAAGAGGGATTATAGCACGCCCTGGCGGCCTCTTAACCCCGGCGTGTGCTGGCAGTGGAGCGGTTCCGTCGGCAGCTGGGTATGGGTTTGCTGATGAGAAACACGCCAGTTCGTTGAAACGCAAGAAACGCCCCGCCGCCACTCCGCAGTCGGGGCGTTTCTATTCAAAGCTCACGGGCGGAGACCGAGCGCGCAGGCATTTCATCGCGCTTTGCGCCTAGGTGGGGCCGCAGGTCGGCCATATTGGCGGTCCCAATTCAAGGTAAGGAAACACATCTTCATCGACCAAGGCTGGGCATGGGCTTTCCACGGGCGCCATCATCCGTCGGGCTGTCGCCCGGAAAAAAAGAGATCGCCGTCTTTTCGGCTGCAACTTTTGTCCGGCCGGATCGCCCGCTCGGCAAGTTGGTATGCTTGGCCAGGGCAAACCGAATTTTTGCTGTCTCGGAAATTTGCAAGGGGCTCGCGATACTCACCATCGGCGACATGGTGATCGCGGATGGGGTCGGCGAATTTGTTTGCGTTGCGGCGCTGACGATTGAGGCGTTGCCCTTCTTTCGATGGCGATCGGCGGCATACGCCAGTTGAACATTTTTACCCGTTCTCGACCGAAGGCGCTTGAAGCGTCTTGGAGATGATCGTTGTGATTTGCCGCACGCATCCAGGTCGAGATCACCAGAGGCATGGGTCTTAGCCCTTGGCGAATGATCGGCATCGGCGGAACGAATACGCGGATTGGCGGGCGCATGATTCTGACAAATCGCTGCTCACGCGCCATCGGAGCGATTGCGCTTCTGTTTTTGCTTCTGACGGGCGCAGAAGCGAACGCGCGGGGCGCGAAAGTCACGGCTGAACCCATCCCCGACGCCGTATGGGCTTACATGCAGGGAAGATCGTGGCGGGCGGAGCTTCGATGTCCGGGACGGGACCAGCTCATTCTCTTGAGAGTTCCTTACCTCGATTTCGACGGTAATACGCAGACTGGCGCGCTGATCGTCGCAAGCAGCGCCGCAAAAGCCGTCGCAGCCGCCTTTCAGGACATCTACGACAGCGGGAAATTTCGAATCTATCGAATGTCGCTGATCGATGAATTCGGCGGCGACGACGCGCGATCGATGGCGGCGAATAATACGAGCGCCTTCAACTGCCGAACGACCGATCGTGGCGCGATGTCGCGACACGCCTATGGCATGGCCGTGGACATCAATCCCGTTCAGAATCCCTACCGGGAAGGACAACTGACCGAGCCTGAAGCCGGGCGCGCCTATGACGAGCCCTCCAAGCGCAGGAGAGATATCGTCGGGATGATCGTCGACGGCGATGTCGTGACCAGGGCTTTCGCGCGACAAGGCTGGCGCTGGGGCGGACATTGGAAGAGAAGCGTCGACTACCAGCACTTTTCCAATGACGGACACTGAGGGCGGCCGTCGGGGCGGGCGAGCGACGCTCAGCGCGTCAGCCGGCCATAGGCGCATTCTCCGCGGCCCTAGATTTTTTCGATGAGAACCTGCTTCAGCGTTGTGGCGCCGCTGCCACAGTCTGAGTGGAAAGCGTTCATGGAGGCCGAACAGCTTCTTAATTGCTTTGACTGTGCAGGGCTGGTCGCTTTTTTTACCCGAAGCCGCCTCTGGTGCGGGGATTCGGCCCAAGCCGTTTTAAGCTTTAGGAGAAGGTATAATGAAGAAGGCAACTTTTGCCGCTTTGGCCCTCGCGCTGACAGCAGGTTCGGCCATGGCCGCCGACCTTCCGTCCTACAAGGCGCCGCCGCCGCCGCCCCCGCCGCCGATCATGACCTGGACGGGCTTCTATGCCGGTCTCAACTTCGGCGTCGGCTTTTACGCAGAAAATTCATCTAACGCGTGGGGCGTGGGCTTTAACAATCGCGGCGGTAGCCGGGCGGGCGTCGTCGGCGGCGGTCAAATTGGCTACAATTATCAGATCACGCCGATGTTCGTCGTCGGCGTCGAGACCGATTTCCAGGGCACCAGCATCGGCTCTGGCGCCGGCGGCAACAGCTTCGCCTGGCTCTTTGGCCTCCCTCCCGTGACCACCGCGACTCTGAACTGGTTTGGCACCGTGCGTGGCCGCGTCGGCATCAACCTGCTGAGCCCGCAACTGCTGGTCTATGGCACCGGCGGCTTCGCGTATGGCGAGGTGAAACGCAACGGCTGGTTGAACCAGAACAGCACGGTGCAGACGGGCTGGACCGCCGGCGGCGGCGCCGAGTATATGTTCGTTGCGCTGCCGAACTGGTCGGTCAAGGCTGAGTATCTCTATACGCAGCTCAGCGGCAACAACAACAACGGGTTCAATTTCGGCCTCGGGTTGAACAACGTCAACAACCGCACGCGCTTCCACACGATCCGCTTTGGCGTGAACTACCACTTCAATTTCGGCTCTTCGGCGCCGGTGTTGGCGAAATACTGATCGATCATTCGACCCCCGACGAAACCAGAAAAGCCCAGCCTCGCGGCTGGGCTTTTCTCTTTCTCAGCGCAGACCGCCCCAGCGCCAGCCATGTCGCGCGAAGGCAGCACTTTTCGATCGATGGACGCTGAGACTTGAAATAGTGAGTGACTCCATGAGGGATTGAGTTGTCCGGCTTGTTTCAATCGTCACTGAGGGCCGAGCGTCGGTTGGGCTGACAACATGTTGATCGAGAACTTCCAACTGAAGGCAAAGAACTTTCTGATTGGTCTCTTCGTTGGCGCACTCTCTGGCGCGATGTCTGCAGGTTGGCCGTTTCCTTTGATCAACCCAGGCGCAGTGGCGTTTTGTGTTGCATTTACGTACTGCATAGAAGGTGTAGTTTTTGTTGAATATTGGAAGGAAAAAATTGTTACCCAAACTCTTTGGATTTCAATGGAGATCTGCATTGTATGGGCAGTGACGGCTATGTTTTTTATGATGGCTTATATTTTATTTGGCGGGGAACGCTCGCATTACGCTTTTATTTTGAGTGGGGCGTTTGGCGCAGGGTTTGTTGCCGCCGCTCTTAGCTTGCACGTTCCTCATTTGCGAGAGGTCCGATTCTACGTCGTCACTGCTCTGGCGGGCGGCATAGCGACGAGCATTGGCATTTATCTTGGGAGCGCCTTCGTATGTTCCGGACGAGGCGAGCTAGATTTTCTTTGCTGGCTTCCCCCCACCACCATAATCTGGCAGGCAATCGTGCTCGCGTCGCTGCTCGCATGTGCGACACACGAATTTGACGACGAGAACTCGTCGGACGGCGGCTCGACGCCTCTTTGTGGCGCGTCTTGGTCGTTCGCAGGCAGTGGCTCGGAAGAGACAAGGTTTGATCCCGCCCCGATGAACAAGGCCGCCCCGTCATGGGACGGACTCTGATATAGTTAGGGGGGCCTCTCTGGACGCCGCTTACAGCCTTGTGGAAATATAATTGCAAGCCGCGCACTTGCCAGTTTGCAGAGACAGTCGCTTCCAAAAATATATTCTATTAGGTGAGCCACGATGAAAAAATCGTTTTTAGCCTGCATTAAGGATATTCATTGTTTCACACGGTGGGCGATAAGAAGACGGAAATATTTCGGTTGGTTCTTATTATGGGCAATCGTCGCGTTAACTCCGTCCATTACACTATATGCCCACGAAAGCGCTAATGCTCGTGAAAAGGGTGCCACAAAAGCTATCCAAGCCTCACTTTACCTTAAAGGTTTATACGATGGTCCGATTGACGGAACCTGTAACGCGAAAACTCTGGCTGGACTTAGCAATTACGCTGCTCGCGTAGAGAACAGAACAGTAGAGGCGAAAAAAACATGCAACGCTGATGCGCTCGCTATGCTGAGAGCATCTGAAATTAAAATTGCGGCGACTGCTCCCCCGAAAGATACAGTGACAGGCGCGAAAGATGACGTGGGCGATCTCAAGAGAGATATAGCTAATCAGCAAAAAGCGATCGAGGATTTAACTGCCAAATTTGGGGACCAGTTTGCTTCCCAATTTCATAATTTGGCGACAGTCGGCATCTCGACCCTTATAACCGCAATATCAATTTTGATAGCTTTCATTGCTTTCATTGGAAATGTTGCGCTTAAGGATGCTGTGAAAGCTGCTCATGAAGCGGAAATGGTGCGAGCTCGAAATCAGTTGGATTCGCTGACTAAGCTCGCGAACGACCGTATCCACGCTAGCGTTTACGGAACGATAAGTGGTCAATTCGTCGACATTTACAAAAGCATCCCGAACCCACGGGGGGAGCAAAGCAACCTTCTGAGAAGCTATTTGAATTCAGCTATCGTTATGTCCAAAATTGCCTTTGACTCCGCAGATGCGCTAGTCACCAAGCTGGACAGTCTTAGCTCAGTCGTCTCGGACTCGGACAAGCAGCAATATGTTGAAACAAGAGTACGTTGCATGAATAACTATGCTTTCTATTTAGCCCAACGAGGGCTTGAGAGGGACAAGATTCGCGTTGAAGAGTTCCTATCGGAAATGATCAAAACGGCAGACACACGAAAACAGAATCGTGAATCGTACTGGTGGGCATTCGAGGATACGGTGGTTTGGGTTAGGCTAAATCTTGGCCTTATTCACGCCGATCAGGCTGCCGTTGTCGTGCAAGCGCTTTTAGACGGGGATTGCGCTGATGCTGATTGGAAAAAGGGCACGGTGGCAAATTACCGCATGTACAACGCCCTCAAGGGCGATGCAGAAGATCAAGTAGCGGTTACGTTCCAAAATTACACAAGTAGGATTGAGCAGACTGAACTGATTACAAAAACGGACGATCCCTTCCTCCTCTGGCGTAACTTTCGGGCGCGCCAAAAATCGACTAGCACGTGAAAATCGGGTGCGGCACTATCACCGGGCCAATTAGTGCTTCTACATAGGTCATGGTGGCCTCTCCTGTTTTCGCGAGCCGTGCTCTCAGCGGCAAGTTCAGCAAGTTCAGCAAGATATATGCTACGTCTTACGGACGCCTTAAGATAGAGAACTGCCCCGCGCCTGTCCATTGCCGCTTCTATTGGTCTGAGAGGTGGCGCGTCTGGCATCGAAATCAAGGAGTTGACTGCGACTGTGCTTTTAAATGTAGGACGCTCGAGTAGGCCCCATCCGATTGTTGCCGCGCGTGGGCCGCTGGCGAGAGACTAGCCACGTCGAGCAAACTTGCTCCGGGCAGAGCCTCAGGGGGGCGAAGGCAAAGGGTGACGTGCGGTGCATTAAGCTGGAACGGTGAAGCACTGGCGCAAACTTAACGGTGAATTTAGGGCGAAGCGGCGTTCGGCTGTAATACCTATTGTAATACCGGAGCCGAGGCTGGCCTTCTAACAGCCTGAATTTTAACTCTAAATTTGTTTAAAGTGGTCGGAGTGAGAGTCTAACCTTGCGACTTTCGCCGACATTCGCCGAAATGCGTTTCTTCCACATTTTCTTGGTATTTGATTTCGCCGACCTATTCCACCTTTCGCGTTTGTTCGCTATCATCCGCGCCGAAATGGGGGACCGATCGGGGGACCGATTTAGGTGGGCGGAAAATTGACGGTGGCGAATGTCAGATCAGCGCCTCCCGGTAACCATCCTGACGGTGGCGGGCTTTACCTCTTCGTCTCGACGGCGTTAGCGCGCTCGTGGGTCTATCGGTTCTCATGGCAGGGACGACGGCCTGAGATGGGGCTCGGCTCATTTCCTGAGGTCGGGCTCGCTGATGCACGAGGTGCGCGAGACGCTGCGCGCGCAACCCTAAGGTCGGGGAGAAATCCGATCGACGCTCGCCGGATGGAAAAGACGGCGTCAAAATCCCGTCCGACGTTCGGGGACATCGCCGACAAGCTGATAGAGGCTAAGGCTCCGGGCTGGCGCAGCGCCAAGCATGCCGAGCAATGGCGCGTCACTCTTAAAGAGGGGGTTATAGTCCCGCTCCGCAGCCGCTTCGTCGATGAAATCGATACGGAAGCCGTGCTCGGCGTCTTGAAAGAGTCATGGACGAAAACACCCGAGTCAGCATCGCGGCTTCGCCAGCGAATTGAAGCTGTATTGGACGCAGCCAAGGCGCAAGGCCATCGAACCGGCGAAAACCCGGCAAGATGGCGCGGTCACCTCTCGCATCTACTTCCGCAGCGGCCGGCGGTCGAGAAAGGTCACCATGCCGCAATGCCTTACGCGCAAGTGCCTGCCTTTGTGGCGCGTTTGCGCAAAGACGACGCGGTCGCGGCGCGGGCGCTTGAGTTCACGATCCTGACCGCCGCACGTTCGGGCGAAGTCTTCGGCGCGACGTGGCCAGAAATCGACCTCACTGATTGCATGTGGACCGTGCCGGGGAGCCGGATGAAAAACGGTCGCACACACAGAATCCCCCTCGCGCCGCCGGCCGCCGCGATCTTGCGGAGGCTCTCCGAGCGGCGAACCTGCAATGTGATCTTCGAAAGTCCTCGTGGAGGACGCCCGCTGTCTCATGTGTCGATGCAAAAGGTATTGGATCGACTTGGCGTGCTCGACGCCACGGTGCACGGCTTTCGCAGCGCGTTCCGCGATTGGGCAGGAAACGAGACCGAATTTCCGCGCGAGGTCTGCGAAGCCGCGCTTGCCCATGCGGTCGGCGACAAGGCGGAGCAGGCGTACCGGCGCGGCGACGCGCTGGAAAAGAGACGCGCGCTGATGAAGGCATGGGGCTCATATTGTCAGGGGGATTCGAAATGAAAAACCCCACAAGGCCGCCGTTTGACAAAAAAATACTCGAGCTCGCCAAGGAAAGCGGCAAGCCCGAAAGTGACATTTGGAACCGGCCGACAAGCTTTCCTACGCCGATCTTACGCCTATCCGAAAAAAGGGCGAAAAAGACTTTTGATGAAAGGCTACACGATAGCCTTAAGAATTGGAGGATTTGCACTTTCGATTACCAAAAAATTGATGAACAAGCGCGCGCCCATTCGGCATTGTTGAGGCCAATAAACAAAAAGCTGCAGCAAAATGAATTGTCCGAAATCGATGCGCGTCGAGAAATAGAGCAACTCGGCTTCGTCATTGACGCCGTTTCGGAAAAAAGATTCGACCCAATGGCGTCTACCGATTGGACGCTACTTCAGGCAATCGTTTGGATCGCGACAACCTCGGCGGATCGCATTCGCGATGTTTCTGTGGATGCGCGCAAGCGAACGGTAAGGCTTAAATCGATCGATCCCGCATCATGCTTCGAACTGCATTGGCACGCGTCGCTTCAGGAGCTTCCAGAACAACAGCAACTGGAAGACGCGCGCAAAAAGCTTTGGGGTGAGCTTCGAAACGGAACGATCACAGCGACAGGCTTCGATGCGCCCGGGGTTTCGCGAAAAGTTATCCCAGCCATCGAATGGTCTGACCTATCCCTTTTAAGAGACGATGTTGTTTACGCCAGCGCGCGGGGAGACGGCCTTTTTCGCTCAAGCGACCATGGATATTTTCATGTGCGCGTCTCCGTCACTGACGTTCTGAAAAAATGGCCAAAGCAAGATAACTCTTCGGACGGAAACGCGAGGCGGGGGCGCGGTAATCCGGGGGAGAAAAGACGTCGCGTCAGAGATCAAATGAGACGGGATGTTGCCGGAGGTTATGACCTCGAAAACGCAAAGGGCGTCGAGTTGCACGTAAAGTATGGCGTGGCGATCGGCACCTGCAAAAGGGCGAAAGAGGAAATACTGGGTGTCAAAAAATAGTTTCTGACATTTTTTGACCAGAAACATTTTCTGACATTTGAAGAGTGCGCATAGTTTCTCCGTCGCCCGCCAACATTCGCGGAAACGACGGAGAAATTACACCATGTCATTCGTTGAGAATGTCGCGAGCGTCACTCTCGCTGAGCGTCTCGACTACGGCTATGTGACAATCAAAGAAGTCTGCGCTTTGAAGCTCTGCGGCACCACGACGGTCTACGCAGATATCAAGGCCGGCGTTCTGAAGGTTGAGAAGCACGGCCGCTCGACTCGCATCTTGGGTCCAATTGCGAAAGCCTATGTGCCCGGCTCCCGTCATCTGAACCGGGAGGCCGCGTGACGCATGGCCCACACAGCAAAGAGCCCGCCGGCGGCGACCGGCGGGACTCGTAAATCTGACTGCTTGGCGGCTGTCAGATCCGTAAATAGCACCGGCCCCTTTGATCCGCAAATCTTTCGCGTCGCGTTTCTCGCGCGGCGCTACGCCATCCCGCCCGCCGCGGCGCGTCTGGTAGCCGAGCTGGCCCTCGGGGAGGCGCGTCAATGAGCGCGCGCCTCAAAGAGAAGCCCGGCGCCGCTTGGTCGTGCGGGCCGGGCTATGCCGCGCCACGCCGCGCCGAGCGCAATGTGTGGATGGCGCAGACTGGCACCGGCAAGGCAAGAGCGCAAGCGGACGCTCCTCAATTTGAGGAGCCGGCGCGATGACCAGTCGATCACGCAAACCGCGCCTCTACCTCGCCGGCAAAATCTCGCGCAGCGGTTGGCGCGACGATCTGCTCAACGGACGCTGTGGTTACAGTCAAAGCCGCGCGAACTTCGCGGTCGACGCGCGCGGCGAAGCGCTTCACGTGCGCGACCCGTACCACGAAGTCGACTGCGGCGACTTTGCCTACGTCGGCCCCTTCTTCGAAGATTTCGGCCATGGCGCGGCGCACGGCCCAGGAACGCACGGCGCTATTGCCGAGTATCCTCTCGAGGAGGAGCTGGCGACGGTCAGCGTCAAGGAACGCTCCGACGCCATTGCAGCGCTGAAAGCGCTGCGCGCCTTCGTCTTCAACGCCAACATGAGCGCGATCGAACGCGCCGACGCAATATTCGCTTACGTCGACGAGCTGGACTGCTTCGGAACGCTCGTTGAGTTGGGCCACGCCTTCGCGCTCGCCAAGCCTATTTTCATCTGCCTCGGCCCGAGCCTGTCGGAGGCGGAAAAAGGCGACCTTTGGTTTGCCCTTGAGGCGGCGACGATGGTGTCGGAGTGGCCGGTTGATGTTGCGTTTCGCGGGCTGATTAAGAGCATCGCCGCGGGCGCTCTCGGCCAGTTCGGGGGACGCGCATGACGACGCCTCTCGAGATAGCTCTCGCCTACGTCGCGCGCGCCTGGAACCCTGTCCCGGTCGCCTTCAGGGACAAGAAGCCGACGGCCGGCAATGGCTGGCAACACCTTCGCATCAACGCGGAGAATGCGGCGCAATACTTCAACGGCGTCCGGCGGAACATCGGCGTTCAGCTTGGCGCGGCGTCTGGAAATCTCCGCGACGTCGACCTGGACTGCCCGGAAGCGATCGCCGCCGCGCCTTATCTGTTACCACCGACAGGCGCGATTTTTGGCCGTGCTTCCGCGCGCAATTCGCATTGGCTTTATGTCGCCGACGACTTCGCCGAGGCGATCGACGTCGCTACGCTGAATTTCGACGACCCGGCTCCGCACCTCGACCAGAAAGAACGCCTCTGCGAGTTTCGCGTCGGCGGCGGCGCCAAGGGCGCTCAAACCGTCTTCCCAGGGTCGACCCACAAAGAGGGCGAGGCGATCACATGGGAAGTCGCGGGGGAGCCATCGCGCGTTGACGGGGCGCGTCTGCTCCGCTGCGTCGGGCGCGTCGCCAGCGCTGCACTGCTCGCCCGCCATTGGCCGAACCACGGGAAACGGCACGATACGCGCCTCGCGATCGGCGGCGTTCTTGCTCACGCCGGGTGGAGTGAGCAGGACGCGAAGCTTTTTGCTGAGGCCATCGCGCACGCCGTTGGCGATGAGGACGTTGCCGACTTCAAGAAAGCTATCGGAACTTCCTTCGCCGGATTGGGCGCCGGCGCGCCTATCACAGGCATTCCGAAGTTCGCCGATATCTTTGGCGACGCGGTTACGCGCGCCATCAAGGATTGGTTGCGGCTAGAGACTGCTGAATACGACGCGCCGAGAGCGATGCTTGACGCAAAGCCCCGGCGCGTCGCCGTCACCGATGGCGTTGAGCATGACGCCGAGACGGGGGAAATACTCGCGAAGGCCGACGCGGCGCCGCCGAGTGGATGCGCCGGTCAACTCGGCATTCTATCGAGCGCGCAATTCGTCGCGGGCTTCACGCCGCCTGATTATTTCATCGATGGCGTCTGTCAGCGCGGCTTCCTCTATTCACTCACGGCCGCTACGGGCGCCGGAAAGACGGCTATTGCACTCGCCATTGCGGCGATGGCTGGACGCGGCGGAGGGGCACTAGGCGGGCGCGAGGTTCAAGGCGGGCAGGTGCTGTTCCTCGCCGGTGAGAATCCCGACGACATTCGGATGCGATGGATTGCGATGGCGCACCATTTTGGTTTCGACATCGACGCTATTTGCGTCCGCTTTCGCCCCGTCGCTTTCGATATCGGTAAATCGCTTCCCGACCTGCGGGCCGAAGCAGAGGCCGCCGGCGGGTTTACGCTCGTGATCGCGGACACGTCAGCGGCTTTCTTTCAGGGCGACGACGAAAACTCAAATACGCAACTCGGCGCTTATGCGCGCACGCAGCTGCGAAAGCTGACCGATCTGCCTGGCCGCCCCTGCGTCATCGTTCCCGCGCACCCCGTGAAAGGCGCGACTTCGGACAATCTGCTGCCAAGGGGCGGCGGCGCGTTTATCGCGGAGATGGACGGAAACCTTACGGCCGTGCGGTCAGCGGCCGTTGTAAAGATGCACTGGGCCGGCAAGCATCGCGGGCCCGACTTCGAGGCGCTGCGTTTCGCTCTCGAAAACGTCACGGCGCCGCGCTTAGTGGATTCGCGCGGCCGGCAAATCCCCTCCGTCATTGCTCGCTGTCTCGATGAGCGCGAAGCAGGGAACATCGTCGCCGCTGAACGGCGAGATGAGGACGTGCTCCTGGAACTGATGCTTGAGCATGAGAATGCGGCTATCGCGGCGCTCGCCAATTTCGCGGGGTGGACAACCGGCGACGACGCCACGCCCCACAAATCCAAGGTCGCGCGCATCCTTCAGTCATTCGCAGCGGAGCGGCCGCCGCTCGCAAAGAAGCTACGCGGCCATTGGAAGCTGACGGCCGCTGGCCATGAAGAGGCGGCGCGCGTCCGCGATGAGCGAAAAAAGGCCGAGCAAAACGCCGCGAAATTCTCTCGACTGGGGGCAGGCGAATGACGACTTTTCAGACCGAAAAAAGCTGGAACGATGGCTGGAACGGCGCGACCGAAAAAACAGGGCTTTCGTTCCAGAAATCGTTCCGGGAACGAAAAGTGGAACGCAAACCATCAAAAACGCCTGTTTTTATCAATAAAATCAAACCGTTCCAGTGGAACGGTTTTTATAGTCAGATCACAGTGGAAGGGGGGGGTGTTTACACCCCCTCCCCTGATTGGAACGTTCCACACCCTTTCTTAGAAGGGAACGCTGGAACGATGGAACGATTTTTCAGCGCCTCGCTTCCAGTTCGAACGCTGACCGATCGCGGAACACCGATCTTTGTTCCGCTCGTCCCCTCACGCCCCCACCCTTTGCGCCTTACGCGGCTGGCCTATGCAACGCACTTTGGCCTGGCGAGCGCGTCGCCCGCCTCGTTGCATCGATCGAAGCAGAGAGGGCGCAGGCATGAGACGCTCGCCAGCCATCGCTAGACTGGCGGCGCCGGCCCCTTTCGAAACGCCGGAGGCCGCCGCGCGCGCCATCTACGCCCGAACCGGACGCACGCCGCCGGCCAGTATCACACTGCATAGCGCGCTCACTGGCCGGACCATCGTCGTGAGCCTTCGCGACGGGCCAGAGGTTCGCCCCCGCATCAGGAATGTCAGGGCGTGAGCTTGACCATGCATTCCACATCCCCGCGTGACTGCGTTGCATCCCTCGCTCCGCTCGCCCTGGGGATGCGCACGCATGACAGGGCCCGGCCACCCCCCCTCGCGGGTCCTCCCAGAGACTGGGGCGATACGGGTCTATCGGGGGCTTGCCGTATCCGTAGGTGCAATGGGCAAAAAGGTGTTTCGCTTCGTTTCCCGAGCCAGAAACCGGCCTCTTGTGCGCCTTTTGCGAAGCCAAGCCGCCTGCATAGTGCGCGACGCTTTATCGCGCTCAGCGGCCTTCTCTGCTCAAAAAAAGAGGATCAGCTAAAATGAGCGATAAACCAGACGATGGCCTGACCCCCGCTGAATTTGCCCGGCGCGAAGGGGTTTCACGCACTTTGGTTGTGAGAAAGATGAAGTCCGGACATTTGCCGAAGCTCCCGGGCGGGCGGGTTTCAGCGTCGTATCTCGGGACGGCGTGGCGAGCGAGCGCCCCGCCTGGCGCGAGGGTGGTTTCGAGCGTCACGGCGCAACCGGAAAGCCAGGCTCAATGCCCGGCTTGGCTTATCCCGGCGCGCGACTGTGAAAATCACTTCGACCGGGGCATTCTTTTCGCCGTTCTGTCGCTCGTTCGCGATGTGGGAGCCCTTGCCGCAATTGCCGCGGATGACGCAGGGGCGACAATCGAGACGGCGAAGAGGGTCGAACAGACCATGCCCACGCTGTTCGCCGAGCGCGCGAAAGACCTCATGCACCGGATCGGCGTTGGCCCGTATGAGCATGCGGACGATCCGCCTATTTGGCCGCGCGCGATGGGTCTGCGCATCGACTGGAAACGCGTGGCCGAAGACGCCAAGGCGGCTCGCGGCAAGCAAGGCGGCGCCCGCAAAGCCTCTCGCAGCGCGAAATAGTCCCGAATGACGCCCGCCGATGCTCTTTTCGCAGAAGCCGCCGAGCTTCGTGCACGCGCCGAAGCCGCCGAGGCCGAAGCGCGTCGCCTGCAAGCGAGGGAGCGCGAAAACGCGATCGTCGAGGCGCTGGAGATTTACGAAGGCCCACTGACGAGACGCGCGGCGGCTCTCGCGCGGGACCTCAGTCGCTATCTGGGCACGGCCTGGCCTCGCGAAAGGTGGGGGCGCATGGTTGATGGCTCGCCACAACGCCGGGCGCTCCACCGGATCGCAGTGTCGCGCAATGGCGAAGGCATCAAGGCGCGCCGAATTATCGACGTGGCCAAAAAATGCAATCCCGCGTGCTTGCGATTGCATAAATCTCCGGACGAAGCTTCTCCCGAAAGTGAAATCGGAGAGGCGCAATGAGCGTTCTGGATTTTCTGAAGGTGAAGAAGTCGGCGCCCGCGTCGCAGATCGCCGAAATGGAGGCGAGCCTCGCTCGACTGCGCACAGAGCGTAAGGAGTTCGAAACCGTCGTCGAGAGCCACGGCGCCCGGCGCGCGGACGCACTACTCAGCGACATGGCCGACGCCGACATCGCGAAACTGGACGCTGACGCCAGCCTCGCGCAAATTCGACTCGAAAGATTGGAGCTCGCGGAACTCGAATTAGTTGAGCGCATCGAACGCGCTCGTGACAAAGCCGAGCGCGAACGTCTGGCCAGCGAACATGAGCGCGCCGCCGCGCAAATCGAGACGGCGGCAAAGGCGCTGGAAGGGCCGATCGCACAGCTTGCCGCGGCCTTCGCGTCGCTAGTCGAGGCTATACCGACTGAAACCGGCGTCGCAAAGGATTATGAAAATCACTTAACGCCATGTCCTGCGGAGTCGATCGACGTGGCGCAAGCCATCGCCGCCGCCGCGCTTCACAGCGCGATACCGGGGCTCTTCGAGCGTTTGACACTCGTCCGCAGAGGAAGCGGGCAACCGCTTGCTTCGCCCGCGCCTGTCGCGAGGCTTTACGACCTTGGCGCGCTCAGGATCGGCGGCCGAGTAAGCGGCGACCCCGCGCCTTTGCCGGCGCCTGTCGCAGCCCACCAACTCATCGTCGTCCCGCAGCGCGAGAAGGCGCGCGCGCTGCGCCATGGCGACGCCGAGCGCCTGGAGGCGGCTGAGTGATCCCGACGGCGGTTTCCGCCCGCCGACGGTCGGGCGCGCCGGTTTTCTGATCCTTTGCCGGCGCGCCCATTCCCAACACTGGAGGCAACAATGACTATTGACGAAGACGCGATCGCAGCAGCCGAGCGCCTCGCGTGCTCCGAAGAACAAGCCAATAGAGCCGGAGCGAGCGCCGGACTGCTTGGCGAAGGCAAGCCTCTGGGCTTCGACCGTTGGCCGTCTGAAGCACAGTGGGCGTTCAGCGAAAGTTATGAGCGCGCTCGCCATTGCCGCCGCGTCGCCGAGGGCAAGGAACGCGTCGCCGCTGCCGAGCCAACTATCCCGGCTTACGCGACGACGCGAGAGCAGCTCGCCACCGAGTTTCAGCGCCGCGCAGACCTTCAGCAAGAGTTTCTCTCTGAGGCTGCATTCGTCGCCTTCGCCATGGCCGAGCGCTCAGGCAAATTTCGCATCCTTCGTCGGCCAGACGCATCGTCGGCCGCGTGATCGGTTTTGGGGGCCATTCCTGACGGCGAAGCGGCCAGCCGAATAACGACAAGCGGAATGCCCGCCCCCACGGATTTGCCTGTGCGGCGACCGGTTATAGGGGTTCAATTCCGCAAGGCCGCGACCTTTGAGAGGACCGCACATGGCTAAGTCAGCGATCGTCGCCACGGGCCGAGACGGAGGCCGACCTCCTGCGCGGCTTTCGAGAGGCCAGGCGGCCCACCTAGCTGACAACGCTCTATCGCGCTCAGCGGGCTTCGCAGCTCAAAGAAATGGAATTGTCGGAAACGACGCGCGCGTCCGCGCCGAAGCCCTGTTCGCCGCGCCTCGCCCATTGCCACAAGAGCGGCGCGAGACCAATGAAGCGCCAGCAAAGGCGCGCAAGGCTGAACGTGGGCCGATATTCGTGAACGGCGAGCGGCTGGGAAGATTGGCGCTCTGGACGTGATGGCGATTGCTCTGAGCGATCGCGTCTTCGGGTTTTTTGGTATTCGGCGGAGCTGGTTCTTTGGGCGACTTACAAACATTTGTAAGTCGCTTAAATTCTAAATCATAAACCGTGTGAAGCGACCGCCGCTCCGTCGAGGCTAACACCCCGCGAGCGCGGTTGCGTCTTCGCCGCACTCGGCTCTTTTGGTGACTTCGTCATGTGACGAACTTGAAATTCGTGACGATAGACATGCTGAATAGACCGCCTCTCAGTCGCGTTCAATTGCACATCATCGCCTTCGCGCCGGCGGGTCAAAATATGCGGCGGTTTCGGAATCTTTACGCCCCGCATTGCGCGCCCCGAGACGCGGCTTCACCCCACTCGGCTCTTTTGGTGACTTACTTACGTGAGTAACTCGAAACTCGCTGTTGTAGACGTGCTGAATCGACCGCCGCTCTGTCACGGCCAGCACTTCGCGCGCGCGAGTCATGTCCTGCCCCATGGCGACGAGCGCTCACGGCGATGAAATGACGGGTCGCCCAAACACTCCGTGCACTCTCCAATTCCTTTTCGGTCAAGCGAGACGACGCTTGCCCTATTCCGACGCGCTCTTAGGTAAACTTGCGCTCCTCGTGTTCTGTCCTCGATCGCGGTGGGAGTCGTGACCTGCTCGAGCGCGGTCAGCTCGTCTCGAGCAAGATTTTCGCTAATCTCCCACTGTCGAGGAATAGCTGATCGCTCAACTTCTCCCGAAGAGCCGCAATCCACACCGCATTGGCGCGTGGCGTGAAATGCACCCCGTCGTCGCTCATCTCTGCGCGGCGCACGCCATTGAGCGAGACATGTGGATTGAGGTCCAACACCTCGATGCGCCGCTCTCGGCAAAGCTCCGCCATCACTGCGTTCGCTGCATCAATGCGCGGCGCTACCTCTCTCTGGGCGATATAAGGCATCAAGGTGAAGATCGCGGAAGCGCCCGGATTGAGGACTTGCAGCACGCCGCGGAAATCGCATTCGATGTCCCGGATCGACGCGGCGGCGCCGAAAAGATCATTCAGACCTCCGTCAATGATGAAGCTCTGCGCCCGCTTTCGTTGCGCACGCTCTATCTGCCCGGCGATATCCGCGAGCCGCGCGCCGCCCTTGGCGAAGTTTATCACCTCGAAGGGACGACACGACAGCGTGCGGAATGGGCAGCCGGCCGCGAGACTATCGCCGACGACGGCGATGCTGGCACCGACTGCTGGTCCTAGAGCGACCGCCGCCAGTGCTGGCGCGATCGCGCCAAGGAAAAGGCGTCGCGAGGGAGCAGCGATATTCGATCTCATACAAATCCTTGTCGCAAGGATCCAATCGCTCGCGACGATAGGCATCCAACTATCGCCGGCCGGTATCCAAGCGGGCATGATGAGGCCGGAATATGGCGGCTTCAGCTTCATCGCTCATTCCGCTGTTGCTGAAGTGGCTTGAGCCTTCCGTCTTGTTTTGCTGTTTCCAAATCTTGAAGATCGGCGGCGTAAAGTTTTCTCTGCCAGCCTGGAAAAGTAGTTTCCTAAACGGGCTTCTCAGGCTTGCAGTGCCCGCATCCCGTGACATTCTTGACGCCGGATCCGCGGGCGATTGCAAACGCTTTTTCGCTATCTAGATGTGGGCCAAGCCATTCCGTAGCGAGATTTGCTTTTAGTCCCGGCCTTCGCTGGCCCCTGCCTTCATTGCAGTGAGGACAAGATCCTTTGTGAACCGTCGCCGACTGATGGCTTGGGGCCAGGAAAACATAAAAGTTCATGACCGGTTTCTCGCCGCAATCACCGCCAGCGGCTCTTCGTCCACCGGCTTTTCAGCTATCGTCCTGCCTATGTGCGGGCGCTTCACGCAGCATCTATCCTGGGAAAAGCTCCAGCGTCCCGCTGGGCTTATTGGCCAGCCGCGTCGGCAATCCTATTGGAAAGCGCTTCCCAAAACGCGGCGCGGGCGGCATCGCCGTTACGCCGAAAAAGCTCGGCCTGGCCCTTGAATGCCTCCCGCATTGACGCAACCTCTCCCCCCGTCGCCGCGCCGGCAAACTTTCGAATTGCTTCGAAAGTCCAGGTTCCAACTAGATCAGGATCTTTCTGTTTTTTCATGGCGAATGCCTGCCTGCTATTCCGTCAAGCTCCCTTGGAGCACATGACACCATGGCCGACAGTGGCGCATATCCACTCGACGGCGGAATGCGCGAGCGCACACAGCCGATGCTGGGCGCGCCGGTGCATCCTTGACCGGCAGCGCCGAAGATCAGAAACGAGGCTAAATGGTATGCTCCTGTTCGGGGTTGTCAAAGACAGTGATGTCGAACACGACGTCGAGAGGCGTTCCCCATTCAACTTGTGCGAAGAACTCGACGCCGTTCGCTTCAACGTTGCTGCCATGAGGGCGAATATTCTTTACGAAAATCGGTGCAGCGCCGCGGTGTTTGCTTTTGCCGCCGATCGTGGTGCTCGGCTTCCACTCGCAGGCGGAGATGTGAACAACCGACTGCGAGGTGATCGGATCCCAGTTGAAATTCAGCCAGCCTGTGGCGACGGACTTCCACCACACGCGAATGGTTCGATTAGCCATTGAGGTCACTCTCTTTCGCAAGAAATAACTAGAGTTTGACGTTTCGAACTTCGCACTGGTTAGCAATGCGCCCCCGGCTCGTCGCTCTTGCGAGCGCCGCTGTTCGTCCCGGCCGAAGCTGTTTGAACTGTGAATGGCTATTTCATCCGCTCAGTAGCATGCGAGCCGTTTTGACGCTTGCTCCGTTCGGATGAGGTCCTAGGTAAGCTTGCGTCCTCTGCGTTGGTCCTCGACAGCGGAGGGAGATTCGCGACTGCTCGCGGCTCGGATCAGAGTCTCG
>NZ_JADNRA010000025.1:0-113685 GCF_015709525.1 Methylocystis sp. L43 | reverse complement strand
TCAAAGACAGTGATGTCGAACACGACGTCGAGAGGCGTTCCCCATTCAACTTGTGCGAAGAACTCGACGCCGTTCGCTTCAACGTTGCTGCCATGAGGGCGAATATTCTTTACGAAAATCGGTGCAGCGCCGCGGTGTTTGCTTTTGCCGCCGATCGTGGTGCTCGGCTTCCACTCGCAGGCGGAGATGTGAACAACCGACTGCGAGGTGATCGGATCCCAGTTGAAATTCAGCCAGCCTGTGGCGACGGACTTCCACCACACGCGAATGGTTCGATTAGCCATTGAGGTCACTCTCTTTCGCAAGAAATAACTAGAGTTTGACGTTTCGAACTTCGCACTGGTTAGCAATGCGCCCCCGGCTCGTCGCTCTTGCGAGCGCCGCTGTTCGTCCCGGCCGAAGCTGTTTGAACTGTGAATGGCTATTTCATCCGCTCAGTAGCATGCGAGCCGTTTTGACGCTTGCTCCGTTCGGATGAGGTCCTAGGTAAGCTTGCGTCCTCTGCGTTGGTCCTCGACAGCGGAGGGAGATTCGCGACTGCTCGCGGCTCGGATCAGAGTCTCGTGCCTTTTCAGGCATGGAGCAGCGAGCGGACTTGCGACAGCGACATCGGGGAGAGATTGCGGCTCTGCATCGCTCGCCACGCGAGCAAAGCCGCGATAGCAGGGCCCTCAACCCCGCTCGCGAGGCGGCGCTTGGCCTGCGACGCTTGCCTCGATGCGCTTCATGCCCAAGTAGGCGGCGT
The DNA here is from genome assembly GCF_015709525.1 of Methylocystis sp. L43. Classification (GTDB taxonomy): domain Bacteria; phylum Pseudomonadota; class Alphaproteobacteria; order Rhizobiales; family Beijerinckiaceae; genus Methylocystis. The sequence continues at coordinate 112,940 of NZ_JADNRA010000025.1, read as the reverse complement.
CGCCTCTCAGCGACCTTTTCGTAGCTACCTCGCCCGCGGTTCACGGCCGCGTGCCTTTTTATGGTTCATCTGCTGGCTTCGAGCCTCGCCCGTCGTCAACTTTCCGCGCCTCTTCGATCAGGCGCGCAAGCTGCTTCTTTAGGACGGAACCTTGGATCTGACGCCCGTCGTATCCTTCGCGGTCAAGGCGTGCGACGATATCGCCGACCCTTCTGCAGTCTCCGGAGCGAGCAAGTTCGAACGCTCGCTCAATTGTTGTCTTGTCGGCATCCATGGCAGTTATGGCTACCTAGCGCCGTTGTATGAGCGTCGATCGGTCATGGCATTGCTCGCCCTTTGTTGCGGTTGGGCTATCCTGCACCCCGTAGCTGCCGCACGACGAACACTGAGCATTTTGCGTGGTATACGATGGCGCCGGCGTTCGAGCCAATGAGAAACCGATCCATTCCTGGCCGGTGGGAGCCTACGACGACGACTTCTGCGCCCCACTCCTCGGCCTCCGCCAGAACCTTTTGATAGACGGGACCGAACAGCACAACGGTCGAGATTCGACCGGTCGGATGGGCGATGCTAGCCGCTAAGGCGGCGATCTCCTTCTCGAGGCCTTGCTGAATATCCTTGTCGAAATTTCCCTTGACGTAGTCGAGGAAGGCGACGGGAATAAGAGTCTGCACATTGACCAGCCTGAGTTCACTATTGAAAGCCCTGGCGAGCGCCGCTGCTTTGTCGATCGCCTGCTTGGTCATCTCAGATTCAGTGAGATCGATCGCGACAAGAATCTTTTTGAGCATCGTCGCCTCCCTGGCTGACCCTTTTAGGAAGTAAGATGCGGAGCTTTAGTGCCGAGGCAACGGTCTCTTACGCACATCTTTGCGAGCATCGTGCTCTCGGCCGTTCGAAGGCGGCGGTCCAGGAACATTGCACAGGGTCATGCGTTTACGGTGTGAATGGCGCCGCTGGCCTTTGCCTTTGATGCGAGGCGCCCGATCCGTCTCAAAGAGCGTGAGAAGGAGTGTTGCTGGAAGGCGGCGGGCGGCGTCCTACGCATAGGAGAGCGCAATGGCGACTGCAGCCTCAAATCCGAAAATCAACCTGATATCGAGCCAGCACATCGATGGCGCGGCCGTTTACGACAAGAGCGGCAAGGAAATCGGCAAGATCGACCATTTCATGATTGATATGGAATCGGGCCGAGTTCTTTACGCGGTCGTCGAATTTTGCGGCTTCATGTGCCTGCATCCCGGCCATCATCCATTGCCTTGGACATCGCTGAAATACGACAGAGACTGTCGTGGATACTTCGCGGATGTCACCCAGGACTTGGTCGAGAGCGCGCCAGACTACACCGACGAAAGCTGGATGGATCGTGAGTGGGAGACGCGCGTGCATCAGCATTATAGCGCTCGGCCTTATTGGAAAGAAATCGGCGGGCAGCAATAATTGGCGGGGCGGCGCCTCTCACAGAGACCATCGTTAGCCACCTTGCGACGGCCGTGAAAGCCGCGGGCTTTTTTCAGCTTCACGCGCAGCTCGTCGCCGTCGACCCGCCGTTTTGAGTGCGGTGCCGATGGCTCAGGCGCGAGCAAGAGTTAACGCCGCTCGACACGTCCGATCCTGAAATTTTCACAGTTCTCCGAAGACCTTGAGGCGAGCGCCGTTCGGGAGGCACAAAAGCGCGGCACACGCATGTATGCCATAGGCGCGTCCGCAAGCGAGCACCCGAGTCTGTCGACGCGCCAATCAAGGCGGCTCGCCTCTATACCATCACAAGCTGGACAATCTGCGCCAGTAATCTCTGATCCCGCTGGGGTGCCAGTCGAAGGCAGCCACAATGCCAGGCATCAATCGATCGGCAGAACCTCGATATGCGGTCATTGTCTTTGAGGGGGCGAGGTGCACTGCATTGCATCGCGAGGATGACCCAATTCGAGCGCGCGAGATTTTTGAGTATGCCGTCGTTGACGAGTCGAAGGTCGATCGCCGCGTCGAGTTTTACGACAGGCTTTACCTGATCGAGGCTTGGTCTAGCGAGGATGAATAGGACATGTGCCAGGCCTGTCGGCTGGCAGGTTAGTTCTGTCACGTTGCCCGCGGTTCACCGCCGCGGGCGTTTTTTGAGCCAAGCTATTGACCCGCCTGGTACGAAACTATCGGGTTAGCGTGCCGCCGAGGCGATCGGCCGGCGCAGAGCCAAACCGACCCTGCGTCGACCTAATTGCTGATTAGAAGAAAAGCCCTAGGCAACCGCCCGCCAAACCGCCCACCACCGCAGCAGCGATTGTGTTCGAAAGACCGCCGAGAGCTGCATAGGCCAGACCGCCGATGATTACCGCGCCGATTCCAGCGAATAAATACGTGCTAGAGGTGACTTCGAGTTCTCTTGCCATGGGCGTTCCTCCTGATCCGTCCCAGGAGCTGCACTTTGTTTCGGTGCGCTTTTGCGGGACGTGCGTCATTTAGACGCAGTCGGATGCTAGCATTGCCACTTGCAGGAGTCCAACGTAACCGAGAGCGACCTGCTGGAGTGCACCCCGTTTGACCGGACACCGGGCGGGGCTGCTTTAAGCACTGAGGCGGATGAACTCCCGGGGCGATCGGAACTTCAAGCCTGAGTGCGGGTGAACTTCGCAATAATCCTCGATCCAGCTGGGCAATTTGGCAAGGATCGTTTCGGCATCCGGCAAGATCGTGAGCCTTGCGTAGTCGCGTTTAAGCGTCTTTACGAAGCTCTCCGACATGCCGTTGCTCTCCGGGCTGCGCACAGGCGTAAAGAGCATCGTCAATCGGAGCGCGCGCGCTGTGTCGGCGGTGTCAGCGGCGATATAGGCGCTGCCATTGTCGGAAAGCCACTCGACCCGATGTGGCGTTTTCGTTGCGCCAAAGCGGCGCTCGACCGCGGCGACCATCAGATCGCGCACCATCTCGCCCGATACGCCGCCATTGGCGACGGCCGACCAGGCGATGATCTCCCGATCGCAGGCGTCGATCACGAAGAGCACGCGCACGACCTCGCCATTGCGGGCGTGTATTTCGAGATGATCTGAGCACCAGCGGCAGTTCGATCGTAGCGCGATGACGACGCCGTCATGCGTGCGGCCGGGCCGCCGCGCCGTATGGCGTTCGAGCGTCAGTCCGCCGTTCTGCATGATCCGCAACACGCGCTTGGCGTTCACGGGCGGCTTGCCCTCGGCCCGCAGCTTCCGGTTCGCGAGGGCGCAGACGCGCCGGTAGCCGTAGGTCGGGCGCTCGTCGACGATGGCGCGGATCAGCGGCGTCAGTTCCGCATCCTCGGCCTTGCGGCGCTTCCAGGCGAAGAGCTGAGAGGGGGCGATCCCGGCGCGGCGAGCGACGAAGGAGACGCTCATGCCCGGTTGCGAGGCTTCTTCAATGAGACGGATTTTCTCGGCCGCGCTCCAACGCCGGCGGCGTTGAACAGAGGTGATGACTTCGACGCGGGAAACCGACGTCTCGGGAGCATTGGTCATAGTCGTATTCATAGGCTTATGCCTATGCCTTATCGGCTATGCCCGGTGTCCGGTCAAAACAGGGTGCACTCCACCTGCTTGCTACGGCGTCGAAACAAAAAACGCCCCGCCGTTACATCCACGGTCGGGGCGCTCATGGCGCCGGCAAAGAGGAGATCAAAACCGGCGACGTATAGAAAGCTTAATCCGTCACACCTTACGCCGCAATTCCTCGGGCGGTGGCCTTGCGCCGATCCTTGGCCGCCGCCCACGCCGTGGCCAGGCATTGCCCGAACGTCCAGCCGAGCCCGAGGCGCTTGCCGTCTCGGAACCGCTTGTGGGCGTCCCGCATGATCGCGGCGCGGTCGTAATTCACGGCCTCAGCCAGCGCCGCAAAACATCGGACTTGAGGGCGCAGCGCTCGGCGCTCTCGACGATGCGGCGAGACATTCGCATCGTCGCGCCGTCGTATGTATCCGTGACGCGCGCGAGCCTAAGGAAGACCCGCGCGAGTTTGAGCCGCCATGTCATCGCAATGATGGTGCGAAGCGGCAGACGGCGGTGTGCGGTCATGACAGCGCCTCGCGCTCAAGCACGGCGACGGCGTTGCGGATGGAGTCGCCGACCATGTCGCCAATCCAATTGTCATTGACGATGTCGTCTTCGTCCAGAAAGTCGGCGATGAACCGAAGGAATTTGGCCGCGCCTGCGGGCGTCGTCGGCTTAGTTGAGTGCAAGTCGATATCCGCATCGAAGTAGACGCTACAGGCGGCGTCCTGGTCAGTCCCTTCCTCCGATTGATTGAAAGCGGCAGCGGCGCGCTGGTATTTCTCAATCGCCGCGAAGATCGGATCAGCTTCCGTGGCGCCGCCGGCAATAGCGGGAAGCCCGGCGACGGGCGTAGCGGCGAGGCCGGCGAGCATGGCCCGCCGCGATGGTGTATGTGCACTCTCAGCCATGATGCGAACTCCTGTTTCGCGTTGTGGTTAGGCCGGGAGGGGGCGAGATCAACACCTCGCCCGGCCGCTTTTTCGGGCGAGGCCAGCGCATAGGCCCCCTCGCGCCTGTCGGAAGTCATTACGTGACGTAAAAGCCCTGGCCGGCTGCTTCTCAGCCCTTGAGCCCGCACGCTGCGGCGGCCGCCATCAGCGCGCATTCGCCGCGGCTGATCCAGCCGGCGCCGACGTGGTGTAGAGACGGCGGGTGCGGGTGGTTTCGGTTTTCATGCAACCTTCCTCCTTTGGATAAGCCGAGGGCGTTCGCCGAACCGGGCGGTTTCGGCGTTGCTCTCGCGAGCGGCTTGTGATAATTGCACTTGTGTTTTTAGCACAAGGAATATGGCTTGTGAAGCCTGCACAAGTGAGAATGGCGCGCGCAGCTCTAAATTGGTCTCTGGCCGATCTGGCCGGAGCGGCGGGCATTCATCGGAACACGGTCTCCAATTTCGAAACCGGGAAATATGCGGGGAGCGAAGAGGCGCTCGCCGCCATCCGCGCCGCGCTCGAAAAGGCCGGCGTCGAATTCATCGAAGAGAACGGCGGAGGGCTGGGCGTGAGGCTTCGTAAGGGCGGCACCAAGCGGCAATTATCGAATGTTGACCGCAGTCGACCTTGACGACAGCTTTCGGACGACGGAACTTGGCAATTATATCAAGCCGGGGAAGGGTTCGCAGATGACAAGCCCAAACGATTGCTCTGATATTGCTGTTTTAAAAGAAATTCATGAATTGACGGGTCGCATCAGCGACCAGCGCATTCAAACAATCCTGCGGTCGGTTATTGACGCGGTAGCCCTTAATCCACAGCCGCTGCCGCCTCGCGCCCACGAATTATTGCAGGCCGTGGTCAATGCGCTTAATCCACAGCCGCTGCCTCCCGTGCGTTAGGTTCGGGGAGATGCGACGCAAATGAGCACTGGCCTGCTCAGATTCGCGCAGCGCAAGGCCGGTCAGCAACGATGGTTCATTTCGCTGGCTTGCGCCAATATTCGCTGACAATTGCTGAATTGTGGGGGGACGAGAAGGGGGACTAAAGCCGGAAACAGAATTTAATTCGTCGTAAATTCAATCACTTAATTCTGTCTTTGGTCGGAGTGAGAGGATTCGAACCTCCGACCCCCTCGTCCCGAACGAGGTGCGCTACCAGGCTGCGCTACACTCCGACAGAAATGGCCGAAGCCGCTTCGGGCCGTTTTATAGACACAGCAGGATTGCGCCGCAACTGGTTTCCGGCGCTCTAGGGACGGACGCGCTCAAGCGTGACAAAAGCGAAGTCCGCTTCGTCCTTCGGACCGCGCGGCGGCGCTTCGCGCGCGACCTCGCGCCAGTCTCGGGGATCGAGCGGGGGAAAGTGCGCGTCGCCGGCGATATCGAGCGCCACTTCCGTCAGTTCGATCACAGCGGTGAGGTCGAGAAAGGCGCGATAGATGTCCTCGCCGCCCGCGATGATGATCTCGTCGACGCCGAGCAAACCGGCCAGCCTGCGCGCCGTCGCTAAGGCCTCCGCCGGACTTGCCGCGACATGGACGCCCTCGGCCCTGAAACTTGGATCGCGCGTCAGCACGACGCTTTCGCGCCCCGGCAGCGGCCGTCCGATCGATTCGAAGGTGCGCCGTCCCATGATCATCGGCTTGCCCCAGGTGCGCGCCTTGTAGCGCTTGAGATCGCTTGAAAGGCGCCAGGGGAGGCCATTGGCGACGCCGATCACGCCATTGCGTCCGCGCGCCACGACGGCGACGATTTTGGGCTCCATCGCCGTCTACACCGCGATCGGCGCGGCGATCGCCGGCCAGGGTTCATAATTCTCGACGTTCACGTCTTCGTATCTGAAGTCGAAGAGCGCGCGCACCGACGGATTGAGCTTCAGGCGGGGCAGGGGCTTTAGCTCGCGGGAGAGCTGAAGCCGCGCTTGCTCGACATGATTCAAATAGAGATGCACGTCGCCGAAACTGTGCACAAAATCGCCAGGCGCGCAGTCCGTGACCTGCGCGACCATATGCGTCAGCAGCGCATAGCTCGCGATGTTGAAAGGCACGCCGAGGAAGACGTCGGCCGAACGCTGGTAGAGCTGGCAGGAAAGCCGCTTTTCGCCGCCCACCTCTGCGACATGAAACTGGAACAGGCAATGGCAGGGCGGCAGCGCCATCTCGTCGACCTGCGCGGGGTTCCATGCGGAGACGATCAGCCGGCGCGAGAAGGGATTGCGCTTGATCTCCTCGATGACATGGGCGAGCTGGTCGATATCCCTGTCGCCGTCGGGCCAGCGCCGCCATTGCATGCCGTAGATCGGACCAAGGTCGCCATCTTCATTCGCCCATTCGTCCCAGATGGTGACGCCATTATCGCGCAGATATTTGACGTTGGTGTCGCCCTGCAAAAACCACAGCAATTCGTGAATGACCGATTTCAGGTGCACGCGCTTGGTCGTCACCAGCGGAAAGCCTTGCGAAAGGTCGAAGCGCATCTGATGGCCGAAAAGCGATAGCGTTCCGACGCCGGTGCGATCGTCCTTGCGCACGCCTTCGCGCAGGATTTTATCCAGAAGGTCGAGATATTGACGCATTGAAGCCTGTGGACGCCTTTTCGTGAGATCCCTGGGTGGGAGTTCAATTAGCAGGTCTCGTTCATCACGTAACGATTGCTCCAAGATCGTTTGTGTAGTAACAAAAAAGCCCAATGCCGATCGAATTCGATCCCGCAAAACGCCGCGCAACGATCGAGCACAGAGGACTTGATATGGCGCGCGCCGGCGAGGTCTTCGCTGACGCGACGTTGACCGTCGAGGACGACCGCCATGACTATGGCGAAAAGCGGTTCATTTCGGTCGGTTTTCTCGACGGCCGAATGGTGGTCCTCGTTTGGACAAAGCGCGGCGGCGTGAGACGCATCATCTCCATGAGGAAAGCCAATGACCGCGAGCAAGCCATCTACGCCCCCAGATTTGGGCGATGACGCTCCGGATTTGTCAACTGAAGAGTGGCGCAAGAAATTCGCCGCCGCTCCTCTTCGGCGAGGGCGGCCACCAGCAAAACGCCGCAAGGTTTCGACGACGATCCGGCTTGACCCCGATATCGTGGAAGCCTTCCGCGCGGCGGGCGAAGGCTGGCAATCGCGCATCAACGCCGCGCTGCGCGAGTATCTGGAGAAGCGCGCACGATCATGACCAGCAATATGCGGCGACAGAATTCGGACTACCTTTGCCCCAAGTAGCTTCTCATTGGCGGCATGAAATCCATGAAGCGACGCCTGCGCGATTCGGTTGCATCCGCGCCCGGCATCCATTTTCCCCGGCCAAGCCTTTGCGCGCTGACCCTGGCGTTCCTATATATGCGCGGTTAGGGGAGACTGTTTCCCCGCAATTTCGAGGACACAAACATGTCGCGTTTCTTCGCCCTTAAGCGTGGATCGCTGATTTCTCTTGTGCTTGCGGCGCTGTTGGCGCTCGCGCCCGCCATCGCCGAAGCGCGTATGGGCGGCGGCGGCAGCTTTGGCAGCCGGGGGGGTCGCTCTTGGTCCGCGCCGCCTTCGACCCGCACCATGCCGGGCCAGGCCTCGCCCTTCGAACGCAGCGTCGCGCCGCGTCCCGCGCCCGGGATGGCTGGGCCGATGTCGCAGCAAGGCGCCTTTGGCGGCGCTTTCGGTCGCGGCATGCTCGGCGGCCTCGCCGGCGGCCTGCTGGGCGCCGGCCTCTTCGGCCTGTTGACGGGCCATGGTCTCTTCGGCGGCATGATGGGGTTCATGTCGATCATCGGCCTGCTGTTGCAGATCGGGCTGATCGTCTTCCTGGCCCGCATGGCTTTCAATTGGTGGACGCGTCGCAATGCCAACGCCATGGCGGGGGCGGGTCACCGTCCGAGCCCGGGCTTCACGTCGCCCTTCACGGCGCGCGCGCCCTTTGGCGCGGCGGGCTTTGGCTCCGGCGCTTCTCCGGAAGCGGCGATGGCGACGCCAATCAAGATTGCGGGGGAGGACTTCAACGCCTTCGAACGCCTGCTCGGCGAATCGCAGGCCGCCTATAGCCGCGAGGATCTTGGCGCGCTGCGCGGCATGTCGACGCCGGAAATGGCCTCCTATTTCGACGACGAATTGGAGGAGAACCGCCGCAAGGGCGTCATCAACCGCGTCTCTGACGTGAAGCTGCTGCAAGGCGACTTGTCGGAGGCGTGGCGCGAAGGCGTCGACGAATACGCCACCGTCGCCATGCGCTTCGCGCTCAATGACGTGATCGAGGATCGCGCCACCGGCAAGCCCGCGCCCGGTTCGCCCGGGCCAACGGAGACGTCCGAGGCCTGGACTTTCCGCCGACCGGCGGGCGCCGGACCGCAGGAGTGGAAGCTCTCGGCGATTCAGCAGGCGGCGTAAGTTCAGCATTGGGCCGCAATCTTTTGCCCCTCCCGCAAGGGAGGGGCTTTTTTATTGCCGGTCCGGGCGCGGCGCGGCGTCTTGACCCTTTGACCGGCGTCCGCAATCTGCGTCGTGCTATGGAATTTGTGACTTTTGATGCGCGCGCCTTTGATGCTGCATGATCTTTCTGCGCTGCCGATCGACGATGTGCTGCCGGCGATTTGCGCGGCGCTTGACGCGTCGTGCAACCTTGTCGTCGTCGCCCCGCCCGGCGCCGGCAAAACCACGCGCGCGCCGCTCGCGCTGCTCGACGCCGACTGGGCGAAGGGCCGCAAGCTCATTTTGCTGGAGCCGCGACGTCTCGCCGCCCGCGCTGCGGCGAGCCGCATGGCGGCGACGCTCGGCGAGACTGTCGGCGAAACGATCGGTCTGCGGATGCGCCTCGAATCGAAAATCTCGGCGCGAACGCGCGTCGAGGTCGTCACCGAAGGCGTGTTCGCGCGGATGATCCTCGACGATGCGGGGCTCGAGGGCGTGGCGGGCGTGCTGTTCGACGAATATCACGAGCGCTCGCTCGAAGCGGATCTCGGCCTTGCGCTGGCGCTCGACGCCCAGGCAGGACTGCGCGACGATCTGCGGCTCATCGCCATGTCGGCGACGCTCGACGGGGCGCGCGTCGCCGCGCTGATGGGCGCCCAGACGATCGAGAGCCAGGGGCGCGCATTTGGCGTCGAGACGCGTTATCTCGGCCGCGACGCCAATGCGCGCATCGAAGAGGCGATGACGCGCGCGATCATGCTGGCGCTGCGCGAAGAGCGGGGTTCGATCCTCGCGTTTCTGCCGGGGCAGGGGGAGATCGCGCGCGTCGCCTCACGCCTCGCTGATTCGCGCCTGCCGGACGACATCGACGTCGCGCCGCTCTATGGCGCGCTCGATCGCGGCGAGCAGGACCGGGCCATCGCGCCGGCGCGGCCGGGACGCCGAAAAATCGTGCTCGCCACGTCGATCGCGGAAACCTCGCTCACGATCGAAGGCGTGCGCATCGTGATCGACAGCGGGCTGGCGCGTGTGCAGCGCTTCGAGCCGGATCTCGGATTGTCGCGACTCGAAACCGTTCGCGCTTCTCGCGCCAGCGTCGATCAGCGCCGCGGCCGCGCCGGCCGCACCGAGCCCGGCGTCTGCTATCGCTTATGGGACGAGCCGCAGACGGCGGCGCTCCCGGCCTTCGCCGCACCCGAAATTCTCGACGCCGATCTCTCCGGCCTTGCCCTTGATCTCGCGGCCTGGGGGGTGAGCGATCCGGGGCGACTCAAATGGCTCGATCCGCCGCCGGCGCCCGCCTGGAAGGAGGCGGTCGCGCTCGATCGCGAACTCGGGGCGCTCGACGACGATGGTCGGCTTACCGACATGGGCCGCGCCGTACGGGCGCTGCCGCTCGCGCCCAGATTGGCGCGAATGGTGGTCGAGGCGGCGCGCCACGGCGAGGCCAGACGCGCCGCGGAACTCGCCATGCTGCTCTCCGAGCGCGGGATCGGCGGCTCCGACGCCGACCTTTCGCATCGGCTCGAGCGCCTGCACGGCGAAAACTCCAAACGCGCGCGCGATGCCCTGCGCCTCGCCGCGCAATGGGCGCGGCAGGCGATGGCGGCGGCTGATCGATCGCCCACACCCCAGCCCTCCCCCGCTCACGCGGGAGAGGGGGCAGACACCGCCCTTCAGGCAAATCGCCGATCATTAGCGTCCCCTCTCCCGCGCAGCGGGGGAGGGACAGGGAGGGGGCTGTCGGATGGCGCGCTGATCGCGCTCGCCTATCCCGACCGCATCGCCAAATCGCGCGGCGCGCGCGGCGAGTTCCTGATGGCGAATGGTCGCGCCGCGATCGTGCCGGTCGATGATCCTCTGTCGCGCGCGTCTTTTCTCGCCATCGCGGAAATCACCGGCCGGGCGGCGCAGGCGCGCATCCTTGCCGCTTGCGCGCTCACCGCCGAGGAGGTCGAGACGATCGCGGGCGAGCGCATCGAGACGCGCGATGAAACCGTCTTCGACGCGGCGAGCGCCAGCCTGCGGCGGCGCGCCTTCCGGCGTCTCGGGGCGATACGGCTCTCCGAGCGCAATCTGGCGGTCGAGCCGTCCGAAGAAAACGCGGGGATGCTCGCGCGCGGCGTCGCTGGCCTCGGCGTCGCGCGCCTGCCATGGACGAAGTCGCAGATGCAGCGGCGCGACCGGGTCGCCTTTTTGCGTCGCGCTGAGGGCGACGAGTGGCCGGACCTCTCCGACGCCGCTCTGGCGGCAAGCGCCGAAGACTGGCTTGCGCCGTTCATTGAGGGTCGCTCGTCGCTTGCGGAGATGATGGCTGATGATCTTGAGGCCGCGCTCGCTCAGCTTCTCCCCTATGAGTTGTCGCGCAGGCTCGATGCGGAAGCGCCAGCCCATTTCGAGACGCCTGCCGGGTCGCGCCATGCGCTCGATTATGCGGCCGAAAACGGACCGATCCTTTCGGTGCGCGTGCAGGAACTTTACGGCCTTTCAACTCACCCGACTCTTGCGCGCGGACGCGCGCCCTTAACGCTGGAACTGCTGTCGCCCGCGCATCGGCCGATCCAGACGACGCGCGATCTTCCGAGCTTTTGGAAAGGCTCATGGAACGAGGTGAAGAAGGAGATGAGAGGGCGCTATCCGCGCCATCTCTGGCCGGACGATCCGGCGGCCGCGCAGCCGACGACACGCGCCAAGCCGCGGGGCTCGTGAGCCCTGCGGCTGAGCGAAGCGTGGACGCCAGCGCGCTGGGTCCAGGCGCCGCCGGATTTCGTCTACCGCGCAGTGCTTGCGGTCGTCGCAGACGTTTCGGCGCGCGAGAGCCGTTCGATCGCGACCGTCGCCGTGCCGGTATTGTTCCTGTAGAAGATTTGTGCGCGTCCCGGCCAGGCGATGTGAGCCGCGTCATTCACGAAGAGAAATAACTCTCCCGTGTCGCGTGCGATGAACTCGGAAACGAAGGTCGTGCGCGGAAACGGAGAGTTGCAGCTGCGCCCATCGAGTTCGAAAGTGTCTCGGGTCCAGGCGCGCTTCGCCGCGTCGAGTTCATTAGACGGCAACGGATCGCTGACCGACATCGCCATCCCGGGATCGCAAGAAGCGGCTTTCGGCGTCGCCTTGCAAAATTCCGCATGCTCCGGTGTTTCATCGTAGCGGATCGGCAGTCGCGTGCAGCGCCGGCCCCGAGACGACAATGCGCCGCCGCCGTCGACAGGAACGAGCGGCCATTCGAGTTCGCCGCTCTCGCCGATGCGCGCAATCGGATGGAACCAGGCGACGGAGGGCCAGCGGCGCAGGACCGTCGCCGCCGACAGTGTGACCCCGGAGCTGTCAAAGCCGTACGGGTCAGTCAGAATCAACTGATCGAGCCAAGGGTCATGACCACCGTTTCTTGGATCGACATTGATCGTGAGGCGATAGGGCGCGCCGCGCTCGAGCAACCAGCCGCTCGCCCAGCAGGGATCGCTGGTGCGAAACTCTTTTGGACTCGCGCGAACGCCAAGCCATTGCGCGTCTTTTGACGCTTCGCATACGGAGCCGTTCCCGACGAGGAAATTGAACCCCGCGCGGTTGCCGAGGATGAGGACAGGCGCGACGAGGAAGGCGAGGGCGTATGCGACCGGCAAAATCGGACGCGCAATTGCAATCATTTGTCGGCGGGAGGGACTGTTTCGTAGGCGACGCACCAAGCGCGAAAGCGGTCCCGGCGCCACGCCGGCAACCTTCCTGTTTTCTTCGCCCTGAACGTTCCACGCGCGCCGGGCGTGATACTGAATCGTGTCCTGATATTTGTCGTTCAGAGCGCTCAGAACAAGATAGATGACCACCAACGCAATAACGAACAGCGGGTGCTGAATCGCGGCCTGCACATGCGCGCTCAGCCAAGCGGGCGTGATCGACAGAATTGCGTCTCCCACCCCTCTAAAGACGTTGGAGAGCGCATCGAGAGTGGATCGTAGCCAAGGTACGACTGCAAGGGAGTTGCTAAAGTCTGGAATCAATCCGCCCATCCAATCGATAACTTCGTCCGCCATCGGCAGCAGAAGAACGACGATGAACAGTCCCAAGAAGCAGAAGTAGAGAATCCGCCGCAGCCACACGTAATCGCGCGCGATCTCCATATCAACTTCAATTGGAGCGTCGAGCCGTTTCAACGCCGCGTCCGCAAACTGCATCCGCTCCTTCAGTCCTGGAAGCAGGAAGGGCGGAACGGTGGCTTCGTCGGCAGGCGTCACGTGGTCATAGCCGGGGCCGGATTTCGGCTTGGCCACCGCCCCGTCGGGCATCGCGACTTCGGCTTCGTCCTTTTCGTCCTCAACGCCGCCAAGCGCGATCGGCGCGTAATCCTCGTGCCCTTTGACGAGACGTTCGACAACAGAGTGATGAATGGTCGGCTGGAAATAAGCGTTGCCCTTGGCGTCTTCTTTCGTAACGGCGCGCGGGTCGTAGCGGTAAAGGATCGCAAGGCCGGAGCGCGAGTCGTGCAGAGGACCGAAAGACGTCGCGATCTTTCGGAACTCATCCAGGGCGCCGTCTTGAAATGCGAGCTGCTTCGCAGAATTCCTGGCTGCCGATCTTGTCGCCTCTCCAAGCATCCATAGGAGCGGGACATGCGCGGTCGCATCGTCGGGGTAGCCGCCGCCAATGTCGGAATGAACGCCAGCGAACCAGACTTCCTCGACGCGTTTGAACGTTTGACCACTCTCGGCGATGTCTTCCTTGCGGAGCGAAACCCGGATCGGGTGGAAAGTGCGCCTTTCATCGTCAAGGCTCAACGCCTGACGAACGCACTTCACATTTTTCCAAATAGAATGATCGCCGCCGAAACTGATCGGCCAGACCAGCCGATGCACGCCTTCGCGCATCTCTTCGATCGGCACCCCATAAGCCTCGACCGTATCGAACAGGCCCATGAAGTCGATCGTGATATTTTCCGCGCAGCGGGAGGGGTCAGCGGCCTGAACCGTTTCGTAGCCAGGTTGTCCGCCCAATTGCCGTCCGACCCACAAGAAGGCGTCGCGCAGCTTTCGAACGCCGAGCTTCACCCAGATATTTGTGTCGCGCGCCGGGTCCTTGGCGCAATAGTCGCGCCATGCAGCCTCGGAGTTACGCACCATTTCGCGGTGCGACACGCGCCGGCCGTTTACATATGTCGGCAACAGGCCTTGATTGGCGACAAAATCCACGAGCGTTCGAATGGTGAAGGCGCCGCGGCTAAAGCCGAACATGTAGATCGCTGCGTCAGGCTCCCAATTCCAGGACAGAAAACGGTAAAGCTTGCGTACGTTCGAGGGGACGCCGAGACCGGTGGCGCCGTCGAGCATCGCGAGCGGCTTGAAACCCTGTGTGCCGACGCCGGGAATGTAATAGACGATCTGATCGTCCCGGGAGAGGTCAAGCGCCTTGGAGAGGCGGCAAATATTCGAGACCTGGACGAGCAGTCCGTTTCCAGTGCCGTCGGCGAGCAAAACAATTTTCTTGGCCATAGCGAAACCTCGAAAATAATAAAGCAAATTTAGCAACAACCGAAAATTTACGAGCGCTCGCCGCGCTCCGCAAGCATAAAGTGCACCATCCCACGCCGCATTTGGCGCGGGACAAATTTTCGCTTATGTCAAGGCGGCCAAGTCGACGCTCGCCTGGAGCGCTTCCCGATCACATGGAATCATGTGATCGATAAGGAATCGCTCATCAAAGTATTTGAGCAGGTTCTCATCGAAAAAGTCTGTCAACTTTTTCGGAACCTGCTCTAAGCGAAGGATTGTTGATGTTTCCCAAGCCCGTCCCGAATCTGCGCCCGAATACATTCGAATATGAAGAGGCGCCGCTCATCAAATCGACCGGCTTTCGCGAATATGACGCGCGCTGGCTGTTTGGCGCGGACCTCAATTTGATGGGCGTGCAGGCGCTCGGCATGGGGCTTGGCGCGCTGCTGCGCGAATTGGGCGTCGCGCCCGAAATCGTCGTCGGCCATGATTATCGCAGCTATTCTTCATCGATCAAATTGGCGCTGGTGAGCGGCCTCATGGCCGCCGGCGTGCGCGTGCGCGATATCGGTCTCGCACTGTCGCCGATGGCCTATTTCGCGCAGTTCGATCTCGATGTCGCCGCCGTGGCGATGGTCACGGCCTCGCATAATGACAACGGCTGGACGGGCGTGAAGATGGGCGCGCGGCGGCCGGTGACCTTCGGGCCGGAGGAGATGGGACGCCTCAAGGAGATCGTTCTCGCCGGCGAATTTCACGAGGCGGAAGGCGGCTCCTACCGCTACATCGAGAATTTCGGCGCGCGTTACATCGACGATCTCACCCGCCGGCCGCCGTTCACCCGCAAGATGAAGGTCGTCGCCGCCTGCGGCAATGGCACCGCCGGCGCCTTCGCGCCGCGGATGCTGGAGCGCCTCGGCTGCGACGTGATCCCGCTTGACGTCTCGCCGGACTACACCTTCCCGCGCTACAATCCCAATCCCGAAGATATGGACATGCTGCACGCCATCGCCGACAAGGTGCGTGAGACCGGCGCCTGCGTCGGCCTCGGCTTTGACGGCGACGGGGATCGCTGCGGCGTTGTCGACAATAATGGCGAGGAGATCTTCGCCGACAAGATCGGCGTTATGCTCGCGCGCGATCTCTCCAAGGTCCATCCGAACGCGTCATTCGTGGTCGACGTGAAGTCGACCGGACTTTTCGCAACGGACCCCGAGCTCGTCGCGCGCGGCGTCGTCACGGAATATTGGAAGACCGGGCATTCCTACATCAAGCGCCGCGTCAGCGAGCGCAAGGCGCTCGCCGGATTCGAAAAGTCGGGGCACTTCTTTTTCAACGAGCCGATCGGACGCGGCTATGACGACGGGCTGCTCACCGCCGTCCACGTCCTCGAAATGCTCGATCGCAATCCGACGAAGTCGATGGCCGAGCTCTACGCCGAGCTGCCGAAGACCTGGGGCTCGCCGACGATGTCGCCGCATTGCGACGACGAAAAGAAATATGGCGTCATCGACAAGGTGACGGCGCGCATCGAGGCGATGCGGGCGCAGGGCGAACAGATCATCGGGCAGCCGATCCGCGACGTCGTCACCATCAATGGCGTGCGCGTAACGGTCGCCGACGGCACCTGGGGCCTCGTGCGCGCGTCGTCCAACAAGCCGGAACTCGTCGTCGTCGTCGAAAGTCCTGTGTCGCAGTCGCGCATGAAGGAAATGTTTACGGCGATCGACGGCGTCCTGCGGGAAAACCCTGAGGTCGGCGCCTACAACCAGACGATATAGAGCTTTCGCCACGAGCGAGGTTCTACGCTTCTCGACACATTGGCGGGGGAGCTGAACATGGGAGTGATGCAGCGCCCGCTCCTCGCCGATGTCGCAACTTTTCTGCGGTTCTATTCGCGTCTTCCGATCGGCGACGACGCGCAGGCGCGGCTTGATTTCGCGCGCATGGCGCCGGCGCTTCCGATCGCCGGCGCCGTGATCGGCGCCACGGGCGCGGCGGGTCTGTTAGTGGCGCGCATCTGCCATTTTCCTGCGCTCGTCTGCGCGCTCGTCGCTGTCGCGGTCCTCGTGCTCGCCACAGGCGCGCTGCACGAGGACGGACTCGCGGATGTCGCGGACGGGTTCGGCGGCGGGGCGACGCGAGAGTCGAAGCTCGCCATTATGCGCGACAGCCGCGTTGGGACCTATGGCGCGCTGGCGCTGTGTTTCTCGATTCTGCTGCGCGTCGCGGCGCTGGCGTCGATCGCTGAGCGAAGCGTCGCGCTCGCGGCGCTCGCGCTCGTCTTCGTGGCGGCCTTGTCGCGCGTCGCCGGACTGGCGCCGATGATGTGGCTTCCGCCGGCGCGCGCCGAGGGGCTCGGCGCAGGCGTCTCGGCGCCCTCGCGCGAGGTCTGGGCGCGCGCGGGGTTCGCCGCCGCAGCCTTTGGCCTTGGGCCTTGGCTTGCCGGCGCCGGCGCAAGCCAGATCGCGGTTGCGATCATCGCCGCTTTCGGCGCCGCCGCGCTCATCGCCAATCTCGCAAAACGGCAGATCGGCGGCTACACGGGCGACGTCCTCGGCGCCGCGCAGCAGCTCGCCGAGATCGCCGCTCTGGCGGCGCTATCGGCTAATTGAGATCAGGCGGTTTCGGCAGGTTCGGCGTCGGCCGAATTCGCCGCGTCGGCAAAGCGCGCGAGAGCGGCGCGCACCTCGCCAACGGCGTCGAGCAGCGTTTCGACTCCAGCGCCAGGCTTGACGGCTTCGAGCGCCAGCCGCCGACGGAACGACCGTGCGCCCGGCATCCCAGCGAAAAGCCCGAGAAGATGGCGCGTCATCGCTGAGAGCCGCTCGCCCTTCGCGAGTTCGCGCTCGACGTAGGGAAGAAAGGCGTCGACGGCGTCGAAGAGGTCCGCCGCCGGAGAGGGCTGTCCAAACAAGAGTGGATCGACATCCAGGAGCAAGGCCGGATCGTGATAGGCGGCGCGCCCGATCATCACGCCATCGACGAACTGCAGCTGCTCCTGCATCTCAGCCATCCGCGTCAGTCCGCCATTGATGGCGACCGGAACGTCCGGCAGGGCGCGCTTGAGACGGTGCACCAGCCGATAGTCCAGCGGCGGGACATCCCTGTTTTCCTTGGGCGAGAGCCCCTTGAGCCAGGCCTTCCGCGCATGGACGAACAGTGCGTCGGCGCCGCTGTCGACGCAGGCTTCGGCAAGCGCGAACAGCGCTTTTTCGGGGTCCTGATCGTCGACGCCGATGCGGCATTTCACCGTGACGGGAATGGCGACGGCGTCCTTCATCGCCTTAATGCAATCGCCGACGCGGTCAGGCTCGCGCATGAGACAGGCGCCGAACGCGCCGTTCTGCACGCGATCCGACGGGCAGCCGACATTGAGATTAACCTCCGCATAGCCAAATTTTTCGACGAGAACGGCCGACGTCGCTAAAGCAGCGGGTTCGGCGCCGCCGAGCTGCATGGCGACAGGCTGCTCAAACGGATCAAACGCCATCAGCCGGGCGCGGTCGCCGTGGATGACCGCGCCCGTCGTGAGCATTTCCGTATAAAGGCGCGCGCGCCGCGACAACAGGCGATGGAAGTATCGGCAGTGCCGATCCGTCCAATCCATCATCGGCGCAACGGCGAATCTAATATCTTGATTTGTAAGCATTATCTGCTTAGTCTCAACGGCATAGGTCGCGTCGTGTGCACTCCGTTCTACGCCTCGATACGACACTTTTCGCTACTTTTCGACTTCTCAGTGCACACAGAGCGCACACGAAATGGCGACGTTCACGAAGCTCAAATCGGGGTCCTGGCGCGCTCAGGTTCGGCGTAAAGGAAAATATCGAGTCGTTTCTCCGCCGCCGCGACGCCGAGGAATGGGCGCTGGACATCGAGCGCCGGATTGATCGCGGTGAATCTCCAACCAAATGTGCGCGAAGGAACGCCAAGACGTTCGGCGATCTCGTGCGTCCCCATCGGGAGACCTTCAGGATGTAGGAAAAGCAGATCGGTCGATCAAAAGCTGCCAGCCTGATCTTTCTTGAGCGACGCCTTGGGAGTGAGCTGGATCGCGAGCGCCTCGTTCAATTTGGTCGGGATCGGGCGAACGAAGGGGCCGTAGCTAGGGATCGATCTCGGCTACATCAAAACGATATTGTCGCATGCGGCGGCCGTGCATGGCGTGCAGCTCTCGACGGAACCAATCGATCTTGCACGTATTGCACTGGGTCGACTTGGGTTGGTGGGAAAGGGGATCGAACGGGATCGTCGGCCAACACAAGATGAAATCGATCGGATCATCGGCCGTTCCCGCGATCGCGCTACGATCGAAACCCCGCAAACTTCCTCGCCGCCGTCTGCATCGCTGCAACCGTCAGCTATTGGCTATGAGCTGGGCCCTACGGCAGGATTTCCAGTGACTGGATCCAGACATAGCGGCCGGCGAGGCCGACATCGACTTCGCCCACCAGACGGACGCGCGTTTCCGGCGTGACCGCTCGACCGGCGAAGACAGGCGAGCTGATCTCGACGCGGATGTCTCCCGTTGCGTCGCGGAAGAGGAAATAGTCCGATCGTTGGTGCGAGACGATGTTCCCCTTCAGGGTGACATAGCTGCCGGGGCGGACTCGCGAAACCGCAGCGACGGCGCTTGGCCGGCTGCTGGTTGCGGCAGAGGGACCGGTAAACTGGGCCACGGCCGCCGTCACGGGAACTGAAGACAGAATCAGCGCGACCATCACATGTTTCATGTTGAAATCTCCCATGCTGCCGCAGCTTGCTTCAGGACGACGATTGAAGCAACACGCAGGCTGCCGCAAGCATGTAGAAGATGGCTCGCCTCGCCGCCGCCGTCGCCTTCTGGCTGTGAATGAGTCTGGACACTGAAAGCTAGCAGCTCCACGCGCTCTTTGGAGATTCTCACGCCTTCGACCATCTCCTGCAGCGCATCTGATGAGCCGGATGATCAAATTTTTGTTGTTGCAGCCAGCGAAGATGACGAGCGCCCCAAGCGGTCTTGCGCGGAAAGATCCGACCGCGCCGGAGCAAGAATGCGCTCACTTGTTGACGATGCACACACAGCGTTTCAACAGCGGCGGCTCTTGCGCGCAGGAGATCGCGCATCGCTTCATGGCTTTCGTCCGGAACCCAAACAGCCGTCAGTTCGCCGGCCCGAAGCAGCTTAGCGAGCGCGACCGCGTCGCGATGGTTGGTCTTGACCCGATCGCCCGGCTTACGCGGAATGAGAGAGGGCGCCACCACGGAGCAAGGGAACCCCATTGAAACGATGAGTCGGTGCAGGCCATAGCCGGTCGGTCCTGCCTCATAACAAAAATGCGCCTGCGCGTGCTTGGCGGTAATGCGCTTGATCAAGCGACGCATGTTGTCGACCGAAGAATCCACCTCGAGCACCCACCTCCGACGGTGTCAGACAACCGGTCGATACATAAGGGGCGCCAGGCGAACAGCCTCTTGGGGGTCGAAGTTC
Source organism: Methylocystis sp. L43 (assembly GCF_015709525.1). Taxonomy (GTDB): domain Bacteria; phylum Pseudomonadota; class Alphaproteobacteria; order Rhizobiales; family Beijerinckiaceae; genus Methylocystis. Next base: position 93,140 of record NZ_JADNRA010000025.1, on the reverse strand, counting down.
GTGTCCGGTTCGTCAACAGGTGAACCGCCCCTCGCCGACAGTTCATCGTATCGGCACCGCGCTGACCGACACATCGACATGCATGCCTATCGTGTCGTCTTCACTGCCAACGAATCCGCCAGAGATGGGGATGGCTTGGGCGGCCTCGCGGGTTACGCCGACGCGTATCAGGTTCGCGCCGGCAATCAGACCGTTGGTCGGGTCGTATTCGACCCAGCCAGCGCCGGGCAAATAGACGCCGCACCAGGCATGCGTGCTTCCGCCGCCGCGGGTCTCGCCCGATGTATCGTCATAAAGATAGCCTGTGACGAAGCGCGTCGCGATGCCGTAGCTGCGCAGAGCCTCCATCATCAGCACGGCGAAGTCGCGGCACGTGCCGGAGCCGAGCTCTACGGTCTGGGCCGCCGTCTGCGTACCCTCCTCATAGCGGGCGTCATAGCGGAACTCCTCCTTGATGGCCTGCGTCATCGCCTCCAGCACCTTCAATGTTTCAGTGGCGCCGGAGTCAGCGACGATGCGTTGAGCCCAGGCGTCGACCTTATGGTCTGGGTCCGGCATCTGCCGTTCGGCGAGTAGTGCGAGGTCAGGAGTCTCGTTCTGCGCATAGGAGAAGGGAAAAGTCTCTGCGCCGGGATCAAGACTGTAGTGCGGCAGCGGTTGACCTTCTGGATGGTGCAAGAGATCCAGCGTCGATACGATCGCCAGCCGCGTAGTCCGCAGCGTCTCAGGCCATTCAAAGAAGCACACGGAATTGTTGAAGACGTCGTGTTTCCAAAGTGTGTTGGCAGGAGCGGGATCAACCTCGAGTTCGGTCTTGAGGAGGCGTAGATCATGGCTGTCATCGGGCCGCAACATCAGCCGGTGACGCAGGAGGCCGACCGGATTGCGGTAGGTGTATTCAGTCGTATGGACAATTTTGATCCGCGCCATCTGCCTGGTCCCGAGTATTCAATTCGTGTCACCGCTTTTCAGAACCCGCTGGTCAATGACATGCGTTTTTTCTCGAGGGAAGGAAATCGCGGGGGCTGAAGCCATGACTTACGACTGCGAGCGATCCGCAGCGAGTCGATAAATCGCCAAGAATGATAGAGCGCGCGATCCGCTGACCGCAATGCTTCCATTCGCTCATCTCCAGTCGCCACCGTCGTCTGTTGCCGCGCGATCGCCTCCAGGAGTTTTTCGCGTTTGGCCTTTCGATCTGCAGCGACTTGCGACGCAAATGAAGAGATGTCGTCGAAAATGCATCGGGACCGCGCTCATTGGATCCTTGGCGACGTCGAGCCATGCGGCCAACGCCTGTGCGCCAGCGCCGATGCTCTGGGGTGAGGCCCTCAGCTGATGCTTCACGTCCGGACCCGCTCTTCTCAATCGAATTCCCGAACGCTACTGCGGTCTGCAGAAGCCAGTAGAAAGGACGCGGCGCAAACATAGCGAGTTTCAGCATGCTGCCTGACTCCAGCCTTTTGCCAGTCTCGTCGCGAAGTTAATGCTATGCTACCGTCCTGTGCGGACAGTTTGGTCAAGCAATCAACCGCACTGCTTGAACATAGCGCCTTCATTTGCGCCATTCGAGGCTCTGCTAACCTCAGGGAGGAGTGATATGAGCAATTTGGTTGTATTTGACTTTGATGGCGTTCATACCGCCGACGAGGTCCTGAACAAATTGCGCTCGCTGCAAAAGGAATATCTAATCGATCTTGAAGACGCATGTGTCGTCGAGCGTGATTCCGATGGAAAGATTCATATTAAGCAAGCCGTTAACCTCACGGCTCTCGGAGCCACGACCGGCGGGACGAGAGGGGCCTTGTTAGGCACGCTGGTAGGCTTTCTTTTTCTCAATCCCCTTGCTGGCATGGCTGTTGGCGCCATTGTCGGCGCTGGTTCCGGCGCCCTTGCGGGCCAGCTCGTCGACTACGGCATCAAGGACGATTTCATTCAGAAGCTAGGTGAGACTATTCCCGCCGGATCCTCGGCGCTGTTCATCCTCTTCAAGAGCTTCACCGAGGACAAGGTGCTCCCAGAAATTGAGCGCTATAAGCCGCGTATCTTGAAAACCTCACTCTCAAACGAGCAAGAAGCCAAACTAAGGGCGGTATTGGGCCAGGCCTCGTAGACGACCCGCGCCAAAAGGTAAGCCCAACAAAAAAACGCCCCGCCGTCACATCCAAGATCGGGGCGTTCTCGTCGCGCCGACATGACCAACCGGCGCGAGGTTTTTCTTCATGACGCGCACGGACTGCTTACGGCGAAGACTTTTTTCGCTTTGGCCGCGGCGGCTCGGCGGTCAGAGTTGGATGCGATTACTCCGATCACCGATCCAGTCGATCCAACTTACCCATTCGCTTCCGACAGCAACTGAGTATTTTTAATGTATGCTATCGAGAGTCTGCGTTCACTAGAGCGCTGTTTCCGCAGGGCTTGGGGCCGGCGTCTGGGTGCGCGGCGCTCCAGAAAACATCGTGGCGATCCACTGAGTCGACGGAAATTGCGCGCAGAGCGTGAGAAACGCGATCGCCAGGGGAACGCCGATGAAAGCTCCGGGAACGCCCCACAAGAAGGTCCAAAGAACGACGGCGAACGTCACGACGGAAGGTGAAATCGCCAATGCCGAACCTGAAATGAGCGGCTCGAGATAGCTTCCAATGACGAACTGAATGACGGCGAGCGCTAACAACACGAAAACCGCAGTTTGCCAAGAATCGAATTGAACGAAAGCAAACAGCGCTGGAAAGACGGTAACGACCAGTGATCCGATATACGGCAGATAGTTGAGCGCAAACGCCAGGATTCCCCATGCGGCCGCAAGTTCAAGACCCATGAGCAGCGCGAAAACGCTGACGGCGACGCCAGTCGCAACGCTCGCGATTGTGCGCACGAGCATATATTTGCGGAACTTCGCCCCGATCAACTGACTCGCTCTCAACAGGCGGCGACTTGTTTCTTCGTCTTTCAAGCCGGCGATATGGACTTGGAAATCCTCAGTCTCGGCGAGGCCCATAAGCAGGAATATGAAGACCAGAAGAGAGAAGCCGACGAGAACATTGACCCTCGTAGCGACTGTTTTCAGGAAGCCGACCAACCACGCCGTGTTGAAATTTTCGGTCACGTGCGACATGACGAATATGTCGTGCTCTTCAAGCCACTTCGTTGAGTTGCGGAACGTCGCCTCGATCTTTGACAGATTCTGCCTGATCCAATCGGCGATCTCGCCGCCTCCCCATATGACCATCGAGGTAAGCGCGACAACGACGCCCAATGTCACGACAATGGTGGCCAGCAGCGCCAAAGCTCTTGGCATTCTGGATTGGAGCTCTTTCTGCAGCGGCCAAATTAACGCAATGATGAATATCGCGAAGATCACCGGCTCGAAGACCGCCTGGGCCATGGAAGACACTGCAAGCACTACGATCGCTATGACGAGCGCCGCCATAATGCTCACGATTTTGTTGTCCATCTCGTCCCCCTAACGTCTCGATCGTTGACCCGCCGTAATTCACAGAAGCTGAAACAATTGCCGCCAAGAAACGTCGGATAGCTCGATCAGACAGACCCTCGCTGCGGAAGTTTAATGTCATCGGTCCATGGACCAGCTGTCGCCCAGTGGCAGCGGTCGTCAGAGGCGCCAACGCCACACTTTGGAAACAAGCGGCGGAGGCTCCGTTCGTCCTTTAGGCTCGCAGTGTGACGATACAGTTTCAGGCATCAGCATTCGGACTGATGATGCCTTGCAGGTCAATTGAGCGCCCGTTGAATGAGGTGCGTTGTAGAACACAAAGGGCGAGATGGCCCAATGAGTCACACGATCGCCAGTAGAGCCATCGAAAGCACGTAACGCACAGCGCCCCAGTCGGCCGACTGCGTTGCTCAACCTTCAGCTCGCGGCAAGCGCTTCTCGCAGCGCCTTTTCCTTGCTGTCGTCGAGCGACGTCTTGAGCACTGTTCCGCCTGTGCCCTTCACGGCTTCCAACACTTTGTCGCCAGTGACCTTCTTGATCAAGAGGAACAGGGCCGCATTGCCGGGCTGCAGCGTCTCGGAAAGTTGCTTCATAAAGTCGTTGTTGATGCCGTAATCGGTGAGAGCGCCGCTGACGGCTCCAGAGGCGGCGCCAAGCGCGACGCCGAGAAGCGGGTTGAGGAAAATCACGCCGATCAACAGGCCCCAAAAACTCCCTGAGACCGCTCCGGCCGCCGTCGTGTTGAAAAGCTGATTGAGCTTGACGTTGCCGTCGGCTTGCTTGACGGCGATGGCGGCGTCGCCGAGCTCGATCAAATATTCCTTCTGAAGCTGCAACACCTTCTGGCGCATTCCCTCGGCCTTGGCTTCGGTAGGATAAACGATGACAACGAGATCGGACATGTTCGCTCCCTATATCGCCAGCTGCAGCCGGCTTGCTCGACATTTCCATAAGCGCCGCGTCGGCGCCATCGCCCTTTGTCCTAAACGAATTAGTATAAAGGCTCGCCTTGCATCACGTCAGGTCGTTATTGGTCGACTGAGGCCGGAAAAGGACCGCCAGTCCGCCAATCACCAGCCCAATGAGCGCGATCAGCAGCGCCGACTTTTTTTAGCCAGGCGATCGCCGGCACAGTCAGGGCCAAAGCACCCCGAGAATTGCGATGCGACCGAGACATGAACGCCGGCGACGAATGTTCCCGCGCGAGGAGCAGCATGAGCGCAAGCCCCGTCGCGGGACCGTTCAAGAAGGTGTTCACCGACGGCCACAGAACGATATTCATCGCGATGAGGAACGCCATCCAATGCAGAGTCTGCGTCACAACGATCTGCTTGCGTGCGTGCTTGTCTTTGGTTTGGCGCCAACCAATGAAGACGCACGCGGCGCCAACCGCCAACGCCAGGAACTCCCAATATCCGTCAAAGGGTTGCCGGTGATGCTGGTGTAGGCCACTCCCAGCACCGCCAGAAGCAGCACGTCGAGATAGGCAGCTTGCTGCGCAAGCGTTCCGCTTTGCGCGCGAAAGAATCCGCCTCATCCGCGGCCATGGGGGGTCATCTGATCACTCATCGCGCTTTGCCCTCCTGTATCCGATTGGCTCTCATCGACCCGCGCCGCAATGCTCGAATGATTTCCTACTTGTCTTATTCGCGCATCGCGCCTGAACTTGGCGCGACGACGAACAGCGGCGGCTCTTGATTGACATCAATTTTCTGGCCGACTTCGCCATTGCGCGAAATCACCGTGCCGTCGACCGGCGAAACAATATCGGTCAGAGTAAGATCGTTGCGCACCGCGGCGAGCGCCTTTTCGATTCGAGCGACTTCAGCTTCATCGGCGGCGACCCGCGCCTTCGCGCTTTCGTAAGCCGCGCGTGATTTGTCGAGCGCTGCGCGAGAAATGGCGCCGCGCGCGTTTCTGTCCTGAGTCCGCTCGAAATCTCTTTGCGCACGCAAGAGCGCGCTTGCGCTCCTGTCGCGACGAAGTTGGACCTTCGCCAGAGCCGCCGTCTCGTGATCCGCCGCGGCCTCATAGGGCCGAGGATCAATCTTTCCGCAGAGCTGGCCCGCCTGAACTTTCGCGTTGGGCGCGCAGAGCAGCGAGTCGATCGTTCCCGAGACCTGCGCGCCGAAATTCACTGGCTTCGGCGCGTCCGTCGTCTTCGTCGCTTTCCCCTCGCGGAGCGCGGCGCTTTGGGCGACCGTGTCGGTCGCATGTTGATCGGCGTCGCTGCGATGCAGGAAACCATAGACTTCTCCGGCGATGAGACCTAACACCGCGAGTCCGCCCAGAAAGCCCTGCCAATTGCCCCATCCGTTGGAAGTCTTGCGCGATGCGTCCTGCGCGAGGGCTTGCCGGACGTCCAGCGCAATGGGCCTGGCCGGCGGTTCCGGGGCCGGCGACGAGCCGCGCCTGGACCGAAAGGCGCGAATGACGAATTTTTCAGCCTCGACGATGAGGAAGAAAACAAAACCGCCCAGAAACAGCCACGGCCAAACATTCAGGGGAATGGCGGCGGCGCCGAACAAACGCTGCAGCGGCGGCGCATAAGTGAACAGAAGCTGGAGAATGATAACCGCGCCGACGCCGAGCGGCACATAGCGGTTGCCAAGATGCGCGGCGATCGACAGCGACGAATCCGTCTTGAAGCGGCTGTTGAACAGATAGAAGACCTGGCCGATGACGAGCGCATTGACTGCAACGGCGCGCGCAAGTTCGTCGGCGGCGTCTTGCGACTTCATCCAGAAGAACGCCGACAGGGTGAGGACAAGCAGCGCCAGACCAACAAAGATGACTCGCCATATCGCGAAGCCGTCGAGTATCGGTCGCGACACCGCGCGCGGGGGACGCTGCATCACGTCGATCTCGTGCGGCTCGAAGGAGATGACGAGCCCAAGCGCCACCGACGTCACCATGTTGACCCAAAGGATCTGCGGAGCCGTGATCGGCAAGATGAATCCGACGACGATCGCGACGAGAATGACCAGCGCCTGGGCGACGTTGGTCGGCAACATGAAAAGCAGCGCCTTTTCAATATTGTTGTAGACCGTCCGCCCCTCACGAACCGCCGCCGTGATCGACGCGAAATTGTCGTCGGCGAGCACCATCGCCGCGGCTTCCTTCGTGACCTCGGTGCCTTTGATGCCCATCGCCACGCCAATATCGGCGCGTTTGAGCGCCGGCGCATCATTAACGCCGTCGCCGGTCATCGCCACGACCTGACCGTTCGCCTGAATCGCTTTCACGAGCCGCAGTTTGTGCTCGGGGCTGGCGCGCGCGAAAACGTCAACATTGCGTACCGTCTCCTGGAGCGCGGCGTCGTTCATCTCTTCGATTTCGGCGCCGGCGACGGCGGTTCTCCCGTCGCCGATGCCGAGCATCTTGGCGATCGCCGCCGCAGTGATCTTGTGATCGCCCGTGATCATCGTCACCCGAATGCCGCCATTGTGGCATTCGGCGACGGCCTCGACCGCTTCCTTGCGCGGCGGGTCCATCAGTCCGACCAGCCCTAAAAGGATGAGGTCGCGAGGCAAATCCTCGGGCGCCAGACTCGTTGTCTCAAAACGCGGATTGGGCAGCCAGGCTAGTCCCAGCACGCGTTCGCCCTGCGCCGCGAGCCGGTCCGACGCCTGCATCCAATAATCGCGCATCAGCGGCGCGGGAACACTTTCAGTTTCCTGCCGGCTGCAGTGCGCAAGAATGACTTCGGGGGCTCCCTTGACGAGCAGCATGCGGCCGCCGCCCGCGTCCTCATGCAAGGTCGCCATGAATTTGTGTTCGGACTCAAAGGGTATCGCGTCGAGCCTGCGCCGCCCCGCTCTTTCGGCTTGCCGGTCGAACCCCAGTTTGGCGGCGAAAGGATAAAGCGCGGCCTCGGTGGGGTCGCCTTCGACCTTCCACACGCCGTCCGATTGGCGCAGCTCGGAGTCGTTGCAAAGCGCTGAAACCATGGCCATGCGCTTGAGGACAACGCTTTGGCCTGCCGGCTCGCCGTCGAGCAGCACCTCGCCTTCGCTCGCATAGCCGTCGCCCGTGACATGATATTGCGAATTCGCGCTGACGGCCGAAGCGACCATCATCTCCATGAGCGTCAGCGTGCCGGTCTTGTCGGAGCAAATTCTCGATACGGATCCGAGCGTTTCGACTGCGGGAAGTCGGCGGATGATGGCGTTGCGCTGCGCCATACGCTGCACCCCGATCGCCATCGTAATCGTGATCAGCGCAGGCAAGCCTTCGGGGATCACCGAGACGGCGATGCCCACTACCGCTTGAAAAGCCTCGACAAACGGCAGGTCACGCACCCATCGCCCATAGGCGAAGATCAGGACGCTGATGACGCCGATCACTTTCGCGATCGTGTGTCCGAACTCTTTGATCTGGCGCAGCAGGGGCGTTTCAAGCACATTGACCGCGGCCAGCATCTGATTGATGCGGCCGAGCTCCGTCGCTGCGCCCGTGCCGACGACGATCCCCAGGGCGCGACCCGAGACGACCAGAGTGCCTGAGAACGCCAAGTTCTCGCGATCTCCGACCGTCGAATTTTCCGGCGTGAGGTCCGTCGACTTGTCCGCCGGCACGGACTCCCCCGTCAGGGCGGCTTCGTCCGTTCGCAGGTTTTTCACCTCGATGAGGCGAATGTCCGCGGGTATGCGATCACCTGATTCGAGAAGCACGACGTCGCCTGGAACGAGTTCCTCCGCGGCGACGACGCGCGTCTCGCCATCGCGCAACGTGCGAGCCTCGGAAGAAAGCATGTTGCGGATTGAATCCAGCGCCTTTTCGGCCTTGCCTTCCTGGATAAAGCCGAGCAGCGCATTGATGACGACGACGCCGGTGATGATCGACGCGTCGAGCCAAAGTCCGAGCATCAGCTTGATGAAGCCGGCGGCAAGCAGGACATAGACAAGGACATTGTCAAACTGCAGCAGGAACCGCATCAGCGGTCCGCGCTTCGATCCTTCAGGCAATCGGTTCGGGCCATATTTCTCGAGGCGCCTGGCCGCCTCATCGCGCGCGAGCCCTTTCAAAGGATTGCTCTCGAGACGACGAATTGTCTCGTCGACGGCAATTGCATGCCAGGGCGGATTTTTCGCCGCGTCTCGATCGGTCACTGACTGAAACTCCCGCCTAATTAAATTCGGCGCGATCTTGTCGGATCGCCGCGCTACAGTAAAGTTGAGAAATAGCCGTTCCTTGATACAGCGCGACGGCTCAAGGAGCGCTGCGACGCCTCTTCTTCAGCGACGCATAGTGGTCCGGCCTTGAAAAGGACTCGCCGAATTCAATAGAGCCACGCCACAAGACGAAGCCTTCTGGAGAACGTTCGATGACGAAAGGCGGCGAAGCGCCGATGAAGCGCAAAGAGTATGAGGCGGCGCTACGGAAGCTGCAGGTGGAGCTTTGCGCCTTGCAGGATTGGGTCAAGGCGACGGGCCAGCGTGTGGTCGTCGTCTTCGAGGGGCGCGACGCCGCCGGCAAGGGCGGCGTCATCAAGGCGATCACCGAAAGAGTGAGCCACCGCGTTTTCCGGGTGATGGCGCTGCCGGCGCCCTCCGATCGAGAGAAGACGCAGCTGTATCTGCAGCGTTATGTGTCTCTGCTCCCCGCGGCGGGCGAAATCGTGATTTTCGATCGCAGCTGGTACAACCGCGCGGGCGTCGAATATGTCATGAGGTTCTGCACCGAAGCGCAGCATCGTCGGTTTCTCGAAATCTGTCCCGAGTTCGAACTCTTGATTGTCGACGACGGCATTCTGCTCCTCAAATATTGGCTGGAGGTGAGCGAGGAGGAGCAGAAGCGCCGCTTCGAAGCGCGCATCGACGATCCCTTACGCCAATGGAAGCTCAGTCCGATGGATTTATGTTCGCGGAGCCGATGGTACGACTATTCGCGCGCGAGAGACATGATGTTTAAGGCGACCGATACGAAATTCGCTCCCTGGCGCATCGTGCGCTCGGACGACAAGCGGCGGGCGCGCCTCAACTGCATAAGTCATTTGCTCAAGTCCATTCCGTATGAAGCCGTCGAACATGAAAAGGCGAAACTTCCGAAGCGATCGATGGAGGGCGCCTATGACGATCTCGCCTCGCTCGAAGGATTGAATTTTGTGCCGGAAAATTATTGAAGCAGCGTAACGTCGGGCGCGCTCAGGCCTGCTCCCGAATCCCGAACCATAAGACATACAGCGCCGGCGTGACGATCAGCGTCAGCACGGTGGCGACGAGAAGCCCGCCCATCACCGCGAAGGCCATCGGGCCCCAAAAGACCGTGGGCGCGATGGGAATGAGCCCCAGCACCGTCGAAACGGCGGTCAGCGTGATGGGACGGAATCTGGACAGCGTGGCGTCGACGACGGCTTTCCATTGATCCGGCTCCTCGCGTCGTTCCGTTTCGATTTGCTCGACGAGAATGACCGCATTGCGCGCGATCATGCCGAGCAGCGACAAAATGCCGAGAATGGCGACAAAACCGAGCGGCTTTCCAAAGATGAGTAGCGCCGCGATGATTCCGATCAATCCCATCGGCACAATGCTCAGAACCAGCAGCGTGCGACTGAAGCTTTGGAGCTGGATCATCAGAAGGGTGATCATCAGAAACAGCATCAGCGGCACGCGCGCAAACACCGAGCCCTGCGACTTCGCGCTTTCCTCGACGGTCCCGCCCGTGTCGATGCGATACTGGGGCGGCAGGCTCGCACTTACTGTGGCGACTGCAGGCGCGAGCGCGGCGACGGCGGTCTCGGCCGTCAGCCCAGGCGCTGGGTCAGCCTGAACTGTCAACGTCGGCGCCCGGTCGCGGCGCCAGATCAGCGGGTTTTCTTGCTGGAAATCGAACGTCACGATCTGGCCGAGAGGCGCCACGCCGCCGCTGGGCGTGGCGATTTGCAGCGTCTGCAGCGTTGAGAGCGACATCCTCTGTTCATCTGTCGCGCGCGCGACGACGTCGACGAGATAGATGTCGTCTCGAACCTGCGTGACGGCCTGGCCCGTCACCACGCCCTTCAATGCGGCCGCCAGCGCCTGAGAACTCAGGCCGACGAGGCGCGCTTGATCCTGATCCACCTTTATATGGATGGCGCGCGCCGGCTCGATCCAATCGAAATTTATCCGTCTGACGGAAGGGTCCGCGCCAATTGTCTTCGCCAGATCGAGAGCAATTTGACGAACCTTTTCAGGGTCGGGACCGATGACGCGGTATTGCACGGGCCAGCCCACAGGCGGTCCGAGCTCCAGCGGCGCGATCCGCGTGACGAGGCCGGGAAAATCCTCGGCGAGGATTTTTTCAAGTCTTTGATGAAGCCTGTCGCGCGCGGCCACGTCTTTGGCGATGACGACATATTGCGAGAAAAAATCATGTGCGAGCTGGACGTTGAGAGGCAGGTAGAAGCGTATGGCGCCTCGGCCGACATAAGCGCTCCAGCTCGCCACGTCGGGGTCCCCTTTGAGAATCTTGTCGAATTTCTCCACGACGGCCTGGCTGGCGTAGATCGAGGCGTTTTGCCGCAGAGACAGATCGATCACGAGTTCTGGGCGATCGGACGCAGGAAAGAATTGGCGCGGCACGAGCGGCGTCGCCAATAAAGCGATGACGAAGCAGGCCAAAGTGACGCCGAGCGTCACCCATTTCGCTCTCATCGCCGCGACAAGAAGCGTGCGGAAAACGCGCAGCACGGGACCTTCCCGCTCGACGGTCGAGGCGTCCGGTTTCTTGAGCAACGCCACGCCGATCAGAGGCGTGAACAGGACGGCGACGACCCAAGAAACGATCAGGGCGATCGAGACCACCGCGAAGATCGAGAATGTGTATTCGCCAGCCGAGCTCTTGGCCAAACCGATCGGCACGAAACCGGCAGCAGACACGAAGGAGCCGGTAAGCATAGGAAACGCCAGAGTTTTATATGCGTAGCTTGCGGCCTCCTCCTTTTCGTCGCCAAGCGCAAGACGTGTGGTCATGACGTCCACCGTCGTCATCGCGTCGTCGACGAGCAGGCCAAGCGCAATGATGAGCGCGCCGAGCGATATTCTCTGCAGATCGATCCCCGCAAGCTGCATGATCGGGAACACAACGGCGAGCGTCAGCGGAATGGAGACCGCAACCACCGCGCCGGCGCGCACGCCCAGACTGATCAGACTCACGGCCATGATGATCGCGATCGCCTGCCAGAGCGACGTCATGAAATCGCCGATCGCGTGCTCGACGATTTGCGGCTGATTGGCGACCAGAATGGGCTCAATTCCGATCGGCAGTTCCGACTTCGTCTCCTCCAGCGCCTTCGCAACGTTGCGGCCCAGGGCGAGTATGTCGCCGCCCGGTCGCATGGCGATCGCCAGTCCTATCGCCGGACGGCCGTTCACTCGGAACATCGACTGCGGCGGGTCGACTGACGCGCGCCGGATTTCCGCGATGTCGCGAAGCCGGAGCAGACGGCCGTTCACCGGAATGTTGATCGCCAGAAGATCGCTCTCCGACCCGAAGGCTCCCGATACGCGCAATGAGAGTTTTTCTTGATCCGTCTGGATGACGCCCGAAGGGATGACCTCGTTCTGCGCTTGCAGCGCCGCAATGAGCTGAGACCGGTCCAAGCCCAGACCAGCAAGCTGCCGCGTTGAAAACTCGATGAATATCCGTTCATCCTGCGCGCCGAGGACTTCGATCTTGGAAACGTCGGCGACATTGAGCAGCCGCGAGCGAACGGTTTCCACATAGTCTCGCAGCTCGCGATGGCTGAAGCCGTCCGCGGTGAAACCGTAGATGATGCCGAAGGTGTCGCCGAAATCGTCGTTGAACCCCGGTCCGACGACGCCTGCAGGAAGCGTATGGCGAATGTCGCCGACATTCTTGCGGACGTTGTACCAGATGTCCGGCACTTGCGACGGCGTCGTCTCGCCTTTCAGGTTCACGAAAATCGTTGTGAGACCAGCGGTCGTATAGCTGCGGATGAAGTCGAGGCTGGGCGTCTCCTGCAGCTTGCGCTCGATCCGCTCCGTCACCTGTTTGAGCGTGTCGTCAAGCGTCGCGCCCGGCCAGGCGGCCTGCACGATCATCGTGCGAAAAGTGAAATTTGGATCTTCGTTCCGGCCCAGACTCCAATAGGAGTTGAGACCGGCGATCACGACCGAGATCATGCAATAGATGACGAAGGAACGGTGTCTGAGCGCCCAAGCCGACAGGTTGATCTCTGTCATCACGGCGTATCCAGGATTCGGACCTTCTGGCCTGGGTGAAGCGACTGAACGCCGGCGGTAACGACGGTGTCGTCGGGCGCCAATCCTTCCGCAACGACCACCGAGTCGGCGGAAAAGCGCTGAACCTTGATGTTTCGCATCGATACGGTCATCGTCGCCGGATCGACGACCCAGACGCTCGGCTGGCCGCCGGACTCGGTCAACGCAGCAGCGGGAATGGAGATTGCGGCCGAGGGATCAAGACGCATGCGGCCGGAAATGGTCGCGCCTAATCGCATGGCGGGCGGGGGAGCGATAATGGTGACGCGCACGCGAAACGTCCGCATCGTAGGATCGGCCTGCGGATCGATCTGTCGCACGCGTCCGACCGCTGTGACCCTGGGTTCATCCGTCAGCGCGAGATCGACTCTCGCGTCTCGCGGCGCAGCGCGCAGCAGACGCGCCGGCGCGTCGAATACCGCATCCCACCCACCCCTTCGGGCGATGCGGAAAATCATTTGACCGGCCTGAACCACTTCTCCCGCTTCTGCGCCCCGCGCGACGATCGTTCCGGGCAGATCGGCCTTAAGCTCCGTGTAACCGACGCGGTCCTGCGCGATTTTCAGCTGTGCGGACGCATCCTCGATGTCCGACTGAGCGGTCTCGACGGCTGTCTTCGCCTGATCGAACTTCACCTGCGTCGTGTATCGTCTCGATAGCAGAGACTGCTCCCGCGCGAAATTGCTGCGCGCCTCTCGCAAGCGCCCTTGCGCCGCGGTCAGTCTCGCCTGCGCCGACCGCAGACCATTCAGTTCGGCCTGCGGGTCCAGTTTCGCCAGCACCTGATCGCTCCTGACGGCATCGCCCACGCCCACGAAACGCTCCGTCATCCTGCCGCCGATACGGAAGGCGAGCGCGGCTTCGTTTTCGGGCTGAATGCTTCCGGTCAGCTCAACTGTCTCGCCGATCTTGCTTTTCTCGATTACGATGGCGCGAACCGGACGCGTTTCGGGAGCTTTCTTGTCTTCTTCCCGGCTGCATCCCGTGAGCGTCAGTAGGACCGCGGATGTAGTGAATGCGAGGCGCCATAACCCCGCGATCCACATGATCTTTCTCAAGCGCGCCACATTTCTATCCTGAATTCGCGTCTTCGACATTTAAGCCGTAAACGGCATAAACTGGAAGGTCTGTAGCGATCCGCGCAGCCTGATTGCTCTCTTGTGGATAAGGCATTGGTATGGAGTGGCTGGCGGTCGGAATGCATGTCGGAGGCGGTTAAGAGAGTTACTCGAGGCGAATGGTGGCTATATTGCATGGCGTCTACGGCGCGATGCATCATTGCCGCCGGCATTTCTCTGGGGAACGAGTGCGGCGACCTATCAGCTTGTCAAGGAGTTGATGCAGAAAACTCGGTGCGCGATCTCGGAGTCTTTTTGTCCAACACTCTGTTTCACGCGCGCGAGAGCGGCTCGATGCATTCGATTTCGTCGCGCCGCGCCGAGGAGAACTCGACGTTGCTGATATCTTACTTAGTGCGGCGTCGCGCGTTGGCTTCCGCTTCGATCATGATTGTCTCCGCGGTCCTCTGCGGATGCGACCTCACATGGGAAAAGCCTGACCTCGGCGCGCCGCCGCCCGCCCGTTTCCGGGAGGCCAACCCAACGCCGGCGCCGCCAATCGCCGCCGGGAGAGATTTCGCCGTAAAATTTGGCTCAAAGGAACTCCCCGGTCTCGTCGAGCGCGCGCTCGACGACAATCTGGCGATCACGGCTGCGATTGCGCGCATCGATCAGGCGGACGCCACTGCGCGAATCGCCAGCGCCGCGCTTTGGCCCGCGATATCGCTTGGCGGCCTCGCTCAGCGCACGCAGCTTTCCGGAACGCGGCTTAGCGCAACGCCAAACTTCAATCCCGCCCAGTCGCTTCTGCAGGGCGCCGGGCAAAGCCAGGGCGCGCTTCTCGACAATCAGGCGACGTTCAGCGCCACGCGCGCCAATCTGTTCGCGCTCGGCCTCAACGCCACCTACGAAATCGATTTTTGGGGCAAGAACGAGGACGCCTCGAAAGCGGCGAGGCTCCTCGCCAACGCCTCGCGTTTCGATCGCGACGTGGTGGAGATCGCGACGGCCGCCGCGGTCATGAACGCGTATCTTCAGGTTCTCGCCGCGCAAGACCAGCTGCGGATAGCGGCTGAACACGTCAGGATTGCGGAGGGTGTGCTCGGAGCCATCAACGCGCGGCTGGAGAAGGGCGCCGCGACGATGCTGGACTATGGTTTGCAGGCGGCGGTTCTGGAAGGTCAAAGGGCCACTATTCCGCCCCTTGAGCAGACGCTACGGCAGACCAAGGTCACCCTTGCCGTTCTATTGGGACAGACGCCGGAAACTCTGGAGGTCAAAGGCGGCGCTCTCACTAGACTGCGATTCCCTCGTCTCGAGCCCGGCCTTCCGTCGGAGGTCTTATTGCGGCGGCCGGACGTCGCCAGAGCCGAGGCGGTGCTGGCATCTCAGGAATTTTCGGTGTTGCGGGCGCGGGCCGCGTTTTTCCCATCGGTCGTCCTCAATGGGCAGTACGGCCTGCAAAGCGTGGTCCTGAGCAATCTGCTGAGACCTGAGGCGGTTGCGTGGCAGATTGCGACGGGGCTCGCGCAGCCCCTGTTCGACGGCTACAACCTTCAAGGCCAGTATCAGCTCGAGAAAGGAAGATATGCCGAAGCCTGGGCGGCGTATCGGCAGAGCATACTTAACGGCCTTGCCGACACGGAAAGCGCGCTCATTGCGATGAAGGAGACCGCCAAGAGCGTGAAGATCGGCGTGGACGCGCTCGCTGCGGCTAAAATTGCGCTCGACGCGGCGCGCGCTCAGCTCTTGGAAGGCGTGATCGACGTTGTGACGCTGTCCACGGTCCAGACGACCTATTACCAATATGATTTCAACCTAACGCTCGCGCGTCTCGCTTATTTTCAGTCAGCGGTCAGCCTTTATCAGGCGCTTGGCGGCGGCTGGTCGCCGACCACGCGGCAGATCGAGATCACGCGCGCCAACGCAGCCTATGAGGCCGACAAGGGCCCATACCCTTAGCCATTCTTCGTTTACCTGAACGAGACCTCGGTCTTGAGGGCATTTGCGAAGGCCTTTGCGTTATGTGAAATTGGGGCGAGATGAATCCATTGGGAGGGAACACATGACTACGGAAAATTTTGACGAGAACTCTCAACTCTCGCGTCGCTCGCTGCTCACCGCGCTTTTTGCGGCGGCGGTAATGGCGCCGATCGCGGCGTTGGTTCCAGACGACGCCGAAGCGCAGGAGCGGCAGTTCACCACCTTCCATCACCAGTCGCGCTCCCCCCGTCCGCGCAGCGGCGCGAGGGGGTGGCGCCGCCGTCGCGCGCGCGTCCGCCGCACCGGACCAACGAAACAGCTCGCTCCGGAGACGCCGGCGCAGTAAGGCGCCTCCAAGGCGAGCGCGCGGTCGGTTTTTCGTAAGCCCCCGCGCGAGCCGGGGCGCCGGCTCCGCGTCGCGTGAACTTAAAGGTCTCACGAGTCATGCCGAGAGGACGGAATGACTCCTTTCGCGGCCGCATAGCCGATCGCTGTGCGGGCGCGTCCTTCTCAGCGATCTAAACTTCGCGCGCGACGAGAGGAGCGCGTCGACGCATCCGCCACACCTGCGGCGAGCAAAAAGCCAACTCCCGCATGACGCCGATTTCATCGCTGAGCGACAACCTATCTCAGCGCTCTTCGCGCTTCCCGGATTGCGTCATCGAATGGGCTGTCGGCAGCGATCAAAGGGCATTTTGAAAAATATCTGCTTAAGGCGTGATGAGCGGCGTTCGCGGTCTGGCGCAGCCGGGCTGTTCGACTCTTCCTCTCCGTGAGGCCCCCTGAAGGCGCCGCCGACTTGTCGGGAGGGGGTTATAAATGCACTCACTTACCATACCGAGACGTTCCACCACGCCCGCTTTCCCCAGCGTTTCACGATAGAGCCAACGAGTTTTGGCGTGGGGAACGTAGAGCGCCTACAACACCAGCACTTTGAAAATCACCACTTCGTCCCAGGGCTTGCGCCTTCGCCGAACTCCCGCGTGGTCAGCCGTCCGATGAAATCGCGCGAAGCGTTGTCCTCGAACGCTGCTCGACGCGAACGTCAGGCGCGCAAGGCCGACGAGACATGCAGATCAATCCCGCAAGCGTGCCTCTGCATGTTCCAGGCGCAACATCCTGTTTCAGAAAAATCGTCGTGCCGCGTTGGCGAAGCGGCACGATCGCGCGTCTTGGTTGATCGCGTCCGATTTGGTCTTCTTTAACGCCACTGGACGCATCGGCGGCGAGCGACGCCGTGCCGTCTATTCCACGTCCGAGTCCATTTGATGCATCTTTTTCCAGCCGGAGCATGCATCGTCGTCTTCTGCACGAAGTTGGAGGCGAACGCTTCATCGACGTTAGGATCTGCCGCGGTCGACAGAACCGCCGCGCCCAAAGGCGCCGATGCGAATAACAGTGAGGCGCAAGCAGCTGCAAACAAGTAAGTTTTAAGGTTCCGGCGCATTGTGGCGTGCTCCCTATTCTTAAGTCTTGTGGCTTAAGGCCCTCAACACTACGCGTCAAAATTTTTCGTTACAATGCGGAAGTTCATGGTTCGATTTGCATGGCTAATGCCGTTCTGAATCACAGCCACAAATAGAATAAGCGTGTCTTCAGGAAACTGGGTCGTATAGATCTCGATGCATCGCAAATCAGAAGTCGCAATTGGCGCAGGCTCGAAGCGAGCCACGTGGAAGGTTCCCGACGCCGCCTACGGCGATCTCGCGCGCGCTTATCATCGCTGGCGCCACATTAGCGCATTGGACGAACTGGCTGCGCTCGCCACACGACCGGGATTGATCATGACCGCCATTTTCTGGCGTGTCGTGGTTTATCGGACGCGCGGCGCTGACCAAGCCGACGAGCAGATTTCCTTAATGTTCGGGACAGCGCTGAAATGTTTCAAAGTTATATGCTTATGAATACAGCTGACGCCGACGCCGTTCAGGAGCTGATAATGGCGACGACCGATCATCTTGAGGCCAAGGCCAGTCGGGAACGTTATCAAAGTTTCTCACGGGATCTCGACCTCAGCCTTTTGAATATCGATGCTGTGCGTTTCGTTTAATGCAATCGTCGCAGTCACGCGCTATAGCAGGAAAATGCCCTGAATTTGCTGGTGTTGACTTAACGCGAAGGCTACGCGAGATTTGAGCAGCGAAGCGCTAGGATAGTTCTGATGGCTTCAACGCAGTCCTCTTCCGCCAAGCGGCGCTTGAACGGAATACTTAAAATAGCAATTTGGGTCGTCGTGGCTGCGCTGTTTCTTCTGGCGGCGCTCGCCGTGCTGAACAGCTTTAACTACTCGGTCGGGGTCCGAACTGGCGTTCTCAGCAAGCTGTCGAGGAGAGGCATCGCCTGCCGGACATTCGAAGGCCACTTGGCGCTCCCGAGTTTTTCGGCGTCGACCAATAGTCGATCTCAGAACCAAGAATTTGATAACACGTTCAATTTTTCGGTGCCCGACCCCGGCGTCAGAGAGCAATTAGAAGCAATGCCCGGTCGAACGGTCACGCTCGAATACCACCAGAAACTTTTTGCTCTGGACTGGCCGCTTCCATTCTTATGCGTCCGTAGAACGGCATTTGAAATTGTCGGCGTGAGGCCAGGGCCGAACTCCCCTGCAGCTCCCCCAGCTTCTGCAGGACCATGAGATAATTGGTTTGATGTGGGCGGCATCGCCGCGCGCATTCTCGCCTGAGGCGGCGCCATGATTGACGCAGCGCCTGTCGCCGGCGCCAGTCAGCTTCGCGGGCGCATACGTCGGAACCCGTCAAGCGCCGCTCGGCAATTCGCTTTCGATCAGGAACTCAGCGTTCCGATGGACGCTATCGCGCTTCGTTCACGATATTTCAGTTGGCTTGGGGCTCGGTGTGGCCGGCGGTCTGCCATGAGTCGAATTGAACGAAAGCAAACAGCGCTGGGAAAACGGTAACGATCAGGGATCCGATATACGGCAGATAGTTTAGCGCGAACGCGGACCGACACGGTCGATGGCGGAGACGCCAGCGCAGTAAGGCGCTGCAAGGAGAGCGGGCGGTCGGCTTCTCGTACGACCCCCGCGCGCTCGCCTCGAAGGGCTCGCTCAAAATGAGCCGAACGCCGAGCCGAGGGCAATGACGGCGACAAGCGCGATGATGGCGCCAATGATCGCGACCACGACGATATCGAGATAGCTTTCCTTGTGCGTGCAACCGCAAACGGCGAGCAGAGTCACGACCGCGCCATTGTGCGGAAGACTGTCCAGCGTTCCCGCGCCAATGACCGCGACGCGATGCAGAAGCGCCGGAGCAATTCCGCCTTGTTCAGCAAGACGCAGATAAGTTTCGCCGAGCGTGTCGAGCGCGATCGTCAGCCCGCCCGAAGCCGAACCGGTCAGAGACGCGAGCACATTGGTCGCGATGGCCAGGGAGACGAGCGGACCGCCCTCGATTGACAGCACCCAGGCGCGCACCATAGCGAAGGCGGGCATCGCCGCGACGACCGCGCCAAATCCGACGAGACTCGCGACGCTCATCGCAGGCAGCACGGAAGCCGTGACGCCGGCGTCGACGCTGTCGCGGATCTCCGTCAGTCGGCGCCAGTTGAGTAGAATGAGTGTTACGATCGCCGCCGAGAGCGCCACAACGACGGACCAGACGCCGCCAACGGCGGCAAGCGTCGTCGGTCCCCAGCGCTCTTCTGCCAGGAACGAGTCATCCATCCGCGGCAAGACGAGCAAGGAAATAACAAGATTGACGCCGACGACGACGATCAAAGGCAGCGCGGCGATGAAGGCGTTCGGCGCATCCCCGCGATGGCCGTGGGGAATCTCGGCGATGTCGAATTCATGCGCCGTCGCGGCGCGCTCGCGGAGCGCCTGATCCTGCGTAGCGTCGATATGAACGCTCGGCTCGTTCCCGTACCCTTCTCCCTTGCGGCGCGCCGACGCCTCGGCGCGCGCGAGCCACCAGAGCCCGAACCCGAGCATGATCACGGAGGCCACGACGCCAAGCCCGGGAGCGGCGAAAGGCGTCGTTCCAAAAAACGGCATGGGAATCGCGTTTTGAATCGCCGGCGTTCCGGGCAGCGCCGACATGGTGAATGTCGAGGTGCCGAGCGCGATGGCGGCGGGCGCCAGCCGGCGAGGCACGGCCGCCTTGCGGAACAGCTTCTGCGCCATCGGCGCCAACACGAAAAATGCGACGAAAAGGCTGACGCCGCCGTAGGTTACGAAGGCGCCGGCGAGAACGACGGAGAGCACAGCCCGGCGCGGTCCGAGTTTCTCGGCCATGAAGTTCGCGATCGCGGTGACGGAACCGCTGTCGTCCATGAGTTTTCCAAACAGCGCGCCGAGAAGAAATATCGGAAAAAATTGCGCTACGAAGCGCGACGCCCCGCCCATGAAGGTTTGCGTCCAATGCGCCAGCAAGGGTTCGCCCGCGAAGGCGGCGGCGATCAGCGCCGCCGCGGGCGCCAGCAGCAACACGCTCCAGCCGCGATATGCGAACCAAATGAGTCCGCAGAGCGCGGCAAGAATTCCAGCAAGTCCCATCGCTTCAAATCCCCTCGAGCAGGACGTCAAGATCGAGAGTCGAACGGAGTCCGACGTCGCGCTCATGACGATCGAGGAATGCCTGCGCCGACCGACGACCTTCGTCGCGCAGCATGCAAAGAAACTCCCATTCCGCGATCAGTTTCGAGGAAGCGCTGAGCTGCGTCATCATCTCGGTGGAAATTCGATGAATGCGCATCCCGGCCCAGCGCGAACCCTCCTTTTCTCCGGGATTGGCGGCGCGGCGCAGCAGGGCGATCATGCGCAGCTCCTTGAGCAGAACCGCGTTGAACGACACTTCGTTGAGGCGGTTCAATATTTCTGTCGCCGACCGCGGCGTGTTCTTGCGTTCAATCGGATTGATCTGGACAAGGATCGTATCAGTCGACTCGCATTCGCGAACGAGCGGCGTGATCGTCGGATTGCCGGAATAGCCGCCGTCCCAGTAGGCCTCGCCGTCAATCTCGACGGCCTGAAACATGGTAGGCAGGCACGCCGAAGCAAGAAGCGCGTCCGGCGTAACGTCTGCGTTTCTGAACACGCGGGCGCGGCCGGTCGACACGCTCGTGGCGGTGACGAAAAGCTTTACTCGCGCTTGCGCAAGCCGTTCGAAATTCACGGTTTCCGCGAGGATCTCGCGCAGCGGATTTACGCCCCGGGGATTGAGATCGTAGGGCGAAAATAGACGCGACATGATGTCGGTCGCGACAAAGAAAGGCGAAGCATCCAGCGTCCAGCGACCCATCAGCGCATCGATAGGATTGCGCTGCAATGGACTGAGCCGCGCCGCCTGCGACACGCGCCGCCAGAACAGCTCGAGCGCCGCGCGGGCGCCGTTTGCGCCATCATCGACGTAGCCGCTGATCAGCGCCGCCGCGTTCATCGCGCCCGCCGATGTGCCAGAGATCCCTTCTATTTGGAGCCAAGGCTCTTCCAGTAAGCGGTCTAGAACGCCCCAACTGAAGGCGCCATGCGCGCCGCCGCCTTGTAGGGCGAGATCCACAAGAACCGTGTCGCGCGTCATATCCGCAAGGCTCCACCTCTGCGTCAGAACGAATAAGACACGCGCCTTTGCCATATAACGTAAGGCATCGTAAGGATCGCGCAAAGGAGTACGTAAAGCAAGATCGCGGGTTGAATCTCCCTTTGCTCCGGAAAGTTCGTCGCACCAATCGCAAACGCGATGCCGGGATGTCGTGTCGCAGTCGCGAGGGCCAGCACTGCCCGATCATGCAGATCGGGGCCGCCGAGCAAATGACCGACGGCGAGACCGGCAAGTACGAATGCCAAGATAGCGAGAATTGTGCCATTGCCGACCAGGGCGACGATGCCTGGCCACGCGGTGAATAGGATAGGCAGAACGCTGAGCACGAGGAACACCAAGGCGACAAGCGTCACAGATTTCGAGATTCGCAAAGCAATCACAGGAGCAAATTGCCGGACGAGCATTCCCATCAAAAGTGGCGCAAGGTCCGTGATGAGAACCAGCCGAGCAATTGGCCATGCCCGCATATCGACAGGCGTCTGGAAAAATTGACCAAGCAATGCGACCGCAATTGGAATGAAAATAACCGCCACCACAGCGGCAACAACCAACAATCCGATAGCGTAGGATCGTTCACCATGCACCTTGATTTGCTTTTTTGGGAGAATAGGGGGAACCGGAGAGACGGCGAGCGCGACAAGCGAAACTTCCACGGCGTTATGCAGATCAAAAGCCGTCACAATCGCGGCTATGAATACGGGCAAGATGACGTTCATCGCAAGTAGCGATCGCGCTAGCTGTGCGGGTCGGAGGAGGAGGTAGGTAGCGTCGCTGGGCTGTGAATTCAGGCCAATCGCAAACACGCTCAGAGCGATACTACACTTCAACGCAAATGGAATAAGCATATTCAAGGTCATTGGCATACCCCACCATCGCCAAACCATTCGGCGTCGCTCTATTGCACCCGTGATGCACCTTCACCGTAGTTAGCTTACAGCCCCGCGAGCAAAAAGGGCGCATTCATACGATTTCCGGCTTATTACTTCGCATTGGCGACTTTCGGCCACCTATTGAATTTAGCACAGCCTTTGAGGGCGTCGCGTTCCTTGGCGAACGCGACAAATCTCTTGGCGATGAATTCGTCGAGCTCATTGATGGCGGCGACATGCATGTTGACGATGGGCTCGTCGACGAGCGCCCACAACATCTCCGCCGGTTGCAGTTCCGGCGTGTCAGTGATGACGGTTGGGGATCATGTCGTCGTCAGCAATCCGCGCTCGTCGATCACCTTCTGAAGCGCCGCGACCCAATGGTCGTAGTATTCCCAATCGCCGCGCTCGGATTCCGGCGCGCGTTCCCAGCGCTCGATGGCCTCGATTAGTGCTTTCGCGCGCGAGATCAGCAAGCGTCGGCGAGAGGTTCTCGTCGCTTCAGAAAATCGCATCGGGCCGCAAATTCAGCCCGAAGCCGAAGTCGACGGACGCGCCCGCTGCGGCCGCGCATCCGCATGCTGCTCCGAGCCCCACCGATGCGGAGCCAATTATCGCGCGGTCGACTACTTCAACTATCTTTCCGAGCTTCCCGATCTGGTCCTCACCATGGACGAGTCGCACCGCTATCGCGTGTCGGCAGGCGTTCGCGCCGTCAACGTGATGGCACAAGCTGACAGGGGATCGAAAGGGCCCGCCCGACGCACTCGCCCTCGCGATGAATTTTTCCGCTGGCGGGGACAGGCGACTCTGCGGAAGGAGCCTTGTGTCCGTCCTCGCTCGACCAAGCCTCGATCAGGTCCGCTCCGTCGTAAAGTTCGACCCGGTGATTGTCTGTGGAATTTTTATAGCGCGCCACCACGCCGCCGAAATTGCTGAGCGCCCGGCTGGCGTCGCGATCTCGTAACGTTCCGAGTTGCTTCGCGCCCTTCCAGATGACGATGTTGAAACGTGGTTCACTCGATCGATTGGCATTCATTTTTGCAGCCCCGATTTCGAATCGCCTGTGTTCATGCTTGCATGGCCCGGCCGGTTGTGACGACCGAAAGCTTCCTTGGGGCGCCATCACAACCCGCCCCGCTTGCCGCTCAGCTGATTGGCTATCACAGGCTCTCACCCGCGCCTTCGCGGAGTAGCACCTTGATATAATTGCGGTTGTTCCCCATATCGCGTTCCTATCTCGCCCCTCTCGCTGCCGCTGGACCAGCGCGTTCTCTGGCGGCGGGCGCAATGCGGCCGGATCGTCGCCCGCCATCCACGCGCCGCGTCGCGCCAGTCAACGATGCCGGGCGTGCGATCATGAAATCGGCGCATCCATTTATTGGTAGGCTCTGTCGGGATTGAGCATGATCTCGACGACTTTCTCATCGCAGAGCCATCCCGCCGTCTCCGCGCCCAGCGCCGTGCGCAACATGCGCGCCACGCGACATCGCTTCCGCATTGTCAGAATGAACCGACAACTCTGCCCCAGTCTCTCTTGAACCGCGTGCCGGCAGCTCGAAGGCGGGGTTGTTTAAGCACGCCAGAGCGTTCGTTTTCGCTCTTATTGAGAAGTTCGCGGGCAGGAGACGCGATGAGGGAGCGGCGAAGTCGCGGCGTTCGTACTCCACACGCGTCCCATACCCAAGCGTCCGGCGCCAAGCGTCCCATGCCCAAGCAGCGCGCCTAAGCGCTGGCAGGCGCGACGATTTTAGCGTCTCCATTTGTTTGCCGTAATTATGTATTTGAGGTAGATGCCGGAGCAACAAGACTTTTATGTTGCTTGCCTCTTAAAGCTTAGTTTTTGGCTGTCGGAAGGGCATAGGATGAATGCGACTAACGCTAAGCTTTCGGCGGACAGCCAAGCTTGTGCATTCTTTGAAGACGCCGCGAATAAGCTTCGGACCCATTTCGAGCGCCAAGTGCTTGCGGCGCTGCCGGATTTCGCGCGTCGAGCGCTTGAGTGCGAGTTGAACGCGCTCTCCACATTGTCGAGCGCTGATCCTGTCCCGCCCTTGGCGGAAGTCTCGCTCGTCCGCGCGGAACAATGCGCGCATGACTTGCTGAGCATGAATTACGAAGGCGCCGCCGATTCATTTATGCGGCGCTGCGTGAGCGAAGCGTCGGCGGACATCGCGGCGGCGGTGATCGCCGCATCGGGGCAGGGCGGAAATATCGTGATTTTTCCGACGCCGTCCAGCAGAATGGCCGTTGGTCGAACGCTCTAGCTCGATCCCATAAGGCTAACGCAGACAAGATCTTTTCCTGCGAGCGGCCCGTCTTATCCGCGCCGAGTTCAGCTTAAAGCACAGGGTCTCTGAGCGCGTGTGAGCGGCGATCCAGCATTGTTGGCGCGGAGCCCGAGCCTTGTCACGGCCGACGCGTCGCCGTACGAACGGTCCGCGATGCAAGGAGCGGCGGGGCCTGCGGCTGGAGAGCGGGAATGAAAGAGAAGATCGACGCCTATCTGCTCAAGGAGATGCACCGCGAGCTGAGTGATCTCGAGCAGTATGACGTCGATCCACGCATTCGGTTCGTTTACGACAAAGCGTTGGAGCTCTATTGGACGCTTTCTCGCATGCTCGGCCTGAGCCGCCTGCACGATGGACGCTGGCGGGCGCCTAGCGCGGCCAAGGCGGAGGCGCTGCGCACGCGCCTTGATGGCGCGGTCCCACCGCCGGCGGCGCATAATCGTCTGCTCATCGATATGACGGCGACGCATCGCTTTCGCGGCCATACGGGCGTCCAGCGCGTCGTGCGCGAAATCGCGCGCGCCTGTGTCGAAAGCGGCGAAGCGCTTCCGGTCTATCTCGAAGCAGGCCGGCTCTATGGCCATTTCCAGCACGACAATTTGCCCCATGCGATCGAACTGCAATCGGGCGACACGCTGCTTTTGCTCGACTCCGGATGGGGCTTCGTCGAGGAATATCCGCCGCTCCTGCGCGCAGCGCATGAGGCTGGCGCCAAAGTCGTCGGCGGTCTCTATGATCTCATCCCCTTGCGTTATCCCGCCGCGACCGCCTTAAAGAACAGCGCGCCCTTCGCGCCCTGGCTCGAGGAGGTGCTGCTGCAATGCGACGCCATCGTCTGCATCTCGCAAAGCGTCGCGCAGGACCTCGTGGACTACGTGCGGGAACAGGGTCTCGCGACGCCCGCCAATATGCGGATCGGCTGGTGGCCGCTTGGCGCCGACTTTCGCCCGGGCGCTCAGGAGGCGCCCTCAAAAGCCGTCGAGCGCATCGCTTCAGCGCCGGCGCCGTTCTTCATGAGCGTCGGCACCCTGGAGCCGCGCAAGGCCTATCCCATCGCTTTGGACGCCTTTGAACGTCTGTGGGGGGAAGGGTGCGAGACGCGTTACGTCATCGTCGGCCGGCACGGTTGGAACACGCGGGCGTTGCAGCGCCGAATCCGCCGGCACAGCGAATATGGACGCCGGCTGTTCTGGCTCGACAATGCGAGCGACGCCGATCTTTCACATCTCTATCCGCGGGCGCGCGGCCTGATCTTTCCATCCTTCGTCGAAGGCTTCGGCATGCCGCTGATCGAAGCGGCGCATCACGGCGCGCGCGTGATCGCGAGCGATATCCCGGTTTTCCGCGAAGTCGGCGGCGACGGGGCTGTCTATTTCGATGTGCTGGACGCGCAAGCGCTCGCCGAGCGCGTGCGCGAAGCGCTCTTTGAAACAAGAGAGATCAAGGCCCCGGCGATTTCGACCTGGCGACAATCCGCCGCGAGGCTTGTCTCAATGGTGCGGGGCGATCACTATCAGACCGACGCCGCCGAACTGGCCAAGGTTTTAGAGCCCGCGGAATGAACGCGCCGATCGCCGCGTTGCCTCAACCGCCGCTTCCGCCTATCTTCCGCGCGACTGAAGCTCTGTGAGGGCTCTAAACTCTCGCGTAGGGACCTTGCGTCGATGACCGCCAGCCTCTCCGTCTGCATTCCCATCTATAATTTCGCGAAATTCATTCCTGAAACTCTGGATTCGATCCTCGGTCAGGACGGTGGGGATGACGTGCAGATCGTCATTCTCGACGGCGCGTCGACCGACAACACCGCGGAAATTATTGCGGGCTACGAGCGCAAGCATCCCAATATCAAATATGTGCGCCAGCCTCAGAAAGGCGGCATCGACCGCGACATGGCGAAATCCGTTGAGCCCGCGACCGGCGACTATTGCTGGCTGTTCAGCGGCGACGACATCATGCGGCCGGGCGCGCTGCGTCGCGTGCTCAACGAAATTCAAAGCGGCTATGATCTCTATTTGTGCAAGCACATGGAGTATTATTTTTATCACGACAGCTGGACCGAATATCCGGCCGTCGCGTGCGAGGACGGCGCCGTCTTCGAGCTATCCGATCCGCGCAGCCGCCACGACTATTTCAGCAAGGCGGTCAACACCGAAGCGTTCTTCAGCTTCATCGGCGGGATCATCGTTAAGCGCTCGACCTGGAACCGCGTGCCGCTCAATGAAGAATTCGTCGGAAGCTGCTGGGGGCATGTGGCGCGCCTTTTCGAACTGATGCCCGGCGGCTTAAGCATCAAAGTTCTCTCCGGCGCGCTGCTGGACCGGCGCCCCGACAACGACTCCTTTGCTGGCGGCGGCATGGTCAATCGCTATCGCATCGCCATCGACGGATTCCACAATATCGCCGACCGCTTTTTCGGCCACGACAGCATCGAGGCCTTCCACGTGCGGCGCGTGATCAGACACGAGTTCCATCCGCTGGCGATGCAGCTTGGCAAATTCATGTGCTTCGTCAATCCGGCGGGCGAAGATCGCGCGCTGATGGATAGTCTGATGAAGAAGGTCTATTGCGATTTTTCACTCGACAATCTGCGCGCGAAATTCGCGTATGCGACGATGTCGGCGAAGCGCTTCAGACAGCAACAGCCTGAACTCAGCGCGCACCATGAGCAAAAATATCTCGCGCAAGCAAAGGGCGCGCAAGGCGCGTGACGATCGTTTCGGGGATTATTTTCCGCGGCTGAACAAGGCGGCGCGCCGACATCGATCCAGAATCAGATTTCCAGATCGGCGAATGCTGGTTCGAGCATCACGTCTTCGAAGTTCTGCGCATAAGAGATCATCATGTGGCTGCCGTCCTTATGCTTGATCGAGCAGATTTCGGGACGTTTAGAGGACTAGTATATCCATTGTTTGGGTTGGCTCATCCGCAAGAGGCGCGACCGAATCCCATAGATTGTTGAGGTCCGCGGTCGGGCGAAAGACGGCGGTCTCCACGCCGAGCGTGGAAAACAGAACGCAATAGCGGTCATAGCCGTCCAAGGCTTTCATCAACAAGGGAAAGCTCTTCGTCCGCCGCATGCCATAGGGCCAAAATTCCAGCACTAACGGGGGCTTGTTCTTCAGGACAGCCGATGCGCCGGCGAGCACAAATCCCTCAAAACCCTGCACATCTATCCAGATAACGCAAATTGTTGCATCGATGTCGGGCAGCAAGTTGTCGAAACGCTTTAGGGGAACGCTGATCTTTGGGCGCGACGCTTCGTTATAGGCGTTATCGACGGCGTCGATGGAGAGGCGATTGTCGCCGGTATTGTCGTCGGAAAGTTCGAACAGCGCTTCTCCTTCCCGATCCGAAAGAGCGACCTGATAGATTGTGAATTGGCTCTCTAGGCCGTTCAACGCGACATTGGCGCGCAGCAATCTGCATGTCGATGGCGTCGGCTCGATGGCGATCGCTCTGGCGCATAGTCCTCGCGCGATTGTCGGAATGCTGATGACTCCGATGTTCGCGCCGACATCGATGAGCGTCGCGTCGCTCAGATCCACTCCGCGTTCACGGGAGATCAAGTCGAAGGCTGTTCTAACCGTATCGAACTGACTGGAGCCGGTAATAAAAACTTCCCGTGACATGAACTTGTCAGCCGTATCAACGATAAATGGCTCAATGCTTTGGCGCGCGTGAAGAAGCAGGCCCGTCTGTCGCTTGGAGATTGCGTCGTAAAGTCGCGCGCGATCCCATTCCGTGGATTGTAGCAGGAATTTTTCGACAAACTGATCGAGGTCATAGACCTCGTTCTTGTTGAAAAGACGCAGAGAGTTCATGACATTCTGAAAAAGGCCCATCAGTCGTCCCCCCGATTAA
Organism: Methylocystis sp. L43; assembly: GCF_015709525.1. Taxonomy (GTDB): domain Bacteria; phylum Pseudomonadota; class Alphaproteobacteria; order Rhizobiales; family Beijerinckiaceae; genus Methylocystis. Next base: position 64,838 of record NZ_JADNRA010000025.1, on the reverse strand, counting down.
GACGCCCGCGCGCAAGATTTCGATTCACTTTGACGTTCAGAGCCGCATTATTCACATGATCGCATTGAAATTTTTGGATTGTTCGCCAGTGTCGCGGCTGGAGGCCATTTTGCATTCTAGCGTTTCCGGTCTGCAGGCGGTTGCGTCGATCAGACGATCTCGATCTCGGGGAACGGGAAGATCATCTTGCCGCCGCTGGCGAGATATTCCTGCTCCCTCGCCAATATCCCGTCCTTAAAGTGCCAGGGCAGCACGAGGAAGTAATCCGGCTTCATGGCGCGCGCCTCCGCCTCTGAGACGATCGGGATATGTGAGCCGGGCGTGAAGCAACCGAATTTGTCGGGATTGACCTCGGCGATCGCATCGACGAGGTCGGGGCCGATGTCGCAGAATTGCAGCACCACATTGCCCTTGGTCGACGCGCCGTAGCCGAGGATGCGCTTGTTGTCGTCCTTGAGCGCGCGCAGCAGGCGGCGCAGGTCCTCGCGATGGCGGAACACGCGATCTTCGAAATCGCGGTAGGGGCGAGGCGTGTTCAGCCCCATCCGCTCCTCTTGCGCCAGCAGCCAGTCGATCACCGCGAGATTGCGCTTGCGCTGCGTGTTCTTGTGGCCGGCGGTGACGGCGAAACTGCCGCCGTTGACCGCATTCATCTGCACGTCGAGAATCTGGAGATCGGCCGCGCCGAGAATTTTCTCGATGACCCCCAGCGAGTAATATTCGATATGCTCATGGCAGATCGTGTCGTAGGAGGTGAGCCGCAGCATTGACGGCATATAGCTCTGCTCGAAATGCCACACCCCGTCGGGCGCGAGCGCCTTGGCGACTTCGCGGGCGAACCAGACGGGGTCGTCGAGGTCGTAGAACATCGCGATCGACGTGACGATCTTCGCCCGCTTCGGCGAGAGCTTTTCAAACGCCTGCGAAGAGAAGAACTCCGGCGCGAGCTTGATATCGTCTGGATAATATTGTCGGAACTTGGCGCCGGTGGGATCGATCCCGATGCGCGTCAAGCCCGACGTCGTGTAGGCCTTGAGAGACGTCGCGTCGTTTGAGCCGATGTCGAGCACGGCGTCGCCGGGCTTGAGATCGGCGAAGCGCTCGAGATGGGCGATCTTCTGGGTCAGGTGTCGCACCATCGACTGATTGAGGCCCGAGCGATAACCGTAGTTCTCGCCATACATCTCGCTCGCCTCATAGCTGTGCGCGAGCTGCAGCAGGCCTGAATCTGGGCACCAGACGAGCTCCAGAGGTCCGACCGTGACAGGCGTCTCGCGAGAGCTCGGAAAAACGCCCGTGAGCGCCTGGTCGCCGAGCGTCAGAACCGAGACGAGATTGGTTGAGCCGCTAACGCGACACTTGGTAATTCTCTTCGTCATTGTCTAATTTCCTGGCGCATTCGCGAATGAACGTCCGCAGCCTTAGAGGCGCTGCCAACGAGGCGAGGAAGCTCTTCCGTGTATGGTCTCTTTGCAACTCACGGAAGTCTTGGCCCGAAGACGGCGAGAGTGTCAATCGCCCGCGTTAGAGCGGGTGATACTGATATAGCCAATTTTCCGAAAGAACCTCATCGCCGTTCTTGAGGAACAGGCGCATCTCCACCGGCTCAGCGCCTTCGACGGTCAGGTCGAATTGCGCCCGCCAATGGCCCGGCACATTGTCAAAAACCGCTTCGGTGAACACGTATGAGAACGTTCCGCGCGAAGCCCATAACACGGGTTCGGGCTTCACCCCGAAGGGGAGCTTGGCGAGCGGCTCGCCCAGAAACTCCACCATGAACTTTCGGACGCCCTTGGGCCGCGGCTTGCCGGGCTGGCCGCCGTTGCCGAGCCTGGTCGCGACGCAGCGTGCGAGCTTGGTCGGATAGGGCTCGTCCGCAAGCCAATGCAGCCGATAGGAATATTCGAAGGAGGCGCCGGGAACGGCGGGCTTCTCGGGCGCCCAGATGACGACGATATTGTCGTGGATCTCGTCGTCCGTCGGGATTTCGATGAGTTGAATCGCCCCTTTGCCCCAGTCGCCCTTGGGTTCGATCCACACGCTCGGACGGCGATCGTAGAAGACGTTGTCGAGATAATGATCGTAATTGCGGTCGCGCTGCATCAGGCCGAAGCCCTTCGGGTTATTGTCGCCGAACGCCGACGCCATGACCCGGTTCGGATTGTTCAACGGCCGCCACAAGCGCTCGCCTGCGCCGGTCCACATGCTCAACCCGTCCGAATCATGCACTTCCGGCCGCCAATCAATCGCCGTAGGCTTTATGGTCTCCGAGAACCAGAACATCGAGGTGAGCGGCGCGACGCCAAAACGCGTGAAGGCGCCGCGCAAATGCAGCGAGCAGTCGATGTCCATAATCACGCCCTTGCCGCGCGTCATCAGGAAGCGATAGGCGCCAACGATCGAGGGGCCTTCAAGCAGGGCATGCAGGACGACGCCGTCGGCGGTCTCCGGGCCGATGTAAATTTCAGTGAAATCAGGGAATTCTTCGTTCGATCCCGCCTGCCAGGTGTCGAGCGCGACACCGCGCGCCGACATGCCGTACTGGCGCAATTCGCCGATCGCTCGGAAATATGACGCGCCCAGAAACGCGACCCAGTCGTTTTTCTTCCAGTCGAGCGCGCCGTCCTTGGCCTCCTGAATGCGAAATCCCGCGAAGCCGGCCCCAGGCGGCAGGTGCCGCGCGATCGAATCGGCCGGCATATTGAAGTAGCTTGTATCGTAAAGAACTTCGCGCGCCTCGCCGTTTTCAACGACATTCATGCGCACGGCCTTCTTGAAGAACATCCCCAGGTGGAAGAACTCTACGGGGAAGCGGTCCTTGGTGTCGGCGAAAAGCGCGTGATCGGTGTTGTAGGTGATCTGTCCCCACTTCTCGTAGTCGATCTGCGAGGTGATCTCGGGCGCGGGAATATTCGGCTTGCGGTAAGGCTCTTTGACGAGGCGCTGCGCCGTCTGCTTGAGCGTCTCGAAGGAGAATGGCCGCGGTTCGCCGAGCCGGAGATTGGAGACGCTCGTCGCCGCCTCGCTGCGAGGCGCGCCGACCGCGCCGAGGGCGCTCGTCGCCGCCGCCGCTTTGATAAACGAGCGACGATCCTGCTTCTCGACCATCTCGGCGTCCTTGTTGCGAAGTTTGGGAGATGCGCGCCTGGGTCCGCCGCCGCCGCGAGCCTTTCGGGGGGCGCGAGACATTGCGGCGCGGGACCTTAATTAGCCGCGAATCGGCTCATTGCGGATGGCGGTCCGCATGAAGAAATAGAGTCCGATCAGGCCGGCGAGGGAGAAGATGATTTCGAGCGCGCGGCTGATGAGGGGATCAAGCTGAAAAAGCCCACCCAGCGCCCAGCCCGCGGCCCAGGATGCGCCGACCAGCTCGGTGCCAACCAAGATCGCCACGGCGACGAGCGTCGACAGGCGCAGATAATTGATGGGCTTCTGGCTCATGCCGTCATTCTCGAGCTCAACCCCTTAACAGGCGGCCGACGCCGCGCTCGAGTCGTGCTATAGCAAAGGCTGCTGCAAGGCAAGTCAGGCGGACCGGGCCGCGACGCGCAGACGCGCGCGAAGTCACGGATCTCGAAGGCTAATTAAGGCGCGTCGCGATCGCGCTTCGCCTCGCCGCGTCTTTCCGCTTGTATGTTTTTGCGCCGCAATGATAATCGGCGCCGCCGAAGGCGCGGCGCGCTCGCCACGTCGCGAATTCGAAAGGGTGACGCTTGTTCCAAGCCGCCAGCAAGAGCTATCTCAGCCGCAAGTCCGTCCACAAGATCATCGCCGATCACGACGCCGCCGAGGGAGACGGCCTCAAGCGCGCGATGGGCTGGGCGTCGCTGATGTCGCTTGGCGTCGGCGGAATCATCGGCGCCGGCATTTTCGTGCTGACCGGCACGGCGGCGGCGAATTACGCCGGACCAGGCGTCATGATCTCCTTCGTGCTGTCGGGACTCGCCTGCGCCTTTGTCGCGCTCTGCTACGCGGAGCTTGCGTCGCTCATTCCCGTTTCCGGGAGCACCTATACTTACACCTATGTGACTCTCGGCGAGATTTTCGCCTGGATCATCGGCTGGAATCTGGTGCTCGAATATGCCGCCGGCGCGGCGACGGTCGCCGTCGGCTGGGGCGGCTATTTTAACCGCGTCATGCAAGGGCTCGGCATACATGTGCCGCCCGAATTGACGACGGCCTTTTTTGCCGATCCGACCGCGCACGGGGCGCCGCCCGGCGCTGTGCACGGGTTGTTTAATGTTCCCGCCGCCGGGATCGTCCTGCTGCTCACCGCATTGCTCGTGCGCGGCACCTCCGAGTCGACGCTGTTCAATAACGTCATCGTCGCCATCAAGGTCACTGTCGTGCTGATGGTGATCGTGTTTGGCGCCGCGCATATTGATCACGCCAACTGGTCGCCGCTCATTCCCGAAAACACGGGCGAGTTCGGCGCTTACGGCTGGAGCGGCGTCGTGCGCGGCGCTTCGGTGGTGTTCTTCGCCTATATCGGATTCGACTCCGTCTCGACCGCGGCGCAGGAGGCGCATAATCCACAGCGGGACGTGCCGATCGGCATTATCGGCTCGCTCATCATCTGCACGATACTCTACGTGGCCGTGGCGGCGGTGGCGACCGGCGTCGTCAACTACAAGGAGCTGGGCGTTCCGGACCCTATGGCGCTGGTCATGGATCGCACCGGCGTCTCCTGGCTCGCCTGGGCGGTGAAGCTCGGCGCGCTGGCCGGACTGACGACCGCGATTCTGGTGCTGCTCTACGGGCAGACGCGCATCTTTTTCGCCATGGCGCATGACGGTCTGCTGCCCCCGATCTTCGCGAAGCTTCACCCGTCATGGCGCACGCCCGCCGTCAGCCAGATCCTCGTCGGCGTGGTCGTGGCGCTCGCGGCGGGTCTGTTGCCGCTCGATATTCTCGGCGAAATGGTGAGCATCGGGACGCTGGCGGCTTTCGCGCTCGTTTGTTTGTCTTTGCTGCGCCTGCGTCGAATGCACCCGGATCTCCGCCGCCCGTTCCGCGCGCCCGGGACCCCATGGTTGCCGGTCGCCGGCATTTTGTCCTGTTTCGCTTTGATGGTCGCGCTGCCGCTCGACACTTGGCTGCGGCTGTTGATCTGGACCGTCATCGGGGTCGCCATTTACCTTTTTTATGGCATCAAGCACGCCAAACGCCTCCACTAGCCGCCTGGCGCGACGAGATTGATCTCCTGAAAGCGCGGACGGGGGAACCCTTGGCGGCCGGCGAGGTTACGACTTAGTCCCGAGCGGAGCGATCGGGCGTGACCTTTCGGAACGTCAAACGGGGTTCTCGCGATATGAATGCGCCGGCGATCGTCTGGTTTCGCAATGATCTGCGCATCACTGACAATCCGGCGCTTCTGGCGGCTGCACGATCGGGAGCGCCGCTCGTCGCTCTGTACATCCTCGACGATGAAAGTCCTGGAGAATGGCGCACCGGCGCCGCGGCGCGGTGGTGGCTGCACCATTCTCTCAGAGCGCTGTCCCAGAGCCTCGCCGGCAGGGGCCTGACGCTGACCCTGCGCCGCGGGCGCGCTCCCTACGTTTTTGAGCAGATCATCGCCGAAACCGGCGCCGGCGCCGTCTTCTGGAACAAGCTTTACGAGCCTTGGGCGATCCGGCGAGACGCCGAACTCGAGGCGCAGCTGGCCGACGATGCAGTAGAAGCCCATTGTTTCCATGAGTCGCTGCTTTTTGAACCGGAGACGCTTCGCACCAAACAGGGCGAGAGCTTCCGCATGTTCACGCCTTTTTGGCGGGCCTGCCTCGCCGCGTCGGCGCCTGAGCGACCCCTTCCGGCGCCCGAAATCCTGCACGCCGCGCCGCTTCCGCCCGACAGCGACGATCTCGACGCGTGGCGGCTGCTGCCCCAAAACCCCGATTGGGCGATCGGCATGCGCAAGGTCTGGCTCGTCGGCGAGACGGCCGCGCGCGCCGAACTCGCAGATTTCGCGCGCCACCATGTCGTCGACTACAAGGTTGAACGCGACTTCATGGGCCGCGTCGGCGTTTCCAGGCTTTCCCCGCATCTGCACTTTGGCGAATTGTCGCCGCGCGAAGTCTGGCACGCGATCAGCGACCCCGGGAGCATCGGCGGCGAAGCCTATCTGAGGGAACTCGGCTGGCGGGAGTTCTGCCATCACCTGCTGATCTCTCACTGGGACCTGCCGGATCGCCCTTTGGACAGGACCTTCGAGCGTTTTCCCTATCGCGACGACGAGACGTCGCTCGACGCCTGGCGGAACGGTCAGACCGGCTATCCGCTCGTCGACGCGGCGATGCGCGAATTGTGGATCACGGGCTGGATGCACAATCGCGCGCGTCTGGTTTCGGCGAGCTTCCTGATCAAGCACCTGCTCATTGACTGGCGGAAGGGAGAGCGCTGGTTCTGGGACACGCTGGTCGACGCCGATCTCGCTAACAACAGCGCCAACTGGCAGTGGGTGGCGGGCTGCGGGGCCGACGCCGCGCCTTACTTCCGCATCTTCAATCCCGCGCTTCAGGGTGAAAAATTCGATCCGGACGGCGCTTATGTGCGCCGTTACGTGCCGGAGCTCGCGGCGCTCGACGTCCGCTACATCCATCGTCCGTGGGCGGCGCCGGACGACGTCTTGCGCGCGGCCGGCGTCGTGCTTGGCGTCACCTATCCGCATCCGATCGTTGACCATGGCGAGGCGCGGGAGCGGGCGCTCGCAGCCTTCGAGGCCGTTCGGGCCCAGCCGTCATTGCGGGAAGCTTAGCGCACTGCGAGAAGGCCAAGCCACGTTCACGCCGTCGCTGGTCCCGCCATCCGCGATGCGCCAATTCCACACGTCAGCGACGCCCTCAGAGCGAAGATCGTCGATTGAACGCAGCCAGGCCCGAACCGTGAATTTAACGCTCCGTTGCGTGGCGCCTCTGCCACAGTAGCGCCGGAAGTGAAGGGTGGTGGGCTGAATAGCCGTCATTCGGTTGACTGCCCAAGCACTCGCGGATTTTCATCGCCGCTGGTTCGAGAGATGACCAATCCTGATTCGGAAAAGCCAAATGAACAAGGCAGCAGTCACCATTTTGGCCTTGGCGCTGACGGCCGGATCGGCCATAGCCGCCGACCTTCCGTCCTACAAGGCGCCGCCGCCAGCGCCGCTGCCGCCGCCGCCGCTGTGGACGGGTTTTTATGTCGGCCTGAACGCCGGCGGCACATGGTCAAGCAGCAACAGCACTCGGCTTGGCTCGTCTCCGCTCTGGGTGTCGGGCGATAATCCGGGTCCGAATCCTTCCGCTCCCGCCGATTACTCTTTGACTGCCGCGCTTGGCGGGTCAGGCGTCGTCTCGTCGGGCGCTTCCAGCGGTTTCATCGGAGGCGGCCAAATTGGCTACAATTGGCAGGCTGGCTTCGGAGGGTATTCTTTCGTATTCGGCGTCGAGGCTGACATCCAAGGAATTGCAAACGGCGGCGGCAACAATAGTTCCTGGACCAATATTCCTGCAACGGGAGCCAATGTCCTGAACGATTCGGTTCTGACGGCCGTATCCATCCGTAAGAACCTGGATTACTTGGGCACCGTGCGCGGACGTCTCGGCTATTTGATCACCCCAACGCTGCTTGTTTACGGAACGGGCGGTTTGGCCTACGGCGGCGTCAATTTTAACGTCAGCGGCTGGCAGGCAGTGCTTCCCGTTCGTGCGTCCTGGCCGTCGAGTGGTTTTGGAGGCGGCGCATATTCGGATACGCGGGTCGGATGGACGGCGGGCGGCGGCCTAGAATGGATGTTCATGCCGAATTGGAGCGCCAAAGTTGAGTATCTCTATTACGATCTTGGTTCGGTCCAGATGGCCGCGGGCGTGACCGCTCAGTTTTATGACGGCAGTCTCGGCGGACCTCCCGCAGGCTTGAAATGGCTGAACGCCACGCAAGCGCGCGCCAATTACAATGGCAATCTCGTTCGCGCCGGCGTTAATTATCATTTCAACTGGGGCGCCCCTCCGGTCGTCGCCAAATACTGAACCGCTAAGTTCACCTTCAAAAGCGAATCAAAGCCCGGCCGGCGACGTCCGGGCTTTGTCATGCCCGAGGGGCAGGAACGGAGAAGGGGTGCTACAGCGGCTTAAATCCCTCGTGATCCCCAGCTGTGTAGAGTCCGAGCCCTTGCCGTGCAGTTGTTCCTATCGGATTTATCTTCGGAAAATGGTCGGAGTGGCGGGATTCGAACCCACGACCCCTTGTCCCCCAGACAAGTGCGCTAACCGGGCTGCGCTACACTCCGACTCGCGCCGTTATAGTGAGGCCGCGCAGCGCTGGCAACGCCCGGTTCGCTATCGCCTGGTCAATCTGAGCAGGCGTTTGCATTCCTCGATCTCGGCCAGAGCCTCGCGCAGAATTTGCGCCTCCCGCGCCGCGAGCGGGCGTGGTTCGCCGCGGGCCGAAGGCGCCGCAACAGGCTCGCTATGTTCGACGGGCGGCGCCGCGTCCTGAGCTTCGAGCCCTGCAAAAACTGGATTTTGCGCGCGCAGAATGGCGCGGTCGTCGGCGGAGAGGGCGGCGTCCGTCTCGTCTTCGTCTCGCGCTGACCCGATTCGTCCCTCGCCCGCGCTTGGACGGAAAGGGGAGGGAGTCCCGGGCAGGTCTGCTTGGCGGCGTCCGGCGCCGGCAAGGACCGCCTCGACGCCAGCCTCCTTGAGGATGCGCTGCACGCCCTTGATCGTATAGCCTTCGTCATAGAGCAGGCGGCGGATCGCAATCACGAGTTCGATGTCGCGCTCCCGGTAAAAGCGACGCCCGCCTGCGCGCTTAAGAGGATTGATCTGCTTGAAACGGGTTTCCCAGAAGCGCAGCACATGCGCGGGAAGGTCGAGGCTCGCCGCGACCTCGCCGATCGTGCGCATCGCTTCATTGCTCTTGCCCGACACCTGATCCCTCGACTCAAGCCGCGCTAGTCTAACATCCGCAGCGGCGCAGTTTTCAGCCAAATTGACCCGACTTGCCGGAGACGGCCGCGGGGTGTGGACAAGCGAGGGCCGCATCCCTTAACTGGCCGCCGTCATCCGCCTCCCAACCCTCGGCGTCTCATGGAAGATTGGCTGCATTTTCCCCAACCTATCCCGGCGATCAGGCACCATGCGACCGAGGCGAACGCCCGGGCGGTGCGCGACTGGCTGTGGCTGGTCGCGGGGCTGGTCTTTCTGATGGTCATCGTTGGCGGCGCGACCCGGTTGACCGAATCGGGCCTCTCCATCGTCCAATGGAAGCCCGTCACTGGCGTGCTGCCGCCGCTGTCCCAGCAGGAGTGGCAGGAGGCGTTCGAAGCCTACAAGCAGATTCCGCAATACAGGGAATTGTTCCCCGACATGGATGTCGCCGGGTTTAAATACATCTACGCCTGGGAATGGGCGCATCGTCTTCTGGGACGGGTGATCGGCGTCGTTTTCGCCGTTCCGCTCATATGGTTTTGGGCGAGCGGCCGCCTGCCGCGTTCGGCGAAGCCGAAGCTCGTCGGCATTCTTGCGCTCGGGGCGCTCCAGGGCGGCGTCGGCTGGTGGATGGTCGCATCCGGCCTCGTCAATCGCATCGAGGTGGCGCAGGAGCGCCTCGCGATCCATTTGCTGCTCGCCGCGCTGATCTTTTCCGCCTGTTTATGGGTGGCCGGCGGCCTTGGGCCGCGCGCCGTCTCTCTCGTGCATGGGGGCGCAGGTCGCCTGAAGGCGGTCGCGCTGACGATCCTGGCTTTTGTGTTTCTGCAGATTTTCGTCGGCGGCCTTGTCGCCGGACTGCGGGCGGGCCTCGTCAATAACACTTGGCCGTTGATGGATGGCGTCTTCGTTCCTCCGGCCGACGTCTTGTGGCGATTGGAGCCGGTCTGGACCAATCTCGTCGACAATCCGGTCACCGTCCAATTCTTCCACCGCATGATCGCCTATCTGATCTTCGCTCTGGCGCTCGGGCATCTTCTGGATGCGTGGATGAACGCGGAAGGACGCGCGCGCCGCGGCGCCGTGATCCTGTTCGGCCATGTGCTCATGCAGATCGCGCTTGGCGTTGCGACATTGGTGCTGGTCCAGCCGCCCTTCGCCGGCGACCCGCATCTGGCGCTGGCGCTCGCGCATCAGGCGATCGGGATGGCGGTGTTGGGCGTCGCGACGCTGCAGGCGCGACGGCTTGTGCAAGACGTGATCACGAACTGAGGCGGCTGGCGTGCAGAACATTGCGATCCTTAATCTTCCCGGGCCTGAATTTCTCAATGTCTTCGGCCTCGTCGTCATCCTCGTGCTGGCGGCCACTTACCTTTGCATTCGGCTCGCGGACCGCACCGGTCGCCGCGCGCCGCCGCCCGTGCCGCAGAACCCCGACGCGATGGAGGTCGCCTTCCTGCAGGGCGGCGTCAATCAGGTTATCCGAACGCTGATCTATGATCTTGCGCAGCGCGGCTTCGTCGTCCTCGCCGCGGAGGATCACGTGATTCCGACAGACAAGCAGCCGGAGCCGGGCGAACTCAACGCCATGGAGACGCGCCTGCTCGAAGCCGTGCAGGCGAAGCCGAAGGCGCATGCGCTGTTCGAAGATCGCGGCTTGCGGCGCTGGCTGCTGGAACAGCTCGCGCCGCTGCGCGCCAAGCTCGCCGCGGAGGAGCTGATCAAGCCCAAGTCGGTGAAGATTTGGCGCCGGCGCGCGCAGATCGGCGGAACGCTGATCATCGTCGGCCTGGCGCTTGCCAAGATCTATGTGGAATGGACAGCGGGCGCCGAGAATGTCGCCTATCTGGTCTTTCTCGCAGCTGCGTCGGTCGCGTCGCTTTTTGCGCTTGCCTATGTGCTGACCAGAACCCATGCCAGCCGTCGCGGCCACGCCTATCTCGACGCGATGCGGCTGGCCTATGGCGGGCGTCTGAAGGCGGCCGTCGGTCACATCGGATCGCCCGGACCCGAAGCGCGCGCCTTCCACGGCGCCGCGTTGTTTCTCATCGGCCTATATGGATTCGCGCCGCTCAAGGGCACGACGGAGGCGATGTTCGCCGAAGCCTTCAGTCGCGGCTCCGGAAGCGATGGCTCCGATTGCGGAACAAGCTGCGGCGGCAGTTGCGGCGACGGCGGAGCGAGCGATGGTGGCGTCCGCGATTGACGCGCCGGCCCTCGGGTCCGGACTTGGCTATCGTCCGCAGTTTCGCGCCGATCTCTTCGCCCGACGGGACGATGTCGATTTTATCGAGATCATCGCTGATCATTATCTCGACGCATCAAAAGAAAAGCTCGCTGAACTTGAGCTTCTAAGAGCGCATTTTCCGCTCGTCGCGCATGGTCTCGATCTCTCGATCGGAAGCGCGGACGGCGTCGACTCATGCTATCTCGATAAAATTGCCGCGCTGATCGAACGCATCGATCCGCCCTGGTGGAGCGAACATCTTTGCTTCACGCGCGCGGGCGGAATCAGCATTGGGCATCTTGCGTCGCTGCCCTATACGCAGGAAGCCATCGACGTCGTCGCGCGCAATGTCGAAATAGTGCGCAGGCGCATCAAGACGCCGCTGATTTTGGAAAACATCACTTGCGTGGTGCGCATTCCAGGCGGCGAAATGGACGAAGCTGAATTTTTGTGGCGCACGCTGGAAGCGACCGGATGCGGTTGGCTGTGCGACGTCGCCAACATGCATGTGAATGCGACGAATTTCGGCGCCAATCTCGAAAGCGACTTCGCGCGCTGGCCATGGGACAGACTCGTGCAAATCCACTACGCCGGCGGACGAGAGCGAGACGGTCTGTTGATCGACAGCCATGACGCCGCGACGAGCGATGCGGTTTGGCGGCTCTATGATCGCGTCATCGCCCGCGCGCCGGTCAAGGCCGTCATTCTCGAGCGCGACGAGAAAATGCCGCCGTTCGGCGAACTCATCGATGAAGTGGCGCGCGCGCGACGGACGCTCGTGGAGAACGGGCGATGGCGTTAGCGCAGACGCAGGCGCTGCTCGCGCGCCTGTTCACCGACGATGATCTGCGGCGGGAATTCTTCGAAGCGCCGATCGCCGTGGCGATGCGTTTCGGCTTGAGCATGTATGACACGGAGCGCCTCGCCGGAATCGACAGGCGCGAAACGGAAGTCTTTGCGCAGAGCCTGATCGGCAAACGCGCGCTTTATGTGCGCAGGGCGCTGCCGCTCACAGCGCGCGCATTGGGCGATCGATTCGATGCGCTTTTCCGGCAGGCGATCCACGGCGCTGCGCGAGAGGCGACAAATCGCTCGGACGCTGCGGCGCTGATCGCATTTATCGATACGCGTGTCGCAAAAAGCGAATTGGAGCCGCGCTGGGTCGCCGACCTCGCGCGTTTCGAATTGGCCTTCATCGACGCCGGGCGTTCCGGCGCGACGCTTTTTTTCCGGGCGTTTGATTTCAATGTCGCATCGGTCGCCCAGGCTCTCGCCAAAGGCGAAGAGTTCAGCGCCGTTCGCCGAAAAACGTTTGGCGTTTGGGCGCGCGCGCCCGGAGGCAGGCTGCGCTGGCGGCTATTTCAGCCTTAAACCCTGCGCAAAACTTCCGGCATTTCTGCGTGGCGCCGCTCGGCGACGACATCAACCATGCGCTCGGCGCCGCGGTCTCGCGCCTCCTGACTCTGCGCCTTGGCGAAGTCTTCGCTGGCTTCCTTGAACTGCGCTTCCGCTTCTTCGAGTTGGCCGCGCAGTTCCGCGATCGACGCAAGGATGTTGTCGCGTCGCGTGCGCGCCGCCCGCGCATAAGTCGGATAGGCGAAATGATTGGGATCGTCGATGTTGGCGCGCCGCTCTTCCTGACCGATTTCACGGTCGAGCTCATTGGCCATGCGCGTGAATTCGGCGATCATTGCATTCAATTGGACGACGCGCCGGCGTTTTTCCTCGGCCTGGAACCGTTTGAGACGGACAAGCGTATCCCGCGACTTCATGCGACAAGCTCCATTACGCAACTTATGCGAAACAAATCCTTAACTCCGCGAGACAAGGCTCAATATGCCCTGGGGAAGTTGCTCGTTTGTTACCGAAATCGAATTTTTGAATTCTTCGTCGCTGTGTGTCTTCGGCGCACTATCTCAAGCCAGGGGCGCGCTTTGGAGGCCCAAGCTATGCGAAATCTTGCTGCAATTCTTGCGGGCGCGGCCATAAGCCTCGCAGCTCCCATCGCCGTAATGGCGGAAGCTCCAGGCTCCGCTTTTTCGCAAGATAAACTCGAATGGAAAGCGGGTCCGTCAGAACTGCCGAGGGGCGCGGAAGTCGCGATGCTCTTCGGCGATCCGACGCAGGGCGGACCCTACATTCTGAGAATGCGTGCGCCCAAAGGATATAAAATCGGGCTGCACAAGCACAGCGGGATGGAGACGATGACGGTGCTGTCGGGAGCCGTTCGTTACGGCGAAGGAGCCAAGCTCGATCCAAACGCCGAGAAGACGCTTGCCGCCGGCGGTTTTGCGGCGACGCCCGCGGAAGCGGGCCATTGGGTCACCTTCGAAGACGATACAGTGGTGCAAGTGACCGGCGTCGGCCCGTGGAACATCACCTATCTTGATCCGCGCGACGATCCTCGCGCAGCTCAGCGGTAGATCACGCCGGCTCCTTGGCGCGCGCCGTTGACGCCGCGGCGCCGCCATAGCGGCGATAGATAAAGTCCGGCGCCGTGATGTGCGATTCGACTTCCGCGTAAGCGGCAAAGCGCGCATGGTCCGGCGAGAGGTGGCAGGCGGGGTCTGTCGCCGCGGCGTCGCCGGCGATGGCGAACGCCTGACAGCGGCAACCGCCGAAATCGATTTCGCGGCGCTCGCAGGAACGACAGGGCTCCTTCATCCAATCCGTGCCGCGGAAGGCGTTGAAGGCTGCGCCGTTCCGCCAAATGTCGGCGAGCGGTCTCTCGCGCACATTGTCGAATGTCAGTCCCGGCAAGGTCTGCGCGGCGTGGCAGGGCAGAACCTTGCCGGACGGCGTCACCGCCATGATCGAACGGCCCCAGCCGCCGGTGCAGGCCTTTGGCCGCGTCGCGTAATGATCGTGGATGACGAAATCGAAATTGAGAACGCCGGCGAGACGCTTCTTCGCCTCGTCGACGATGCCGACTGTTTCCATGAAGGCGTCGCGTGTCGGGATGAGCGCGGCCCGGTTCATCTGCGCCCAGGCGTAATATTGAATATGCGCGATCTCGATGCGCTGCGCATCGACCTCGACGGCGAAATCGATAATCTGCGGCAGATGCGCAATGTTCTGCCGGTGCATCGGCGCATTGATCGTCAATCCCATGCCGAATTCGCGCGTCCATCGCGCGACGTCGCGCTTCTTGCCGACGCCGCCCTGATAGCCCGAGATTCGGTCGGCGCTCTCAGGAACGACATCCTGGATGGAGACCTGCACATGATCGAGGCCGATCTCGGCGAGACGCTGCAACCGCTCGCGCGTCAGCAGAACGGCGGAGGTGACGAGATTGGTGTAGAGCCCCGCGTCGACCGCCTGTGCGAGTATCTCTTCAAGATCGCGTCGCACGGTGGGTTCGCCGCCGGAAAGATGCAGCTGCAGCGCGCCGATCGACGCCGCCTGACGGAAGGTCTCGCCCCATTCATCGGCGGTGAGTTCGGTATTCGAGCGCTCGAGCTCAAGCGGATTGGAGCAGTACGGACATTGCAGCGGGCAGCGATGCGTAAGCTCGGCGAGCAGCCCCGCGGGTCCGCCCGCGAATGGCGCGATCGACGCGGCGAAGGCGGAAGGCGGCGGCGCCGCAAATTCGTCGGTTCCGTCGCACAGCAGCCGCTTGTCGGCGAGGCCTTGCAGCAGCGCCGTGACGTCGCGCGTGATAACGTCGAGGGGCGCGGAATATTGCTGCGCGAGGCGCGCGCACAGATCGGCGAGGCGTGTTGCGCCATCAATCGCGCGCAGCACGATGAGCCCAATCGGATCGAGTTCATAGGCGCGCTCGGGCGCGAGAATAACCGTTCGAGCGCGCGCGCGGTCTTCGTGCAGCCGCGCGTAGCGCGTGAAGGCCGAACGCGAATCCGGCCCGATCACGAACCGCGCGGCATGCGCCTCAGACATTTGCTTCTCCTGGCCGCCATGCGCCGGGCGGGATCGGCCCGGGCGTGACGTAGGCGTGATGTAATGCGTCAAGCTGCGCCCACAAGACGTCGCATTTGAACCGCACGGCGCCGACGCAGGCTTCCTGTTCAGCGCGGGTTTTGGCGTTATCGAGCACATAGCCGAGCGCAAATTCGGAATCGCGCGGCGCCTGGGTCAGCCGGCGTTTGAAATAGGCCATCACCTGGTCGTCGACGAAATCGTAATTTTCCAGCATTCCGACGATGCGTTCGCGATGGATCGACGGCGCGAAGAGTTCGGTCAGCGAAGACGCGACCGCAACGACGAGCGGCTGCTCGACGACAAAGCGCACATAGGCTTCGACGGCGAATTTCGTCGCGGGCAGGGCGCCGCGCCGAGAGGTCACGTAGTCGCGCGAGAAGCCGAGCGCGTCCGTCAGCACGAGCCAGCGCTCGATGCCGCCGCCTTCTTCGCCCAGACCATCATGATCATGGATGCGATGTATCCATTCGCGGCGCAGCTCGCGATCATGGACGCGGCTCATGAAAGCGGCGTCCTTGCGCGGCACCGCCTCCTGATAGCAGTAGCGGTTCAGCGCCCAGGCGGCGACCTGATCCTTGTTGAGCTTGCCGCCGTGCAGCAGCTTATGAAACTCGTGCTTGTCGTGATAGCGCTCGGCGCCAATCGCACGGATCGCAGCTTCGAATTCGTCGCGGGGGAGGGGCGCGACGCCGCGCCAATCAATGGCTACGATCTCGTTCACAGGTCGACCTCCATGCCATCCTCGCCGATTTCCCAGCCGGCCGCTTGAGCGGTCGCATATGCGTCCGAGAATTCGTTGAGCAGAGGATTGGAATTGTTGATGTGCACATAAATTTTGCGGTTCACGTCGAGCGGCGCGAACGCGGCGATGGAGCCGTCGGCGCCGCTGACATTGATATGGCCCATGCGCGAGCCGGTCTTGCCGAGCAGACCTTGCTCGATCATCTCATTTTCGTGGAAAAGCGTGCCATCGAAGAAGACAAGCTTGGCGCCCCGAAGCCGCTCGGCGAGATCCGCGTCAACCTTGGCGCATCCCGGAATGTAAAAGAACGAGTCGCCAGTTCCGGCTTCGATTATTTCAAGCCCCAACGTGTCGCCGGCGCTCGTGCCGAAATTCGGCGCATTGGCGTTTTCGAGGTAGAGCGCGATCTTGCCCGGAACGGGGAAGGCGCGGATCGCGAGACCTAGATCGATGCCCGCTCCGGTGACAGGCACGGCTTCGTCTATGCGCAGCTCAATGCGGGGCACGAGCTGCGTCTGCAGGATCGTGAAAATCGGATTGGCGCCGAGCGCATCGAGAACCCGTCCCGCGGCGTAGAGGCTGAACGGCTGCGCTTCACGCATGTTGAGAAGACCCGCGACATGGTCCACGTCGCCATTTGTCAGCGCCACCGCCTTGATCGGGCTCGCGCGCAGACCGTCATCGGGGGCGGGAGCAAGCTCGGGCGCGGCGGCGATTTGCTCGCGCAGATCAGGCGAGGCGTTGAGCAGCAGCCAATCGGCGCCATTGGCGCTCACCGCCAATGAGGACTGTGTGCGCGGCAAAAAGCCAGGCGCTCCGGCGCGGACAGCCCGGCAATTCGCGCAGTTGCAATTCCATTGCGGGAAGCCGCCGCCGGCTCCCGACCCCAAGATTCTGATCCGCATTGGCTTTTCGACACAGCGGGCGCGCCGCCACGTCGGATCTCCCTGAATGTTATTTTCTTGGCACTATGCGCAGGCGACCCACATTCGCGCAAGTGCGACCGATTTGCGCGGGCTTCATGAAATATCGAGAATTTTTCCCTGCAGTGGCGGGCGTCTCGCCCCGCTTTGGACGCTTTCATTCGTCAGAAGCGGCTGTGGAGAGGCGAAGCGCCTCAGTCGAAGCGCGCCGCTCAGGATTCAGTTCCGAGCAGGCGCTGGATCGAGCCAAACAATTTGCGCACTCACAGAAAAACGCTGACGCGCTTAAGCGCGCTCTTGATCGCGGCGGCGCTTGGCGGCTGCGTGTCGGACGGCATGCGGATGGTCGACGGCCACGTCGGCAACGCCGTTTCTCTCGTCTCTGGAGCCCAGGGGGAGCCGTCGAATGTCGCCATTTTCGTCGCTTCGACGCGGCGTTCCGAAGGCGCGACGGACGACGGCCGCGCGCATTTTTCGCTAACATCGATTGGCGTCCCGCTCAACCATCGTGCTGGAAGCCTCGAGCGTCCAAGCTTTGGCGGCGCCGATCGGCGGCGGCATTTCACAGTGCTGTCGAAGCGCAATATGGATGAGCACGAATTCTACGGCGAAGTCGCCTCGCACGTCTCGGGTCGCATCGGCAATTCGCGCGACGTGCTGCTTTACGTGCACGGCTTCAACACCGGAGTCGAGGAGGCGCGCTTTCGTCTGGCGCAGATTGTCGCCGACGGGCGCTTCTCCGGCGTTCCCGCGCTCTTTACGTGGAATTCCCGAGGCGGGCTGTTCAATTATGAGTCCGACAAGGAGGCGGCGACAGTCTCACGGGACGCGCTTGAGAAGTTTGTCGTCGAACTGTCGCGCACGCCTGGCGTCGGACGGATTCATGTGCTCGCCCATTCGATGGGCGCGTGGCTGACGATGGAGACGCTGCGCGGCGTCGCGCAGTCCGGCCATCCGGATCTCGACGGCAAACTTGGCGAAGTCATGCTGGCCGCGCCCGACATTGATCTCAATGTTTTCCGCCAACAGGTCGCGCGCGTCGATCCTCGGCATGTGTCGATCTTCGTCGCCAACAATGATCGCGCGCTGTCGCTCGCGTCGCGCATCGCCGGCGACCGGCCGCGCCTCGGCGCGATGAATCCCACCAATCCTGAAGACAAGTCGGAGCTCGATCGATTGGGCGTCGCCGTACACGACATCTCGTCCTTCTCGACGGACTTCGTCGGCCATGGCGCATTCGCCGAAGCGCCCGACGTGGTGCGAAAGATCGGCGCGCAGCTGACAGCCCCGCGCCCTGGCGAGGCAGAGACGCAAGCGGTCATTGACGCGCGTGGAAGCGAGGCGGAGCCGGAACGCGCCTCAGCGCCCGTCAATCAGAAGGTCGAGAGCCAGCCCCTGGCGCCGCTCGCCGCCGCTCGGTGAGCTTGCCATTTTCCGGTCTTATGACTACTTTCTTACGAGTCGATAATCGATCTGCTCAGCGTATGAAAAATGTCAGACACCGCTACACTTTCCGCAAAATTTCAGATCTCGATCCCAAAGGCCGTTCGCGAAGCGCGCAAATGGAAGGCCGGCCAGGAGTTTGCGTTCATCCCCAAAGGATCTGGCGTGCTGCTCGTTCCCGTGCCTGAGCGCGATCAACTGGCCGGGATCGCGAAGGGCGCAAAACCAGAAAACTACCGCGACCGCACAGACCGCTTTTGATGCGTCTCGTCGATACTTCTGCGTGGATTGAATGGCTGATCGGGTCACCCACGGGAAAGGCGTTGTCACCTGCCATTCCCTCCCGTGATGACTGGCTTGTTCCGACAATCGTGCAGCTTGAACTCTTCAAATGGATGAGCCGCGAAGTAAGTGAAGATCGGGCGGACGAGGTGATTGCTTTCACCCAACTTTGTGTAGTGGCGGCGCTCGACACTAAAATCGCTCTGACGGCTGCGGAGCTATGCGCCAAACACCATCTGGCCACCGCTGACGCCATCGTCTACGCCACAGCGCTGGAACATGGCGCAGACGTTCTGACATGCGACGCGCACTTCAAAACCTTGCAGCGCGTCCTCTATGTCGCGAAAAGCAAATCATAGCCGCCACCAAACCCGTTACGCCTCTTTCGGCGGCGCCGCTTTTTCCGCCTCCGCTTTCGCGAGCTTGTTATAGCGCCTCACGCTGAGCGGAATGGCAGCCAGAAACGCGACGCTCAGCACGGCGAGCAGCTCCATCGGATAGATCGCCAGCAGCAGCGCCGTTACGCCCACGCCGAAAAGCACCGGGATCACGAGATCACGCGGTATGCGCCCGATGCGCTTGCCGGAGAAATGCGGAATGCGGCTCGCCATCAGGAAGGCGATGCCGAGCACGTAGACGATGTAAAACGGCGTCATCGCCTTGGATGCCGGCAGCTCCAAAACGGAAAAATGTAGATAGAGCGGCAGCAACACCGTCACGGCGCCGGCGGGCGCCGGCATGCCGACAAAGAATTCGGCGTGCCAGGCGGGCTTCGTCGGATCGTCCATCGTCACATTGAAGCGGGCGAGCCGTAGTGCGCCGGCGATGGCGAAGACGAGCACGGCGAACCAGCCGAGGCCTTTGATCTCGTGCAGCGTCCACAGATACAGCAGCAGGCCGGGCGCGACGCCGAAATCGACGAAATCCGAAAGCGAGTCGAGCTCCGCCCCGAAGCGCGACGTGCCCTTGATGGCGCGCGCCAGGCGGCCGTCCAGTCCGTCGAGCACCGCCGCGGCCATCACCGCCGTCACTGCCGTTTCAAATCGTCCTTCGATTCCATAGCGGATCGCCGTCAGCCCCATACACAGGGCGAGCAGCGTCACGAGATTGGGAAGAACGATGCGCAACGGAATGTTGCGGAATCGCAGCCGACGCTGTTCGGAAGGCGTCAGCACGCCCTCTTGCGAATCGCGCCCGGAGAAGAAGGGATCGGCCATGGATCGTTCAACCCGCCTTGAATGACAGCGCAGGGGCGCCGGCGGTCATGTCGGCGAGGATCGTCTCGCCGGCGATGGCCCGGGACCCGATAGCCACCATGGGCCGGGCCGATGACGGCATATAGACGTCGACGCGCGAACCAAAACGAATGAGGCCAAAACGGTCGCCGACGCCGATCTGCTCGCCTTCCTTGACGAATCCGACGATGCGCCGCGCGACGAGACCTGCGATCTGCACCACCCCAAAGCGCCCCGACGGCGCCTCGATGACCATGCCGCTGCGTTCATTGTCTTCGCTGGCCTTGTCGAGGTCGGCGTTGAGGAACAGCCCCGGCTTATAAGCGATTCTCGAGATGCGGCCGGTGATCGGCGCACGGTTCACATGCACGTCAAAGACGCTCATGAACACGGAGATGCGCTGCATCGGCTCGGCTCCCAGGCCGAGTTCGGCCGGCGGCAGAAAAAAGCCGACCGCGCTGACGACGCCATCCGCGGGCGAGATGACGAGCCCTTCGCGCAGCGGCGTCACCCGCGGCGGATTGCGGAAGAAATAAGCGCACCAGGCGGTGGCGATGAAGCCTATCCAGCCGAGCGTCGGCGACAGCCAGTCGAGCAGGAAGGAGACGGCGGCGAAACCAGCGATGAAGACGTAGCCTTCCGGATGGATCGGAACGAGCGACTTACGGATGGAATCGATGATCGACATGCGGGCCTGCTTTCGTGGCGGGCTAATCAGCGCGCGCGTTTCCTTTGCCATGTTGCGGCGCCAAAGTCACGGATGCGCGGCGTCATCATGGCAGCCGAAGGATGCGGCAGGGGTCGCCCTTCGCCAGGGCTGGCGCGCCTGGCTCGCGGATCAGCAGCGCTTGCGATTGCGCCAGCTCGGTGAGCAGCGACGAGTCTTGCAGCGGCTGCGGCGTTGCGACGAGCCGGCTATTTTCGTCCAAGGCGAGCCGCGCGCGCATATAGTCGCGCCGCCCCTTGTTGGCGGAAAGGGCGCTTCCTGCGATCGCCAGTTCGGTTCGATCTGCGCCGGCGTCGGGATCGCCCTGCAATGCGCGCAGCAGCGGCGCGAGAAATACCAGCGCGCAGACGTACGAGGCGACCGGATTGCCGGGCAGGCCGAGGATGCGCGCGTCGCCCAGCGCGCCATGGATCAGGGGCTTGCCCGGCCGCATCGCGATTTTCCAGAAGTCGAGCGACATCCCTTGGCGCGCCAGCGCCGGACGCAGCAGATCGCGGTCACCGACCGAGGCGCCGCCAAGCGTCACCAGAACGTCGGCGCGCGCCTCGCGGGCGAGGCCGACGCCGCGTTCGAGTTCCGCGAGATCGTCGCGGAAGATGCCGAGGTCGACGACTTCGGCGCCGGCGTCTTCGGCGATGGCGGCGACCGCCAGATTGTTGCAGGAGATGATCTGGGAGGGGCCGGGCTCGGCGCCCGGCGGGACAAGTTCGTCGCCCGATGCGATGATCGCCACGCGCGGGCGCCGCGCGACAGGAATTGCAGCGTGGTTCATCGCCGCGGCGAGCGCGAGTTCGGCGGGACCGAGGCGCACGCCCGCGAAGAGCGCGACTGCGCCTTCGCGAAAGTCGAGGCCAGCGCCGCGAATATGTGGGCCGGGCGGCGCGCCTGCCGTCAACGCGCCGTCGGCGACGACAGCGTCTTCTTGAAGCAATATGGCGTCGGCGCCCTCCGGGACCGGCGCGCCGGTAAAGATGCGCACGGCTTCGCCCGGCTGCAGCGCCGCGCCATAGCCGCGGCCAGCGGCGCTTTCCCCGATGACGCGCAGCGGCCCGGCGGCGAGGTCAGCGGCGCGCAGCGCAAAGCCGTCCATGGCCGAGACGGCGACGGGCGGCTGGCTGCGGCGGGCGACAAGGTCGGCGGCCAGCGTGCGGCCGCGCGCCCGCGCCAGCGGCGTCAATTCTTCGCCAAGCCGTGAAGCCCCAGCGAGCACCCGCGCAAGCGCGTCCGAAACGGAAAGAAGCTTATCCACGCGAAAATCTATCCCCGGTTCGCGACGCGGCGGTAAATGAAAGCGCAGAGGCTTTCGGCCGCAAGTGCGACGAGCAGGATGACTGTCGCGAGGGCCGCGTCAATATCGACGCCGGGATAAGCGAAGGAGAAGGTTACGCCAAGAGCGATGGCCAGCAAAAAAACGGCGACGATCCGAGGGAGTGATAATTTCATTTGGGCGCTTCCCCGTCGCTCTTCTTGGCCTCGGCGAAGTGCGTAATGTCAGCGACCGCCGCGCTCACAGGCTGAACCCAGTCCGCCGCGGTCAAAAGAATATTTGCGACCTGCAGATTGAAATCGGCGAGTCGCGCGCCGTCCGAGAAGTCGGGGCGTTTCACCTGAGCGGCGTAGGCCGCGACGAACAGCGGAAAGGCGCGCGGACGCACATTCGTGAGATCGACGAAGAGGAAAGGCGGCGGCAGAGGTGAAAGATCGCTGATCTTTGTCGCGTAGGTGAGAAGATAGGGGCCGCCGGAAAGATCGTTCTCGCAAAGCTGCGCAACCGCCGGCGCCGGCTTGTCGCACAAATGAAACAGCAGGCGTTGCGCCATGGCGAAATCATAGTTTTTGGTCAGGAAAGTTTTGACCACGGATTTTTCGACATCGGCAGGGAACGCGGCTTGGCCACGCGAGCGCGCCTTAGTCGGTAGGTAAAGAATGTTGATCCGCTCCTTTGGCGCCACGACATCCGACGCCGCGGGAAAGCGCCCTACGATCTCGCTCAGAAAGGCGACGGCGCGGTCGTTGGGCCGGGGCAGGATCACATAGGAATAGAGGCCGTAGCCTGCCGTCTCCGCGCCAGGGGAATAAAGATAGTCATAGGCCGTGCCCAAAATGCTCGGCTTTGCGACAGCGCCGGCGCCGCCGCTCGGCTCTGAAGGTCCTTCAGCTCTTGGCGCATCGGTAGACGATGGGGCGCGCCGATAGGCGCGCGGCCTAAAGTGTCCACCCCAGCCGGAGTGGGGTCGATAGGAATAGCCCATGCAGCGCCGGTAGCAGGCCGCGTCCTCGCCGCACTGGCGCCGACATTCGTTCGCCCGATCGGCGAGCGCTGGCGCGCTCAATAACAGCAGCGCAACGGCGAAAACGAAAGGCCGCATGACAGGCGCCTCCACCAATCATCAAATATATCGATCGTTACGATATAGAGCCTTGCCGCCGCAGTCGAACTATTCGCCACGTCGCCAGTCGCCGGACTTGCCGCCGCGCTTTTCGACGAGTTCAACGCCTTCGATGCGCATGCCGCGATCGGCGGCCTTCAGCATGTCATAGATCGTCAGACAGGCGACTGAGACGGCCGTCAGCGCCTCCATCTCGACGCCGGTCTTGCCGGTGACAGAGGCTTCGGCCAGGACACGCAGGCCGGGCAGCGCGTCATCGGGCGTGATCTCGACCGAGATGCTCGACAAAGGAATAGGATGGCACAGCGGGATGAGCTCGCTCGTCTTCTTGGCCGCCATGATCCCCGCAACGCGGGCGACGCCGAACACATCGCCTTTCTTGGCCTGACCTTCGAGGGCGAGGCATAGAGTTTCACGCGCCATCACCACCTGGCCGCGCGCGCGCGCCACGCGAGTCGTCTCGGCCTTCGCCGACACGTCGACCATATGCGCTTCTCCAGCGGCGGAGAGGTGGGTGAGTTTGGTCATCGCTCGCGTTTTGCGCTTTTGGCGGGTTCGAGGCAAGGTCGGATCACATTGATAATCGATCAATCGTGTGTATAATAGTGCGCATTACAGGGTGATTTATGGCAAAGGTCGAAACCAATGCCCGTAAAATCGTCGCGCGACTGGAAAAGGACGGCTGGATAAGCATCGGTGGCGGAAGCCATGACCGTTTCGTCAACGAAAAGCGGCCCGGCGTCATGATCACTGTGCCGCGCCATCGGCAATTGACGCCCGGAACCGCGCGGTCCATCGCCAAGGCCGCCGGATGGATGGAACAATAGAAATGACGCATTTCGTTGGGGTGATCGACGGCGCCGGGAAGAATTGGGGCGTGCGTTTTCCGGACGTGGACGGTTGCGTCGGCGTCGGCGCGACGCCGGAAGAGGCAATCGCCAGCGCGACGGAGGCGTTGCGCGAAGTGATGAGCTACAAGCGGGGCGGCGGGTTCAAGATCAATAAAGCGCGAACGCTTACGCAAATTCTTGCATCCGGCGAAGTCGCGCCGGGAGAGACGACTGTGCTCATTCCACTGCTGCTCGACTCTGGCCGCGTCGTGCGCGCCAATCTGACCTTCGACGCGGGGCTACTTGAATCGATCGATGCGGCGGCGAAGAATCGTGGCCTCACGCGCTCGGCCTTCCTTGCGAGCGCAGCGCGGGAAAAGATTGAGGCGGGGAGGTAACTAAATTCACCACTCCCCTGGCGGCGCGCGGACCTTACGCCCCTGCCGTTGACCTTGCTGGGTCAGATTTGGGATTTCCTGCCGAGCCTTGCAGGAGTTCGCGCGTAGCCGCTTCGACGTCGTGCTTGCGCATCAGGCTTTCGCCGACGAGAAAGGTGAAGATGTGCGATTTTTCCAGGCGCACGCAGTCGTCATGCGTCGTGATTCCGCTTTCGGCGACGATAATCTTGTCGCGCGGAATCTTCTCGGCGAGCCTCTCGCTGACTTCGAGCGACACTTTGAAGTCGCGCAGATCGCGATTGTTCACGCCGATCAGGCGCGTCTCCAGCGCAAGCGCGCGATCGAGCTCCTGCTCGTCATGCACTTCGACGAGCACGTCCATGCGCAGATCATGCGCGGCCGTGTTCAGCGCCTTCGCTTCGTCGTCGTCGACAGCGGCCATGATGATGAGAATGCAATCGGCACCGTAAGCCCGCGCTTCATAGACCTGATAGGGATCGAACATGAAATCCTTGCGGAGCGCCGGCAAATGCGTCGCCTTTCGCGCGACCTCAAGGTCTTCGAGCCTGCCTTTGAACGAGGGCGTGTCGGTCAGCACCGAAAGACAGGCCGCGCCGCCGGCTTCATAGGCGCGCGCCAGTTTCGGCGGATCGAAGTCTGGGCGAATGATTCCCTTGGACGGGCTTGCCTTCTTGATCTCGGCGATGAGCGCGATACGACGCTCGTTCAGTTTCTGCTCGATCGCATGGACAAAGCCGCGCGGCGGATCATGATCGCGCACGTTGCGCTCGAGCGTCGCGAACGGCATGCGCACCTTGGCCTCGGAAATCTCGGTGCGCTTATAAGCTTCGATCTTTCTTAGGATGTCGGTCATCTTCTCGCCTGCGGCGAAGACGGGCCGCGACCATCTTCGCTCGAATTCGTTCCGCCGACTGCCGGCTGCTCATGAATAGCCGATAAATGGGCGCAATCCTATCCCGATCGCAGCGCGAAGGCCGATCAGGCGTTTCGATTGGAGCAGCGGATCAGCGCTTCGAGCTTATTCCGAGCCGCGCCGGAATCGATCGCCGCCTCAGCGAGCGCCGCGCCTTCGCGCACATTTGCGGCGCGCCCGGCGACGACCAGCGCCACGCCGGCGTTGAGGACCGCGACGTCGCGGTAGGCGTTCCTCGCGCCCTCCAGAACCGCGCGCAGGGCTCTGGCGTTATGCGCCGCGTCGCCGCCGACAAGCGCCTGAATCGTCGCGCGGGGCAATCCCGCCTCCTCCGGCGAGAGGTCAAAGCTGCCGATCTCGCCGTCTTCGAGCGCAACCACATGGGTCACGCCCGTCGTCGTCGCCTCATCCAGTCCGTCGTCGCCATGCAGCAGCCAGACGCGCTTTGCGCCGAGCTCGCGAAGCGCGCGGGCCAGAGGTTCAAGCCAGTCGCGGGAGAAGACTCCGATCATCTGCCGCTCGACCCGCGCGGGGTTACACAAAGGGCCAAGCAAATTGAAGATCGTGCGCACGCCCAGCTCGCTTCTCACCGGCGCGGCGTGGCGCATGGCCGGGTGGTGCGTCGTCGCGGCCATGAAGCAGATTCCGGCATCTTGAAGAGATGCGGCGGCGGCGGCTGGCGAAACGCCGACCTTGACGCCGAGTTCGCCGAGCACGTCGGAGGAACCCGACAGAGACGAAGCGGCCTTGCCGCCATGTTTGGCGACGATCGCGCCGGCGGCTGCGGCGATGATCGCGGCAAGAGTGGAAATATTGTAAGTGCCGGCGCCGTCGCCGCCGGTCCCGACAATGTCGATTGCGCCGGCCGGCGCTTCGACCGGCGTCATCGCGGCGCGCATGGCCTCCGCGGCCCCGATGATCTCGTCAGTCGTCTCGCCGCGCAGCCGCAGACCCATGAGAAAGGCCCCAAGCTGCGCCGGCGTGGCGTCGCCACGGAAAATCAGGGAAAAGGCCGCTTTCGCCTCGTCGCGGGCGAGGGGCGCGCCGGAGACGAGCGCGGCGATGTAGGATTTGAAATCCTCGCTCACTGTCGTTCAGCGCCGTTGCGCAAGGGCAGGGCCGCCGGCCGACCGCCGCAGGCGACCTTCGAAGCGGCCCTCACGCCGCCTTCTCACGCCGGCGAGGGCCCTCGTTCCACTCCCGCGCGAGATCGAGGAAATTTTGTAAAATTTTGTGGCCGTGCTGCGAGGTGATGCTCTCGGGATGGAACTGCACGCCATGCGTCGGCAGCGTCTTATGCGACAGCGCCATGATGAGGCCGTCAGGCGTCTCGGCGGTCACCCGCAGGCAGTCGGGAAGGGTGTCGCGGCTGACGATCAGCGAATGATAGCGCGTCGCCTGGAACGGCCCCTCGATGCCGCGAAACACGGCGTCGCCGTGATGGAGAATGGTGGCCATCTTGCCGTGGATCGGCAGCGGCGCCCGAATGACGTCGCCGCCAAACACCTCGCCGATCGACTGATGGCCGAGGCAGACGCCGAAAATCGGCACGGTCTCGGCGGCGGCTGAGATCAGCTCCATGCAGATGCCCGCCTCATGCGGCGTGCAGGGGCCGGGCGACAGCACGATCGCGTCGGGTCCCCCGGCCAGCACTTCGGCGACCGAAACGGCGTCGTTGCGGTGCACCGTGACGTTCGCGCCCAGCTGGCCGAAATAGTGAACCAGGTTGAAAGTGAAGCTGTCGTAGTTGTCGATAAGCGTGACGTTGGACATTGGGCTGCTGTCCAGCCTCCTGGCGCGGGTTTGACAGTGCAATAGGCCGGGTGGCGGGCTTAAGCAACCGTCGGACGGCGATCGTCTCGCGGCGAGAAGCGCCAGTCCGGCCGAACGTCTTTGATCATCATGATCTCAGCCAGCGACTGACGGGTCAGGAGACCCAAGAACCGCCCCTCCTCGTCGACCACGCCGACCGCCTCTCCGCCCGTGAGCCTGGGCAGGGCGGCGTCGATGCTCTCGCGACCGTCAATCGTCGCGGGCTCCTGGCGAACGAAAGGCGCGATCGGCGCGCCGGGTTCGGCAGCCCGCAAGGCTTCGATGATGTTGGCGCGGGACAGAAAGCCGCCGAGCCGGCGCGAGGCGTCCACGACCGGGAATTCGTCCTGAGACGTGGCCAGAAGGATATCCACCGCTTCGCGCACGCTTGCGCTGCGTTCGATCACGGCGATGCGCGTCTCCATGGCGTCGGCGGCTTGCAGGCCGCGCGCCGCCTCGGACATCGACGTCATCTGCGCTTCGCCAGCCGCCGCGATATAGACGAAAATCGCGATGAACAGCAGCAGCGGATTTCCGAACAGCCCGAGAAAACCGAGCAGAAAAGCGAAGCCCTGACCGATCTGCGCGGCGATGCGCGTCGCACGGCCCTTGCCAATCCAGATCGATAGAGCCGCCCGCAGCACGCGGCCGCCGTCCATCGGAAAGGCCGGGATCAAGTTGAACGCCGCGAGAAAGATATTCACGGCCGCCAGACGCTTCAGAAGATTGACGGATGGGTCGCTGATCTGGATTCCGTCGGACACGTCGACGGCGCCAAGAAACAGGATCAACAAAGCTGCAATGACGAGATTGACCGCCGGACCCGCCAGCGCGATCAGCAGCTCCTGGCGGGGCTTTTCAGGCATCTTTTCCATGTCGGCCACGCCGCCGATCGGCAGCAGCGTGATCACCGGCGAGACGATGCCATAGCGCCGCGCGGTCAAGATGTGTCCGAACTCGTGCAACACGACGCAGATAAAGATCGCGACGATGAACAGGATGCTGTCGCGCGCTGCGACGGCGCCGCCGCGCTGGTAGGCCGCAAAGCCGATCCAGCCCAAAAGCAGCAGGAACGTGACGTGAATGCGCACGGCGGTTCCCATGAAGGAGCCGATCGTGAGGGACCAACGCATTTGAGCTCCTTCGGTTGTGGTTAACAGCCGGTAAGATAGGACTGAGCGGCGGTTTGCGCTAGAGCGCTTCCTGCTCACACGGATCATGTGATCGATAAGGAAGCGCTCAAAATCAAAGCGTTGGAGCAGCTTCTCATCGAAAAAGTCTGTCAAACCGGCTCGGGGATGCGCACAAAAAACGCCGGCGAAGCGGCTCTGGGGCGCTTGCCGGCGATAGAGAGACTACGGTTGAGAGACGAGAAGAAAGCGAAATCGCCTCAGAGGCGATAGCGGACCTGATCGGTCCAGAAGCGCTCCAGCCGTGAAAGCGACGTATTGAGGGTGCGAAACTCGTCGCAGGAGACGCCGCCGATCTGCTCGACCGTCAGCGCGTGCTTCTCATAAAGCTGCGCAACGATGTCGTGAATTTGCTTGCCCTTCGGGGTCAGGCTGATGCGCACCGAACGCCGATCAAGGCGCGAGCGCGCATGATGCATATAGCCCATGTCGACGAGCTTCTTGACGTTGTATGAAACATTGGACCCGAGATAATAGCCGCGCGTGCGCAATTCGCTCGCGGTCAACTCCTTGTCGCCGATGTTGTAAAGCAGCAGCGCCTGCACGGAATTGACGTCGCCAAGATCCCGGCGGTCGAATTCGTCCTTGATGACGTCGAGCAGACGGCGGTGAAGGCGTTCGACGAGCGTGAGCGCTTCGAGATAAACCGGTCGGATCTCGCTGGCGCGATCCTCGCGGGCAGGGGCTGTCTTGGTCATGGCGCTCATCGTCTTCTCCATCAGGGCGGATGCATCGCGCATCTCTTGATCGGCGTTCGATGAGATCAAATTAGATCGGCGCAGGTGAAAGGCGGTTTAAACAACAGCCTGAATCGCGCGTTTACCCCGATAGGGGCTGTTTGCGGTGAATGAGAGATGAACTTAAACGTCGATTTACGCTAATGATTCCTCTAACAAACCTTGCGCGTTAGGAAGCCTTTGGCGGTTTCCTGTCGAATTTGCGGCGACGGCGGCGTTCGCGCATGTGCTGCGCCTCGATATCGCGTCCGGCCTCGAAGGTCAGCCCGAAATACATGGCGATCAGCACGGCGTTGACGCCGATCAGCCAATAACCGCCGGTGAAGAATCCCGGCATGCTGAGCGTAAGAAAAATCTGCGCGCTCGCGACGAGCAGCCACAACACGCCGCCCCAGGGCGTCGCCAGCCACAAGCCGACGCCGGCGATGAGATCGAGCACGGCGAAGAAAATAACGGCGGAGGCTGCGCTCTGCGGCATGGTCTCAAAAATCGAGCGTTCCGCAGCGAGAATGATCCGCCACTGCATCAAACCTTGCACGAGCCAAAATAACGCGACGATGCGCATGAAGCGCGAAAGCAGCACGCCCCATTTTGCGGCGTCGCCGCCATTCGGTTCGCCGACGCGAATTGCGCGGTAGGGATCGTCGCCGTCGTCGTAGATCGTCGGGCCGTCCATCAGATGCGCCGCCGCCTGTCTCGCTGTCCATGCGCTTTGGCGGAAATGGCTACTGCCCCCGCCGCGCGCGCGTTGCGAAGCGAACCGCTTCCTCGGCGGCGCGGAAAAGCGCTTTCGCCTTGTTGACGCATTCGCGGTGTTCATATTCCGGTTCGCTGTCGTAGACGACGCCGGCTCCTGCCTGCACATGCATCTTGCCGTCCTTCACGATCGCCGTGCGCAGCACGATGCAGGTGTCCATTTGGCCGCCGGCGCCGAAATAGCCGATGCAGCCGCCATAGATGCCGCGCTTGTCGGTCTCAAGCTCGTCAATGATCTCCATAGCGCGCACTTTCGGCGCGCCGGAGACGGTGCCGGCGGGAAACCCCGCGGCGAGCGCGTCGATGCAATCATGGCGCGCATCGAGCTCGCCTTCAACATTGGAGACGATGTGCATCACGTGACTGTAGCGCTCGATGGTGAAACTGTCAGTGACGCGCACCGTGCCCGTCCTTGCGACGCGGCCGACGTCGTTGCGGCCGAGGTCGAGCAGCATGAGATGTTCGGCGCGCTCCTTTTCATCGGCGAGGAGATCCGCCGCCAGACGCTCGTCCTCCGCTTTCTCCTCGCTGCGCCAGCGCGTGCCGGCGATCGGGCGAATCGTCACCTTGGCGTCGGCGACGCGCACGAGGATCTCGGGACTCGAACAGACGATCTGAAACGCGCCGAAATCGAGAAAGCATAAAAAAGGCGCCGGATTCACGCGGCGCAACGCGCGATAGAGCGAAAAGGCGGGCAAAGCGAATGGCGCGGTGAACCGCTGCGACAGCACGACCTGGAAGATGTCGCCGGCGCGAATGTATTCCTTGGCGCGCTCGACCATCTCGAGAAAACGCGATTGCGGCGTATTCGAAACCGGCTCCTGAGCGAGAAGCTGCACGTCGGCCCCGCCATCGCGATGCTCCAGCGGCGCCTCCAGCGTTGCAACGACTTTGTCGAGGCGCGCGAGCGCCGCTTCATAGGCCGCCTTCGCCGCGACGCCGGCTTTTGGTCGAGCGGGCGTGACAATGGAAATTTCGTCGCGAACCGTGTCAAAGACGATCATGACCGTCGGACGCATGAAAAGCGCGTCAGGCGCGCCGATTCTGTCTTGCTTGGCCGGTCCGAGGCGCTCCATCTGGCGCACCATGTCATAGCCAAGGTAGCCGAAGACTCCCGCCGCCATCGGCGGCAGCCGCACGGCCTGCGGCACGGCGGATTCGGCGATGAGCTGACGTAAGGCGACGAGCGGCGCCCCCTCGCAGGGCGTGAAGACGCTCGCGTCGTCGAGTGCGGCGCGATTAATTTCCGCTCTGTCGCCGAGGACGCGAAAAATCACGTCCGGGTCGAGGCCGATCATCGAATAGCGGCCGCGGGCGGCGCCGCCTTCGACGGATTCGAGCAGAAAAGCAGCGCCGCGCCGATTGTGCGTGAGCTTGAGATAGGCGGAGACCGGCGTTTCGAGATCGGCGACCAACCGAGTGACGACCAGTTGCGGCCGATCTGCGTCGTATTCGGCGCCGAAGGCGTCGAAGTCAGGCTCGAACAGCGCGCCGCTCACTTGTCGCGTTCCGCTCCGGTGGCGGCTTCCAAGGCCTTCTGGTTGATGTCGACGCCGAGCGCCTTCTCGAGGCCGCCGACATATTGTTCC
This sequence comes from Methylocystis sp. L43, assembly GCF_015709525.1. Lineage (GTDB taxonomy): Bacteria > Pseudomonadota > Alphaproteobacteria > Rhizobiales > Beijerinckiaceae > Methylocystis. The sequence continues at coordinate 33,781 of NZ_JADNRA010000025.1, read as the reverse complement.
AGCAGGTCGTTGTGAATGGCAGGCTTCAGTTGCTGGGCGATCGTCTTCGCTTCGATCGAACTCGGGTCGAACACGGGAGTCGCCGAGTCGCGCACGAAAAACACCAGCCGCCCATTGTCGACGACGGCGGAGCCGGCGGTGCGCGGCGCGACATCGAAGAATCGAACGATGACGTTGGTGTTGAAGTCGGGCCGCGCTTCGCGCTTCACGTCATTGGCGCGTTGGGTCTGAACGCCCACTTCCTTGGCGACGTCTTCGATTGACCGGCCCGCGTTCAGCTTCGCGACGATTTCATCGGCCTTGGCGGCGAGCGCCTTTTGCGCTGCATCGCTGCGCATGGCGTCGACGACGGCCGCCTTCACCTCTTCGAATGTCTTCTGCCGGGCGGGCTCGATGCCGTTGACCTCGTACCAGACATAGCCGCCGTCACGCGTCGCGACGGTATCGTTATCGACGCCGATGTCCGATGCGAAGGCGGCCTTCACGAGGTCGGGACCGGAAGGAAGGCCGGCGATCGGCTTGCCGCTGCGGTCATTGCCTGCATCGTCGACGCCATCATAGACCTGCGTCTCCAGCCCCACGGCCTTTGCGGATTCGGCGAGAGTTTTGCCAGAGGCGCGTTGGTCCTCGATGGCCTCATGGAGCCGGCGCACTTCAGGCATGGCGCCCTGCGCGGCGATTTCCGCGCGCAGTTCCGGCTCGGCCTGCTCGAAAGTCTTGTTGTAGACCGCCGGGGCGATGCTCTTGACCTGGGACACGACGGCGCCGAAGGCGGTGTGAACCGGCTCTGTGAGCCCCGGCTCGGCAAGCGCAAATACGGCCGCGCCGACCTTGGGATCGCCAAAGTCGCGCTGCTCGACGAGGCCGAGGTTGACGTCCTTGGGATTGAGTTTGAGCTCGGCCGCCATCGCCTCGATGTCCGCGCCCGCTTTGAGTTTGGCGAGCGCGGCTTCGGCTTCCGTGTCGGTCTTGAACACGATCTGCCGCACGTCACGCTTTTCCGGCATTCCGTAGCGCTTCGATTTGACCTCGTCATAAAGCTTGCGCACCTGCTCGGCAGGCACGCTCTCCGGCTTACCGACCGTGGAAGGGCTGACGACCAGCGCCGTCAGCTTGCGGTATTCCTTGGCGCGGAAGCTCTGCTCACGTTCGTCGAAGTATTTTTTCAGCTCTTCGTCGGATGGCGTCGCCGCGGCGCCGGCCAGCGACGGCGGCAGAATGACGTAGTCGATCGTTCGCGATTCATTGCGGAAACGATAGATCGCCTCGACCATCAACTTGGGCGGCTCGGCTCCGGCGACGACGACGTCGGTGATCATCTTGCGCAGGTAGGCGTTCTTCTGATCCGCGACGAAGCCGCGCTCAGTGAAGCCGGAGTCATTGGCGATCTGCTTGAAGCGCATGGCGTCGAATTTGCCGTCGGCGCCCTGAAACACCTTTTCGGACGCGAGCAGACGCTGGGTGGTCTCATCGCTTGCGGCCAATCCGAGCTGCCGCGCCTTTTGGTCGAGCGCGACTTCGGTGACCAGGCGCTCCAGGATCTGCAGATCCAGTCCTGACTGATGGGCTTCCTCATTGGTGATCGCGCGCCGCATCCGCTGCTGAATGCGGCGGAGCTCGTTTTGGTAGGCGCTGCGGTAGGTCTCGACCGTGACTTCGCCGCTGCCGACTCGGGCGAGCCGCTGGGCCGTCATGCCGCGAAACACGTCTCCGACGCCCCAGATCGAGAAGCTGATGACGATGACGCCCATGACCAGCGCCATGATGGAGCGGCCGATCCAGTTCTGCGAGGCGACGCGCAGGCCTTCTAGCATGAGTATTGCATCCTTGGGTACGTTGAATCCGGCTTCCCGGTTTTGCGGCGGACTATAGGGAGGGGGCGGGCGCGTGGCAATGCGCTCCGCTCAGAACCGCGCACGCGTCGAAATGCGCTATTGCCCTGCGTTTCGAATGCTTGCAGTCTCCTCCCGGCCAGAAACCGCGCCTGAGCAGTTCCAATCCGCGCGCCGAAAATGAGACCCGATAATGGATGAAACCGTCAACGCGGTCGCTGAGACCGGCGTGGAGGCTCCAGGTCCCAAAGTCGAGGCAGAGCCCGGGGACGTTCAAGGGGCAGGGCGCGCGGCGCATCCCCACGCGCCGCATCCAGACGTGCGTCGCCTGCGGGCTGATGCCGAAGCGGTGCGGAAGGCGTTTGAATCAGGAGAATTTCCGTACAAGACGCGCCTGAGCGAGAAGATCTACCTGAGGCATATGGAGCTGCTCCAGGTGGAGCTCCTCAAAGCGCAAAACTGGGTGAAGGAGACCGGTCAACGCATCGTCTTGCTGTTCGAGGGGCGCGACGCCGCCGGCAAGGGCGGCACCATCAAGCGTTTTATGGAACATCTTAACCCGCGCGGCGCGCGCGTCGTCGCGCTGGAGAAGCCATCCGAGCGCGAGCGCAGCCAGTGGTATTTCCAGCGTTACATCCAGCACCTGCCGGCGGCGGGCGAGATCGTTTTCTTCGACCGCTCCTGGTACAATCGCGCCGGCGTCGAGCGGGTGATGAATTTCTGCACCCCGAACGAATATCTCGACTTCATGCGCCAATGTCCCGATCTTGAGCGCATGTTCGTCAATTCCGGCGTTCGCCTCTACAAATATTGGTTCTCGGTGACGCGCGAGGAGCAGCAGCGCCGCTTCCGCTCGCGAATGAACGATCCCTTGAAGCAGTGGAAACTCTCGCCGATCGACCGCGCGTCAATGGACAAATGGGACGATTACACCGAGGCGAAGGAGGCGATGTTCTTCTTCTCAGACACGGCCGACGCGCCCTGGATCGTCATCAAATCGGACGACAAAAAGCGCGCGCGCCTTAATTGCATGCAGCACTTTTTATCGAGCCTCGACTATCCGAATAAAGATCATAGCGTCGTACACGGACCCGATCCGCTCATCGTCGGCGCCAGCGCACACGTCATCGGCCGCGACGAGCACATACTGGGCAAGTCGCTAGCGATGGACGCCGAGAAGAAGCGCAAGCGTTCCCGCTAGAGCTTTACGGTATGGGCGTGGACATCGCGCCCGGAGTGCCGCGCCAAAATCTCCTGCGCCTTGCGTTCGCGCTGAGAATCCCGCGTCCGCACCCAGAGAAGCAGTCCGCCATGGCGAAGTTGTTCTTCAAGGTGTTTCGCGTGATGATCGCCGATCAGCTTGGCCAAAGCCGCGCCGAGCACGCCTGCGCTTCCTCCCGCGAGCAGCGCGCCCGCGATCACCGTCGCCAGGGCGCCGCCTGACGCGAATATGGCGCTGATCGCCGCGCCGGCGCCGACATACACCAGCCCGCCGATCACGCCGCCTTGCGCATCGCCGATCGATTCCACCGACACGTAATGCGTCCGCGGCGCGGCCTCCTCGTCTTCAAGCTCGGTGACCTTCTTGTATTTATGACCGAGCTTTTCGTCGACGGCCTCCTCGCTTGCGAGCAGACTGATCTCAGCGCGATCGAAGCCCGACGACATCAGATCGTCGATGGCCTCTTGGAGCGCGCCAGCGTCGTTGAACACGCCAACGACCTCGCGCGTCTGGCTCTGTTCTTCTTCGATTGTCATTAACGCGTCTCCTTGAAAAAGGGCTGTCCGGCGAGCGCAAACCGCGCCGTATCTTTTGGATAAGGGGTGGGCTCGCGGAACTTCAAGCGCGCGGCTGGCCAATTGCGGCGAACGCCGCCGTGGCGAATCGACGCCCCGCTGTTGGGGCGGTCGTCGCTACTTGTTGTCACGCCTTCTTGGTCTTGAGCTCATAGTCGCCATTTGAATTGAAGCCACTAAGTTGGAGAAGGCAGCATGTCCGTTGACGAAAAGACGATTGGAGCGCTGCGTGAGGCGCTCGACGACGAGTACAAGGCTCGCGCGACCTATCAAGGCGTGATTGACAGATTCGGGCCGGTCAGACCTTTTGTGAATATCATCGAAGCCGAAGAGCGCCACGCGAACGCGCTTCTCCGTCTTTTTGAACGCTTCGGCATTGAGCCGCCGAAGGACAGATGGGCGGGCCAGGTCCCGGCGCCCTCGAGTCTTGCCGAAGCGTGCAAAGCGGGAGTCGAGGCGGAGATCGAGAACGCCGCGATGTATGCGCGGCTTTTGGCGCAAGTCAGCGACGCGAATGTTCGCGACGTCTTGACGCGGCTTCAACAGGCTTCGCAACAGCGCCACCTCCCGGCGTTCCGTCGCTGTGCGGAGCGTCGATCCGGTGTATGAGCGCTCTTCCTTGTATTGCCGTTGCGCGGGGTCTTTGCCGCTATCGTCACGGCCCAGCCTGGATTGAACATGATCGTTGAGAGAGACAGCGGTCCTTCGCTCAACGCGCCAGCATCCAACCGCCGAGGCCAATGAGAACGACTCCGCCGATCAGGCGGCTGATGGCGGCGTAGCGGGTATTGACAATTTTCTGCACGGCGAAGGCCGCCAATCCGAAGATGATGAGATCGTCCAGCATGAAAAAGGCGACATAGAGCCCGATGTAGGCATAGTGCAGAGCGATCGGCAGATCGGTCAACGCAAGCAAGTGCGTGTAGATCGCCGGCAGTGCTGCAGAGCAGATGAATTCGATCGCGTTCACCGCGAAGGCGAGCGCAATCACCATGACGAGGCTGGCGATCCCTACGGGCGCGGCGACGATCTTGCGCCCCCACTGCATCGTGCGCTGGCGCTGCTCCATGTCGCCCACTTCGCAGACGACCTCTCCGCGGGCTGCGGCGACGCCGATGAGATGGTCGAGGCCGAAACCGATGGCCGTCAGCGCGATGAGTTGCGTGAGCGGACGTATATATCCAATGAAAAGAAAAGTGTTGAGCCACGCGGTCATGAACAGGAAGTACAGGACTCCTGAAGCGAGCACGAACGTGCCGACCAGCCACCAGATTTTTTGTCGATCCTGAATGTTTACGATGAGAGAGATCAGGTAGATCAGCACCCACATCGCGCATGGATTGAACCCGTCCGACAAACCCATGAGCGCTGTCAGCGCGAGAAGGGAATGGTGCGTCGGATCAACTTCGCCGATGAGCGGAATAGTAATTTTCGATTCGGCGGCGCGTCGCGCAACGGTTTCCTGGCCGGAAAGCAGCGCGAGAATTTCGCGCCCAGTGGTTTGCGCTGTGTCAAAGCCAATGACATAGCGCGAGCCGCGCACGAAGAGGGGAACGGCTGGGTCTTCTATGCCGTAGTGCTTCACCACTCTTCGAAAGAGCGCCTCGCTCGACGACTTTGAAATGTCATGTAGCACGTAAGCGGTCTTGCGCCGCTGTTTGAGAAACTCGATGGCTTCATGGCAATGCGGACAGTCGGGCGAGAAAAATACATGCAGCTGGCCATCCTCGCGCCAGTCGATCTGCGCGGGCGGCGGGCTGGCCGGCTCTGCAAACTGCAGCCACGCGAAAGCGAGTCCAAGAAGAACGGCGAGCGCGACGCGAAAGTGAGGGAGTTTCAACTTTTGCTCCTTAGCAAATGCGGGAAAATGAATTTAGCAGCTCTGGAGATCAATCCGCTGTGGCTGTTCGCGCCTAACGTTCCGCGGGCCCCGGGAGCTCGACGTATCGTTGGGCTGAAGGCGGTAGGGCGCACGGCCGTCCCGACAAGCGCCATCTTCAAAAAAAATTCACCATAAAGTTAAGGCCCTGCTTGCACTGCAGATATCGCTTGTTTAAAAAAGGAACGCTGAAGCTGGAAGAGGCGTGAGTTGTAGCCCTTCCCCTTCCCGAGGGGCCCGAGACACGCGCTCGGTCGACTGAGCCCTGACAGCTGTGGGCGGCGCGGCCGCCCCTTACGAGCGCCCCAAAAGGAAATCCTATGCTGCGATCTCTTGGTCTTGCAGGAATGATGACGGCTGTACTTTTGACGGCGCCCGCCCAGGCTTTCGACGTCATGGCGCCTGACTACGGCGGACGCGTGGAGCAATATGAAGCCAGGCTTGCGAGGGCGCGGGCTCGGGGCGAGCCGATCCGTATCGGCCCGACTGAATGCGATTCCTCATGCACGCTCTATCTGGCGAATCCCCAGTCCTGTGTTTCCGAGGGCGCGGTTTTGGGCTTCCATGCGCCTTGGTTTGGCGGGCCCGAGGGGGGCGTCGTCGATCCGCGCATGACCGCGGTCTTCGCCGCACATTATAAGCCCGGGCTGCGTCAGGCCTTCATGGCTCACGTGCGACGCCACGCGCATCAGGCCCCCGGCCCGATGCTGCGCATCACCGGTCGCCAGCTCGCGGCGTATGGCTATCGCCTCTGCTGAATTAGGGTAGATCGATGTGCGCGGAGACTTGATCGGGAGATCGCAGCGCCCCGCGCTCATACCAACCCTTGCTCCGATTGACGATCCAGACAACGCTCAGCATCACTGGAACTTCGATGAGGACGCCAACAACGGTGGCGAGCGCAGCGCCCGAGTCAAAGCCAAAGAGGCTGATGGCCGCCGCGACCGCCAGTTCGAAGAAATTGCTCGCCCCGATCAGCGCCGAAGGGCCGGCGACGCAATGCGCTTCTCCCGCCGCGCGATTGAGCAGATAGGCCAGTCCGGCGTTGAAATAGACCTGGATCAGTATGGGCGCCGCGAGCATGGCGATGATCGCGGGTTGCCGGATGATCTGTTCCCCCTGAAAGCCAAAGAGCAGAACGAGCGTCGCGAGCAGCGCGATCAGCGACGCGGGGCCGATATGCGCGAGCGTCCTGGCGAGACCCTTTTCGCCGCTTGACGCGAGCAGCCGTTTGCGGGCGACCTGGGCGATGATCACCGGAACGAGGATGTAGAGGACAACCGAGAGAAACAGCGTGTCCCAGGGTACGACGATCGAGGACAATCCAAGCAGCAACCCCACGATGGGCGCGAAAGCGACGATCATGATTGCGTCGTTGAGCGCGACCTGGCTCAGCGTGAAATGCGGCTCGCCCTTAGTGAGATTCGACCACACGAACACCATGGCGGTGCAAGGCGCGGCTGCGAGCAGGATGAGGCCGGCGATATAGGAGTCGATCTGGTCCGCCGGCAGATAGGGTCGAAACAGATAGCCGATGAAAATCCATCCGAGCAGCGCCATGGAAAAGGGTTTCACCGCCCAGTTGACGGCGAGCGTGACGCCAATCCCGCGCCAGTGACGCCCCACTTCCGCAAGCGCCGCGAAGTCGATCTTCATCAGCATCGGCGTGATCATCAGCCAGATGAGCGCTGCGACGGGCAAATTGACCTTTGCGACCTCCATCGCGCCAATTGCATGAAACACGCCCGGCAGGAAATGGCCCAGCGCGACGCCGGCGACGATGCAGAGCGCCACCCAGAGCGAGAGATATCGTTCGAAAATAGTCATGGCTTACTCCGCGACCGCGTTCGGCGACGTTGCGCCTTCCATCTCGCCGATCTCGCGCAGGCGCTGGCTGAGCGCGAGTTTGTCGAGGCGATGCAGCGGAATCGCGCAGAACTGATCGACGCGGTTGCGCAGATAGCGAAAGGCCGTAGCGAAGGCGCGCTGCTTTTCTATGTCGCTTCCTTCCACCGCCGCAGGGTCTTCGATGCCCCAATGCGCCGTCATTGGTTGACCGGGCCATGCCGGACAAGCTTCACCCGCTGCGCTGTCACAGACGGTGAAGACGAAATCCATGCGGGGCGCGTCAGGGCGGGCGAACTCGTCCCAGCTTTTGGACCGATAGCCTTCGGAAGGAAGGCCCATCGTCTCCAGCGTATAGAGCGCGTAGGGGTTCACCTCGCCCTTAGGATGGCTGCCGGCGGAAAAAACGTTGAACCGGCCGGCGCCGCGCTCGCGCAGCAGCGCTTCGGCCAAGATTGAACGCGCACTGTTGCCGGTGCAGAGGAACAGCACGTTGTAGATCCTGTCGGTCATTGGCGAGACTCACATTTGATGCGTGCAAGAGAGTCGGCGGGCGCGCAAGGCGCGCCGCCGCAACAGTCTTCGGCAAGGAAGCGCGCCAGCGCATTCAGCCGCGAAAGGTCCGCCCGATAGACGATGCTGCGGCCGGTGCGGGCGCTGATGACGAGCTTCGCCTGAGAAAGGACGTTGAAATGGGCGGACAGCGTGTTTTGTGGAACGCAGAGCGCGCGGGCGACGTCGCCGGCCGGCAGACCCTCGGGCTCGTGCCGGACGAGCAAGCGGAAGGCCTCGAGCCGCGTCGGCTGCGAAAGCGCGGAAAGACAGGCGAGAGCCGCTTCTATTTCCATTAATCCAGATATATCGAAATATATGACGGCGCAATGACATTTCTGTAGGGCGCGCCACATTGTTGCGTGCCTTTAGCTCTGTTACCCAGGCGTATTGTCAGGAGCATTTCGCATGACCCGTCGCCCGCTCGTCGCCGGAAATTGGAAAATGAACGGGTTGCGCGCCTCGCTTACCGAGATCGAGGCGATGGGCGCCGCCTACGACGATGCGCTGCGCGCGCGCGCCGAACTCATCGTCTGCCCGCCGGCCACCTTGATTGCGGTTGCGCGCGAGAGCGCGGCGCGCGGAGGCTTGGGCCTTGGCGGGCAGGATTGCCATGCCGCTGCCAGCGGCGCTCACACGGGCGATATTTCCGCCGAGATGCTCAAGGACGCCGGCGCGTCCTACGTGATCGTCGGTCACAGTGAACGTCGTTCGGACCATGGCGAGACCGACGCCGACGTGCAGGCGAAAGCCGCCGCCGCCCTGCGCGCCGGGCTCACGCCGATCATTTGCGTCGGCGAAACGCGCGCCGAGCGAGAGGCAGGCGATGCGTTGAGCGTCGTCGGCGCCCAGATCGAGGGCTCGCTCCCCGCGGATGCGCCTGCTTACATCGTCGTCGCCTATGAGCCGGTGTGGGCGATCGGCACGGGGCTGACGCCGACGACCGAGGACGTCGCCGAAATGCACGCCTTCGCACGCGAGCGGATCGAAGCGCGGCTGGGCGGGGGCAAGAGCGCCGACATTCGCATTCTCTATGGCGGCTCGGTCAAGCCGTCGAACGCCCGCGAGTTGATGCATGTCGCCAATGTCGACGGCGCGCTTGTTGGCGGCGCGAGTTTGACGGCCAAGGATTTTATCGGCGTGGCGAGCGCCTATCGCTGACGGGCGAAGCTGGACAATCGGTTGGGCTCGAATAAAGTCGTCTATTCAGTGGTTTTTTTTCAGCAATTGATTGAAAGGGCCGCGTCATGAGCCAGAATGATTTCGGCGTCATCGAAATGGTCGATGAAGACCGCCTCTATCCCGGCTCGCGATTCAGCGAAGTGCGGGACGCGGTGTTCGCCAATCCCTATCAAAAGGTCTGGGGCGCGCCCGGCGCGCCGCCGCTCCCCTTCGTGATGCCGACCTTTTTCGACATGTTGCGCGCGCTTTGGCGGGGCAGGCACTTTTTAACGCAAGCCGCCGAGCGATCGGTCGATGCGCGCAGTGATCTGAGGTGGGGGCCTGATAAAAAAGGCTTCAGACGCATCGTGCATCCCTGGGGCGTCGTTCTGACGGGTTTCTGGGAAATCACCGAGGACAGCGGCTACACCGGCTATTTCCAAAAGGGCAGCAAGGCGCTTGTCGTCGCGCGCTATTCCAACGGCGGGGCGGTGAAGCGCGGCAAACCGCGCGGGCAGGGCATCGCCGGCAAGCTCTTCCCGACGACCGACCCGGACCATAAAGAGCCGTTGCAGACGGCGAATTTCTTCACGATCGACGATATCGTCGGCGCGTCGACGCGCTACATCAACGATGTCGATTTCGTCAATGCGCCGAACGTCACGCTCTCAAACGATTGGGCGACCTCGCCCATCGTCATGACGGCGGGCGTCGTGTTCGCGATCACCGATAAGGATCCGACTGAGCGCCAGCTTCATGAAGTCGCCGAGCTCGGCAAGCCTCGCGACCTTCCCACCCGCGCCCCCCGCTTCATGCGCTTAAAGCTTGCGCCGGGTCATCCGCGCATTGAAGGAGAGGAACTCGATTCACGCGACGAATTGCTCGCGATGATGTTCGACAAGGGCGATCCGACGCCGAGGCGTGAGATCGTTTTCACCATCGAGGTCACCGAGGATGGCGAAGTGACCGGCCGCACCGGATTCAAGGAAGGAACGTTCCGCAATTGGCGGCGGATCGGCGCGATGACGTTCGACAACGCCGTCGTCTCCTACAACGGCGATCGCGTGCTGCATTTCCACCATCCGAATTGGCGCATCGATCGCAACGATCCGGCGACCAGGTTCCGGCCCTCGCCAGCGGGCGGCGAAGTGGAAAAGACCGAGGCGGTGTAGGCTTGCCGCTTCGGCGAGCGACCGATATAAGCGCGACGCCTACACCATGCTCCAACGACGAGGCGACGCGCTCCTATGGCGATCGAACGCACTTTTTCCATCCTCAAGCCCGACGCGACGAAGCGCAATCTCACAGGCAAGATCAACGCGCTGATCGAAGATGCGGGCCTGCGCATCGTCGCTCAGAAGCGTATCCGCATGACGCGCGATCAGGCGGAAACATTTTATGCTGTGCACAAGGAGCGGCCGTTTTTCGGCGAGCTCGTCGACTTCATGATTTCCGAGCCCGTCGTCGTGCAGGTGCTCGAAGGCGAGAACGCCATCGCGCGCTACCGCGAAGTCATGGGCGCGACCAATCCCGCGAACGCCGCGCCGGGGACGATTCGCAAGGAACATGCGCTGAGCGTCGGCGAGAATTCGGTGCATGGCTCCGACGCGCCGGAAACCGCGGCGGTGGAAATCGCGCAGTTCTTTTCCGGCAATGAGATCGTCGGCTAATCTGCGCGTCACTGAGTGAATGGCCGGGCCAAGCCTGGCCATGCTCTTGCTGAGCGGCTCCTGACTATGCCGGCGCGTTCTCAGGAAAATACGCCTGCATGATCCTGTCGCTATAGGCGACGAGGTTGGCGCTCGCCAGCGCCGCGTCGCGAACGGCGCTCTCCGACATCGGCGATAAGACCGACGCCACAAAGGCGAAGACCGTAGCGTCGGCGCCGCAGGGCGCATCGCCGAAGAGATAGGGCTTGTCGCCGATCAGCGTCGCGAGCGCTTCAATGTCGCGCACGCCGAGCGCATCGATTTCCGACGGGCTGTGACGGCCCATGCCTTGCGCCCAAAGCGATTTGGCGATCTTGCGGCGAATGAACCATTTCGCCAGCGGGCGCGCGAGGGCGGGCACGCTTGAGAAAAAACGCGCCGGACCGCGTTCGAAATTAGCCTCGTCCATCCAGCGGGTATGGACGATGATCCAATAGAGATGTTCTTCGCACATCTTCTCGACGCACCAGCCGATCGCCTTTTGCGCGTCGCTCAAATGTGCGTCGAAGTCCACGCCGTATTTCTTTTCGATATGGAAGCGAACGAAGGTCGAATCCGCGATGACTTCGCCGTCGTCATTGATGTAGGGCTGCTTGCCTTTCGGCGCTTTCGAAAAGCCGCTGCGGTCTTCGACATAGTCGAGGCCGGCCATCTTCAAAAGCACCATCGCTTTCGTCACGAAAGGCGATGCGTCCGGCAATCCGGCGACGGGGCGGAAGCAGTAAAGCGTAATCGTCATGAAATTCCCTTGCTGGGCGCGGTTGCGTCGGGAACGATAAGCACCGCCTCGCGGGGCGCCGGCGCCGAGAGCACGCGATTGCCTTCGATCCGCACGGCGCCCGACGCGACCAGCCGCAGCGCCATCGGATAGATGACATGCTCCTGCGCGAGCACGCGGGCGGCGAGGGTGTCCGGCGTGTCGTCGTCGAGCACGGGCACGGCGGCCTGCGCGACGATCGGACCTTCGTCCATTTCCGGCACGACGAAATGCACGGTGGCGCCGTGAATCTTTACGCCGTCGGCCAGCGCACGCTCATGCGTGTCGAGTCCGCGATAGGAGGGCAGCAGGGCAGGGTGAATGTTGAGCATGCGCCCGCGCCAGAGGCCGACGAACCAGGGCGTAAACATGCGCAGGAAACCGGCGAGGCAAATGAATTGTATGCGGTAGGTTTCCAGCACCAATTGCAGCGAACGCTCGAATTCCTCGCGTCCCGCATAAATCTTGTGGTCGACCGCGGCCGTCGCGACGCCGGCGGCCTTGGCTTTGGCGAGGCCCGGCGCATCGGGACGATTGGAAAGCACAAGGGCGATTTCAGCCGGGAAGTTGGGGTCCCTGGCGGCGGCGATCAGCGCGTCCATGTTTGAGCCGCGCCCCGAGATGAGAATCGCGGTGCGCAGCCGCGTCACAACGTCAGAGTCCCGTGCGTAACGACCCCCTCGGCGTCCGTCTCGATGACTTCGCCGATGCGCACGGGCTTCTCGCCGACGGCGCGCAAGGCCGACTCCACCTCGCCGGCGGCGGGCTCGGAGGCCACCACCACCATGCCGATTCCGCAGTTGAAGGTGCGCAGCATCTCGCTTTCCGCGATGCCTCCCGTCTCGGCGAGCCAACGGAAAACCGGCGGAGGCGCGAACGTCGACAGATCAAGCGCGACGCCGAGCCCGCTTGGCAGCACGCGTGGAAGATTGTCGGGGAAGCCGCCGCCGGTGATATGGGCGAGGGCGACGATATGCGGCGTCGACTTCATGGCCGCGAGCAGGGGCTTCACGTAGATGCGGGTCGGCGTCAACAGCGCCTTGGCCAGATTGAGGTCTCGCGCGAAAGGCGCGGTGGCGCTCCACGCGAGTCCGGCGTGCTTCACAACGCTGCGTACGAGCGAATAGCCATTGGAATGGACGCCGGAAGAAGGGAGTCCAAAAAGGACGTCGCCGGCATGGACGTCGCGGGGTAGAAGGCGATTGCGCTCCGCGGCGCCGACCGCGAAGCCGGCGAGGTCATAGTCGCCACGCGCATAGAGGCCGGGCATTTCGGCGGTCTCGCCGCCAAGCAGGGCGCACCCCGCCTCGACGCAACCGGCGGCGATGCCCTTCACCACCGACGTCGCGACGTTCGGGTCGAGTTTGGCCGCCGCGTAATAATCCAGGAAGAAAAGCGGCTCGGCGCCCTGAACGATCAGGTCATTGACGCACATGGCGACGAGATCGATTCCGATCGTGTCATGCAGACCGGATTCGATCGCGATCTTCACCTTGGTGCCGACGCCGTCGTTCGCCGCGACGAGGACAGGATCGGAAAATCCGGCCGCCTTGAGATCGAACACGCCGCCAAAGCCGCCGATCTCGCCGTCGGCGCCGGAGCGCCGCGTCGAACGCACGGCGGGACGGATCATGTCGACGAACCGATTGCCTGCGTCGATGTCGACGCCGGCGCCAGCGTAGGTAAGGCCCGAATTTCTCTGTTGCATTTCATCCTTCGCGTCGTGGGCGCCGGCGTTAGATGGGCGCAAGCGGCGGCGGCTGTCAAATCCGCTCGGAACGGCTACGCTCTTGTGCGTTTGCACAAAGTTTATTCCGTAGCGCGGCATATGAACGTCGCCGCAAAGGAGCAGCGCCATGAAGTTTCGGTTCACCATTGACGATATCGCGGCCGCCCGCGACGCCGGCGCGATTGACGCCGCGTCCTTCGAGCGGCTGTCACAGTTTCTTGCGTCGCGGCGCGCGGCCCTCGCGGAGGCGACGTCCCAAGCGCCGCGCTATGACGTCGTCAACTTGCTTTGGTACGCCGGCGCGCTGATCGTGCTCGGCGCCATGGGCATGTTTTCGACGACGGCCTTTGGCCTTTGGGGCGATAAGGCGCTGCTGGTCACCGCGCTCGTTTACGCCGCCCTGTTCGCCTTGGCCGGCGCTTATCTCTGGCATAGGCGCGGCTTGCACACGCCGGGCGGGCTGCTCATCGCCTGCGCAGTGGGGATGGCGCCGCTCGCGATCTTCGCGCTGCAGTCGTTGTACGACGCCAGTCCGGCGGGGGAGGCGCGGCCGTACCGGGACTTCTACATTTGGATTCAGTCGAGCTGGCTTCCTATGGAGCTTGGAACGATCGCGGCGGCTTCCGTCGCGCTGCTCGCCTTTCCCTTTCCGTTCCTCGTCATGATCATCGCCTTCGCGCTTTGGTTCATGTCGATGGATCTGACGCCCTGGCTGATGGGCGTCGAAGAATTTTCATGGGATCAGCGGGCGACGGTGAGCATGTATTTTGGACTCGCCGTTCTCGCCGTGGCCTGGCTCGTCGATCTCAAGCGGTGGCGGCACGGCGATTTCGCTTTCTGGCTGCATCTCTTCGGGCTGCTGGCCTTTTGGGGCGGGCTGACGGCCCAGCACAGCGGCAACGAATTGGGCAAGGCGCTCTATTGCGCCGTCAATGTGGGACTCATCGTTCTGTCGCTCTTCCTGATGCGCCGTGTCTATGCGGTATTCGGCGCCGTCGGCGTCACGACCTATCTGGGCTATCTCGCCGGCAGCGTTTTCAAGGATTCGATCCTTTTCCCCTTCGCGCTGTCGGGCATCGGCGTTCTGCTCATCGTCTTCGGCCTCTTGTTTCACCGCTACGGCGCCGCCATCGGCGAAACGATCGGCGAATTGTTGCCGGCGCATTTGCGCGGATTGCGCCCGGCGCATGCCCGCGAGCAGGACTCCGCATGAGCGCTGGCCGAGTTCGCGGCGTTTTAGCGGGAGTTTCCGGATTGATTGCGCTTTAGGCGGCGGCGGATTATATAGGCGAAATCCCAACATGGACGGTCGTTCTGTGGGTCGCTGGCGCCGGGCGGCGCGGCGCCAGACGTCGCCCCCATGCCTGATCAAGGAGTTTGCAGATGGGCAACGCCCCGCTGATGCCGAAGGCCACGGCCGTTTGGCTCGTCGAAAATACATCGCTGACGTTCGATCAGATCGCCGATTTCTGCAAACTGCATCCGCTCGAGGTGAAGGGCATCGCCGACGGCGAGGTCGCGGCCGGCATTCGCGGCCATGACCCGATCACCTCGGGGCAGCTCACGCGCGAGGAGATCGAAAAGGCCGAAAAAAACTCGGGCCATCGCCTCCATCTCTCCGTCTCCAAGGTCGTCGTGCCGGAGGTCAAAAAGGCGCGCGGTCCGCGCTATACGCCCCTCTCGCGCCGCCAGGATCGTCCGAACGCGATTCTGTGGCTCGTGCGCAATCATCCCGAGCTGAAGGACGCCCAGATCATGCGTCTCGTTGGCACCACGAAGACGACGCTGAAGGCGATTCGCGAGCGCACCCACTGGAATTCCGCGGCGCTGACGCCGATGGACCCGGTGACGCTCGGACTTTGCTCGCAGATTGATCTCGACTTTGAGGTCAATCGCGCGGCGAAGGACAAGCCGGCTACCGTGGAGGATCATGGCCAGACGCTGGTGCCTGCAAGCGTCACCACCAGTCCGCGACCCGAGCCGTCCACGACCGAGGACGTCTTCGGCAAGGCCAAGCCAGCGGCGCCGCAGGACGACGAAGACCATTTCGACGCCGACCGCGTATTCGGGCGGCTCAAGGACATCGATTTCGGCGAGTGACGACGGCAGTCTCGCGCGAGCGCCGATTGATCAACCGGTAGCCCGCGCGTATCTTGCATATAGAGCTTAGCCGCGCGGACTGACGCACATCGCGCGGGCGAGCGTTGCTTTCGCCGTGTTCACATTCTCGCTGGCGAACCTTTGGACTCTCCGGATGACCGACTCGCCTTATGATCGCGACCTCGAACGAAATCCGGCCAATTTCCAGCCGCTGACTCCGATCACCTTTCTGGAGCGCGCCGCGGCCGTCTTCCCTGAACGCATCGCGATCGCGCACGGCCAGCTGCGGCGCAATTATCGCGATTTTTACGCCCGCAGCCTGCGGCTCGCGAGTGCGCTTGAGAAGGCGGGGCTTGGTCGCGGCGACACCGTCTCCGTCATGCTCGCGAATACGCCGGCGATGCTTGAATGCCACTACGCCGTCCCGATGATGGGCGCGGTGCTCAACACGCTGAATACGCGGCTTGACGCTTCGATCCTCGCCTTCACCCTCGACCATGCCGAGACGAAGGCGCTGATTGTCGATCGGGAGTTCTCAGACGTCATTCGCAACGCGCTTTCGCTCGCGAAGGCGAAGCCCGTGATCATCGACTACAGCGATCCGGAATATGACGGGCCCGGCGAGCGGTTGGGCTGTGTCGAATATGAGGACTTCCTGCGCTCGGGCGACGTCGACTATCAATGGTCGCCGCCTGGGGACGAATGGGACGCCATCTCGCTTAATTATACCTCCGGAACGACGGGCGATCCGAAGGGCGTCGTCTATCATCATCGCGGCGCCTATCTCACGGCGCTCGGCAACGTTCTCACCGGCGACATGGGCCGCCACCCGGTCTATCTGTGGACGCTGCCGATGTTCCATTGCAACGGCTGGTGCTTCCCCTGGTCGATTTCAGTCAACGCGGGAACCCATGTCTGTCTGCGACAGGTGCGCGCCGGCCACATCTATGAGCTGATGGCGGAGCACGGCGTCACGCATCTGTGCGGCGCGCCCATCGTCATGTCGACGCTTCTCAACGCGACCGTATCGGAAAAGAAGCCGCTGACGCGGGCCGCGCGCTTCTTTACCGCCGCCGCGCCGCCGCCGCAGGCGGTGCTCGCCGGCATGAAGGCGGCCGGATTCGAAGTCACGCATCTTTATGGACTGACTGAAACCTATGGCCCCGCCGCCGTCAATGAATGGCACGACGACTGGGATTCGCTGGACAGCGCCGCGCAGGCGCAGATGAAGGCGCGGCAAGGCGTGCGCTATCTCGTTCTCGAAAATCTCGACGTGATCGACCCCGACACGATGCAGCCGGTGCCGCGCGACGGCGCGACAATGGGCGAGGTCATGTTCCGCGGCAACGTCGTCATGAAGGGCTATCTGAAGAATAAGAGCGCCTCGGAAAAAGCCTTCCACGGCGGCTGGTTTCATTCCGGCGATCTGGGCGTGCGCCATCCCGACGGATACATCCAGCTGAAGGATCGTTCGAAGGACATCATCATTTCGGGCGGCGAAAATATTTCCTCGATCGAGGTCGAAGACGCGCTGTTTCGCCATCCCAAGGTGCGCGCCGCCGCGGTGGTCGCCGCCCCTGACGACAAATGGGGCGAAACGCCTTGCGCCTTTGTCGAGCTGAAGGATGGCGAACAGGCGACGGCGCAGGAGCTGATCGAGTGGACCCGCCAGCATTTGGCGCATTTCAAGTGCCCGCGCCACGTCGTCTTTTGCGAGCTGCCGAAGACCTCGACAGGAAAGATTCGCAAATATGTTCTGCGCGAACGCGCTCGTGAAATCTGGCCGGCGAGCGCCACGGCGGCGTCCCTTTAGGAGGAAAAGAACGGCCTTAAAAAAGAGAGAAGCCAGCAGTCTTGACGACTGCCGGCTTCGCGTCGGGGGCGGAAGGCCGAAACTTTCCGCGCCCCGCTATGTCGCTTGAATCTAGAAGAAGAGTCCGAGGCAGCCGCCAGCCAGACCGCCGACGACAGCCGCCGCGATCGTGTTGGGGATGCCGCCCAGCGCGACGGAGGCGAGACCGCCGAGGATCACGGCGCCGATGCCAGCGAAGATGTAGGTGTTCGTGGTGATTTCGAGTTCTTTCTCAGCCATCGTTCTTCACTCCTCTTATTTTCGTTCCCTGAGTCGCGCCTTGTCCGCCGGCGCATTCTCATCCCAATGGGCGCGTCATTTCGACGCAGGCCGGAGGTTAGCACAAGTTGGCGCTGAGTCAATTGCGCATGCGACAGGATGTCGCGCATGTAACTAAATGATAAGTAAAAACATTCGGCGATTGATACGATTTTCGCCGTTCAGTAGCGAAAAAGAAATTTCGATTTCAATGCGCTTCTGCGGCGGTTTCGGTCGCGGAGCGCTCGCTTCAATTCGTTTTCGTCGAACACGGACGTTATACCCCCTGCCGATGACAAAAAAGAACGCTGACGTCGATTCCGTCGATCCCGTGGCGCGCAAACCGGATCGCGGTTTGAAAGCCACACTCTCTCCGCTTCGGCCCTTGCTGCCCTATGCGCTGCGCTACAAGCGAACGATCGTGTTCGCTTTTGTCGCGCTCCTCATGGCCGCGGGCGCGACTCTCACCTTGCCGCTGGCCGTGCGCGGCATGATCGACCACGGCTTTTCGGCCGACAGCGCTGGCGCGGTGAACGCCTATTTCGGCGCGATGATCGCGGTCGCCGCGACGCTCGCGATCGCATCTGGCACCCGCTACTATTTCGTTATGACGCTCGGCGAGCATGTGGTGGCCGACCTGCGCGCCGATCTCTTCAAACATCTCACAGCTCTCGACGCCGCCTTCTACGACACGGCGAAGACAGGCGAGCTACTCTCCCGGCTGACCGCCGACACGACGCAGCTGAAATCCGCCTTTGGCTCGTCGGCGTCCGTCGCGCTGCGCAATCTCTTCATGTTCTTCGGCGCAATCGTCATGATGGTGGCGACGAGCCCCAAGCTTGCCGGTATGACGCTCGCGGCCATCCCGATCATCGTTCTACCGCTCATCGCGTCAGGCCGGGCGGTGCGTCAGCGCTCCCGCTCCGCTCAGGACACTCTGGCGCAGGCTTCCGCCTATGCCGGGGAAAATCTCTCGGCCGTGCGCGCCATGCAGGCGAACGGCGCGCAGGCGTCGACGACGGCGCGGTTCACACGCGCGGTGGTGGCCGCATATGAGGCGGCGCAGGCCGCGACGCTGCTTCGCGCCATCGTGACCGCCGGAGCCATTCTGGTCGTTTTCACGAGCGTTGTCGGCGTGCTCTGGTTGGGAGCCCAGGACGTGCTCGCCGGACATATGACGTCGGGCGTTCTGTCCCAGTTCGTTCTCTACGCGGTGCTTGGCGCGAGCTCGCTCGGCGAGCTCACTCAGACCTGGAGCGAACTCTCCGCCGCCGCCGGCGCCGCCGGCCGAATCGCCGAAATTCTTTCCATTCAACCGCGCATCGTGGCCCCGGCGCGGCCGACTCCACCGCCGGCGCGCTGGCAGGGACGCATCGCCTTCGATCATGTGCGCTTCGCCTATGCGACGGCGCCGGATAAACCCGCGCTGCAGGATTTCTCCCTCGTCGTTGCGCCCGGCGAGCGCGTCGCGCTGGTCGGGCCGTCCGGTGCGGGCAAATCGACGACCTTTGCGCTGCTCCTTCGCTTCTACGACGTCGACTCCGGCTCCATTACTCTGGACGGCGTCGATCTGCGCGATCTCGATCCCGTGGCGCTGCGCCGGGCGATCGCGCTCGCTCCGCAGGACCCGGTGATCTTCGGACTGTCCGTCGCTGAAAACATCGCCTACGGCCGCGACGACGCGTCGAGCGGAGAAATCATCGCCGCGGCGAAGCGCGCCCAGGCGCACGATTTCATCATGGCGCTGCCGATGGGCTACGACACGCTGCTCGGCGAGCGCGGCGTCACGCTCTCCGGCGGGCAGCGCCAGCGTCTCGCCATTGCGCGCGCAATCCTCGCCGACGCGCCGGTGCTGCTCCTGGACGAAGCCACCTCGGCGCTCGACGCCGAGAACGAGGCTTTGGTGCAGGCGGCGCTGCATGACGTCATGCAGGGGCGCACGAGCCTCGTCATCGCCCATCGTCTCGCGACGGTGTTGGAAGCCGATCGAATCATCGTGATCGACGAAGGCCGCATCGTCGAGCAGGGCACGCACGCGAGTCTGACCGCCGCCGGCGGCCTTTATGCGCGGCTGGCGAAACTGCAGTTCGACACCGACCGCGCCGGCGCCGCCGCCTGAGGGCGGCTTGTTGACCCAGCTGAAACGACGTAGCCTCGCGTTTTATTTCAGCTGGAGCGTTCGTCATGTCGCAAGAAGCGCGCAACGCCGCGATTTTGAAGGAAGCCTATCGTTCGTGGGATGAAACGAAGGGCGCCAGCGTCGATCATTGGCTGAGCATCCTTGCCGACGAAATCAATTTCGGCTCATTGGCGCAGGGGCGCCCGGATGCGCTGTCCTTCACCAAGACCCGGCATTCGCGTGATGGCGTGGCGTGCTACCTGCGCGAACTCACGCGCGACTGGGAGATGGTCTATTACGCCGTCGATCATCTCGTGGCGGAAGGTGAACGCGTCGTCGCCATTGGCCGTTGCGCATGGCGATTCAAGCTCACCGGCAAGGTCGTTGAAACGCCCAAGGTGGACGTTTGGCGTTTCAACGCGGCGGGAAAGGCGGTCGAGTTCTTCGAATATTACGACACCGCCGCTGTGATTGAAGGCGCGCAAGCGAACGCTCCGGCCTGATCGGCGATAGTCGCGCTTTCAATCGGCGAGAAGATATAGCTTAGCCGTTTAACACGTCGCCGCCGGTTGAACGGATGCGCTCGATCGTGGCTTTCAGCAGACTGATCGCCTCGTCCTTATCGGCTTTCAGGAGATCGACGTCGACGCTTAGACCCTCACGCTCCTCGTGAATGACCTCCGTCATGGACGGCGCCTTTTTGCGAATTGCCTTATATGTGCGGATCGGGCCGCTGACGCCCTTCACATGAAGCGGAGATTGTTCTTCGACTTCGATCGCGTCGCTCACGAGCGTCATCGTCTCATGAGAGATGAGAACTGCGCCCGGCGCGGCCGACTGCTCAAGTCGAGCGGCCACATTCACCTGATGACCGACGATAGTGTAATCCATCCGCTCCTGGCTGCCGAAATCGCCGACGGTGCAATAACCCGTGTTGACGCCGATGCGGATCTGGAATCTCTGATCCAAGCCGTGTTCGCGCCATCGGCGCTCCAATTGTCGGGTCATCGCCTGCATGTCGAGCGCCATGAAAATGCAAGCCACGGCGTCTTCCTTGACGCCGCGCGTCTCCGGGTCGCCGAAGAATATCATGACCGCGTCGCCGATATATTTGTCGATGGTGGCGCCATAGGCTAGCGCGAGGTTCGCCATTTCATTGAGAAAATCGTTCAGCATGCGGGTGATGTCTTCGGATTCCAGCCGCTCGGCCATTTCGCTGAATCCGACGACATCGGAAAAAAAGATCGTCAGCTTCTTGCGCTTCGCTGAAATGGACGCGACGGTCTTGTTCTTGAAAAGCGTGCCGTAGAGCTGGGGCGAAAGATATTTCGAGAGGCGCGCCGACAGTCGTTCGAGTTCCGTATTTCGCTCCTGGAGCGCCTGGGTTCGTTGGGTCACGAGTGCGTCGAGCGTCCGTTCGCGATCGAGAAAGTCGAGCGCCATTTTCTTGAAGACGCGCGCCAATTGTCCCACTTCATCGGTGCGCTCCTCGACATCCGACAATTCGCCGGGCGTAAACGCTCTGCGCTCGACATTATGCGCGGCCTTGGTGATCGCCACGACAGGGGCCGTCTGTTTTCGCGCGATCCAGACCGCCATGCCGCCGCCGAGCAGGGTTGCGGCCAAAGCGATCCCGAGCGCCGTTTCGATCTGCGAGGCGAGCACGCTGTTCAGTCGCGCCGTCGGCATTCTGATCAGAGCGGCGCCGATGGCGCCGCCGCCGTTATCGGCACTAATCGGGGAGATGACGCTGAGCTTGCCGACGCCATTCACCGACTTTGGCTTCCCGCTTGCGATAACGGTGCGGACGGGCGCCAGCTCCTCGTCCGTTAGCCGATCGCGGCCGTTGTTGAGACGTGCGGCCTTCGGGCTGGCGATCAGGTTCGAATCCTTGTTGAAGACGAAGATCGCGTCGATTTCGCCGCTGCCCAGAAGGTTATCGATGGCGCGCGGAAGGCCGATCTGTTCGTCGACGTCCTCAAGAATGCGCGCATTGTAGCCGACCTGCACGATCCGCGGCTTGTCTACGCCGCGCACGCCGACATATTTGAATCGCTCATTGTCGATCTCGCGCTTCCTGGCGTCCTGGACGACCTTGTCCGTCTTGCCGCTCAACAGTTTCCAAAATTCATGCGCCTGCGGCTGCTCCTCGGCGGATGCGCTGAATTGGAAGTCCGCGTTGTTGTTGCCGTGAATGTAGGCGTAGCCTTTTTCGTTGGTCACCCAGAACTCGTCGAGAACGGTTTTCTTGGTGATTGCGCTCAGCCGGCTCCTTATCTCGGCGGACGACATGCCAGCCTTTTCCGCAGCGGCGATAAACTGCGCCAGAAGCTCGGCCGAGACGATCATGTGCTGCGAGAGCATTTGCTCGACTTCCAGCGGAAGTTCACGCGCGAGGCTTGCGCTCCGCGCCAGAAGCCGCGCGACGCTTTCGCCTTCAACTTCGGCTTCGGCGAGCATGGCGCGATAGTTGGACCAGGAGAGCAGCATCGACGACATCAGCGTCGCGCCGACGCTCAGCGCAGCGACCAACGCAACCAGGCGTGAAGCAAAGCTAAGTTGAATAAGGCGCATAATCTTCTCGCGCTCCAATCGTCAATTCTTGGAGAACATAGCAAATTCTCCTGCGCTTTGTGCGCGCGAAGCCCTGTGCGCCTGTCAGTTTCGCAGCACGCGCGCGTCGTTATCCTTTGTTCATTCGTCAGGCAGATGCGGAGCGCGGGCGCGCCGGAAGACGAAAATCGACTAGATGGATCGGAACCGATGACGCCGTGAACTGTTAGGTCGCGACTGGCGCATCCTCGCAGTTTCACCGCCGGACGGTGAAGCCTCGTTGAGCCGCCTGCTAAGGCGAACAAGATGACACGAGATCCGCAAGATCGAGGGAAGAAGGTGAATAGCGCGCCGCTTGCGCGGGAGGAGTTGATCGTTGGGAAGCGTGAAGTGCGCGGCGCCACGACTCGCGTGGACGTCGTGACGCATGAGCGCCCGGCCGTCGTTGACGAGCCGGTGCGCATCGAACGGGTCGAGGTGCAACG
This sequence comes from Methylocystis sp. L43, assembly GCF_015709525.1. GTDB lineage: Bacteria > Pseudomonadota > Alphaproteobacteria > Rhizobiales > Beijerinckiaceae > Methylocystis. Next base: position 11,153 of record NZ_JADNRA010000025.1, on the reverse strand, counting down.
CGTTCCTGTGGACCGGGTCGTGACCACTGCGCCCCAGGTCCGACGCGACGGCGACGTGACGGTGATCCCCGTCGTCGAGGAGGAGATCGTGATCGAGCGCCGCCTCCGGCTGAAGGAAGAAGTGCGCATCTGGCGAGTTGTCGAGGAGCGTCGTCATCGAGAAACGGCGCCGCTTCGCGAGCAGCAGGCGGTCGTCACCCAGCGACCGCCTGCCTCGGACGAGGACCGCTGAGTAGCGAGCCTCGATGCGAGGAGTGGGTCACGAACATCAACATCTGGAAAGGAAGAAACCATGGCCTATGAAAAAATCATTGGTGTTTTCGACAGCACCGCTCATGCACAGGCGGCTGTGAACGACCTGGTCGCGAATGGCGTGCCGCGCGAGGCGATCGAGACCTACAACCGCCAGACGCGCGGCCGCGAGGATGGCGGCTTCTGGAGCAGTCTCTTTGGCGGCCAGACCACCAATAACGACCGCGACGTTTACAACCGCAGCATCGAGGCGGGCCGAGATATCGTCGCGGTTCACGTGCATGAGCGCAACGCCAAGCCGGTTATGGCCATTCTCGAGCGCGACGGCGCAATCGACATCGATGAGCGCGGCGACGCGACAGCGGAGGCGTCCAAGCCTGGTGCGCGTGCGGGCGACAATGTCGATAGCATGAAGCTGGCCCGCGAGGAGCTTACTGTCGGCAAGCGCGACGTCGGGGGTGGGCGGACGCGGCTCCGCCGGTACACCGTCGAGGAGCCGGTCGACGAGAGCGTGCAGTTGCGCGACGAAAAAGTGACGCTCGAGCGCCGCCCGGTCGATCGCCCTGTAAAATCCGGCGAAGACGTTTTCAGCGAGAAGACGATCGAGGCGACCGAGCGGCACGAGGAGCCGGTCGTGAGCAAGAAGGCTCGCATCGTTGAGGAGATCGCTCTGCGCAAGCAGGCCGAGGAACGAGTTGTAAATGTGCATGATACCGTGCGTCACGACGAGGTAAAGGTCGAGAAAACCGACGACAGCGAAGAAGCGCGCAGGCGCGGCGCCCCTGGGCGCTGACGCGCTCGCTGGAAAGGGCGCTCGCCCGTCGGGCCGGATCGGACCCGCGATCCGGCCCAAGACGCGTACGTGGTGGGAAAGCAGGGACCACCGCACGCTTGTCGAGAACGGTCGCATCGCAAACGGAGCGATGTCTATTTCATCACAGTCACTCTCCCGCATCCGGCGTCGCGACGAGCCGAACGACTGCTGCCGCGTCGTGGCGCCCGTCATTTGCCTTCCTCCTGAATAATGCTATGAGCACGCGCCAACCCCAGACGGCGCAGGCCGTCAAATTTCCATCCCGCGGCTGACGCTTGCATCGCCGCTCAGAGGAGTTGGCGCCAATGGCCAAATCGCCCGTCACGTTGACCGAAGCATTGACCTTCGACGACGTGTTGCTGCGGCCCGGCCATTCGCGGGTGATGCCTTCCGCCGTCGATGTCACGACCCGGCTGACGCGCGAGATCACGCTCAATTTGCCGATCGTTTCGGCCGCAATGGACACCGTCACCGAGGCGCGTCTCGCGATCGCCATGGCGCAGGCGGGCGGCATCGGCGTCATCCACCAGAACCTGTCGCCCGCCGCGCAAGCCGCCGAAGTGCGCAAGGTCAAGCGCTACGAAAGCGGCATGGTGATCGACCCGATCACCATTTTCCCGGACGAAACCCTCGCCGATGCGCTTGCGCTGATGGCTGGCCACGGCATTTCCGGAATACCGGTCGTCGAGCGCGCCAGCGACGGCGGCAGGGGCAAGCTCGTCGGCATCCTGACTAATCGCGACGTGCGCTTCGCCCAGGATCGCAGCCATCCCGTGGCCGAGTTGATGACGAAAAAACTCGTCACAGTCCAAGAAGGCGTGGGGCAGGCGGAGGCGCAGCGGCTGCTTCACGAACATCGCATCGAGAAACTGCTCGTCGTCGACGAGGATTACCACTGCGTCGGCCTCGTCACGGTCAAGGACATTGAGAAGGCGACGCAACATCCTTACGCCTGCAAGGATCATGAAGGGCGGCTGCGCGTCGCCGCCGCCTCGACCGTCGGCGACCACGGCTTCGAGCGCGCGCTCCAGCTCATCGACGCCGGCGTCGACTGCGTGGTGATTGACACCGCGCATGGTCATTCGCAGTCGGTGATCGACCAAGTGACGCGGGTCAAGAAGGCGTCGAACAAGGTCTCGATCATCGCCGGCAACATCGCCACCGCGGAAGCGGCCAAGGCGCTGATCGGCGCGGGCGCCGACGCGATCAAAGTCGGCATCGGCCCCGGCTCAATCTGCACGACGCGCATCGTTGCGGGCGTCGGCGTTCCGCAACTCACCGCGATCATGGAGGCCGCGGACGAAGCGCGCAAAGCCGACGTGCCGGTGATCGGCGACGGCGGCGTCAAATATTCGGGCGACCTCGCCAAGGCGATCGCGGCCGGCGCCGACGTCGTCATGATCGGCTCGCTGTTCGCGGGAACCGAGGAGTCGCCCGGCGAGGTGTTTTTGTATCAGGGCCGCTCGTTCAAGGCCTATCGCGGCATGGGTTCAGTGGGCGCGATGACCGCAGGGTCGGCGACCCGCTATTTCCAGGGCGATGTGAAGGAACAGCTCAAACTTGTTCCAGAGGGCATCGAAGGACAGGTGCCCTATCGCGGCCCGATTGCGCCGATCCTCTACCAGCTCGCCGGCGGCCTGCGCGCGGCGATGGGCTATGTGGGCGCGCCGACGGTCAAGGAGTTCCAGGAGCGCGCGCAGTTCGTGCGCATCACCAACGCCGGATTGCGCGAGAGCCATGTGCATGACGTCGCGATCACCCGCGAGAGCCCGAATTATCCTACGGGCGTCTAATACGCTGAGCAAAAAAAGGGGGCCGCGCAACGGCCCCTAAGAGATGGGAGAAAAGTCGAGGAGGAAACATCCTGGTAAAAGTATCACCTGAGAAGTGAGCGCCAGATAAGCGAACAATGAGAGCATTTGCGCTCGTCTAACTCCTTGCGCCCCTCACTGTTCATGAAAAAAAACTACGACCAAAATCGCTCCTCCGCGTCATTCGAATTGATGATGACGGGGTTTTTTTTGAAGCGTGGCTCAAGTATTCGCCGAGAGCAGGTTCCAAAAAAGTTGGCAGACCTTTTCGACGAGAACCTGCTCCAATACTTTGATTTCCGAGCGCTTCCTCGAGCTGACGTAGGGAAACAGAGGGCCTCGCGAAGGCCCTCAAAATTTAAGCTCAAAAGGGCTGCTGAAAGAATTGGGCTCAAAAAGGCAGGCTGAAAATTGAGCGCGTAGTATCGAACCCCGAGTTACTGAAGCGTCCGCGGCAATTTCGTCCGCCCCCCCGACGTTCGAGAAAACGTTAAGACGAAACAAAAGGGCCAGCATCATCCAAACGGATGAGGCCAGCCCTCAATTCCTTGAAATCAAATGTATACGCTTATCCGCCTCTCGGCGCGTTGAGTGGGGCGAGCCCGCCAAGGAGCGCGACCACTTCAGCCTGGCGGTTGCATCCGGTTTTTTCCATCACGCCGCGTAGGTGCGTGCGCACAGTGTTGCGCGACACGGATTGTTCGGTGGCGATCTCCTCGAGCGTTTTGCCCCCCACGAGGCCGCGCGCGACGCGCGCCTCGGCCGGCGTAAGGTCATAGAGCGACTGGACCAGCTCGATCGCCGGCGCCTGCTGCGAGCCGACCGGAGTCATCACCATAATCGCCGCGCAACGCACGAAAATGTCGCGCGCCGGGCCGCGAATCGGCACTAGATTGGCGATCATCGGACTTTCGTCTTCGCCAGCCCGGGCGGCGAAGGATTTCGGCGCGCCGACAAGATCGTCGTCGAGCGTGTCCATGGCCTGACGCAGCAGCCCGTCGGCGGCGGCGTCTACGAGCGACACGCGGTCGTGGGCGCGCCAGCGGACATATTTGGTCAGCGCATTGCTCGGATCGTTGGCGGAAATGACGCGCCCGTCTTCGTCGAGCACGAGCGCCGGGAGGCCGATGAGCGCGAAGGTTTCGCCGGCGACGCGGGCGCGCTCGAGCTGCAGACGCGTGGCGAGGAAGGCGGCGCGCGCAAGGTGCGGCCGCAATTCATCGAGCTTGCGGATGACGGACGGCTCGACGGGTCCGCGGTTATGCGACCGTTCGAGGCAAATAATGCCGGTGTCGCCGGTGGGCAGCGAGATCGCCGTCGCCGCGCTGAACCCCAATCCGCGTGGCCGCAGGAAGTCGCTATAGTTCGTATCGCGCTCAAGCTCCTCCGCCGTATAGACGTCGTCGTCGGTGAGGAATCCCGGATGGCGGCGACTGAACAGCCTGCCGCCCCGCGTGCAGTTGCTGAGCCAGTCCCCGCGCATGAAGTTCTCGACATGTTCGCAGATCGCCGGAGACGCCGTCCAGTGGGAGACTTTTTCTCGGGCCGCGAAGAGCACGCCGCCCTGCGCCTCGGCAAGATGTGAGAGTTCGTCGAGAACGTCGGGCCACATGTCGGGCGCGAAGGAGCATTCGTAAATACGATCGATGAGTTCTTGAACCATCTTCAATATCTCTTGTTGGCGGTCGCGCTAAAGGCGCGTGCGCTTTGAAATAAACCGTATGCAAACGTGCGGCCGGCAAGATGGTTCCAGCCGGCCGCGAATTTGGTCAGTGCTTGCCGGCGTCGATCGCGACGCCTTTGCGCTCCTTATGAATATAAGCGACGAGCGCCGTCATCTTCGGATCATCGGCCGGAAGCGCGGCTCCCTGCAGCGGATTTCTGATGCACCAGTTCACCATTTCAAAGAGCTGCGCGACCTTTCCAAGCTGCTTTTGGAATTTTGGATAGGTCTCCGGGTGGGTGTTGGCGGCGTTCGGATGGCACTGCGCGCAGGCGACGCCGTTGGTGCCCACAGCTCCACTGGTCCAAAGCTCGCGGCCTTTCTTCGCCACAGAATCAAATTCGCTCTGCCAACGGTCGACGTCTGTCCCCGTGAATTCGTCGGCGAACGTTGCCGGCGAAAGCAGCACAGCGCCTAAAACAAGCGCAATCGTAAAGCGGCGCATCGTCATTCTCCTCGACTAGTAATGCAGTTGCGGCGCCTTGCGGACGATCGCCTCTTGATATTTTTTGTCGACAGGCTTTCCGAGCTTCGGATCGTAGCCGACGACGCGCTCCTGGTTGTCCCACAGCTGGTAGCGCGCGGTGACGCGGCCGGAGTTGACGTCGATCATCTGCCAACCAGTGGCGTCGCGTTCGAAGAACGGATCGGCGCGGTTCATCGGAACCGTGAGCACCGGCACATGCGCGCCGGCCTGCGCATAGGTGTCGGGATAGGGCCAGGGCCAGGCCGTCGCCATCACCGCGTTGAAGGCGATGTTGCCGATCTGATTGTACTGGATCTGGTGCACGTGGCCGTAGATCACATTGACGGACTTGAACGGCTGCAACAACGCCTGCACCTGCTCGGCGTCGTCGGTCCAGAAATTCCAGCCTTTGTAGATTTTCTGTAGCGGCGAATGCGAGAAGACGATGAGCGGCGTGTCCTTGGACACCTTGTCGAGATCGTCCTTGAGCCAGGCGCGCTGCTTTTCGCCGACCATGAACGGCGAGCCGTTTGGATTATCGAGTCCGGCCATTTCGAGCATGCGCTGCTCGGCCGTCGGCCAACGATGAAACGTCCAATCGTCGGTCGTGAGAATCGAGTTCAGCACGACGAAATGGACGCCTTTGTGATCGAAGCTGTACCACTGCGGTCCGTAGAGCTTCGACCAATATTCACCAAGGTCGAGATAATAGTCATGCTCGCCCATGACGCAGTGGAGCTTGCCCTTCACATGCGAAAGCATCTCGGCGCCGTGGTCGAGCTCCTCCTTCTTGCCGAGTTGCGCGAGATCGCCGCCAAACATCACGAAATCGGCTTCCGGCGTAATGAGATTGGCCTCGGCGACGGCGCGCTTCAGGCCCATGTCCCAGTTGCGCACGAAGCTCGCGCCTTTGATCTGCTGAATGTGCGAATCGGAAATATAGGTGAAGCTGAAATCCTCGCGCGTTCCGCCGAAGGCGAGGCGCACCATGGAGATCGGCAGGGTCGTGAGCGTTCCGGCGGCGGCGCCGGCGGCGATGACGCTGCGTCGGGTGATGAGTCTGGTCATTTCTATCCTCCCTCGCGGCTTGGCGCTTTCTTGGCGACGCCGCTTGTTCTCTCCTGCGCTTTGGTCTTGCGGCTATTTTGTCTGCGCCGTCACATAAGCAGGACTCGTCAGCGTCTCCAGGAAAGCGACGAGATCGTCGATCTGCTGATCCTTCAAATCCAGCGGCCGAATGCCGCCGGAGAGATAGGGATTGACCGGCGTCGGATCGCCGGGGCTCTTTCCGCCCTCGTTGTAATGCTTGATGACGTCTTTGAGCGTCTTGAGCGAACCGTCGTGCATGTAAGGCGCGGTCACCGCGATATTGCGCAGCGTCGTGGTCTTGAAGGCGCCGATTTCATCGAAGGAGTTCGTCACCGCGAACCGGCCGAGTTCGGAAACCTTCGGATCGGCGAGCACCGTCTTGTCGACGGACGCGCCCGCCGCTTTCGCCTTGAGGAATTCGGCGGCGAGGCGCGGCACGTCGCCTTGAATGCGGTTGATCCCAACGCCGATGTTGTGGAACCTGTTGTCGGTGAAGAGCGCCTGCGTCTGTTCGATGGCGTGGCAGGACACGCAGCGTCCTTGACCGACGTAAAGGTCGAAGCCGCGCTTGGCTTGATCGCTGATGGCGTTGCGGTCGCCGCCGAAATACCACTTGTCGAAGGGCGAATCGCCCGAGATGATCGTGCGCTCGAAGCTCGCGATCGCCTTCTCGACGTCATCCATCGTCACGTCTCGGCCACTCTTGCCGAACGCCTTCTTGAAGCCCTCGACATAGGCGGGATCTTCGCGAACGATCTTGAGCACCGGCTCGTGATCGGGCAGCCCCATCTCCACCGGATTGACCATCGGGTGCTGCGACTGATCCTCCAGCGAGATCGAACGTCCGTCCCAGAACTGCGAGGTGTAGTAGGCCGCGTTGATGACCGATGGGGCGTTGCGCGTGCCGGTCAGCTTATGGTGACCCTCGGAAACCCGCAGCGGACTGTCCGTGAAAGCTTTTTTGTCGTTGTGACAGGTTGAGCAACTCACCGTGCCGTCGATCGAGAAGCGCGCGTCATGGAACAGCTTGTCGCCGAGCGCGATCTTTTCCGGCGACTGCGGATTGTCCGCCGGGACCGGGAGTTTTGGCAGGCCGAGCGGCTCGGCCATCGCCCAACCGCCGGCGGCGAGTAGCGCCGCCAGCGGAAGCGCAACAAGCGTCGTCTCAACGGATTTCCAAACATTAGCAACGCGCGCCATGAGCCCCTCCGCGACCGCTCGGCTTCTCGCCGGCTTTTGTTTTCACGTTAAGTTTGCTCTGCTTTTAGCGGCAGGGCAAGTCATGGCTGTGACGCTCGGCGCGCTCGTCAAAGAACTCGCCAAACGAATATTCCATCATCGCGAGTAATGATTGTGCATTGCATTAGGGTGGCGCAATAAACCGCCCGATATGGTGCTTGGTCGGTGCTTGGCAATTCGTCGTGGCGCTGCGCTCTTCAGGTCGTGTTCATGCTACACTGGACTGTTTTTGAACAGTGTCCCTCCCATGCGCCCTTCCGCCGCCAGCCTGGCTGTGATAGCTGACGTCCGCAGAGAGGCCGTTCGTCGCAACGCGAAACAGCGCCTCCGCAAATCAACTGCAGGAGTAAGGGATGTATTTGACCAGGTTCGCCGCGCTCGCAGCGACTCTGCTGGCGCCGGCCATGGCCGTCGCGGGCGATTTGCGCGCCGACGCCAATGCGGTCTTCAAGCCGATCGACGCCGCGAGCGTCGCGAGCGTCGTCAAGAACAACGAGATCACGCCCGCCAAGATCGACCTCGGCAACAAGCTCTTTTTCGATCCGCGACTTTCGAAGAGTCAGATCATCAGCTGCAACAGCTGTCACAATCTCGGAACCGGCGGCGTCGACGCCGGCCCGACGTCGATCGGCCATGGCTGGGCGAAGGGACCGCGCCGCGCGCCGACCGTGCTCAACGCCGTGTTCAACGTCGCGCAATTTTGGGATGGGCGCGCCGTCGACCTTAAGGCGCAAGCAAAAGGCCCGGTCCAGGCCGACGTCGAAATGAACAACACGCCGGCGCAGGTCGAAAAGATGCTGAATAGCATGCCGGCCTATGTCGCGGAGTTCAAGGCCGCCTTTCCGACCGACCCGAAACCGGTCAGTTTCGACAACATGGCGAAGGCCATCGAGGCTTTTGAGGCGACGCTGACGACGCCGAATGCGCCATTCGACAAGTTCCTGAAGGGCGACGTCAACGCGCTCAATGACGTTGAGAAAAAAGGCCTGCGTCTCTTCATCGACAAGGGCTGCGCCGCTTGTCACGGCGGCGTCAACATCGGCGGCAACGGCTATTTCCCCTTCGGCGTCGCTCAAAAGCCGGGCGTCGAGATCATGCCCGTCGCCGACAAGGGCCGCTCCAAGGTCACCAATGACGTGGCGGACGACTTCGTCTTCCGCTCTGCGCCGTTGCGCAACGTGGCTTTGCGCGCGCCTTACTTCCACACCGGCTCTGTCTGGACCCTGGAAGAGGCGGTCGATCTCATGGCCAAAGACCAACTCGGCGAAACTCTCTCCGATCCGGACATCAAGGCGATCGTCGCATTCCTCGGGACTCTGAATGGCGACCAGCCGAAGGCGGTCTATCCCGTGCTGCCGCCACGCACCAAGGACACGCCGCTTCCCCAGTAAGCGGGCTCGAGCGAAGGACCTGTTAAGATGAAAAGAAGACGGCGCCGTCACAATTGGTGCGGCGTCGCCAATTAAATTCTCCGCGCGGCCCAGCGCCGCGCGGAGGGCGCCTGTCAATGAAAGCTGTCGGACGGCTCGTAATTTCACTCGTTTTTTATGCGGCCGCGACCTGCGCGCGCGCTGGGGCGCAGGAACAAGAAAATCCTTTCGCCCGTATCGGCCATGTCGTCGTGATCTTCACTGAGAATCGCAGCTTCGATCATGTGTTCGGGCTGTTTCCGGGCGCGGAGGGCGTCAACTCGGCGCAGCACCCGCCGCAAGTGGATTTCGACGGACGGCCGCTGACTGCGCTGCCGCGTCCCCGATGGGACGATCGCTTCCCGCGACGTTTGCCCAACGCGCCGTTTCGCCTCGAGCCTTATGTCGGCATCGACGGCCACACCATGGATCCGGTGCATGACTTCTATCTCGAGCAGGAGCAGATCGACGGCGGAAAAATGGACCGCTTCGTCGAGGCGTCAAACGCCGGCGCGCTGGTCATGGGCTATTACGACGGTTCAGAGCTCAAGCAATGGGCCCTGGCCAAGGAATTCACCCTCGCCGACCATTTTTTCCACGCGGCGTTCGGCGGCTCGATGCTCAACCATTTCTTCCTGATCTGCGGTTGCGCGCCGGCCTTCGACAATCCGGTCGAATCAACGAAAAAGAAATTTGATCCGAAGCTCGACGCCATCAAGGACGCCAAGGGGGCGGCGCTCGTCATTCGCGCTCGACAGCCCGACTCGCCGCGAAGCGTGCTTGACGGCCCGCCGCGCCATATGAACCTCGCGCCGCTGACCAAGAAGCTGGAGGCGATCGGCACGCTGCAGCCGGGAAATCCGGTGTCAAAGCATGACAAGACGGAAGCGCAGGAGCGGCTTCCGCCGTCGCATTTGCCGACGATCGGCGATCGCATGACCGAGAAAGGCGTCACTTGGGCCTGGTACGCGGGCGGCTGGCGCGACGTCGTCGAGGGTCGGCTCAAGCCTTATGGCGAAGGCAAGCCCGACTTTTTTCAGACTCACCATCAGCCGTTCGCCTATTTCGCCAATTACGCGCCGGGCCAGAACGGCCGCAACAACCTCAAGGACGCCGATGAATTCTACAAAGCGATTGACGGAGGCGATCTGCCGCAGGTGAGCTTTTACAAGCCTCTCGGCGTGTTCAACGGCCACCCCGACTATTCCGATCTCGCCGCCGGCGACGCCCATGTCGCGGACGTCGTCGCAAGGCTGCGCAAGAGCCCGAATTGGGCCGACATGCTGATCATCGTCACGGCGGATGAAAACGGCGGCTTCTGGGATCACGTCGCGCCGCCCAAAAGAGACGACTACGGTCCCGGCGTCCGCGTGCCGACGCTGATCATCTCTCCCTTCGCCAAGAAGGGCTTCGTCGACAAGACGGTATACGACACGCTCTCGGTGCTGCGCACAATCGAGTTCCGTTTCGGCGTTGCGCCGCTTTCCGAGCGCGACGCGCGGGCGACGGATCTGCGCAACGCCCTAGTCGCGCCGTGAGTTCCGCTCGATTTCTGCAAGAGGCTCTGTCCAACTGGCGAGGCGACCGCCTAAACAGCCACGGTTACGCCAAAAAATTGCTGCCGATGGCACCACGTAACATAACTAACTGATAGTATTAACTTTACTCTATACCCGTGCAAGCGCCTCCGTAGTCCTACCCAGCCCTTATAGCCAGTTGTGACACTACCCACTAGGGTTGCATTAGCTATTCGATAGATTGTTTTGCTCTATACTAATGGGTATTGTGATTATCGGGGGTTATTGGAATGTTGCGGCACGCTGAGCTGGGTCTGCGGTCTGCTCTTTCAAGGGGCGGACTGGGGATTTTGGCTTAGGCGGCGACGTCGGTTTTCGTCCGATAACAACAAGCAGCCGGGTTCTGGGGTTTTGGGGATTGCTCGCGCAGGCGGGGGATTTTCCGGGATTTTCGGGAAGGCTGCGGCAACAAGGGCGGTTTTGCGTGTTTTTAGAAGAAGACGCGCTTTCGCTTTGCTTTACGAAACGAGGACGAAGCGGCTCCGTTGTGGGAGGCGGAGCGATACCGGTCACGCGCAATTCCCTGGGAGCACATTGGAGGAGAAGGGTATGAGCTCAACGACTGACACAGCAGCCCGCGCTGCTGCTGGCACGGAAGCTGTAGTAGACCTGAAGGGCATGTGGATCGGCTTGGCCGTTCTGAACGGGTTCTATCTGGTCGTCCGGATTTACGAGCAGGTTTTTGGCTGGCGCGCCGGCCTTGATTCGTTCGCTCCGGAGTTTCAGACATATTGGATGTCGATCCTTTGGACCGAGATTCCGCTTGAGCTGAT